>QHVH01000021.1 GCA_003222245.1 Blastocatellia bacterium AA13 | reverse complement strand
TAGTTAATTAATCCCAGCATCGCGTTTAACGCGCCTGGGCTGACGGACGTGGCGTCGATTCTCGGTTGCATGATCCCCTCCATTCTTTGAATCGAATTTTGACGTTATTGTCTGAGGTCTCCCTGTTCAGATCAGGCGCGCACACCACAGGTACTTTGTCAAAGAACTGGCAGCGGGAAACATCTTCGGAGAGATGCATTTGGATGGACAGACTATGTCTGTGAGGACAGACTATGTCTGTGACAGAGGCGATAGCTGGCACGTGCGGAGCCAAGGTCGCGGTCATGAATTCTTTTGCGTGAACAGAATTCGGCGTCCGATGCGGAGTGGTTTAGCCTACGAGACTTCACCAGCTTCCATAAGGTTGTCGTGAGATCTGAAGCGCTTCACAAGCTTCAGCGATTGAATGTGTCAGCTTCGGGTTCTCCTGAGTGATCATGCTACGTTATACCTTTCTAAAAATCTGTTTGTTCTGACACGCAGCAGGCCCTCGTAGATTGGCGGGTGGCCCTGACGCCGAGTGGTGTGCGCCCGGACGGAAGACCGCATGACTTCGAAGCTCGGAATCGTGCAAACATCCACCACCTCCAATTCAGTTGATCGTCTCCCTTCGCATGTAAGGGACGGACGAATGTGCTGATTCTTCCAACCTTCTCGAAGAGAGAATCCAAGGTGTTTCGGTTCGGGACCTCCAGCTTAACGAGCTGTGGGCATTCGTTCAGTGCAAGGAAAAGACAAAGAAAGAGGCCGATCCGCGAAGAGGCGATGCTTACTGTTTCGTCGCGTTCGAACGTCATACGAAGCTTGTCGTAAGCTGGCATTTGGGGCGAAGAACATACGGCGATACCTTCGCGTTCACAGAGAAAATTGCACGCGCTACCGCAGACCATAACTTTCAGGTTTCGACCGATGGATTCGAGGCCTACCGTGATTGTGTGGTGCATAGCCTTGGAGCTAAGAAGATCGACTTCGCGCAATTTATCAAAATCTATGGTGCGCCGCGAGAGGGCGAGCAGCTATACAGCCCTGCTGAGGTCTTAGACACGCAAGTAGTCCCAGTCTACGGCGATCCCGATCCTGAGCGTATCTGTACCTCGCACGTTGAAAGACAGAACCTCACAATCAGAATGCAGATGAGAAGGCTTACCAGACTGACAAATGGATTCAGCAAGACATGGGAGAACCTGAAAGCGGCATTCGCGTTCTTCTTCGCCTATTATAATTTTTGCCGGGTTCACTCCAGCATCAGAATAACCCCGGCATGGAAGCTGGCCTTACCGGCCACATATGGACTATTCAAGAGCTACTGGCGGCCTAGCACGGGCCGCCTTCTTGCTCTCTTCTTCGTTTCTCTTCTTTCATCAATTCAGTAATAACCTTTGTTCGCGTGTAGGGTATACACGCCTTGATGCAGTTATTGATTGCGTGTAGTGCCTTGTTTCGTTCGGCGCGCCTGCCCAGCATCAGGTAGCGTATGGACATCATCATGATCATCAGTCGCTCGGCGCGATCTGGGCAATTCACAATGTACTCGCCGAACAACTCTAGCCAGGATTTCTTGCCGAGCCACTTTATCGCTTTAGCATTCTTCCCTTTGTCTGGCATGCTCTCCTCGTAAGGTGTGAGTGGCAAAGACGAACCGGAGCCTTGGCCGAGGACAGTCCGTCTCTGCATTGTTCGCCAATGGCTCGGCGATTATGCACCAACTCTTTTCGAGGAAAACTAGAAAATTAGGAGCCACACAGGATTACGCCACTACCGAATTTGAGGATCGAACGTGAGCGCCCTCCGGGGTCGCAACTCATTGGGAGTCAACCAGCATCGCCGGCTCGCGCGAACGAAAGCGTCAAGCCGGTTCCATTCAGAGACGGAAATTGAATCGAGCGCTTTTCTTGAGATGCTGTTCAGTCTTCTGAGCCGGTGCGGTGGGCTGCGTGCGCTCGCGAATGCTCCAGCGTGACAAAAGGCGAAGGAATTGCCGCGGAGACTTCCGGCTCATCCTGAGCTTCCTCTTCGCGGCCGTGGACTTTGAGAATCTTATAAAGAGTGTTTCGCTCCGCGGGAACTCTGCCTAGCTTCCTGATCCGGGCCCGAATATCGGAAGGCGAAAGATATTGGCCCGACGTGGCGCCCGCAAGCCGGGAGATGTTTTCATCCATCAACGTGCCGCCGTAGTCGTTGGCTCCCGCTCGCAGGCACGACTGAGTCATCTCAGTAGTCATTTTCACCCACGAGATCTGAATGTTGTCTATCCAACCCTGCAGCATCAATCGTGCAAGCGCGTGCACCTTCAAGTGTTCGTTCGTGGTCGGACCCGGCCTCGCATCGCCCGACTGGTACAACTGGGTATTCTGGTGAACAAAACCGAGTGGAACGAACTCGGTAAACCCACCCGTACGCTTTTGAATGTCTCGGAGCAATAAGAGATGGCGCAGCCAATGTTCTTCCGTTTCGGTATGGCCGTACATCATCGTCGACGTTGTTCGGATGCCCACTGTGTGAGCCGTCGTTACCACGTCGACCCATTGAGCTACCGTGAGCTTTATGCGCTCTATCTCGTGACGAACCCCATCATCGAGAATTTCGGCCGCGGTTCCGGGCAGCGTATCAAGACCGGCCTCCTTCAGCATGAGCAGATAGTCTCGCAGGGGCATTCCCGTTAACTCGACGCCGTAGACAATCTCCATCGGAGAGAACGCGTGAATATGCATTGAGGGCGTAGCAGTCTTGATTGAATGAAGAATATCTCTGTAATAGAAGGGGTCGAGCCCTCTCGGAAGGCCTCCCTGAACGCAAACTTCGCGCGCGCCGCGTTCCCAGGCTTCGATCGAGCGATGGGCGACTTCTTCCAGCGACAAAAAGTAAGCATCGTGTTCGCGAGGCGCGCGGCTGAAAGCGCAGAAGCGACAGCCCACAAAACACACATTGGTAAAATTGATATTACGATTGACTACGTAGGTTATCACGTCGCCGACCCGCTTATGCCTCACGTGATCGGCAGCGAGCACAAGCGCATCGAGCTCGGCGCCCTCGGTTCGCGCCAGCTTGAGGCCGTCATCGAAATCGAGTTCACCGCCTTCAACCGCGCGGGTAAGAAGGCCGGCGATTTCAGAATCAATTCTGGAAAGCCGGTCCTCCAGCTTTTCCGGCTCGCTTTCTCTGTAAGCGTTCATCAAGCGCCTTTTCTCATTGTTTCGGCCACAGCCAATTCTTGACGGCGTTCTGAAAATCGAACCGAGATTCGCTTGCTTCGGGCTTTACTATCTCATAGCCGGTGACCACGCTCCGACCGCCGGGATAGTGGGTCCAGATCCAGCGGACCTCCTCACCGGGAGCAAGATTGACTCCGACCAGGGCCGGCCCTTCGCGGGCATAGCTGAGCGGGGGTTGAACGAATTTTTCGGATGGATCAGATTGAGGACTGTTGTTCATCGCTTCCTCCGCTCTCAGTTTTGAACGCGCGACATTCGGACATTGAAAAAATTGTCCGCCTCATCCTGGAGAAGTGTACGGCAAGCGCGATATTGCCGTAAACGTCCGAGCATTGTCCAATAATTGTCCAACCTGGACGAAGCGATGAACCGGAACGGCGTCCTTTCCAGGAGATGATGATAGAATCAGACGCTTCCGCGTTGCGATGACTATGCTCAAGCCGTCAACCTCCCTGGTCGAGCTTCATCTTCACGAGATCCCTCGCGTAGCGATGAAGACCGCGCAAAAGCTTGCGGCCGCGGTTGCCGCGAACGTCAACGCAGCAAACCCGCGCGCGGCCACTATAGGAGATCTGCTCCACCACCTTCCAATGCGCTACGAAGATCGTTCCAATCTAACCAAAATCGGAGGCCTGAAAAACGGCGAATACGCGACGATAGAAGTCGAGGTAAGAGTCGCCGGAACATACGCCGTTAAGGGAGGGAAGCTTCGCATCTTTGAATGCTCGGCCGTGGACCGCACCGGCCAGATACGGGCGATCTGGTGGAATCAGGCCTATCTCCAAAAGACGCTGACCCGCGGAACTCGTGTCCTGTTATACGGCCAATGGAAGCGCGGCAGGCGGGGCTTCTTCGAAATCGAGAATCCCGATTACGAGCTCCTGTCCGATGAGGAAGAACAGATCGATCCGATTCACAGGGCGCGGCGCGTTCCGGTCTACAGAAAACTCGGCGAGATAAGAACGAAGCAGCTCAGATCGATAATGTACTACGTGCTCGAGAGACTCGACGCCTCGAGCATCAAGGAGCTTCTGCCTGCTGACATCATCGCTCGCAACGGTCTAATCGGCCGCCTTGAAGCCTATCGCCAGATACACTTTCCGGCTGAGGACTCGCCGATCGAGATGTATAACCAGATGAGGTCGCCGGCTCATCAACGACTCATATTCGAAGAATTCTTCTGGCTCGTTTTCGCCGTCGGATTGAGAAAACAAGGGCGAGAAGAGGCGCCCAAAGGCGCGATTATCAAAACGGGAGACCGCGTCCGCGAAGCCGTAAGAAGAGTTCTTCCCTTCAAACCCACTTCAGCGCAGAAACGCGTGCTTCGAGAAATAGTCAACGACATGACCGGTCCGAAGCCGATGAACCGGCTCTTGCAGGGGGACGTCGGATCCGGGAAGACCATTGTCGCGATTCAAGCGGCGGTTGTTGCGATGGAGAGCGGATACCAGGCGGCGATGATGGTTCCGACCGAAATTCTCGCCGAGCAGCACTCCCGGAATGTGAAGCGGCTTCTGTCCAAATCTCCTTACAGAGTAGAGCTGTTGATGGGCTCGCTATCAGCGGCAAAGAAGCGCGAGCTCTACGAAGCTGTTTCATCAGGGGAAATAAATCTGCTGATCGGAACGCACGCTCTGATCCAGGAAGGCGTGCGATTTCAAAAGCTGGGATTCGTAGTCATAGACGAACAACATCGCTTCGGAGTGCTTCAGAGAGCAGAGTTGATGAAGCGAGGGTACAACCCCGACGTTCTTGTTATGACCGCAACACCCATCCCCAGGTCGCTTGCGATGACGGTTTATGGCGATCTCGACGTGTCGATAATCGACGAGATGCCTCCGGGAAGAAAACCGGTCATAACAAAGGTTCGGAGCGAAGACGCCCGAGCCAAGATTTACAAGTTCCTCGAGCAGACGATTCAAAAGGGGCGCCAGGTCTACATTGTTTATCCCCTTGTCGAAGAGTCTGAAAAACTCGATCTAATGGCGGCGACGCAGATGGCTGAACGGCTGAGCACGGAAATATTTCCAGGTCACCGTGTCGTGCTCGTACATGGAAAAATGAAACAGGACGAAAAGGACCGAGCGATGGAGGAATTTCGAACTGGTTCGGCCGAGATAATGGTCGCGACCACCGTCATAGAAGTCGGAGTCGATGTACCAAATGCAAATGTCATGGTAATAGAGCACGCCGAACGATTTGGCTTATCGCAGCTTCATCAGCTTCGAGGCAGGGTCGGACGCGGCGGCGAACAGGCTTATTGCATACTGCTGGCCGGCGACAAGCGAACGAGTGAGGCTCGCGAACGCCTCGCGATTATGGAAGAGACTACGGACGGGTTCAGGATAGCTGAAAAAGATATGGAAATTCGCGGTCCTGGCGAGATGATGGGAACCCGCCAAGCCGGCCTACCTGATTTTCGAATCGGCAATCTGGTTCGCGACCAGACCCTGTTGGAAGCCGCGAAGCGCGAGGCCGATTTACTAATCAAAGAAAAACAAGAGACCCATGAGTTTTCGAGGCTGGTAGAAATCGTTAAGAAACAGCCTAAATACCGGCTCGCGTCGATAGGCTGAAGTCTGGCGATCTACAGGTTCTATCCGCGTCTTCGAGAGTCGTTATAGCGTTCAAAACGCCTTGATGCCTACTGTTTTATCGGCCGCTGATTCTCATGATAACATTCAGCGCGAATGCGCGAGCGAAGAGGTCAATAAATGTTTTGCAATCAATGCGGGCAGTCTTTACCTGAGGGAAGCCGGTTCTGCAATAGCTGCGGCGCAACCCTCGCGCAAGCTGAACGAAACCAGCAAGCATCTTCTTTAGCCTCTCGGCCAGGAGGCGAAATTGAAGCCGAAGAGCATTCCATTTTTACACTTCGGCCGACCCTCATATTCGTTATGGCCTGGTATATTTTAGCTAGCGTGATTGTACTGGCGGTCGCCGCCTTAATGGGAATTTTTCACGCGCCGGCGCAGGTCGCCTTTATTGGTCTTACAGTGCTTTTCGTCTTAGCGTTTTCAATTCCCGTTTACAAACACATTCAGCGGCGGCGCGAGGTCTACACGCTCACGAATTATAAGCTCGAGATGCGATACGGGCTCCTTGCGAAAACAATCAGGAACATTCCTCTGCGCAACATTCAAGACGTGACCGTCACTGCATCGGTCTTGCAGCGATTGGCCAATCTCGGCGACATCGTTATCGACAGCGCTTCGGAGACGGGGAAAATATTTCTCTCCGAAATCCACCACCCGGAGCGCTACGCCGACATGATCCTTGCCGAGCTGAGAAGGCGACATTAGAGCTACAAGCGCAACGCGAAACGGCTGACTATGTAGTCCTGAAAAGCCGACAGACCGCTTTCAAACTGCAAGCGTAAGTTCGTTCTGCTAGAATATTCGTGAGCGCCCGCTCCTCGCGAGCGAATTCAAGGACTCACGGGTTAATCAATGCAGGACAACAAAAGAACCAACTTGTTGGCGGCAATCGTTGTTGCGGCGATCGCTCTATCAACCTATTTAATTCAGGCCAAGCCCGCGGCAGCGGGCGACAATCCTTCATCTCGGGAGAGCGTTCAAATCATCCAGGCTGCTTCGAATCTGGATCCGCTCCAATTGCTTCCCGATCGCCTTTCCAACACCCCCGCAAGCGGGACGTTTAACAGATACACCAGGGATCAGCTTTCGGAACTTGTGGGCAAAGAAGCGGAAGCATATGGCGAATACGGCGCAGCGGCTGCATATGCGCGCGAGTACGGCAACGCGCGGGTAGAGGTCTTTCAAACCGAAGGCCTTTCAGCCGCGTACGGGCTGTTCACGTATTCGACGGCGGATCCCTCCTCCCAACCGGAAGCCGCGATTGGCTGGGGCAGCTCGGAAGCCGACGGTAAGATTCTGTTCTGGAAAAAGAACTATGTCGTTTCCGTATCGACCAATCGCGGTCGAGTAAGCCCTGAAGCTCGCAAGCTCGCGTCGTCTGTAGCTTCATTGTTGGGTGACGGCGCTCCAATCTTGCCGCTTGTTGTATCGAATTTCCCCGCCTCGGCGGGATCTACGGCTTCAGTGCGTTACTTCCTGGGGCCGATCGCACTCAGTAAATATGTCGAGCACGCGAAGGAGCAATTCTCCTTCGACGGCCATGCCGAAGCGGTCCTCGGTCAATATCCGAAAGAAGCCGGCTCGCCTTCAACTGCGAACCTGCTGATTATTGAATACCACACTCCGCAGTTCGCTTATGATGCCATGAAGCGGGCGGGCGATTTTCTTTCGACTCTGCCGGAAGAAGAGCGTGACCGGACCATCCTGAAGCGAGAGGGCAACTACCTGGTTGAATCGACGAATGTTCGCGATCGCGAAGGCGCCGAGCGGCTTGTGTCTCTGGTGCAGTATCCTTATCAAGTCAAGTGGCTTCGAAACCCGCTCTGGCGGACCAATGACCCTTTTGGTACTCAGAAGGCGGCGGATATGCTGCTTTCGACCTTTGGCGTGATCGGGCTGTTGATTCTGACGGTCCTCATCGGCGGCGGCAGCTTCGGGGCCTTCGTATTCATGAGACGGCGGCGGCGCCTTCGCGAAGTATTCACTGATGCCGGCGGGATGCTGCATCTGGACATCGAGCCTGCGTTCAATCGTCCGAATACCATCGGCGGCGATTTCAGATTGAAATTGAGCCCGCCGAATAACGAGGACCGCTAAGCTAACGCAAAATGTCAAATTCGGTCCTCGTAGTTGACGACGAAGAAGGGATCAGGCGCTCGCTCAAGGGCGTCCTTGAAGACGAAGGCTTCTCCGTCGAGACGGTTTCCTCCGGAGAGGAATGTCTTGCGGCGTTCGAACGCCGAGTCTTCAGTTGCATTCTCCTCGACGTCTGGCTCCCCGGAATCGACGGAATTCAAACGCTTGAAAAACTCCGCGCTTCATATCCTGAAACAGCCGTAATAATGATCAGCGGGCACGGCAGCATAGCAACGGCTGTGCGCGCCACTCAGCTCGGAGCGCTCGATTTCATAGAGAAGCCTCTGCAGATCGAGCGCACGGTCCTCGCTCTCCGAAACGCCCTCAGACAACGGCAGCTCGAAGCTGACAACCTGCGGCTGCGCCAGCAAGTCGACGACTACATAATGATCGGCGACAGCATCCCGATGCGGGCGCTTCGCCAGCAAATCGCGATCGCGGCGCCGACCGGCGGCAGAATCCTGATCTACGGGGAGTCGGGCACCGGAAAAGAGTTGGCCGCGCGCGCCCTCCATCGAGCGTCATCGCGTGCGTCGATGCCGCTCATCGAGCTCAATTGCGCCGCTATTCCCGAAGAGCTAATCGAGTCCGAGCTATTCGGTCATACAAAGGGTGCATTCACCGGCGCCACCCAGGCTAAACAGGGAAAATTCGAGATGGCGGACGGCGGCACGCTTCTTTTGGACGAAGTAGGCGATATGAGCCTCAAGGTTCAAGCGAAGGTGCTTCGGGTCCTCGAAGAACAGCGATTTGAGCCCGTCGGCTCGAACTCGTCGACTACAGTGGATGTGCGAATAATCGCGGCCACCAACAAGCGCCTCGATGAAGAGATGGAGCGCGGCGCCTTTCGTCCCGATCTCTTCTATCGGCTCAACGTGATTCCGTTCGAGATTCCGCCCTTGCGCGAACGGGGCGAAGACATTCCGCAGCTCTCGGAGCACTTCAATCAGAAATACTCGGCGGGCTATTCGCGTCCGCCAAAGACGTTCACCGAAGATGCTCTTGAAAGGCTGGCGTTGTACAACTGGCCGGGCAACGTGCGCGAATTGCGCAATACGATAGAGCGGGTAGTCATAATGAATTCTCGCGAGCAAGTCACCGCCGATGATCTGCCGCAGCTTGGAACAACCGACGGGATATCGCTCGCGCCGAGCTATAACTTCACTTCATATCGCGAAGGGCGAGAGGCGTTCGAACGCCAGTATATCGTAAACAAGCTAGCGGAATGCGACGGCAACATGACCCATACAGCCGAAGCAATGGGCATCGACCGCTCGCACCTATATCGCCGAATGAAGGCGCTCGGAATCGCCGCTCGGTCCTAACCTCTTATCGCTGAACCCGGAGCCCGTCATCGGAAGTCATAACGAAGCCGCTATAACCAGTCCCTCTCACTCTACAATCACGCGGTCGGTCGAGCTGCGGCCGAAGTTCTCCGGTTGGTACATCTCTTCAGCTTTGGCCGGCGGCACGACAAAGGTTCCTGGAGTAGTTGCGCGCGCCACATATGAGTAGTTGTAGACGCCTTCCCAGAGCAGCGAGGCGAAGGCCTCGACTCTCTCGTCGCGCATGTTCTGATGCTCGAACCAGGGTCGTGACCACCACCACCAGTTACCTCGGACCGTTTCTTCCTTCGGATCCTGCGGTATAGGTCCGGTCACCGCGAGCGCCGGATTAAGCGCCTCAAGCCCGGCAGGAATAGGATCGACCAGCGCCACATGATAGCGACGTGTAGGAGCCACCATCGTCAGCCGAACGCGTACGCTGGCCCCCGCCTTTATGTGCCATGCACCGTCCGAGTCGCGTCGAACGTCATCGGCCTTATCTACGGCTTCGTATGAGCGCTGCACAGTGAAGCCGTATTCCGCGGCGGCGAGTTTCAGACTTGCGGGTGCGTAGCGCAGCCCGACTCGATAGTAGAGCCTTCCGGGTCCGTCTTTACTCAGCACGAGATTTTGTTGCGCCGGACCATCCGCCAGATACCGCATAGGAACGTTGATTTCATGGCGATCGGTGGTGCGTCCCTTGAACTGTTGTTCTCCTGCGTAGCTTTGGCCCAGCCACGCCCGAGCGACGAAGTTCGGAGTCGCCTTTTCGTATTTGGCAAAATATCGATCGAGGGCCAGCAATATAAAGGCATTCTCCTGGGTGTTCTGCCAGCACGAACAGAGGCGACTGCGATGGGCAAGAAGTCCCCGCACTATTTTGGGAATGAGATCGCTCTCGGGCTGATCTCCGATCAGCGCCTCCAATATGACTCCATCCGCGCGGCGGCTCGAACTCAACAGGAGATAGTCGCCGTCTTTGTAAGAGCTGGTGAAGTGAGCAGTGCCCGCGGTTTCTTCCGCTCGGTTCGCCAGATGCTTGCGTATCGCGACGACCTCCGTTGTCGATCTCTGATCGCCCGACAATACCGACAGCAGCCAGCCTGTCGATTCGAGCGAGAGATTGTCGAGACCCGCTTCACCGATGAGCCTGCGAGCGCGAGCCGTGTCCCTGTCGCCCATTCGATTGCGAACGTAAAGCGCATAAGCGATCAACGCCCGGCGCGCTTCCGGGCCGTAGTAATTTGGAATGTGGCTCTCAATCTCGCGAAGATAATGTTTCGAGCTGTCGAGAATTTTGCCCGGCACATCGAATTGTTTCTCTTTCGCCCGAACCAGGGCGTGAGCAACGTGAATGCTCAAATACGGCCACGACTCGTCGCCTTTCCTCCAGAATGCGAATCCGCCATCGTTATTTTGAAGCGTTTCGAGGCGCTTGATGTCGCGCTTCACCGCGGCTATTAGCGCTTCGGGTTCGGGAAGCCCTTTCGCATGAAATGCAGTAAGCACATCCCGCAGAGCTGCAATAGCAAGGACTCGCGACGATATTTGCTCCGAACATTCGAACGGATAAGAGACCAGATAGAGCACGGCATCGGTGAGCGCCTGCAATTCGGTCGATGAGGTTGAGACTTCAAGGCCGCCAAACTGCTTAACCGAATCCGAAGGAGCCTTGATCGGCTGAATGATTGCTCCGTCGTCTATTTCGCCGTAGGTCGCAAAGGCTTCCGTAGTCGCAGGGGTCCATACAGGCAATTGAATTTCGGCGGCATCCGACCACTTTCCTGAAGCGGCAGCGATCTGAAACCTGGCCGTTCCCGCTCGCGAGGCCGCGGTTGGGAATCGCACTTCTACACGGTCATTCGCTGGGACGGTCACGCGCCTTCCAGCACCTTCGGTCAACTCGGCATTCGATGCGCGAACGGCAACGTCGACATCCATTGGAGAATCTGTCTGATTCTGAATGACGACCGGCAGTTCAAACTTATCTCCGAAATTTAGAAATCGCGGGGCCGAGGGTCTCGCCATCAACGGCAGGCGCGCCGTGATTGCCGACTCATTTTCGCCGAACTGCTTGCCGCCTGCGACGGCCACTGCCATGACTCGATATCGCGTCAGGTTGTCGGGCAATTTAACTTTGACCTGCGCGCGACCCTGCCCGTCGGTTGGCACAGCCGCCGCGAACACGGCGAGCGCGTTGAAGTTTTCGCGGAGCTGAATTGCATCGGACCGCGGCGGCGGCTCATTCGCCATCCTTGCAAGCATCGGCACTTCCGCGGGAGCCATCCGTCTCAGCATGTCGCCGGACTTGAGGGCGCCTCCGGCCGCTCCACTCGCAACTCCGCCGGGCGCACCGCCCAGTGTTCCGTTTATATCTTCGGGACGCGGCAGAACTATGTCGTGCCGTAGATGAAAGTCAGTTACATCGGCCCCTCGCTGTGAATAGAATGTCGAGAGCGGATCGCCGACCTTGTAACCCGTCAGGCTGAGCACCGCTTCATCAACAACCACGATGGCAAGCTCACTCCCTGAGACCGGCCTTCCTTCCGCATCGCGTACCTCTACGTCAACCGTAGTCTCACCGCCGGGTTCAAGCTTCGCATCGCGAGGCGTTGCCTTGACCGAGAGCTTTCGGCTCAACGGAGGAACGTCCAGATTCAGATTGCCCGTCGCAAACGCGGGGCGTTTCGGCAATCGATCGTCGGTTTGACCAGAGTCATTCGTTCTCGCGGCCGCGCCAACAAGATCGACCTGAACATGTACGTTCGGAAGATACCGCTCCGAAATCGGTATTCTCAGCGTGTATGACGAGCCCTCCATCCGAAAATGCTCGGTGGTGACCAGACCCGAGCGCCGCAGCGTCATCAGGCCTTCCGCCGGATAAAACGGAGCCTGAACCAGAATCTCCGCGGTGCTTCCCGGTTCGTAGTCTTTTCTGTCCGGAATCAGGTTGACTTCTTCCTGTTCGACATCACGCTTTGGAGGAACTTTGCCGCCCGCCACCCAGAGCGTCAGCGTGCTCTCATTCGCTCTCTCGCGGTCATCCAATACGGTTGCTGTAACCCTGTACGTGCCGCCCTCCTTCGGTTCGAATCTGCATTCAACGGCATCCGTTCCCGAGGTCTTGCTGCACTCCTGCGGATTGGTCTCCTTCTGACGCCACTCGCCTTTTTCGAAGACCCAATCGAGCAGTACCAGCTTCAATTTGATCGCCCGCCCTCGGACTGCGTTCCCATCTATATCGGTAGCGATTGACTGCACGATGAGCGGCTCGCCCTTTTGAACAAACGTACGCGGGCTCTTTAATCCAACGTAAAGAGACGCGGGATGAACCAACAGGCTGGCCGAGGCCGACCATTGCTGCCGGTTGACGTCGCTTACGCTTGCCTGGGCCGTAACCACCGAAGGCCGAGGCGGATTGACTGAATCGAAATCGAGATGAATCGTGTGCTTCCCCAGGGCGTCCGTCTTTCCGTTCAACGTTCGGACAAGCCGTTCTTCGGCGGCCGGCCGCGCGAACCACCACGGCGCCCACGTTCCGAAGGTGAAGCTGCTTCGATTTGGAGGCGTGTAGTTTGTCGGAGTCGCCGTGACCGTCCAATTTGTCTCGGCGTTTGGAAGCGCGCCTCCGGCGTAATAATTCGCGGCGACGGTGACGGTCGCGCTGCCGCCCACCATATGTTCGCCTTCGCTTGCGGACGCATTCACTTCGAACTCGGGCCTGCGAAATTCCTGAACTTGAATCTGATGATTGTACTGGTTTCCGAGCAAGCCGGCGCTGCCGCTTGCATCGAGAGTCAGGGATCCGTAGCCGAGATTCATCGTAGGCGGAAGCTTGAATGAAGTGTCGAAGCCGCCCATCGCATTTATCCGCAAGCTCCCTTTTAATACTTCATTGCCCCGCGAATCCTTGAGCACATAATCGACAGTCGCGGCGGAGCCGCCGAGCGCTTCTACGTCGCCGCTCGGACCTGCGCCGATGCGTCGAATCCAGCCCTTGATATGAACCTCCTCACCAGGGCGATACATCTTTCTGTCATCGAACACAAACCAGCGAAGCGAATCCTTTGGCTCGCCCTTGTACCAACTACTGCCGCGGCTCCACCAGTAGGTATTCTCAGGAAGAATGGCCAGGTCTGGACCTTTACGCGCAACCAGAATATTTGCCGCGCCCTCGATAAATCCGCCGAGTTGCAGCCGGACCAATCCCGTCCGATCGGTCGTATTCGAGGACTGCTCGTTTACGCGTCCCGGCGTCACGGCCTCGATTGCCAGCCGCGCTCCCTCAACCGGTTTGCCGTCTTTGAGCGACGTAGCCCAGCCCACCAACTGGCCGGAATCCGAGAACGCATCAAGTCCGATCTGAGTCGCCTGGACCCACGCCGCTACCGATTGCCGATCGCGCCTGTTCAATATCGTTCCTGGTTCGACGAGAACTATTACCTGGCCCAATCCGTTGTGAAGCGCCGGGGTCAGGTCGATTCGCGTCTCCGCCATTTCGTCCGGCTCGCCTTTGACCGGGATGGTGTCCGATACAATCACACGGCCTGGCGGAATTTTTGCCCCTCCGTCTCGGCCGTCGAAATACGACATAAAAGCGCCCCAGTCTTCGGGGCCAACAGCAAAGAGCCGCACCCTCAGCGATCGATGATTGACGCTGAATACCGAGAAGCGAGCCGGACCGGAAGGATCGAGGACAACCATGACCTTTCCAGACGATCCGAGCGTCGGAGGCGCGGAACCGACGTTGAACACTATTGGAGACGAAGCGCCAAGCGTCTGGCCGAATTGATCCCGTATAGATTGATCGAGGATCACACGATAGGTTGTGCGGCCCCGCTTCACTCCGGACATCGATAGCGTGTTTCCGAACAGAGCGATCTTAAGGCCCGGTATGTCAGGCTCTACCCGTACCTGTGACTTATCGAAAGCGGTCGCATCCAGAGGGTTCGTGAATGTTATCGACCAGGAATCGAACGGCGAGCAGGTTTTGTCCCATCCGCAGCGCGCTTCTACGACCCTGAGCGGTCCGAATGTCTCGAATGTGAAGGTCTGTGGCGCGGATGTTTTAAGCGGGCCTTCGGCGGAGGGTGTACCCGAAGCTAGAGTTACTTGAACTGTCGAACCCGCGGGAAGCACGAGTTTCGGATCGCCGTTTCCGACGGCGCGAAGGGCAATCCAGCGGCCCGGCTGCGCGTTCTTCGCAAGCTGGCTCACCGAATCATCTCGATCAATTTCGTCCTGAGTTGCTGACCGAAGCCTGAAATTCGTCGCGCCTGCCGTGACCCTGATGTTTTTCAGAACGGTGTCGGAATCGATGCGCTGGTCGAACTCCATGAACATTATGGGCGCGCGCGAAATCGATCCGCCCTCGGGATACTTCTTGATAACTTTTGGCGCAGGCGTAGTGAATTTCCAGGAGACAGCGCCTCCAAGCGAGCCTCCGGTAGCGGACCTGGTTCCGGCTGGAATTTGAACCGAGTAGGAGGTCGCCATTGGAAAGCGGCCTTGAGGTTCAAAGAGTATGGTACTGGTTCCGATCCATCGCCATTTGCCGGGAGGCTCGGGTGAGAGCTTTATGGGCACGGTCTGGGCCGCGTCCATCTGCGATGTCACGGCGACCATGGGCTGCGAGAATGTGACGGACAGGTGCGGGGCAATCGGAACTTCGCCCTCGGGAGCATGTCGCAGTACCTCGAGAGGGCCGCGAGAATTTGTTTCGGGACTGCTTGCAGGAGGCTGTGGAAAGGATTCGGTGATGGTCTTGCCGGTTCGCGGGGGAGGCAGCGAGCGGTCTCGCAACGCGAACTCTTTTTCATCGTCCGATTCCGCTTTGATTAAGGGTAACCGGGAGAGCAGCGCCTGCGATTGAGCATCTCCGAGAGGCGCGGCATTCGCCGCGGGAGGTTCCGCCGGACGAGCCCTCTGTTCCACGCCTTCGCTTATTCGAAATTGTAGGCCCTTCTTCAAGTCGTCAGCTCCGTCGGTTCGCGGAGGAATCGGGCGCGAGATCGGTCCCTTCTGTGCGGCCAATAGCGAGGGGGCGGAAACGAGGATCAGACATACCAACAGCGAGATAAACCTTCGTCCGGTATTCATTTTTCAATAGGCTCCTTCTCGGCGCTTCCTAAACCTACAGTTAACCAGTCCGTTGATCAACTACATTCAGAATAGTAAACGCGGGAGGGCTTGCAATGATTTATGCATCCAGCTATATAGGGTCTCCGTATTAGTGCAATCGTGTCCAATTCGCGCAAGCCTGGTTGAAGTGTTTCGAAAGGAGAAGAAATGTCAAACATTCGCCGAGTCACCACCGTAGCCGCGTTGATCGCCCTTCTGTCGTGCACGGTCTTCCCCAAGGCCATCAACGGAAGGGATCTGATCAAAACTGAAGACCTGAAAGAATGGCTCTCTTACCTGGCGTCCGACGATCTTGAAGGACGAAACACTTACACGGAAGGCCTCGGACTGGCCGCCGCTTATATCGCGGAGCATCTGAAGTCCTGGGGTGTCAAACCGGCTGGCGATCACGGATTATACTTTCAGCGCGTGAAGGTGCTCGGCATCAAGGCTGTAAATCGTTCCTCGGTTACCGTGGAGGCTAACGGTCAGACTCGCACCTTCAATGACGGAGCGGGCATTTCTTTTCCCAGGAACGTTGGAGGAAAGCGTACCTTCACGTCCGATCAGATCGAGTTCATGGGCTACGGCCTGGACGCTCCGCTGGCCAAGCACAACGATTACGAAGGCAAGGATGTAAAAGGCAAGGTCGTGATCTGGCTGGGTGCGCGAGGGCCGAAGGGATTGGATGTTCGAACCTACGGACGCGCGCTTCGGGGCCGCAATCGCTTTGCTACGGATCAGCTTGGGGCGGTCGCCGGGATCGGTCCAGAAGGGGGCGTCGGTCAGGGAGGCCGAGGCGGTAATCAGCAGCAAGCAAATCAGCAACAACCAAATCAGCAACAACCAAATCAACCGCAAGCAAATCAACCGGCGAGCGAGAATCAGGGTGGGAATCAACGCCCCGGTAATCAGGGCGGCGGTCAGGCCGGCGCGCAGGAACGGCCCGACTTCACAACCGTACAGAGGTTGGACTCGCCGATTCCACCGACCGTTTCGGCTCAGGACGACTTCCTTGAATTCCTCTTCAGCGGCTCCGATATCAAATACGCCGAGCTCAAAGCCAAAGCAGCCGAGCAGGATGTGTTGCCGAAGTTCACCCTCAAAAATATCCGCATAACTTTCAATCTCGATGCGGATTATCAGGTAATCAACACTCAATACACCCGGAATGTCATCGGTGTTGTCGAAGGCAGTGACCCGAGGCTTAAGGACACCTATGTCGCGTTCGGCGCGCACTATGATCACGTGGGCTACGCGGAAGGCGAAGTCGCGCAGGGGCCGAACGGGCCGCGTAGAATCGGCGCGCGCGGCGGAGTGAAGCCGAACGCCATCGAAGATCGAATCTGGAACGGCGCTGACGATGACGGATCGGGAACAGTAACGCTGTTGTCCGTAGCCAAAGCCTTTGCCACCGGCACGAAACCAAAGCGCTCGCTGCTCTTCGTATGGCACGCTGGGGAAGAAAAAGGCCTTCTGGGCTCGCGCTACTACGCGGACTATCCGACGATTCCGATAGAGAAAATAGTCGCGCAGATCAATATGGATATGGTCGGGCGAAACCGCGACGATAAGACCGAGGAAGCCAACACGCTGTATCTGGTCGGTTCGGATCGCATAAGCACGGAGCTGCATAACCTCACTATCGATGCGAACACCGCGCTTTCAAACCCGTTAAAACTGGACTTCGAGATGAACGATCCCGCCGACCTCGAGCAGGTTTACTATCGCAGCGATCATTACAGCTACGCGGCGAAGGGAATACCGATAGTATTCTTCACGACGGGACTTCACCCCGATTATCACTTCAACACCGACAGCGTAGAAAAGATCAATTTTGAAAAGATGACCAAAGTCGCGCAGCTCACTTATGAAACCGGCCAGCGGGTGGCTAACCTTGATCATGCTCCAGTAAGAGACAACAAAGGCCCAAGGGTCGGCAAGGGAAGCGAGGGCAAGATAAAGGCGTAAGGTTACAAAGACCGATTAAGTTTATGTAGGCCTGAATTTATGTAGGACTGAAAGGCCGACTATAAAATGTACCAGGGGCAACCACGCAGCGCATCGCCCCTGGTACAAGCCCAAATTCCTTTTATTCAAACTGACTGAGGGCTTCGGGAAATGCTATGCGGGCTTTTGAGGCCCTTTAGAAATAGACACGGCTTCTCGCAGTTTCGCGAGTTCGGCGCTCATCTCATCCAGCTTCGCAAGCAGTTCGTTGTGCCGAGTCAGTTCTATTGAAGGCTTCTTTCTCGTGAACGCAACTGTTCCGCCAGGATTAAGCACGGCGCCGTCGATTTCGTCGAGAGAATCGAATCCCTGCTTGTGAGCGGCCAACTCCAATTCCTGTATCGTAAGAAGCTCCTTTTTTAGGTTATCGCGCTGTATCTGACCATTCTCGATGAGAGTATCGGAATCGCCCTCGACAATTCGCTCGAGTTTTTCATGGCTGTAGAGAAGCCGGACCACGAAGTAGTTCACCATGAGCAGCGTCGCGGCTCCGAGCAGGCCTCCAGTGACCGAATTGTCGTTGCCGATTATTGCGTTCTGAACCGTATTCGACAGGGTCAGGAGGACAACCAGATCGAAGGGATTTAACTGCGCAAGCTCCCGCTTGCCCGCCAGCCGCAAGCCGACGATCAGAAACACGTAGACGATTACCGGCCTGAGCATCTTCTCCAAGATCGGCAATCCGAGCTGAAACATGTCAGTCCACATGCTTGAATTCATGCTGCCTCCCGGTGCTTACGCGGATCAAACCTGGCATATCGGACAGAAACGCGACGTGCGCCCGCCTATTCTCTTTTTTGTGATTTCATTGCCGCATTGACCGCATCCTTCACCGCGGCCCTCGCGAGCGATCAGAAAATAATCCGGAAAGTGTTCGTCGTGAGCCGTGCGAATCGACTCCCTGAGCACGCGCTTTATCGCCCCATGAAGCAGACCCAGGCGGTTTTCGTCGATAGATGAGGAGCGAACGTCAGGCCGGATGCAGGCGAGGTGAAGTATCTCATCCGCATAGATGTTTCCAATGCCCGCCACCGCAGCTTGATCCAACAAGAGCGGCTTGATCCGGCGACGCGGACTCGCGCGCAGAATGGCTTTGAATTTCGAGAGCGTGAATCCGCGGTCGAGCGGCTCCGGACCCATCTCTCGAATCCCTCGAACCAATAGCGGGTCGTCGACCAGCATTACGCGGCATATGTTGCGGGGACAGGTGAACGCCAGGCGCAACCCGCTCTCGAATATAAACTCTATTCTCGTATATTCCGGCCGCTCGGATTCGCGCGGGTAGATGTAGAGATCACCGCCCATCGTGAAATGAAGGATCAACGAACGCCCGTCGTCCAACCGTGCTATCAGGTATTTGCCCCGCCGCCTCGCGCTTTCAAAGCGCCTGCCTTTCAGTCTGCTCACGAAGGCGCGAGTCGACGGCGTCTTGATGTTTATCGGAGCGAGTACATTCACGCGTTCGATTGTCTGGCCGAGCGCGTTGCGCTTCAAAAAGAGCAGGCGAGTTTCGACTTCCGGGAGTTCGGGCATTGAGAGATGGGGTGGCTTTTACTGTGGCGTCGAGGGCGCGCCTACGAACTGCGCGCGCATCATTTCGCTGACTCGCGAGCGCGGCAGGCTGAGAATTGCGTCGACCCGTTTGTTGTTGCTGCTGACTTTAAGACTCCTGAGCAGCTCGGCTATTCCTGGATTTTGCTTCTTCTGAAAAAACGCCAGAGTCGAAAGCACGTCGCTCAGAAGTCCCGATAGTCGCTTTGCCTCGTCGGAAGTCGGCGCGAAACTGGTGATGCTCAGCTTCACAAAATCTTCGCTGACTTCCAGCCTGATAGAGTTGGATGAGAGCTTTTTAAGCGGTTTGAGACCGTGCGATTCGCCCAGGTTATGAAGTACCTCGATGCCCTTGGTGTCGATGAGTTTCATGCCTGACGATTTCGTCACATGGATCTCGCCGATAGAACCATCCGACAATATTCTGAAGTCGCACATCAGGCTGAAATTGTCGGCCTCCTTTTCAAGCTGGCCGGCGTTATACATCTCGTAGATCTTTCCGATGATGTCGCGGATTGGGGTGACGTTGATCTCGCCAAAGTTCGTGTCGTCGCCTTCAGCGACTTTCGCGGCCTCGGCCTTCTTGGCCTCCTCTGCTTTCTTGACCTCTTCTTCTTTTTGGCGAGTAGTCTCGTTCTCTTCCTCGGCCTTTCTTCTCGCTTCTTCCTCGCGCTTGCGCCGCTCGCGTTCTTCGCGCTTCTTGCGGTCGTTTTCGCGAATCTCTTCAATGCTCATATTCGGGCCTCGCTCAGGCCCCTTCAACATTCCGCTCGGATACTTGAGTGGTTTAAGCAATTCAGCGACATCAATCTGCTTGTATGGTTTTTCGACGACTTTGATGTGAAGAAACGGCGCGATGACCGCGGCGTAAAAGAGATAGCCCAGCAAAACGGAATGCAACGCGAGAGAGCCGACAAGCGTCCACCGCAAAATCCACCTGCGGGTCATACCCGCGAGATCGCTTCCCATCGCGCCTTTGATGAATGCCGCGGGCTGCTCCACGAACGAGACGAGCCCGCTCCGCAATTCATTAGCGAGTCGAACTAAAAACCACTGGTCATGTGAATTGGGATAGAAGGCTGCCCGAAAATAAGAGCCCGGTTCCTTGAAAAAGGATATAACGGAATCCCTGATCTCTTGCGCCAGCCTGGCTGGAAGAGAAGTATGCGGCACGATCACAATAATTTTGCTCTCAAGATCTGCCATGCCGGTTTCACTCTTAGCGATTGCTAAGCGTCAGCTAACTCACTTTCTAAGCGGGAAATAACCCGAATTCTGACGCCTGTCTCTGCTCTTCCTAACTGACAACAGCCTGCCGACTACTGAATCAATCTTACAACCGTGAGGCGATAATAGCTATCAACACGATAGTGGTTGTGAATCTTCGGAAGGTTTAATGTGAATAGTCTGAGCCGGAAATTCGAACGATGTCACCGCCGCTCAGCGTAATGCGGCACACGAATTTAGGTCTTCAACTTACCTTTCGCCTGGCTGGCGGACTGAGTTGGCTGAATCAAAGACGATCAGGATTCCGAAAACATCTTGAGGAACTGCTCCACCGGGGCCGGTGGTGTTCGGGCCAATTGAAGGTTCTGTTCCACGTGCGAGCGCTGGCTCATTCCCACAAGCGCCGTAGTTACGCCCGGAGTGGATCGAACGAATTGAATCGCGCGCTGAGCATCGGTCATCAGGCCTGTCATTGCGTCGCGCACAAAGGGAGGCAGATTTCCCGCAAGTCTCGCCTGCATCATCGGCGCGCTGCACATGACGGTTATGCCCAGCCTCTCCGCGGCCATTAATGGAGACAGCAAGTCGCTCCCGACCTTCTGGTTCCCCGCCGTGAGAGCTTCGGGCATCGCAAGATTGTGCGGCAACTGAATGACTCGAAAATGATGGTCTTCGCCGCCGACCTCGCGAGCTGTATTGACCAACTCTTCAAGCTGCAGGCCGTCACTAGCGCCGGCCGCGGCCCTGAAGCCGTTCCAGGTCGCCGTTCCGTAAATCCCGATCCTTCCTTCCGAGACCGCGCGCTCCAACATCTCGAATGCGGCGCGAATTCTTTTCATGAATTCTTCGCGGCTCACCGCTTCGAGTTGTGATTCCGGGTTGTGAATGTAGTAGATGTCGATGTGATCGAGCCCGAAATTCTCCAGACTGCGCGACAACTGGTTGTCCAGGTACGCGGGAGACATGCAGTGACTTCCGCCGACTATTTCTTCGGGTGCGACGATTTCCGTATCGACAAAGTTCTCGCGGATCCAGCCGCGAGCGCTTGCCGGAGGCGCTCCGTCGAACGAGAAGAAGCCCCCTTTTGTCGCTACGATGATTTCATCCCGCGCGGTCTTGCCCGATTTGAACGCCTCTATCAAACCCGCGCCGACTGAACGCTCGCTTCGCTGAAATCGATAATTGATTGCCGAATCGAAGACGTTGCAGCCGAGATCGATCGCGCGCCTGACTGACTCCGCGTACATCCTGTCTGTTGTCTCATCCCAATGACCGAGATAAGTGCCAAGGCCGATCGATGACATCCACAGTCCCTGCTGACGGCGAAAGTGGCCGGCCGCTGTCACCGATCCAAAACGTTCGCTGTAACGGCGGGTTCCTTCGGGTGTTGCTCCAGTCGGATTAGTCATTAGCGGCCTCCAGAGTATTAGCTGTCTCAGGTTGTTGCAAGCGATGGGACTTCCATCAAGCATGAAATCGAAGCTCTCCATGCTTGCTCGATTTCATGCACCAGGACATCGATGACGGGATCGCCGTTGATCGTGATTCGTATGCTCTTTCCCCCGGTTCGACCCAGCACGGACGCGATGACGCCATTATTGCGGGCAATCTCCAGCACCCGATCGAGGTTCTGGGATTCGGCGGATACGATGATCCGCGATGGGGATTCCGAAAACAGGAGCGCGATCGCCGGAAGCTCGCCGGTAAGATCCACGTCGCATCCAACGCTGTCGCGCCGGTAGCTCGAAAAACAGCATTCGGCGAGCGCGATGGCGATTCCGCCATCCGAGCAGTCGTGCGCCGATTCGATCAGGCCGTCTTGAATCATCTTGAGACAGGTTTCCTGGACCGCGCGTTCGCGCGAAAGATCAAGCATCGGAACACCCGTCGACGGCTTACCAATAACTTCAAGATGCAGACTCGCGGCGAGATCATTGTGAGTCTCTCCAAGAAGAACAATTGCTCTGTCGTCGTTCTTGAACCACTGAGTAGTGACGCGGTGCATATCTTCGACTATTCCGACCATGCCGATAACCGGTGTTGGGAAAATGCCGCGCCCTTCGGTCTCATTATAAAAGCTGACGTTTCCTCCGGTGACCGGCGTACTGAACGCCTCGCATGCCTCGGCCATTCCGGTGATCGTCTCGCTGAATTGGTACATGACTTTCGGTCTTTCGGGTGAAGCGAAATTGAGGCAGTTTGTCAGCGCGAGAGGCCGGCCCCCGCTGCACACGAGATTCCTGCAAGCTTCCGCGACGACCAATCGCGCCCCCGCGCGAGGATCCGCGTTGCAATAGCGCGCGTTGGAATCGAGAGTCATCGCAAGGCCCCGCCGCGTCTCTTTTATCCTGATCACGGCCGCGTCCGACCCGGGCATGACTACCGTGTTCGTCCGCACCATGTGGTCGTACTGCTCGTAAACCCATTCCTTGGAAGCAATCGCCGGTGATGCAATAAGCTGCCGAAAAGACTGCTCGAGCGCCGCGGGGCTCGGATCAAGATCGATGGCAGGCGGCGCGCTGGAAGCGTCAGGCGCTGCAATCGGGCGATTGTAAACAGGAGCCGAATCGGTTAGCGCGGCGTTGGGAATTTCAGCTACAACCTTGCTGTTCTTCTTTACACGCAGCAGCCCGTCGCTGGTTACATGCCCGATCACGACCGCGTCCAGCTCCCACTTCTTGAAAACGTCCAGGACTTCGCGCACGCGACCGGCGTCGGCGACGATCAACATGCGCTCCTGAGACTCGGAGAGCATTATTTCATAAGGCGTCATCCTGGTTTCGCGCTGTGGAACAAGGTCAATCTCGATCTCGACGCCAGTTCCGGCGCGGCCGCCCATTTCGCAAGACGAGCTGGTGAGGCCGGCGGCGCCCATGTCCTGAATACCTACGACGGCTCCGGCCCGCATGACCTCGAGACAGGCTTCGAGCAGGAGCTTCTCCAGAAAAGGATCGCCCACTTGAACGGTTGGGCGCTTCGATTGCGACTGGTCGTCGAACTCTTCGGAAGCCATCGTCGCGCCGTGAATGCCGTCGCGGCCCGTTTTTGCGCCGACGTAGATAACAGGATTGCCCACCCCCGCCGCTCGCCCGTAGAAGATCTGATCCTTTCGCATCAATCCGAGCGTGAATGCATTCACAAGCGGGTTCTTCGAATAGCAATCGCCGAACTTGACCTCGCCGCCGACGGTCGGCACGCCAAATGAGTTTCCATAGTCTCCGACGCCTTTGACGACGCCCCGCATAATCGAGCGATTTCGGGCCGCGATTACCGCCTCGTCTGCGGCCGCGCAATCGGAAACGCTCAGCGGTCCGAAGTGAAGCGAATTCATCGCAGCAACCGGGCGGGCGCCCATCGTAAAAATATCGCGTAGTATTCCGCCGACTCCGGTCGCCGCTCCCTGGTAGGGTTCAATAAACGAAGGGTGATTGTGTGATTCGATCTTGAACGCGGCCGCAAGTCCGCCGCCTATATCGATGATTCCGGCATTCTCACCGGGCCCCTGCAAAACGCAATCGCCTTTGGTGGGCAATCTGCGCAAATGGACCTTGGATGACTTATAAGAGCAGTGCTCCGACCACATCACCGAAAAAATGCCCAGTTCGGTGAATGTGGGGATGCGTCCGATCAGTTGTATGATTCGCGCATATTCTTCTTGATTGAGGCCATGACTCGCTATCAGTTCGGGGGTTATTTCTGGATCTTTCATAACGGGATTTGCAACGAGACTAATGATCTATCTCTTATTACGCCGCGGCGTTGATGCTGTACTTCCGGCCTTTGAAACAGATTCTGTTGAGGTCACTCGAAACAAGGAGCTTGAGGTGAGCTACATCCTATCCGACGGAGATTCTTCTTTCAAGGAACATAAGCTTCCAGATTGTGTTGATTGCCGGGCCTGCCGGAGATACGCCGGCATTGAAGCGTGCCTTTGTGTCGCTGTAATTTCCAAATTATTCCTGCAAACTTGGATTACAACTTCCAGCGCTCTTTCTTTCCATGTTCCTCTTGACATCAAGTTGGCTCGCCGCAACAATCGAGGGACAGTTCGGCAGACCATCGACGGCGCTTCGAGAAAGGAAATACTGATCTGCAAACCAACGTAAAAGCTGCTCGCGAAGCGCTCGACGGATGGGTTCGCGAAGTAGTTCGGTGGCACTTCGATCCCGCGACCGGCTGCCCCTTCTGGCTCGCCTACGCAAAACAGCTTGATTGGGATCCTCGCAAAGAGGTTAACGGCTACGAGGATTTAGCAAGGTTCGGATTCTTCCAGGACGAGTGGCTCCGCGGCGGCCCGGTAGAACGATGGATACCAAAAGCTTATGAGGGCCGACCCGTTTATGTGTTTGAAACCGGCGGGAGCACCGGCGTTCCAAAATCGCGAATAAACATTGATGATTTCCGCATCGACTACGAGATGTTCAGCGATACGCTGCCGGACGATCGGTTCCCCAAGGGCGCGGATTGGTTGATGCTGGGTCCGTCCGGTCCGCGACGGCTGAGACTCGCGGTCGAGCATCTTGCGCAGCACCGAGGCGGCATCTGCTTCATGGTCGATCTCGATCCTCGATGGGTAATTAAGCTGCTAAAGATGAACAAGCCGGATATGGCTGAAAAATATAAGCAGCACGTTATCGACCAGGGTCTTACGCTTTTGAAGGCTCACGACAACATTCAATGCCTATTCACGACCCCGAAGCTGCTCGAAGCTCTATGCGACAAAGTGTCGCTGAAGCGAGTAGGGATCAAGGGCGTATTTTGCGGCGGGACCGAGATGACTCCCCAGTTTCATCGATACGCGGTCGAAGAGCTGCTGGACGGAGTCTACTTCGCGCCGACCTATGGAAACACGTTGATGGGGCTTGCCGTGCACAAACCCCTGAGGCCCGAAGACAACTACGCCGTGATCTACTACCCTCCGGCGCCGCGGGCGATGATTGAGGTTGTCGATCCGGACAATCCGGATCGACTCGTGGAATATGGAGCCACTGGAAGAGTGCGGTTGACGACGCTTACTCGCGAGTTCTTCATGCCCCGTTTCCTTGAACGCGATGAGGCCGAGCGCGAGCCTCCTTATGATCAGTATCCGTGGGACGGAGTTAGAAACGTCCGGCCGTTCTCGCGATTTCAGGCCAAGGTGGTAGAGGGCGTGTATTAGTCGTTGACGGTTTTGCAGCAGCTCAAAAAACCTGATGAAGATTCTTTCCATAACAGCTGGCGCCGCTGATATGTACTGCGGCAGTTGTTTCCGGGACAATACGCTCGCGGCCGAGTTGATGTCGCAGGGCCACGAAGTCACGCTCATGCCGCTGTACACTCCGACTCACACCGATGAACGAAACGTGAGCGACAGCCGAATCTTCTTTGGCGGAATCAGCGTTTATCTCGAACAGCACTTCGCGCTCTTCAGGCATACGCCGTGGATCATTGACAGGCTTTGGGACTCTTCACTTGCTTTGAAGCTCGCTTCGCGCCGATCGATTCAGGTTGATCCGGCATCGCTTGGCGAGATGACCGTCTCCATGTTGAAAGGCGAAGAGGGCAAGCAGCGAAAGGAGCTTCGCAAGCTCGTTCGCTGGCTTTTGAACAACACTGTTCCGGAAATTATCAATCTGCCCAATTCGCTTTTGATCGGGCTCGCCCGGCCGATAAGAGAAGCGCTGAATCGGCCGTTGTGCTGCACGCTTCAAGGCGAGGATCTGTTTCTACAGGGTCTGGATGAATCCTATCGCAACGCTTCTCTGGAGCTGATCCGCAAAAATATCGAATTCGTGGATGGGTTCATTGCCGTCAGCGAGTTCTATGCGGAATTCATGTCCGACTACCTTCACATTCCAGCACACAAGATGCACGTCGTTCCGCTTGGAATAAATTTCGAGGGTTGCGGACCAGGAGAGAATCTCCGGCGCGACGAATTCACAATTGGCTACTTCGCGCGGGTGGCGCCTGAAAAAGGGCTTCACGTCTTGTGCGAAGCGTACCGCCTCGCTCGCGAAAAAAGCGGCCGAAAAATGAAGCTCGAAGTGGCTGGCTATCTGCTGCCTCACCATCAGGGATATTTCGAAGCAATCGAGCGGCAGATGAATGAATGGGGTTTCGGCGCGGAATTCAGCTACAAGGGCGCTCTGGATCGCTCCCAGAAGATCAGCTTCATGCAAGGAATCGATGTGCTTTCGGTTCCGGCTACCTACGATGAGCCAAAGGGCATGTTTCTGCTCGAAGCAATGGCCAACGGCGTACCCGTAGTCCAACCGCGGCGCGGCGCGTTTACGGAGATCGTTGAAACAACCGGCGGAGGAATCCTCGTCGAGCCGGACGATCCGAGGAGTCTCGCCGAAGGGCTGCTTAGTCTATCGACCGACGAGTCGCTCATAAACGACTTGCGAGTGAAAGCGTTCGCCGGTGTGCGCGAGCATTACGCCTCGTCTCAAATGGCCGCGCGAGTAGTTGAAGTATATGAAAAGCTCATCCGTTCGCTCGACATCGCCGGCAAACCAGCCTTTGCCGATGCGACGGCTACGGCTCAAGCGAGAGATTGAAGCTCCTCTCGATAACGATTCAAACTGGTCAAGTGCTCGAAATCAGCCACCTCACAAAAGAATACCCGACGCCTCAAGGACCGCTCTCAATTCTGTCCGATGTCTCGCTCGAATTTGATCGCGGAGACGCCGTCGCCATAATGGGCCCATCCGGAAGCGGCAAGAGCACACTCTTGTACATCCTTGGAGGGCTCGAGCCGCCCACTTCGGGAGTCGTCACCCTGGAAGGTCAAAACCCGTTCGATCTCGACGAAAAGGCGATCGCCTCATTCAGAAATCGAAGAGTCGGATTCGTGTTTCAGGATCACTGCCTGCTTCCTCAATGCACCGTTCTCGAGAATGTTCTGATTCCAACCTTGATCGCCGACTCCGACGACTATGAAAGCCGCGCGCGTCTGTTGCTCGAACAGGTCGGGTTGTCGGAGCGGATCGGCCATCGACCGGCCGAATTATCCGGAGGCGAGAAACAGCGAGTGGCGCTGGCCCGGGCGCTCATAATGAATCCGGTGCTGCTGCTGTGCGACGAGCCTACCGGAAATCTCGATCGCAAGTCCGCCGACGCGGCGGCATCGCTTCTAATGAGGCTCCATACAGAGCAGCGGACCATAATGATCGTCGTGACGCACAGCCTGGAGTTGGCTTCGCGATTCCCCGCGAGATTCGAGCTGATCGATAAGCAGCTCAAGAATGCGTCGAAGCTCGATTAGCATTCCTGCCGCGTGCAATAAAGGTGCGAATGCCTCGAATGCAAACCAGACTTCTCCTCAAACGCAATCTGGTTCACTACTGGCGAACGAACGTCGCGGTGATTGCCGGTGTCGGCATCGCCGTAGCCGTTCTCGCCGGAGCGTTGATGGTCGGAGACTCAGTCAGAGCCAGCCTGCGCGATCTCTTTCTGTCGCGCGTCGGCAGGACTGAATACCTGATAGCCGGGTCGACGTTTTTCAGGGAAGCACTGGCAAGCGATCTAAACGCCGAACCGCGCTTCGACGCTGCGTTTGATCCCGCCTGTCCGATGATCGTTATTCGCGGACTCGTGAAACACGAACAGAGCGGCCGCCGAGCGTCTCACGTTCAGGTCTATGGAGTCGACGAACGCTTCTGGAAATTTCACGGCGTTAATGTCAACCCGCCCGGGGATCGTGAAGTTCTGTTGAGTCCCGCGCTCGCCGCCGAACTCGGTACGGGAGCGGGCGATTCGCTCCTGCTCCGAATTGAAAAGCCGTCCGCTATTCCGGCTGATTCGCTTCACGGACGAAAAGAAGATCTCGGCAGGACTATTCGGCTCGCGCTCCGTGAGGCGTTGGCGCCCTCCATGCTTGGCGAGTTCTCGGTGAGTCCGCAACAGGGCCCCGTGCGGGCCGCATTCGTTTCGATGCGGCGATTGCAAAGGGACCTCGATCAATCAAACAAGGTCAACACTATCCTTCTGCATCGAAAGAACACCATCACGGGCGAGTCGGCCGCACAGCAAACCGCGGAAGAAGCTCTGAGCAATCGCTTTGCGCTGGAAGATCTCGGTATAACACTGCGGGTCCTTCCAAGTCAGGGATGCATCGCTTTTGAAAGCAACACGGCCATCATCGACGACACCACCGCCCGCGATGCGGCGGCTGCCTCTACAAAGCTCGGATTTCGCCAGTCCGGCGTGCTGACTTATCTTGCAAACACGATTCGTTCGGGCGAGCGCGAGATACCTTATTCTCTTGTAACGGCGCTCGACCCGGCGATGGTTCGAGGACTGCCCGCTTCTTTTCATTTTTCTGAAGATGGAATCGTGCTCAATGAATGGGCCGCGAACGATCTTGCCGCGAAGCCTGGAGATGAGATCACTCTCGATTATTACGAATGGGAAGATGAGGGCCGCCTCATTACGAAGAGCGCGCGGTTCAAGCTTGACGCTATAACGCCTTTGAATCAGGAGACGGCCGATCGCAATCTTGCCCCTGACTATCCCGGCATCACGGAGACCAACAGCCTGAGCGATTGGGATCCGCCCTTCCCGATAGACCTCAAGCGCGTACGGCCGCGAGACGAAGATTACTGGCGGCAATACCGGACGACTCCGAAAGCGTTCCTCCCGCTCGCGCGCGGTCAACAACTCTGGCAGTCGCGCCACGGAAGACTGACTTCGATTCGGCTCTTTCCATCCATTACCGGTGATCTTGAAACTTCTCTCCAGAGCGGATTGCAAAACTACAAGCAGGCATTGCGCTCCGACATAAATCCCGTTCAAGCGAGGCTGGCTGTGCGATCGGTGTTGCTTGGTGGGCTGCAGGCATCGCAGGGAGCCACGGATTTTGGAGAGTACTTCGTTTACTTCAGCTTCTTTCTCGTAGTCTCCGCGCTCCTGCTTGCGAGCCTGTTTTTCAAGCTCGGCATCGAGCAGAGAGTTCGCGAGATCGGGCTGCTGAGAGCTGTTGGCTTCCCCGCCTCGCGAATACGCCGCCTGTTTCTGATCGAAGGAATCATCATCTCTATTTCCGGAAGCATTATCGGTGCGATCGGCGCTGTCGCGTATGGCGCTCTCCTGGTGACGGGACTGAAGACGTGGTGGATCGGAGCCGTAGGCACGAACGCTCTGAGCTTGCACGTCGCACCTGCCTCACTGGTTTACGGCGCCGCGGGAGGGGTGCTGGCCGCCGTAGTTTGCATAGTCCTGACCCTGCGAACGCTCGCGAAGACTTCACCGCGAACCTTGCTGGCGGGAGAGCTTGAAACCGAAAGCGAGAGCGGCGGCATTAAACGAACTTCTTCGAAGAAGGTGAAAACGGCAAGACTTCAGGTAGTAAGCGCGCTGTTGGCAGCCGCTGCCCTTCTACTCGTCGTGCTGGCTTTCATAAAAACAATCGGACAAACAGCGGGGTTTTTCGGAGCGGGCAGCCTGCTGCTCGGGGCTTTGCTCTGCTGGCAGGCGGTGTTGCTGCGCCGCGGAGGAAGCTTTCAAGTACGAGGCTCCGGATTGTTGGCGGTCGCGCGCGTCGGGTTCCGCAATGCCGCGCACCGGCCGGGAAGAAGCTTGCTTTGCATCGCTCTCATAGCATCGGCGGTTTTCATCGTGGTAGCGATCGACGCCTTTCGAGCCGATACGAATACCGATTTATTAAACAAGAAATCCGGCAGCGGCGGGTTCCCTCTGCTTGCCGATTCCATGCTTCCGATCTATCACGATCCGAACACGGCCGAAGGGCGAGATGCCTTGAATCTGTCCTCAAGAAAAGATCTCTCTTTGGACACCGTGAAATTTTCCTCTTTCAGGGTTCGTGAAGGAGACGACGCAAGCTGTCTGAATCTCTACCAGCCGCGAACTCCACGAATTCTGGCGCCGTCAGCCGAATTCATAAAAAGCGGCCGGTTTAGCTTTCAGGATTCAGCGGCTCGCACCGCCGAGGAAAAGGCCAATCCGTGGCTGCTGCTCGACCAAAATTTCGATGGTGTCATCCCGGCAGTCACCGATGCCAATTCGTTGACCTATGTGCTGCACCGCAAGCTCGGCGATACCCTGGACCTTGATTTAAATGGAAAGTCCGCAAAGGTGAGATTGGTGGGCGCGCTGTCGGACAGTATTTTTCAAAGCGAGCTGCTGATCTCAGAAGAAAATTTTCTTGCTCTCTTCCCTGACTCAGGAGGCTTCGCCTTTTTCTTGATTGATGCGCCGCCGGAACAGGTCGCGCAGACTGGCGAAGCGCTCGAAGAACAGTTGGCCGACTTTGGATTTGACGCGACCAGCGCCGGAGATCGTCTGGCCGCCTTTCACCGAGTTGAGAATACCTATTTGTCGACGTTTCAGGCGCTGGGCGGTCTCGGCTTGCTGTTAGGCACGCTCGGATTGGCGGCAGTGCTGTTGAGAAACGTCCTCGAGCGGCGCAAAGAGCTGGCCGTGCTGCGGGCGATGGGCTATGACTTCGGGCATTTTCGAATACTCGTCCTCTCCGAGAACGCATTTCTTGTGGTCAGCGGTTTGATCACCGGGGCCCTGTGCGCGGTGATCGCAATAGCGCCCGCGGTCTTTTCGCGAGGCGGACATTTTTCAGCATTTTCGCTCGGCTTGCTTGCGATTGCCGTGCTCGCGGCTGGCTTGGCCGCGTCGGTTCTTGCAACAAGGGCGGCGATTCGCTCACCGCTGTTGTCGGCGCTTAGAGCGGAGTAGCGATTACTATGAGGCGGACTCTGATCACGGGCGGCGCCGGCTTCATTGGAAGCCATCTGGTTGACTGCCTCATCGCGAAGGGCAACGATCACGTTACCGTTCTCGATAACTTCAGCGATTTTTATGATCCGGCAATAAAGCGGACCAATGTGTCGGCCCACCTTAAGAAGAATTCCAGGTTTGAGCTCGTCGAAGGCGACATTTGCGACGATGTCCTCATGAAGGAGATGTTCGCAAGGTCCCGGTTTGACTGTGTGGTTCACCTCGCCGCCAGAGCCGGCGTCAGCCCTTCGCTCGAGCATCCTCTCGCTTACGAAAAGACAAACGTACGAGGAACATACTCGGTCTTGGAGGCCGCACGAGCTTCAAATACGCGGCGTTTCATCTTCGCCTCCTCGAGCTCGGTCTATGGCCTGAATTCTACGATCCCTTTTGTCGAGACCGATCCCCTGATTCATCCGATTTCTCCTTACGCGGCTACCAAGATCGCGGGTGAATCGGCTTGCCGGGTTTACAGTCACCTCTGTGAAATGCGCGTCATCTGTTTGCGGTTCTTTACCGCCTATGGCGCACGCCAGCGTCCCGATCTGGCAATTCACAAATTTGCGCGCTTGATGACTGAAGGAAAACCGATCCCGGTTTACGGAGACGGAACCACAAAGCGGGACTATACCTACATCGACGACATAGTCGCGGGCACAGTCGCTGCGATGGAGAGCGAAGGCGAGCGCTTTGATGTATTCAATCTCGGCGAATCTCGCGCTGTAGAGTTGAACTACCTGATTTCGCTGCTGGAACAGGCCCTTGGCGTTAAAGCGGTGATCGATTGGAGACCGCCTCAACCTGGGGACGTCCCCATCACGTTCGCCGATATAGGGAAAGCCGGTCGATTGCTCGGATACGATCCACAAACACCCATCGAAACTGGGATCGAAAAATTCGCGGCATGGTTCAAATCGCAGTCGGTTTGATCGCGCGGCGATTGTCTGCGTTGCGTCCGCTGTCAACCGTTGAGCCCGCCTGCGCTTGAACAGCTTTGCTTTCCGAGTCTACTATCTAGTCCATCCTAAGAAATGATGCGATCATATCGACGTATGAGCGAACGGCAACGAAAGACTATAAGAGAGGTCGGAGCCGAGCGCGTCGGTCCGGACGTTTCAGTGTTTCTCCCCGTCTTCAACGAAGAAGACAATATACCGTTGTTGAACGGCCGGCTAATCCAGGCCCTCGAAGGAACGGGCCGGTCCTACGAAGTAATCTATATTGACGACGGCTCCACCGATCACAGCTTGGACCGCCTGCGCGACCTGGCATCGCGAGACAGTCGCGTGAGAGTCATAGCGCTGCGCCGAAATTACGGGCAGACGGCTGCGATGAGCGCGGGCATCGACCACGCCGAAGGTCAGATCCTGATTCCTATGGATGCCGATCTCCAGAACGATCCGGCGGACATTGTCCGGCTGCTGGACAAGCTCGATGAAGGATATGATCTTGTCTCAGGCTGGCGCATCGATCGCAAGGACGGCTGGCTCAGTCGCAAGTTCCCTTCGGCGATCGCGAATATGTTGATCTCGCGCGTAACCGGCGTTCATCTTCACGACTATGGATGCAGCCTGAAGGCGTATCGACGAGAAGTGCTCGCCGAGATCAAGTTGTACGGAGAGATGCATAGATTTATACCCATCTATGCCACATGGGCAGGAGCGCGCGTGACGGAGCTGCCCGTCAAGCATCACGCACGGGAGAGCGGCGAGTCGAAATACGGATTATCCCGGATTCCCAAAGTGCTGTTCGATCTGATCACGATCAAGTTCCTTGCGGGCTATTTGACGAAGCCGCTTTATATCTTCGGAGTGGCCGGGTTATTTTGCCTGCTGGTATCGGTCCTATCGTTCGCGCTTGCTCTTTACTACAGGCTCGTTCTTAACGTTCACCTCAACCGCATGCCTCTCGCTACGCTCGCGATGATCATGTTCGCGATGGGGGTGCAGTTCGTATTCATGGGGCTGCTGGCCGAACTTGTAGTCCGGACATATCACGAGTCTCAGAACAAGGCGATCTATTCGATACGCGAGACGGTAAATCTCGATAGAGCCGGACGCTTAGGAAATGACTAACGATGTTATGAAGGAGCGATTCGTCTCACCGGACGCCGAGGCGGTCGCGACAGCAGTGAGCATGCCTCGGCGCGAGCAAGTGATCGTCGCGGGCATTCCGGTTGATAACGTCACGGAAGATGAAGCGGCTGCGCGCATTGAGAACATGATTAGTGAAGAGGGCTCGCACTACATGGCCGTTGTCAATGCTTCCAAAGTGGTCGCGGCTCAAAGAGATCGGGCGTTGAGAAACATACTCGTCGATGCCGACCTGTTGACCGCCGACGGTATGTCGGTAGTCTGGGCGGCGAGAATGCTGGGACATCCGTTGAGAGGCCGAGTAACCGGCATCGATCTGTTTGAGAGGCTGGTCGGAGCCGCGGCGAAAAAGCGATGGCCGATTTATCTGCTCGGCGGAGCCGCCGCATCAATTGAGGGAACGGTTGCGCAACTCAAGGCTCGACATGCCGGACTCATTGTCGCGGGCCATCGCGACGGCTATTTTGAAGCGTCGGAATCGGGCGAGATCGCGGAAGGTATTAAGAATAGCGGCGCGTATCTTCTATTTGTCGGGATGGGTTCCCCAAGGCAAGAAAAGTGGATCAGCGAAAATCTGAGTCGAACCGGTGCTCGCTTCGCGCTCGGAGTCGGCGGCACGTTCGACCACGTGAGCGGGCTTTCTCGCCGCGCGCCTGGATGGATGCAGCAAGGCGGCCTTGAATGGCTGTACAGACTGGCTCGGGAGCCTCGGCGATTGTGGAGGCGATATCTTGTAGGAAATGCGCTCTTCGGCTGGCTGATAATAAAGCAGGCTCTTTCGCGATCCGGGAGGACTGCCACGCCGTCAAGATAATGGATTGTGGCGGCAAGATAACTCGACTTCTTGGGCCCTTGAAACGAATTTTGAGTCCGCCGGTTTGTACCGCGGTTCTGAGTCCGGCCATAATTTCGCGCGGCAAGTACACGCGCCAGAAAGAACTGAATGGGAGACGAATTATGTATCGTGTATCAGGAAGGCAACTGATCCTCCTCGCCCTTGGCTCGGCGCTATTCGCAGCCGTTGTTGTCGCTTGCGCCCAAAGGGTGCTGGAAACCGGAAAGATTAAGGTTGAACCACTCGCCATCGCCGATCCTTCGGTCGTTACCGACGAGCAGAACAACATCGAGGTCTATCGCGAGGTCAGCCCCGGCGTCGTGAATATAACGAACACGAGCTACGTCGAAGGCTGGTTCGGCGTCTATCCGCAAGAGGGCACGGGCTCGGGTTCGATCATTGACGCGGAAGGCCACATACTGACCAACTATCACGTCGTTCAACAGGCTTCACAGCTCGAAGTTCAGATCGAGAACGAGAAGTATGCCGCTCGAACGGTCGGCGTCGATCCCGATAACGATCTTGCGGTCATCAAAGTGACCGCGCCAAAGGACCACTTGAGAGTAGTTCAGCTCGCAACCTCAAAAGGCCTATTGGTCGGCCAGAAGGTGCTCGCGATCGGAAATCCGTTCGGGCTTCAGAGGACCCTGACTACCGGCATCATCAGCGGACTCGAGCGGCCGCTGAGAGAGCCGACCGGTCGCACCATCGAAGGCGCCATTCAAACCGATGCATCCATCAACCCGGGCAACTCCGGAGGCCCTCTGCTCAACAGCCACGGCCAGATGATCGGGATCAATACCGCCATCATAAGTCCGAACGGGCAGGGTTCGGTCGGCATCGGTTTCGCCGTTCCAGTCGACACCGCAAAGAAGATCATTCCAGAGCTGATCGCCAAAGGATACATCACGCGGCCCTGGCTCGGGGTAAGTACCGTACCGCTTACCCAACGCATCGCCAGAGCATTCAGGCTTCCCGTTGAAGACGGACTGGTTGTCGCGAGCGTTTACCGCGGAAGCGGAGCGGCTTCGGCGGGTTTGCGCGGCGCCGTAGTCAGAGAGTCTTTCTTCGGCGGCACGTCGCTCGAACAGATTGGAGATGTCATTGTAACGATAGACGGCAAGCCCGTGCGCAATGGAGATGATCTCCAGCATGCGCTCAACGATAAGAAGCCCGGCAACGTCGTTCAAGTTGAGGTAGTTCGCCAGGGGAGGCGTGTGGCCATACCGGTGCGCCTGGTGGAACGGCCGCCGGAATCCCGGTGACGCTCAGTCTGTCGTGGTAACAAATACCGAATCGGTGAGCCCGACCGCGGAGATAGATCCGTGCTCAAAGCCATTATCCATTCCGTGTCTCCTTTGATCGGACGATGCGAGCTCACGTTTATCGAGCGTGAGCCGATAGATCTCGAGCTCGCAATCCGTCAGCACCACGATTATTGCGCGATGTTGGAGCGACATGGCGCGGCTGTTATTCGACTGACGGGAAATGAGTCGTATCCCGACTCGTGCTTCGTCGAAGACACAGCCATCGTGCTGGATGAGATCGCGATAATGTGCAGCCCAGGTGTTGAATCTCGCCGCGGAGAAGTCGCCCTCATCGAGCGTGAGCTGTCTAAACACAAAGAGACGGTTCATATCTCGCTGCCCTCCACTATTGAGGGAGGCGATGTTCTCAAGGTGGGTAAGACTATCTTCGTGGGCGAATCGAAACGGACAAACGCTAAAGGCATTGAAGACCTTCGACGACTAACCGGGGGCTTTCGCTACAAAGTGGTGTCCGTCGAAACTCGCGGCAGTCTTCATCTAAAGTCCGCGGTCACGTCAATCGACGATGAGACCTTACTGGTCAATAAGGACTGGATCGATGTCGAACCGCTGCGCGGCTTCCGGCTCGTGCACACACCAGCCTCCGAACCGTGGTCGGCGAACGTCCTTCGAGTCAATAACGCAGTATGCGTGCAATCCAGCTTCCCGGAAACCGCCGAATTGATTGAGAACATCCACGGCCCGATAGATGTCATCGATACGTCGGAATTGCGAAAGGCCGAAGGAAGCCTCACCTGCATGAGCATTCTCTTCTAAATCAGTGGAGAGAGGCCGCCGGGGTGCGGGCCCGCGGCGTGCGTACAATACCTCTTAAATAGGCAATTCAATTCACGCCAAATCGCGACCTCTCTCAACGTCCTCCGTTAGAGAGCGCTCCAGAATCCCTCAGCCGCCTATATTCCGCTACCGCTGCCTCGTGTTCCGCGGCGGTTCGAGAAAACTTATGTTTGCCTCCAATCGAAAGCACGTAATAGAAGTAATCCGTTTGAGCGGGATAAAGCGCCGCTTCAAGCGAAGCCCGTCCCGGTGAAGCTATCGGGCCAGGAGGAAGTCCAGGGTACTTATAAGTATTGTAGAGAGAATCGCGGCGGCGATGGCGCGGCTGATTCGGATTGCCGTCGTAGTCTTTTTCCAGCAGCGCCGCATAAATAAAGGTAGGATCGGCTGCAAGAGGCATCCCTTTCTTCAGCCGGTTGTATAGCACGGAAGAAATAAGCGGGCGATCTTCAGGCGACGCGGCTTCCTTTTCAATTATCGAAGCAAGAGTCACGATCTGTTGAACCGTCATTCCCAAAGACGAGGCGCGAGTCGCCCACTCGGATGTAAATACATCATCGAATCGCCTCACCATCATCTTGATCAATTCTTCAGCAGTCGTCTTGCCGCTGTACTGATACGTGTCGGGAAAGAGATAGCCTTCGAGATTCCGGGCCGACGGCGCCCAGTGAGCTATGAGACCGGTATCGTTCATCAGCCTGAGGAAATGATCGCCGGCTCCTCTTCCCGTGCGGGATAACTCCTCGGCTATGTCGAATCGATTGTATCCCTCGGGTATCGTGAACCGCTCGAGCGCTATCTCGCCTCGCTTGATTCTGTCGATGGCCTGGAGCGGTGTAATGGGCGAGGCGAACTTGTAATCTCCGGCTTTTAAATTTCCGCCGCGGCCTGTCGCATACAAATAGACTGCCAGCGCGTATGGATGCTCCACGATTCCGGCCGAAGCGAGCTTCGATGCAATTGCGCGCGTGCTCATTCCCGGCTCTATTGTTACGACGCGATCCTCGGCATTATGGGAAATCGATTTATGGACGCTGCTTCTGACCCAGCCGGCGAACAGCAGCAGGAACAAGCCCGCTGCAATAACGATCGCGCCGAGCGCAGCAAGCTTCGACCTCCCGCGATTGTGCCCGGTGCGCGGATTTAAGCGACTCGAATATTCTGCTGGGGCGGCCGAGGACGAATCGTCGACGGTGAGGTCTGATTCATCCCGTGTCAGTTTTGATTCAGGGTTCTCGATAAAAAATCCCTCAATATAATCATTGCTGCGTATTCGTCGGAGCGCTCGCGCCTTTCTTTGCGCGAGAAGGACCGCTCGATCATCATCTGGTCGGCTTCATAACTAGTCAATCGCTCATCTTCCGTGAACACGGGCAGGGCAAGCTCCGCGCGAAGTCTATCCGCGAATGACAGCGCCCCGCGGGCCGCGTCGCCGATGGTGTTATCCATTCTGAGAGGGAGCCCGACCACGATAGCCTCCGGCTCCAAATCTTCGACAAGCTGTTTCAATCTTGCGATGTCTCTCGACAGATTTGAGCGGCGAATGGTCTCAACCGGACGCACCGTAATCCCTAGAGCGTCCGATATGGCGATTCCGATTCTTTTTGCGCCCAGGTCAAGCGCCAGTGCTCGCATTTGAGGTGAGTATAAGAATGAGGTTGAATCAGTGTCAACGCGGGCAGCTATGACAACTCTATGACTATGGCATTGTGACTGGATCAACGCGCCTACGTTGGGTTTGGTCCACTGGCCGCGTCTCCTCCCAATTGCGGGCGCAGGCTCTACTCGTGCCGCGACTCGCAGCTCGCATAGCGCGCGCTCTTGACTCGCTAAGACCGCTCGTCTCTACTCTGCAAGTCTTAGACTTTGAGTTCTTCCGCTGCTTAGATTTTTTCTACGACGCCGTTGAGGTCCATCAATAGTAACTCCACCTCGAGATCTCGATATTTCTTTCTGATCGCTTTCTCGAGGCTCTGCATCTGAGTTCTATGTTCCTTCGTTTCCTTCTCCCGAGGCTTGCAGCAATTCTCTCCCAAAATCAACTTATATGCTCCACAGTCTCGATGATCCATGACCATTACCTTGTGAATGCCGTGTAGCCTTATTGCCAGACCAAGGTGGTCCCAGAACGTCTTGTTCCATTCAGGATATTTGTCTGTTATTGCACCCAGGGAAGCTCCGGCTAAGATCACATAGTCATAGTTATCGCGTAAACCGCGGCCAACCATGTAATGCACCGTGTAATCAACCAGCCGGTAGTCGATACAGGACAGTAACAGGACATCAGCCTTGCCGTCCCCAAGAGCTGCTCTTGAGCCCGAGGTTAAAGACCAAAGGCCTGCGCCTCCGCCCCATACGAGTGTCTTGAGAAAGTTTCGGCGGTGCAATCCCTGTTGTAGATCAGAACCCGAGGTTATTTCTTTCATAAAGAATTCTCCTGGAGAACTAAGCCGTCTATTTTGAATCTGGACCAGCTCGTCGGGGGATTCGTCTTTCAGCTCGGCGTCTCTTTCTATGCTTTGTTTATCAGGATGTCAAATAAGATCATGAGTAGGATAAGTACGAATCCGCGCTTCCGCGCTCCGCTGCGATCAGTTTGCCGCGTTCTTTTCCTATCTGGGTGCGAGCAGCGCTATGCGCGTCCTATCAAAAACTATACTTGAGGGCGAATTGAATCGTGCGGGCGCGGTTCACGGTGTCGATTGCGGAGCCGAATCCCGGAGCGCCTATCGTTCGAATAGGCGTTCCGAAGTTTGCACGATTCAGCGCGTTGAAGAACTCCGCTCGGAAGCCCAATCGCTGCCGTTCCGTGAATCTGAAATTTTTATTCAACGCCACGTCCCAGTTCAGGAATCCATCCGCGCGAACCGTGTTTCGGCCTACGGCCCCGTCTTGACCGCTGATGAAAAACGACTCGATTTTTGCGGCAGGATCGGCGCTTACTCGCTGCCTGCCGTGACCGTCGAAGAAGGTCAATCCGTCTGTGGTGGAAGGTCGATCGGTCAGATTTCCGTCCAGATTCGCATCGACCGGTACGTTCAGAGTGAAAGGCTGTCCCGTGTGCGCCTGAAAGATCGAAGCCAGTTGCCATCCGCCCAACCATCTGGCCGCTCCCGCGTTTGAATCCACAAAGAACGGCAGATCCCAGACTACCGAAGCCGAGAAGCGATGACGGATGTCGAAGTTCGCACTTGCTCGATCGAGTCTCAGATTTTGGGAGTCCTGGGCAATTATTGGAGCGCCCGCGATCGGAAACACATCCGAGACATCGTCGATTGCATGAGACCACGTGTATGCCGCGGTGAATGTGTAACGATGCGAGTATCGCTTGCGAGCTTCAAGCTGCAGCGAGTGGTAGTTGGACGCGGCCGAGTTCTCGAATATTTGAAACGCCCCGAGCGCCGGCGCCGGACGGTCGCGGCGTAAGCTGGCCGCGTTGTCAGCGGAAACCGTAGGCGTTATTGGAAAGACTACGCCGGGCGCTCCCTGTCCAAGCGCGGTCGCTATCGCGGGCGTGAGGTTGGGCCCGAAGTTCGGCGTCACAAGCCGAGTCAGCTTCGTCCCCTTTGTACCGACATAGGCGATCGAAAATAGATAGTCGTTTGTAATCTGCCGCTCCAGGGTCAAGTGCCATTGTTGAGCGTAAGGCGTGCGAAGGTTCTTGTCGGGCAGCGTGAACGCCAGCCCGCCGCCTTTTTGATTCTGTAATAGCGCCGAACCTATCAACGCGACGAAATCGGCGGGCGTTCCTCCAAACTGATTGAGTGTTCCAGGCGCTATCAAGCTGGCGGTCCTTCCTCTGGAGGTCAGTTGCAGGAACGAAGGATTGTTCAGGCTGAACACGTTGAAGCCGAGAAACTGGGGATCGATATTGATCGGTATCTCGTTGGGAAAGACATTCCGCGACTGACTCACAACGGCGCCGAGTATAGCGTCGTAATAAATTCCGAATCCGCCGCGAACGAAAGTCTTGTTGTCCGATAGCGGGCTCCATGCGAATCCGAGGTGAGGTCCAAAGTTATTCCGGTCGGGCTCGTAAATTCGGTTCCGGCCTCCGAGCACCTGCTGATAGGCCGCAGCCGCGGCATTGAATGCGGCGGTTCGCTCGCCGGTGTCGAAGAATGAAGAGCCCGGCTGAGGAACGTTCTTGAGCGTGATCGCGTCTTCGATCCGGTTGTTAATCTCGCCCGGAACGGTGTTGTACTCGTAGCGAAGACCGGCATCGAAGGTCAGATTCGGCCGAGCCCGCCAATTGTCGTTGACGAAGAAGTCGTATTCGGTGTGGCGCAGACCTATGTGCGAATCGGGAGCGCCGAACGTGATTGTCTGAAAGATCGACGACGGTAAACCAATCGCGGCGAGAGCGACGCCCGGCATCAGGAATTGTCTGCCGTCGACTACAAAAGGTATCGGCGAGCCCGGAGGCGTCGGCCCGCTTTCGAGGAAGTTTCCGGTTACAAGCGCTCCGTTTCCATAGACTACTTGAGGCCTGTAGTTGCGATCCTGAAAGCTGTTCAACTGGACGCGCCGAATATCCGCGCCGAACTTCAACGTATGCACGCCGCGCGTCGACGAGATGGAATCCGCGAACTGAAATGTGTTATTGGCTCGGCCCTGCGGAAACGTGAAAACGTCGATGCCGATTGGGCTGAAAGGCTCGACGAGCAGCCCGCCTATCAAGCCGGTCTGAGAAGTGAAGACGGTTCCTCCGACCTGTGCTCCGGAAGTGCGTTGGAATTCGAGCGGACTCCCCGAGACATCGTTGAACCCGAGCCGCGTTCGCCCATAAGAAAAGCGCGCCTGGTTGAACAGCGAAGGCCGAAGGGGCGTGTCGAAAATTAGCGACAGATTTTGCGAACGGGTATTCGCTTCCGTAGTCGAATTAATTGCCCGGTTGATGCTCGGCAGCAAGCGGTCGTCGTCAGTGAAATTGTATCGCGCGTTGAGCTCACTCGCGTTGAATACTTTCTGCGTGATCTTGAATGAGAAAACGGCTCCGTCGCCATCGGCAGGCAATATCCGCGTGAATGTATTTGGTCCGTAAGGCCCCCGCGGATTGTTTGGGAGCGGATAGAGCGAAAGTATGTTCTGGCCCAAAGGCGTCGCTCCGCCCAGCGCTCCGAAGATCAGGAGCGGCGAAGATTGCGGAAACGGGTGCCTGACACCAAAGCTCTGAGGCGCGGTTCGGTTGAGAACACGGCCCAGGTAAAAACGGAAGTCGCGTTCGTTTGCTGTAGGCGTTGAAAAATGTTGTTCGGTTGATGCGTTCACGTCTTCGCGTTCGAAGCTCGTGAAGAATTGAGTGCGATCTTTAATGATCGGCCCTCCGAACACGAACCCTGCCTGGGTGCGAGTAAAGGGGTCCTTTCCTCCGGACGGCCCGCCGGTTTGAAGCGCCGCCTGTCCTCTCGCCGCAAGCGCCGATCCGACAGACCCGCCCGTGTAGTCAAAGAAGTTGCGCGCATTCAACGCTGAATCGGTAAAGAACCCGTACAACTGTCCGTGAAAAGCCTTGCTGCCTTCCTTCGAGACCGCGTTGACCTGCGATCCGAAGTTCCGGCCGAGCTCGGCGTCCCACAACAATGTAGAAATCTGGAACTCTCTTATCGACTCGATTGCCTGAGGCAGCAAAGCCACGAATCCCTGCCGGCGAACTCCAACATCGGGATCGTTGTTGTCCGAGCCGTCGACGGTGAAGTTATTGGAGCGAGCGCGCTGTCCGTTGACGGAAAACTGCCCGGCCGTGCCGATGCCGTAGCCGACCCCAGGCCCTCGAACTCCCGGCGTGAACGGAGGCGGTGAAACTCCGGGAACCAGCAAGGCATATTCATCAAAGGTCCGCATATCGGTCGTGCCGCCCAGCGGAAGCGCTTCGAGCTGCTGCTCGACGAAATTGCCCTGACGCGCCGCATTGGAGCCGTTAGCAAGCGGGACAACTTCGGTCACGGCCTTCAACGGCGGCGTTGGAGCCGTAGAACCGGCTGTAGTTGCCGATTTCAAGAAGAGCGGCGGTAGTACGACGTTCATCCGGTTGAGTTGTATTCTCACATCCGCGTAGCCGTCGTCGATATAACCGGGCATAGACACGGTTACGCTATAGACTCCGGGAGGAAGAAACGGAAGCTCATAGTAGCCGGCCTGATCGGTTCTTGTTGATCGGATATTGCCGTTGTTGAGGTTGACGAGAGTTACTTTGGCGTTAGCCAACGGCGCGCCGGGCTGGTCGTGCACGTAGCCGCTGATCTGACCCGAGGTTGTTTGCGCGCTTACGCTGAAATCGAGAATGCGCCGCGGCGCCAGGCTGCAAAGAAGAACCGCTATGCTAACGGCGGCCGTGAGCCGAGCCGCCGCTTTGCGTAAACGGTGAGGCATGCGCTACCTCCTTCTTGCTCGCTGGTCTCTTTAATTCCGGCGCCGAAGTCTTGTTCACACTGACGAAGTCGGCAGGTAGAGTGTAAGTCGTGCTGCCGATCCCGCCGTTGCTCGTTTGCGCGCTCACTACCGCCGGGACACCGGGCAGCAGCAGATCGAGTGAGAATCGCCCGTCCGTCAGCGGACCTTTCTGAACGAGGGACGTGCTGTCGTTAAACACGGCTGCGCGCGTGAAGGCGACTCCGTTTATGTAGATGGTCGTCGGATCAGTAAATCCGTTTCCAAATATCTTCATCTTTCCCGTGGGCTTCACCTTTATTCGCTCGAAGGTAGGGCCTATAGGAACGCCCGTCTGATTCGAACCGCCGCTCTCAACTTCCGTGCCGGCGCAGTTCCACACGTTCGTGACGATGTAAAATGAGCCGGCCGGCGCAACCGCCATCGTGGCCTCCAATTGATCCGGTGGAACTGAAGCCCAGCGGTTGGAAACTACAGTCTGAACGGGCGTGATCTCGGATTTGTAAACGTTCACTCGAACAAGCGTGCATGGTCCGGTTATGTCGAGCGCGTCCTGTGGCGTAATATCGGCGGAATCGGCTTCTACTTCTCTTCCCGTCCCGCCTCCAGGCGCGGCGATCAGAGTCGTCGGCGCCGGAATTGGATTTGCGGCGGTGGGCGTCGGTTGGGTCCATCGAAGCCTCACGATTCCGCCGCCCTGAACGGTTGCAATACCCGATGCCGAGTTGCTCGCGGGAATTGGATCAATCGTTCCGCTAGTGACTCTCCCGGATTCGTTTATGGCCGAACCGGATGGCGCGATGACGTTAACAGTGACCGTAACGCTTACGGCGGCGTTTACTTGCAGCGAAGGGAAATTGCATGAAACTGTACCGATGCCGCCGATCGGAGGAACTAAGCACTTGCTGCCGTTTGAAACAACAGCCGCCAGCGTCGTATTCGCCGGAACTGTCGTTATAACCGACACGTCGCTCGCCGCATCGGGTCCGAGATTGGTAACAGTTAACGTGTAGGTAAGCCGTTGGCCTGAAGCGACCGGCTCCGGGCCCGAGACCAGACTGACTACCAGATTAGCCCGCGCGGTGGAACCCGAGACATTCGTGATCTGTGTTGCCGAGTTGTTATTTGGATTGGGATCTGAAAAGTCTCCGCTGACGCTGGCCACGTTCGAAAAAGCCGATCCGATGGGAATATTCGCGATGAGCTTCATGCCGATCGTTATGATGGATGAGGAACCAGGCTGAATGGCCGAAATTCTTCCGGAGATACTTCCTGTCGCTCCCGCCGCCGGTGTCTGCATAGTCCAACCAGGCGCATCGATAGACTGAAATGTCGTGACCGCGCTTGGAAGGTCGTTGAGCACCACAGCAGTCGCGACTTCCGGACCATTGTTAGTGACAATCAGTGTATAGACGATGTCGCTTCCGGGAGGGGCCGGATTAGGCGATCCGATTTTTGTTATGCTGACATCCGCGATGCCTCCAGCGACCGGTGCGTGGACGCGAGCCCCGGCTTCGGCGGTTCTGCCTATCCAGTGAGGTGATGCGACCGATAAAAGTGCGATTACCGGTAAGAAAATCCTAATCTGCTTTTGCATATAATTACGGACCGGCGCAGTAGAATGAGCCCGATCTCCTCTACTCAAGCTGAAGAAGTCCTACAGTGGATCATTACGAGAGCAATCCGTCCCCTGGATTATATGAGCATCGGAAGCCGGAAGCTATCTAAAAGTGGGCGTTGGCGGTAGGTCGGGATTTCTGACCGAGCAATGGGCGTTGTCGAGTCCGATTGAGGCAGTTATATCGGTGAACATTCTTTCATCCTGTTGCTCCTGAGCGCCTACGGATGCCCAAGCGCAATCACGGAGCAGGTAAACGATCCCGGGTTTCCGCCGAGGTTGTGGGCCAGCCCCAGTTTCATGTCCTTGACCTGACGCTCGCCGGCACGTCCCTGAAGCTGGGCGTAAATCTCATAGAGCATGCGCAGCCCGCTGGCGCCGATCGGATGTCCGAATGACTTCAATCCGCCGTCCGTGTTTACCGGGAGATCGCCATTAAGAGTAAAAGAACCCGCATCGATATCCGCCTTGGCCTTGCCGGGCTCAGAGAATCCGAGGTCCTCATAGATAATCATCTCTGTTATCGAGAAGCAGTCATGGACTTCAGCCATGCTAACTTCTCTGCGAGGCTCCTTGATGCCGAGCTGATCGTAGACCTGCTTCGACGCAGCTCTAGTTTCCGGGAAACTCGTAAAATCAAAGTCAGGATCGAGACGACCGGTTCCAGGTCCGACCGCAAGCCCCATCGCCTTGATCGTCACAAAATCCTTCTTGAACTTCGGCGCCAGATCGGTCCGCGTGATTACCGCCGCCGCCGCGCCATCAGTCGTCGGACAACAGTCAAACAGGCCGAGAGGAGATGCGATGATCGGGGCCTTCAAGACCTGCTCAACGCTGATCTCCTTCTGGAAGTGGGCCTTCTTGTTGCGCGCGCCATTGTAGTGGTTCTTCACCGAGATCTTGGCGAGCTCTTCTTTTCCGACACCGTACCGATGGAAGTACCTGGTTGCGGCAAGCGCGAACGCTCCAGGGGCCGTATTGCCCGCGCCGATGACGCTGCTCGCGGAGCCCGGCAGCCCGGAGTAGCCGGAATCCTTGAGTTTCTCGAAACCGACTACCAGAGCCAGATCGTAGGCTCCGGCGGCGACCGCGAACGCCGCGTTGCGCAGCGCGTCCTGTCCAGTCGCGCACATATTCTCAACGCGCGTAACCGGAATATACTGGAGCTTGAGCGGCCGCGTCAGGCTCAGACCCGAGATGCCCGAGGTCAGAGTTCCAACCCATCCGGCTTCGATCTGATCAGGTTCGACGCCGGCATCCTCGAAGGCCTCATAAGCGGCTTCGACAATCAGATCGTCGGCGCTCTTGTCCCAGTGTTCGCCGAACTTCGTGCAGCCCATTCCAATGATTGCAATCCGGTCGCTGAGATTTTTCATAGCGAGTCTCCATCACGCCGCCAAGAATCATGTACCACGATTCACGCAAGTGATATCAGACTGCCGGATTTGACGTCAATCAACACTGCATGATGATTAGGGCCAAACAAGAAAGGGATTGTTATTTCGTCGCCGCATCTCTGTTGCATCGAGTCTCTGTTGTTACATGCGCATCTCAATTGCCTGCATCTTTCTTGTCCTGTTCGCCTCTCTCTTGTCCTCTCTCTTCTCTTCTCTTGTACTGTTCTCTTCTCTTGTCCTTGAAAGGGCTGCCCCGGTATGTCATATATAGCGGGCGGAAACGCGCGGCTTTTCGCGAGCAGCTTTTCCGCCGTATTCCGTCGCTCAATTCTTGTCATTTAGTTATTCTTATCAACCCAGACTGACCGGCAGGTCGGTAATAAAGCCGGCGCGAGGTGGTCAATGGAATCGAAGGTGAATCGCAGAGACTTCGTCAAAACCGCGGTGGGAGCCAGCGCCGCAATCGGCGCTCTAAGCAAAACAGGCAAAGCCAGCGGTAAAATTATCGGATCTAACGATCAAGTCGGCCTCGGTCTGATAGGCGTCGGCGGACGCGGCAGGGATTTGCTGCGCTGGGCCATGGAGACCGGCCAAAAGCCGCTCACGCCCGCGCAGGTCATTGCCGTTTGCGACGTTTACGTCAAGCGCCGCCGGACGGCCGCCGAGCTCGCGAAGTGCGATGCGATCGCCGATTATCGAGAGCTTCTGGAGCGCAAGGACGTCGATGCCGTGATAATAGCCACGCCCGATCACTGGCACGGGAAGATGGCAATCGACGCGATGAATAAGGGCAAGGATGTTTATCTCGAAAAACCCATGACCCACACGCTCGACGAGGCCAGGGCCGTTGTCGAAACCGTGAAGAAGACAAACCGGGTTCTGCAAGTAGGATCGCAGACGACGAGCTCGGATCAATGGTGGAAGGCTCGCAAGGCCATTCAGGACGGAATGATCGGAAAGCTCGTGATGAGTCAGGGTTCCTATCACCGAAACTCAACCGACGGCGAGTGGAACTGGCGCATCGATCCGGCCGCCGGTCCAGACGGCAAAGGCGATGATTTCATTGATTGGAAGGCGTGGCTCGGAAGCGCTCCCGAACGCCGATACGATCCCGATCGATTCTTCAGGTTCAGAAAATACTGGGATTATTCCGGCGGGATCGCTACCGATCTCTTCTATCACGTGTTGGCGCCGATGAATCTCTGTTGGGGTGAGCCTCAGTTCCCGAGCCGTGTCAGCGGAACCGGCGGAATTTACATCTTCAAAGACGAGCGCGAGGTTCCCGACACCTTCACGCTTACCGCGGAGTACCCGCAGGGTCATATGGTGGTTATCAGTTCAACCATGACCAACGACTCGCACATATCAGGGCTGATACGCGGACACGAAGGAACTATCATGATGGTTCCCAACGGAAGGTTCGAGGAAACCGTCAACTTCATCACGGTCACGCCGCAGAGGATCGCAAAGCAAAAATTCAAGGAGAAGTACGGCACTATCGAGATGATGCTTGAATGCGAGCCTCGCGAGTCTCACATGGAGAATTTCATAAAGTGCGTGCGCACTCGCGAAACACCGGTGCTCGACGCGATGACCGGCTATAAGGCCCTGGCACCGATAGCCATGAGCGTCCAATCATACCGTGAAGGACGCGTGCTGTACTTTGATGAGCAGAGACAGAAGGTTGTCGATCACGTGGCAAAGGTTTGATCGAGCGGGTTGCCGCATAAAATTGCGGTCATTTGAACTGACCGAAGCGCTTCATAAGCTGGTAGACGTCAAACGCCGCGCTCACCAGGCCTGCGATCAACCAGACAATCAGCCATACCGGCGAAGTTCCGTATCGCTTATCCATATACCAGCCGATTAGCGCCGGCACCGCTATCATCGTTGGAATCGCCAGCGCCAGCCCTACGCTGGCAAGCGCCTTCCGCCAGCTTGCATCGTCCTCCGCCTTGCCCATACCGCAATCAGACTATATCCAGGTCGTGGGATCAAGCCTCGCCGAGAGATTAAACAAATTTCACTGATGATCATTGATGATCCTGGATGTGCCCGAAATTTGACAGTAATCGCGAGAAGAATGTATCGTCGCTCTGATTGTTTCGCATTCATCGGCAAGACTGTAGGCTTACTCGCTACGGGGCTAATAAATGACAAGAAGCAGAATTATTGTGCTCGTCTGTATCCTGGCGCTGCTTACAGGAGCGTTGGCGTGCAGCAGCAAGGGCCGAACCAGGGGTTCAACGGGCGTCGCGGATCCTCCATTCCGCGGAGCCGTGCCGGAAGACGCTTACGTCACCGACGCTTCGGTCGGCAGTTACGGCGGCACGCTCGTGATGGCTATCCCATCAAATCCGAAGAGTTTTAACCCCATTGTAAGCGTAGAGACTTCCACGGCCTGGGTAATTAACAACGTGGTATTCAAAGCACTTACTGATTACGACAACGAGCAACAAAAGGATATCCCCGGAGTAGCCAAATCCTGGGAAGCTTCGCCTGACGGCCTCGAATGGACCTTTCATCTTCGCAAAGGTCTACTCTGGTCGGATGGCGCGCCCTTCACTGCCGACGACGTGATGTTCACTTTCCAAGTCATGTTCGATCCCAATATTGCGGCGTCCGCGCGCGATTTATTGATTCAATCGGACAAAACTTTGCCGGTCGTCGAGAAGGTCGATGACTACACGATCAGGTTTCGCTTGAAGGAACCAAACGCGCTATTCGTCGCGGCGCTCAACAATGCCTTTCCTCTTCCGAAACACAAATGGGAAAAGGCCTACAAAGACGGGCAGTTCGAACAGACGCTTCAGTTGAACAGCAATCCGGAAGACATCGTTTGCCTTGGGCCATATTGCATTTCAGAGTTCGTGCCCGACCAGCGCGTAGTGCTGGTGCGAAATCCCTACTATTGGAAGGTCGATCAGAAAGGCCAGCGCCTACCTTATATAGATAAGATAATTTTCCTGATCGTGCCGACTTTCGATACGATGGCGCTTAAGTTCGGCAACGGCGATACCGATATGATTCACGATATCAATCCGGACGCCGTGGAAATGATGAAGCGAGGGGAGACCTCCGGAAACTACACGCTGTACGAGCTGCCCGGCTTCAACACGACGTACCTGGTTTTTAACCAGGATACTGGCGTTGATAAAAAAGGGCGTCCTTATGTCGATCCTGTCAAACTCGGCTGGTTTCGAAACAAGAAGTTCAGACAGGCCATCTCGTACGCCATAGATCGCGAAGGGCTGGTGCGCACGACTCTCTTTGGTCATGGCTCTCCCATATACTCGTTCGACCCTCCTGCCAACAAACTCTGGTATTGCGACAACGCGGCCAAATATCCCTATGACCCCGGTAAAGCGCTTGCGCTGTTGAGTGAAATAGGCCTGAATCGAAATGGAAGCGGGCAGTTAGTCGATTCAAACGGACGCGCGGTGGAGTTCAATCTTACGACAAACGCCAGCCGTGCCTCTCGCGTGAACACCGGCACCCTGATTAAGGATGATTTGGCAAAGATCGGCATAGGGGTCAACTTTCAACCGGGCGACTACAATCTGATCGTCGACAAACTCCGCCGCTCCCGCGACTTCGATGCCGTTATCGGATCATGGCAGTCGGGCGTTCCGCCCGATCCCATCGAGGCGAAGAACGTCCTTCTTCCCGGCTCAAATGATTACTATGCATTTCCGAATCAAAAGGCGCCCTCGACCGAATGGGAGAAGAGATTCACCGATTTGATCTCGGTATGCTCGAGCACCATAGACATGAACCTGAGGCGGAAGAGCTACTGCGAGGCGATGGAGATATGGTCGGAGTACTTGCCGGAGATTGACCTCATAGTCGCCAACTACGCCATAGCGGCAAAGAACAACATCGGCAACGTCAAGCCGTCATCGCTTGCGAATTATACTTACTGGAATATAGAGGAGCTATTCTTCAAGAAGTAGAGAGCGAGACGGCAACGCTATAGAAGAGCCTAATAGATGATGTAAAAGAGACTCCGCGTCAAGAGGCTATCTAGCGCGTCAAGAGTCCTATCTAGAAGGCGCGCCCATGCTTCCAGGCAATTCGAGCGGCTGTTCTGCCTCTTCCGCTTTGTAGCTATAGGTTTTAAGCGCTTGAGACCGCGCGGCGCGCTGAGAAATGTCGATAAACCACTTCGGATAAACCCCGATAAGAACGATCACAACCGCCGCAACCGAAAGCGTCCAGTTCAGCACTCGCGAAGGGGCGAGCGGCGTCGTTTCGGTTTCTTCTTCAATGTACATGTGTTTTACAAATCGAAGGTAGTAATACAGCGATACAACCGTCATCACGACAGCGAGAATCGCGAGCCGCGCGAGCCAGGGATTGCCGGTCTCGATTAACCCGCCGAACAGATAAAACTTTCCGATGAAGCCCGCAGTCGGAGGTATGCCGCCCAGCGAGAGCAGAAAAATCGTCATCATTACCGTAAGCCAGGGCGCCTTCTTTATAAGCCCGTTCAGGTCATTGATGTTGTCGCCCGAGATGCCTCTTCGTTTCAGCGCGATAATACAGCCGAAGATTCCGAGGTTCATTATCGTGTAGATAAACAGGTACAACACGACGCCTATATAGCCGGTTTGATTTCCCGCGATCAGTCCCAACAGCGTATAGCCCGCGTGAGAAATTGACGAATAAGCCAGCAGGCGCTTCAGATTATTCTGCGTCAGCGCTCCCAGATTGCCCCACACAATCGTAATTGCCGAAATCACTCCAAGCAGTACCGCCCAGCCGGGAAGGCTGGGAACAGAATCCGCCGCATTACCCGCGATCGTCGCACGCAAATCCGGCAAGCCGTACAGGAAAAGCCGTCCGAACATCGCGAAGCTCGCGGCTTTCACGCCTACCGACATGAACGCCGTAATGGAAGTCGGAGCGCCTTCGTAGGCGTCCGGCGCCCACATATGAAATGGAACCGCCGCGATTTTGAAAAACATTCCCGCCGCCATGAAAACCATAGACAACAGGAGCAGATATCTCATATCCATGACCGATCTTTCGGTCATCGTCTTCACGACGTCTATCTTCAGAACGTTGGGAATGGCCGCCGCGATCTTCGCCAGATTCGTCGAGCCGGTCAGTCCATATACCATCGACATTCCATACAACAACACGCCTGACGAAAACGCGCCGAGCAGGAAATACTTCATAGCGGCTTCATTCGACTTGCGATCGCGTTTCAAATAGCCGACGAGAATATAGACCGAAATCGCCATCAGCTCGAGCGAGATGAAAAGCGAGAGCAGATCAACCGCCGACGCCATGAACATCATTCCGACGACGGAAAAGAGAATCAGGGAGTAGTACTCGCCGTGCTGCTCGCCTTCTTCGTCCAGATATTTGATCGATAATATGATCGAGATCGCGGCGCCGATCAGGAACATCAGCTTGAATACAACCGCATAGTCGTCCACGAGGATCATCTCAAAGAAACCGACTCGCGCGCTCTGATTGTTGACCAGGTTCGGATAAAGAATGCCAAGCGATACGAGCGAGAGGCCGACACCCGATAGAGAGACCCAGGCTACAACTTTCTTGAGCGCGCGGGGCAGCATCACGTCAAGAACCAGGGCGGCGCAACCGAATACCGTCAGTATGACTTCCGGCATTATCAACTGCACGGTCTCGCGCGAGATGATCTGAAAATCCGAAGTTTGTTGTAGAAGTGCTAGCATCGTCTATTTAACTCTTCGTGGTCACGTTGCTCAAAGGATTCAACAGTGCGCAGTCTATTTTGCCCGAGCATCAGGCTCCGATGATTGTGAATGGGCCGGCGCCGTCGGTTCCGACGGAACACTTTCGGCGAGATTGCGCTCGGCTGAAGGCCCAACGCGGAAATAGTCCGGCTGCACGAGGCCGACAACCGTATTGGTCTGCGGCCTCACATACGACAGCACCGGATCGGGATACACTCCTATCCAGAAGATCAAAAAGATCAGCGGCGCGAACTGCCAGAGCTCTCTTCTGTCCAGATCCTTCAGCTTCTCATTCGCGGGGTTGGTAACCGGGCCGAAGAATACCCGCTGATAGAGCCAGAGCATATACGCCGCGCCGAGTATTACACCCGTCGTCGCAAGCACGCCCCACAGGACTCGCGCTTCGAACGCACCTCGAAGCGTCAGAAATTCGCCGATAAAGTTGTTCGTCAGCGGCAGACCCAAAGAAGACAGGGTCACTATAAGAAAAATAGTAGAAAAGATAGGCATCACACTCGCAAGGCCGCCGAACTCGGCGATCTCGTAGGTATGCCGCCGCTCGTATAAGATGCCCGCAAGCAGGAACAGCGCGCCCGTGGATATGCCGTGATTGATCATCTGCATTACCGCGCCGTTAATCCCGCTCGGGTTTAACGCGAACAACCCCAGCATGACAAATCCCAGGTGGGATACCGACGAGTACGCTATCAACTTCTTAACGTCCTTTTGCGCCATGGCGACTAACGCGCCGTAAATAATCCCGATGATTGAAAGCGTTATCATCACCTTTCGCACGGACGGATCGGCCGCCGCATCCGGAAAGATCGGCAATGAAAAACGCATGAACCCATAGGTACCCATCTTCAGCAGCACGCCTGCCAGGATGACCGAACCGGCCGTCGGCGCGTCGTAGTGCGCATCCGGAAGCCAGGTGTGAAACGGAAACATCGGAACCTTGATCGCAAACGAAAGAGCGAATCCGATAAAAAGCCAGATTACAAGCGACAGGCCGAAGACCGCTTTTATGTGAGGCCCAATCGAAGTAAGCGCGGTAATGTTGAACGTGCTGCTAACATATCCGGAGGGCAAATTGCGGTCGTCAACCCGGCGCATCGCGTCGAGCGCTAGATTGAGCATTCGATCGTTGACCTGTCCCGTTTCCTGGCTGACAGCGATTTGGCGGGCGGTCGCTTCTACCTGAGGCCGTTGCGCGCGAACCACGTCCGGAAAAATAAAATAGAGCTTCAGCACCGCCAGCAGCATCACCACCGAGCCGACCAGCGTATACAGAAAGAATTTAATCGCCGAATAAAGCCGATTTTTGCCGCCCCATATCCCAATAAGGAAATACATCGGGACGAGCATCACTTCCCAGAATATGAAGAACAGAAAAAGATCGGCCGAAACAAATGCTCCGAGCATGCCGCTCTGAAGCAGCAGCAGCACTACGTAGTACTCTTTTTCGCGGCCTTTCTCGCGTATATACGACCACGAGCACACCACCGATATGACGCCGAGCAGCGTCGTCAGCATAATCAGGACAAGCGCGAGTCCATCGATTCCAAGTGTGTACCTCGCTCCAATCAGCGGAATCCAATCGTGGTCCTCGATAAATTGAAGCCCGGCCAATGCGCGATCGTATCCCGGTCCGCCTCGTATCAACCCGCCCATCGAAAACAGACCCGTCACTAGCGGAATCGAAACGAGAAAACAGATAACGATCCAGACGTTGGCGAACCAACGGATGCGATCGTTTTTCTCTCTGTTGAAGAAGAGGATTATTAGCGATCCAATAGCAGGCAGCCACGTCACCCACGAAAGAATCCCGATCCCGAAGATCTCCGCATGCCCAGGCATAATTTAATCAGTCTCCTCGATCAGTTCATCAAACGGCCTTCGATTTATTTGAGGCCGAAAAAATCGTATCGCGATGCAGCTCATTTTCCAGTCGCCGCTCTGTACAACCCCCTGACCAACTCCAGGAGCGCGGAGCGCTCATATAAGAACAGACACAAAAACAAACCTACCGTGAACAGGAGCGCGTAGTTTTGCCAGAATCCCGTCTGCACGGCCCGCAGCGCGATAGATCCGAAGCGCGCTCCCCATCCACTCGCATTCACCAGCCCATCAACTACGTACTTGTCCCAGGCGCCGGATATCGTCGCCGCAAGCCGCGTCAGCCAACTGCTTCCGTTCACGCCTCCGTCCACCGCCAGAGCATCAACCCGCCACAAGCCGCGATTGAATTCCTTGCCGGCCTCGACGGCTTTCACATCCAGCAGGTAGTCCCAGTACCACTTGTTAAAACTGAGGGTGTAAAGCGGGCGCAGCCGCTCGGCCCATATCCGAGGTAGATCGGGATTCTTCAGGTAGAAGAAGCGGCCCAGCATGATCCCGCCAATCGCTATTCCAAGCGACAAAATCATCAGCAGGTATTCAGAGCCGCTCACGGCTTCGGCTTCTGCGGCGTGATTCGCGCCTTCGGCCGGCACAGCCGCGGCGGTACTCGATTCCGAATGCTGATGAGCCGAAGCCGAGCCGACAGTCGCTTCGGCGGAATGCAAGTGATGCACGTCGTCGATAACAGGCTCGAGCCATCGCTCGAATATATTAATGTTTGCGTGACTCCCAACAAGCGCCGGAAACGCGCGCGGTATTCCGATCAATCCGATAAACACCGAGAACACGGCCAGCACGATCAGCGGTGTAGTCATGCTCCTGGGCGACTCATGCGGCTCGACAGTACCGTGTCCGGAGCCGTGCGACGAATCGTGATGATCTCCATCTCCATGTGCTTTTCTAAAGCGTTCTTCGCCCCAGAAAGTCAAAGCCATCAGGCGCGTCATATAGAAAGCGGTCATTCCGGCCGTTATGAATCCCACAATCCAAAGCAGCTTTCCGCCCGCGAAAATGCCCGTCGAAAACGATCTCCAGAGGATCTCATCCTTTGACCAGAAACCCGCAAATGGAATGATCCCGCAGATGGCAAGCCAGCCCGCAAGCATGGTCTTGTAGGTAGTCGGCATATACTTAGCCAACCCGCCCATCTTCGGCATCTCCTGTTCGTGATGCATTCCGTGTATTACCGATCCCGAACCAAGGAAGAGAAGCGCCTTGAAAAATGCATGCGTGAAGACGTGAAAGATCGCGGCGATAAATGCTCCGACTCCGGCCCCGAGAAACATGTAGCCGAGCTGCGAAACCGTGGAGTACGCGAGAACTTTTTTGATATCGGTTTGGGTTATTCCAATGGTCGCCGCGACAAATGCCGTCAGGCATCCGATCAGCGCGACTATCAGCATCATCGTAACCGAGCGCTGAAAAATGAAATTCGTTCGCGTGACCATGAACACACCGGCGGTCACCATCGTAGCGGCGTGAATCAGCGCCGAAACCGGGGTTGGGCCGGCCATAGCGTCCGGCAGCCAGATATACAGCGGTATCTGCGCGCTCTTTCCCGTAGCTCCGATGAACAGCCCCAGCGCCAGCCAGCTCATCAATCCGAATTGCCAGAGCCCTTCGATCGGATACGCCCCGGCCAGCTCCCGGACTTTTGTAAATTCCAGCGATCCAAAAACAGCGAACACTCCCATTATGGCGAGCGCGAATCCGAAGTCTCCGATCCTGTTTACTATGAATGCTTTTTTGGAGGCGTCTCCGGCTTCCTTACGATCAAAGTAGTAGCCGATCAACAGGTAAGAGCAGAGCCCGACCCCTTCCCAGCCTATGAACATAATAAGGAAATTCGAGCCCATCACGAGCAGAAGCATCATGAACATAAACAGGTTCAAATAGGAAAAGAACCTGTAGTAGCCCTTATCGCCTTGCATGTAGCCGGTAGCAAATACGTGGATCAGGAAGCCGACGAACGTGACTACAAACATCATCACCAGCGAGAGCTGGTCGATTTGATACCCCCACGTGATCTTGAACTCGGCAAGGGCGCCCGCCGAGCGGCCAAGCGTCTGGTGAGCGAGACCGCCGGGAAGCCACGTGAACAGGGTCGTCAGATAGGGAGCATTGTTATGCTCCGCCGCGTAGCTCCACCCGTACTCGTAGAAAGCGCCGAGCGTAATCACAAGCGAAATGAATACCGAGGCGCACGCAACCAACTTCACCACGCCTTCGCCAAGCTTCAATCGGCGGCCAAGCAGGAAGTTGATCGCGAATCCTATCAGGGGCGAAAGAGGAATCAGCCAGACAAGTTTGAGCATAGATAAATTAGCAGTCAGCGGTGAGCTATCAGCGGCCAGCCCTCATTTATCGCTCGGCGAGGCCTTACGTAAAGCAATGCCTTACCACTTGAGCAGGTCTATTTCGTCTACCGCGATGGTCTCGCGGTTGCGGAAGAGCGAGATCACAATGCCGAGGCCGACCGCCGCCTCCGCGGCCGCGACAACGATTATGAAAATCGTGAACACGGGACCCGCGATCGGGTTCACCATGATGCCTCGCTGCCTCAGCACCAGCTCGTTTGCTTGAAGATAACGTGAGAACGCAATCAGATTGATGTTAACCGCGTTCAAGATCAGCTCGATCGACATGAAAATGATGATGATGTTGCGTCGCGACAGGACGCCGGCCACTCCAATGATGAAGAGCAGAAAGCTCAACATCATGAAATTCACGAGATTCGGCTCGAACCGCTTCAGATAATCCTGCATGCGCTGAAAAAATCCGCCGCCGCCTGCCTGCATTATCAGCGCGAAGATCGAGTTGACCGCGAAGATTGCCAGAGCGTTCACCTTTCCTCCATTACTCGTAAAGCTTCTCCTGCTTGGAGCCGCGGGCGAGCATCACCGCTCCGACCATCGCGACAAGCAGCAGCACGGAAGCTATCTCGAACGGCAGGGCCGCTTCGCGATATAGAGCAGAGCCGACCTTCTGAGTATCTTCGGATACGCCGCCGGCGCCCTGTCCCGTAGCTGTTCCCCTGTCGGCGGATGTCTGAGTCGGGGCCGTGGCGTCCGGCGATTGAAACCCGCTTTGAGCCGGCCTCATCGCCGCGATGAATGCGAAAGCCAGTAACATAGCTATGACGTATACCGCTTTGGTCTGTCCCGTGTACAACCTGACCCTGGACTCTTCCTCGGCGCGGGTTTGCACTAGCATTATCACGAACAGAAACAAGACCATAACCCCGCCTACATAGACGAGGATTTGCACGCCGGCCACAAACTCGGCTCGCAAGAGGATGAAGATCAGCGCAACGTTCACGAGCGCCGAAATCAGGAAGAGCGCCGAATGCACCGCGATTCGCGCGGAGATAACAAAGACGCCCATGATCAAAGTCATGAACGCCAGCACATAAAACAACACTGCTTCCCATCCGTGTAGTTGCATATTAGCTATTAGCTTTCAGCGGTCCGCACTTGGCGTTCAAAGCTCGGCGCTCGACTTTCATTTTGAATATCTGACGTAGTCGATCCCCTTTTCGAGCATCTCGCGATCCCACCGAAAACCGGAGCGATGATAGACCGCAAGCTCGAAACTCTGGGTCAATTCAAGGCAATCCGTCGGACACGCTTCCGAACACAAATTGCAGAACATGCATCGCGAGGTGTCGAAGATAAAAGTGGTCAGCACTTTTTTCTTGTTGACCTTCTCACCTTCACGAACTTCGCGGCGTATGGAACCCACCTCGATGCAATCCACCGGACACGCCAGCGCGCAAAGATCGCAAGCGATGCAGAGCGTCTGCCCTGATTCGGGATCGAGGTTCAAGCGCGGCGCCCCTCTGAATCGCTCGGATACGCGCGCCGCCTCGAGCGGATACTGTTCAGTATAGATGGCCTGATTGGGATTGCCGCCGTCGCGCTTTTCGTAAAGCGCCCGCCAGTTGTAGCTGAACGTCAGAAACAGTCCCTTGAACAGATCAAACAGCAAGAGCCGCTTGATTACCTCTCCAAGCGTCCTCCTGTCTGCTGTTGATTTAACTCGTGGCATAAAAATCACCCACTTGTAAGAAGCCGGAAATCAATAAACCTTTTTCGCCATCTTCTAAGCCTGCGCTGGATACCCCGCGCCAGGCCTAAGATGCGCCTTCGCCCGCCGCTTGCGGCTCCGCGTGCTTTTGCAGCCGCTTGGCTCTCAGCTTTATTTGTAGCTGTCGCTGCGCGTGCAAATTGAAATCCCGTGTCCTGCGATTAATGGCCGCAAGGACGAGCCAGATAATCGGAATAGTTATGACAAAACCGGTAACAACAAAATAGATTATGCCGCTCCATCTGGTTGGAGCCAATCGATCCCTCAGCCCCAGTTGCATCAGCCCGAACACCCCGCCTCTGGACTTGGGCAAAGCGAGCACGTACCAGATGCCTGTCAACACGATGTTGGCAAGTCCCGCGGGTATCATCCATTTCCAACCGAGATCCATGAGCTGGTCATATCGGTATCGCGGCCAGGTCCATCTGAACCACATATAGAGATAGATCAGGACCATAACTTTTGCGGCGAATATCACGATGCTGACCACCACGAAAAGCGTCTGATTCTTGATCAAACCCAGACCCGGGAAAGACCAGCCGCCGAGAAAGAGCGTGACCGCGATAGCCGATGTCACCAGCATCGACGTGTACTCGGCCATGAAGAAAAGCGCCCATCGAAAACCGGAATACTCGGTGTGATAACCGGCCACCAGCTCGGATTCCGCCTCCGGCAAATCAAATGGTGCGCGATTGGTTTCGCCCAACGCGCAAACCAAATAGATAATGAACCCGATGGGTTGGAAAAACACGTACCAGACGCCGTCCGCCTGTTGAGCCTCGATGATGCCCGACATCGAAAGGGTCCGAGCAAACATCAATGCTCCAATTATCGAGAGGCCCATGCCGATCTCGTAGCTGATCATCTGCGCCGACGATCGAAGCGCTCCCAACAGCGAGTACTTCGAGTTCGAAGCCCACCCCGCCAGCACAAGCCCGAGAACACCGACCGAAGAGACCGCCAGGATGAACAGGAGTCCAATATTGACGTTAGCTATCGTGGCCCACGCCGCGCCCCAGGGAATCACCGCAAGCACTACAAGCGCCGCCACGACGGAGATGATAGGAGCGATCTGAAAGACCGTCTTGTCCGCCTTCAACGGAATAATGTCTTCTTTGAGCAGGAGCTTTAATCCGTCCGCGGCCGGCTGCAGCAGACCCCAGGGCCCGACCCGCATCGGTCCAAGTCTCGCCTGCATGAACGCGGATACTTTGCGCTCGAGGTAAACCAGATAGGCTACGAGGGTCAGCACAATAAAGAGGACTATAAGAATCTGAATCAGCGGCCAGACCACAAATTCAGCCCAAAAAGCGTTGCCGCGCGGCTCTTTCGTCCACCGCAGCACCCACTCCGGCGCTACCAGCATCAATGTTGTGAGAGTCCCCAGCATCTCTTATCGATGACGAAGCAATGAGTAGCGAAAGCCGGTGAATCGGCTCGTTTCACTGCTCACTGTTCGACGTCACTCTTCTCCTATCTGTCTACTTCGCCAAGCACTATGTCTATCGTACCGATAAGCGCCACGACATCCGCGACCAGATGCCCGATAGAAAGCCGTCTCAGCGATTGCAAATTGATGAAGGCCGGCGGCCTTATTCGCATCCGATAAGGCTTGGTCGTACCGTCGCTGACCAGATAGACGCCTATTTCACCTTTTGGCGCCTCGATCCCAAAGTAGACCTCTCCTACAGGAGGCTTTATCACCTTCGGCACCTTCGCCATCACCGGACCTTCCGGCAATCCGTCCAGAGCCTGCTCTATAATAATGATCGACTGCCGAATTTCGGCCATTCGCACGAGGTAGCGATCATACGTGTCGCCGTTCTCGCCGATCGGAATTTCGAAGTCAAACTCGGGATAGACCGAATACGGCTGCGCCCTTCTGAGATCGTACTTTACTCCCGAGCCGCGCAGCACCGGGCCCGTAAGGCTCAGGTTGATGGCCTCATCGGCCGGCAGAACTCCGATTCCAACGGTTCGGCTCAGCCAAATCCGATTGGCGTTCAGCAGCGTTTCATACTCATCGATGCGGCCCGGCAGGATTTTCAGGAAATCGCGGACGCGTTTTTCGAACTCCGGATACGCATCCCACCACAGGCCGCCGATTCTAAAGGCGTGAGCCGTCAGCCGCGCTCCGATAAAATCTTCGAATATCTTTAATATTTCTTCCCGTTCGCGAAACGCGTATAGAAGAACGGTAACGGCGCCGATATCGATCGCGTGAGTACCAAGCCAGAGCAGGTGAGAAGCGATTCGCTGGAGCTCGGTCAGAGCGACTCGCAGGTATTCAGCTCGACGCGGGACTTCGATGCCAAGCAGTTTTTCGACGCCGCCCACATAACAGAGATCGTTTGATACCGCCGCGACATAGTCGAGCCGATCCCAATAAGGCGTGATCATCGCATAGGTATCGTGCTCGGCGATCTTCTCGACTCCGCGATGGAGATAACCGATATCGCAGTCGAGGTCTTTTACTGTCTCGCCGTCAAGCTTCAGGATCACCCGCAGCACTCCGTGAGTGGACGGATGCTGAGGGCCCATATTGATGACCATCTCTTCGGCGTCGAAGAGCGTGCCCGGTGTGATATCTACCCCTTGCTCCCGCATACATCACAGGCTAAGGCCTGCGCTACTTCCTTTCTCCATATTTAACATCGATCAGCGATGTGTCGTAGTCGATTTCGCGATATTCAATATGCTTGTCGGTCCACTCGTTGTCGCGATATTCGATCGGATACTCCTTACGCAGGGGGTGCCCCGGCCAATCCTCGGGCAGCAAAATTCTGCGCAGATCGGGATGGCCGCTGAACTTCACTCCGAACATATCGAAGACCTCGCGCTCCATCCAGTTGGCGCCGATCCAGATGTGAGATACCGTAGGGCACTCGTCGCCATCCGCGAGCGATACTTTTATCCTGATTCGCCGGTTATTGGGAACCGAATAAAGGAACAGCACAACCTCAAACTCTTGACCGGCTCGCTCAGGCCAGTGAGTGGCGGTCAGATCGGTGCACATGTCGAATTGAGCGTCGCCGTCGTCGTGAAGGAATCGACACATTTCGACATAACGATCTTTGGCGACGCGCAGGATCTGTTGGCCGAGCGTCTCAACGGCTTCGGTTATGGCTCCGCCGAAAATCTCTTTGATTCGGTCGATGAACGGATCGGCGGTTATATTGAATGTGATCGAGGGTTTTTTGGCCGGAGGCGCTTTGGGCGTCGCGGGTTTGTCGACGGGAGCGGCTCGCGGCGGTGCGGGTTTTTGAGCGGATGCGTCTGGCTTAGCAGCCTCTGAAGGCGTGGGCTTCTCTGATTTTTGCGGCTCTTCGCCGCCCTCCGGAGGCGTTGCTTTCTCTTCGTCTGACATAGTGACTCAAGCCAAGAGCATCGAGCGCTTCAAGACGGCAAAATATCCGATTGCTCAGCTTTTGATAGCTCGCGGGTGCTGCTACAGCAAGTCTAACTGGCCAAACCGAAATCCCTAGATCAATTGGAAATGCAAAGGAGAGCTTTTAGCACAGCGCCGAAAATATTGTCAAACACAGGCGTATGGTAAGATCACGGAATGACTCCGGAATCGTTAAAGAAGCTGCTGCTCGACATACGCGAGCAAAGAGTCGACCTCGATGAGGCAATGAGCCGACTAACCGACCTGCCGTACGAGAATCTTACATATGCGCGGGTCGACCATCATCGAGAGCTGCGAAACGGATTTCCAGAAGTGGTCATGGGCCAGGGTAAAAGCCAGGAACAGGTCGGAGAAATCGCCGCACGGATCCTGGCCAGCGGCTCTAACCTCATCGTCACCAGGGTCGGAGAAGAGTGCTTCCACAGAATCAAAACAACCGCCGAGTACGCTGAGTTTCATCGCGAAGCCCGAATGATAACGGCGGTCCAGGATCGGACGGAACGCGGCGAAGGCCCTATAGCCGTGGTTTCGGCGGGAACTTCCGACATCCCCGTAGCCGAAGAAGCCGCCGTTACGGCAACCGCGATGGGCAATTCAGTAATTCGTATCTATGACGTCGGCGTTGCCGGAATACACCGCTTGCTTGACGCAAGAGGAGAGCTGAGATCGGCTCGTGCAATAGTAGTCGTCGCCGGTATGGAAGGCGCGCTTCCATCGGTTGTCGGAGGATTAGTCGCCGTTCCAGTCATAGCCGTTCCCACCAGCATCGGCTACGGGGCCTCCTTTGGGGGCCTGGCCGCGCTGCTCGGGATGCTGAATTCGTGCGCTTCGAATGTTACAGTCGTCAACATAGACAACGGGTTCGGAGCAGGTTTCGTGGCGAGTCTCATAAACAGGAAAAGATAGCGATTAGCTTTTGGCGGTGAGCGCTCAGCAATCAGCGATTAGCTTTCGGCGGTGAGCGCTCAGCGATCAGCTTTTAGAATCTGGGCGCCACCGAAAGACACCGGCTATTGGAGTTTAGATTTCACAAGATCGCTGAGCGCCTTGCCATCAACCGTCTTACCCGAAAGACGGCTCCTCGCCCCTTTAATTACAGAGCCCATCTCTTTCATTGAAGACGCACCGCTCTCTGCTATCTCTTCGTTGACAGCCTTATTCATATCTTCTTCCGTGGCGGCCGCGGGTAAATAGGTTTCGATTAGACGGGCTTCATTCTCTTCCTTGAGCGCGAGTTCTTCGCGATTTCCGGCCTTGTACTGCTCCGCGGCATCGCGACGCTGCTTCAACAAGGTGTTGAGCACCTTGGTCGCCTCCAAATCATCCACTGGACCAGGAAGCTCCGTTTCGCGCAGCTTGAGCGCGGTCTTTATCATTCTCAAGGCGCTCAGGCGCTCTGCTTCTTTCGCCTTCATCGCCTCTGTTAAGTCGCGGTTTATCTGATCAACAATACTCATAATGGGTGTGAAGCGGCGGGCGCCTTGAACAGGTGTCAGGCGCCGGGTGTCAGGCGCCAGGGAGAAAACCTTAGACTCTATTCAATGCTGATCCGTGACTGCCGCCTGGATTGGAGGTGGGTGTCAGCACGAAGCAGGATAGAAGACCGTACACACACCGGTCTATCTGAAACCTGGCGCCCTGACGCCTGCCGCCTATTTCTCCTTCTTCTTTTCCTCTTCCTGCTCGAGCTTATAGAAGTCGAGCATAACATCGCTTTTGGCTTTGAGATCGCGCTCCAGCCGAGTGAGAGCCACGCGTACGACGTCGCGGTGGTGAACCCGGCTCCGGCTTGGAACCTTGCTGACCTGTAGCCAGATCCTGTGCACGAGGCTTACATCTTCCTCGGTCAGGATAGGTGCATGCGCTCCTAGATAATAGGTCTGTCCCTTACCGTCCGGTCCGACGATTTTGAATCGGACCTGACGGCGAGGCTTTTCTGGAAGCCTCTCCCAGGCCCGGCCCATCGAGCGCGCTTGTTCTTCGGTCGTCATCTTCGCCGACGTACCCGCTACGATCTGTTCCACATCGAGCAACTGCGACGTATGGGCCACCGCGTCGAAGATGTTGGACGCCGGCACGACTAGCAGCTCTACAGGCTTGCCGTGTTTCTCCGCCAGCGCGACGACATTCGTGAAAAGGCGCTGTTCGTATGTAGTGAACAAATTCTCCTCGTACAGATCGCGCTCCGCGCCGTCGTGGCTGGTCACGACGCGTGTCGTCATTGCTACGATGTCCTTCTCTTCGGTGTTTGTAGAATCCAGAACGTAGCCCAGATGAGAAAGAGTGTTGTAATCGCGAACCGCTACCAGGACGCCTCCGGGTCTGGCGCCGACCATCGAAAGGCTGACGGTTTCGCTTTGCTGCAGTTGAAAGCGATCAAGGTTCGCCGCGGTAAGATCCAGCTTCTTCCGATTGAGGCGTTCCGAAATCGTGAACAGCGTGAAGAAAACGGCGGTGAACACGATCCCGGAGATTGTCGCCACCTTTTTTGTAAGCAAATTGGTGAGCGCAAGCGATAGCAGGACCAAGGAGATCGTGAACAACCCCATCGGTACTTCTATTTTGCCAAACCGCAGGTTCAGCGGCACTTTCCACTCGCGGCCCTCGGGACGCTTGAACCGAAGCCATGTCGTGGCAAAGGCGTTGAACGTGAAGCTCCAGATAACTCCAAAAGCATAAGCCTCGGCGAGCGTAACCGTATCGCCGCGCGAAGCGATGATGGTGACGATCTGAAGCACCGCTATCAAATTGATCATTCGATAAGTGGTTCCGAAGCGTTTCTGAGGCGCGCGAAACCAGTCGGTCAACACGCCGTCTTCGGATACCCGGTTCAGAACTCCATTCGACCCGATAATGGATGTGTTGACCGCGCCCGACAGCATCAGAAATCCGACGATCACAACGAATCCCTGGAACAACAGCTTCAACGGATCGGGCCCAACGAAGTTAATCGCAAGTCCGCTTATCAGGTTGTTGACGAACTTCGGCCGCTCGGTATCCGGAATAATGGCAACCGCGAAGAATGAAACCAATGAAGTAAAGAGCAGCGAATATATGAAGATGACCCAACCGGCTTTCTTGAGATTCTTCAGCTTCGGATGCTCGAGTTCTCGGTTCACCTGAGCGAGGGTTTCCTCGCCGCTCATCGCGAGGATCGAATGGCCGAACGCCATGAGTAGTCCTATTATCGCGATGAAGCCGGGAGCGTTCTCGGCTATGCGGTAGCGGTCTCCCTGGGGTTGAAACCATTTCCATGGTTTGAGCCATCCCAGGGCTTCAGGAGCAAAGTTCAGGGTCTCCGTAGACGGCAGCGGCGGAACATGGCCTCCGCGGCGAATCAGCGTGAGACAGCTCCAGCCGATCAATATCACGACCATTACGGTCGCTATGTACATTATGCGCATCGCATCGTCGCTGGATTCGTGGATGCCTTTGATATTGCGCCGCCAGAAATAAATGGTCACAAGAATCGCAAGCGCGCCGGCGAGATGATTGATCGTATCCTGAGGCGGGCTCCAATCAACTCCGAAATACTTCAGCGTGGTGTCCGCGAGGCCAACGATATATTGGCCGGCGGATACTCCGGAGATGGGACCGGTGAGAATAAAATCAAAGATCAGCGCTGAAACGCTGATCTTTGCCATGGTTCCGCCCATGGCTTCCTTGACGACTCGGTAGACGCCTCCGCGAGTGAACATCGCGGATGATTCGATGTAGAGAGCTCTAACGGCGTAGCTGAAGAGCATCACGCCGAGAATGAACCACGGAGCCGATTTTCCTACGAACTGTTCGGTGGGGCCGCCGACATAAAAGGCCGAAGAGCCAAGGTCGTTCAGGACTATTGCGGCTGCTCTCCAAAAGGAAATAAAAGAGAGCATCACGGTCGTAGCGACCACAACGCGAATTCGACCGGACGGCGCTTTCGGCTTGTCCGTCTCAGTGTTCTGCACTAACCCACCTCACAAAATGAACTCGCTTATGGCTGGACGAGCGGTATTCACGGCCGTCTTTGCGCCGGATCGAATACGGAGCGAGGCTCGCTCGGATGACCGCATTCCCCGAGGAAAGGTGATCAAGAGGCGCTTGTGTGAAATCGGAGCCATCGGCAGGCAGGTGACGCGGTGAGGCATAGCCGTCTGACAATCGCAATGCGCTCCATGGAACTACTGCTTTTCGCGTGGGAACCTGTGACCCCATTAAATTCAAGCGAATAGCATACGCTGGTTCACTGCCATGTCAAGCAAGCGGCGAGGAACAAAAAAGAAGGCTGGGCGGTCGTCGTATTTGGGCCTTAGAGTGTTCGCTGTGAATCACGCACGTTGCCAGCGTCGCGAGAAACCAATTTCCCCAGTCAGATCCCCCGGCCTGAATAAACCCAACAAATTGAATTCGGCTGCTTTAAGATAGCTACCGCAGTTGAACTGCTGCCCCTGCCTCCTTATTGAATATCAGAAAGATTAGTTTCAACGAGATCTATTACGGCTCCAGCGGAGCGCTCAATCTTGTATCGCTAACAAGAACGCCGCCGCGTTCTCCAGGGATGACTGAGCCAAATCGCTCCGAAAAAACCGGCGGCAGCGGACGAGCATTCTCAGGGGCGAGCCACAATCTGAGGAGATGGCGTTTGCGCTCCGGATCGGGCCAATCCTCGAAGGCAGTGCGATCGTGCAGAATCGTGTGATTGTGCACGATCTGAATGTCACCCGGTTGAAACGCCATCAATAAATGCAGCGCCGGATCATTCGCCAGAGAATCAAACAGGTCGAGCGCTTCGATTTGAGCCGAGGTCAAAGCAGGAACACCCTCGAAGCGGCGCGCCGACTCAATGTACTGCCGTTGATAAATCGCGGAAAGCAGCCCTTCATACCAGGAGAAAACCGGAATATTGAAGTAGGGTTTTCGGCCTTGCGGCACTTCCCCGCGCCGGTCGGTTTCTATCGGCTCAAAAAGAACCTTCAATAAGTCAGGCCGGCGACGGCGCATCTCATTGAAGATAGTCACCGAGCTTACTACGCTCGACAGACCGCCGGCTCTTGCCGGCCGCAAGCAAAGCAGGCAGACGATATCCGACGAATCCGTGTGATAAGTCTGCCGCTCGTGCGTCTGATAGATTCGCACCTCGGGGTCTTCGCTCGAGCGTCCCAGGTCCTTGACGTGCCCGAGGACATGGCCTCGGGCATTCTGCGAACGGGCCGCTCCGAGGTGAGAACCGATGCCGAAGAATGCGATTGCCGCCTGTTGCATGGTCCAGCGTTCGACAGGTAGAGCGCGCAGCAATACAAACCCTCGGCCGTTCAGCACCTCGTCGAGCAAGCTCTTCAGGCGAGGTCCCAGGGTCGGAAGAGGAAAGTGCTCGCGCCGAATGCCTACGATGTCGGTGGATTCAGAGTCCAGCCCTTTGGCAGCGTATTCAACTTCCTCGATTTCAGCCGGCGAAAGAAATTCCAGCCAATTTCCGCGACTGGCTAACTCGGGTCCGTACCAGGCGGACGGTCCTTGAATCTCAGGCGGCAGGTGCAACCGTGTTTCAGTCATATAAGAGACTACGATTCAGTGTTCGAGCATACTCCTGAAGTTTGACATCTCAATGCTCCTCGGCTAGGTTTCCACGCGCCGGTATCAACCTTCGCGAGGAGCCGTCCTATGATAACAATGAAGTCGATAATTTCGGCAGGTTCGCTGCTGCTTTCATTAATCGCCGTGTCGCTGGCTCCGGCAGCCGTGCCGCGGTCCGAAGGCAAGCGGGGTATCACTCCCGAGGACTACTATTCGTTTGAGTTCGTCACCGATCCCCGGATATCGCCGGACGGAAAACTCGTTGCGTTCGTGGAAACGACCATCGAGCAGAAACAGAATCGAAGGCACTCCTCGATATGGCTGACAGCCGCGGACGGAAGCGGCCGCACATGGCCATTCACGACCAGCCCTCAGTCTTCGAACTCGCCGAGGTGGAGTCCGGATGGAAAATCGCTGGCGTTTCTCTCGTCGCGCCCCGGCGTCGGCGCGTCGGCCGCCGAACCGTCAAGAAATCAAATCTACGTCCTGTCGATGGACGGCGGCGAAGCCCGCAAAGTGACGGCTCTCAAGAACGGCGCGTCAAATTTTGAATGGTCTCCGGACGGAAGCCGTTTTGTCTGCTTGAGCCGCACCGGCCCGAGCGATTCGCGGGCTGAAAACAAAGATCGCAGCGATGTCCGCCACTACGCGCACATCTCTTACAAGTTTAATGACACGGGTTGGTTCGACGATCGCCGAAGCCATATCTGGGTCGTCGATGCCAAGAGCGGAGCCGCACGGCAAATCACTTCGGGAGAGGACTGGAACGACACCGATCCGCGATGGTCTCCCGACGGAACCAAGATCGCGTTCGTATCGGATCGCACAGGCAAGGCATTCGACGACGGGCGAAACACGGATGTGTGGGTCATCCCGGCTGAGGGCGGACCGCTGACGAAAATTTCAGATCACGACGAAGGCGACGGGAGCCCGCGCTGGTCGCCGGACGGAAAAACAATCGCGTTCATCGGCCGCATTCGCGAAGAGAATCACCCCAAGATATGGCTGGCTCCATCCACGGGCGGCGCGGCTTCAACACTCGCCGCGAACGATCTCGATTTAATCCCATCTCAACTCGATTGGACCGAAGACGGCCGCTCGCTCTATTTCGATTCCGGCGTGAAGGGCTAGACTCATATTTTTCGCGTGGATCTGTCGACAAAGTCGATCCGGCAAGTAACAACGGGCCCGCGCGGAGTTCGCGGTCCGGACATATGCGACAAAGCTGGAAAGATCGCTTATACCGCCAACGACTTCAAGCATATGGATGACGTTTATGTCGCGGATCTCGACGGCCGGAATGAACGCAAGCTGACCAGCTTCAATTACTCGTTGTGGGCGCAAATCGGTCTGCAGGACGTGGAGCGGATGACGTACAAGAGCACCGATGGATGGGACATCGACGGTTTCTTTGTTAAGCCTTTGGGATGGCAGCCCGGCCGCAAGTACCCGATGATCGTGAGCGTGCACGGAGGTCCGGCAGGCCAATACGGCGTCGACTGGTTTCATGAGTTTCAGGTGTACGCGGCAAAGGGCTGGGCCGTGTTCTTTTCGAATCCGAGAGGCTCTACAGGATATGGAGAGAGGTTCGAGCGCGGAATCATCGGCGAATGGGGCGGCAAGGACTATGCCGACGTGATGAGCGGCGTCGACGCGATTCTCGAGAAGTATGACTGGATCGATCGCGACCGGCTCGGCCTTACCGGAGGAAGCTACGGCGGCTATATGACGAATTGGATCGTGGGCCACACGAATATATTCAAAGCCGCAGTCACGCTTCGCAGCGTATCGAGCTTCATCAGCGACGAAGGCACTCGCGACGGCGCTTACGGACACACGCGCGATTTTGGCGGGCAGGATCTCTTCGAGAAGTTCGACGCGTATTGGGACCGCTCGCCTCTTAAATATGCGAAGAATGTCAAAACGCCGATCCTGATCCTGCACTCGGAGAACGATTATCGCGTGCCGCTGGAACAGGGCGAGCAATGGTTCCGCGCGCTGAAGCATTTCGGCGCGACCGCGGAGTTTGTCATATTTCCACGTGAAAACCACAATCTGACTCGCACCGGAGAGCCTAAGCATCTCGTGGAGAGTCTCAACTGGCAGGTCTACTGGTTCGATCGATATCTGAACGGCAACGCGAGCGCAACGGCCCCGGACGCAAGATGATGCCGAGGGCGAATTAACGAAGAAAATAGTCAAAGAATGACAGTTCGAGACTTGAGCCGCCATTAACAAAAATTTAAGAGCGAGTCCGTTGACCTCTCGTTGATCAAACGATAGAATCGCGGCGTTCGCGTGCCAGCGAACGCTTTTTCATCAAGCTGGTTTTCCAAACTCGTCGATTTCTTCTCGACCATTTACAGGGTTTTCGGGTCTTCAACTATTCACTGGAGCCACGGTAAAGGAGTATCCCCCTATGAGGCACGCCCCCATCCGCGTCAAAAGCATTAGTAACAATCTGATCAATCTCATCAATCCCATCAATGCCATCAATGCCATTAAGGCTTTTTCTTCACCATCACATCGGAGAGCCAATTGGATTACGGCAGCCTGTCTTATCGTAGTCTTCACAATTGCCGCGATCGGCATTCGCGTTCGCACGACTTCGGCCGCGGGATCGATCAGCCTCACGGCCATCGGCAGCGCATACACGCAAAATTTCGATACGCTTGTAAACACCGGAACATCCAGCTCGGTTCCAACCGGATGGGACTTCAGCGAATCCGGGACCAACGCGAACACAGTCTATACGGCCGGAACCGGTTCAAGCACCTCTGGAGATACCTACAGTTTCGGGTCAGCCGCCAGCACCGATCGCGCCTTCGGCGGTTTGCGGAGCGGCAGTCTCGTTCCCATAATCGGCGCTTCGTTCACCAATAACACGGGCTCGGTTATAAAGAGCCTCGCGATCTCATACACAGGCGAGCAGTGGCGGCAAGGCGTCACCAATCGCGGAGCCGCGGATCGACTGGACTTTCAGATCAGCACGGATGCGACCAGCCTGACCACAGGCACGTACACGGACGTGAATAGCCTCGATTTCTCGAGTCCAAACATCAACACCACGGCTGGAGCGCTCGATGGAAACGCTGCCGCGAATCGAACCAACGTCAGCGCGACGATTACGGGACTCAGTATTCCGAATGGCGCGACGTTCTTTATTCGATGGACGGATTTCGATATAGCGAGCAGCGACGACGGCCTCGCGGTAGATGACTTCTCGCTCACTCCATTGACCGTAAACGCGCCGGTGACTCCGAGCTGTCCACCCGGTATCAGCACCTCGACCACCGCCGCTATTACCGCGCCTGTGAGCGCGACCGATCCGGATGGTACGGTAACCAGCGCCTCGATCGCTAACATCACGCCGTCCGACCCGGCAACAATTACGCTCACGGGATTCACACCGGCGGCAGGAGTCGGCGGAACTGCTACAGCAACACTCAGCGTGAGCGCTCCGACTCCGGCAGGTACGTACAACGTAACGATCACATGGTTGAACAACGACGCGGTTCCTCAATCCGGCTCGTGCACTGTCGCGGTAACCGTGTTCGCGAACGCGCCGATAATGCCGTTATGCGCGTCGGGGTTGGGAGCCGTATCAGGGTCTCCGGCAACTGTCGGCGTCGGCGCCGCTGATCCGGACGGCGTAGTCACAAGCGCGTCGATCACCAGCGTCACGCCGTCGAATCCGGGGACAATAACTTTGACGGGCTTCACTCCAGCGGCGGGAGTTGGTGGAACGGCGACAGCGACGCTCAGAGTCGGCGCGACGACGCCCGTCGGCGCCTACAACGTAACGATCACCTGGTCCAACAACGACAGCCCGACTCCCCAGACAGCAACCTGTACAGTCGCGGTGAGCGTGTTCACTCCGATCCATGCGATTCAAGGAAGCGGAACGACTTCACCGTTAAACAACGCGGTGATCACAACGAGGGGTATTGTCACGGGAGTTAAGTCGAACGGCTTTTTCATTCAGGCGCCGGAGTCCGAATACGACGCCGATCCGAATACTTCCGAAGGCGTTTTTGTGTTCACGTCGAGCGCGCCGCCTCCTTCGGCGGCAGTAGGCAATCTAGTGCTGGTGACCGGTACCGTATCGGAGTTCATTCCGCCATCCGATCCGTTCAGTCCGCCTGCTACGGAGATATCGCACACGCCCGTAGTCTCGCTGATCACAACCGGAAACCCGCTGCCGGCGCCGATCGTTCTCACCCCTGCCGATACCGATCCAGCCGGCGCAATAGAGCAGTTGGAGCGGTTCGAAGGTATGCGAGTGAAGGTCAACTCATTGACCATTATCGCGCCGACCTCCGGCAACGTGAATGAAGCCAATGCGACCGCGACTTCGAATGGAGTATTCTATGGAGTCATCACCGGCATACAGCGGCCTTTCCGCGAACCTGGGATACAGGCGCCCAATCCGGTTCCGCCCGGAAGCGGAGTGACGATTCCACCCACGCCTCGCTTTGATAACAACCCCGAGCGGCTCCGCGTGGACAGCAACGCTCTGACTGGCTCCCCCTCGCTTGAAGTCACCGCGGGCGCCACGGTTTCAAATCTCGTCGGTCCCCTGGATTTCGCGTTCAGAACTTACACCATACTGCCCGATCCGCTGATAACGCCTTCGGTAAGCGGCAACGTGAGCGCGACGGCGGTTCCCGTTGCGAACGCGAACGAATTCGCGGTGGCGTCATTCAATATGGAGCGTTTCTTCGATACGGTTAACGATCCTTCGACCAGCGATGTGACGCTTACAGCCGCGGCTTTCAATAATCGCCTCAACAAAGCCTCGCTCGCGATCCGAAACGTATTGCGTTTTCCTGACGTGCTCGGAGTCGAGGAGATGGAGAACCTGACCACGCTTCAGGCCGTGGCTGCGAAAGTCAATAACGACGCCGTAGCCGCCGGCCAGCCGAACCCCAATTACGTCGCGTACCTGTTCGAAGGCAACGACATCGGCGGGATCGATGTTGGATTCCTGGTCAAGACCGCGCTCGTCGTCGGAAGCACGCCTCGAGTTACCGTCAATGACATGGTGCAGGAAGGGCTCACGACCACCTACATTAACCCGAATACCGGAAGCGCCGAGATCTTGAACGATCGGCCTTCGGTTCGATTGATGGCGGTCATCAACAATGCGGACGGCCGCAGTTTCCCGATAACGATCATTGTCAATCACCTGCGCTCGCTGAGCGGCGTGGACGACGCGACTCCGAACGGCTCGGGCACAGAGGGCGGCCGAGTTCGGGCGAAACGCCGCGCGCAGGCCGAGTTCCTCGCAAACCTGATTCAGGCCCGGCAGGCTGCTGATCCAACGGAGCGAATCATCTCAATCGGCGATTACAACGCGTTCCAGTTCAACGACGGTTATGTCGATTCAATCGGAACCATCAAAGGAACGCCGACTCCCGTGGGTCAGGTCGTACTAGCGAGTCCCGATCTCGTTAACCCGGATCTGATAGACCTCGTAGACCAGGCGCCGGCCGATCAGCGCTACTCGTTCTCTTTCGACGGGGATGCTCAGGTGCTCGATCACGAGTTGATAACAACCAACCTGTTCCCGTTCTTCACCCGGATCGCTTATGCAAGGAACAACGCGGACTTTCCCGAAACCTTTCGCAACGATCCGAATCGGCCCGAGCGAATTTCGGATCACGACATGCCGGTCGCTTATTTCACGTTTGCTACTTGCACGATCAGTTGTCCGTCGGACATCGTGGCGAACAGCAGCCTGGGCTCGTGCCCGGTGGTGGTCAACTACACAACGCCTACGCCGAGCGACTGCGGAACCGTTAGCTGCACGCCTGCATCCGGAACCGCTTTCCCGGTGGGCGTGACTCCGGTGACCTGCACGACCCAGGTTGGGCCTTCGTGCTCGTTTAACGTGACGGTGAACGCGGCAGGTCCTGTCGTAATCACGGCCCCTTCTTCTGTCTGCGCGAGCTCGACCGGCAATACGGCCTCCGTGCCGAACGCAGGGCCGGGAGCGACATACAATTGGGGGGTAACAAACGGTTCCGTTGTGAGCGGACAGAATACTCCCAGCATCACGTGGGACGCGGGCGCTACGTCGCCTGCAACGCTGAGCGTGACTATTACCAATGCTTCGGCATGCAGTGCTTCAGGATTTGCCAACGTGACCATCAATCCGCTTCCTCCGGCTACTGTGACTCCGGCATCAAGCAGCGTTTGCGCCAACTCGACCAGCACGGCCGGCGGGCCGGCAGGAGCGGGCTTAAGCTACGTCTGGGGCGTCACCAACGGAATGATTCTGAGCGGAGGCACATCTCAGACGGTCAGCTATAAGGCTGGCGCGAGCGGCTCGGTAACGCTCAATTTGACGGTGACCAACTCATTCGGCTGTTCGGCCGCGGGAACAGCAAACGTGACGATCAATCCTGGTCCGGTAGCCGTGTGCAAGAACGCAACCGTGTCGCTCAACGCTCAAGGCACGGCTTCGATCACGGCCTCGGACGTGGATAACGGCAGCACTGCCAGTTGCGGAATCGCCAGTCGCTCCGTAACTCCGAACTCCTTCACCTGCGCAAACCTGGGCGCGAACCAGGTCACGTTGGCCATAACCGATACTGCTGGAAACACGGCGCAGTGTCAGGCCACGGTCACTGTTTCGGATCACATCGCGCCCGTCATAACGTGCCCAGCATCGATCACGGTAATCGCGGCCAATCCCGGCGACCCCTCAGTCGTCGTGACTTACTCGGCTCCGTTGGCTACGGACAACTGTCCCAGTCCAACGGTCGTCTGTACTCCGCCTTCGGGTTCGGCGTTCCCGCTGGGAACGACCACCGTGACCTGCACGGCAAAGGATGCTGCTAACAACACGTCGGTTTGTTCGTTCACGGTCACGGCTTACGACATCTGCATGCACGACGACAACAATCCGGGCCTGATCCTGCTGATCAACTCGGCTTCGGGCGATTACGTTTTCAGCAATTGCGCGAGAAAGGGCTTCAGCTTATCGGGACGGGGTGACATAAACACCTCGGTCTGTACGCGAGAGCTGAGAGACACTCGCTCCGACAGATTCGTGAATGCCGTCTACAACAAGTGCAATAGGCACGGCACGGCGGTCATTCGAATAATCGCTCCGAGCGGGACGACGGTTTACAACATCAACGACAACAAGATGACTCACGACTCGTGCTTCTGTTCGCCATAGAGTCGGGAGCGTTTGAGGATCAGTGCAGCGCGCCGGCTAATAGTCGAGATCCGAACGCCGAATCTGGTATTCGTACTTGGATGAGTTTGAGGTTGCGCCATAACCGGCTTTGAAACTAGGATTCCGGTGCCATAGCAGTCGCCGAACGCCGTCGCGCCGAGGTATACCACATGACAATAGCAGCGGGGAGCGCCGTAGGGCGTTACCGAATCCTCACTTCCATCGGAGTCGGCGGGATGGGCGAAGTGTTCAAAGCTCACGACATCACGCTCGATCGCGACATCGCATTGAAAATTCTTCCCGCCGAACTCGTCTCGGACGCCGATCGCGTGCGGAGATTCGTTCAGGAAGCGAAATCCGCTTCGGCTCTAAACCATCCTCACATCGTCACTATCTATGAAGTCGGCGAAGAACCAACCGACAACGACGCCGCTCCGTTGCATTACATCGCGATGGAATTCATAGACGGAGAGACGCTCCGGGACAAGATTCACAAAGAAAAGCTGGAGCTGAAAAAGCTGCTCGAGTATCTGGCGCAGACGGCGGACGGGCTCGCCAAGGCGCATTCGGCCGGGATCGTTCATAGGGATTTGAAGCCCGACAACATAATGGTGAGCAAGGACGGCTACGCGAAGATACTCGACTTCGGGTTGGCCAAGCTGGTTGAGACAACGAATGAAGCTCCCACAGCCGATTCCGAGGAAGTCGAGACCCGGATGATGGAGGCTACAAAGGCCGGCATCGTCATGGGAACGATCGGCTATATGTCGCCGGAGCAGGTTCAGGGCAAACCGGTCGACCATCGCTCCGATGTTTTTTCTTTCGGATGCATTCTGTATGAAGCCGCGACGGGAAAGAGGCCGTTCGCGGGCGACTCGATGATCGATTCGCTTCACAAAATCGTTTACTCGTCGCTGCCTCCGGTGAAGGATTTCAATCCCAATGCTCCGGTCGAGCTTCAGCGAATAATAAAGAAGTGTTTGGCGAAAGATCCCGACGAGCGTTATCAAGCCGCTCGCGATATTACAATAGACATCAGAGACCTGATAAAGGAATACGACTTTCAACCGTTGGTTTCGAGCGCCAACGAAGCCGTGGCCACGGCGGTGCATCAGGCGGTTTCGGCGATTCAACCGCTTTCGCCTGATACCGGCCCGCATTCTTCGCCCTCCGTGTACGCAGCCGCCGCGACGGCGGCAGCCCCGGCTTATCAAGCAGCGCATACGCCGAAGCGAGGATTTCTCCTGGCTATAGCGCTGGCCGGCTTGCTCATTCTCGCCTCGGTGGTTCTATACCGGGTGATGAGTTACAAGCGAACCGTTGGTGATTTTCAGATAGGCAAGCTTACAAAACTCACCAGCACTGGAAAGGTTCGAAACGCGGCCATCTCTCCGGACGGAAAATATGTCGTGCATGTGATCGACAGCGGCGGTCTGAGTTCGCTTTGGGTTCGACAGGTCGCGACCGCGAGCATTGTTCAGATAGCTCCGCCCGCCGACCTGCTATACCTCGGCCTGACGTTTTCGCGCGACGGAGACTACGTCTACTACGTTGTATGGGATAAGAAAAGCCCGATTCGCATCTTGTATCAACTGCCCGTGCTCGGGGGCGCCCCCAGGCGTCTGGTTGAGGATGTCGATAGTTCCATCAGTTTTTCGCCGGATCAAAAGCAGTTTGTTTTCGTCCGCAATTCGAGCGCGGCATCCGAAAGCCAACTTATAATCGCAAACGCGGACGGAGGGAATGAACGAAAGCTGGCCGCGCGCAGAAGTCGCGAGCCCTTCATGGAGCCGGCGTGGTCGCCCACTGGTAAAGTCATAGTCTGTTCTACACAGAGCCTGAGCGGAGGGGTTCGAATCGGATTGAGCGAAGTACGGGTGGACACGGGCGCCGAAAAAGAGTTCTCGAGTCAAAGCTGGCTCCTGATCGAAGGGATATCCTGGCTGGCGGACGGCAGCGGCTTTATGATGAGCGCGATGGAACGGACGCTCGGGCAGTCCCAGTTGCAGATATGGCAGGTGTCGTATCCTAAGGGTGACGTCCGCAGGGTAACAAGCGACCTCAATAATTATAACAATGTAAGCCTGACCGCCGATTCCAATGCCCTGGTCACCGTACAAAGCACCATCCTGACCAATGCCTGGGTCGCTCCGGACGGAGACGCGACGCGGGCGACACAAATCACTTCGGGATCGGGCAAGTACTCGAGCCTGGTATGGACCGCGAACGGTAAAATCGTTTATCTGACCGATTCGAGCGGAAACGCTGATATATGGGTGATGGATGCGGACGGTTCCAACCAACGACAGCTAACAAGCAACACGGGAGTGAATGCGATGCCATGCGTATCGGCGGATGGCCGCTACATCGTATTCATCTCCACGCGCGCGAGCAGCGCGAGAGGTTTTTCAATCTGGCGAATGGATGCGGACGGCGGCAATCCGAAGCAATTGACGTTCGGCGAAAACGACTACTTCCCCGCGCTGTCGCCCGATGGGAAGTGGGTTGTTTATACGCCTGTCTTATCCGAGGGCAAACCCACGCTCTGGAAGGTTCCAATCGACGGCGGCGAGCCCACACGCGTTACGGACGTTCTTTCGCTGGTTCCCATCATTTCACCCGATAGCAAGTTGATCGCCTGCCGTTGCTCCGACAGCCAGCCGAACTCAACTCCCAAGATCTGTCTGTTCGCTTTCGAAGGCGGACCTCCCCTGAAGACTTTCGATTTGCCTTCTCCATACCTCGTGCGCTGGTCACCGGATGGGAAAGCACTCACCTATCTCGACAGCCCGGGAGGTATCGGAAACATTTGGAGCCAGCCCATCGACGGCTCAGCGAAAAAACAGATCACCGATTTCAAGAATGACCAGATGTTCGACTTTTCGTGGTCCAAGGATGGGAAGCTGGCCTGCACTCGCGGAGTAGTTACGACCGATGCGGTGCTACTGACCAGCGCCGCGAAGTAGTGAGAAAGAGCGCGGTAATAACCGGCACTTCGAATACAACAACTCCATTCAGCATCAACTCAGCATCAACATAAGGGCGGGCATCCATATTTCAAGGATGCCCGCCCCTGTTGCGCTTTACGCTTCATTAAATTTTTAGAGCGATGAATCAACAGGAGCGGGCGCGGATGCCCGCACCTGAGACGAGTCAGAATCCTAATACGTATTCATCAAGTCTGTAGAGCATTTATTGGATGTCGAACCATCCAACCAGAACGCCGTTCCCCCAGTGGATTCTTATCCCGGCTTTGCCTTTGGTATCGGCGAGAGTGATAGTCAGCGTCTCCTCCGAGTCATTGACCTTCTCGAGCTTCAACGGCGTCTCCGCCACGAACCCTTCTTTTAGTTCAGGAGCGCCCCAGATGCCGGTCTTGGGATGAAACAGCAGAGCCCAGGAATCTTCTCCGGTCTTCTTTGCCCACAGCGAGTACTTGCCCGGAGCCAGTCTCTTTCCTCCGAAAACAAGTGTTCCAGTAGTGGTGATCTCGGTTGCCTGATTCATGCCAAGCCGCCATATTGTTCCGATGCTAGCCAAAGAGAAAATATCGCGGCCCTTGAGACTTGGGCGGCCGTAAGTAATCGTGATCTTCTTCCCTTTTATAGTTGCCTCCGCGGTTCCTCTGTCTCCCTGCGCGTATAGCGGGACCGCCATTGAAAGGACGAGCAAGCACAATGCAATCTTTCGCAACTTCATACGAATTCAATCCCCCTTCGATTTAGGTAAGTCGATTTGAGTCTCGCCGGATTGGTACCACCCACGTTGCGAGCATCAGCTAGTAGTATCTTGACTGATCAGCATTCGCGCAAGGAGATCAGCGGTCACCTCACCGCTGACCGCTTTCATTGACAAGCCATAATCAAAGTCGGAAACTTCGGGTTAACAAAAAGCTCGCTGAACAGGAGGCAACAATGAGAACTCTTCAAAAACTCATGGCTATAGGCGTCTTTGGAGCCATCATCATCCCGGCGAGCCTCGCGCCCGCGGCCGATACGTTCAGGCCGGTAGTTCGCGGCCGCAGGGGTGCGGTCGCGGCCGGAACTCCGCTTTCGGCCGAAGCAGGAATGCGGCTGCTGCAACAGGGCGGCAATGCCGTGGACGCCGGCTGCGCCGCGGTACTGGCGGCCTCGGTCATAGAGTTCTCTCACTTCTCATTCGGAGGCGAGGTTCCTATTCTCATCAAACCGGCATCGGGAGCCGTTTTCGTTGTCAACGGGCAGGGCATAGCGCCCCAGCTCGCGACTCGTCAATTCTTCCTCGATCGCGCCAAGAGAGGCGAGACTGAAGCAGGGCCCGTCTACCGAGGTTCGCCCGAATACGTTTCAATATCCGCGGGCGGCTCGCGGCCGGGAGCCATTCCCTCTTCCGGAATTCTTCCCGCTACGGTGCCCGGGGTGCTCGACGCCGTCGTCTCCGCTCTAGATAAATTCGGAACGAAATCGCTTGGTGAAGTGATGGCGCCCGCAATCGAATTGGCGGACGGGTTTCCTCTGGACGAAGTTCGAGTCTCCTATATCGAAAAAACAAGATCGCTACTCGAACGATGGCCCACCAGCGCAAAGCTCTTTCTGCAAGCAAACGACTCGACTCGCCCAATGCGGGTTCCAAAGGTCGGAGATGTGTTTACTCAACCTGACCTGGCTCGAACGCTTCGCGAGATCGCAGCCGTCGAACACAAGTCGCAATCGAAGGGCAGGCACGAAGCCTTGATGGCGGCTCGCGATTATTTCTACAAAGGTCCGATCGCGAAACGCATATCGGACTTTTCGGAAGCAAACGGCGGCTTGCTCAGGGCCGGCGACTTCGCGAAATTCCATGCCGGCGTCGAGGAGCCGACCGGGGTCAGCTATCGCGGCTACGAAGTATATAAGACCGGGTTTTTCGCACAGGGCCCGGTGATGCTCCAGACCCTGAATATTCTCGAGGGCTTTGACCTGCGCAAGATGGGGCACAACTCGGCGGATTACATTCACACGCTGGTTGAATCGATGAAACTGGCCTTCGCCGACCGGGATCGCTACTACGGAGATCCCGCGTTCAGCAAAGTGCCGGGTCACGAACTGCTTTCCAAGGAATATGCCGCGCTGCGACGTACGTTGATCGATTCGAACTCGGCTTCACAGGAGCAACGGCCCGGCGATCCGGCCGCGGGCAATCCAATTCATTCAACCGGAACGCAATCGCTGCTGACCGGGCCTTCAACGGTGCCCGAGGCCGAGCGAGCTCACGACACGACCTGCGTCAACGTAGTAGATAAAGATGGAAACCTTTTCAGCGCTACTCCGTCAGGAGCATGGCTGCCGGCGGTAGTTGCGGGCGACACGGGTGTGATGATGGGTCAGCGAATGCAGTCCTTTGTACTGACTGAAGGCCATCCCAACATGCTGCAGCCCGGCAAGCGACCCAGGGTGACGCTGTCTCCGACGCTGGTGATGAAGGACGGCAAGCCGCTCTTCGTTCTCTCGACGCCGGGCGGTGACAATCAGGATCAAGCGCTGACTCAGGTTTTTTTGAATATCATCGAGTTTGGAATGAACGTTCAGGAAGCAGTTGAAGCTCCGCGGTTTGAAACGCTCCACATGGTGAGCTCGTTCGACGATCATCGCTTCAACCCGGGAATTCTCAATCTGGAGGACCGGATTCCTCAGACGGCGGCGAGCGCTCTTGGATCGCGAGGTCACAAGATAACTATGCACACAGCCTGGGGGAACCCTTCAGCGCCGACGGTGATAATGTTCAACTCGTATTCAGGCGTGATTGAAGCAGGAGCCGATCCGAGACGCGGCAGATATGCCATCGCGTGGTGAGAGCGGCGAGGACGAAATCATCGGGCGGGGTCCCCAGCGTTGAAACGCTGGGCTAGATTCAGTCGTCGCTCCGCGACGAAGGGCGAAATCACGAGGACGGAATCGTTGCGAGGGGTCCACGGCGTTGAAATGCCTGGGCTAGATTCGGTCGTCGCTCGGCGACGAAGGGCGGAAATCACGAGGACGGAATCGTTGCGAGGGGTCCACGGCGTTGAAATGACTGGGCTGGATTCAGTCGTCGCCCTGCGACGAAGGCGCGCCGGTGAACATTTCGCTTATCAGCAAATACCTTCCCCGCTATGTCGTTCATTGACATCCTCAAGCTTGTAGGCTTCTCGACTGGGGCCTTCCTTCACTTTTATATCGCATGGTTGATTTGGAGCCGCCGCAGGTATGGCGCGTCTCAGCTTCGCCATTCGGAACGAAGCAACGCTCAGCAAAAACCCGCGACCGCGATTGGAAAGCACGCGCTCACCCCAAGCGAGCGCACATTCGTAATGCTGGGTTTGTGTCTCGGCGCATGGTTTTTGGGCAACCTCCTGAAGACGCTCCAGGAGTTGATCCGGGGCGATCCGGGACGTGGAACTGAATGGCTGAGGATCTGGGAAACCATCACCGTGCTTGGCGTTGCGCTCTTTCCGTCCGCGCTCTTACAGAGTCATATTGCATTTTGGAGTTGGCTGGACGGGTACCGAACCCTGTCGCGCAGGGCGGCGGCTTTGGCTGGAATCGCCTGCTACCTGCCGATGATGTTCCTGCCCTACACGATCCTGGCGATCAACACCGGCGCGTATCAGGACTATTTTCTGAAGCTCCGATGGTTCCTCCTTCCCTATTCGATATGGCAGATCATCGCGTTCTGGGCTTCGGCGATCATAGACTGGAGAATGAAAGATCGCCTATACGCTTCGGCGGAAAGCGAGCGTCGGTTTTTCAGCCTGCTGTCGATCATGCTCTTTGTGATCGGAGCATTTCAGTTCGTAGTCGTCGGATTGCGCGGATCGGGTCCGACCGACATTTTGTGGCTGCCATATATACTCTTTTCGCTGCTGCCTACTTTCACCATCGCGTATTACATATACCGCTACAATCTCTACGAGCTTGTTATAAAAGGCAGTCTGGTCTACGCGGCATTCGCAGTCATATTCATAACCGTCTATACATACGGGATCAGGCGGCTGGATCAATTCCTGGTCGACTCCTACGAAATCAAACCGGCCGTTATCGAAGCGATCTTGATCCTCGGCATGACGGCTCTTGCGGGTCCGGCGGTCCGCCTCATCGATCGAACGGTTCGCCGGCTGTTTTCGAGAGAGATCGGTGTTTATCGCGCGGTGGTTCGCCAGGTCTCTCAAGGCGCGGCCGGATTTGGCGAGATCGAATCCCTGATCAGGTACAGCGAGGAGATCATCAGAACGGGTCTTGATCTGGATCGAGTCCGGATAGTTCGAACGGACGGCTCCAGTATTGATGGTCCGGTTGAAAGACTCGCCGCGGAGATGGCGCGGACGCAAACCGACATCCTCGAAGACGATCGGGCGCTGGCGGAATCGGACGCGACTATCGCATACGCATTGAACCGAGATGACAGATCAATCGGCCTGATGCTGGTAACGGCTGAGCCTCGCACGCTGACTTCAGAGAAGCGTGCAGTGCTCGAGGTGCTTGCGGGTCAGGTCGCCATAGAACTCGAGGGATGTTTGCTTGTCGAAGAAAAAGTAAGGCTCGAGCGCGAGCTAGCCGGCCGCGAGCGGTTTGCCGCGCTTGGACAACTCGCCGCGACAATCGCGCATGAAGTCAAAAATCCGCTTTCATCGATCAAGCTCATCACGCAGGTTATGCGCGAGGACAAGGCGCTGAGCGGCTATGACCGGGATTTGCAGTTGATAGTCGGCGAGATTGACCGCTTGAATCATACCGTTTCGCAGTTGCTTTCATTCTCTCGACCATCACGGATCGAGAACGCCCGTCAGCCGACAAATATTCAGGAAATTGTGGATAGCGTAATCGAACTGACGAGACCGGAAGCCGTCGACCGCCGGATCAAACTGGTGGCGAGCATCACCGGTCTTGAAGCGATTCGAGTCTCGCAATCAGCGGCACTGCGAGAGGTGTTGAGCAATTTGATACTGAACGCTCTGCAGGCTGCGCCCGGAGGCGGTACGGTTACGGTACAGGCTTCAATCGAAAAGCAATATTCTCCCGATAATCTCGTGACGAGTCACGCGACACCATCTCGAATCGAGACCTCTCGCGGCGGCGGTAAGTCAACATCGCACGCACTCGGACGCTCTTGGTTAAATATTTCGGTGACCGACACGGGGCCGGGTATCGCGCTCTCGGATCAGACCCGCGTATTTGAGCCGTTCTTTACGACCAAGCCGCGAGGCACGGGACTCGGCCTGTCAATAGTACAGCGCAGAGTCGCGGAACTTGGGGGCACGGTCGAGCTTGTGAGCCCGGCGGCTGAGGGTTCAGGCGCTATGTTCAAAATCAGAATGCCGATTCCGCGGAGCGAAGGCGATGAATAAACACGATACTGCCTTAGTAGATCCGGCCGCTATAATAGCTTCGTCGGCGAGAATTGGACCCTATGCAGTCGTCGAGTCCGACGTGCGAATTGGCGATAGAACGGAGATTCGATCGCATTCATGCATCAAGCGCTTTTCAACTTTGGATTCGGACAACACTGTTTATGAAGGCGTGATTCTTGGGGGCGAGCCGCAGGACCTCGGCTACTCTGAATGCGAGAGCTTTCTGCGAATCGGATCGCGAAACCGGATCCGAGAAAATGTCACAATGCATCGCGGGGCCCAGCCCGGCTCGGAAACCGTCGTTGGATCGGACTGCTTAATAATGGCAGGCGCCCACGTAGCTCATAATTGCCGGCTGGGCGATCGCGTGATCATCGCAAACAATGTCGCACTCGCGGGCTATGTCGACGTCGCCGATGCGAGCTTCATCTCCGGCGGAGTCGTCGTCCATCAATTTACTCGTATCGGCCGGCTGGCGATGATCGGCGGCAATTCGAAAATAGTGCAGGACTGCTTGCCCTTTGTGATTACGGACGGGGCGCCGGGCCGCGCAAGCGGGCTGAATATAGTAGGTCTCCGGCGAGCAGGCTGCACATCGAGCAGTATCCAGGGCCTAAAGAAGGCATATCGTATCCTGTTACGATCCAGTCTCTCTCTGGAGAACGCCGTTGATCTGATGAAGGAACTCAAGGACACGCTGGTTGATGAACTGATCGATTTTGTCAGTTCGTCGAAGCGAGGATTCTGCCGCTAACGGCTCCGTCGCCAATCCTCGGCCTCACACCGAAGCCGATCCAGCGTTATTTGAAGGGCCTCCTGCGTGGATCGAATCTCGTCCTCGCTTGCTTCTCGCGGCACATAAATCGGTTCGCCTATTAATGCGATCGCTTTTGTAAAAAGAGCCGGTATCTGTTGTCGATCCCAGGTTCGCAATTCCAGACGCCGTTTCGAGCTGATGTGAAACGGAAGGATCGCCTGACCGGTGTGCCTGGCAAGCGTGACGGCTCCGGTTTTTGCGACATACGCGGGGCCTCGCGGTCCGTCGATCGTAAAGGCCGCATCGATGCCGCAAGCCAGGCTCTCAGCCATTTCGGCGAGGGCGCGTCCGGCTCCTCGAGTCGAGGAACCTCTGGCAGCGCCATAGCCGAAACGCCTGATCACTCGCGAGGTGTATTCAGCATCGCGGCTCTTGCTCGACATCACGACTATTCCGCGCTTTCTCCAAAGCCAGGCAGCGCTAAATATGCAGGCGTGCCAGAACGTGAAGATCGCTCGATGTCCCGATTCATGGATGGCGGTCAGGTGCTCCATCCCGCGGACTTCCCATCTGACGGTCAAGCAGATGAGATTGATCAGCCCGAACAGAAGCAGATCCATGGCGCGAATGACGCATCTGTCCCTGAGAGAATACTGAGCCAGATCGCTAAAACGGTATGCGCGGCGCTTTACAGCCGCCTCATCGTAATGTTTTCTTTCCCTGGATTGTTCTGGCTGAAAGGAATTGCGCCGGCGCCGCGCTACTGATTCTTGTTCTTTCGCCATCGAAACTGGAAGCCATCGGCAATCGGACGTAATTCTTTCACACGGCCTTGGGCAGGCTCGGATTGGCTAGTCGCCGCGAGCGAGTTTGCCGAGAACGCCGCCGGGATGCCACCGTGCGTACTGCTCACGCGTGAGGCCCTTTCGAGCCTCCAGCGCCACCGATAACGCACATAGGACGTAGCTCTCCGCGAGGATGCTGGCGCGAGGCGCGAGGTTCAAGCTGCCGCCTTCGTTATCGACCCCGGCATACAGGAATACATCGGAAGAGCTGGCAAGCGAGGATTCGCGGGCTCCGGAAACCCCTATTATGCGAATGTTCAATTCCTTGAGCGCTTCCACCGTGCTGATTAATTCCGGAGTCGTTCCGCTGTTCGAGATGGCGATTGCCACATCGCACTTGCAAAGCTGCCCGGCCGATCCGTGAACGCATTCGGTCGCGTGAAGGAAATAAGAGGGCGTTCCGGTGGAGGACAACAGAGAAGCGATATACCGCGCGACATATTCGGATTTTCCCACTCCGGTGACGTGAACACGTCCGCCCTGGACTTCGCACTCGAGAATGAGGTCGGCAGCTCTTTCGATCGCGTCAATCTCAGCGCGGGTTCGCAGCGCGGACAATTCTCCGATGACTACATCGAAAAACCGCTGCGTCTCCTCTTCCGGCGACAAGGTGGATACGGCGGCCGCGGCAAGATCAGAGGGTACTTCTCCAATGAGCTCTTCCGCTATATGGCTGGAGCCGTTCGATGGTTTTGTGGGTGTAACCGGAGGCAGGTAGCTCTGGCTCTTCTGGAGGGGAGCAGGAATGTCCAGATTTTGACGGGCAGATGCGTTGGCTGGTTCCCGGTGCCGGTCAACTGACATGTTTCATCTTCCCCTGTTGGCTTTCAGATGTAGCGTCGCGAAGGTTCAGGCACGGTGTTTCAGACTAGATCGTTACTTATATTGCCCGATGGAGGCAATAGTCAAGCGCGGTGACACCATCGCAACCTTGCCGCAATCCCGGCCGGCCCCGACGCGTTCTGATCCGCGGATGGCGCTGGAGCGAAAACAGGTTATAATCTGCTCACGCTGGGGAACAGGACTAAGGCTCCAATCGTAGTCCTTTACTCATCGCACTGAAACATCAAGAATGGCCTGTCATAGTTGCGAGTTGGAAGATACTGCGCGCTCTTTTTCCGGTGTTGGGAAGCCGAGGGCCGCGGTCGAACGCCTCACAGAGGCAGCGCCACAAGCGTTCATACTCGCTCCGAAATCTGAAGGGAGGTCTCTTCACAATGAATAGAGCGCTTTGCATCATATTCTTAATTCTGGCCGCTGCCGGCGTTTGCCTGGCTCAGGAGCAGCCCTTGCTGCTGCAAAAGCCTACCGTGAGCCGCACCCATATCGTCTTCTCATATGCGGGCGACCTTTGGATCGCCAGCCGAAGCGGAGGCGAGGCGAAGCAGTTGACTACAGGGGTCGGCATTGAGACCGACCCGATCTTTTCTCCGGACGGCGCAAGGATCGCCTTTACGGGAGAATATGACGGAAATGTCGATGTGTACGTAGTTCCATCGACAGGCGGCGTGCCGAAGCGATTGACCTTTCACCCCGGATCCGATGAGGCGGTGGGTTGGACCCCCGACGGAAAGCAGATCTTGTTTCGCTCCTCCCGCTCCAGCACATCTTTTTACAACCGACTTTTTACAATCACGCTCGATGGCGGACTGCCGGCCGAAGTCCCGCTCCCGCTTGCCTTCGAAGGCTCCTTCTCCGCCGACGGCTCCCAAATCGCCTATCAGCCGCTGACCGAATGGCAGCACGATTGGAAGCGATATAGGGGCGGTCAGACGACACCGATCTGGATAGCGAAGTTATCGGACTCCACGATAGAAAAACTGCCTCGCGAGAACTCAAAAGACTTTAACCCGATGTGGATAGGCGACAAGATCTACTTCTTGTCGGATCGCGGGGGCGCGGTGACGCTGTTCAGCTATGACATTGGATCCAAGCAGGTCAAGCAGTTGATCAAGAACGACGGCCTGGATATCAAGTCGGCGTCCGCGGGCGCGGGAGCCATCATATACGAGCAGTTCGGATCGCTTCATATCTACGATCTTAAATCCGGCAAAGCGGAAAAGGTGGATGTACGGATTCATGCCGATCTCGCATCGGTTCGGCCTCATTTCGAGCGAGTAGGGCCCCGGCTCACCAATGCACATCTCTCACCCACCGGCGCTCGTGCCGTATTTGAAGGCCGCGGAGAGATTCTCACCGTTCCCGCGGAAAAGGGCGACACACGCAATCTGACCAACACTCCCGGCGTTATGGAACGCGATCCAGCATGGTCTCCCGACGGGAAATGGATAGCTTACTTTTCAGATGAATCCGGTGAATACACGCTTCATCTTCGCGACCAGAGCGGCACGGGTGAGGTCAAAAAAATAAACCTCGGAGAGCCGCCTTCGTTTTATTACTCGCCCACATGGTCGCCCGACAGCAAGAAGATCGCTTATGGCGACAAACGGCTCAATCTCTGGTACGTGGAAATCGAAAAGGGGAAGCCGGTCAAGGTCGATAAGAACCCGGACGGCTTGAGAAGCGACGTCATGGAACCGTTGTGGTCGCCTGACAGCCGCTGGATCGGATACGTGCGGCAAATCGAGAATCACTTGCGAGCGGTGTTTGTTTATTCTCTCGAGACCGGCAAATCAACTCAGCTTACAGACGGCATGAGCGATGCGAGGCACGCCGCGTTCGATAAGAGCGGCAAGTATCTTTTCTTTACGGCGAGCACAAACCTCGGACCCTCGTTCAGCTTCGCCGAAATGTCGACGTTCCCTTATCAGCCGACCAGGAGCGTTTACGCGATCGTGCTTCGCAATGACATTCCGTCGCCCCTGGCGCCGGAGAGCGATGAAGAGAAGATCGCGGAAGAAAAGAAAGACGCTCCGACGCCTGATGCCAAGCCCGATGATAAGAAGGACGAGGCCAAGTCGGATAAGGACGCGGACAAGCCCGACGACAAGAAACCGGCCGGTCCGGCCGCCGGCGGCAAGCCTCCTCGAAAGGAAGCCGAGCCCGTTCGCATAGACTTCGAAGCTATAGATCAGCGAATCGTCGCCTTGCCGATTCCATCGCGCAATTATGTCGATCTACAAACCGGAAAACCCGGAAACATTTTCATAAGCGAACTGCCTCCTCCGGGCGCCGATACGGCAGGCCCTCCGGGACCTCCGGGATTGTTAATTCAAAAGTTCGATCTGGAAAAGCGAAAACTCGACCGCGTTATCGAAGGCGTGACTTCGTTCGAGGTCTCCGCGAATGGCGAGAAGATGCTGTTTCGACGAGGCCCGCAGTGGGTGATCGCATCGGCTCTTACGCCGCTCAAACCGGGTGAAGGCGTTCTCAAGACCGCCGACATCGAAGTACGCGTCGATCCGAAAGCGGAATGGAAGCAGATGTACGACGAAGTCTGGCGAGGCGAGCGAGACTTCTTCTATGATCCGAGCCTTCATGGCCTGAACCTTCAGGAGTTCAAGAAAAGATACGAGCCGTATCTGGAAGGGGTCGCGCATCGCAGCGACCTGAATTACCTCTTCCGCGAAATGCTCAACGAGCTGACCATCGGCCATATGTTCGTTCGAGGAGGCGATACCCCGAGGCCGAACTTCGTTCCTGGAGGATTGCTCGGAGCCGATTACAAAATCGAGAATGGCCGGTATCGCTTCGCCAAGGTGTACAACGGCGAGCACTGGAACCCGCAACTGCGCGCGCCGCTCACTCAGCCCGGCGTGAATGTGAAAGCGGGCGAGTACCTTCTGTCGGTCAACGGCCGTGAGCTTCGCGCCGCGGATAGCGTCTATTCGTTTTTCGAGAGCACCGCCAACAAGCAGGTAGTTATCAAAGTCGGCCCGAATCCCGATGGAACCGGATCGCGAGAAGTAACCGTCGTTCCGGTCGGCAACGAGATCGCCCTTCGAAACCTCGACTGGATCGAGTCCAATCGGCGAAAGGTGGATCAACTCAGCGGCGGGAAACTCGCCTACGTCTACGTTCCCGATACCGGGGGCGGCGGGTACACGAGCTTCAACAGATATTTCTTCGCTCAAACTCAAAAACAAGGCGCGGTTATCGACGAGCGGTTCAACGGCGGAGGCTCTCTCGCGGATTACATAGTCGAATATCTCAATCGGCGGTTGCTCAACTACATCCATTTTCGAGAGGGCCGCGATATTCCAACTCCGCTTGGAGCAATATACGGTCCGAAAGCGATGCTGATAAACGAGCTGGCCGGCTCAGGCGGCGATGCTATGCCGTGGTATTTCAAGAAGACTCAAATTGGGCCCCTTGTCGGCAAGCGAACCTGGGGCGGTCTTGTGGCCGCTTTCGGGCTGCCGACGCTGATGGATGGAGGCAATGTGACCGCCCCAGACGCGGCGATATTCGGGCTCAACGGAGAATGGGAGGTTGAGAACCACGGCGTCGCGCCCGACGTCGAAGTCGAGTTCGATCCGGCCGCGTGGCGGCAAGGCCACGATCCGCAATTGGAAAAGGCCGTGCAGCTTCTGATGGATGACATGAGCAAGCACCCTCAGAACGAACCCAGGCGTCCGCCGTTTCCCAATTACCATAATGGAGGCGGCTCGGCCGCTGCCGGAAACAGCACTGGCAAGTCCAACAAGTAAACGCCGGGGCGGCGATCAAAGAGATTAATGTTTGGTCTTCATTTCGGGAGGTTTTAGAGATGATAAGAATACTGAGATTGGCTTTAGTGGGACTCGTCATTTTAACGGCGGCCGGCGTGTCCTTCGCGCAGCAAGGGCCGCCTTTGCTTCTGCAAAAGCCTAGTGTGAGCAGGACGCAGATCGCGTTTGCTTATGCGGGCGACCTGTGGGTTGTCGGGCGCGACGGCGGCGAAGCTAGCCGGTTGACATCCGGGATCGGAATCGAGAGCGATCCGATTTTTTCCCCGGATGGGACACAGATTGCTTTCACGGGCGAGTACGACGGCAATATCGACGTCTACATTGTAGCGGCTTCAGGCGGCGTGCCCAGGCGGCTAACGTACCATCCGGGCCCGGACGTTCCGGTCGGATGGACGCCTGACGGAAAGACCATTCTCTTCCGGTCCGGCCGAAACAGCGCGAACCCGACGCCGCGACTCTTCACGGTATCCGCGCAGGGCGGCTTCCCGACCGAGGTTCCGCTACCAATGGGCGTTACCGGCTCTTATTCGGCGGACGGGTCGAGACTGGCGTACGTTCCGGTTGTGCAATTTCAGCAGGCCTGGAAGCGCTACCGCGGCGGCCAGACGACACCGATATGGTTAGCTAATCTGGCCGACTCGAGCATCGAGCGGGTGCCTCGCGATAATTCCAACGATTCCTGTCCAATGTGGATCGGCGCCAAGGTCTATTTTCTATCCGATCGCAATGGTCCGGTGACTCTTTTTTCATATGATTTGGGCACGAAGAAGGTGACGCAGCTCGTGAAGAACGACGGGCTCGACATCAAATACGCTTCTGCCGGCCCTGGCAAAATAGTCTACGAGCAGTTCGGTTCTATCAATCTCTACGATCTTGAAACCGGAAAGGCACAGCGCGTGAATATCAAGGTCGATGCCGATCAGTTGTCGGTGCGGCCGCGCTATGAAAAGGTGGCGAGAAGTCTTCGGAATGCGTCGCTATCGCCGACCGGCGCGCGCGCTGTATTCGAGGCTCGCGGCGAAATCATAACGGTTCCTGCCGAGAAGGGTAACGCTCGCGATCTGACAAAAACTCCGGGCGTCGCTGAACGCGATCCGGCCTGGTCACCGGATGGGAAATGGATCGCATATTTTTCCGACGAGTCCGGCGAATATGCTCTTCACCTGAGCTCGCAGACCGGTATGGGCGAAGTTCGCAAGATAAACCTCGGGAAGCCTCCTTCCTTCTTCTATTCGCCGGTCTGGTCGCCGGACAGCAAGAAGATTGCGTACACGGACAAGCGCCTGAATCTCTGGTACGTCGACATCGACAAGGGGACGCCGCTCAAGGTCGACACGACCACTTATGAGAATCCGTGGCGGGTATTCGACGCGAACTGGTCTCCGGACAGCCGCTGGATCACTTATACGAAGCAGCTCAAGAATCGTTTGAACGTCGTCTTTGTTTACTCAGTCGAAGAAGGCAAGTCGCATCAGGTTACCGATGGTCTGAGCGATGCCCGCTATGCTCTCTTCGATAAGAACGGCAAGTATCTCTACTTTACCGCGAGCACGGATGTCGGTCCGACTACGGGCTGGCTCGATATGTCCAGCTTCAACCATCCGATCACGCGCAGTGTTTATGTCGTGGTACTGAAGAAGGATCAGGCTTCGCCTCTCGCGCCTGAAAGCGACGAGGAGAAGGTTCAGGACGCCGATAAGAAAGACGAAAAGAAGAGTGGGGATGCAGCCGGTCGTCCCGGAGCGGGCGGTCCAGGCGAGAAAAAAGATGCGGTGACCGTGACAATCGACTTCGAGAACATAGGCCAACGCATCCTGGCGCTCCCGATTCCCGCGCGCAACTACATGGGTCTTGATGCGGGCAAGCAGGGAACCTTCTATATCGCGGAGCAGTCTCAGGGTCCCGGCCCGGGCGCCTTGATCATTCACAAATTCGACCTCGAAAAACGAAAGGTGGACAAGGTTCTCGAAGGTGTCACCGGGTTTAATCTCTCCGCGAACGGCGAGAAGATGCTTTACCGAATGGGGCCGGGCTGGTTCATCGCGGCAACCGCCGCTCCGGTCAAACCCGGAGAGGGAGCCTTGAGGCTCGACGAAGCTGAAGTGTACGTCGATCCTCGCGCTGAGTGGGCCCAAATGTATCACGAGGTATGGCGGATCGAGCGCGACTTCCTTTATGCGCCGAACCATCACGGACTTGATCTGGCGGCGGCAGAAAAGAAGTACGAGCCCTATCTTGCTGGAATGGCTCATCGGGCGGACCTGAACTACCTCTTCACCGAAATGCTCGGCGAGTTGACTGTCGGCCATATGTTCATCGCCGGCGGCGACACGCCGGAGGCGAAGCGCGTAGCGGTAGGTCTCCTCGGAGCGGACTACAAGATTGAAAACGGCCGTTATCGCTTCGAGCGAGTGTTCAACGGAGAGAACTGGAATCCGCAGCTCCGTGCGCCGCTCACTCAGCCCGGAGTAAATGTTCTCGCGGGCGAATACCTGCTCGCGGTCAACGGACGCGATCTTCGCTCCACTGACGATATTTACAGCTTCTTCGAAGCAACCGCGGGCAAATCCGTGGTGATCAGGGTTGGAACCGATCCGAGCGGCGCAGGCTCTCGCGAAGTCACCGTAGTTCCTGTTGGTAATGAAGGCGGCCTGAGAAATCTGGCATGGATCGAATCCAATCGGCGGAAAGTCGATCAGCTCAGCGGCGGCCGATTAGCTTACGTCTATTTGCCGGATACGGGCGGCGGGGGCTACACAAACTTCAACCGCTATTACTTCGCACAGATCAACAAAGAAGGCGCTGTAATAGATGAGCGATTCAACGGCGGGGGCACAGCCGCGGACTACATCATCGATTACATGCGGCGGCCGTTGATGAACTACTGGGCGACTCGCGAAGGCGAGGATTTCACGACCCCGGTCGGTTCGATATACGGTCCGAAGGCCATGATCATCGATCAGTTCGCCGGTTCCGGCGGCGACGCGATGCCGTGGTACTTCCGTAAAGCGGGAGTCGGACCGCTGGTCGGCAAACGCACATGGGGAGGCCTCGTAGGAATCTACGACTACCCGCAGCTAATCGACGGTGGTTCGGTCACGGCCCCTCGAGTCGCCTTCTTCAACCTAAACGGCGAGTGGGACGTCGAAAACCATGGAGTAGCCCCGGACGTCGAAGTCGAACTCGATCCGGCGGCCTGGCGCGCCGGTCACGACCCGCAACTCGAGCGAGCGGTTGAAGTCGTGATGGAAGCCCTGAAGAAGAATCCTATACCGGCTAAGAAGAAGCCGGCGTATCCTGACTACTTCAATGGTACGCGGGCGACGGCGGCTTCGGCCGGGAAGGCGGAAAAGGGCGGCGGCAAGCAACACTGACGTTGCCGTTACCCCTACTACTATCTTGAAAAAGAGGGATGCTCCAAGAGGGGCGGGCACATAGGCCGCCCCCTACATCTCTCTCGATTGAGTGATTACGGGCTGAGACTTATTTCGCGCTGCCTTGGATTCAGCTTCCTCAAACTGTCTCGATGCAGATCGGTCGGCGGTCATGCTTGACATTGCTCTTACGTATCGGTTAGGTTTGTGGCTTGCGTTTTGGAACAAATTCGCGACAGGAGCTATTCGGAAGTGAAACCTGACATACATCCAAAATATATGAAATCGACCGTGCACTGTGCCTGCGGATTTACGTGGGAGACGCGGTCAACTAAGCCTGAGATACGGCTCGAAATCTGTTCGGGCTGCCATCCGTTCTTTACCGGCAAACAAAAGCTGGTGGATACGGCGGGACGCGTCGAGCGTTTCAATCGGAAATACGGGCGCAAAGCCGAGGCTTAGCATATCAACACCGCAGTCTGGTTACCGGAACGCGCGGTTTCCAAGTAACTCCGAATCGGAGTTCTCAGGAAATCGAACTCGCTCGAGTTAACGCGAACCGGTAACCAGATTTCTTTTTGGCTGAACGTTGGCTGCGAAATAATGAGGCCAGGTTTATGAGAGAGGATCAAATCATAATCGGCGGTCAGGCGGTGATCGAAGGCGTCATGATGCGCGCGCCCCACGGCTACGCGGTGGCGGTGAGAAAGCAAAACGGCGACATAGTAACAAAGGGCGCCCGGCTTCCGATTCTGGCTGAGAAATATCCGCTCTTGAAACTCCCCGTACTGCGTGGAGCAGCCGTGCTCATTCAATCACTCAGTCTGGGCGTCAAAGCGCTCAATTTTTCAGCCAACGTCACCTTCGCCGATCTTGAATTGGAAGCTGGAAAGGATCAAGAATCAGCCGCGCCTCGCTCCGGATCAACGACCGCATGGACGCTCATCATGGGAGCGATCTTCAATGTTCTCGTGTTCATTCTGCTGCCGCTGCTCCTGACCAACATGATCTTCGTCTACATCGGCAGCGGAACGATTCAATCTCATTCGGCGAGCGGTCGATGGTACACCGAGGCATGGACGTGGCTGCGCGCGGCGCTCAAGCCGGTTCGGCCTTCAATACCGTTCAACCTGGTGGATGGCGTTATCAGAATGACTTTCTTTCTGATCATGATTTGGGGAATGTCGAGGCTGCGGGACATCAACCGATTGTTTCAATATCACGGAGCCGAGCATAAGACCGTTTACACCTGGGAAGCGGGTGAAGCGCTGACGGTTGAAAACGCTCGCACTAAACGACGTCAGCACCCGCGATGCGGAACCAGCTTTCTGATGGTTGTAATGCTTGTGGCGATCATCGCGTACTCGATCGTGAAGTTCGATTCGCTTGTCCTGAACTTCCTCACGCGAATTTTGCTGATGCCTGTAATTGCGGGGCTCTCATACGAGATTATTCGAGCGTCGGCAATGAGCGGGGCTCAGTTTGTTCTTTCCATAATCACCCGCCCCGGCATGTGGCTTCAAAATATCACCACCAAAGAACCGGACGACGAGCAACTGGAAGTCGCCATTGTAGCGCTGAAGGAATCACTCGCGCTCGAGCCCGTGACCAGAACCGAGCCCGCCCTGGTCGCGTGACAGCGTTCGAGGACGATTGGATATGTTCGAAAGACTCGAAGAACTTGAGCACAAATACGGAGACCTCAGCGAGCAATTGAGCGATCCTCAATTGCTTGCGGACCAGCAGAAGTACACGCGCGTCGCCAAACAGCATCGCGACCTCGAAGAGGTGGTAGCGCGGTACCGTGAGTTCAAGGGCCTCGACAAAGGAATTCGCGAGACCCATGAATTGATAGATACCGAAGAGGACGCGGAGATGGTAGCTCTGGCCCGCTCCGAGCTTACCGGCCTGGAGTCTCGCCTTGCCGAAGTACAAGCCGAATTGAAGGTGCTCCTTCTTCCCAAAGATCCCAACGACGAAAAGAACATCATTATAGAGATTCGCGCCGGCACGGGCGGCGACGAAGCGACGCTCTTTGCCGCCGAGATCATGCGAATGTACATGCGCTATAGCGAGCGGCAGGGCTGGCGCGTTCAAGTGCTGGACGTATCCGAATCCAGCATCGGCGGCGCCAAAGAGGCGATCGTCTTGATCGAAGGCACGCGCGTCTATTCAAAGCTCAAGCACGAGTCGGGAGTGCACCGCGTGCAGCGGGTTCCGCGGACGGAAGCGTCCGGCCGTATTCATACGTCGGCGGTCACGGTAGCGGTTCTGCCCGAAGCCGAAGACGTCGATATAAAGATCGACCCGAAGGATCTGCGAATCGATACGTTTTGTTCGTCCGGTCCCGGCGGTCAATCCGTCAACACGACCTACTCGGCTGTGCGCATCACGCATCTGCCTACGAACACGGTTGTATCGATGCAGGATGAGAAGTCTCAGATCAAGAATCGTGAGAAGGCGATGCGCGTACTGCGATCGCGGCTGCTGGAGATTGAACAGGAAAAGCAAAGCCAGGCAATCGCAAGTGAGCGCCGCTCAATGGTGAAAAGCGGCGACCGCTCCGAAAAAATTCGAACATATAACTTCAAGGACAATCGCGTAACCGATCATCGAATCGGCTACACCTCTCATCAATTGGATCTTTTTATGGAAGGCGAGATCGACGGTTTGATCGATGCTCTGGTAGCTCACTATCAGTCCGAAAAACTTCGCGCTGAGTCCGAAGCCGCCGCCTGATACTTCACGGCCCGCCTTACAACGAATCGGAATCTTCCTTGCCCACGATAATCGAAACAATTACGGAAGCCGACCGCCTGCTTCAGGATTCGATGATAGATGACCAGCGCCGGACGGCCAGTCTGCTGATGCGTCATCTGCTTGGATGGGATCAGGCGCAGTTGATAATGCGATCCGGCGAAATTATTACCTCGGATCAGCGCGACGATTTCTTTGCTCTCGTAGAACGTCGAGCGGCCGGAGAACCGTCGCAGTATATTGTCGGACATCAAGAGTTCTTCGGGCTCGAGTTCACGGTAACTCCCGAGGTTCTGATTCCCCGTCCTGAAACCGAGTTTCTGGTCGAGCAGGTCATATCGCTGGCGAACGCCTTGCAAGCAGGTTCCGCGTCTATAGCGGATGTCGGAACCGGCTCCGGCTGCATTGCAACGGCTATTGCCGTGAATGTTCCCGGCGCGCGCCTTGTGGCTACTGACATTTCGGCTACGGCGTTGGAAGTAGCAAGCACGAACGCCCAGAAGCACCGAGTCGGGGACAGGATCGAATTTCTTCAGGGCGATCTTGTAGAGCCGCTCAAAGCCTCTTCGGCTGCTCCATTCGACATCATCGCGACCAATCCTCCGTACGTGCCGTCTTCAAATCCCAATCTCTTGCCCAGAGAGGTTCGCGAGCACGAACCGGCCGTCGCTCTGTTCGGTGGAGAAGACGGACTCGACAATCTCCGTCGCCTCCTCAACACCGCTCCCGCCGTTTTGAAGAGCGGCGGCCATATGGTGATCGAGATCGGATACACTCAGATTGAAGCTACTACTCGGCTTCTCGATCCGGCCGTCTGGGAACTCATAGAGGTGGTCAACGATCTTCAGGTCATACCGCGCACTCTGACTCTGCGAAAGAAATAAAAGCATCCGAGGATTCTTGGACCGATCTCAAAAGAAACCGATACCCGTCAGGCTTTTATCAAAACCTAGATAGACTCGCGTTGCAATGAACTCGCCGCTTTCGTCAGGAGTGGCTGCGATCGTTACAGTCCGCCCCACCTTAAGCTTCTTAAATCCTGGGCCAAAGTCGAAAAACGTGCCCTGAGAGAATAGAAATCGCCGATGACCGGCTACTATACCGATTGGTAAACCGTCAGATAGCTCCACGGCCTCGATTTGAGCGCCGAAGATGATTTCATTGTCGGCGCGCAACTGGATGAATCTCGCGACGAAGGGCGTCCCTGGCTCGGAGGGAATCAGAATGCTCGCCCTTATGCGGGAGCCGACCTTGACGGCCCCGGAATCAAGTACGAGGCCTGCAACTGTAGAGACCCACGCCGTTGAAATTTCTATCGGAATTCCTCCGCTTATAGTCGCTACCGTTCCTTTCAAATCGACAACAGTGGCGTCGATCATTGCTACCGTATCAGGAGTGGTCGCGGGCGATGCGCTGGACTGAACTGACCCGCCCGATTCTGCTCTTCCGCCGCTAGAGACACTTATTGAAATGAACGCAGCCAGACAGATGATGATGAGCGTGCGCGCCGAACAGAGTGAGCGAGATACTCTACGTGGGATGGACATAGCGGATACCTCTTCCCCTTCAAATTTTTCGTTAGCCTAAAGGAACGATTCGTAATTAGTCTGAGTTGACACCCGGATCAGTACACGCGCGCGGCTCGTCAAAGTTGCAGAAGTTTTAGGTTGATAATCGTCGAACCGGAGTCTTAGAGGGAAGCTCGCTTCTTGAAAACCAATCGCGATGTGAACAGGTATTTAATTGGGGACTACCAGGATATCCGCGCGTGCTCTCTCCACGACGCGTTGAACGGTCGACAACACTTCGTCAACGGTTATCGTCATCAGGCAGTCGTGGTGCGGGCATAGGTGCACCTGTTCGTCGCCTTCAAGCCTGAAACAGGGACTGCACGGAAGCTCGTGCCTGATGACCAGGTGGCTGGAACCCAACGGAGCGGTTCTTCTTATATCTGTAGGCCCATAAATCGCTACGACAGGCGTGCCGACGGCAACCGCCATATGCATCAGCCCACTGTCGTTGCAAACGAGAAGCACACAGCGTTCGATCAGCGCCGCCGCCTGCTTGACGTTCGTCCTGCCCGCGGCCACCGTTACATTTGCTCCGAGTCCACCGGCCAGATCTTCAATCATTTCAACCTCGCTCGGTGAGCCGAATAAGATTATGCGCGACTCCGGTTGTTGGATGGCCAGCCGCGCGATGAGCTCTCGGTAGCGTTCGACAGGCCATTGCTTCCATCGCATCGTCGGCGATGTTCCCGGTTGAATTCCTATTATCGACCTGGCGCTCCGTGTTTCCTTGCCTTTCAGAAATTCAGTCGCAAATTCTCGATCCGGGCCGGTGAGGTGAATAAAACAGCGCGCGTCGGAAGCATCGATGCGATCCGCGTCCGCTGCCGCGACAAGATCGATATAGCGCTCGATCTCGTGCTCGTCTTCGCGCATCCGAACCGGAAGATTGAAAATGAAACTGTAGCGGCTGAAGCGGCTCGACCATCCAGGGCTCGTAACGTGGCCCAGCCGGAATGGAACATCAGCCAGGGCAAGGCTGACCGCCAGCGGCCATGAATGACTGTGAAATTCGTTTATCGTCAGATCGTATCGAGTTCGTCTTATTTCAATGGCGCGCCTCAGCCATCCAGTAAGCCCGGCGCCATAAGGAACATTGTAGATGTTGTCGAACAGACCTGAGTCCGCGAGCACTTCTTCGCAACCGGTATTGTTTCCGACCTGGAGGTCGATCCTCGCGTCTGGGTAGCGTTGTCGCAGCAGCCGCAACGCCGGCGTGTACATAATGAAGTTGCCAAGCCCGTGATAAGCGAATACCAGGATTCGCTTTACCTCGTCCGGATTGAAAATCTTGTCGCGCTGCAATGCGAGACATACCTTCAGCGCGGCCTCGAGTACAATCCTGAGCGAACCGTTTATTAAGTGTTTCGCCTTCATGATTCGGGGACGTCTATTGAGAGATCATTTCCGGAAATGACTCCTCGAGTACCGCTGAAGTTTCCGATAGCCCTTCGCACTCCATAGTTCCTCGCCACCCAGCGGGAGCGCGAAAGTGATATATGGCCGATTGGTTTTCTAGAAGTCGCTCCCACTCGGAATCGTTCGATCGCACCGCAACATCGCCTATTTTAAATCCTCCGCGCCAGCCTTGCATTTGATGGATTGCGTTTCTGTACAACGGAATCTTCTCGTACTCAAACCCCATCAGCCGCGTAGCGATGCAATCGACTGCTATAGGATTGAACCCGGCCAGAATCGCCCCTGCCGGATACGCGTCCGGGTGCAGCGGCCCTTCTCCCTCGCCGCCCACGATCCCGTCGACTACCGAGAAATAGCGCCTGACGGGTTTATCATTGAGAGCGCCATCGGCGTCTGCAAAAAGCAGAATCCTGTTTAGATCGAGCACCATTCGCCACGCGGTATCGTTGCCGTGCCAGTTTCCGAACGTGAACGGGGCGGCCGTATTTGAACGTTGAAAGCGCCTCAAGATTTTTCGGAGCGCCCTCCACGCGAGGAACGGATATCTGCCAAGAGAAGAGTTCCTTCCGAGGAGCAAATCCGACAGAGCCCGCTCCATCCGATCCTCCCAGCCTGGAGTCGACACTTCGTCGCCGCCGCGATCGGGTGAACCGATTCGGTAGTGAGCCAGATGGTTTTTATCGACGTTGATTCCAACCATGTTCTTCAGATTCAGGGTCGTTCCGACTTTGCGATGTACTTTGAGCTTGGGAATCGAGATCACGACATTACTCGCGAGCACCTCCGGCGCAATGATGTACTCGTGCCGATGATTAGCATGCGCCTTCACGGTAACGCCTCGCTGATAGTCGGCTCCATAAAGGCGGCCCGCATCGATATGCTCCATCCAGCTTTCGGGCCCGGCGTTCACAATAATCGGCTTCGGTCCGCCGTTAATCAGCGCTTTGCGGTCCCACACGATGCCGTGCCTGTAAAAAGTCTGCTCTTGTCGAAAGTCCACCACCCGCGTTGACACTCCGGCACGCGAACCTTCTTCGGTTATGAAATTCCGGAGACCGTCCATGCCTGTGGTCCTGAACATGGATTCCAAATCGCAGTTCATCTGAGGCGCGTCGCCTATAACTATCTCGCCTCGTCCCCGGAGCGCGATCATCACATAGTCGAAGACGGCCCGTATGACGACAGGATGCGTCACTACGGCGTCGAGCGGGCCGGAGCCGGCATTGAAGTGCAATACGAAATTGGGTTTGATGAGGACGCGGTCTCCGGGCGAAATAAGCTCTCCAAGCGGGTTCCAAGCTGCCGTGCCGTAGTTCGCTTCGTCCAGTCTCAAGAGATGAAGCGACTCACGAACCATTTCGTAAACGCCGTTTGAAGCATCGGTTTGACCCGAATACGGATATTCGGGATAAACCGCTGACGGATTGAACGGCGAAAGCCCCGGGTATTCCCTCACTCCCGAGACGAGCGCTACATTCAAATTATCGAGGAAGTGCTTCAACGCTGACCTCGTTTCCCGCGGTTTGCGGGAGCTCCATCTCTCTAATCACAAACCGGAATTTGCCTCGGGGCGTTAGAGGGATTTCGTCCGGAAAGCTCAGAGAGATTTCCATCGTGTCTCCCATTTTCTCACTCAACGCGGCAATGATCCGCTTCGAATCCTGCTCCGAATACGAAGGCTTTCTCTTGATCCGCAGTTCTACCTTGCCCTTCTCACGTTGATAGAACTGAAGCTGCTGGACGTTGTCGAAAACATCACTGTGCATATTCAAGGCCGTGTTTGAAATGAGATTATCCAACTTGCCTATGAGCAGCTCCTGTTGCCAGCGGCCGTTGGCCTCCTTCAGAAGCCTGTAGTTGCGGCCGCACGCACAACTGCCGGGGCCAATCACGGCCCAATCGTCCGTGCGATATCTGATCAACGGCATGGCAAAATTGTCCAGCGACGTACCTACCATCTCCCCTGAATCACCTTCAACCGACGCAGCGGAGCCGCCTTCTTTGATTACTTCCGCGACTCCGTATTCAGGGAAGATATGATAACAATTGCTCTCCTCGCATTCGCCCGCCAGGATCGTCGTCTCGGTGTGCCCGTACCATGAAAAGAGCCTCGTATCAAAGAACGACTCGATGAACTCACGCTGTCCGGGATAGAGATTCTCGGATGCGGCGAGAATCGCGCGAAAGCGCGGCGGCTCGATTCCAAGCTCTTTCAAGTGGCGCGCGAAGTCGATTACGGCTGATGGATACGAGTGCAGGAAGCGCACCTTCCTGGCTTTCATGACTCGCGCGTACTCAGCGACGTTATCGCGCGTCATATGAAAATTTGAAAAGATGTAGGCGCGTTCGGAAGCGTCATATGCCCAATGTCGAGCGCTCTTTACCGGCCAGCCTCGCAACATCGCTCGGAGGTCTCCCTCCTTGAATCCTACTCGAGCCCACTGATTATAGTTGAAGGCTCTTTCACGCCCGCCCGCGTTTCTCATGTTGTATAGGCCGAGCGGTTTTCCCATCGTCCCGCCGGTGGTGAAATAGAGCCGGTTTCGGGCGCTGACGTTGTCGGCCAGGAACTCCGGCAATCGCGCCTGCAGAGTGTCTTTATCCAGGAGTGGAAGCGCGTCCAGATCAGCCGGCGAGCGGACCTTGTCGGGATCGAAGCCCATCTCCTTAAACAAACGCCTGTAGTAGGGAACGTGATCCGCGCAGTGCCTGAGCATCACCCGTAGCTTTGAGAGTTGATAATCAATGAGCCTTTCTTCGGACCACCGCTGCGACTCTTCGAGCAGCTTCGCGGTGGGAGAATAGAGCGGGCCATAGCAGATGTTTGCAGGCAGCCTGTAATAGATCGGTCTAAGAATGGATTTAATCGTCGGATTGAGCTTCATTGAAATCTACCGCTAGCTCACCTACCGCACTTTCTAAAGGATCAAGAACAATATAACAAACCGCGGCGACGAGTATTAAGGAAAGGGGTTAAGCCCTTGGTGTCCGCTAACCCCGAAGGGGTTGCGGCCTCCAGCCCAGCGGTTGCCGTACTCGGCTACCCTGGGTTTAGATCGCCGTGTCGTTTCCAACCCCAACGGGGTTGTGGCCAGCATCGCCTAATCTGTCCGCATTGATGAACCAACAGTCCTCTCATCTTTTCCGCTCATTACCATCAGCAACGTTAGTCCCATTCACTACTGTGTTTGTCAAAAGACCGCTGTGGCTCCCTTTTGATCGCGCCATAGCTATCGAGGCCCACAACCCCGCTGGGTTGGCGCCAATCGCGACCCTTCCCCAGGGTACCCGAGTACGCGAACCCTGGGCTGGAGGGCGCAACCCGGTTGGGGTTTGAACCAAGAGCGAATCAAAACGGGAAGTAAATTCTCTACGCCCTCTTAGCGCGTTCATTGTTCCAGGGTTGAGCCGCTCCGAAGGCGACGCCATTCTATTCTCAGGCTTAGACCAGAAATGCTACGCCTGAAGATTGATTGGGTGATTGTCTGGGAACTCTATACAATTTTCGTCGTGCTTAATTTTAGATCGGTCGATCGTCGTCAGAAATGTATTTGATATGCGTCAGTATCGAATTCGTATGATGCTATCTTCAATGCCTTCTTCGATTCTTCATGGCTGGACTAATTAAGACTGGAGGATAAATGAAACCCAAGTTTGTTTCGATTCTCTTCTCGATTCTTCTATTTGCCTTTCCTGTCCTGGCGCAAAAGCCGGATGCACGAGGACATTGGACGGGCTCCATCGACGTGCCCGGTTCCCCTATCGAGATCGTCGTCGATCTTGATCAGGAGAAAGACGGCAAATGGAAGGGCGTCATCGCCGTACCCGCTCAAGGACTCAAAGACTTCGAGCTATCGGCGATCGGCGTCAAGGATGAGGCTGTAACCTTTGCGATGGCCGGCATCCCCGGCGATCCCGAATTTAAGGGAAAAATCTCGAGCGATGGGTCGAAGATCTCGGGCGAGCTTACGCAGGGCGGCGCGAACATCGGTTTTACGCTGCAGCGGAAGGGGGCTGCTCAAATTGGATCGGGAGCCGCCAAACCCGCCGAAGCATCCTCTGCGCCCGCTGGACGAAGTGTCGAAGGCAACTGGGAAGGGGCCCTCGATATCAACGGCGTCAAACTCCGGCTCGTGCTCAAGGTCTCAAAGGGAAGCGACGGAGTTCTTACCGCCAAGCTCGATAGTCCAGACCAGGGAGTCCCGGACATACCGGTCAGCTCGATAGTTCAGAAAGACGACGTCGTGAAGGTCGAGCTGGTGAAGATTCAAGGCGCCTACGACGGCAAGCTCAACAAAGATGCTTCGGAGATGTCCGGCCAATGGAAGCAGGGCGGCCAGAACCTGCCTCTCACGTTTAAACGAACCACTAAACCCCTAGGCGCCATTGGCGTCTGGGGCGGGGCGGCGAGAAGCACATGAGCAATAGGGTCTTCTACCCTCAGCCTGGATGCTACGGACTCAAGTATGATCGAAATATCGGCATCGTTGTTAAGCTAGTCACTTGAGTCAAGAGACGCGTCGGCAAACAACTCGGGTCCAGACATTTCACACTGGACCGGTGAAGCTCCCAACCCATTGGAGGAACCAGTAGTATCCGAGCTGCTTCAGAACGGTCGGAAACGTGTAACGCATTATCCAGCCGGACACTGATCGCACTTACAAGTATGAGTACGCAACCGGTTGCTAACACTTATTTGGATATCAAGAGCTTCGTTCGTCAACTTTATATGGAAGACGAGCGCCCATGGCTGGTCGGGTTCAGCGGTGGCAAGGACAGCACGATGGTGGCGTCACTCGTTTTCGACATCGTCATGTCCATTTCCGCTTCTGAAAGAAAGAAACCGATTTCAATTCTTTGTACCGATACGCGCGTTGAGATTCCCGCCATCGTAGAAATGGTCGAAGGTACACTGGATCAAATGCGCCGGGTTTCGCTCCAACACAACCTCAACATCGATACTCATTTGTTAAAGCCGCCTGCCGAAGAAACATTTTGGACAAACATAATCGGACGCGGTTATCCGCCGCCAAACCGGACCTTCCGTTGGTGCACGCAACGAATGAAGATTGACCCAGTCAATGTGTTTGTTAAGAAGCGAGTGGGTCACTGGGGCGAAGCCATTTTGCACCTGGGTGCGCGGCGCGCCGAGAGTTCAACGCGTGCTCAAACTATGGCGGGGCGAGAAACACGGAACAATTTGCGGCGACACCCTGACCTGCCCCGAGTATGGGTCTCGAATCCTATTGAATTCCTGACAACCGAAGAAGTCTGGGCGTACCTGTTGCAGCAACCAAATCCGTGGGGTGGTGACAACCGTGCTCTCTACCGACTGTACGCGAATGCGAGCAGCGGCGAGTGCCCTATTCAAATCGACACCAGCACACCAAGCTGTGGCAATAGCCGTTTTGGTTGCTGGACGTGTACCGTGGTTGACCGCGACAAAGCCAGCGAAGGGCTACTGGCTAGCGGCGATGAACGAATGGAAAAACTCATCGAATTCCGTGAAACTTTGTTGTACTATCGGGACCCGTCAAACGGCAAACGGGACAACCGGCGAATGAACGGCAATGAAGGACCTGGCCCCCTGACCATCACCGCGCGCCGTGAACTTCTGACGAGACTGCTAAAACTACAGGAGGAAACCGGCCTCGAGCTTATCAGCGAGGACGAGCTATTTCTTATTCAGCAGTTGTGGAAGACAGCCCGGAAGCCCGACGATGGCGGAGGCGTCGCGCGCATTATCAACCGGCAGAAGGGGATCCTCATGAGCGATTGGAAGGAAACGAATCGGCTGCGGGATATCCAAGAAGAAGTGACCCTCGAGAAGGGCATATCCGCCGATACGTTGCGGCGGTTGCTTGCCAAGGTCGAGGAATACAGCGAAAGCCACCGCGCCTTCGGTCTGCCCGACGACTTGCTAAGAATCCTGAAGGACGATTTGGATCACGAGAGACCAACAGAGACAGATAACGATGCCTGAGGTCTACATCGATTCACTGACGCTCGAGAACTTCGGTCCATACTACGGCGAGCACAGCTTCAACTTCGGCACGCTTGAGGGTAGGTCTGGCATCCTCGTGGGCGGTAAGAATGGGGCTGGCAAGACCCATTTACTTCGAGCGCTTTATCTTGCTGTTGTTGGTGAGACTGGTGTTGTTGATCTAAAGAAGGTTGAACCGGCCTCTGAGGCCACGCGATTTCTCTTCGAGAAGTCGCTGAATCGACGCGCGCAATCTGAAGGGCAGGACGCAGTGCGCCTTGAGGTTTCGATATCGCAGCGTGATGAAAAAGGCGGAGCGAGTAGAAAAGCGACGATCGTCCGGGAGATTCGCCACCGCCCGAATTCTGGTCCCGTCTGGCGTTCTTATGCCGAGCGGAACGATGGCTCGGGTCGGATTGAAGACGAGAAACATCTTGAGAAGCTCCGCGACGCGCTCTTGCCACGACATCTAGCACGTTTCTTTTTCTTCGACGCGGAACGAGGCCAAAACTTCAGCCTCGGCCAGCAGGATATAGTTGAAGGAATCAGCAGGATTCTTGGCCTTTGGACCTATGGAGAGCTCGAGACCGATCTGCGGCAGTTGATTCAGAATAAGATTCCACGAGTCTTCAACGCCTCCGAGGGCCACGAAGCCGCTAAGAAACTCGCTGAACTCAACGGCAGAATAGTGACCGCAGATGGTGAATTGATCGCTCTGCGTGAGGAGCTCAGCAGTGTCAATCTTGAGCTTCACGAATCGCAGGCAGAACTTGATGAGGTCGAGGAACGACTAAAGAGTTTGGGTGCAGTTGATCCAGACGAGTTGCAAAGAGCACAGGATAGTCGCGCGAAGTTGGCGGAAACAAGAGCGCGACTGGAAGTAGAACTTACGGCTGCTTGGGAGCAAGCCATGCCGGTGGCGCTGCTGGGGCAGTATCGGCGCGACCTGCACGAGTACCTGATTCAAGAAGAGAAACGGCGAGAGTGGGAAAGCAGCAAAGCGACCGTTGAGCCGAAGATCCCTCAGGTGAAGCGTAGCGTGTTTGAAGAAGTCCCGAGTGAATATCGACTCTCAGACGATGCTCATGCTTTTTACGCCGATCGGCTGGAGCGTGCTCTTCACAGTTTATTTCACCCACCGCCCGATGGTATGGCAGAGAGTGTCTTTGTGACCGACCGCAACGACAGAAGCGCCCAGGTTCGTGCTCGATTGACGACGGCAACAAGCTCGTTGAGGGGGATAGCAGAATTGTGTGCGCAGGCGGAATCGGTGGACTCGAATTTGCGTGAGGTTGACACGCGTCTCCGGCAGCTTAAGCAGGATGCGGCCGCTATGGCGCTAGGCGTTGAGTTGCATCGTAGGCGCGGGGAGCTGACAACACAATGCAGTCACTTGGAGAAGCAACGAAGCGACCTGGCATCACAGGTGCAGTCCCGTGAAAATCTCCTAAAAGAACTTAGGCGCGAAGAGACTAATCAAACGGCACTTGCGAACAAGGCGCGACAGGGCCAGACGCTAATCGCCTTGGCCGCCCGTTACCGGGAAGCCGCCACAGAAATTCGTGCGCGTGCGGCAGATCAATTGCGGCGCAGAATCTCTGAGCACGTTAGCGACCTTTGGGTGGAAATCACTGAACGACGGAAAGAGTTCTTAGGAATGGAATTCGACAAGAACTGGAACTGTATGTTGGTGCGGCGTGACGGTAAGAAAGCGTCTTGGGAGGATAGCAATACATCCGCAGGTCAGCGCCAAGTGCGGATGTTAGCGTTCTATGAGGCGCTCCGGAGGCTGGCGCGTCTCGTGCCACCCCTTGTAGTAGATACTCCCCTAGGTCGACTCGACAGGGAAGTCAAAGACAGCGTGCTTGACCAACTCTATTTGAGAGGCCACCAGACACTCATCCTTACAACCAATTCTGAGATCGATCCCGACGGCCCACTCTTTGATCGCATTCAGGAAAAGTTGGCACGCGTTTATACACTGCACGCACATGGCAAGGAAGATAGTACTAACTACGAAGTGCGGACCACCAACGACTACTTCGGGCGAACGCTATGAGGTGCAAATCCAGTTGGATTAGAACCGACTGCAAGTAGAAGAACTTCTAAGGCAAGGCTGTTTATGAAATTCAAGCCGAGTCTGGCCGCGGAACAGTTCATCGAGGATATTCACCAGCGTATCGGCGCGCGCAACAAGGCCGTCCTCGGTCGCTCCGCGCTATTCCTTGCTCTTGGCGAAGGCGTCCCGCGGACATTCAAACCGGCTAACTCCCAGGGAAAAGACCTCGATGATGAAACCGTGATTGGCGACGAACTGCGTGACGTAGTCCGGGCGGCGCTTAATCATCGGACCGGCAAAGAACTGGATGAAACGGGCTACCGCCAAGCATTCCGTCAGCATTTCGAATACGGATGCCAGCGATTGAGGGAGATATGGGAAGACTGCGGCAACGACCAAACGCGGTTTGTTTCAGCGTTGCTTAAACTGACTGGAGAAGACTTCGGTTCCCGCTCGCTCGGGTCGCGAGTCGCGCCGATCCCCATAGTTGAAAAGGAAGTAAAGCTCAAAGTCCTGTTGGACGGACCAGAATGGAGCTTAAACGGCACCGGCACAAAGAACGGCCTCCTGGTCATCTCAGGTGAGCCGGGCTCAGGGAAGAGTCAGCTCGCGCTTGATCTACTCGCGCAGTTGGCTGCGCAGGGAGTCAGATTCGTTTTCTTTGATCTTAAGGGCGAGTTGGAAGACGACCCTAACAACCCCGAGCAGCGGCGAAACCGGACACTGTTCTTGCAACAGACGGGCGCACGCTACGTCCGTCTGATTAGACAGGACTTGCCAATAAATCCACTCATCCGCGACCCTAACCCGACAGCAAATGCGCAAATCGCGTACGAGATTGCGAATCTGATTCGTTGCTTCGCGCCACAGCTTGGCGCGAAGCAGGAAAGGAACATATGCGACGCCTACCAAGAGCTTCGCGAGCCGGACTTCACCACGCTGGCAATAAAGCTAGAGGAGAGCGGCGCGGACGGTGTTGACCTTGCAATCATCCAGAAGATAGAGCGGTTCAACCTGTTTGCTAGCGCAGTGACAGCAGTCAGCCCCGAGGAGTGGCTCAACAGTTCAATCGTAGTTGACTTCAAGCAGTTCGGGACCGACAGTGAGACCAAGTCTCTAACGGTCGCGCTTATTCTGAACTTTCTAATCAAGCGACTCAACCAAAACCTTGCTATCAAGAACGGAATTCAACCGCTGAAGATGGTGCTGTTTGTCGACGAGGCGCATCTGCTATTGCCAAAGGAGGGCAAAGCGGGCTTGCTTGGTCAGCTTGCCCGGCAGGGCCGCTCGTGGGGCTTCCCGGTGTGGCTTGCGTCTCAGGGCGCCGATGCATTTATCACGGGTGGTGACAACGCGACCAACTTCGTCGAGCTTGCGGAGTGCGGCATTCACTTTTCGCCGAGCTCACTCAGGGAGCCACAGCAGCGCAGAATCCTCGGCGGAGTGATCAATCGCGAACTGGTCAAAGCCGAAGGGGCCCTCCGGCTACAGGGCAAACTCCTGGTAGGTCCGGCAAGACAGTTCTGGAGAGATGAAGGAAAGTGAAAGGAGGCTAACCCGTGCCGGAGAATCCAGCAGACCCAAAGCGCATTGACGCTTCTCCAACTAAGGAGTTCTTCATCTATATGTTGACCCGAGATATACCGCTTACCCGTGCCATTCTGGACTTGGTGGACAATTCGCTTGACGGTGCCAGGCGGATGCGACCAAACGGCGATTTCGATGGGCTCTGGGTTCGCGCGGAGCTTGATAAAGACCACTTTAAGATAGCGGACAATTGCGGCGGTATCCCGGTCGATATTGCCAGGCATTATGCGTTCCGGTTTGGTCGCTCGAAAGATGCTCCACTCACTCCTGGATCGGTGGGACAATTCGGCGTTGGCATGAAGCGCACATTCTTCAAACTGGGGCGACACTTCAGCGTCCATTCGGTCACCAGTTCATCTCGATTCAACATGGACATTGATGTTGCACAGTGGATGGCGCTGGACGAATCGGAGAAGGCAGACGAGTGGCATTTCGAGTTCCAGAACATCGAAGACAAACTCATCGACGTACCAAAGAACGAGGTCGGTACCCGGCTTGAAGTAACACAGCTCTACGATACGGTCGGGGAGAGCTTTGGCCTTGAGAACTTTCTGACGCGACTGAAACAAGAGATGTCTCTTGCGCATAGCATTAGCATGGACAAAGGACTAGCGATTACAGTAAACACTATTCCACTCCGTCATGAGCCTCAAACGCTATTTGAGTCAGACCAGATGAAGCCCGCTTTTATTGAGAGGACATACCAAGGGGAGCTACTGAACGGAAAGCCAGATGCACGTGTGAATGTGAAGCTCTACGCCGGCGTCGCCGAGAGAAGCTTGCACGATGGCGGTTGGTACGTGTTCTGCAACGGGCGCATGGTGATACGTGCGGACCAGACCTCGACGACGATTTGGGGACAGACCCACGGCATGCGTCAATACCATCCCGACGTTGCATATTTTCGAGGTTATGCCTATTTCGACTCGGATGATGCAGGACTATTGCCGTGGACTACCACGAAAACAGGAGTAGACATCGATTCAGCAGTTTATAAGAGCGCTCAACTAGAGATGGTTGAGATATCGAAACCTGTGCTTACGTTTCTTTCCAACCTAGCTAAGGAAAAGGCGGCAATTGAGAGTGGAGATATAGGCGATAGCACGCTAGAGGAGGCAATTCACAGCGCGGAGGCCAAACGGACTGACTCGCTTGCGGTCACGCGAGTCTTTGTCGCGCCTCAGCCAAGACCCAGACCTCCGGGACCGAGGATGGCGAGAATCCAGTACAGCAAGCCGTTGACCGAAGTAGAAAAAGCAAAGGAGCTTCTCGACGTTCACACGTTCACGGCGGTGGGGGAAAAAACGTTCGAATACTTCATGCATTACGAGGAGAAGCAGTGATGGCTAGCAGCTATCGAAGGATCAACTATTCTGTGCGCCCCGCAAAGGCAATTGAGCGCAAGATGTTGTGTGACGCTTTCCGTCGATTGTCCCCGTTCGCAAAGGTAGCAACGTACCGTTATTTAGGCTTCGGCTCAATATACTTCACTGACTTCCATCTGTTCCATCGTGCCCTGGGGATGGAAGACATGCTCAGCATGGAGAAGGATGCTGATGCCGAGGAGTGCTTCCTGTTCAATAAGCCCTACAACTGCGTTCGCCTGGATTGCCGCCCGGCTTCTGCTGTATTGCCCGAACTGGATTGGCGGGCCAAATCCATAGTTTGGCTAGACTATGACGGCAAGCTTGACGAAACTGTGTTGTCAGACATCAGCACGGTAGCGGCCAGATCATATTCGGGCAGCGTTTTGGTTATTTCTGTGAATGCTCACGTGGAGGGACAGCCTAACGAAACTGTACGCCAGCAATACAAGGCAGAAACCGGCCTTGCGTTTGATCTCGATGCCTACCGTCTACGTGAACTACACAATCGCGTTGGCGAAGCGTTGCCTCCTGAGGTTCTTGGCAGCGAATTGAGGGGAGGGGGGCTTGCGAGAATCTCACGAAAGCTTATTGACAATAGAATCGAAGAGACATTGTCAGACCGCAACGGTCTTTTGCCATCCGAGAAGAAGATGCTCTACCGTCAGATATTGAACTTTAACTACAGCGACGGAGCACGAATGCTCACTGTTGGAGGAATCTTATTCGAAGCCGGGGACTTCGAGAAGTTTGAGGCATGTTCCTTCAACGAACTTGATTTCATTCGTTTTGGAGAGGAAGCTTATGCTATTGACGTACCCTGTCTCACGATGAAAGAGATGCGCCATCTAAATGCTCAGCTTCCTGAAGCAGAGGCGGCTGCCTTGAGCCTTCCCGGTGTTTCTACTTCCGACATCAGGCGCTACGCTGAGCTCTATAGATACTTCCCGACCTTCACTGAAGCCATATTCACTTAGCAGCTAGGTGGCGCTTCCTTCGCGAGCGGTGCTTGTGGTCTCGCCGGGAAAGGTAAATTGCGAGACTGGTTGAAGAAGATTACGACCTTCGCCTCTTCAATAAAAAATTGAGCCAGGGGCCTATATGCTCCCTGGACCGAGTATCCTCAGTCTTCCAAAACGCGATCTCGTCCAGTATCGGATGAGTGTTGAGAAGTTCCTTGAAAGACTCTCTCGAGTAGTAGCTGAAGAATCTGCCGTCTTCAGCTATACGTTCTCCGTAGCCCTCTTTCAGTGAGGTGTAGAGAACACCTCCAACTTTCAGTGCACCTGCAAGGCGACGCAACACATCATCCATTTCGGTTTTGGGCACATGAAGAAGGGAAGCGCAGGCCCATATGCCATCGAACTCTTCCCGAAAATCGAGTTCCTGAAAGGAAAGGACCTGGCAAGACTGCCCTGTGTGCTCCGTTGCCAATGAGGCCATCTGTGGAGACGCATCAATGGCGGTAACGCGATACCCTCGTTCCAAGAATGCTTTGGTGTCTCGACCGGAGCCGCACCCAGCGTCGAGGATATGGGCGCCCAGAGGCAGCTCCTTCAAGAACGGTTCGTATAGCTCGTGCAGGTCCAGACTCATGGTTGCCTGGCAGAACTCCTGACCGCGTCTCTCGTAAAAGGCCAGGGTACCTTGATCATAAGTAGTAGCCGACATAATCTGACAATTCATGCTGGCGGACCAGCGTTCTTCGGCAAGCTTTCTAATAGGCCCCTGCTAGCGCTCGAATACTCGTCAAGAAACTGAGCTACTTCTCGATAACCCTCTTCGATCTTTCCATTCAAGGGGCGGGGATAGTAGCCCATCTTGTGCCATCCCGGGTCATAGGGCACAGTCTCCCCGCTCTTGTGGATCGTGGAAAGGATCGCGTAATGAGCAAGGTATTCGCCAAGTAAGTCGACCAAATCCGCGGAGGCGAGGCCGGCGTAGTCTGAGATAATCTTCGTCATCTGTTCGCCTATCTGGAGAATACGCTCGGCGAGAGTCAATGCCTTCAAATTCGACCTTATCGCCGGTAGTTGATCAAGTAATCGAAATCCTTTCCAGGAGCCGTCATCGGCCTTGACGTGCATGCGGTAACCTTGATCATCGGGCTCATCGAGCAATCTGTAGCGATCCGGTTCGTCATGCGCGATCTGATAGTTCATTTTGTCGTAAAGCGCCTTGCTCTGCTTCAGAAGAGCGAACATCGGCGCATAGAACAACTCCATTTGTTTGAGACGGTATTCGAGGATCTTTTCGGTATGGGCAAACACTGCCTCATAACGGGCGAGTTCCAAGGCTCTCTTCGCGGTAATCTCAGCCTGCTGTGCCTGCTCCACTGCTATGTTGTTCGCTTGCCTTTCTTGCTGCTTCGCCATGAAGCGCTGCCCGAGTAATGTAAGTCCGCCAGCCAGTAATGCAGCAAACAAGCTGGCTGAGCCAGCGATAATGGCTGTCACGAGTTTATCGCGCGATGAGTCTGAAGCCGCTTTTGCAACAACTGCTTCGAGCTTTTCTAGTCGCGCCGTCAACTTCTTGCGCTCCTCGTCCTGCGAATTCTCTTGTACGGAGCCAGCCGGGTTGGGAAGAGAAACTGGCGGAGTTTGTGCAAACGAAGTAGCACACAAAAGCAGGAAGAAGAATATTATGACCGTGGATTTCATCGCGCGGACGATAGCATGGGGTTTTGTCGGAATTCAATTCACACAAGCCGCTGACAATCCAAGCCGAAGTTGCGCTACCGAGTTGGTTACCGCCGTCGCCGCAGACCGTACATCCAGTTCAGTGGTTTCTCTCGAAAGAGAGAAGCGGATTGATTGCCGTGCCGCGAGTCCTTCAGGCTTCATTGCTTTGATAACGTGCGAAGGATCGTCTGAATCGGCTAGGCACGCGGAACCAGATGATGCGCACACACCTTCGTGATCAAGGAGAATGAGCAGAGCTTCAGACTCAATACCGTGAAAGGTGAGACTGGTGGTATTTGACAAGCGCTGCTCTTTGTCGCCGTTCAACTCGGCGTTAGGAATCGAGGTGAGAATATCTTCTTCAAAAGTATCCCTCAGCGGACGGACTGTCTTCTCATAATCGGGTAGATGCTTGCGGGCCAGCTCTGCCCCTTTGCCCAAGCCAACTATTAGGGGGACATTCTCCGTGCCGCCGCGCAAGCTTCGTTCTTGATGACCGCCGTAAACGAATGGCGACATCAGCGCTTTTCGTCGCACGTACAAAGCACCGATGCCCTTGGGTGCATGAATCTTATGCCCCGTTAGTGCGAGGTAATCGACGGGAAAACCCTTAACATCGATCGGGACTTTTCCTGCCGCTTGCACAGCATCGCAGTGATAGGGTATTCCGCGCGAACGGCAAATCTCGCCGATGTGTTTCACCGGAAACAACACGCCCGTTTCATTGTTGGCCCACATTAGCGACACTACCGCAGTCTCGTCCGTAATTGCCTCTTCGACATCCGCCAACTTCAGCAAGCCGTCGCGATCAACCGGAAGATACGTGACCGAGTAGCCCTCCGTCTCCAACGCCATACAGTAGTTGAGTACCGATGAATGCTCGACAGCCGAAGTTACAATGTGTCGTCTTGCAGGGTGAGCTCGTAAGGCCGCATGAATCGCTGAGTTGTTGCTCTCGGTCGCGCAGGAAGTGAAGATGATTTCCAGTGGATGTGCCCCAATTAATTCCGCAACATGTTCACGCGCAATAGCAATGACCGACTTCAGTTTTGAGCCGAACTTGTAGCTGCTGGACGGGTTGCCCCATTCGGAGGTGAAGTACGGCATCATTGCTTCCAGAACTTCGGGCAAGATCGCGGTCGTGGCATTGTGGTCGAGGTATATCACTGGTCTAATCTCAACCAATCGTAGCGATTCCGATGAACTCTAGTCAACGAGTGTCGTTTCGTTTAGATTTCTTACATCAGTTCGACGAGAGCAAGCAACGTGGAATCGCAGCGACGTTGCGAGCTTTTCTAATAGGGTCGGAAGTGCCAACCTCTTGATCAGCAATAGACTGGCACCGTGACGGCACCGCGACCTGTTCAGCTCCCGTGTTGTGCGCCGGGGCTGGAGACTGGAGGATGATGTCTCGAACTGGATCAGACTCAATTCTCACCGGCGTTGTGCAGCGGTACCCGGAGAAGACGTTTTACTTGTCGCAAGTCTTCAACGACACCACAAACTCTTACAAGCTCTTCTGGTTTTTGGCCATCCTCTCACTGATCAGGCGAACGGCCACGCGTTCTCTTAGTCTGCCAGGCATTTTTACTGAAATGGCCGTTATAGCTTGGCACCCAGTTTGTCTCTACCGCCTTTCGCTCGGTCGACAGGATAAGCTTCAAGAGGTGGTTCTGCAGATCAAGCAAGAGTCTGGTCTGTTACCGAACGCCGTTCCCGAGACCGTCCGCGAGTTTGTGGAGGGTTCCCCGAATGCGCGGAAGATGCTGGAATTCTTCAATCGGTACGTGCCCACGCGCTTCCTTACTCCCTGGTTCGCCCAGCAGCTCAGCGGCGAGCGAGACTACACAAAGCGGACGCACGCGATTCGTACGATGGCGAGGAACAGCCAGACGACTCCGTTTGCTTGTCCCTACTACTTTGAAGGTATGGGGGCACGCGGTTCGCTGCATCTTAACGACTCCTGGCGAGCATTCCTTGTGGAAAACCTTGGCATCGCACAAGCATTCGCTGAACATCACCTGTCAGTCTACTTGCAGGCGAGGAATCCGAACGTGCCGGGCATAGTGAACAAGCTTGAAGCGCCAAAGGTGCGACAACTCGCCGGTGCACGGAACTTCTGGCGGATCGTTCGCGATGAGTTTGAGCAGAAAGGACGGGGCGCGGAGTTCAAGGACATATACTCAGGGCGGCTGCTGGCTGAGAGTTTTTCAATCGATCACTTTCTGCCGTGGAGTTTCGTCGTACACGATTTGCTGTGGAATCTTACGCCGGTCGAAACAGCAACGAATTCCAGCAAGGCCGATTCCCTACCCGACCTTGATCTATACCTTCCTAGACTCGGCAAGCTTCACTTTGCTGCGATCGAGGTTGCGCAAAGGCAGCCCACATTTCTCGAAGACTATACGGACTGCTTCAAGGAGGATGTTGCTGGGTTGCTGACTCTGGATGAATCAGGTCTACTTGCCAAGTATCGGGAAGTCATTTTGCCTCAGGCCCAAATAGCGATGAACCAGGGGTTTCAGCCAAGTTGGAGACTTCCCGATTGAGGTGCGGATGACATACCGCCAAGCTCTAGAATGTAATGGCTCAGGGAACCTGATCTCTAGTGAAGTCATCCCTACCTTCCGTGTTGCGAGTGCAACGATTTCTTATCTACGCCCGATCTACCCGCGCGTTGCTGCCAGTAGAAGACAGAAAACGGCCGCGAGCCGACGCCTCGGGAAAGGCGTCAGCGGAGGGTCCTTCGTGGAAAAGCCATGCCCGCACCCACCCGCTCGCGGGCTGAGCAAAGGAGCTTCGAGCCTTGTTGAAATCGGAGCAGGAATGCGGTTCCGACTTCGTTCGCCTTGTTAATGCGCCAGCGGCTGTTTACGAAGAGAAGCGCTTGCTCGACACAATGCTCCTCGCGCTGCCGAGATGGTTTACAGTGGGAAGTACTGAATCTGACTCTCAAGATCGGCGGCTGTGCTGCATTCGATAATTATTTCCAAATCGTCGATAGCTCGACCGATTTCGAGTTGCTCCGGAACAATGATGACACCCGGCATTGGTAGGAACTGCTTCAATCGGTCGGCGCCGAATTTGGTTAGAGTGTTGACATCGTGGCTCAAGATCACTCGGCCTTCTCTGGCGCCCCAATCCAAGAGCGCCGGATCACCGAGCCCGCCGAGACCGATGTCCTGAACGATCAGGTAATCGAGTTGCGGAAGACGTAATCGTAGACCGCGGAGAATTCGCTGGTCGAAGTTCTCGTCTATTAACAGTGGCAGCATAGTAGGGGAAGAGGATCGTTGAGTCAGGCGTCGATCAATTCGGCGCGGCGCCGGCGGAGCTTCTCTCGGAATTCGCTATATTGCGGCTGACTTTCGATCTCACGGCGGATAGCGTCGGCTTCAGTCTGGCGTTCCTCAAGATACGCCTCAACGTCTTCCTGGTGATCGAGGTAGTAAGCGATCGCGCCGTAAATTTGCCGCAAAGACAACGAAGGAAAGCTGTCCTGGATTTGTTCGGCTGTGTTGCCCTTTTTGAACGCCGCCACCAGAGTGTCGAGCGTGACGCGAGAACCCATTATTCGCACGCTACCCATCTCATCCTGGTGCAATGGCACTATTTGACTGAGAGTCAGTTGCTTCACGGATTCGAATTATAACCTGCCCATGTCACGGAAGAAAGTCATGGATTCGTGCTACAGCGCGTTATTATCATCAGTGGCGCTTGTAATCGGTGCTGTCTGACTCTGTATCAGGGTCGGACTTAGGTTCGCCGAACAGTTCCTCGACGGTCGTACCGAGCGCACTCGCCAGTCGCTCTCTGACCTCGGGTGAGATTCGCCTTCGCGAGATGCAGTATGAAAGCTGCGAACGGCTGCAATGAAGTTCTCTGGCAGCCGCGGTGATCGAACCCCATTTCTTGTAGACCAGGAATTTGATTTCTAGCGAAGTCATTTTGCCTCCGTGCAGTGCAGTTGAGAAGCTAATCCGCGACGGTTACTTAACGGGTTTTGCCGCCGCCTTCTGTTTTCGGTTAGCAGCCGTCTTTCTTGGGTTGCTCTTGGACTGGAGTTTCTTGTGAGCGTGGTTGAGCAACACTTGAAGTTCCTTACTTGGTTTCCATCGGCCGGTCATCATGCCGGTAGTAGCGTCATAGAATTTGCGGTAGGTAGTCGTATGCGGGAACGTGAGTTCCATCGCTACGTTCAATTCGGCGATCGCCGCCTTGATGCGCTCGGGGTGTTTGCTCTGCAGGTCTCGCATCAGGCGGCACCAAGTAGCAAAGGTCTTGTCGGCAAGGCCGGCATAGTCGCGCAACGCCTTGATAATCAAGTTTGCCCAGGGCTCCAGGAGAGGCCACTCAGTGCTGTGTATCGAGAGTCTCCGGATTTGAGGCTTTTCCGTCTGCGGGGTTGGAGTATCCTTGGTCATTGCTGTAATCTCCTGAGTGACTAAGCTGGTTTTGCGAGGGACGAACCCTACACCCCGCCAAAGGTTATCAGGGTCTGCCCCTCGGCTCAGGCAGAGGTGACGGCCAAAACCTATTGACCGGCTCCGCACCTTTTTGCGTGAGAGATAATACGAAAACTAGCGGAGTAAATCAATAGGTTTATTTACGCTGATGAAAGTTGATCTTGAGGATCTGATCTCACAAAAGCAGGCCGCCGCTATTCGGGGGGTTACGTTGCAGGGTATCCACTCTCTCGTGAAGCGCGGGAAGCTCAAGACTTATATGGTAGGCGACAAGGGTTTTCTGTCACGCAAAGAAGTCGAGAGCTACGTGCCGAGCGTCGGCGGCAGGCCGAAGAAAAAGACAAGCAAAGGGCGCCGCACCAGAAAGAAAGCCGGGTAAGCAGCGCCGGTGTGAGACCGCTCCATGGCTTGAATTACGTGTCTAGTGGTTCTGCTGCCGAGTCATAGCCTATAGATACCTGTTTTTCTCGGTCATTCGCAGCGTTGCCGACTGCGCCTCAATAATCGACGACCGCTACGCTGTCATCTGGCTTCTTCCGCTGCTCGGATGCTTCACTGGACAAACCACGCCTGAACATCCCGCTGCTCCACAGATCCCCAGCCGAGTGATGAATTTCGCTGCGATGCACCGGCAAGTGGCCCGATCATTCTGGGCGATACCCATTGGTTGCAGGGTAACCGGTCGCGTGACCGGAGGCCTGCCCATTCTGCGAGAAATCACAAAGCGCACCATCCATTTCATCCCCGGTACAACCACTATACGCGCGGGACGTTAGGGACAGTCCAGTGCGTACAGTCCGTCTACGTCATTGTTGCCTTCCTGCATCGGTGCTAGTCTGTCACGTTCGTAACACCTCGCGCTCCTAGTTCTTCCTGGGCGGATCGGAACAGATCGCATCTGGCGGCGCTGTCGATAAATGAAGGATGGCGGCACATCCGTGACAGCCGCGAGCGCCTGAGAGCAACACCGGTGAATGAAGTTAGGCTGAACATCATTGATGTACGCGGCGCGGTTAATGGAATCGTGCATTGCGGTTTAGCGGAAGGAGCAATAGCAGCGCTATCGGCCGGGCCTGAGACTATAGCCGAATTGGAAGGTGCAATCGAGCGATTCATAAGACGGGGCGAGAATCTGGGCGGAGGATTCCAGTCCTTCAGACCGGGAGAAGACTTCGAGCAATGGGATCAGGGTACGGTGATCATCGATTTGGCGGCGCGCATTGTTGCAACCAGGTCGCTCTATTGTACGCTGCAAGGCCGCGGCGACGTTGAGTACTACGAGGGCGACCGCGCGACTGATGTATGGGTGGCGTATTGTCTTCCAGAGGACTGGCTGCTCCTTCATAGCACCGAAAATGGGGTTGAAGTCCGCGACGCGTTGGCTGAATACCTTGCTGGTCGTGAGAAACGTCGGACGGAGCGCGCGGCAAATCAGCCTATCGATGTACGTGAGATTCTTTATGGGAGAGCGATGATCCGATTCATAGCCGATGCGTGTGCGGTATCGAAGGATCGGAGGGCGGCTGAAGGATTCCGCGATTACGACGCTGAAGCTGGCGATCCGGATGAAGCTCGCGGCCCGGATAGAAATCTCTCACCCTCGGCAACTCGCCTCATGAGATTGATACACGGGCGCTGGCTGATGACTCCCAGAGCCGATTTGCGCGGCCGGACGCCGCGCGAGGTTATACTCGAAAAGCAGCACTTCATCGACTCCGACATGCTCACACGTGAGATTCAATGGGGGTTGCTGGGTGAAGCCCCGCCTCCGCTCGGCCGCGACTCGAATGCTTACAAATCCGCCGGCTTCGGCAGTCAAGAGTTTGCGGTGTATTACCACCTGTGTCGTTATCTCGTGCGCGAGTGTTTGACGCTATTGAAGCGCGACAGCGGCCTTGATGCGGATTCGTTGTCGACCGGCCGGTATTCAGGACGTGAAGATTCTACGGATGAATGCTCGGGAGGCGAATCGCTGGTGGATTGGCTAGAGTCAATGAAGGAAGCGTGGTTGAGTGAACCCAATGAAGTATTCGACGGACGGATACCTGGCGCGATCATAGAAATTGAACGGCGGCGGATTCCGCTGCCCATGTCGGAAGAGGAGATTTTTCGCGAAGAGGAGCTTTCTGAGGATCTTGTCGAGCGCATTCTCACGAAGATCAAGATTGCTCCCAGGGAAATCAGGGAGGAGTTCGCGTCGTATCGAGGGATGGATAAGATGAACGGAGAGGACCTCGGCCCTCGATTCAAATATCTTGATATACCTGAAAGCGAAGAAGAGGGGTTTGTCCTTTCGAGTTACCGCACGCGCGAAGAGTGGAAAGCTGCCAAAATTAAGCGCAAAGCACTTGACGAGAAGTACGAGGAAATCCGATCGAAGGATCAGGAAACAACGCTCGAAGAGGGCGAAGACGAAGGCGGCACACGTGTGCATTGAGGCACGATGGGTTGCGCGAACGCTGTCGGCTGAGGCCGCTAGAAAGTTCGAGGCATTATCACTTTCGGCCGTCATCGGCGGAATCCGTATTCGGCATCTTGTCGGTAGGAGAGTCACCGAACAGCTCCTCGACCGTCATCCCGAGCGCGCGGGCGAGTTTCTTTCTTAGTTCGGGCGATCTTCGCCTTCCTGAAATGCAGTAGGAGAGTTGCGAGCGGCTGACCTCAAGCGACTTGGCCCCAGCCACTATCGTTCCCCATCTCTCAAGAACAAGGCACTTTCTTATTATAGGTGTCATCCTACCTTCTCTTGTTTTGAGTGAAAGCAGAGTGCTCATTTGTTCGTCGCCTCATGCCGAGTGGAAGCAGTACCTATTACCCTTAGCAGCCGCGCATTTCTCCCCTGGGCATTGGGCGTTCATCGAGTATGCGCCCGTCCCGCGCAATCGCCTGTACCTTCCCGCCGGCCAACCGCTCGAAGAACTCGACTACCGGGTAGTCGGAGAAAAAGGATGGGAGTTGCTCCTGAGATTCGGCCGCTTTTGGTGGGCAGCCGCAGCTAAAGACATCGCCGCTCTTAAGGTCGCCCCAAAGCACGGTCAAGAATGAACCGCACTCGCAGCGCGTCAAGTATTCGACCTTGCCTTGCTTATTGCGGCCAAGCCGCCTTACGACCGTGAGGCTACCGAATTCTTCTCCGATCTTGATCGCTTCGTTCCCCACGGTCAGACACATCGGCTCGATGCCGGGCACGTGATGCTCATCGTATGACCCTCTCAAGTCTTAATAACCAACTGCTACTCAGGGGATGTAACGCCACACAGTGTAACGTCGGTCTTGCTCAAGGTCTACAATCTAGTAGTGGCCACATTGCTATTGTAGTGGCCAATTTCCTGCTTTCTGCCCGACTGTTTCCAGGAGCGGCGAGAACCCGGTCTCTACCAACACGCTACCCCAGATGCGTGCAGCCCGTCATTCGGCACTCGCTCGGCGCCACACCAAACGTCTGCTTGAAGTCTCGCGCGAAGTGGCTTCGGTCCGTCAGGCCGACCCGTGCGATGACCTCCTTGATGCCCAGATCAGGATCGCTCGCCAGAAGGTCCTTTGCTTTGCTGATTCTGAATTGCTTGAGGTACTTCACCGGTGACATACCGGTTTCGCTCTTGAACAGGATGTCCAGCCACGAACGAGACAGTCTTGCGCACTGGCTGAGATCATCCACAGAAATCGGACGATGATAGTTCATCTCAATAAACTCGATCGTGCGTCTTATCCTGTAATCCATCGAACCTACCTCGGCTTCAACTGGGTGCGTTAGGACCGCTACAATCGCCATTTGAAACGGCATTAGCTCGCGCCTGATCGAGACAGCGGTTGCGCTAAAGCGTCCTGCCTCTATCCCCTTCCTCGCCGACAACGCCTGGGTCGCTGGCAGAGGTCACTCATTGCGTTGAGTGCTGCTTTGTCGAGAATTGTGATCTTTCTGAGCCCCGTGCTGACCGCGCCACAATTCCGCAATTTGGTTACGATAGAGGCGACGATTTCGCGTTGGACTCCAAGCATCTCGCCGAGCTTGTCCTGGGACAGTCCTTCGATCACGCCACCGTCACCGGCCAGCTTCAGCAGGAGAGCCGCAACGCGGGACTCAGTGCGCTGCCACTCAACGCGATAGAGATCGGCCTCAAGCTCGTACAAGCGAACGCCAATCGTCTTTATCAGCCAGTGCGGATTGCGGGTGATCCACTGCCAGGCCTGTATCGGATTCATGGTCGTGACAGTGACGCCGGACGAGCCCGCCACCGCTTCAGTGAGCAGCATGGTCTGGCCCATCTCCGGCATCTCTCCGAAGACCGCGCCGATCGTGAGCGTCTTGACCATGTATTTGTCGCGTGCGTGCCTGATCTGCACCCGACCGCGCTCGATAGCACACAAGATGCCGTCGCAAGGTATGACATGATTCGGCGCAAAGTCTTGCTTCGGGAATCGGTCGAATGTCGGACGGTGGGAGAAGGGCTCAATCTGAATTGAACCCACAGTCTGAGCGAGCCTCGCGGCCCGAAGCTTCTCTGGAGTGCCTGTCCGAGACGGCTTTCTATGGGGTCGAGTTGATTTGAGTTCTGCGGCTTGGGCCGAATCCGCAGCTACTTCCGCAACCGCTGGGTAGGCAGGGAACTTACCTTTGGAATAGTCGTCACCAGATGCATTTTCCGGGTTGTATACTGCATAGCCGTTTAATATCATACACACCTCCGCATTAGCGCCGAGGCGTGTTCTAGATAAACTAGTCCTGGCACGCCAATGCGCTTAATTTGGTGAGAGGGTGGCCGCCACCGATAATGGCGTCCACCCGCTCATCGATTAGCTTGCTGAAACCGTAAGCTCCGCATGTCTCGCCGAGCAGACCCGCTCAGCAAGCATTGTTCTTTGAGATTTAACTATTTGTTTGTTGGTGCGCTAGAAAGCCCTCTCCGTGTTCGTCCTTAGACCTCGATTAGGTCTAGATGCTCATCGGTTGGACGTGTGAACGGAGGAGCGCGCGGGCCGGGGCCGCTCGTGGGCCAATCGGAGGTTATGAGTGGCAGCGCCTCAAGAGCGACGCTGATTGGTTTGGTGAGAATCGGTGCGAATGAAAACGATCTAAAGATAGAAAGTCCGGCCAGCCAATGAAGGGCGCGGACGACTACGCCGACTCGCCGTCGTTTCGGCTTTGGGCGTTGCAGCTTTTTCTTTGGCGGTTTTCGCTCGGCGGTCTCTGGAAAGCTGCTTAGAGCGACGAATGATGGCCTCGGATGCCTTCGCTTCGTTTCAAGCTCGGTGCGAGTCTCCGCCCATTCTGGAAAAGCGGCTGCGTGTCGCGAGTTGAGCGCAATGTTCAATGCGCCCTCTGCTTCGTCAACGCGGCCTACTTTGCCAAGGCGTACAGCATAGTTATTCAAGGACACGTAATAAATGATGGGACACGTCCGTGCCGCGGCAAGCACCGAGGGAAAGATGGACTCCAAGCTCTTAACGGCCCGGGAATAGTCACCGCTGGCGCCCTGAATATAGCCTAGAACCTGCTCGGATTCTAGGAACGCTATCGGATCGTGTGCTCGGCCTAGTTTTCCGGCTAAGAGGAAGAAGGGTACCGCAGCGTCTACGTCGCCTTTGTCATACTGGTTGTTGGCGAGCGCCAGGAAAACGCGAGGCCTGTATTCCGTCGCAACATTCTCGGCGGCCTTATACAGGATCCGCTCAGCGGCATCGAACTCCCCAACACGTCCTAAGCGTAGACCTTCGTAATAATGGGTGAGCGCTTGCACTGACTTCGGCAGCGGCAGGGCGCGTATCAACTGATTGATGTTTTCTACGTCATCAGGCCGTCTCGTTAAGGACGCTAGGCGAGCAAGCGATGCGAGCTGACTTCCCAACAGATTGAGACGGTCGGTTGTGACTCCACGCGCGAACGCCGTATAGACAAGATGCTCGTAGTAGGTGCTTCTGGAAAAGCACTCGTTAGACGCGGCAACGTTGCCGCCAAAGGAGGATGGTATGAAGATTTTGGTTGCTTCGTTAATCATGCTGATGATGCTGCCAGCACTGACCTCATCAACTCACCACAAATCTCAAGCGACGGCTCCGATGGGTTCGGTCGCCTACGCTGGGGAAACACGGCCGAACGGACTAGCTGACTGCCCTTGCCAGATCGGACCCGATGGCGTCTCGCGTGATTGCAATGGCACAGTCTGTACCGACAATCCATCGGCGATCAAAACCGAAAACCGCTCCGCGAATCAGGCTACGACATCGCGTACTGCGCCGGGCGCACTGAGCGTTTTGGCGCGAGCCCTTCTGTCTGTGATTTCGATCCTCGCGTTGAGTTGAGCTTCGATCTCCGCCACGAGGGTTGAACGAAAAGCTGATTGCGTGACGCTCGGGGGTGTCGTCGCGCCTGGTCTCTCTGTGCAGCCAAAGATTCACGCGGGCTGAGTCTATTTGTCGTTTCCTGTCCGCTCAGTCCTGGCTCGAAAGGCTATCACCGTGACCACGGGCGTAACAAGCGGTTTACGTCTGATCGGTGAAGAAAATCTCTGTCACGAATGTAACAAAAGGAGTGAGTCTTACCTCCTCTCATGGTGTGTGTTTGCGGAGGTGATTATGTATTAAATCTTGTTCACTCGTTGTGAAGAATGTGGCTGCCGTTCTATGGCCGGTGGATTACAGCTCCGAGAACCTATTTCTAGAGGAAAGATTCCAACCCCGTGTCAGGGTCGCATTCAATGAGCACTGCGGCCTTGGCGAGTCGCCAAGCTTGTCGAATCTCCAGCGTCCTGCTATGGTCCTTCACATAATGTTCCCTTCGAGGGAGGCCGAATGTTCAGGCGGATAATCGTTATTGTTCTCGTGGCTTCGGTGCCTGTTCTCTTCTTCCTTGGGTTTCGTGCTGGCAAGCAAAACCAACCGCCTTCCGACGAACTTCAACGAGCCTTGGCGCAGGTTGCTCTCAAGAGCTTGAGAGCCCAATACGATCTGTTAGAGTCCGGTAGCATACCGCAGTTGCCGTTTATTCCACTGCACGATGGCGAGACCCATGTCTATCGATCGGGTGAGCAACGTATTGAAGCGGCGCTTCGGGTGAGGGGCGATGTTCTAGCGTCCGGTAAAACATATAAGCTACATGAGTTGAACCTCGTTCCAACCGGCACGGAGCAGGATGATGAGACGATCATACTTCACGCTGTCGAAAAATCCTCCTATTATCTGAGCGCCGATGTCACCTCCGGGAATCCTATCTTGACGCAGGAATGGCCCAAGCACGATTTTATCTTTTCGGTCTCATCGCCTGAAAAGTGTGACGGCGACGCCTACGCAGTTCAATACGCAGGAAAGTGCTTTAGCATGATTGAAGACGTGACGGAACCTCAAGCGTTCGAGCCATCCGATGAGTCCACCGGTTGCTGCGATGAGGACGAAAAGAAATACGAGTCGAAGATAAGTGCCAGTCCTCTCGAAGGTGGCCCTGGTAAGAACGCCGGTTCCGCCGCTGAGACACTAGGTGGTAAAGCGCCCAAAGATCATCGGCACGGCAGTAAACGAATAAACTAAGAAGCTTACGAAACAGGCCGGACATTTCTCACTAGTAGACCGGCCGCTATGCTTGGTCGTGCATCGGTTATCAGTGAACACTGCGTTCCCTTGGGGGGCTTTCCTATATTAGGTGTGCTTTGTCTAGTCAGCACTCCAGTGAGCCCGTCTGAATTGAATCTTGGTCAACAACAGGGGTGCGAATCTCCCTTGCAGAGGATGGAGGTCTAGAATGGCAACACAACCACAAATTTGGCGGCGTTTGGCCCTAGTCTCGGCTTCTATAACTCTCGTAGTGATTACACCGTTAATGCGGCATGGGTCGGCCGACCATTCGGCGCGCCCAGTCTTAATGAGGCAAACGGGTTTGACTGGCTTCAGTTCAATTCAAGGCAGCGCCGACCAAGCTCTCATCGAGACCCTAACACGACAGGCTAAAGCTATGTTGGAGGCCGAGCACAACATCAAGGTCCACGGCTCACCCCCACCCCAGGTTTTAGTGACGCGATTCGATGGCGAGACTCGAAAAGAGCGATCGGCTGAAGAGCGGATCGCGGTCGGTCAGAGAGTGTTTCAAGATAACTTCAGACGAGGAAGGACAATCAGCAGAGTAGAAGTAAAGCTTACTCCGCTTGGTCTTCGTAGAGACGGAGAGAAGGTGCTTCTGGATGCGCTGGAAGAAACGACGCAATATTACTCTATCGATCGTGGAGGCCCACCGGCCGGAGAGCAGGTCGAACACGTGTTCGTATTTGAGAAGAGTCACGGAGTCTCAAGAACCAAATGGTCAACCAGAGGAACCTCCGGAGGTCTTCGAAATTCTTCATCAATGGTTCAAACCGGCTACGACCCCATCTATGACTCAACGGGATGCGACTCGGATGGATACTATCCGTGTGATCCAAATGCTGATGACTCGAGTTTCTGTTGCTTTCCAGAGGAGCTGACTTACAGCCAAATACCTCCGGGGCCGACGCTAACCGAGATCAGTAGCACGATCGTTCCGCAGACCTGTGATTATGATAGGAATGCTGCCGCGACCTATGCCTTTAATCAGGCATACAACGCGAACCCCTATTTCAGGATTTTTGATCCTGACTGCACGAATTTCGTATCTCAGTCGCTCAACTGGGGTGGCTGGACCAATAAGGGCTTTGGAAATAGCTATAAAAATTGGGGACTGTGGTGGTACGACGAGTTTGGAGGTAAGAAGACCGGACAAACCCGAAGCTGGACGCAAGCAAGGGCCCTGAGATATTTTGTTGAAAACAGCGGCCGAGGATTCATTACTCGTTACCCTTGCGACCTTGATATTGGCGACGTGATTTTCGCCGACTGGGAAAATGACGGCGTGATAGATCATGTCATGATCATCACCTACCGCGTTTACACCACCAATTGCTGGGATTGGAGCGGGATATTATGCTCTCAGCACTCACATGCCAGACAAAACAAACCGTTGAGTCAGTATGTGTCTGAAAACCCAAACGCAACATTCCATGCGCTATGGATATGCCACAACAACTGATTCAACTGAATTTGACGGCATCGTGAGCAAGCTTGCGCCCGCATCGGTAATTTGTCTTCAATTGATGGACGCGTTAAACGTTTGCTAAACGTGACCAACAGTCTGTCAGGGTTGTAACATGGCGACTACTTTTTCCGAAGCATTGCATCGTTGAGTGATCTATTCAATCTGACCTTGGTAGCCTACTCGCGAACAGGTTACACTCCGTGCAATAACTGAATCACTTACGTCGGATCGGTCGAAATTCGCGGTAGCGCTGCGAGGTGGGGTGCAGCCTATAAAATATTCTGATGACGAGAAGGAGGTCCCGCGAAAATAAGACTGCTGGCTCTCGCTGGTTTGTTGTTGGCGGTAGCACGCTCTCCCTCAAGCGCGGTTATGAGAACGAAGTCAACCGCCCCCGGTTCTGGTGATTGTTTAACGGCATGCCCAGCAATCAGCGACGATACTCTGAGAGTGTCAACGCCACCACCGAAACAACGTACAGCACGACGATGTTGAGTGCGACGCAAGGTTGGCTTAATCCGAGACAACGTCGAACTCCTGTCGTAACTCCCTGACATTGTATGGGTCATAAGTAATTGTCCATGTACGCTTGTCTCGAGTATCAGCGGCGTAGACAGAATCGCTAGTCATGACTTTATTAAGCGAATCATGAATTTTGGGCTTTACGCCATCTTTGGCGTCTAACACGCGTATGCTGCGTATGCTTGTTCCAAAGCCAAAGACATTCATAGCGCGCTTTAACCCGGTATTCAATCCGTGAAAATGAAAGCAGAATTCCGAGGAAAAACTCGGGCGCTCGCTGATCTTGAATAGATTTTGGTTCCCCAAGTCAGCCGCAGCTATCAGTTGCTTCTTCATAAATTCATACGGCGCCTGCGCCAGCCCGCTATCATTGTATCCACCGCCGATATCTGAGTGGACACCCGGGAACCAGACCTCTTCAACGTTATCCGCATGAGGCATTAGGCTGGGAAGAAAGGCGTGTCGTGTTTCATCAATAGCGACGCAGTGTACGGCCTTCAAGACTCCTTCGGGAATTCCATTCTCTTCTCCCTTAAACCTCTCCTTCCCCAATAGGGCAGGAATCGATGATTTGAGCATGCGGACGCCTTTGTCCATCAATCCCTGAGTCGGAAACCGAGACGGCAAGACAAAAGCATCAACAGTGTCCCAACAGCCCAGGAACGCAACTTTTGGGCGGTGATTTTTCTCGCCCGTCGGATCATCATGCAGCCTTTCGACACGATCCACTCGTGCCTCAATCTGGCCTGTCAATAGATTCGGAAAGTGAGTCGTATGGACCCTCAATCGTGGCGGGAGCCCTGAGATACAGATATCCCGTGCCAGCAAGCGAGCACTGGCAGCACCACGACTGAAGCCAAGAATGTAAATGCGATCATTATTATTCGTGTAGTCGCGGTACAGATCCGCAAAGGCAGCTCCGCGAATTCTCTCTTCATCTTTTCCATTAAATCCGAACCACTTTCGGTCTACTACGTTATTGTCCTGACGGCTTCCGACTCCTCGATAGTAGTGTCCGATTATTTCAGTGGAATTTTTTCCTTCAGGTAACGATCTCAGTTCATGGACGGTCTTGTGATTTAATTCTTGGAACATTCGAAGCACATTCGTAGGTATCACCTTTCCCCATGGAGCGCGTTCTTCGTTCCATGTGCCGTCGAGGAATATGAAAATCTGGCGGGGAGAGCTGAAGGCTTCCTGCTTCGGGTTAGGAAGAGAAAACTCAGCGGTAAAATCGGGGGGCATTACTTCGGCTCTTGTGTGGATCACCGATATCGCTTTCGATACGGTTGAATCATTGCTGTCCATCTTCATTTACACTCCTTGCGCTACAACATACTATCCAGCCGTTGAGGTTCGACGGGGCCACGCTTGGGCGCGCGCGCAGCCAGAAGAAGTACGCCTCGTCGTCTCTGGGGAACGGGTTGTTAAGCGGCGTGGCACTATTGGCAACCCGCCCCCTCACGTTGCTCGCTCTCGCGCGGGTTGAAGGTGCTCGATATCTTCGTGCCATTCACAACCGCAATGACCAGGCGGCCTGCCGAGACGACGGCGCGCCGAAGCTGGCGAATGACTTTTTCGTTCTCCTCGTCGGACTCGAAGAATCCGAAAGAGTCGACGAGCAGTCCATAGTCGCAGGGCGCAATCTCGTGAAGTCTCCGCATGTCACCCAACACAAAGTTCACGATGACTCCCACTTCGCCGGCAAACTGACCCCTTGCACCTCATTCCCTTTTCGATGCTCGTTGCCCTCATCAGCTTACCCGAACAAGCTATTCACTTTCTCAGCAATACGCTCCATCGTCATTGCAATCTCGCCGGGAGGACGAATACTCTGCCGTTCGGGATGCGAAGCCATGTTGCGGAGTTTGCGGATTGCGTTCCAAGTGGAGAGCTCGTCGCTTGGAATGACGTTCCGCTCAACGAGAAAGTCGATCTTATGTTTGAATGTCCATAGTTTCTTCGGAGCTGGAAGCATCGCGCACTTTGCGGATATAGCGGCCTCCGCCACGCGGTACAACTGTTCGCCAGCCAGAGTATAAAGCGGATAGAAAAAATATCCATAGGCGAGTGCCCCGCGCGCCACTTCGAAGAGCACACGAATCTCCTCAGGAACGCTTTCATTCAATACAGGAAACAGGAATTGCTTCAGCCAATCCTCACCGGACACCGGGCCGATGCTTCCGTCAGTTTGCGAGAGCTTTACGAATATTGAAGACACAGGATCAGGTTCTAACCAATTCGATGTGGTCAGACTCTTGAATCGCCTGGTCGCCTGATTCTGATCGCCTTCAGCCATGACGTTTATGGTAATAGTAAAAGGCTGTGCCTCACTTTCTCTCTTCCGATCGCGAAGCGTCAAAACAGTGCGGATTGTCGGATACCGTTCGGGCAAAGCCTGGCAGGATCAGCCATCCTTAGCATTGCCTCGTCCGTCCGTGTAGGTCTTCCACCAATCTGAATTGCGGTCAGACTCCCTGACGAACTCAATCGCGCACTTGTAATACTCGTGGACCTTACCGCTATTGGACAGCCGCTCAAGCGTCGGCACCGCGCTGGTCTTGTATTCCTTTCGCCACGTCCGCGGCCAGTCCAGGACAATTCCCGGTAGTAGGCTCTCATAACCTGACTTCCGATGTTTAGTATATGGTCGCACGAGGTCCGCGCTGAAGGGTACGTCACGTCTGTTATCAAATGAACGCCCGAATGCAAGGCCAACCCATTGCTGGGCCTTCTCGGCTCGTGCCGCCTCGACGAGAGGAGTAGTCTTGTTCGATGTCGACGTAACCAAAGAAAGGCACCATTGTTCCCCCGCCTGCAGGCCGGGCATCGAAGAAGGCGTGACTTCCCTTGCTCGTAGCTATGGAGAGCAGGTCCCTGTACTGGCCGTGGATTTCTTCGAGAGAAAAACGGCCGATTCGATCCTCGAAACCGAGAGCATCGAAGAGAGCCACGACAAGCTCGCCGTCATCTGGGTTCATAATGAGTGACTTTCAATTAAGTGTCGTTCTAGATCGAAGCCCTTGTGTTTCTGAGCTGTCGGTGTGTTTACCTATACTTTTCAGATATCTCGACTACTCTCTTCTTCATTTCTTCGCACATTCGATAAACGTTTTCAAGCTGGTCAAGTTGCGCAAACACCGGCAGACCACCTTCGACTGACTGTTCGCCGTCCCGATCATCCTCGCCCGTTGCGAGTAGGCCCTGAGCCGTCGATCGGAACATCATCTCGCAGAAGTCTCCGCTTGCAGCCTCGATCTTATTCCAATCGTCAGACAATTCTGGTGCGTAGAAGCCCACAAGGACTCTTATTCGATCCTCCGACACGATTTTGCCTTCTATGGCAGGCTTCGACGGCAGCAAATGCTTCGGGATGAACTTGCTAGCGAGCGCTTCAAGATTCGCTCTGGCGGTCCGATGAATAATCGTTGCAAGACCTTCGACAAACCCTGACAATGCTTCATAAAGCTCTTCCAATTTTTGCAGAATCAGTTTCTTCTTCTCCCGCGATTCTTGACGCCTTAACTGATATCGCGAGATCAACCAGCCAGCAAGAGCCCCAATGAGTGCGGTCAGAATTGGAATGTACTCTTTCATGAAAGCATTGATGGTGTCATCGGGCACATTCGGGCCAACCCTAACGCGTCTATGAATCGGTCGCTGGTTACGATCATCTCAAGGGAAATTCATGGCGCTCCAAAGCATTTGTCGATTGGCGCCGTTGCGCTATCAGTATATGGTGTCAGCCCATTCGGCCGATGATTTCCAATTTGGCTCTGGTCGTATTTATGAGACCATGACTTGAAAGAGATGCACAACAAGAACCTGTACAACTCTCTCCGCGCTTATTGTGAATTGGCTTGTGCTCTTCTGCAACCTATCAAGGAAACGATAAGGCCCCTCGCCGTCTCTCATCTTGTTACCCTCACAGACGAGGGCCAGATTGGACAAGGCTGGAAGCATCACGTCCCATGGCAGATTTGGGTGGAGCCAATTGAGGAGCAACTGGAAGAGAGCGCTGCCGCGCAAGATGTGCAAGCGGAAATTGAAGGCGATCCTTCGCTGGCAACGCAAATGGAAGGCGGTAGTGAGCGGTTGCGACGTTCCGTGTTTTTTAGCCTGCTTGACCGCCAGCAAGGAGTCGACTTCCGCGTAGATGTGTTCGACAAGCTCTACGGGGAGATCGAGTCATATCTCACTTCTGAGACCTATACTGTCCGGCATCTTGCGCTGCCCGTCGGATTTGAGTCGCCGAACGAACGAATTGAGATCGAGCCGGGCTTGGCAATCAGCAGACTCGAAAAGAATGATAGAGAGGAATTCTTAACTGTACGTGGGTTCTTCGAGGCATCGCGGCTTACTGACGTGAGGTTCGCTATCGAGGTCATTCACCCAAAGCGGAAAGCGCACGGCCTAAGTAGTAGCGGCACCAAAACCGTCCCGGCTGGACGTGCCGCCCGCGAGACTATCACCGCATTCTGTACGGCAATGCGTCTATTCAAGGCGGGACGCGTCGGCTACAGCGACGTGCTGACAAGGGTCGTCGGATGGTCACTTGAAGGAGGCCGACACAGCACCCACAGCGAACAGCCGCCGGTTTGGAATTGGGGTGATGTATATACTATATCAATCGCAGAAGCCGATGCGATTAGAGAGTGTTGGACCGGCTTCAAGAGATCACGAACCCGGCGATCTGACTCTCTTGACCTATCGCTTCGAAGATTCAGCTCAGCTTACGAACGAAGTGATGAAGATGATCGCTTGATGGATTTAGTGCTCGCGATGGAGCCGCTTCTCCTCGGCGGGTTTAAGCAAGAAATACGATACCGTTTCTCCTTGCGGGGCGCATACATTCTCGGGGCCGACCCGGACTCTCGTGAAGCAGTGTTCAACGATCTATATGCTGGTTACGGCTATCGAAACGAACTAGCTCACGGGAACGAGACGAAGCGAACAATAAAGGTTGGGCAGGATGAGCTTTCAATAGCAGAACTGAATCTTCGCCTTGGTCAACGCGCGCGTGAACTTATCAGAGTTCTTCTAGACCTGGACAACAGGAAAGCGTTCTTCGAAAAGCTAGACCGCGCCATTGCAAGAGGTGTCGCACCCTGATCAATGAATGGAGAGTGACCTGCAACCCGCACTTGCGAAGCGTCCCGAGACTTGTTGGACAATTCGCGCGCCTCATGTGTTCGCTGTGCCATTATTAGGACGACCAGACTCAATGTTGGCACCACGCGCAAGAACCCATGGCGGGCCAAAGCGGTCTGACTTTGTGAGACTGAGACGGTAAGCCATCGCGAGCATGCCTGATGTGCTGATGCGCCTCACCAGACGCGCGTTTGCCGGATCGATGCCCCTGGACAACAGCAGGAGCACCTGCGACTATCGCTACGACGTGCCGCCAATCCGCCTGATCTATCCGGTGCCCGCAAACGAGCAGGACTTCGAGGAACTGTGCCTTCAGCTTTTGCGCGTTCACTGCAATCGTCCACATCTGGAACTGTACGGACACCGCGGTGAGAGCCAGTCCGGCGTCGACATCTTCGATCCATCTGGCGAGCGGCCCATTATAGGTGCGCAATGCAAACTGCGCGGCCCATTGAAGAGTCTTCGCCGCGCGGAGATCGACGCCGAGGTTCGGAGGGCACGCACGTTAACCCCTAGCCTAGACACTTACTTCATTATGACCTCAGCGAAGAGAACCGCGGGAGCCTATGAGGCCGTTGCCGCTCTAAACAAGGAGCACATCGCTCAGAGTCTGTTCCAGATTCAACTCATGACATGGGAGCGGATCGACCAACTTCTGCAGCAGTATCCCCACGTCGCAAACTCGTTCTACAAGACACTGTCGGGAGAATCAATCCGACGACTGGAGGACGATATAGCAGCCATGCGGCAGTGGATGTCGACCGTCGGCGAAAAGCTCCTCATTTCGACGCAGTCCCCTGTCACTCCTTCGGCGTCCATTGAGCCAACCAACGCCCCTTTGCGTCGGAAGTCCTCCACACTTGGATCTTTTGGCAATATAGCTGACCTCGAACTGAGGTCAAAGATGTTGCTTGGCAAGCTCGCAGCCGATGAGCGGTTGGCACCCATCCTGAACGGTGCATATTTCCCGATTTGCCTGCCGAAGTGTGAGATTGGAGATTACGGCCATCTTGTTGACGAAGTGTTCCTGCCAGCGGTCAAGAGGGCTTACATGGCCACGTTTGGGAAGCGTCACTTTCAAGACAGTATGACCGGCAAGCTGCACGGCCAGTTGGCAATTGCGAGCGAGTCACGTCAAGAGATATTGATCGCGAAAATGGCAATTGGGCCTGTCGTTGGAATTCTGTTCCCGGTAGCTCTCCAAGGTTACTCCGTTCGAGCTGCCCGCGAACAAATTGTGACTCTCCCTGAACAATTCGTACTCTCTGGGGTGCTGGATACCTGCGTCGCGATGATCTGCTACCCGGACTTCCTTGCCACAGACCATGCACCAACACTGGTCTGCTCTGGCACGACCTGGCAGGCGGATTTCTCATTGTGCTTCCACCCGGGTAGCAAGTCCCTCAATTTCTGCGTTGCAGACGAAGCTATCGCTCTTGGATCATTTTCACCAGGCTTGCTATACATTGGTTGCTGACGCTTCGGTGGGTTGGCGTCGCGTAAGCCTTCTTTAGAAAGCGCTCACACGTGTGAGCATGAGCTGTAGAGTCCACTCCCTTCTTTTTGAGATACAACTCCATGGGCTCTAGCAACACGCCAGGATGGATTCACGAATTGGTCAGTCGTAGCGAATATGCCGAGCGCTTTTCCGCCAACGTGCAAGGTTAAAACAGGCTTAGCCGTAGTCAAGACGGCCTTGCTTGCGAAACCAGTCGTGGTTCTCTTCGGAAAACGCGATGAAGCTCTCAGTACTTGAATAATAAGTGGAGAACGCCGGATCACGATCAAGGCCCATCAATGTTGGTCGTGGATCGGTCTTCCGGCTTTCACGCCAACGCCTGGGCCAATCCACGGTCATTCCGGTCGCGTACTCGTTTGCTCGGTCCTTGTAATGACTCTTGTATGGCAAGATGGTGTGCAGTTGGAAACCGTCGTTGAAGCCCGGCTTGGCAAAAGACGGACCAAAGGAGGCTCCGACCCAATGTTGCGTACGTTCGGTTCGGGCCACTTCGACAAGCGGCTCGCCCAAGAACACTCCGCTACCTTCGTCAAGTATGGCTTCGCCTACAGCTATGGCTCCGCGCAGCGGCAATTCAACCTCAAGCCCAAAACAAATGGCCTCGGCTATACAGTGCGTGAAGCTCGGAAGCGTAATTGGGCTGTAGTGGGTCCAAAACAGGAGCGAGTCGCTGAAGTAGGCATTGCCGATGACGAGCCAGCCTACCGCAACGTGTCCATCGGGCGTAGGCACGACATCGATGCCGCCCTTCTCCCTCTTAACGTACTCGATTAGTCTTGAGTACTTGGCATGTATTCCTGCTAGGCCAAGAGCCTTCAACTGGCTCTCGAAGCCGAGCACATCGAGAAGGCAGACAAGATGAGAATGGCTTGGAGATGACATAGTTGCTCGTGGCTAACTCGGCTACATCCCGTCGTTTGATTCATCGCCCCATACACTGCGGACTGTCTCTCGTGTCCAGCCAGGCGGCAGGCACCAATCTCTGTTCTTCTCCGAATGCAGCCAGAAGGTCGATGCTGCGTCGTATCTCGCCTTCAGATCCGGTAGGAGGTCCGGAAGGCAAAGGTCCGCTAGATACGGGAGAGCGGAATCTTCGCGCGACTCCCGCCACGCGCGCGGCCAATCCAGTACTAAACCGGAAAACAGTGCGTTACCGCCGTCCTTGAGCGGAGGGTTGTATAGAAAAACCGTGTCGGGAGGGACTGGGATTCGGAGCGTCTCAGACTTCCAAGAGGCTGCAAGGGAGACACCAACCCAGTTGGACTTGCTTTCCAGGCGAACCGCCTCGATCAGCGGAAGACCGAGGTAGATACCCCTCTCCTTATCCAATGTAGCTTGTCCCGCCGAGATTGCGCCCCTGATGGGCAGGCCATGCGCCAAGGCATCGCAAAACACTCTTGAGCAGCGATTCAAGAACTCCTCAACGTGGCCCGGATGATAGGGAACCCACAGCAGTAGGCTATCGCTGAAATACGCTGTTTGGATGGGAAGCCACATCAGGGTTGGCGTTGGTTCTCCATTCACAATTGCCTGGGCGCGACTCCACGGTCGTGACTCGGATTGCGGACTAAGAGCTACTGACAGCAACTGCTGGTAACGTAGCGTCAGTGCCTCAAGTCCGATTCGGTTCAGAAGAGCCTCGAATCCTAGTACGTCCAAAAAGGCGATGAGATACTCGGTAGGCTCATGCGGATCAGGAACCACACCTCCAGAGGGAGAGCCAGCAACGATATGCGCTAGGTGGACGCCCGGGTACGAAGGCGGCGTGTAGTCCTCCGGTGCGTCTATTAGCTCTCCGCGTGAACCGATTCTGGCTACAAGGGTGCAGAAGGGTTCGCCCGGCTGAATGAACTCGTCTGGTAGTTCCGCCACCAGGTCCGGCTGCACGAGCGGGTCTACTAGGAACTTAATCGCGTACACTCTGTCCGCCGCGCAACCGTCCCATCGTTCACGGCAAGTCGCTAAATACTCCGCCTCCGTGATGCCCCTGACGCTGGCCGCGCCCTTCTTGAGATGGTTCTTGACGAACCAGACGAAGTTTTCATCGTCGTCGGGTTCGAACAGAGAGTCGGTTGATTCCATGTCGAAACTCATCACTTCGGCGCGCCGAGCAACAGTCATTGTGAGCCGGGCACCGTTTGGAATCGCTCGCCCAGTAAGACGGCGTCAAGCGTATCTTTAGACTCGCGAGTCCAGTCCATAGACGTCCTTCAGCTCTCTTCCGGTCAGTTCTTGAAAGTACGCACCAAGCTTTGTCCGCTCGGCTACCGCCAGATGCGGCCATCGTGCACGCAACTTCTCCTCACATAACCATTCCTTGGCTCGCTGGGTCGCAGGTAGTTTCCGTTTCGTGAGTTCGTGCCTAAGAAATGCCCCGGCAACAAGAATCCTGAGCCAGACCTTGCATAGGTCGATGTTGGGCGGTGACTGTCGAATGAGGCGAGTTACGCTTCCCTCGATCGGCCGTTCCGTGTTCTCATCAAGCGGCGCATCATACCATATGTGGTATGAATCCAATTCAGAAACTGGGCGATGAGGTTCAAGAGCCTTTACCATCTGGTTATATTCGTCTAAGCCGGTACTCGCTCCGTCCGCAGAGATGGGGAGTGATTCATCGCCGCTTGCCAGGGCTGTGAGTTCAAGCGCATTACGCATCTGGGAAATGAAGAAGAACTCAGGATAGTCTTGGACTACCCCGGCCAAGATGACATAGCTGAGCCATTCCACTCTGCCCTCCAACGCTGCGTCTGAGATGTCAATGAGCGCCAGAACCTCGTCGTCCCAGTGACGGGTTACTCGTCCTTTGAGGTCTTCACGAAAGACGGAGCATTCGGGATGCTTGAGAACGTATCCTAAATCCTTCAGTGAGTCAAAGACACGGACGATAAACGGGGAGCCGGCGCTTCCGAATCTATGTACAGGCATCCAGTTAGCGATTTGAGTGAGGATCTCGATGCCGGTACGAGGACCATCCAGAGTGAGGGCAGCCCATCCATCGCCCCAGTATACACAGGGCATCTCTCCCAGTGGCCAGACGGCGCCGCAGCTTCCGCACATAGTGTCTTCCAGTCTTGACGCCGGCCATTTCGCAATGAAATCTGCGTGGATCAATTCTAATTGGATGGGAAGCGGCACCGAAACATGGCTACCGCAGTTGGCACAAGGCGCCGTCACGGTCATTTCAGTCGGATAGGTTTCCATGGTCTCGATAGCCTTCGACAGTTCTGATTGGATACGAAATCGTTATTGGCTGAGTCTCAGTCGTCCAACGCCCTCGCTCTTGGTGTTCGATGGACTCTAGAGCACAAACTATTATGATTTTGTATTCGTAACCCTCGTTTCCAAATAGAGCCAGAGAAAATGCGTCCGACTCGCGCGGCTTCAAAATGAACTGATGTCGAACATCGTCCAAGATCTCCACAACATTTCCGACGGAGAGATCGGCGCTAAGCTTATATTCATCGTGAGGCGCACCAACGGCCGGCAATCGAAATCGACGTTTTGCGTTCTTCGCGAGTACCCGTACTATGAGGCTCACGAGTTTTAGCAAGTCGTCCGAAAGATTGGTTATGCTGAAACGCACCAGGGCAGTGCGAGGCGAATAGTTGAGAGCCTCAGCTTCCGTTCTATATAGATGGAGGCGTACGGGGATTACTGACATCGGGCTTGGAGGCGCAGATGACGGTGAGGGCGGGTTAGCAAGCAGAGACGCGAGACTTTCGTAGAGATAAGTGCGGTAGCGCTTCACTTCAAGCATTGTAATGCCTTTGGATTGACTCGTTTTCGAATCGTATTGGTCGTGATGTTCGAGACAGAGGAACGCAAGGTTGTCTTTAGAGTTATTCGATCGGTCTTGGTCAAGGTGCGCGATTTGGCCCCTCTTCTCGGTATCGTCACTTCGAAGTGCAAAGCAGACACAACAACGCCGACGTGAAGCAGTTAGCACGTCGGCAACAACGTCGGACGGGATGGTAGCTCGCGGTCCCATTGCTTGTTTCTGATCCTCTAAGCGGCTTTCGCAACGCTGCACTCACGGTCCGGCGATGCGGGCCAACCTCATATGAGAGGCTCGGATTCATTCGAGGATGAGAGGATCGATTATTCCATCGCGCTCGACCTCTTCTGGGCTCACCATCCGAAATCCCGAGAGTTTCTCTTTTTCGACATAAGCGAGCCAGCGCTCAGTCTCGCTCACAAATGCAATTGTATTCTCATACTTCCGCCGAATTGACTCTGCATCTGAAGACAGATTGTCGCGAAGCCTTTCCAGAATTGGTATTGCGCCTGCTCCTACTCTTCGGCACCAATTGATTGCAAAAGAACCGCACAGTTCTTCTCGCGCCGCCTCGTTTTTCAGAGGAATGCGATAGGGCACCACATCACGCGTAGACATCTCTGCCATCCAGGGTGGCCACATTGAAAAAGGCCCCGAACGCTGCCCCAATCCACTCCTGTTGAGATTCGAGCCTTGCAGCCTCAATGAGAGGTTCGCCGAGGTAGACGTTGGCGTCTTTATCCAGTTCCGCGGGACCAAGCGCAATTGCGCCACGCAGGGGCATTTCCATTTGCAAGGCAGCCGCTACCATATCGGCGCAACGCGAGACAAAGGGTTGGGCCAAGAGGCGATCCAACGGTTGCCATAGGAGGATCGTATCGCTGAAGTAGGCGTGCGTGTTTTCCATGTAGCCGACGACCATAGCACCGTCGATCAGATTCAAGAAGCGGCCATCTGGCACCGCGACGGCCTGATCGATCAGCGTCCTATATCTGCGGCGAATCTCAAGGACTCCCTGTGATCGAACGAGGTTTTCGAATCCCAGAACATCAAATAGTGCGACAGCGAAGAGTCGGGTCTTCTCCTGCCCCTCAGAGTCGGGCATCAATGTCTGTTCCTTCACGTCTTCAGATGTCTGGCTCAAATGCCCGCTCGCTCCTGATATGCACGGTTCGTGTTTTCTTCGCCGACGACCTCAGACTTTCGAGATGCAGCACTCAGGCAGCATCACGCGTCCCTCCTATTGCCAACCGCTTTTCCTGAAACCCGCTGCCGTCGCCAGGATCGGCAAAGAAAGAGACCGTCCATTGTTTCGCATCGGGCTGCCAAGTGATCCAATTGAATGACAGAGGCTTGCTTTCAATTCCTAAACTGGAGCCACAACCCACGGCACGAACCAGTTGCGTACGACCCTCAAGTTCTATCTCCTGACCGATAAATCTCGGCCGGTGCTTGTGACCGTGAAGGATCAACGGAACACTATTGCGCGCACACCAGCGCACGAGATGATCGCCGTTCTCCATGCGAAGAAATCGCTCCTCGCGAATTCCAAGGAAAGGAATCGTATCGATTTCATCCTCACTACTGGAGAATGGATGATGATGCGTAAGAGCTATGCTTATATGATCAGCATAGTCGCCCAGGCGACGCAGCTCAGTGAGCTTTGTAGCAACTTCAATGAACTGATCGTCAGTTATTCGACCTTGAGCGAGCTTCGCGTCTCGCGAGGTATCGAAACAAAGGAATATGACCTTGGACACATCACCCGCGATTACACTCTGCCATTCCAGGCCCGCGAGCGCCTCCAACTTCTTCCTCCAAAAACCCTTCGTCCGCATGTCGTGGTTGCCTGGGATACATATTACCGGCGTCTTGGAGTAGTCAGTGAGCCGATTTCGAAAGGCCTCGAATTCCTCTAAGTTCTTCTGGCTGGGCGTGTCCATTAGATCGCCAGTGATGACCGGTTGCACCGCCCCTCCATTCTTTCTGATTCCGTCGATGCGGTCGCGGAGGTGCTGCTCAACGCAGGCGAGTTTGCGGTTGGTCACGGCGCCAGCCCCAAAATGAAGATCGCTGAGTTGTAGGAGGTTGAAAGCTGGCGCCTGTGAATGGTGTAGCAGCTTCAACTCGCGCCAAAGACGCCAAGGGGGTGTTTCGTGGACCAGTCGTAGCAGTCGCTCAGTCGAACATTTTTCCCTCGGTATCAATGCAGCTTCACCGCTCCACGTCCAACACGCGGTGACGGGCATAGAAGGCGCTGTAGTAAGTAATTGTCTGAGGGGTGGAAATGGATCGAGTAAGTCCTTGGAGACTCCCTTCCGTATGTCATCGTAACACTGGAGCCACATCGTGTAGTCGGTTGAATCTCGGAAGCGCTCCAACGGAATGTGGCTTCCAAGCGGCATGAAGTAAAACGGCACATCGAACCAAATACGAAGGGGGCCTAGGACATGTGCGACTTCGGAAGAGGAGAGGACAGTTTCCTGCTCCTTCTCTCCCACCTTGACTTTTTTTCCACCAACAAACAGAAGGGCTTTCTTAGCTGCGGCTACCAAGTCGCGAAGGAATGCGTGATCTTCCGGAGACGAGGTTACAACGGAATCCGGCAGCCTTTTGAGAAAATCGTCCAGCACGTGCAATTGAACTCGTGGTGCGCGCCACTCCCCGGTACCAGCGTACTCCTCTTCATTGCGAGCGAGATTGCGTCGTCGTCGATAATGCCGATGCCAAGGCTCAGGCCATGGCCCCCAGTCGAACTCATCAATCGGAAACGGGAAGTCTCGGCGCGTCAGCCAGCCGGCAAGGCTTGCATGCTCAATATTGAATTGGAAGCCCATATCCCGCCTCCTTTACAGATTCACAAAACTCGATGGGAAACGCATTAGCAGGCCACCTGCAACTCACTACTTGGGAACGATAGAACGCAAACATCGGTCTAATCGGGGCGACTGATCGAGGTAATATAGAGATAAACTTGGTCAGTGCGAAACGCCGACCCGGAGAAAGAAAGTTAGTTTGTTCTCGATCAAATGTAAAGAGCAGTTTTAGCGCTATTTTGTGAGGGGTCATACTTGTCGCGACTCTTGACGAATGTAAACGGCGTCCAGAGTTTTGACCGTTTGCGCTTCTAGGCAGACTAGCCAGGCGCTTGCAAACCAAAGGCAGGCCAATGCGTTAGGTACGATTGCGGTTGACGACCGATTCGGCTCGCTCGGCCGTGAAGAGCGCGTACTTACCGCCGAGGCATCTCGCCTTCTCGCTTTCGACGAGGAGCTGGTTGGCGACAGCCTTCACCGGCCATCCTCTATCAATCGAGAGCAGGCAGAACATAAAGTCCGCAGCGCTGCGGTCCTTGCCTTCGTGATTCTTCGCCTTAGGTGCGTCAGCTAGACAGCGCGCGTAGCTCGGCCACTTTGATAGCCGATGCTTGCGCCGAAGGCGGGGAGCATGGCCGGGAGCGGAGGGCGGGGGTTCCTCTTGCGCAAGGAGCCCTGCGCTATCAAGCTCGGCTACGATGACGGTGCGCTTTGGCGCGATGGATTGCAGTTGTACTCGATGATAATCCGGAGCGTACTTCGGTTTGAAGTTGTATGAACCGGCGATTCTCGTCGCGCCGCTTGCGCTCGGGTCTGCTCCCGCTGCTTTCTTGATGCGGCGCATGGTTGCTGCGTCCGCATCTTTGACGGCCAACCATGCCTGAAAGTTTCCGGGGCTGGTTTCAAGCACAAGGAATGAGAAGCCGCTGACTCGATCAAGCTGCGACGGACTCAGATCGTCAAGCTGGACGAGCGAGAGGGCATGGGCTGCGAGCGGCCTGACTATGACATTAAGACGCTTTTGAAATGCCCTGAGCAATATGCCGAGCAGTTCGATGCGGAGCGTGCTAAGGGCTCTGTGGGGTTGGTAGGCTACCTTATGCCCGGTTTCGTCGGTGAGTGTGAGAGCGAACGAACGCACGCCGAGAGCTTCGAAGAGATCGAGCATTACAGTTGCCTCTGCTAATCCAGAAGCCTGGCTTACGCGGCTTGAGCGTCGGGCGTTTATGTGATTGGGTATTTGACTCATCGGTCCTACTCCAAAGCGGAATCTCTCTAGGCGTTCACGACGCGCAATACGCGGGTCGGCGCGCGCATAAGTTATGGCGCGTGCCTCTGCCCTTGTCTGGATAGCGGGACAGTTTCGGCCAGAAACTGTCCCGCGAAAAATTTGGGCCAGAAGCCGAGCGATGTGCCCGGCTCCTGGGTTCTCTGGTTTTCCATATTTTAGAAAGGAACGTCTTCGTCCGTGGCCGATGTAGCGGCGGCGGTTGCGGCTGAAGCTTTCTCGCCGGACGATGACAGGAATCTGATGTCCGTGGCTCGGACTTCGAGGCTGGCGCGGGTTGCGCCCTCGTTGTCCGTCCACTGACTCAACGCCAGTGAGCCTTCGAGCCATACGTGGCTGCCTTTGGACAGGTACTCTTTTGCAACCTCGGCTCGCCGGCCAAACAGCGCGACTTGAAACCAGGTGGTGTTTTCTTGCAGTTCGCCGGACTTGTCTTTCCGTTTCTCGGTAGTCGCCACTGAGAAGTTACAAACGGGCGTGCCGTCTGGGGTGTAGCGCAGCTCAGGGTCTCGGCCAAGGTAGCCAATGATCGCAATCTTGTTAAAGCTGGTGGACATGTTAGTTTCTCCTATGGTTGCTGACGTGGAAAGTTTGGGCCGGACGTTGACAACTTCCAGCCATTAGTTGTGCAAGCCTGATGCCAATAAGCTCTCTCGTTGATAATCGAGGGATTGCCGAACTCGGGTACATCTCGGATCAGTTCGCCTCTGTTCGCCTCTGTTTGTCGATGTCAAAGGGCAGGCTCCGCCGGTGGCCATCCAGCGGAGCCTTGCAGCTTCCTTCATCTGTCCAATCCGCCATGGCTCTACGGCTTTCTGCCGACGCACCGTGACAGTTGGGTAGCGCTCCCCCCGTAGGTTCCGCGACCCGTTCTCCTGAAGGCGCAAGCGCCTTACTTGAGAGAGGCCGAATTTTTCTCTCGAAGGGTTACTCCCATGGCGAATTTGAAGAGAAGCTGTGTAACTCATGATTTCCGTACGGTGATTACTTCGTTCGTCAGTGATTGGCGCTGCGTCCGGGTTCGGAAGCGGGCGGCTATCGGTTTCAGTTCCTGGCTCGACCGGCTCTTAAAATCCGGTCGGCTGCTCCGAAGATTCGTTGCGCGGATTTCTCGGGGATCGATTCGCCCTCAAGCCACCCTTGAATGTAGCCGCGCGCATATTCGGCGCATGACAACCCAAGCGACTCACAAACCAGCATCGCTACGGACTCGGCTTCAACTTCCCGCAAGCTCTTGGGCGTCCGCTCTGAATCGATAATCTCCGCTTCGCTCGCGTGTAGAATCGAATGCGCTAACTCGTGAAAGAGAGTTTTATGCGGGAGGGCGGCAAGCGGTGAGATTGCTATTTTGTTCCCGCGCGAAAACCCCTGAGTGTTGCCGTTTGTGTGAGTGAAGGGAATCTCTTCGATGCCAAGCGCGGTTAGGGCGCGCTCCTTGTTCCATTCCGGCATTTCGGGCATCGGCACCGGCTCGCCATCGGTTTGCGACAGAACGAACCAGCGCGGCTTCCAAACAAAGGCGCTAATGTAGAGGTCTTCCTCTCCGGTCTCGTCGTTGGCCTTTTTGCGGGTGAGCGGCATGCAAAGCCAGATTGCCTTTTCGCTCTTGCGAACCTGCCTGCCTTTGTTGAGCCATCCTCTATATGTATCAATCGGGCCGGGTTCGATGCCCCTGAGCCTGCATTGCAAGAGCGCTGCCATTTGATTTCCGAGCGAGTAACCCCAGAAAGCTGAATAAGCTTTAAGGATCAAACCGGGCTGAGAAACTGCTTGCGCTAACAGTTCGCTCCATTTCTGCTGGTTGTCGCGGTCAAAACTTGATGCGGTCATCTTCTATCCTCCAATGGTTTTCAGCATTAAGAACTAAGCGTTAACCCGATAGAGGACAGGTTCAGCGGAGACACAATTCAGGTCACAGGGGTCGGCCTGCGGTTAGGCTGCGGTTGTATACATGAATAGATGATGGCGAACGCTTCGTTCCGCGCAGCCGTTGGGCCGACTCGTCTCGCCCCTTGACCTTAATTTGTCGGAGCGAAAATAGTCCTCGGGTTAATGCGCAATAAGAACGCCGGGAGTACCAGTACCGATCAGTTCAGGCAGGCTTAGGCAGGGGGAAGGCATCAGGGCTCAACAGACCGCTCTTGGCTAGTTCGGCTTGAATCGCCGCACACGTGACGACGTGATACCTGGCGGCAAACTGGATCGCTTCGGCGGGTTCAATGCCGCCAGAAAGCTGACTGAGCGTCAAGCGCACCGCGAGCTTGAGGGGGCTTTCGCCACGCCGAGCCACGCTGTCATTGCCGTAGGAATTAGTCCTTCTTGTGCGCATGATGAATTCCATTTACTGCGAAGGGCGGCGCCCATTGCGCGAGGGTAGCTGTGTTGGTGTTAGCTCGGTTAGTCCGAGCACCGCAAGCTGGGCAGGAGTAGGAAGATCAGGAAGGCGCTTGATCTCATCGAACGTCAGCGGCGCTCCCCTCCATCGGCGTACAGCCTGCGGAGATATCGTCAGAAAATAAGTCGAGCCCTCTTCTCTTCGCTTGTTCACCGGTATTGCCCACAGAGCGCAGACGCCCGGCTCGACCAGGTAGTAGATGTAGTAGTAGTTGTGCATCGAGATACTGCGGCCCTCCTCATAGAACTTGGGGGGCTGGGCGTGCTTCCAGACTCTCGCCTCAAGGTCGACGAAGTTCTGTGGAAACCGCCCGATCTGATGGTGGTAGGCTCTCAGCGCCTTGATCATATAGTCAGTGGCCGGTCTGGGCACGAGCGCCTTCTCCTGCTGAGAGGCATCCCAAAGGGAGTACCCGTAGCAGCCGAGCGCGACCGCAATCGCAAAACCCAGGGTGAAGAACGTGAAGCGCGGGCCTTTTTCATCTGTTGATGGCATTGTCTTATTACTCCGCTGAATCGAGGCCTAAGGGAGAGACTCTCGGAGGCTTTTGGCTCTTGCCGGACTCGCCTTCGCCGTCGGTGGTCCCGGCCGCTTCGTCTGTTGTTCTCTCTGGAGGTTCTGAAGTCGTTACTGGAACGGGCTTGGCCGGGCTATTCGGCAGCGGGTTACCTGTCGGCGCACTTGTGAGTTCCTTTTCCGCGCCGCGGAAGTCGATGACCGCGGGCATTCCTTTGTGAGCCGCCTCCGAAAGGGCATTGCCAGCAGCCTGGACAAGCGGTGGGTACGCAAACTTGATCGGCGGAGCGGTGTCTATGATGGTAACGGCCTGTTTGTGGCGAACCAACTGCCGCAGCTCGGCAGCGTCGATAAGGTCGCGCTTGGTTTCGGCGAGCCGCTCGGCGTCGTTCTGTGTACCGGGCGCATCAACCGTCGTGTGTTGGAGGACGGTGGTGGGTCCGACTCGCGAGGCGGCAAACTCGGTTGTGTGTTGATCGAGGCCAGGCAGGAACACCATCGTATTGATCGAACCCAGCACCGCGTGTCCTCCGTCGTGTCCATAGTGGGCATAGACCTGGCCGAGGTTCTGATAGGCGAGGACAACCGCCACTTTGCGGCCTCGTCCCACGCCAAGCATTTCCTTGAGGCCATAAATGGGGATGTTGCCTGCCTCGTCAAACAGGAAAAGCGACGGCACGGTTTGCTCGGTCACCTTGTCCCTCCTCAACACGGCCATTCCGATCCCGAAGAACGTCGTAAGAAACGCCGCATACCGGTCGGCGTCACCTTCCGGTATGACGACATAGATGCCGGTACCGCGGCTGCGGAGCATGTTGAGATCAATCTCGGCGCGGCCGACTGAGTCTTCATCGGAGGCGCTGGTAACCGATTGGACGTTAGGGGTCGTGAAGGCCTGGCACTTGGCGATGACTCCGGTGAGTATCGAGCCCTGAAGATCGCGCTTGGCCTTGGTGAACGCGCCCCAGTAGACGCCTACCTGCGGGTCGGGGGATTCGAACATCTCTCGGGTGAGCGGCGACAGCAACTGCCCCTCCTCGGCGTCGATGGAGCGAAGTGAAATGAACTCGTTTATCATCGCCGGCGTTGGGTAGGGGACGATGTGCGGCAGGTGTAACAGGATGGCGCTCAGGGCGGCGATTTCAGAGTCTCGCCAGAAGCCTTCGGAGTCAGTGGCCTTCGCACCCGGCTTTGCGCCGACGATGATGGAAGCGATCTGGTGGGCAAGCTCGGCGTTGTTCTTACAGACGGGAACAAAGTTCCAATGGTCCGATTTGTCCGGCTCCATCAGATCCAGCCGATAGGCGTGCTCGTAGTAAGAGGCGGTCTGGGCGTATAGCTCGCCTTTGGGATCGAGCACGATCGTGGAACCGTTCTTGGACCAGTTTCTGAGAAAGGTACAAATGAAGGTGGCGGATTTGCCGGAACCGGGCGGGCCAAACATCGCGACGTGCCGCAGGGTGTGAGAAGCGGGCAGCACGAGTTGGTGACCCGTAGGAAGGCTGCCCAGCCTCAGTTCACACGGTTTCAGAGTCGCCGTGAAGTCCTTGGCGAAGCCTTGCGACTTGAGCCAGGCGGTGTCGGCCCACATCGCCGAGCCGTGAGTGAGGCGCTGCCTAAAGCGGCGATATGGCATAAGCAACTGCAAGGCTTCGGCGGCGCTTATGAGCATGGCCAGCAGCATTCCGGCGACGAATATCAGACGAACTTCAAACTCGGCCTTGACGAGGTTGGCCGAGATCCACAAGAGATATGCCGACACCAGTCCGCAACAGATGAGGCTAAACATCTCGGCGCCGGTTTTGAGGCAGTGGAGCGCCGCGTGATAGGCGGTAAGGTGGGGCGCGGTCATCGGACGCGGAATGCCGTGCTCGGCGTCATACTTCTGGATACGGTTGATCAACGACATAAGAACTCATCCTTTCGATTTCGGTTGGATTACGGGCGCCGCTTCGCCGACAGCCACACGCGGAGTTGTTGTTGCTCGGCTCCAGAAATCTCCGCTTGATTAAACGGTTGGTCGATCCAGCCCGCGCGGACGCAGTCGGAGGTACCGGCGAATGGCGGGGGAGGGGCAATGTCTCCGAGCCAGTCGGCGATGAAGACCGATCCACCTTCGCCGCCCGGTCCTGTTCCCGGAATGCGCACCATTAGCGCGGGGCCGTCCTCGCGCCGCCCGGGTATGCTGATGACCTCAACCGTCAAGGGATCTGGTCTAAAACGAAGCTGAATCTTACCCAATGGTGAGAGGAGCATGGCGGGGCCATCAGCCCCATCGAGCTTTATTCCAGGCGGCACAAGAACGGATGATGCGATATTGGCAATTAGGGCGGTCGCATCCCTGGGGTGTCGGCCACCGGCGAGTTCGCTTGCGGCATAAAGCGCGGCGACAAGCGCCAGGGCCGAAGCTTCCCGGAGCCGATCCGCGGTGCGATAGACCTCGCCCGTGTCCGGGAAATCAGCCAGCCGAAGGGGTGGCATCACTTTGGCCTCGTCTCGTTCATCAACCGGCCACTGCTCGACAGTGACTATCGGATCGACATACTGGGCTTTGAGGCCCGCGCAATGCCGGATAGCCAGAATGCCCAGGATTAAAGCCACGGCCGCGAGCAATAACAGCACTCGCCTTGGCGTTGAGGTGGATTCGGGAGTGTTAGTTCTTGTACTTCTTGTCATACGGATTCCTCAGACTTCTCAAGCTTCGAAACGTGGTCGGCGCACGCGGATTCGACCCAGCGGTCGATGTCCGGATGCGGAAGGCGAATAGCTTGCAGGAGGCGCGCGACCCCCTTCTCGAGATTTGCTCTATCCTTATTGCGCTTTCCGAGAAAGCAGAGGTGCTCGTCGATCAGCTCCTCGGACCAGGTGATGGGTTCGTATCCGACAAGCGCCGTTAGTAGATCAATGCTCTCCCTGAGGCCAGGCTTGTCCGTGACTCCGCCGATGCCTCGAATGCAATTGATGATCTTGACGACATCGGCCAATAAGCGCGCTGAAGCCGTGGGAACGCGGGCGCGCAAGATTCGAACCTCTTCGCGAGGAGTGGGCGGTTCGAGCCAACTGTATACGCACCGCGAACGCAGAGGCGGCGACAGGTCATGGCGAATGTCGTTTGAGAGAAGAACGACCACCGGCCACTGACCGCAGTCGCGGATGCCGATGTCCCCGTACCGCGGGACGTGCGCCCAGCCGCGGCCAAGAAGCTGGAGCAACATGTCTTCAATATGTTCGGCGAGCTTGTCGGCTTCGTCGATGATTAGCACGGGCGCGATGTCGCGCTCTGAAGCCAGATCGAACGCGCCAAGCGCTTCGCCCAGTATCAGGTACTCTCTTGACCACTGTTGGCGGCGAGCTTCCGCCAGTGACTTCCCGGAAGCCGTCGCCTGACGCACCCACTGGTTCTGGCCCTCTCGATCCCACGAGTAGAGCACGTCGTCAAGCGACAGACCTTGCATCCCCTGCAGGTAGAAACACGGCAGGTTGCAAGCTGCTGCGAGAGCCTCGGCAAGGGCCGTCTTACCGCCGCCGCGAGGGCCTTCGATGAGCCACGGCTTGCCGCTTCGAAGTGCGTGTTTGAGATCGCCGAGCAGCCGGTTCTGGATCACGTAGCCGGTCTGGGCAATGAGATCGCCGAGCGCGGCTTGCCCGTGTGAGTCCACAAGCTGCCGAGGATCGATGGAAGGCACGTTGATGTTGCGTGGAACCATTTCGGATTTCGCTTCCTATCTAGCTTTGATTCGCCGGTTGGCGTTTTCCTATTCCTTGTCTTGCCTGGAAGACTCGGCGAGCACGATTTCCGCGATGCGCCGCATCTGGGGTGACATTCGCGGGAGCGCTTCTCGGATGCGCTCGGGATCGCCTGAAGTTAATAGCGCCGCGAGTTCGTCCTGTGTGAGCGGCGTTGTTTGGCTGGTCTCGTCGCTCGAGTTTGGGCCTCTTGAAGCCGGCTGATCCGGTAGGGCGTCGACGCCTTCGGCGGCTGCCGGAAGGGTTGTCACCATGACGAATCCGGCGGTGCCTGCGGGTACCTCGACGAAGCCGCGAGCCTGTCCGAGTAACGTGGAATCGACTTCGGAGCTGAACGGGGCTATTGCGCGAGAGCCGGCGTCGGTGATGATCACCGGTTGGCCGCTTATTCGACTGCTTGCTACGGCGCCCGCGACGTTCACCGCAGTTGAAGCGACACGGGCAAAAGCGCGGGACCAGCCGCTCGATAGCTTGTGGAATTTGCCGTGAAGACCCGAGCCTCCGTCGTCGCCGAGAATCTCGCCGTTCAGTTTTACGAAGCGGTCACGCGACGAATCGATAAAGCCCGTGATAACGATGAACGCCCGATCCTGCTCGCTGCCGCGAACCTGCCCGATCAACACCGTGCCTTTGGGAAGCGACCATCCGTCGCGCGATACGTATCTGGTTAGTTCCAGCCGAATGGAGGAGCCGGATCGAAGCGTGTAGATCTTGCCAAGGGTTCGAACCGGAAGGATCGAGCCGAAGCTCGGTAAGACGACGGGGGTCGCGAGCGATGCACTATGCGCGTCTTTAGCGCGTGGTGTGTTGAAGCTACTCTCCGGGCTGGCGCCGCGGTGACTGTTATCCGAACGAGGCGGAGCCGAATCGGTTCGCGCTGAATTCGAGGCATTGCGTGACAACTGGTTTTCGTCGTCGCTCGGGAAGCGGATGGATCGCTCTTGATTTCGGCGGCCGGCGTTCGATGCCGATAGTTCGTTGTGCTTCGCGTCGCCCCTGTCGGCTGTGTTCTCGGCTGTAAGCGCCGCTGTGCCTTGCGGCAGATTGAGCTTCTGGCTCTGCAAATTGGCAGATGAGTTAAGAGCTGGAGACGATACCGAAGGTATGGAAGGAGGCGCGGCTGAAGCTTTCGTCAATACGCTTCTGACCTCCGCAAGCGCTTCGGCGGCGGGATCTTCGGGCGTCTTGTCGGAGGCGGCCGCCTGGTCGGTCGCCCGGTCCGGTTTCTTCGCTGCGATGTTGATCTTCAACGATTGTGACGCACTCAGGCGGTAGATCCCAACCAGCACGGCCCCGAGTGCTACCAGGATCGCCGCCGCGAAAATCAGATAGCGCTTGAGCTTCTTTGGTTTTGGGCGGGCAACGAGCGGTCGAACCAACAAATCATTGTCGGTGAGGTCGCCAGCCCGCGATTCTGTCTCGCCTGGTTGCTGCTCATTGTGCAGTGCGTTGTTTTCAATTCGCTCTGACCGGCCGGTTGATGGTTCATCCGATCGGGGGTTGGGATTGACGTCGTCGCTGGGTTTCATTTCGTCTCCTGTGTTCGGGGTATTGCTATCGGCTTGATGTAGTGAGATCGGCCACGGCTGGATCGTCGGCGGCGTTCGTCTGTCCAACGGTCACGCGCAGGTGTTGGCGAATGCCGAGCACCGGCCTGCGATAGACAATTGCGTAGTAGAGAGTCGAACGGGCCGGTATCGAGTCGCCGATTCCGGAGCACTGGACGTATAAGGGCTTCATCTGTTCGACGAGCAAGGTCTTCTTGCCGTCCTCGTCGCGAGTCTCAACCGACAGATCCGGCTGGCCGGGCACGACGCTCAGCGGCTCGGGCAGAATGTTTGAAACGGCGACGATGACTATGGCCGCGCCGTCTTTCTCATTGAAGCCTTTCGGAATCGACGTTGCGATTGACAGACCGTGACGGGCCTCGGTCCAGTTCTTGAACTTCGATGAAGTAATGGCAAGCTTCAGAGCCTTGCGGGCTTCGGACTCGAGGTCGCGGCCGGCTCTCTTACCGGAGTCGGAGACAGAGGATCGTTCGGAAGAACCGGGCGGAGTCGTGACTCGTGAAGCGCCATTGTCTGACGGCCGGTCACCGTGGTTGCCGCCGGCACTTCGCGGTCTCCCCTCTTGATTGTCGCCGTCGCCCGCAAGCTCCGGAATCTCAGCGAGGGGCTGGCCGGCGATTCTGATTGAACGTGGGCGGCGCTCGTCTAGCCTCTCTTCGAGATTGACTGCGAGGCCGGCCGCGCGGCGGGCCGCTACTACTTCGGCCCGGTCATACAGAATGACCACGCGATGAGCCATCTGTTGCAGCTCGCGGACGGGATAGATCAATAACGTCACGACCATACCCGAACGCATCTGGGCAATGATCGAGGCCGCCGGTCCCGCGGACCCGTGCGAAGCGGGAGGAATAACAAACGTGCTCCCGGCCCGGAAGACGAAGAAGTGATCGCTTTGTTTCGTGGGCGACTCGTCGATTGTGACCATATCGGAGTTGCCGGGATGCAAGGCAAAGAACCGGTCCGAAGCTGGAAACTCAATGAGAGTCACCCCAGACGCCGCCAGGCCCAGCCGCACTATCGGATTCTCGTTTCCTTTGACGATAACGCTCGCTTCGCCTGCGAGGTATTCAGGAGGGCCGGAGACCAGCGACACGGCCGGCGGTGATGGCTGAATAGCATCTGGCAGCTTTGAAACGAGTGAGCGCCTTGTGCGCGGCTTTGCCTTTCGGGTCGGCTTTGTGGAGGCCGGAGTTTTAAGCGCTCCAGGTTGCGCTGCTTGTTTGGCTTGACTCGGCTCTGCTTGTGTCTGGGCAAGAGCGCTTGCCGGCGCGCCCATCAGAGAAAGAGCAAGCAGGATCAGGGTCATCGTAGCGGAATGCATTGAGTCTCCTTGTCGGTTCTACTGAATTTCCTTGTAGTCGAAGCTTCCGATGAGGAAGCCCGAACGGAGATTGCGGTCGGCCCTTCCCTTTGGGTCTGCGATTAGTTTCAGCGAAAGGCTAAGCTGGCGCGGGGCATCCACGGCAACGCCGTTATCGAGCCGGTGGATTTCCTGCCGGCCAATAACCCTGACCGTGTATCGGTCTTTGGAATCGACCGTGATGTCCTGCGCGGTCCAGGCGCTTTGCCAACTCTCCTGAAGCTGTTTCTCTAGGATGCTTTCTTGCTTCAGGTACCGGGCGAACTTCAGCGCGCTGTCGGGCAGCATCATTCTTAGAGCCCGCTCGATGTCTTTGGATCTGGTAGCGGGATCGATCTGATAAAGAGACCTCACGAATTCGGAGGAGATGTACTTCTTGTCGGCGTCGGTAAGGTGCTCCGGGCCGAGTTGCACGGCTTCGGTTTCGCCGTAGTCCCGGTCGTTGATCTCGACCACGCGTCCAGTGGACTTATCGACGACAATGCGATCCGGCCTGCGATAGTACTGATAGAAGTTGGCGGCGACGCTCGCGAGCAGAAGTAGAGTCAGGACGATGCCGCTGCGGGCAAGCTGGATGACCGTGCGGACATCCTGGGGATCGCGGTAGAGCGAGAATGTCTTTGTGAATGACTTCTGGCTGGGGAGCTTTGACTTTGAAGCTAGCGCAACGCCGCGACCGGTTTGGTCATTATCTATCTGGTCGAGATCTTCGTGTTCGGCTCTATTCAAAGCAGTCCCTCCTTTATTGAACCGGTGGGTTCCAATCGTCATTATTGATATACACGCTGCAAGTGGTGAGCAGTCACGCAGCCGGGTAAGACAATTTGTGTTCCACTGCGGAGAGCCTCAATCGACGCATTGACGCAACGCACAACATGAAGCCAGAGCCATTGGAAAACGCGCGAATAGGACTCTGCTATTGGGCGGAGACGCCATCGGTCACCGCAGGTTAGAGAGACTCGTGTGGCGCGCCTGTCCCGGCAACCGGCTGGAGAACGCCGGAAAAGCGGCAACGGCGCGCCGGAAAGCGGCGAGAGCGGGTTGCGTTAGCGCCAAGAGCGAGCCGGAAGCGGCACGAAGATGCCGGGGCGTGGTTGACAGCGGCTTCGCGCAGGGAAGTCGACTGTAGCCGATTGCGGGCAGGCTCCGTTCTCAGGTTCGTTGCACAGCGCTGTCAGTATTAAGGCGTCGTCAGTATTAAGGCGTGGTCAGTATTTAAGAGGGTCAGACAACCATGAGGAAAGATGCTGAAGCGGTATGAGTTACGGCGAGAAGTAGATCGACCGGCTCGGCTGCGCTTTTGAAGGAACCGCCTGGCGGCGCTCAATCGGTTTCTTGGCGACTCCGGCTCTTCGAGTAAGAATCGGATCAAGCGGGGCTCCCTGGCAAATTCGCCTGAAGATCGACAGTCCTCGAGCTACGTACGCTCGGGTCTCGCGGTAACGGGGCACTTCATTGTTTGCGTTTATCACCGCACGTTCGCCCGCGTTGTAGCCGGCAAGAACGAGGTCAATACGGCCGTCGAACTGTCGGCTCAAGTCCCTTACGAATCTTGTCGCTGCGTCGATGGATCGAAGAGGATCGTGCAGTTGGGCGATGGTCACCAAGCCGTATTTCCGCCCAGTAGAAGGAATGAACTGCATCAACCCGCGAGCGCCCTTGCGTGAGACGGCCTCGGGTTGAAACCCCGACTCCAGATACGCGATGGTCCAGAGCAGCCGCGGGTCTACAGAGTATCGCGCGGCAGTTGCTTTGATCGCCGCATCATAGAGGACCGCACGCCGCAGCACCTTGGACCTCTGCGGCGTATTGTAGCTGCGGGCGTTCGCCGCCGTAGAAGTCGCAAGCAGCAACAGAGAGAAGAGCAGCACCACTTTCATACCTGCGGCACAGGCAACGGCGGTGCCTTGGCATCCGATGACGGTTACGCGAAGGCCGTCACCTCTCAATCCGTACCGAGCTCGAATCTGGCACGCCTTTTGATCTAGCCCAGTGTCGCCAGGAAGCCTGGCCGGCCAGGCTAGTGCGAAAGGAATCTTGTTTTAAGCGCGGACGCAACTGAAGCGCGTCGGCCGCTTTGATCTTGGGCGGCCAAGTACGAACGCGATGGAGGTACGTGTATGTGGAAGCAAATGAGAAGCAGGCTCGCTCGGCCGCTGATTGGGCTCGATGAAGAGATTCTGGATTCGTGCGTTGCACGAGGCGGAGAGAGGCTCATTCGAGCGGCGATGTTCATAAGAGTTGTTGAGCCGCTGTTGGTGTTGATTCTTCTGGCCGTTGTCTTGACCTGTCCGGTGCTGGCGCAAGCGCCTGGAGGCAGCATCTTCGGCGGCTCGGATCAGACCGTTGGCAACGGCGTGCGGGAAGCGATTCGCTGGGCGAGGAACATCCTGTTCCTTATCGGCATCGGCGCGGTCGCCTGGGGAACGATAAACATTTTCCTGGAGAAGCCATACGCGCGGCAATTCATTGGCGGAGGAGCGTCGATGGCGTTTGGCGGCATCGCTTCATTGGCTTACAGCTTCGCCAAGGGTCAGGCGGTCGATGTGGATACCGATGTAGGTCAGTAGCGTTCGTGACCACTGAGAAGGGGGTTGACCAAAGATGCTGCGGCCACGTCCGGTTCGATCACAGATCTATCTGCCGGTGACGGTGTTCGGAGTTGTATCAAGCGATTGGAAATTCGTGCTTGCGTCGGGCCTCGTCGCCTACATGATTCCATACCTGCTCGATCTCACCCTGTGGAAGATACCGCTGGAACTCGTAACGACCGTGGTTGCGATGATGGTGACCATCGCCGTGCTAAACGTGATTCGAGTCGGCAAGAAACCGCACTGGCTGCAACACAACGTACGGGCGCTGGTGCAATCCGCGGATCATCGCAGGCGGCTGCCGATAGACCGAATTCGCGGGGGCCGTCACTGGATAAGAGCTGGATGAGAAGTCTGTCTGGAGAAAAGCCTGCGAGGAGCATGGCGGGGGCTGTTTTGTGCCGATGTCAACATCGAATCTGAGGTGATGCTTATGGAGCCTGGGTTGATCATTGCAGGCGCGGCAGGGATTGCCGCGTTGGGAATTGGGCTGGGAAGCGCCGTTCGGCTGATTCCCATGTACGCCGGCGCTCGCGGCGAGTTGAAGCGCTTCGAAGCCGGCAATGAGGCTGTCATCCTTGACGACATCGAGATGCTGGAGATGGAGCGGCGGCATCTTGGCTCGCCGCCCGGCCGCAAGCGCGATGCATCAATTGTAGGCCTCTATGACTCGGCGCTCAGACATTCGGACGGCTCATACACGATGGGCTATCGGGTCGAGCTTGCCCCTACAGTGTACGGAGAAGATCACGTCATCGAAGCGCGAGCCGACGCCATTGCGAGACTCTTAGCCGTCAGGAAGCCTCCGGGCACGGTGCTTCAGTTTAGGCTTTCGGTTGGAGTCGATCCGGGAAGGGCGATACTGCGGCACGTCGCAACCCGTGACGAGGGCCGGACGCATGCCGAAGCCGCGCTCTTTCATAACCTCGGGGTCGAGTACTACCAGGAAGCCGCGCTGCGGGGTGCGTTCAAGCAGACAGTATTGACGCTGTGGGTGCGAGTGCCGGTCAAGCACAAAAGCGACGCCCATTCGAACGGTCTGAACACCTTCGTTCCAGCGATGCGCCGCGAAATCAAGCGCCACGGATGGATGAAGCTCACCGGAGCAATTGCAGCGGGCTACGAGGCAAGCTCCGACGACGGGATCGTCCGCCGTATCGAAGGCGACGAACGAGAAGCACGAGCCGAAGCCGAGCGAGTTTTCCGATTGGTCGAGCGAGAGAGTCCTCTTGAGATGAAGCGGCTCACCCGCGATGAGCTTTGGGCAGCGGTCTACCTGGGTCACAGTCAGGACGCGAGAGGGACGCCGATCCTACCCGACGAACCGGGTCTCGATCTCAGAGATTACCTGTGCGGAGAGACCATCTCGTCACAGGGGCCTTTCATGCTGCACGGGTCGCATCCGGCAGCAGTCGTGAGCATGTTCGTCCCGCCTCAGCCCGCGGTTCAGGCGGACGTTCTGCGGTCGCTCGTGCTCGATAGCGAATTGAGCTTCCGCCATACCATCGTCGCCGAGTTTGTTTATCCCGATCAGCGAAAGGCCGTGAAGCTTCTTGATAAGCGGATTCGGCAGGTTCGCAGGACGAGGTTGCGCGCGGACGGGCGTGTTCGAGAAACACCCGAAGCACACGCGGCGATGGCCGATCTTCAAAGCGTACGGAGTGAGCTGACTGGCGAGCGCGAGGCCGTGGTGAAAGCTCGTATCTACGCAGTCATCTACGCTCCGCCGGCAAGAGACGAAGTCGAGCTCGTCGAGTCGGCGTCCTTGCTCAACGGTTATTGCGAGGAACTGGTCAGCGCCATGCGAAGGATGCCCGGAGCTGATGCATCTAGAGAGGAACCCGCAGCCCTGCGAGCCGTCTATCACCGGGCTCTTGTTGGCGAGTGCGACTCGCGGCCCACAGGGCGGGAGATAACGGAGACCGCGCACTCGCTGGCTCCACTTGTTCCGAGTGAATCGATATGGGAGGGCTCGCTGCGGCCTCATACCCTGTTCTCAACGCCCAGCGGCCGGCTGATCGGATTCGACCTCTACGACCGGGCGCTCATCCCTTCGCCGTTGGTACTGATTGTAGCGGCGCCCGGGGGCGGCAAGTCCGTCCTGATGGCCCGGACTATTACCGACGTGCTCGGCAGCCGAAGGGAAGCCCGAGTACGGGCGGTCGATTTCGGCGAGTCGATGGGGCCGCTTGTAGACGTACTCAAGGGCCGTCATCTCCGGTTCAATCTGAGCGATACCCGAACGATCAACGTCTGGGACTACGAGGGGCTTGATAACGGCGACCCACCCGATGAAGTTCAGATTGGCTTTGTCGTCGGTGACCTGATGCAGTTGGCTCAGGCCCGTGAGACCGACTCGTTGGCCGAAGACATTCTCAATACTCTTGTCACTGAAGTCTACAAGAACGAAGCGCCCCGCAACGGCAAGGATCTCCCAAAGCATGAACCTACTCATGTCCATCTCCTTGAGCTTCTGAAGAGCTATCCGTTCAAGCACCGGGCGGCGCAGGAGCGGGCGGAATCCTTGAGCCTTGCTTTGGAGCGGTTCCGGGACCATCCCTGGCTTGACGCGCCCACTCATCTCGACTTCGCGGTGGATTCGCCCTTCGATGTCTACGAACTCGACAGCCTCGAGATGTTTCCTCCGCGGGTCCAGGAGTCACTCGCTTTCAGAGTCGCCGCGAAAGTCACGCGATCCATCGGCCGGCTGAATGAGGACGGCACGAGGTCGCCGACGCTTTTGGCTTTCGATGAGGTTCACAAGATAGTCGACCGGTATCCCGCGATCCTGAAGGTCATAAAGAAGGGGGCCCGGATGGGCAGAAAAGAGAACGTAGTCACGATGCTGGCAAGCCAGGGCTATCAGGACTTCGAGGGTGTTCACGACCTGACAAAAACAGCAGGCGTTAAGATCGTGGGAAAGCAAATCGGCGAGTACGACAGCCTCGTTACCGACGCCGGTCTCGCCCCCGTAGCGGTCGGGGCGATCAACGGAATTCGAAACCTGCCTGGCTCTCACGCCCAGTTTCTTCTGGCGATAGGGGCGGGCGACGACAAGATCGTCGAGATGATCCAGGTGGATTTATCGCCGATGGAGTTGTGGACGTTCACCAGCAACCCTGACGAGCGGAACGCCCGAGCCCGAGTAACCAGACTCAAGTCCGGCTGGACGCTGGCTGAGTGTATCGCGTGGCTGGCAATGCAGTACCCGCGCGGACTGACTGCCGAGAGGCTTGTCGAGATAGACGAGTCGCTTCTTCTGGAGAACCAGACAAGAGAACGAGTCCGGCATAGTCCCTTAACAATTGATTCATAACAACTGAAAGGATGAAGACGATGAGATCATTTCCGAAATTCCGTCAACGCTTTGTGAAGAGACCTATCTTCAGATCGATTCGCAGGCCGATTCAAACGGCGATCAAAAGAAAGACCGGGGCCATAGTTTTGGCAGTGGCGCTGATGATCCCACTGATGCCTGTACCTGGCCGCGCTCAGATATTCGGGGGCATCGTTCACGACCCAATTGCCTATGCTCTACAGCTTGAGAAGAGAGTGGAAGAAGCCGCTCGCTGGGTTCAGACTCTGGACCATTATATAAGGCTGTACGAGAACGCGGTTCAGCAGTTGACCACACTCACCGGCGTATTGAAGACCGCAGAAGCCCATCTCGGTTTCCATAAGAATACATTGACCCTGATTAGCAGCATCGGTCAGACGATACGAACATCGTTCCGCGTAAAGCGCCTTGTAGAAGGTTTGGTTGTCGGTCAAGTCAGGGCGCTCAAGGACATCGACGACCGCTTGAGGAACGGCATCTTCGACCCAGAAGCGGATCGGCGCGACCTTGAAGACTATCTGCGTAACGGAATAGGCCGCACGAGTCAGGATGCGCTGGCGAATATGGAGCGGCTCGAAAAGATGGACAATACGATCAACCGGGCGAGCTACGACATCAAGCGCTTGAGTAACAACCGGGCCGAAGCCGAAGAGCACATCAAGCAGATGCAGGATCAGTTGGAGGCGCTCAAGAACTGCGAGGAGTGCACCGAGAAGGATCGAGAGATTCAAGCGCTCTCTATTCAAATCTTTCAAGCCAGCCAACAACAGGAACAGACGAACGCCCAGATCGAACAGCTCCGCCAGCAGATTATCGAGAGAACGGAGCGCATCGCCGAAAGAGAAGAAGCCCGGCTGCGGTTTGGCTCACAGGTGACGACGCTCAAAGACGGCTGGCAGAAACTGGTCGATGCCAAGCAGCAGGTCCGGGAAAAGCTGCGCAATCGAGACTGACAGAAAGCAAAAAGCGAATAAAAACAGGGATTGACATGATGCACAGGATTGAAAAGAAAAGAACGCCGCGATTGTTGACTCGAACGGGCTTCCAGGCTTTGTCGAAGCTCCTGCTGGCGGCGGCGATCATGGGGCTGGGCGCATCAACCGCGCGAGCACAATCGCCGCCGCCGACCGGGGGTGACTTCGCAACCGAAATGGCTCGGCTGGTCGAAAAAGCTGCGGAGCTCGTCCCGCTGATCCGCGATCAGGTCGAAAGCCCATTAATGAGCGAGTTTGAAAACCTGTCGATGTTGTTAGCGGCCCTGGTGATGATGCTGAGCTTCGCCCGCGTCCTCCGAGAGAACGACGGCGGATCGAAGGAACTCTACTACTGGGTAGGCAGGCTCGTGGTCTGCATGATCCTGTTCGGCACGGGTCCTACGATTCTCAACACCATGGAGAAGATGGGCCAGTCGGTCGTCTGGGACACGCCGATCAAGGCGGCGTACGACAATCAAGGCCAGAAGTTTGAAGAGAACTACAAGAAGTTTCTGGATGCCGGATTCACCGTCCAAGGCGACAAGGGACCGATCGGTGTGTTGACTGACAATGAATCGCCGGTCAAGTCGATAGACAAGGCTCTGAATCCCTCATCCTGGAACATGCCGCAGGTCTTCACCGTGGTGACGGTCTCTCGCGGGCTTATGGAGTTCGCGGATTTGTTTCTATTGCTGCTCGGCCAGTTCATTATGATAGCCCTGCGGCTTACGTCTCCGTTCATCATTGCTATAGCCATAGATCAAAAGATGGCCCACCACGTAGCTTACCCCTATGTGAAGGGCGCGGCGGCGTTCACGCTGATTGCTCCGGCTGTTGGGGCGATAGTCGGAATATTCGCGTACGCCGCCGCCAACGTTCCATTGAGCGCGATAGACTTCAACAACCCAATCTTCAAGCTGAACCCGGACTCCCTCCGCATAGAAGGCGATCCGTCGCGCGCTGTATATCCGGCGTTGATCGGAGCGGCGATCATGCTTGTGAGCGCGCTGGCGTTGTTTGCGTCTCCGTACCTGAGCTATCGGATAGCATCAGGACAGGTGTTCGAAGGCGTATCAGGCGTAGCCAGCGGTTGGATGGCTTCTTTGACCGGAATCGCTGTCGAGATAGCAGGAGTCAGCCATGCGGCGAGTCTCGAACGGCAGGCACAGACAACACACGCATACGGAGCGTACTCGAGCGAAGTGACCCGAGCTGGAGCCGGATTTGAAGCGGGGAACCTCGGCGTGCAAGCAAGAAAGCTGACCGCATTGGCCGCTGCTCGCGGTGCGTTAACAGCCAGCCTCGGGCAGATCTATGGGGCGCGAACGCAGGCAACTCAACAGGCGCAGGCGGGCCAGTTGTTCGGCGTCAGCTCGGCTGGAGCGACGGCGGCATTGGCCAAAAGCGACATTGGCGTGCGGAAGGATCAAAGCGTAGGCGATCTCGACGCCCGCCGGCAACGAGAGATTGATCTGGCCGAAGCCAGCCGCTCCGCCGCCACCGAAAAGTTTATCGGCGATAAGACCATCGCGGCCTCGGGTGCGGTTGCTGACAGCATTCGCGGCGCGACCAAAGACAGAGGCCCAGGCCCTGCGACACTGGGCAAGGTGGGTGGGGCAGTGGTCGAGGTCGGAGGCGCCGTTGGTGGAGCTTACATCCAGTACAAATCCATTCAAGACAAGGCGGCCGGCCAGACCAGCGCTGCAAACGTCTCGGCTGGCAAGATGATCAATAACCAGGAGCGGGCATCAACAGGCCTGACCGCGAATCAAGATACCTACGTCAATCAGATGACCGAAATTCATCAACGATACGCCCAAGATCAGATCGCCGCGGTGAAAGCTGGCTCGGATCAGGCTGCGGGCGGCGCGACTCGTGGCACATCGATCACAACGGGTGGAATCAACCGCGGAGCTTCACTCGAAATGCGAGCTAACCAGGCCGTGCTTGAAGGCTCGATCACTGCAGCAGGTCAGATGCGTGATGCGTCTCTACAGGCGGCGAGGCTACACATGGCCTCAACGATAGTTCATCAGATCAGCCGCGACGCAGCGCGGAGAATTGAACAGGGACTCACTCTCCGTTACTGAGGTCGCGCCAGGCGAGCACGTAGGAGAGCTCTCCTGAAGGAAACCGCCCTCGAAAGAGAAATCGCACATCAGGGCTTCGTGAGGATTAGCAGAGGATTAGCCTAGCCCTTGTTTCTGATCACTAGCCTTAGGATAGTGGCAAACTGGGGTGAACCCCCTGTCGTGAGACAAAAAGTTAAGACACACCAGCACCAGGTGGAACAAGGTTCTTGCCATCGACTGCCCTGCCCGGAAAATGCTGTCGTCGGGTGTTTCTTTAACTCCCGCCGCCACCGATGCAAAGTATTCGGATTGACTTCAAGCCGCCGAGCCACGTGCCCGGTCGGTTTACCCGAATCCAGTTGCTTGATCGGTTCCACCTTGAACTCTCGAGTGAATATCCGTCGCGTCGTGCTCATGAGACCTCCTCCCGCGGGTCCCCCCGGGGTTACCCAGTTTATCTGGGTCTTAACTGGCGGTCTCGTTTCAGGGGTTCATTCCAAACCAACCCTTGAAGCCGTGGGGCTCCAGAACGACTAGGCCCCAACTCCTTGAACAACAGCGCAGGCTGGAACAGGATCTCCAGGTCTGAAAATCGCTTTCGGAGCCCGTCAGTTCACACTTACACTGAGCACTTTCTGCGTTCACAACAACCGCCTGCGATTCATCGTTTGAAATGCGAGAGTCTAACAAATAGAATCAGTGCGTGAAACCGGATCCCAACGATGCTTCGCGAGGTCACAAAAGCGCTATGGAAGCTGGTGCAAGCGAGGGAAAGTACGAGGAAACTCTACGAAAGCTAATCAAATTCTTCGATTGGAAGCGTTGCGATGATCCTGAGAGTATGGCCCTTGAGACGCTGAGTAGGTTTCTGTCGACGATTGCATCGGAAGACGACGAAACTGGGAAAGACACCCCACTTGTATTGTATAGCATTGCCAATAATGTGTTTAGAGAGTACTTGAGGAAAGCAAGCCATCTTGCTAGTTCCGCTTTCGCCCTACAGATTGAGACACCAGACATTTTCGCCGGATGCGTGAAGGTGTGCTTAGAGAAACTATCCGATGAAGACCGCAACTTGCTCAAAGCGTATTACTCAGTAGATGAACGCATATTATTGGCTGAGTCCCTCGGTGTCGACCTTGCTGTTTTGCGTATGAGAGTGCATCGCATTCTAACGCAGGTGCAGTCTTGCTATCGGAAGTGCATCGAGAATGAGATGAGAAAATAGTTCCGATTTCGGCTTGGAGTGCCTAGTCTATGTTGAGGACGAATGAAACGGATTCACGCATTGGATATCTCCTCGGAGACCTGAGTGCCCATGAACAAAAGGAAGTAGAAGAACGGCTTTTTAGAGACGATCAGTATTTTCAGGAGTTGGTGCGCCTAGAAGAAGATCTAATCAGAGAATCTAATAAAGTCGCCTTAGATACTGCATCTTCTGCGTGTGTCAACGAAGTTGGCCTGAGAACAATAGAGAGATTACCTGCAATTGAGATTGCAAGGTGGGTCGTAGAATCCAATGAGATTGACTCGCTGACTCGATCTGAGGGCGGGCGAACTTCTCAAACTGATCTTTCTTCCATTATCGAAGCACGGCTGCACGAAGTAGAGGAGAAACTCAGAGAAATAGAGTCGGAACAGGAATTCGCGAATGATTGGAAGAAGCGTGAACTTGCGGCGGCGCTCATGGAGGAGGAATGGCTCGGTTTGCGGCTGATTGTCGAGCTTCGACGCCAGACGACACGCAGTGCTTCGGGATTATCCGATCAGTTGAATGTTGATGTCGATTCAATAGTTTCAATCTTGATTAAATTGGTTCAATTTGGCGGTCTCGAAGAGAGGGAAGGCCTTTTTTCAATCAGCGGATTAGGTGCTTCCGTTATTGAGGCGCTTGAGGCAGAAGCCCGAGTCACCTTTTGATTACGAAAACAAAAAAGTGTCGTTTAAAGAAGCATTTTCACAAATTCAACTACTGATAGAGGCATTCCCGCTAAAAGTGTTGATTTGGGGACCTGGGCCTGATGGTGGAGAGCACCTCGAGAAACGCCGCAAGATTCGCGGCGAAATCAAGTTTTGCTTCAGGCATGCCGACGTCCAGTTTAGCGAGGATCTTGAAGGAAGCGTGCCAGGATATGGAGATTTGAGTATTCCCGAGCGCGAGCTATGGCACCTTGAGGCGTGCGATGTTTGTGTAGTCCTGGATACCTCTAAAGGTGCTGGCGAGGAGATTGCTCACTTTGTGTCGCAATACGGCACGAAGCTCATAATCCTAACGCATGAGCAATACAAGGATGCATCGAGCTTTCCTGCTTCTATGAGGAAGTATGGATATCAGCTATTCTACAGTGAAGAGGAATACGAGGAGTGTAGTGTGGTTGAGAGGGTGCTTACGCGACTAAGACAGGTCGCTTTAGAAAAACTTAGTCACCTGCGCTGAGCAATCTTCGATCGATAGCATTTCCTCTACAAGCCAAGAATATCCTCGCAATGGGGCGAGCCGTTGCGCCGTTGCTCACATTTCATTGACTGCGTGAGCCGTCAGTGAGACAATTTACAAAACTGAATACGACGCCTTTGTTGTCGGCGAGACTATGCTTCTCTTGTTTTTTCAAAACGCTTTGGGAGTCAAATCGGAATGGCTGACACAGACAAACAGGAAGAACTCATGCGTCGCTACCTGCTGGGCGAGGCAACTGCGGAAGAAGAGATGAGCATTGAGACGCGCTTCTTCTCTGATGATAACTATTTTGAGCAGATGGTCTTCCTGGAAGAGCAATTGGTAGATAGCTACGTCACAGGGAGACTTTCTCGTGAAGAGTGTCTCAACTTTGAAAGGAATTCTACATCCCAGCAGCGCGCGAAAATCAGTTTTGTCAGAGCGTTGGTTGAGGCGTGTATGACCAACAAGGAAGACTTGTTGGCTATTCCTTTAAAGACACAATCGTTGGCTGGCCGCTCACGCAATAGATTCTTCTTCCGATACGCCGCTGTTGCGGCAGTTTTTACATTGATTGTTGGCTCAAGTAGCTGGCTGATCTTCACCCGCACTTTTGGCGCAAGGCTTAACGCGCTGCGAGTAACAGTGATCGAACTCCAGAAGAGTGAAGCGGCGCTGAACGAGACTAGGCGAGCGCTCGCCTGGGCTGGAGAGGAGCTTGAAAGTGAGCGTAATAGGCGAATAGAAGCTGAGAACCAATTGTCCAGCCGGACACAGCTAAGATCGGACTCTGCCGATGCAATGACCATAGCGCTGACGCTCGACCGCGGAACGCGCGGCGGTGGTAGTTCAACCAGCATTTCAAGAGTTCCTTCCTCTGTGCGTTGGTTACAGTTCTATATTGATGTGCCGGCCTCTGGATACGAATCCTACAGGGTGGAAATCCGTCGGCCAGGAGAAGGGACAGTCTTCAACCAAGCTGGCATCATTAGGCACAAGAACGAACGACAAATACGGATCCGTGTCAAATCTGAGACGCTGAGCCCTGACGATTACATTCTCTTGCTTGCGGCGCAGGCACCCGGCAAGGAGGTAGAAACAAGGGTCGCAGAGTACTCTTTCCGGGTAAGCGCTGTCGATTAGGAGGCTCGCCACGGTTTCATTTAGGTCAGGTTGGCGTCAAAAGGGCTAGTTTATTTGAGGTGCGCGACTGATGAGGATGAGAGGAGTTAGGATCAAGAGTATAGGGCACCTAGTCATGGTGCTTTCATTATCCTACAGCTTAATTTCGTCGACAATGGACCTACGGAACAGGCTAGCGTTGGTCGAGCGCGAGGTCATCGGCATGAAGGGGGGTACGGGGTTCCCTGCTCAGGAGCAGAGCTTGGGAGAATTGGCTACCAAAGACCGTAAATCCAAGGCTGGAGTATTGCAACCGTGCGATCATGGGGCAAGAACGCCTCTCAGTCTATCGGACCTTCACGAACAACGAGCTGCTTTCGATGGACAGGTTCCATTTGCCGCACAGAGTAATAATTTGAGCAGAGGACTAGAAGCTCCACGTGGTGTGGCACAAGCCGAATATTGTTGTAGGGACGTTGATAGTGCTTCACCGTATACCAAGAGTTTCAAACGTATCGAGGGGCCTGAGCTGACGGATTTGAGAGACGCGGAGCCGAGGTATCTCTACACAGCCTCGATCGATCGCTATTATGAACATCTAATAGACCAGTTGATGGAGAAGTCCCAAGTGATGCCGGGTCTTGGTTACGACGTAGTGGCTTTTGAAGCATGCGAATACAATCGGACGCGCCTTTTCACAGAGAGGTTGAGAAGCCGCCGCGTTGTTGGTAGTCCTAATGAGATCCCGGAAACAGACGATGAAAGGGATGGTGCTTCAGACATCGACAGACCTGAGTTCAAGAAGATCGCGCCGCAGGTTCAGGGTGTCGAGGAAGAGTTCGATTCAGGTTCAAAACTCTATAATAGAGTGATCACAAAAAGTAAAAGCTGGGATTTCCAATCGCCAAATACGCGCTCTCTTGATGCATTTGGCTCGGCGAATAACTGGACGGCGGTTCAGTCGCATTTTCAGCCCTATGTTTCTTATGGCTTAGAGAGAGACTCGAGGCCTCAGAAGATTGAAGCTGTTCATCTTGACGAGGTCCAGAACACTCTTCTTGATCCTGACACATTGGTGTTGGAGTATTTCCTCGGCGAAATCCACAGCTACTTGTGGGTCGTAGGTGAAACTTCCATTCGGAGCTATATACTCCCCGGTAGGGATCAAATAGAGCGGGAAGTCCACCGATTCTACGCAGAGTTAACATCAGGAGTCGTTGCTAGAGAAAGTGCTATCGGCTTTGGCGACTCGCAGAGGGGCGTAGGCAACCTTGCCAATGCGCGAAACCAACTGAGTCGTACGTTGTTAGGACCCACGGCGAATGATATTGGATCCAAGCGATTAGTAATCATACCCGATGGCGCACTGCATTACGTGCCTTTTGCAGCATTGACGAAACCCGGCACGAAGGAATTACTCGTCGCTTCGAACGAATTGATCAATCTACCCTCATTGGCCGTTCTTCGTGAGTTGCGAGCGGAGAGATCTATTCGCCGGCAAGCACGCAAGACGTTGGCGATAATAGCAGACCCAGTTGTAGATAGTGGAGACCCTCGGCTTCTGGACCCAGACGTTCGACTCAGAAGAGATAGGCATGTTCAGAAGAGCCTTACATCAGAAAACTCGTCTTTAGTGGGAACTCAAAGGTCGGCACCCGATAGTGGCTGGATTCATCTTACACGTCTGGTGTTTGCTGCGGAAGAGGCCAAAGCTTTGTCTGAATTGGTACCTAAGGACGAGCAGTTGCTTGCCACCGGACTCACAGCGAACCGTCAGCTAGTGACTGGTACGGAACTAGCACAATATCGAATTGTACATTTTGCCACCCACAGCCTACTGGACCCGCGAGACCCTTTTGGGTCGTCTCTCGTATTATCCCGCTTTGATCAGGATGGCCATCCCCATGACGGCCTTCTTCGTTTGAAAGATATCTATCATATGAAGCTGTCGGCAGACTTGGTTGTGCTGAGTGCTTGTCGGACAGCCTTAGGAACTGATGTGAAGGGGGAAGGTTTTATCGGTCTGACCCAGGGGTTCATATACGCAGGCGCAACGCGGCTTATCTCAACACTCTGGAGTGCGGACGACGCCGCGTCGGCAGAGTTGATGGATCGCTTTTATCGAAAGTTCCTGGGCCCGGAAAAGCTGTCCGTAGCTGCAGCGCTACGGGAGGCCCAGAAGTCAATGAGCTTGGACCCTCGTTGGGAAGATCCATACTTCTGGGCAGGGTTTGTGCTAGAGGGAGATTGGAATTAAGCGCGATATCAGGACTGAGCAGCCTTTGACCCGACACAGCGCTTCCGGGCTTGGGTTGGCGAGCAGTTTGTCCTTGACTGTTCGAAGCCATATCGCAACAGGGGACCGTCCAGATTGTGGTTGGCGATGTCGTCAATTCTTCGGAGTTCGTCCTTTTGATGAAACGGGAGCCGGTGCACCCTTCCCTTCGGGAATTCGGGTACTTTGCTCGCTCGCACAACGTCCTTAAGCGACAGGCACTGATCCCATCCCTCAACATCAAATTTCCAGTTGCCTTGATGCCTGGAATGCTTCCGCTTTGCCCCGCGCATCCGTCAACTACAGCGCCTGCCCTCCTGCAGGGTAAAGAAATAACTCATCCTTGAACTTCTTCGAGGCGCAAAGATGCCGCATTCTTGGTTGGGAGATACACTCGTTACCGACCGCGTGAGGAACTGTCACGATCGCTCCGATCATCCGTTCTCGCCGGCTGAGGACGGGCTTCCTCCCTTGGCCGATTTGATCGGTCGTATGTGGGTGTCCGCTCGGGCTGCCGCTCGTTGTTCATACCAACGTTCAGCAAGGCTCGCCGCATCCGTGAATTCCTTGCTGATCGTGCTGGAGTACGGCATCTTCTCGGCGAAGTCTCGCATCTCCGCGATCTGTTGCTTGGTCAGCATCGGAACTACCCTGTCGACCGACACCCCTGCCGCTCGGCAGTGATCCTCCAGTATCCGTTCCATCACCAGCGAGAAATCCGCCGCCCTGCTCGCCTGGATTTCCGCTCGCTCTTGTTGCAGCCTTGCCGCGTCCAGCAACTGTTTCTGTTCTCGCTTCTGTTCCCGGCTGTCCGTGAAATATCGGATGATCGTCTCCAAGGCACTCTTGGGAGAGACTTCGTTGAGACTCTTAGTAGTATCAGCAAACCGTGATTCCAAAGTACCGGCCCTGGGGTGCTTAACCGTTTTGGGGATTCAGTGGAAAACGACCATTTTGAAGGCTCGGTCGGCTTCCTGACGGTCGCCCTTCGGAAACGGATTGTCGATTCCAGGCACTTTCTGAGCCGCGCTCGTCTAGGCGATCAGCGTCTCAGGAAGGTTTCCCCCGAAACGGTTAAGCACCCCCGGCCCTGTACACCGTCGACAGCCGTCGCTAATCTAACCGAGTGTCGCCATTCACCTCAAAGTGGCGGTTCCTGGGTAAGCCGTAGGTCCGCCCGCCGGTCTCATCGGCCGCGAGAAGTGCTGTCCCGATCCGACCGATCAGTTCGTGATTCCGTTTGAGATGGCGATTGCTCCTTCGAGCGGGTTGAGGGATCAAGAGCGTGAGCTTGCTGAGACACTCTGGCGGCGTCGACCGCTTCCCGTTCTCGAAGACCTCGTTCAGCCTGACTCGCCGCGTCGTTGAATTCGATCCGATCCTTGTTGAGAGCCGGCAGCTTCTCAGCAAACTCTCTCACCTCGGCGATCTGCTGCGTGGTTAGCCAGGGGGCCACTTGGCGCGGCGATACTCCTGCCGCGCGGGAATAATCGCTCATTATCCTGTCCACCGCGCCGCTGAAGTCTCGGGCTTTGTCGGCACGCTCTTCGGCACGAGCCAGTTGTTGTCTCAATGTGTCCGCAAGTTCCCTCTGTTCTTTCTTCTGCTCGGCACTGTCGGTGAAGTGCCTTATGATGGTCTCCAATGCGCTTCGCGGGGAAACTTCCCGGATGCTCTTTGTGTAGTCCAGTCCGCGAGAATCCTTGAGTGGAAGCTGCCTGAACTCGCCAAACCGCCGCGCGTTGTCGAGCCGTTCTCTCTCCTTGACCATCTCAAGCTTCGCCATGACCGAGCAGCCTTTGACCCGGCACAGCGCCTCCGGGCTTGGGTTGGCGAGCAGCTTGTCCTTGAC
>QHVH01000100.1 GCA_003222245.1 Blastocatellia bacterium AA13 | reverse complement strand
TTCCAGGAAAAACTCCCTCCGGAGACGTCTAACTGGCTTTGATTGATGAGCTTAGCTTGGAATCAGGCGGCGAAGACCGGCCAGAATCCAAGTGAAGGGAGATGAATTCCACCTCTTCCGGACCTTTGAACAGCTTGCCGGGCAACAGGCGACTGAAGGCGATTCGGATACCTCCAAATGCCAGGCCAGCGACCAGCGCCAGACCCATCAGAATCCCGCAAAGCAAAATAATGTTGACGAGCAGATTTGCAAGGTTGTTTCGCTTATCGAAGGACGTATTCTGGTTCCAAGTTACGTCCGCATCGTAATTGACACCACCCAGTAAGGCCCGCGCATCGCTCTGCGAGATGGGTCCAGCCGCAATGGCGAGCAGTGGCCCACTGCGCTTGTCATAGAAGGGACCAACATTCACGATCGACGCCTCGCCCGGTTTCTGCTGAGCCAAGCTACGGGTGGCGTCGATTGCCTTCATGTGCTCCGTCGCGATTTGCGGGGTTGGATACGCAATCACCATCAAGGTTGCTTCGCCGCCTGACACCTGGTAGCGCGCCAACACAACTTCCGTTCCCGTACTGAAGTCCACCAAATTCCCCGGTAAAGGAGAGGCGATGCGGGCCAAACCCAATGGGCCCACAACGTATTTCTCCGTATTGCGTATGTAGTCCTTGCGCGGCACATACGCCAATACGGGTGGTAAGTTGTTAGCGTTGCCAGTCGGGCGCGGTAGTGTCCCTGCTAATTCTCGGAGTTCAGCTGCCGACATTGCGCTTAAACGATCAAAGACCGCGTCCACCAAAATGTTGCCGCGGTAAAAAAGTATTCTTTGGTTGAAGGAAGAGGCCTGGTCACCGATCGACTCGCGCTGCATCTCAGGCTGGTTATAAAAGGTGAACGCTCCGAAGGCTCCCGTTGCATCGACGAATCGGATCGCTTTTATCGCTAGTTTTCGGCCGTCCTCGCGCGTGTAGCTCGCGGACTCGAATTCCCTAAGTCCGTATTCCTTCAGAACCGGCGCATTCGCCTGATCCGCCGTCGCTGGATCGGCGCTGTGTTTGATGCCTGACTGGACCTGCCAGCCAGCGAAGCTCTTGGGGAGAAAGGAGTTGTCCTCCGCCCGCAGGGCACTGCTGAAAACCGTCATCAGGATGAAGAGTAGCCGCAGATGTCTCATGCGAAGAAACCGGAAGCCGACACCCATTAGACTACCGGGCCGAGCGGAAAGTTTCCAGCCACGCCGCTCACCAACGCCCAATTTTGTAAGTCTGTAGTATGGGATGTCCGAATCGAGCGGGATTAAACCGGGCCTTCATTCAGGCAAGCTTTACCGGCGTTAAGATGACAGAAAACTACAATGACTCCGTCTGTGCGACGATGCGAACTTACGTGATGGCTCGCGCGCGTCGTGATTCCGACGCTACCCGGGTCGTGGGATATTCACGCTGCCAACCGGCGTGGAAATTTCAAATACGCACGGCGGATGAGAGAGTCGAGGGTTCCTCGCCGCGATGATCAGGATCTCGGCAGCGGACCGCTCGCAGCCGTCCCATAACTGGAAGCAGCGTCACGGGTAGGTATGTCCGCGGAACCCGATTGCCTCATCATTTGATCGAACTTCTCGTTCAGCGCTCGCAGGTTTAGTGCGATCTCAATAAGTGCCCATTCTTTAATGCAACCGGCTTTGGGCACCGACTTGAGCTCCTCGCCGCACTGCACCTGGCTCTCCAAGTGTTGCTGCTGGAATTTCTTTAGTTTGTCGATGGCTACTGTCATTTGCCCCCCGAAATTCGGTAACCGAGGTGATTGTCGCCGCTGCAGGACGCGGGCAAACATTGTACCCTCACGGTGACCCAGGGAATGACTACATTGCGGCTGAGTATGCGCGGTGACGCCAAACCCAAACCCAAACAAGAAAGTAAGCTAACCCGCTGATGACGTTATGCGCCACGTTCCAGGGGAGACCCGCAGCGAAGAGGCTGTCTGATAGTGACAATCGGAAGACGTTGAAGGCGAACAAAGCCAGCGCCATCCCAGAAAAAAAGAGCACGTTTTTAATCAGACCGCGGCCCCAGTGCCAAAGCAGAGGCAGACAACCAAACCAGACATCGACAAACGTGCAGGCATTCTCGTAACGATACAGGGCGCCTCTCCAGGTGACTGTGTCGTAGGATAGTCGCTGTAGCGAAATTCCCGCAAGAAGATCGAGGCGGAGGTTAGCTTCCGACGTCAGGAATCGAAGTTGGCGCCATTCGAAGCAGTAACAAATTGCCACGGCTAGTGGCACCAACGCAAAACGCACCATCATTTCCGAAGAGAGAAGAGAACTCGCGTTCTGAGTTCTCAAAGATGGTGCGTTCTGCGTAGCGACTGTGGCCATACTAGAACGAGCGCAGTGCGTTCCGTTTACGTCGAGTTGCAACCCAGACGCCGGTCAGGCCCAGGAAGACGCCCAGCGCGATGGTTCCACCGCCCTTGGACGTGCCTTGACCCTGCTGAGAGCCCGATGACTGACTTGCACTCGTGTTGTTCGCGCCAGAGCCGTTGGTTGCGTTGCCGGAGCCACTGCTGCCGGTTGTGCCGCCCATGCTGCTGCCGGAGGAACCTTGACTGCTCGAGCCGGACTGGTCCTGGCCCGAGGTGCTCTGACCCGAGGAGCTTCCCATGGAGCCACTGCCTGACGAACTGCTTCCCATGGAGCCACTACCTGACGAACTGCCTCCCGTCGAGCCGCTGCCTGAGGAGCCGCTGCTGGGAGAGCTCTGTTGAGCAGAACTGCCCTGAGTACCGGATGAACTTGTGCTCGAGCCGGTACTGCCTGTTTGAGCAATCACGAACGCCCCCGCGAGTAATACAAGGGCTAAGATCTGGAGAATACGCTTCATCACTTTCTTCCTTTCTTTCGTTCAATGCGGTTTGCGACAAGTGCACTGAACCCCCTGCGATTGCCGTGGTTTCCCCAAGCACGCCCCTGAAGCGCGTAAAGAGGAAGCTAGGTGCGGCACCGTCTCTCAGACTTTCGAAACGAGAATCAGGCGCTTGTCACGCGTTGCCAGTTAAACAAGCGCAGGCGGGGGGAACAATACTGATTACACTCTACAGACGCCGGAGGCAGACCCCTAAGGGTTCGGTCGGAGTCCGGCGACTGAAGGTCACGAAACGCGTCACGAAGGGTCAGGAGAGAGGGGGATAGAAGAGCTCACCATGCAAGAGAGCGCCTATTGCTTCGCCAATCCGCGCGATGTTGGTTTTGGGCAAAACTCCCCGGACGCCAACAGCACGAGCTTTTTGGCTAAGCTGGGAAGAAGCGAACATCGTGCACAGGAGAATGGGTATTTCCGGGAATAGTGCCGTGATTTCCTGCGAAGCATGCAAGCCATCCTGTACCGGCATCAGAAAATCCATCACGACCACGTCGGGTTGCAGCTGACGCACCCGCTGAACGGCTTCTCGACCGTCTTCGGCTTCCCCACAGACCCGCCAATTCGCATCCTGCTCAAGAAAGTTCCGCAACGCGGTCCGGACGGAAGGGCTGTCGTCGACTATAAGAATGCGAACTGCGGGAATCTTCTTGGGTTCAACTAAAGAATCTCGTGTGCCATTCTCGACACCATGAACTTGGATACCATGTGACATTTAACAAACAGGTGGAGCGAGTAGCCGATGAAATGAGTTTCGAGTTAACTGATCCGTTACCGTATCGGGTGCCTCGGAACTTCGCAATACATGGATGACCCTACGCCAAGGTGCCCTTGGGTGTACTCTTTCCGGGATGGACATGGGGCTGAGACTCTAAAGCGACGTGCAACTCACCCCTGAATCAAAACGTCCTTCTATTGGCACGCAGGGATTGGCAGGTAAAATGAACACACTTCCACGAGCGAAGTATTCTGTACCGAGAGTCTAGGCGCAGGGATGCGAGAATCGTAATCTCGTGCCGCACTCAGACCAGAATTAGCCATTGCGTTCCGAGGGTTCGAGTCTGCGCGCGAGATTCTCAATAGGAGGTCTGTATGTCAGGGCAAGCAGTTTCACTGAGGGTGGTCGCGTCGTTGCCTGTGGATTGCAAGTTCTGGATGGAAGATGACGGATGGAATGGCCAATGCGAGCGCTTTGCCGTCAACGTCCGAGCCAGCAATTTCGAAGAGGCAAAGAGGAGGATGGAAGCTGCCTTAGAGGCGCATATCAGCACGTTACTAGATCGAAGTATGCAGCGCCTCGCCTCTAACGAGCACGCCGCTTGATGGGTTGCTGTTGCCCAGCAATGCGCGCCTGTGCACTCAGAAAGAGTTTCTCGCGCGAAAAGGGATTGTCACCACGGCTTCCA
>QHVH01000020.1 GCA_003222245.1 Blastocatellia bacterium AA13 | reverse complement strand
TGCGACCGAGGTGCTTGCCTGATGCACGTCTAGACCTACATACTTCAGATTGTTCATTGGACGTTCCTCCTGGTGATAGGTTGAGGGTTGGAACTTCAAGCTACCACCGAAGGGGCGTCCTTTCATATAGCGTTAGACGCGGTCGGGCCATCTTAGCCCTTCCCCATAAGGTATCTGGTCACGCGCCGAAGTTTACCCGGCTTAAGTAATTTTTGTCGAATTTGTGCTGGTGGGTTTGTGCGAACTCGTTTTACCAAGTCCCTAAAGAATTCTTGGTAATCAGCTTTTTTTAGTTCTCCTTCTCGTATAGCTTTGCGTAATTCCCCTTCCTTTACGATATATGGCTCAAGCACCAACCATGCAAATTCGATTGATTCACCCATGAAACTCAGGACGAGCTCTTCATTGATTATACCGTGGGCAACTAGCAAACCCAGGTTGTCGAAGAAATGGCTAACCGGCAAGACATGAATAGCCGCTGTCACTGGGAGGTTGGTATAACCTGTCTGCTCTGGATCACATTCCTTTCTGAGGTCGTCAGCAATATAGCGATAATGGCGTTTGAAATCTGCGCTTCGATATTCTCTCAACATATCGATCAAGATAGGAAGTGCGTTCGCATGTTTAAGTATAAGTGTTTGTCGAAGGACAATAACCAGTGAAATAATTGATGTAAGAACGGCAATTATAGAGAGTATCGTGGAAGGATTGATAGCCATAATCTTCTTCTCCTGCTTGAGAACATAATAAATGTCGGAATACCATTCAACTCGTAATCCGGGCCTATGACGATCCATTAATCACAGGACTCGTAGCGTCTAACCCCCGCGTTCAGCGGGGCCGCGAGCGGCATCGCGGGAACTATGAGAACTGTGCTTCGCGGCCTCCGCTGCAACGGTTTAGGCAGCGTCTTAGTATAATTCATTGACGGAATTCATTTCTCTCGGCCCTTCTTATCTTTGCCTTTCTTGCCTTCCTTTCTATCATTCCCTTTTCCGCTCATTGATACATTCTCATTTCTAGTGTCCTGCTTCTTTGCTCGAACAAGGACGTCGATAACAACATTTTGAAGGAAATGATAGGCATTTTTTCCTAGCTCAGTCGCCTTGTAGAAAATATCATATTCCGGGTCGCCGGTATCACCGACTTGTAGCTCGATCAGTTTCGCCTTTTCCAGCTCACGCAACAATGGGATCTGATTTTCCAAAACATGGGGGAACTTAGTTGATGTGCGATGGGTTGCTTCGCCTGTATCCATCAATAGTTTCAAAGCATCAGGGGAAATTGAAGAAATCGCTGCTCTTATTTCTGGAGTGGCTTGTGCCCGTAAGCTTTAGTCAACTTCAATTGTTACCCCGGCTATTGTTATGACTGAAGCTCGTGAAAGAAGATATGGAAATAAAGAAATGGCTTCTAATATTGATTCGCGAGCCTGGAAGAAGATAAAAAGGATTATTAACGGCCACACGAGTGCTTTGGCGAGGCTCACGCTAGGCTTATAATACTGCAACAACAGGGGCTCATCTTTGGCTTTCTCTTTCGAGCCTTGTTGCTGGCCCTTATTATCTTCACTCGACATTTTAGTAACCTCTACGGTTCACGATAAGCTGTCTAACTCTAACTATACAGACCTGTATAAATCTTTTGGCCCGGCTGCCCCAGGCTGTATAAAAAAGGCCGGCTTGAGCAAATGTGATCCGGTCATGCTGCTGAGAATAGATCGTTTAACATTCAAAAGTAGCTGCAATCTCCATTGTGATAGCAAGCCTGATCGTTCCGCCCATATCCGCCCCGTCCGGTAGCATCGCTTTGCTCTCATAGAGAATCGGCCGGGCTCCGGACCCCGCGCCCACCCCGATTCAGAACATGCGTGTATATCATCGTCGTATTGAGATCCGCATCCTAAGAGTTCCTGGATCGTGCGGATGTCATGCCCATCCTCCAGTAAGTGGGTAGCGAACGAATGTCTCAGAACATGCGGCGTCGCCGGCTTGCCAATGCGAGCTCGAATGACCGCCTGTCTCATCGCTTCTTGGACCGCGGTCTCGTGAAGGTGATGGCGTCGCTCAATCCGTGCTTCCTTATCAAAGTATCGTGTCTGGGCCGGAAAGGCCCACTGCCATGTTTCCTCACTCGGAAGTGCTGTCCTGACCCGCGGCAGGCGGCGCTCTAGTCTATCCACTTCGCGCCCTCATGAACGCCGACAAGTATAGGTACCAACCCGAATCATCGCAAGCTCCGCGTATAATAATAAAAGCAGGCACAAGCGGCGATTAATCGGAGTGAAGGTAGAAGGGTCGTGCTGCGCCTGAGTGGTGAACCGTAAGGCAAATATGTTGCTGCACGCTCTATTTACCGACTGGATTCAACGAGCTATATATGTGTTCAGGATGGGTGCTCATATTTTTGTTAAGTAGCTCACAGGCTTCGGCGGATGCACTGTATGATCGCGAGCCTTGATAGTCGGAGCCCTATGATTTTGTTTTTCGATTACAGGCATCGTCAATGATTGCAATGAGTTCATCTGTTCAGCGCACTCGACGAGACAGTGACGGCCTTGCAGCAACTGGCAGGTAGCCAAGCGTCGAGCCGTGCGTCCGGACGTAATGTCACGACTTCAAAATCGGTTGCCCGCTCCGCGGTACTCGATGATTTGGATGCAATCAGCCTCAACGCGCGCGCTCCGGCGTTGCGCACTCCGGGACTCGAGGATAAGTTTCGGCTGCCTGTTTCGGCTGCCTCGCAACCAGAGTGATCAGCTAATACTTGCGTCGGCGCGCGCGTTCATCGCGGATGCATTGCCTTTGAGGGACCAATTCTTGGCTCTCCACATGTCGCCTGTCCCGCCAGGGACATTTGAAATTAGCCCACCAGTTCATTGGTGGGTTTTCTTGTCGAGCGACTTGACGAGTGCCCAAGGAACGGCTGACCCATGACGCCAAGTCTCCTCTCCTCCTCTACAGGACGAGATAACGATCAGGTTGTCTCGGATCCCAGCACTGAAGCGCACTTCAATGCTCGGCTTTTATTAATGCTTTCCTAACGGAATCCAGAAGATTCCGTATCTGAGTATCAACCCAAATCTCTAAGGACCCTTTCTCCTATTCACACTCCGCCGGCGACGATCTTCTCACCAACTCAGTTAAGCAGCCCCCTCATTACCCCCTCATTCAGGGCTGGTTGACGCACGAATTTACCGTGAGTATGCTACGGCTGCCGGCAAGGGGAACGAATTAGTTTTGAGATTGATTCCGAGAATTGTCCAAGCAAAGGAATTCTGAGTAACGTCGAGCTTTTTGAGCAGCAGAGGGATAGCTCGTATATTGCCCGAGTAGAATCCAGGTTGTTTCGCCTTTACAAGTAGAACCGGCGGCCGTAAGCCGCAGCGATTGAGTTGCTTTTAACCGCACATAACTAACTCCGGAGGTGAGGGCCTATGATACCTCGCAGCTTTGAGTACTCCGCTCCAGGTACGCTTGACGAAGCGGTGGCGCTTCTTCAAAAGCTGGGGTCGGATGCCAAGATTCTCTCAGGCGGACAAAGCCTGATTCCGATGATGAAGCTAAGGCTGGCATCGCCTCCGCACATCGTGGATATCAATCGGATTCCCGGTCTCGATTACATAACCGAGAAAGACGGCTTCCTTCGCATTGGAGCGCTTGTCCGAGAGAGCGATCTCGAAAGATCGGAACTGGTGCGATCGCGCTTCCCAATCCTGGTCGATACGACCTCGGTAATAGCCGACCCGCTTGTGCGAAACCAGGCGACCGTATGCGGAAATCTGGCTCACGGCGATCCCGCCAACGACCATCCGGCAACGATGCTTGCGCTTGGAGCGATCGTTGTCGCGGTCGGGCCCCGCGGCGAGCGTGATGTACCTGTTGAGAATTTCTTCCCCGCATTGTTTACAACCGCGCTCGAGGCTGACGAAATATTAAGGGAGATCAAGATTCCGATTCCCCCGCCGTCGACCGGCGGCGCTTATTTGAAGCTCGAGCGAAAAGTCGGCGACTATGCAACGGCCGGCGTTGCGGTGCAGATAACGTTGAATAACTCCGGCGCATGCACTGCTGCTGCTGGAATCGGCCTCACGAACGTCGGCTTCACCCCGATCAAAGCAGTGAAAGCCGAAGCCTTCGTCAAAGGCAAGCAACTCGATCAAGCCGCCGTCAAGCAGGCATCCGAGATTGCGGCAGGCGAGTCGCATCCGGTCGACGACATTCGCGGTCCGGCCGATTACAAGCGCGATCTGGTTCGGGTTCTCACCGCACGGGCGATTGTCCGAGCGCTGGAGCGGGTGAAAGGAGGCGTCTAAGCCATGGCTGCGATCAATGTCAAAGTCAACGGAGTGGATCACAAGGCCGAGGTCGAGCCGAGGCTTCTGCTTGTCCATTTCATTCGCGAAGTCCTCCGGTTGACCGGCACTCACATAGGCTGTGATACAAGCCACTGCGGAGCTTGCACCGTTGTTTTGGACGGCCGCGCCGTCAAATCATGTACGGTGTTCGCGATTCAGGCAGACGGCCGAGAGGTGTTGACCGTTGAAGGACTCGAACAGGACGGCAAACTCAATCACCTCCAGGAAGGCTTCTTTCAAGAGCACGGATTGCAATGCGGCTTCTGTACTCCCGGCATGCTGATGACCGGATATGAGTTTCTCAAGAATAACGCCGAACCCAGCGAAGACGAGATTCGCCACGCCATTTCCGGCAATCTTTGCCGGTGCACCGGCTACGTCAACATTGTGAAGGCATATCAATATGCCGCTCAGAAGATGCGAGAGGGAGGTGCGCAATGACGCCGAGAACTTCACCTGAAGTAGGCGGGATGGGCCATTCCGTCAAGCGCAAAGAGGACCCGCGCTTCCTGCGAGGCCAGGGGAACTACGTCGATGACGTCGTGCTGCCGGATATGCTCTACCTCGACATCGTGCGCAGCCCGTACGCTCACGCGAAGATCACGAATATCGATACGTCCAAAGCGCTGGCCATTCCCGGCGTGGCCGCGGTCATCACCGGCAAGGATCTCGCCCAGTACAACCTTCACTGGATGCCTACGCTGATGTCCGATACGCAGATGGTATTGCCTGTCGAGAAAGTCATGTATCAGGCTCAGGAAGTAGCGGCCGTGCTCGCTACTTCGCGCTACGTGGCGGCCGATGGAGTCGATGCGGTGGAGATTGACTACGATCCGCTGCCCGTCGTCGTCGACCCGAAGAAAGCGCTGCTCCCCGATGCACCGGTTCTTCGCACCGACAAGGAGGGCAAGAAGGACAATCACATATGGCACTGGGAGTGGGGCGATAAAGCCGCTACCGACAAAACCTTTCAGGAAGCCGAAGTCACGGTCCAGGAGGACATCTACATTCCGCGGATTCACGTTTCTTCGATTGAGACTTGCGGCTGTGTTGCCCATTTCAACAAGGTGACGGGCAAGCTCACGGTCTGGATGACCACGCAGGCGCCGCACGCGATTCGCACGGTCTTTGCTCTGGTCGCCGGCCACGTCGGTCTTGCCGAACACAAGATTCAAATCATCTCGCCCGACATCGGCGGAGGTTTCGGCGGCAAGGTTCCGGTCTATCCGGGTTATGTAATCGCGGTCGCCGCCTCAGTGCTCACGGGCAAACCCGTCAAGTGGATCGAAGATCGAATGGAAAATCTCCAGGCCGATTCCTTTGCTCGCGACTATCACATAAGCGCCGAGCTTGCGGGGAAAAAGGACGGCACGATCACCGGTCTGCGAATCAAAACGATAGCCGATCACGGCTACACCGATGCGGCCGCGAATCCCTCGAAGTTTCCGGCCGGTCTGTTTCACATCTGCACCGGTTCCTATGACCTGAAAGCGGCCCACGTTGAAGTGGACGGCGCTTACACCAATAAGCCGCCCGGTGGAATCGCCTACCGCTGCTCCTTCCGCGTCACCGAAGCCGTGCACACCATCGAGCGAATCGCGGATGTGATGGCGCACGAGATCGGAATGGATCCCGCCGAGTTTAGGTTCAAGAATTTCATCAAGCCGGAACAGTTCCCGTATAAGTCGGCGCTGGGATGGGAGTACGACAGCGGTAACTACGCGGCCGCTTTGAAGCTCGCAATGGAGCGAATCGAATACGACGAGCTTCGAAAAGAGCAGGCGGAGAAGCGTGCCCGCGGTGAGTTGACGGGGATTGGTATCTCGAGCTTTACAGAGATCGTCGGCGCGGGCCCGTCGAAGCACTTCGACATCCTTGGCCTGAAGATGTTCGACAGCGCGGAGATTCGGGTTCATCCGACCGGCAAGGTGATCGCGCGGTTCGGCACCAAGTCACAGGGACAGGGCCACGAGACTACCTACGCGCAGATCATCGCCGAAGAGCTTGGCTTTCCGGTCGCCGACATCGCCGTCGAAGAGGGCGACACCGACACGGCGCCGTACGGTCTGGGAACCTACGCAAGCCGGAGCACTCCGGTGGCGGGCGCTGCGTGCGCCATGGCGGCGCGCAAGATTCGAGACAAGGCCAGGAAGATAGCCGCGTATTTACTCGAAGCCCACGAGGACGATCTAGAGTGGGAGCCGGGCAAATTCTTCGTCAAAGGCTCGCCCGATCGCGCCAAGACGATTCAAGAAATATCGCTTGCGGCTTATACGAATCATCCGCCTGGAGTGGAAGCGGGCCTCGAAGCGGTCGACTACTACGATCCGCCGAATCTCACCTATCCGTTCGGGAGCTACATCTGCGTCGTGGACATAGACAAAGGAACCGGCGAGGTGAAGATCCGCAGGTTCGTCGCGGTGGATGACTGCGGCAACATCATCAATCCGATGATTGTCGAAGGGCAGATCCATGGCGGCTTGACTATGGGGCTGGCTCCGGCGATGTACGAAGAGATTCAGTACGACGAGAGCGGCAACAATCTGAACGGCAGCTTCATGAACTATCTGTTGCCGACGGCGGTGGAAACGCCGAAGTGGGAAACGGATAAGACCTGCACTCCGTCTCCGCATCACCCGTTAGGCGCGAAAGGCGTTGGGGAATCGGCTACGGTGGGTGCTCCGGCGGCGATCGTGAACGCGGTCGTCGACGCGATGTGGCATCTCGGGGTTCGCCATATTGATATACCGATCACTCCCGCAAAGGTTTGGAAGCTGTTGCGGGAGAATGGAGTGAGTGAGTAAGTGGAGCATTAGACGTAGCAAGCATAAAGCTGAATGTCTCAACAAAAGAAATCATCGAGTTCATACGTGAAGGACGCGAGAGAGGATAGAAGCTTAGACTGGGCATTGATCGAAGATTTTATGCCTCATTCGAGGTTAATTTCGAGATTTTTGCCTTCAGCGATTGATTCAATTCCTGGGTCCGTCTTGTAGCAAGTCGATATGAACACAATCTGGAACGCCCTTCTCGATCAAGCCGAGCGGTTGCGCGCCGAAGAGCATCCCTTTGTCGTCGCGACCGTCGTAGCCTATAAAAGCCCTCAGTCGGCGAGGCCCGGGTCGAAGGCCATCATCTTTCCCGACGGCTCGATTGAAGGTTGGATAGGCGGCGGGTGCGTTCAACCCATAGTCATTCGCGAGGCTCTGAAAGCCCTTCAGACAGGAGAGCCGAAGCTCGTAAGCATCAGCCTCGACGATTCGCGCGAAGGTTGGAAAGGGGTCGAGTCACATCACATGACCTGTCACGGAGGCGGCTCGCTCGAAATCTATGTTGAACCAGTTTTGCCCAAACCCGAACTCCTGATCATAGGCGCCTCGCCCATCGCTCAGATTCTGACGGGACTCGGCAAGCTGCTGGATTTTAAGGTGTGCGTAGCCGATCCCGATGCCGCACAAACGCGCTTCCCCGAAGCTGACCTCGTGCTGACGGATCTTCGCTCCGCGCGCGAGCGAATTAGTTCCGAAACCTATGTAGTAGTCGCGACGATGGGCCCCGGCGATGAAGAGGGGCTCGAGGCGGCGGCCGGCACAACTCCGAAATATCTTGGTTTGATAGCAAGCACGCAAAAGGCAAAGGGACTCTTTCAGTATCTGCGCGACAAAGGTGTTCCGACGGAACACCTCGACCGTGTCACGTGCCCGGCGGGGCTGAGCCTCGGAGGCGAGACGCTTCCCGAGATCGCGCTCAGTGTGATGGGCGAGATAATACAATTGCGAAGATCCGCGGCCGAAACCAATGCTCAAACAGAACGGCCGAGATCGGCGCTGCCGGTGATGAATGATGTGGCGTTGCAAGAGCCTCCACCTGCCTCCGCTTTATCTCGTGATCCGGTCTGCGGAATGATGGTCGATACCGCTAAGGCGAGATACGTCGCCGCTGTCAACGACGCGACCTTCTACTTTTGTTGTGTTCGCTGCAAAGAATCGTTTGAACGATCGCCCGAGTCCTATCTGACGGAAAGCGCCGGCGGTCTATGAGGAAATTCATTTCCGGATTGGTGCTCGGCGCCGGGGCGTCGACTCGGCTCGGACGGCCTAAGCAGCTTCTACCGTACCGCGGCACGACTCTGCTCGAATGGGTTGTCACGCAAGCTCTGGAAAGCCGGTCTCTCAACGAGGTTGTCGTAGTTCTTGGGCGGGCCTCTGATGAAATCCGAAATCAAGTGAATTTCCGAGAAGCGACCGTAGTCGATAATCCGGTGTTTGCCGAAGGGTGCGCCTCGTCCTATAGGGCCGGCATAACGGCGATCAATCCGGAATCGGATGCCTTAATGATTCTTCTTGGAGATCAGCCCGGAGTTAGTCCGGAAATAGTCAGTCAAGTCGCCGAGTTCTTCAGAGAGCGAAACGATCAGATCGTCCTGGCTTCATATCGTGGACGAAAGGGCCACCCGATGGTATTCGCGAGGCCGCTGTTTGACAGCCTCATCGAGCTGCACGGCGACAAAGCCGCGTGGAAGCTGGTCGATGCGAATCCCGATCTCGTCGGAATTGTCGAGATCGATTTACCCTTTCCAGAAGACATCAATACGTTGGAAGACTTCAATCGCTTGTCCGAGGCGAGGCAGCAGTGAGAGAAGAGGTCCGCAGAATTCGGGAGCTGCTCGAGCAGCAGGCCTACGTAACCGATGCGGCTGTTGCTACATCGCTGTATCTTGCGATGGCGCTGGCCAAGCCGCTCTTGATCGAAGGCCCGGCGGGTGTCGGCAAGACTGAAATAGCCAAGGTACTCGCCGCCGCTCTGAGCACGCGCCTCATACGGCTTCAATGTTATGAAGGACTGGACGCGACCACCGCGCTTTATGAATGGAACTATTCGAAGCAGATACTTCACATCAAGCTGCAGGAGTCGGCGCCGGTCAGCGTTGAAGAAAAAGAAGCGTCGATTTTCAGCGAAGCATTTCTATTGAAGCGCCCGCTGCTGGAAGCCATCACGGATCAGACTCGTTCTCCCGTGCTCCTGATCGATGAAGTGGATCGCAGTGACGAAGAGTTCGAGGCGTTCTTGCTGGAGGTGCTTTCCGAGTTTCAGATTACGATTCCTGAGATCGGTTCTATCGCGGCTACCCACCGGCCTCACGTAGTGCTTACGTCGAATCGCTCACGCGAGCTGTCCGATGCGCTGAGGCGCAGATGTCTCTATCTCTGGATCGACTACCCCCCTTTCGAAAAAGAGCTTCGGATTGTGCGCGCGCGCGTGCCCTCGATCGGCGAGGCCCTTTCTTCCGAACTGACCCGCGTGATTCAAAATTCGCGGACGCTGGGTCTGTCTAAAGTACCGGGCGTCGCGGAGACTATAGATTGGGCGGCATCTCTTGTTGCTCTGAATGCCGGCCATCTCGACATTGATGTTGTACGCGAGACAATGGGCTGCTTTCTCAAAGACGAGTCGGATCAGCAAAAGTTCGAGAGGGAAATCTCCCGTCGCTTCGATGAAATGGCAGGCTCGGGATCATGAATTCAAAGCAGCTCGAGTCCAATCTTCCTGAGTTGGTGCTCTTTTGTCGCGCGTTGAGAGAAGAGGGTCTTTGCGCTACGCCGGCCGAAACAATAGCCGCGGCCCGGACCTTAGACCTTATCGATCTGAGCGACCGCGAGGAGATATTTTTAAGCCTCCGCGGCATTCTGACGTCATGCGTGGAGGAATTCGAGCGATTCGAAGATCTGTTTGAACGCTTTTGGAATCGATTCGATAACGCGAAACCGCCGCAACGCGACTTCGGCAGCGAAAACCGTTCGACGAGCCGTCGACCTCCTCGCTCCTCGCAAGAACAAGAGCGAAAGGGATTGGCTTTCTTTCTTGAAAATTGGGGAGCGTCGAGAACCGATGCGAACGAGATCAATCTGCCCGCGGCCGGGAACACCGCCGCTGATAATGAGAAAGACTTCAGCCTGTTTTCAGCCGAAGACCTTGAAGAGATCGGTCGTCTCGCGAGGCGCATCGTCAGAAGGCTCTATTCGAGGCCGAGCCGCCGATGGAAGCTTTCTCCGCGCGGTTCCAGAGTCAATCCGCGCGCCTCAATTCGGGCAGCGATGAAGACAGGTGGAGAGTTGATCGAGCTTTCGTTCAGACGGCGCAAGAATAAGAAAACCAGACTCGTGGTGCTATGCGACGTGTCCGGATCGATGGATATATACAGCAGGCTCCTGCTTCAATTCGTCTATGCGATTCAAAATAGTCTCGCGCGAGTGGAGACCTTTGTTTTCAGCACGTCGATCGAACGAATAACCGGGCGCTTGAAGAATAGAACCTATGAGCTGGCGCTTGAATCTCTGAGAGAAACGCGAGGATGGTCCGGCGGCACTCTTATTGGTCCGAGCATCAGCGGTTTCAACTCCAAGTGGTCGAGGCTGGTCGACAGACGCACGATAGTAGTTATCTTGAGCGATGGGTGGGACACCGGAGAGCCTGAAGAACTCGCCGAATCGCTCTCCGGCTTAAAGAGGCGCGCGGGAAAGCTTATATGGCTGAATCCGCTGCTCGCGAATCCCGAGTACCAGCCGTTGACTCGCGGAATGCAGGCGGCATTGCCGCACATAGATATGTTTGCGCCTTTGCATAACCTGCAGAGTTTGAGAGCGTTGGAATGCCATCTCGTCCTTTGAAGTAAATGGACAACGTCTCTGATCAGCTTGATAAGCTCGCGGCGATCGAGCGGCGGATCGCGATGGTCACTCTTGTTGCGACTCGCGGAACCAGCCCAAAGAGGGAAGGCGCGAAGATGTGGGTCGGCGAGGCAGGCCACCTGTGGGGCTCGGTAACGATTGGGGGCTGTGTTGACGCCCGTATCATCGAAGCGTCCGAGCAGGCGCTCGCCCGATTTGAGCCTCAACTGCTGTCGATGAACCTCGGCGAAGAAGATGCATGGGAAGGCGGATTCACCTGCGCGGGAACGATAGATGTGCTGATCGAACCTGTGGATCTGTCGAATTCCGAAGACAGGTTACGGCAGGTCTACCAAATCATTCGCGGCGAAGTTGAAAACGGAAAGTGCGCGGTGCTGGCCACGCTGCTTAACGGCGCGGCGGGCAAGGCGGTTCTGTATCAAGACGGGCGAATGTCGGGCTCGCTCGGCAATTCCGAGCTCGATCAGCAGGCGCGCGCGGTCGCGCTCGATCTGATACAGAGAAGCGTTTCTCGCACCGTCGCGCTTGACTCAGCAGGATCTTCACGCGAGGTATTCTTCGAGGTTCACGGGCCGCCGCCCACTCTAATCGTATTCGGCGCAACGCATGTCGCTATGCCCCTCGTCAGCCTCGCGAAGGTTCTGGGTCTCAAAACGATTGTAGTGGATAGCCGTCCACGTTTTGCCTCCAGGGATCGGTTTCCGACCGCGGATGAGCTTCTTGTAGGAATTCCGTCGGAGATTGCGCGATCCCTGCGTTACACGTCGTCCACTTATGTAGTCCTTGCGGCGCATGACTACAAGTACGATATTCCGGTACTGAAGATCATACTGAATACGGATGCCTCATACATCGGAATGTTGAGCAGCAAGCGAAGAGGCCAGGCTATCTTGAAATTTCTCGAGGAGAGCGATGTCCCGCCCGAAGCGTTGGCCCGCGTGCGAGTTCCCAGTGGTTTGGATATAGGCGCGGAAAATGCCGCCGATATCGCCTTGAGCATCCTGGCTGAAGCCGTAGCCGTCAAAGCGAGCCGTCCGGGTACTCCATTGAGGGAGCGGCGGTGAGACATTGAAGAGCGCCGGTAGATATAATGCCGCGACTATACAGCGACATATTGCTCGACCACTTTCGGAAGCCTCGCAACCAAGGCAGCCTGTCGGCGCCGGCCATTTCTTATGAAGAGTTCAACCCGCTATGCGGCGATCGGATCAGGATTGAAGTTGAATTGAGCGGCGACGTGATCAGCGCCGCTCGATTTCAAGGCGATGGCTGCGCGATCAGCATAGCCGCCGCATCGATGCTCACCGAGATGATTGTTGGCTTGAGAATAGGCGACGACGTTTCGAACGACGATCTTGTTTCGGCATTGAGGAGCGACATACCGCCTGCGCGGAAAAAGTGCGCTTTGCTTCCGCTCGAGGCCCTTCGCGCGGGGTTTGAGCGGTATCGACCGCGGCATTCAGGACGTAAATAGAGATGCCTTTCGATGTAAGCCGCATCAGGGAAGACTTCCCGATCTTGCGTCAACGAGTTCACGACCGGCCGCTCGTCTATCTCGACAATGCCGCAACAACGCAAAGGCCTGCCTCGGTAATCGCGGCCATCAGTAATTATTATTCGGCCGATAATTCCAACGTACATCGCGGAGTTCATGACCTGAGCGAGCGGGCGACCCGCTCCTATGAAGAAGCCCGCGTAAAGGTTCAGCGATTTCTTCACGCTCGCGATCCCAGGGAGATAGTATTCGTTCGCGGAACTACGGAGGCCATCAATCTCGTTGCCCAGAGCTATTGTCGCAGGCTCATTCAATCCGGCGATGAGATACTGGTCTCCGCCATGGAACATCATTCCAACATCGTGCCGTGGCAAATGATCAGCGAAGAAAGAGGCGCCGCCCTTCGCGTGATTCCTATAAACGACCAGGGAGAAATAAACCTGGATGATTTCGACAAGCTCTTGAGCGACCGCACGAGATTTGTCTCAGTACCGCACGTATCACATGTCCTTGGCACGGTTAATCCAATCAAAGAGATCGTCGAGATGGCGCATCGTCGCAATGTTGCGGTTCTGGTGGACGGAGCTCAATCGGCGCCGCACCTCCTCGAGATTGACGTGAGCGATCTTGATTGTGATTTCTACGCGTTTTCGGGACACAAGCTATATGGCCCGACCGGAATCGGAGTGCTGTATGGCAAGTCGCACCTCTTCGAATCAATGATCCCTTATCAGGGCGGCGGCGATATGATCAGCTCCGTGAGCTTCGAAAAGACGATCTATAACGCGCCTCCGTATAAATTCGAAGCTGGAACACCGAACATCGCCGGAGTTATCGGATTGGGCGCGGCGATAGACTACTTGAAATTGATTGGATCGGAGGCCGCGACCGCCTACGAGCAGGAGCTGCTCTCTTATGCTATGAGCTCATTGTCGGAAGTGCGGGGGGTCCGAGTGGTCGGCACGGCCGCGAAAAAGGCCGCGGTAATATCTTTTGTAGTCGAGAATGTTCATCCCCACGATGTAGGAACCATATTGGATTTGGAAGGTATCGCGGTTCGAACGGGTCATTGCTGCGCGGAGCCGTTGATGCGTCGCTTCGGATTGACGGCCGTCACGCGCGCCTCGATCGCGTTTTATAACACAAAAAACGAAATCGATTCTTTGATCTCCGGGCTCGCAAGAGTCCGGGAAACCTTCAATTGAACTTCTATCCCTATCTCTTTCCTGAGGCGTGTTGTTTATTCCCGTGACTTGGTCGTCCAGGCGACTCTGGCCACGGCCGTATCCTGGGATTGTCGCGGAAAGAATTCGAGTCGTTTTGCTGCGCTCGGAACACGCCTCGTAGACTAATCGGAAAAGCTACGGCGTCAGCACCACCTTGCCAAATTGTGCGCGGTTCTCAAGCGCCTTCTGAGCCTCAGCGGCAGCTTCCAACGGCAAGACCCTGTCGACTACCGGCTTCAGCCTGCCGCTCTCAAAGTGTTTCAATACTTCCAACAACTCGGGCTTGCCGCCCATGTACGACCCAAACAACGCGATCTGTTTTGAGAAAAGATACCGGATATCGAGATTGCCGTTATGACCCGAAGTAGCTCCGCAAGTCACCAATCTTCCGCCTCGCACGAGCGATCTCACGCTCTTTTCCCAGGTCGCTTCTCCGGTGTGCTCGAATACGACATCGACTCCTCGCTTATTCGTCAGGCGTTTGATCTCATCGAGAAAATCGTGCTCGGAATAGTTGATCAGATCGTCCGCGCCGAGCTGCGCGGCCTTATCGAGTTTCTCCTTTGTACTCGCGGTTGCGATCACACGCGCGCCAAGGAGCTTTCCGATCTGAATGGCGGCGATTCCGACTCCGCTGCCCGCGGCGTGAACCAAGACGATTTCGCCCGGACGCAAATCGACCCGTCCTACAAGCATGTGCCACGCAGTCAGAAAGACCAGCGGAACCGAGGCCGCTTCCTCAAAAGTGAGATTCGCCGGTTTGGGAAGCACGTTGACCGAAGGACACTTCACCATCTCGGCATAGCCGCCGGGGCTGCGGAGCCCGAGCATATCGTATTGAGCGCACAAATTGTCGCGGCCCGATAGGCAGTACTCGCAATGCATGCAGGAGAGGCTCGGCGAAAGAAGCACTTCATCGCCCGGCTTGGTATTCCGCACCAGGGAGCCTACGGCCTCGACCGTTCCGGCTATATCGGCGCCGAGAATGTGCGGCATCTTGAGTTTCAAGCCGGGCAGTCCTCGTCGTATCCATATATCGAGATGGTTCAAGGCACAAGCTTTGATTCTTACCAAGACTTCGTTCGATTCGATCTCCGGTTGCGGACAGTCGATCAACTCCAGTACTTCTGATCCGCCGTGACTGGTTATCCCTACCGCCTTCATTGGCGCCTCCGAATATTAGAATAAGTACATTATCTGAAATGCTGCCGCGTGGACCGCGAGTGTCGTCCAGGCAGGCTTCCTTGCGATGTTACTGATTTTGGTCTTAATCGCTGGCGACTTGCATCTGCCGGGACATCGCCGTTGGAAGTTTAATCGTGAAGTGCGCGCCTTCTCCAGGCTTGCTTTCTACAAAGATTCGGCCGCCATGCTCCTGAATGATTCCATAGGAAAGCGCGAGACCGAGTCCGGTGCCTCGTCCAACTTCCTTCGTGGTGAAGAAAGGATCATAGATTCTGGCGATGTTCTCAGGAGCGATCCCCATTCCGCTGTCCTTGAAGTCCAACACAAGCGACCCGTCCAAGGCTCCCGTATGAATCGACAGTGTTCCGCCGACCGGCATAGCGTCGCGAGCGTTGAGGATCAGATTCATGAATACCTGTTGAAGCTTGGAGGCGTTGGCCCACGCTAACGGGAGATCCTCTCCATTTATGCGACGAATCTGGATGTCGGAGCTGCGAAGCTGCGGTTCCAGCAGTTGGAGCGTATCGTCCAAGACCCTGTTAATATCCACTTCCCGGAACTGCGCGTCGCCCATTCGCGAAAAGTTGAGAAGATTATTCACGATGCCCGAAGCTCGAACCGTCTGCATGTGAATCTTTTCAAGCAGTAGATGATTGGGATCGCGATCCGATACCTGTTGCAGGAGCATCTGTGCATAGGAAGAGATGCCGGCCAGCGGCGTGTTGACTTCGTGAGCTACGCCTGCCGCCAGCAAGCCGATCGAGGAAAGCTTCTCGCGTTCGAGGAGCTGCTGTTCGAGTTGGGCGCGCTCGGTTACGTTTTCGATAACAATCAGGGTTCCGGTCACGACTCCGCGGGCGGCCTCGAACGGCGCGATAACGAGGTTCAACACTCTGGGACGGCCGTCGTCGGTCAACGCGCTGTACTTGTAAATTTGCCGCACCTCGCGTGCATCCCATCCGCCTGTCCCCATCGCGCTCTGTATCGTCTCTATCAGATCGAAGCTGACAACATCGCCTATCAATCGGCCCACTGCCTGTTCTCTGGATATGCCGAATATCTGCTCGAGAGCGGTATTCCAGGTCGTGATTTCGGCGCTCATATCGACAACCAGTATGCCGACCGAAACACTTTCAATGATGTTCTCGGAAAACTCCTTCAGCCTCGCAAGCTCATCGGCCTTCTCCATCTCGGATCTGTATAGAAGGCTGTTGTCGATGGCAACCGCTACATACCCCGAAAGGGTCCTTACCAAATCGACGTCTTCGCTGCTGAGAAGCGCTCCGGAGCCGGTCCTGCCCAGACCGATCACCGCGACCATCTTGTCCCTGACGATGCATGGAAAGTAGTAATAGATCTCCCGCGATGATTGGGGGGTCGAGTCAGCGATGGGGTTGTCGTCCGGACCGTCGTCACCTGACGAACTATTGCGGCTATCCACGTCGAGATCGTCGATGGCTACGTAACCGCGCCCGATGGAATGAACTCTGAGCAGTCTCCTCAGCCCCTCCGGGAGATATACATCGCCTTCAAGTCCCGCCGCGCGCGTAATCCGGAAGCCCGAAGGCGCACTCGGGTCTTCGATCAGCACTACTATTTTGCTGATCGACAACATATCGCCTAGACGCCGCACCAGCGAGTCGAGGAGATGGGGAAGCGCGGTAGTCTGTGAAAGAGTCCTTCCAAAATCCTGCAATCCCATTCGCAGCGTGTACCGCTCCCCGTAGAACCACCTATCGGCATAGAACTGGAGGCGATTTTTGATCGGGGCAAAGAGCATGGCGACCAGTAGCATGCCGCCGACTACGACCGCGCGCGTCGTCCACGAATTCAAATCCGCCGTCGCCCAGATAAATTTCACCAGATCGCCGACACCCAGGAGCACCGCCATATAGATCGCGCCGACCGCGATAGTCGCCATCACGTGAACGAAGCTCTGCCTTACGATCACGTCCACGTCCATCAAGCGGAATCGAATGATGGAATAGCCAAACGAAAGTGGAATCAGTATCAGCGGACCGTATGCGAGCGACTCCATCAACGGAGTCACTTCCATGTTCGAAACGTATGGAATGAAGTAGAGCACCACAAAGGGCAGCCCGGAGAGACTCAACCCCCACACAATCCATTTGAGCTGCTGCTTGAGGGCCGGGCTCTTTGCGCGAATGAAGCTTCGCAGCAAGAGCACTCCGCCTGCTACAAAAAAGAGCGAATACTGAGTCAGCTCGCTGATTTCGAGAGCGTCTCCGACTGCAATAAGCGCGCCTCTGCCGAACGTTCGCGGATGGTAGTGCCAGAGCGCCTTGAGTACGATCAGGATGAAGGCAGGCGCGTACAGCAACAGCGACATGCCGCGAATTCCGCGGAACAACTTTCTGTTTGTCGAAAATCTTATGCAGAAATGCAGAAACAGGGGGGCCAGCATCGCGGTCGCCGCAAAGTCCAAAAAGTCGACCGTCTTGTCCAGCCGCGTGAACTCAGTCGTAGCATTGAGAAAATAGGCGGCGAACGAGGCAAGAAACCATGCAAAAAAGTGATAGGTGAGCGCGGCCCGCTTCTGCTTGAAGAGAACGAATAAACCGATGATTAAATAGACGAGCCCGATAAGCGCGAGGTAGAGATCTCGGCCGATGTGTTTGGGCGCGGACGTGACTTTGAAGTCGACATCGTATACAGGCTCTGAGATTCGCAGGATGTTCTGCAGCGCTGGATCAGAATGGTACACGGTGTACCTTGCATCGCCGCCGACCTTAACGCGATCCAGATATAGGGAGACGTTCTCGGCCTGTTTAACAAGCTCGTATTTACCGTGATACAGGAACCCTCGAACGTAATCGCCCGGCCGTAGCGCGAGCACCAGAGGGGAATCTTCACTGACGGACTGAGCCTTTACCCCGTCGGCCGTATCGACCCAGCTTATGCCGTCATATGGAATTGGCTTCTGACGAAGCCGATCGCGCAGATTCAGGACTCCCACGACGACAAGCGCTGTCGTAGCCGACAGTATAAGTAGGAGCTTCAGTTTGCTTGCCAGTAGACCCATATCAGGGACCCAATCCCCGATCATTGCAACGGGACAAAACCCGCGCTCGGAGCAATTATTATTCCTGCTGACAACGTCCAGCTACTGAACTGATTACGCTAATTCCGATTCGCAGCACCCGTGCGTAAAGCTGCCTTCCGTCCATTGTTTCGGAAACTTTCCAAAATCTCGTTCGCTCGACCCAACATCGCTTTCCGTCTTAACCGAAAAATGAATCAAATCTGATAATCCTCTAAGCGAGCCTCCGCGCGAGCGTCATTGGTTCCGCGTTTTTGGAAGGGGCAGCAGTTCTCTTATCCCAATCCTGAAATGGCTCCGCATCAAATTAGAATCGAAGGGCGACGCCCACCCTGACCAATCTATGAAAGCGAATGCTGATTAATTCCTGCTGGTCGTCATTGACCGATGCCTGTTGATCAAGGAGATTCCTCATGTCGAGAACGGCGCTTAACTGGCCCGGAATCAAATTGAAAGTCGGCAGTTCCTGAGAAATAAGAAAGCTCAGGTTCGGATCGTATGTCGAGATCTTTCCCTGGAACGGATCTATTCCGAAGACCGCGCGGCCGGATGACAGCCTATATATCGTAGATATTCTCGTGCCGGTTCTTACGAAATGCCCGTCCACTTTGGCAGTAATCACGTGGAAGAATCCGCGTGCAAAAAGACTTGCCGGATCGGAGATCCCTCGCGCATCCAGTTGTTGCCCTTCACCGAAGGCATACCCGATACATCCGTTGAAGGCTTTTCCGAGCTTGTGCTTGAAGACCACTGTCACGCCCTTGGCTCCGCCATTCTGGTCGTAAGCCCTGAGTCCCTGACTCGCCGCATGCTCGCCGTCGATCGGTATAGTGAGAAGCCCCACACCTTTTCCTGAGATCGTATCCACAAAAGCCATCAACTCTATCGACGAGTTCTCTGAGAGTATCTGTTCTCCTCCAAACTGAAGTCGAAAGCTTCTGTCTGGCCTTGGCTCCGAAAGACCCGAAGGAAGAGAGGCCACCGCGACCGGCTTTTGCTCGGGAAAAACAACCTCTCCTGTTTCCGAAGTGATTTGGGCTTGCGTGTCGGAGGAGGAACCCGGAACGAATCCGGCAAAGAGCTTGGTTCGCGGTCCCGCATCAGCCGCAATTCCAAACCTCGGGAGAATACTCACTCCGCTCGCGCCTTCGGTGAACCGGGCAAACTCAACTCCATAGACAATGATAAAGGGGCCTCTGATCTGCCACGTGTCAGTAGCGGAAACCGATACTTGACCGAGTTTTGATTCAATTCCGGGAGCGGTTACGAGCAGTCTTCCATATCCCAGGGCGACTGAAAGTTGATGGCGGTCTCCGGCATTGATCGACGTGAGCGCTTGAAGGCGCTGCGGGGCGCCAATTCCCTGCCCCACCTGTCCGCTCACCAACAGATGTCCGATCTTTTCAACTTGCTGAGATACCGCGAAATTTGTTCCCGCGAACGATGCCCCTCGCATGTCGCTCGGAGCCGATTGAAAGAAGGCGCTCACGTAGCCGTGCGTTTCGGTAACGGCGTCGGCGAGAATCCGTGAGTCCTCTTTCTGATATTTCTTTTGATCATCGAAGTGGAAGATCGTGCGTTTCAACGCGCGTGCGGCGTATTTGGAATCGGAGTTCTCGAGTGTTTCATCCGCAAGCGTCTCCGACCGCCTGAGTAAGATCGAATCGAATATTGTGGCTTTGTTGGCTTTTACAAGAGCGGAAACTTCGACGGCCTTGTATCCGGCTGCCGCGGCCTTTATCACATAGCGGCCGGGATTGATTCCGGTTGCAATGAACTTGCCTTCGTCGTCGGTTTTTAGCTGTTTAATTGGTTTCTCGGATTTCGCGGGAGCTACTGGTTCTCCGAGTACAAAAACGATCGCACCGGCCAGCGGTTCGCCTGCTCCGTCCTTGATGAATCCTCGAATCGAGCCGAGCGCGGCGCCCTGCGCCTGTGGTACACGGGAAGCGCCGACTATAGCCAGCGAAATTAACACCGCTATGTTCCCATATCGCCGCATAACCTTCTTACCTCTTTCGGAACGTGTGCTCTCAAATGATTTGGCACTTATTCTACACCCGATCTTCGAGCGAAGGACAAGCAATTTTGGCGTTCGTTCGCGGGGTGCTCGCGCGCTGTTGGATTTCGGCTCGGTCATTATGATCTCAAGCCTCCTGATGATGATTTATTCACTTGAATGGCAGTGTAGGTCGATTTGCCCGAACAGCATTGTGCACGAGATGGGATTAAGCTGCGTGTATGCATATCGGTCATCTTACGTGAGCCTGACGAAGAATGGCAGCCCTTATTCAGAGCTGTATTTTCATGAAAATATTGATTTCGAATCGACCCCTATTTTGAAGCAGACACCAGTAGAATCAGTTGGCCTTTCGTGTTTGCACGCTTCGAAGTAATAATTTCTATCATCTATGTACTTTTTACACATCAGCGCACGTTGAAGGATGGGATCGAGTCTTGGTTCTCTATGAAAATTCGAAGAGAAACGGCAACCAGGGTACTGGTATCATTTGGCACTTTGATTGCTCCGCTCTGGATGGGGCAAGAGATACGGGTGATGGTAACACATCACTTCCTGGTCTCGATTGGTCACCGGAGGTGAGGACGGTGACCAAAAGAAAGGCGACGCAGTATCCCACGCTGCGTCGCCTATTTTTTTACCCGATCGATTTTCCAGCCCTACAACTCTTCCTCAGGCCGGCCGCCTGATCTCCCCTGTGAATCAGTGTGAAAATGTCGCCAACCTGATGCCGGATTTTCAACTAACCGATAAGCGCCTTTCATCCAATGCGCGGCAATCCTATAATTCTCTACTTTTCGTGGGGCAGGCCGCCAAAGCAAACTCTAAAGTTTGAGGAGATCGATCAAGATCGGTCTGCCGGCTGCCGAAGCCCAATCCGGCCGCCGAAGCCCCAATGAAGATAAGGCGAGATATTGATGCCGACAATTAAGGTCAAGCTGGAACGTCTCTCATATGATATCGAAATTGAATCCGGAGCCCTGGATTCGCTCGGAGCGCGCGCTCGCAACGCGCTTGGAGACTCCGCGAGACGCGCCGTCGTGATAACAAATGAAAGAGTCGACTCGATCTTCGGCGCCAGAGCGGCGCGATCACTCAAACAGGCCGGCTTCTCCATTGATAAGGTCAGAATAGGAGATGGGGAGCGCTTCAAGAATCTGCGCGTCGCTGAAGGAATCTATGCGCATCTGATCGCGAATCGTGTTGAACGCTCGGATGTAATCGTCGCTCTTGGCGGAGGCGTCGTAGGCGATTTAGCCGGATTCGTAGCAGCCACCTATCTGCGCGGCATCAGAGTCATACAGGCGCCGACTACCCTTCTCGCGCAAATCGACAGTTCCGTAGGCGGCAAGACCGGCGTGAATCATCCGCTGGGAAAAAATTTGATAGGCGCATTTCATCAACCTTCTCTTGTCGTGATCGATCCCGAGACACTGAGCACCCTACCGCCGCGCCAGCTCAGGGCCGGCTTGTTCGAAGCAATAAAATACGGAGTCATAAGAGACCATCAATTGTTCGGGCGTATAAGCAACCGGATGGAATCGATCCTCAATGGCGATCTCGATGAGCTATCGCATCTCATCGCAAGATCCTGCGCAATTAAGGCTGAGGTCGTTGGAGCCGACGAGCGCGAGACAGGATTGCGCAAAATCCTGAACTTCGGCCACACAATCGGACACGCACTCGAAGCGGTGACTCGCTATCGCCGCTTCCTCCACGGAGAAGCGGTCGCTCACGGAATGCGGGCCGCCGCCCGAATATCGGAGTCAATCGATCTACTGCCGGAAAGCGGCCGTGAAGAGATCGATTCGGCGATTCACAGGGTGGGAGCGCTGCCAAAAACAAATAGTATTGCGCTCAATGGTATAATCGCGGCTATGCAGCACGATAAGAAATCCGTTCGCGGCCGCCTCACCTTCGTGCTCCCCAAAGAAATCGGCCAGGTCGTTTTACGATCGGACGTACCAAACCGGGTAATTCGCTCCTCTATTCGAAGAGCGTTGCTTTGAACTAACCCGGAGCCCTCGCAAAAAAGTGGATCACGCCCCCGCGGTTGCCTTTGATTCAGCAGGCGTTCTTTAGTCGCTTCAGGACTAAGTGAATCCGCCGTTCAGGAGATGAGCAATGTCGGACCGGAAATCTGTCGGATCGCGCGCGGGCGAGCGGGGAGCTGTCAGCATAAAGGCCATCTTGTCGATCGGTCTCGCGCTCGCAGCGCTCTTCGTCGTGATAAAGATCGTGCCCGTCTACTGGGACGAACAGCAGGTAAAGCACCAGGTCGACGAGCTGGCGAGAATTACCGCGAATCAAAATCTGAAACCCGAAAAGATCAGCAAGAGAATCGAGGAGATCAGAAGCGAGTTCAATCTTCCCGAGGACAGCATAATGATGACGGCGGTGTCCAATCAGTCGGCGCAGTTCTTTCTGAAGTACAGCGTGACGATCGACTTCATCGTAAGCTCGTATGTTTGGAAGGTGGACTATGTCACTGTTGGAAGAGGTCTCTAATTGGAAGAGGCCTCTAATATGAAGGCCGGAAAATAAATCCCGATTTTGTATTCCGGCCGCGAAGCGTCCTTTTCACTTTTAGCCGGGCTCTTCAGTGCACGGTTGCTGGACGCGTTCTTTACCCCGCGAGAGGGCCGCTGTAGAATCTCGCGTTTGAGCAAACCCCACTTCAGTCTACAGCAGGAGCGCGATCTCACCTCGGCGCGGACCGAGGTTTCAAGCGCTTCAGCCAATCGAGCGCTCGCGCTGGTTTGCATCGCTGTTTTGCTTTCTTCTTCAACCTGGCTCTCAGGAACGGCCGTTGGACCAATTCTCAGGCAGCAATGGAAGCTGAGCGATGCTCAGAGCGCATGGCTCACCATAGCCGTGCAACTCGGTTTCATCACTGGAACCTTTCTTTACGCATATCTAAATCTCTCCGATCGTTTCAACGCGAGGCGCGTTTTTTTTGTATCAGCCCTGCTCGGAGCCGCATTCAACATTGCCTTTGCCTGGCTTGGAGCCGGGCTCGCTTCCGCCATCGTTCTTCGCTTTCTAACCGGGCTCACGCTGGCGGGTGTATATCCGGTGGGAATGAAAATAGTCGCTATGTGGTTTCGGACAGGACTGGGATGGAGGCTCGGTTTGCTCGTCGGCGCGTTGACGATGGGCACGGCGTCGCCCTATCTCATTCAGGCGATCGGCGCGCGGTTCGATTGGCGCGTCCTCGTCTCGATCGCTTCGCTGTCATCAATAGCCGGCGGATTCATTATACAGAGCGCGGCAGCCGACGGCCCGTACTTGCGGGCTCGCGCTCGGTTCGATCCCGCGATGCTCTTCAAGGTGTTTCAGCATAAGCCGTTTCGCTATACGGCTCTCGGATACTTCGGGCATATGTGGGAGCTCTACGCATTCTGGTCTCTGTTGACCTTCTACCTTAGCGCAAGCTTCAGAGATCACGCCGAGAATTGGCTCGGCTATCTCCCTCTCGTTGCCTTTATCACGATCGGGGCGGGCGCCATCGGCTGCGCGGTAGGCGGGTGGATATCCCGGCGCTCCGGCGAGATAACTGTAGCAATCGCATCATTGACCATAAGCGGCGCCTGCTGCGCGCTCTCGGCGCTTTCGTTCTCGCTTCCGGCCGCCTTGCTGCTGGTCTTTATCATTATATGGGGCGTCTTCGTTGTGTCGGACTCGCCGCAATTCTCGGCGTTGGCCGCTCGGCACTGCCCTCCGGAATACACGGGAACCGCGTTGACGGTACAAAACGGAGTCGGATTCGCGGTGACCGTAGTCTCGATACAGGTCTTACCGCTGGCGGCCTCGGTGATCGGATGGCGATGGGCATTTATGTTGTTGACGGCGGGACCCGTGGCAGGCGCATTCTTCATGCTGAAGCTGCGCCGAATGGCGGCGCCTTGATCTTGATTCACCCACGCGAAATCGTGTGATAAGATGTGCGCGGTTTCAGCGCGTTTGATGTTTCTGTTTCGCATAGCGGGGCGACAAATTATTTAATCCGAGTTTCGCCGAGTCGTAGTTTGGGGAGTAGCAACAAGAAAAATTGTTAATATTGACACCTCCTATCGGGTGTAGTATTTTTAATACCCCGATCCCCCAAGGACTACGATGGCCCCGTAGCTAGCAGAGTAGGGATCCGAATACCCCCAACACGTTTCCCCGAATTGCTCAAGCTTCGAGCAGTGGGCTCTGTTTCGAAGCAACCCCCCCCAGTTTAATTTGAATGCCGTATGCCACGGCTTCCTCTTCAGGTTTAACGAGCGTGGGCGTAGCCTGCTCAATTCAGTCTCAGGCTCTCGCCAACATCGACAATACGTCCGCGCTTGAATGTCACTCAGCTCGAAACGCGACTTCAAAATGCAATCCTTTTGCGTGGACAAAAAGCTGGAGCGAACAGCGCTCCGGGTGCTTATAGTCCTTGCCTTCGCAGGCGCGGCCACAGGCCTGGTGTATGCCGCCGCAACGAACCTGATCGCGGGCTCACTGGCCGATCCGAGAAAAGAGATCAGCCGCGACGCATTGACCGAAGCCGCGAGATATCTGCCCGGTTCATCGGGAATCCAATCGCGACTCGCGGACACTTACCTGCTCGAGGCGGAGCCAGATCTCAACAGCGCTCAGAAACACGCGGAGAATGCGGTCAGGCTCTCACCCTTCAACTATGCGTTCAGGCAGCAACTCGCTCTTGTTCAAGAAATGCAAGGCGACCGCGCCGCGGCCGAGGAGTCGCTTCGCGCGGCAGTTCGGCTTTCGTCGAGTAATCTAGAATCACACTGGCGGCTTGCTAACCTGCTTGTTCGTTCGGGCAAGCTATCAGAATCATACGACGAGTTTCGCCCAGCAATCGGTTCCAACAAGAATCGATTCAATTCGGCAATCGATCTCGCCTGGCGCGCTTCAGGCGGCAGCGTAGCCGCCGTTGAAGCAGTAACGCCCGAGACGACCGAGTCAAAGCTCGCACTCGCAAAATTCCTTCTCAATCAATCGCGCTTCGACGATGCAATCAGAATAGTCGGAGCGAGCGGAAACGCGGCGCAGCTTCCTCGCGGAGAGCTAGGCTCTGTGATCAGCGCTCTAATCGCCGCGGGTCTGCACGAACCGGCTCGCTCGTTATGGCTGGCTTCTCTCGGCGCCGGATCGGATCGTCCAATAATCTGGAACGGCGGGTTTGAGTCGTCAATCGAAAGAAACTTTAGCCAGTTCGACTGGACTCTCACATCGAGCGAGTTCGCGCGAGTAACGATCGATCAGCACCGCGGCCATACCGGAGCGATGTCGCTTCGCATCGATTTTACCGGACGAGACACGACGAGGCTCGCGGGAGAATTGCGGCAGCCGGTGCTTGTTCGTCCCGGAGCCGCCTACATCTTGGAATGCTGGGTGAAGACTCAATCTCTCATCGCCGCGGAAGGGCCTCAGATCACAGTGACCGACGGCCGATCTTCGACCGTGGTAGCGGCTACCGAGAAGATTGAGGAAGGCTCGAATGATTGGCGCCGAGTGAGCATGAGGTTCATCGCGCCTCAACAGATGAGCGGACAGAGCGCATCCTATGCCCTTCTTAACGTCGGCCTGAGGCGCGAGCCTCGGTACAGCTACGACGAACCGATGAGAGGGACGATCTGGCTCGACGACTTTGCAATAAGAGAGGCTGACGGGCGATGAGCAGGATTCTCGATCGATCCATTATTGCCGGCTTCTTCGCGCTATTGGCGTTCACCGCGCTTGCGCACGGCGCGGTCGAGCCCTGGTCCGCGGCTTTATGGGAAACAGGGACGGCCATATTGCTGCTCTTGTGGGGCATTAAATTAGCGGTCGATAAACGCCTGCATTTCAGAATTCCGGCGGCAGCGCTTCCTATCGGCGGCCTGGCAGCGCTCGCATTGGCGCAAAGCACAATCACAAATCTCTCTAAGGATCAGGAAGCGTCTCGGTCGGCGGCCCTTGCGCTCTTCAGCGCGTTTTCGATGTATCTGCTCGGGGCGAATTTTCTGGTATCGCACGGCCGGTTGCGCGCGGCCGCGAATTTTCTGGTTGTATTCGGGCTTGCTCTCGCGGTGTTCGGACTTGTTCAGCACTTCACCTGGAACGGTAAGCTTTATTGGTTTCGGCCCAATACACAGTCGGCGTCTCCATTCGGACCGTTTGTCAATCACAATCACTTCGCGGGATTGATGGGAATGTTGATAACGCTCGCCGCGGCTCTGGCGGCTTCCGATGTCGGTTTCGAGCGTTCTGGCGCCGGCCGCATTCGTTTTGCTTATTTTTGTTACGATCGGAGCTGGTGTTCTCTGGATCGGCTCCGATCCGGTCATCAATCGAGTAGCAAAGAGCGGCGAGGCCTCTCAATCCGAAACATTCTTTATGAGCCGTGGATGGATCTGGCGCGATACCATCGCGATGATCAAGGCAAACCCGATCTTCGGCGTTGGAATCGGCGCGTATCAAACGGCTTATCCGATCTATTCGGAGAGCGACGGCTCGCTTGTCGTAGCGCAAGCGCACAACGACTATCTGCAACTTGTCGCGGACGGCGGAATCGTAGCCGGAGCGCTCGCGCTCTGGTTTTTGATCGTCATCGGTCGATCGATGTTGAAATCCGCCCGTGCGCACGACCCGCTCGTGTCGGCAGTAGCCATAGGCAGCGCAGGCGGGATATTCGCGATGCTTGTGCACAGCCTGATCGATTTCAATCTGCAATTGCCGTCGAACGCGCTCGTGTTTTTGACGCTCCTCGCCGTGCAATCGAACATCAGCCTTGTGGCCGCAAAACGACGGGTGCGAACGCACCGTCATCACAGCGTTGTTGCTGAACCCGAAGTCATCGAACTCGATGCTCCGCCCAGCGCGGCGGCGATGAGCGGATTGTGAGATGCAGTACGGCCTTGTGAGTCGCTCATACGACCATATGAGGCCGGTGCTGGAGGTGATTATGGAACTCAATCACAGATGGATTCGAGCCGGCGCTTTGGTCGGGCTTGTCATTTTGGCTGCATCGGCCGCGCTTGCGCAGGAGAGCCGGCCTCGACAGGTCGAAACCGGCGCGGTCAAAGAGCCGGCCGGGACTTCACCGGATAAAGCCGCGCCCTCCAAGTCAACCCTGTATTCACAGGACGAAGATTATCGAATAGGCGCGAAGGATGTGATTGACATTCAGGTGGACGACGCGGAATCGCTGTCGGGTTCGTACACTGTCAGAGCCGACGGTACGCTCGATCTCGATTACATAGGAAAAATCAAAGTTCTCGATAAAACGCCGGCGGAATTGCAGAAATTGATAGTCGATAAGCTGAAGCCGAACTACCTGAAGAATCCTCGCGTTCGTATATTGGTCAAGAACTACAATAGCCGGACCTTTCTGATTCAAGGCTCGGTTCGAACGCCGGGCGTATATCAAATTGAAGGCCAGCCTTCGCTGTTCAAGCTGATCGTGATGGCCGGCGGCCTGACGGATAATCACGGCTCGACTGCTTACATCATCCGTGAACATAGGCACGAGGCCGGGGCCGATCAATCCGCGCCCACTTACGAGATGTTCGCGGCGCACATCAACGGACTGCTAAAGGGCGAGTTCAGCCAGGATCGCGACATTCGGCCGGGCGATTTTATCAACATTCCGGCCACCGATGTGTTCTTCATTTCGGGAGAAGTGCGGACTCCTGGCGAGTACAAGTTGAAAGAGGGCGCCACGCTGCGGCAGGCGTTGTCGATCGCCCAGGGCGTGACCAGTGTCGCATCCGACGAAGGAATTGTATTCCGAGAAGATCCCAAGACCGGCGCTCGCACCGAGATCAAGGTCGACGTCAAGAAGATAATGCACGGCAAGGCGGACGATATGCCGCTAGTGGCAAACGACATCATCCAGATTCCAAAGAGCGGCGGAAAAGCTTTCAGAAGCAGTTTGATCAAGGCGTTCGGCATGAGCGTTATGCGCGCGCCCATTCCATAGAGTCACGGAGCGTATAAACGGAATTATCGGATTCAACGGAAGCAATAGATACATCGGGACAGCACTCTTCCCGATGTTGATGATGGCCTGAAATTGGCTGATAAAGCCCATTCCGCCGATTTCTAAGCGCCAATACTCCAGTAACGACGGGAGAAGTTGAGTATGTCAGATGAACGGACCGACATCGAAAGGATAAAGCCGGAGGAGATGGCGTTTGGCCGTCCGGGCTATCCACGAGCAGTCGGTTATCCTGAAGCTTACGCGACAGGCAGCTACGGCTACGGAGAGGCGGACGACAGAATAAACATCCGCGCAATCTGGCGCACGGTTCGCAAGCGACTGTGGCTGATTTCGCTGATTGCGTTGATCGTCACCACCATCGTCACCCTCGAAATGTTTCGCACCAAGTCGATGTACAAGGCGTCGACCACAATCGAAATCGAGAAGGAAAACCGGACGCTCGTGAAGTCCGGCGACGTGGTCATAAGCACCGACGAATCGGACGACGCTTACTACACCTCTCTCGTGATGAAGACAAAGATTCGGACGCTGATGAGCCGTCCCCTTCTTGAAGATGTAGTCATTCATCTCGGTCTCGACCACAACCCGCAGTTCATGGAAGTAACGAGAAAGAAGTCGCTGGTCGAAGCTGTTCAGACGATCGGGAGCAAGTTCAAACAGGAAGTCACAAGCGAGCTTCCCGTGCTCGAGCCCGGGGTACAGATCGAAGGCGGCATTGACCGCTCACCCGAAGAAAGCGCGCGCCTCGCGCCGTTCGTAGCCGTATTGTCCGGCAATCTTTCGCCCGAGCCGCTCGAAGACACGCGGCTGCTGGTCATCAATTATTCGCACACCGATCCGAAGCTCGCGGCCACGATCTCCAATACCGTAGCCGCCGCTTTCATCAACCGGAGCTTCAGCAACAAGACCGAGAAGTTCACCAAGACCTCGGACTGGTTGAATACAATGGTTCGTGAGCGAAGGGCCGAAGTACAGAAGGCCGAAGAAGAGCTGGCCAACTACACTCGCGAACACAATCTATTCTCCACGGACGGCAAAGAAGCGCCCGCGGTCAACAAGCTGGCTCAGCTTTACACTCAGGTAACCACGGCCGAAGTCCAAAGAAAACTCAAAGAATCGCTATACCAGCAGGTCAAGGGCGGCAACATCGATGTCGCCACGGAGGCCTTCACCGATTCGAAACTGACCGGGCTTCAGGCTCGGCTGAACGAACTCGAGGTCAAAGCGCGAGAGCTTGACGTCAAGTTCGGAGCGGATCATCCGCGAGTCGTCGAGATTCGAAATCAGATGGTGACGATTCAGGAACAGATCAACCGCAGTCGAGGCGATTTGGAAGCCAGGCTCAAGGCCGAATACGAGCGCGCGATTCGCGATGAAACGGCGCTAAAGGAATCGCTCGAGCGGGCGAAGATCGACGCGGCTCAGCAGAATCAGGACGCGATTACCTTCAATATTCTGAGGCAGAACGTCGAAACCGCGAAGACGCTATACACGGATTTTCTACAGAAGCAGAGTCAGGCGCGCGTGCAGGTAGCCGAGCAGCACAACAACATGCGAGTTATCGAACCTGCGCAGCCGCCCGGCGGACCAATAGGGCCTAATCGCATGCGAGGAATCCTGATCGGCCTGTTCCTGAGTCTCGTCGCCGGAATCGGCCTTGCCTTCGTGCTTGAATACTTCGACAACACGATCAAGTCGGTTGAAGACGTGAATCGATACGCGCAGTTGCCCGCGCTCGGGATCATTCCCGCGATCACGTCGAGCCGTCCGAAACTTCTTACCGCGAAGGGACAGGGCGCGCTCGGCGCCAACGGTTCCGCGCCGGCCGCGGCCGGATTGCAGCGGGCCGCCTCGACGCTTGCAACGCTCGATACGCGTTCGTCGGCCGCCGAAGCCTATCGCGTGTTGAGAACATCCGTTCTGTTGAGCACGGCAGGCAATCCGCCCAAGACCATTCTCATAACCAGCGGGCAGCCGGGCGAAGGGAAGACGTTCACCGCGATAAACACGGCGATTTCCCTTGCGCAGCTTGGCGCCTCGGTTCTCATCGTCGATTGCGATCTGCGAAAACCGTCCACTCATAAGGCGCTCGGAATCGATCATTCGCACGGGCTCTCGAATTATCTTTCACGCGACGTTGCGATCGACGGCTTGATCCAGAAGCTTCCGATTCCCAACTTATCGATACTTACCTGCGGTCCGATTCCGCCGAATCCAGCGGAGTTGATCAGCTCCGAGAAGATGAAGAATATGCTGGCGATGCTCTGCGAGCGGTATGACCACATAGTGATCGACTCGCCTCCGCTTATGCACGTCACCGATCCGGTGATCCTGTCGACTCTGGTCGACGGAGTGATACTGGTGGTTCACGGCGGCAAGAGCACAAGAGAAGTCTTGAAACGCGGGCGCCAGGAACTTGCCACGGTCGGAGCGAAGATCTTCGGAGTTGTGCTTAACAATCTGGACCTTCGCCGCGAAGGCTACGACAGCTACTACTACTATCGATACTACGGCGACTACAGCGAACGATCCGTTAAATAGACCGCGCCGGATTCTTGTGAATGAAAGGATCGATGGAGAATTCATACAGCCTGCCTTTACAAAACGCTAAGGAAGCTCAAGAGACTGATCCGTTCACTGTTCGGATTCGCCCGAGCCGTAAATGGGCCGCGATCAATCTTCGAGACCTGTGGGACTATCGAGAGCTGCTCTACTTCCTGACCTGGCGAGACGTGAAGGTTCGGTACAAACAGACCTTGCTTGGAGCGGCGTGGGCGGTGCTTCAACCGCTGGCCGCTATGATCGTATTCTGGCTCTTCTTCGGCAAGCTGGCGGGCATCGGCTCGGATGGAATTCCCTACCCCGTCTTTGCATACGCGGGCCTGATGGTGTGGACGTTCTTCTCGAACGCTTTGAACAACAGCGGCAACAGCCTTGTCGGAAATTCGAACCTGATAACCAAGGTTTATTTCCCGCGAATGATTATTCCGGGAGCCGCTGTAGCGGCCGGGCTGGTCGATTTCGCGATTGCCTTTTTGATTATGCTCGTGTTGATGGCCGGCTATCGAGTGCCGGTAACCGCGGCGGTTCTGATATTGCCGCTGCCGGTGCTGTTGACTTCGTTGCTGGCGCTTGGCATCGGACTCTGGATGTCGGCGTTAAACGTCAAATATCGAGATATTCGGTACGCGCTGCCGTTTGGGATTCAGCTCTGGATGTTCGCGACTCCGATCATCTATCCGATGAGCCTTGTGCCGGAGAAATGGCGCTGGCTTTTGAAGCTGAACCCGATGACTGGAATCGTTGAAGCTTATCGCGCGGCGTTATTGGGTTCGACTCTTGACTACAGCGCTCTGGCAATCTCGGCGGCAATGAGTCTCGCCATACTCGTGTTTGCGGCATTCGAATTTCGGCGCATGGAAAAAGAATTCGCCGATGTGGTTTAGAGCGGATCAGCGATGAGCCAAAGGGAGCGGATTAGCAATCCACGGAGGCTGGGAGCTGAGCACTGAGAGCTGAGAATTAAGAGCTAATGACCGCTGAGAACTGACCGCAAAAATTAATGATCATACAAGCTCGAAATATTTCTAAGCAGTACCGAATAGGAGCCAGGCAGGCCGCGTACTCCACTCTTCGCGAGTCGATCAGCGGCTTCGTCCGAGCGCCGCTCAATCGCCTGCGAGCGAACCGAGCTGCGGCGGACAATATGATATGGGCGCTGCGGGACGTGAGCTTCCATGTCGAAGCGGGCGAAGTAGTCGGAATAATCGGCCGTAACGGCGCGGGAAAGTCTACGCTGCTCAAGGTCCTGTCGCGAATAACCGAGCCGACAACTGGCGAGATCGATCTACACGGCCGCGTAGGCAGCCTGCTGGAGGTGGGAACCGGGTTTCATCCCGAGCTTACCGGCCGCGAAAACATCTTTCTCAATGGGGCGATTCTCGGAATGAAGCGAACCGAGATAGCCGAGAAGTTCGATGAGATCGTAGCTTTCGCCGAAGTCGAAAAGTTCGTGGACACACCCGTCAAACACTACTCCAGCGGTATGTATATGCGATTGGCGTTCTCGGTGGCCGCGCACCTGGAGCCGGAAATCCTGCTCATCGATGAAGTGCTTGCTGTCGGAGACGCGGCCTTTCAAAAGAAGTGCCTCGGCAAAATGGGCGATGTCGCGAAACAGGGCCGCACGGTTCTGTTCGTCAGTCATAACATGACCGCGATACGCAGCCTGTGCACTCGAGGAATTTTCTTGAGCAGCGGTCAGGTCTCGTTTCAAGGAACAGCGGCGGCTGCCATAGACCACTACATATCGGAGTTATCCAGCGTCCAGGCCGACGAAGTTGATCTCTCGCGAACGAGCCGCCCGCATGGAGCCGGCGAAACGCTTCAGATAGCGAGCATTCGAATCTGTTCCGAAGACCGCCGCGCGGTGATTCGAGCCGGCGATCCTATAGACCTCGAGCTCGGATTCAACGTCAAGCGAGGAGTCGACGAAGTTGCGTTTGGAGTAGCGGTCAGCTCTCAGGACAACGTCAACGTAGTCGAGTGCCGCAGCAGCCATCATTATGGAGCGATCTCGACGCTCGAGCCCGGAGAGTATTCACTCCGATGCAGAATCGACAGAAATGTCTTGAGCCCGGGAATCTACAGCCTGAGCGTAGGAGCCCGCTCCTCTCGCGTCTTTCTGGATTACGTACCTGGCGCGATCACTTTCGAGGTCTACTCCGATGAGAGCCTTGGCTCGATCTGGCTCGAAGACGTAGGCGGCTTCATACGCCTTCAATCCGAATGGACCGAACCGGTACAGGTGAACAAGAATGGAAACGCCTCTAACTAGATTTGCTACCGTAGACGAAGTCATGTCGAACGAATTCATGGCTATCAACAAAGCCATGGATGAGATAAGCGTCCGCTACATGCTGGCCGATCACAGCGACGTGAACGCCGAGCGCTACCCGTGGTCGCAAGGGCTCCTGAACACGCCGGCGTTCTATGCCTCGCGACTGTGGGAATATCCGTTCTCAATCATCTCCGCGGATTTGAAGCCCGCGATGAAGGCCGCCGATATCGGCTGCGGAATGACCGCTTTTACCGTGTATTTGAAAGAAGTCGCGGGTTGCGATGTCACCGGCGTCGATCCCGATCTATTCGACTCCGGAATTAAGTACAAAGCGCATGGAGTGAGCCGAGAGTTTGTCGAGCGAACCGGTCTAAAGATTGTTCTCGGCGATATGGACGAGCTTCCGCTCGAGACCGATTCACAGGATCGAGTCTTCTGCATCAGCGTTATGGAACACGTTCCGCCCGACGTTCGGCGCCGAGGAATGCAGGAGATCGCTCGCGTTCTGAAGCCGGGCGGCCGGGCGGTGCTCACAGTGGATATGAGTATGTGGTTCGAGTTGAACAGACCGCTCGACCTGGTGTGGGATTCGGGGCTTGCGATGGCAGGCGCCGTCGATCTTCGATGGCCGACCCGGCGCTTTGGAATGTTCAGCGAGAGCAGGAAGCCCGCCGACGTTCTCGGACTGACTCTGACAAAGGACGAACACGTGGTCGAAACCGAATATCGAACGAACGGCCACGCCATCGAATCGGTTCCGGGCTACAAGGTTCCGGCGCTTATACCGGTCCCGAACGCGACAGATCGGCCGCTGTGGTGGCGGGTCGCCAGACGCGCCTATCACGCAGTCCGCTAATGCGCCTCCGAGACAAGTGACAAGTAACAAATGACCAGTGACAAATCGTGACCGACAAATTGTGACAAATGACCAGTAACCCGGTGGGAATCGTGAATCGCATTCGGTCCGGAATCGAATGGCGAACCAATCTCGTTATCGATCGTGCCAGCCGGGTCAGGTGGCGTCTGTCCGATCTGAGCGATCTCAACGCGGAGGTCGACTCCGATCCGAAGTTCGCGCTTGTGGTCACCGGACGCAACGACAACTACGGCGGCGATTTCAGGGGCAGGCTTGCCGCGACTCTTGAATGGAACCTCCAGTATGAGCGCTTCATCGAAGCGATCTACGTCGAATGGAATCCGTTGCCGACTCAGCCTTCCGACGCCGAATGGCTTGTAAAGAAATTCAAGAATCTGCGCGTATATATCGTCAGTCCCGAGCGCCACAAGCAATGCTGCACAAACCCGAAGATGCCGATGATGGAGTACTTCGCAAAGAACGTCGGCATTCGAAGAGCGAAAGCTCCTTGGATCTGCGCGGCCAATGCCGATGTGCTGATCGGACCCGATATGTTCGAGCGAATGAGCAGGCTTCGAACGAACGCGGCATACTGCAGTCACAACGTGAACATCAGGTGGAGCGGCAGCTCGATCAAACCGTCAGACCTTACGGGTGATGCCGTGCTCGGCGAGTTCAGCGCGGACAAAAAGATGTTTTCGGTCAGCGGCGATTTTGTCCTGGCTCATCGCGATCTCTGGATGACGGCTCGCGGATACGATGAGTCATTGACTGATCGAAGGATTTCCTGCGACGGGCACGGGCTGGCGCAGCTTTATCATCACGGAGCGGTGCCGCGAGTGCTCGGCCGGCACTATCACCTCGATCATCCGGAATCCTGCAGGAACGCTACTCTGGATCATCAAGGCAACGTCTTTGATCCTGAAAAAGGGATTCCTTATCTCAACGCGGAGACGTGGGGTCAGACGGACGCTGAGCCTAAGCAGGTCGGTGAGAGAACTTTTTTCCTGGCATGATTACCTTATACGAGCATTCTCTCAATGAGGTGCGATCTTGGAACATCAGCCGTCCCTTCGGGACTAAGTCGCAAGGCCGCGTAGAACCCACCGATTAATCGGTGGGCTATTGTCAGCACATCCCTTCGGGATGTCGGACGAATGCAAAGGACTCTCTGGGATTTCAATCATAAATCGATATGAACGAACTGGTGCTTGGCGGAGACGGTCTGATCGGGTCCGAACTGGTTTCGGCGTTGCGTTCACGGGGAAACGAGGCGATGTCGCTCGACATCAAGAGCGGCTGTGATCTGAGGTATGTTGATGCCCGTTTATTTGATGGTTTCGACCGCGTGTGGTTCCTCGCCTGGGATACCGGCGGAGCGAAGTACATCGGCGCTCCTGATAGGCAGCACCAGATGTTCAAGCACAACTGCGAGCTTTCATCGCGAGTGTTCGAGATACTTTCACAAACAAAGAAGCCTTTCCTGTTTGTGACCTCGCAGCTTGCGGGACAGCCGAACGCCTACGGGATGACAAAGCTGATGGCGGAGAACTGGGCCCGTCAGCTTGGCGGAAAGATAGCGCGGCTCTGGAACACCTACGGCTGGGAAAGCCCCGACGCGCGCAGTCACGTGATCACGGATTGCGTGCTGGCGGCGCTAAGGACCGGAACTATTGAGCTGCTTACGAAGGGAAATGAGCGCAGGCGATTCATTTACAAGAGCGACTGCGTTGAAGCGCTGATTCGTCTGTTCGACGGAGACTTTAAGACTGCCGACATCTCGGGAAGCGAATGGTTGACCATTCGACAAGTCGCAGAAGAAGTTGCGGGTCAGTTGAACGCAGAAGTCAGGACCGGCGAAGCTGGCGGCGAAGAGCTGATAGTCGATCCCGTAAATTTGTTGCCCGGATGGAGACCGCTTGTATCGTTCGCCGAAGGCGTATCGAAGGTCATCGCCGACGCAAGAAGTTTCATAGGCGAGGAGCAAACGCTCGCGATCCCGCGTTAATCGGCTAGAAGTAGGGCTGAGACCGAAGAAAAAAACATTATGAGCGCTTCACACAGCCAGATCAGCGCGTCAGCCGCGCGAGTGTCATCGTTGCGTGAAAAGCTGACCAAAAAGTTGGCTCAACGACGGCTTCGCGCCGAAGCAAAGCGAGTGCGGAGCAAACATCAGATGATCCGTCTTGTAATCGGAGCGGGCACGACCGAGTTCTTCATCGGTCCTCGCGGATCGAACTACGACGGATGGCTGATAACCGACCGGCACTCGCTCGATGCCCTGGATGCCGGCGACTGGTCCGCTCTGTTTTCCGAATCCAGCATAGACCGAATACTCGCCGAGCACGTTATAGAGCATTGGACGGAATCTCAGTTCCTGACTTTTCTTGCAAACATTGAACCCTTTGTCGCGATGACCGGGTCGATTCGGATTGCGGCGCCGGACGGCTTTCATCCGGAGCCTGCTTACATTGAGAGCGTTAAACCCGGAGGCACCGGCGAGGGCTCCTCCGATCACAAGGTGCTGTACGACTGCAGCTCAATCGAGCGGCTTATCGCGGGCACGAATTGGAGCTGTGAGTTTCTCGAGTACTATGACTCGGAAGGCGAGTTTCACTGGAAGCCGTGGCGCATCTCCGATGGATTCATCGAGCGCTCGGCCAGGTTCGACGAGCGCAACCAGGAGCGTCCGCTCTCATATACAAGCTTGATTTTTGATTTGACGAAGAAGACGGACCGATGGGCCTCAGAATACTGATTCTCAACACCGATTATCCGGACTATCTCGAATGGCTGTACTCAGGCAATGAAGGCCTCAGCCATCAGCCGTATGAGAGCCAGCTTCAGGCGCGTTACGAGAGTCTATTCGGTGTGGCGAATTTCTATTCGAACAATCTGCGAAGGCTGGGGCACGAGGCGTGGGACATATACGCCAACAACGAATACCTGCAGAAGGCATGGGCTCGTGAGCACGGCGCGAATGTCGACGAGCGCGGCGGCGCGCTTGGCAATAAGCAAGTGCGCAGCACGCTGCAACTGGCCCGGCGGGCGGCTGCCAAAACGCCCGTGCGCCGCCTGAAGAGACTGTTTCATACCGTCCTGCAATCTCTCGACAATGAGCAGCCGTGGATCAATGAAATACTCGCGGCCCAGATAAAACACATTCGGCCTGATGTTGTACTCAATCAGGATCTTCACATGATCGACGCGTCATTTCTCGGCGAGTTGCGGCAATACTACGGACTTCTTGTGGGACAGATTGCGTCGCCGCTTCCTCAAGGCCAGGATCTTACGACTTACGACCTGATCATCTCTTCATTGCCGAACTTCGTAGAGCACTTCAGAAGCATCGGCGTTTCCAGTGAGCTCAACAGGCTCGGCTTTGATCCGTCGGTCCTGAATTCGATGAGCGACTGCGATAGAGATATACCGGTCTCGTTCGTCGGCAGTCTTTCAACAGCACATCAGACGAGAATCGCGCTGCTTGAACATCTCTGCCTGACGACGCCGATTAAGATTTGGGGCAGTGGAGTCGACCGGCTCCCCGCGAACTCTCCGATTCGAGGCTGCTATCAAGGAAACGCCTGGGGAATCGAGATGTACCGAATTCTCGGACGGTCGAAGCTCACGTTAAACTCTCACATCGGGATCGCCGAAGATTACGCAAATAATCTTCGCTTGTATGAAGCAACGGGCGCTGGCGCTTGTTTGGTCACGGATGCGAAGGCCAATCTTAACGAATTGTTTGAGCCTGGAGCCGAAGTCGTCACCTACAGCACTCCGGAAGATTGCTCCGAGTCAATCAGGTTTTATCTCGAACATGATGAAGAGCGCCGGGCGATAGCGAAAGGCGGACAAGCGCGGACGCTGCGCGAACACAGCTACTTCAACCGTATGCGCGAGCTCTTGTCATTGATAGATGCGCACTATTCGCATCCGCTGCAACAGGCGGTTAGTTGAGCAAAAGCACTATGTCGGTTCCAAGATCGAACGCAGAGAACCAGCCGCTGCTTAAGGCGGCGATCAAGGGCGGCCTCGAAAAACTCGGCCTGCTCTTGATCCAGGAGTCCGGCTCCAGGCGGGTTCACGATCTGCTCAATAAGATAGCTCGCGCTTGGATTCGCGGATTGCCTTCGTTCAAGGCGAGATGGATGGAGCGCTCTTTGCGCAAGCACTATGCGCGAAAGCAGGCGATTGAATGGTACGGGCCGAGAGCGCCGCTCTGGTATGACCATCGCACTGATCTGCATACCTGGAACACGACTCGTAATTCGCAATGGCTTGAGCGAGGCGTTTACGCGCGCGAGGTCATCTCGTCCGGATGCTCGGTCCTGGATCTTTGCTGCGCGGACGGCTTTTATCCGTATCATTTTTTTAGCCTGACCGCTGCCCACGTAGACGCCGTTGATTTCAGCGGAGAATGCATTGAACGAGCTCGAGCGGTGCACGCGAGCGAAGTCATCGATTATCACTGCATGGACATCGTCGAGTCACCTTTTCCGAAGTCATCTTACGACGTGGTTACGTGGGACGCATCGATCCAGTACTTCGATGAAAACTCGATCCATACTCTGTGCGACAAGATCGCTCTGGCCATCGGAGAAGACGGAGTCCTCGTTGGAAGCGCCAAGATCGCCGATCACACAAGCGATCTTCTTGGCGAAAGGCATCACTTCAGCTCGTCCGGCGAGCTCAGGAAGTTGCTCGAAGCTCATTTCCCATACGTAAGTATTCTTGAAACGGTGTATCCCCAGCGCCGAAATCTTTATTTCAGGTGCGCCGCAAAGGCCGAGCGTCTTGGCGGCTTTGTTCGATAAAGAGCATTTATGTCAGTAGCCGTTTCTGAGTTTGTTCTCAACAATCAATTCCGGCGAATCATCAGGGCCGGTTTGCGTGCTTACTACTGTGCTAGACACACATTCGGCTTAAAGCCTAGGAGCGAGCGTGAGACGGATGTTCGGCTCGCGCGGTTCACGGCCCGTGAGCAGCGTTATAGGCCGGGGCGCTTCAGCTTTCCGTTTGGTCCTATCTCATACGTGGATGGGCCGTCGCTCAGGTATCAGTTTCAAGAGATCTTCGTTCAAAAGTGCTATGACTTCAACACCGCGGAAACCGCTCCGGTAATCATCGACTGCGGCGGGAACGTCGGAATGAGCGTGATCCGCTTCAAGCAGCTCTATCCTGAAGCGACCGTCACCGTAATCGAGGCCGACCCCGAAATCGCGGCGGTTTTGAGACGGAATATCTCTTCTCTGAACCTGACGCATGTGAGTGTTATAAACGCGGCGGCGTGGAACCGCGACGGCGAAGTCAGTTTCAATGCTGAACACGCCGACGGCGGCAGAGTCGACGAGAGCCAATCGTCAAATCGCGTGATGGCCATCAGGCTCGCCGATCTCATCAATGAGCCGGTTGATATGCTGAAGATGGACATTGAAGGAGCCGAATACAGCGTGATTCGCGACTTGTGTCAGAGCGGAAAGGTCGGTCTTGTGAGGCGCCTGGCCTGCGAGATTCACGGGCGCGATGACAAGAATGACCGGCTCGGCGATTTACTTTCGATCCTGACGGCGGCCGGGTTGCGTTTAACATTCAACTTCGCCCGGTCGGCTCCGGATATGCCGGGCAACGATGTTCCAACGCCGTTCTCCGCCGTGCCGGACGGAAAGTACCTCTTGCATTTGTATGCATGGCGGCCCTGATCTTCGTCGCGATCTTCGTCACATGTAGGGGCGGGCTGAGACGCCCGCCCCTACATGAACTCTTCAGCAGTGAGTTGAAGCCGAGATTGATCCATACAAAGCCGTTCTCTAACTCGATTCTTTCAAATGGTCGCAAATAATCACATCAGCATTGAGCCGAGCCATTCTATTGGGCCGCGCGAAACTGCGAGGTCTCTCAAAATCGTGCACTTCAGCACCGAGGGCGCTCAGGGTGGAGCAGGCCGCGCCGCCTACAACATTCATCGATCGCTGCTCGGAACCGGCTGCGATTCGTGGATGGTTGTTGCCAATAACTCGAAACCCGAATCCAGAATATTGAACGGGTACGGCGGAAGCGTGAGAGGCAGAATTCGGAACAGCATCATCCAGCGCGCACAAACGCGGCTGCTGAGCGAGATCAATCCCCGGTCGACGTTTTTTCCTGATCGATACGCGACGATCGACCTCGCCAAGCTTGCTCTACCGATGATTCCCGAGATCATTCACCTTCACTGGGTATCGCGATTCCTTACAAGCCGCCAGATTCGCGGATTGTGGGAGCGCTACCGAACTCCGATCGTCTGGACCGCAATGGATCTCGCGCCGCTCACTGGAGGCTGCCATTATTCCTACGGGTGCACCGGATTCGAGAAGCAATGCGGCGAATGCCGCGTTATAAGATCAAGCGGCCGCGATGACGCATCGAGATCATCGCTGGAGTCGAAGCGAAGATGGCTGCGCGATGTGCCCATCACGTTTGTCGGCGCGACCGAGTGGGTTATCGACAAAGTATACAGAAGCTCCCTCTTCTCGCGAGCGCGCGCGGTCAAAATACCTTACGGCATCGATCAAACAATCTTCTTTCCGGTTGAGCGCGCATCGGCGCGCCGCCTGCTGAATCTTCCTATCGACCGGAAGATCATCTTCTTCGGCGCGACAGACCATAACGACGAGCGCAAGGGCATGAGCTATCTTGTTGAAGCACTCGCGCATCTTCACGAACGTGTTCCCTCCTCCGATCGGCCGCTGGTGCTGATCGCGGGCCAGAGCAAATCCGAGCTGATGGAACGGATTCGTTTCGATCGCTTAGAGCTGGGCTATTTGAGCGACGAACGAGTTCTCGCTTGCGCCTATCAGGCCGCCGATTTGTTTGTCTGTCCATCAGTCGAAGACGCGGGCCCGCTGATGATTCCCGAATCGCTGATGTGCGGGACGCCTGTCGTCGCATTCGCGGAATGCGGCGGCGCTCCGGATTACATCAGAAGCGGGATCAACGGCTATCTCGCGGAATCGCGAAGCGCGTCTGATATGGCCCGAGGAATTCAGCAAGTGATGGAACAATCGGATACAGGTTTGATTACTCAAGAGAGCTGCCGCGAGGGCGCGGCTCGTGAATGCGCCATGGAGACTCAGGCGTCTCGATACCGCGCGTTGTACGAGGAGTTGACGGACCAAAATGCTTAAAGAAGATCGAGGCGAGTCCAAGACAGCCGTCCTCGCCGATATTCCATTCAACCGAGCCTGTTCGAACGGTAACGAGCTCGCTTATATGACCGACGCAATCGAGCGAGGCCATATAGCCGGAGACGGGCCATATACAAAAAGGGTTGAGCGGCTTCTCGAGACCGAGCTTGGCGTCGATCGCGTGCTGTTAACGACTTCCTGTACTCACGCACTCGAGATGTCGGCTCTCCTTATCGGTATTCAGCCGGGCGACGAAGTAATCGTTCCATCGTTCACGTTTGTATCCACGGTCAATGCGTTCGTGCTGCGTGGAGCGCGGCCGGTCTTTGTAGACATCAGGCCGGACACTCTCAATATGGACGAGCGGTTGGTCTCCGATCTGATCACCGATCGAACGCGCGCGATCTTCGCGGTTCACTACGCCGGGGTCGCCTGCGAGATGGATGAGATCAACGCATTGGCCGGTGCAAAGAACATCCCCGTCATCGAAGACAATGCACAGGGGCTGTTCGCTCGATACAAAGGCCGGCCGCTTGGATCGCTCGGTTCGCTGGCAGCGCTGAGCTTTCACGAGACAAAGAATTTCACCTGCGGCGAAGGCGGAGCATTGTTGATCAACGATCCTGCTTACATCGAGGGCGCCGAGATCATAAGAGAAAAAGGAACGAATCGAAGCAGGTTCATTCGAGGACAGGTGGACAAGTACACGTGGGTCGACGTGGGTTCCAGCTACGTACTCTCGGATATGCTCGCGGCTTTTCTCTGCGCACAGCTCGAAGCGCATGAGCGGATCACCGCTCATCGACGAGATCTCTCGGAACGTTATTTTGAAGGGCTCGCGAGCTGGAGCGATGCCAACGGAGCGACGCTGCCCTACGTGCCTGAGCATTGCGAGCAGCCTTATCACATGTTCTACGCCCTGATGCCTTCGGAAGAACAGAGGGACGCGCTCATTCAACGGCTTCGTGGTTACGGCATTCAATCTGTTTTTCATTATCTTCCCCTGCATTTATCAGGCAAGGGTGAAGAGTACGGCTATCGACGAGGCGACCTTCCAGTGACCGAGGATGTAAGCGCCCGACTCGTGCGGCTGCCGTTTCATAACGCTCTGGACGAATATCAACAGCGGTACGTCATAGATGCAATCGTATCCGGAAAATAGGCGATCGCTCTCACATCCCGTCGGGATGCGGCGAAAGTAGCCCACCAGTTCACTGGTGGGTGTCGGCACGTTCACTCCGATTCGCGTCCCCTGGGGACGCAGAGAAAATAGCCCACCAGTTCACTGGTGGGTGCGGGCACGTTCACTCCGATTCGCGTCCCCTGGGGACGCAGAGAAAGTAGCCCACCAGTTCACTGGTGGGTGCGGCCACGTTCACGATTCGCGGAGTGCCGTGGGCACGACCGATGACGATCCGAAAGCGTCATCTCGTCCCTACGGGACGAGCGTCGAAAAGGCGCTCAGCAACCCAGCACTGAAGTGCTGGGCTATTTTCAAGGCATCCCTACGGGATGCATCGGCGCATCCTCCTGGGATGCAAGTCGGGAACGGCCGAACTCAGGGCATTCCTCTGGGGTGCAAGTCGGGAACGGCCGAACTCAGGGCGTCCCTCTGGGATGCAAGTCGGGAATGGTCGAACTCAGTGCATGCCTGGATGCGAATAGAACAGAGATCACACGAGCATCGGAAGCATCCCGGCGGGATGCGAGTAAAACAATATGAAAAGAGCCTTAATAACAGGGATCACCGGACAGGATGGTTCCTACCTCGCCGAACTTCTCATACAAAAAGGTTATGAGGTCTACGGCATCGTCCGCCGATCTTCTTCCTTCAACACGGATCGCATCGAGCACATCTATCAGGATCCGCATGAAGAGAACGTGAAGCTGCGAATGTTCTACGGAGATCTGAACGACGCAAGCTCGCTCAACAAGATTCTGCGCGATCTTCAACCGGATGAGATCTACAACCTCGGAGCCCAATCGCACGTTCGAGTCTCGTTCGACGTGCCCGAATACACCGCCGAAGTTACGGCCCTGGGAACCGTGCGATTGCTTGAAGCAATACGCGATATAGGACTGCGGCCCCGATTCTATCAGGCCTCCAGCTCGGAGCTGTTCGGGAAAGTGCTCGAAACGCCTCAGACGGAGCGGACGCCGTTTTATCCACGGTCTCCCTACGGCTGCGCAAAAGCTTACGCCTATCACATCACCGTGAACTATCGCGAGAGCTACGGCCTGTTCGCCTGCAACGGAATCCTGTTCAATCACGAGAGCCCGCGCCGAGGCGAGACCTTCGTCACAAGGAAGATCACTCGGGCTGCGACCCGAATAAAAATGGGGCTGCAGGACAAACTCTATCTCGGGAATCTTGATGCGCGCCGCGACTGGGGCTTTGCAAAAGACTATGTCGAAGCGATGTGGATGATGCTGCAACAGCACGAGCCTGAAGACTATGTGATCGCCACCGGAGAGCAGCACTCGGTTCGCGAGTTTGTGGAAGAGACCTTCAGTTTGCTCGACCTTGATTGGCGCCGCCACGTCGAAATCGATCCGAATTACTTTCGGCCCGCCGAAGTGGACACGCTGCTCGGCGACCCCGCGAAAGCGCGAGCAAGTCTTAGATGGGAACCAAAGACGACCTTTAAGGAGCTGGTCGGAATGATGGTCGACTCCGATCTCAAGCTTGCCCGACGCGAGCGATTGCTCGCCGACGCACCGGTCGAATTCGCGGTGACCGGCGGCCACGACAGTTACCACTTATGAAAAGCGGTTTCTGGAAACAGCGCCGAGTTGTGGTGACTGGCGGCGCGGGCTTTCTCGGTTCGTACGTAGTCGAGCGGCTGCGCGCCGCCGGCTGCCAGTCGATTGAGATACCGCGCTCGGCGGAATATGACCTCCGCGATAGAGCAGCAATAAGGAAGCTCTACGACGCGGCGCGGCCCGACAGCGTGATTCATCTTGCAGCGGTTGTGGGCGGCATCGGAGCTAATAGAGAGAATCCCGGACGCTACTTTTACGACAACCTGATCATGGGCGTCGAGCTTGTCGAAGAAGCCCGCAAGCGCGGCATCGAGAAGTTTGTAGCGCTGGGAACGATTTGCTCTTATCCAAAGCACACTCCGGTTCCGTTTCGGGAAGAAGACTTGTGGAACGGCTACCCCGAAGAAACCAATGCGCCGTATGGACTCGCCAAGAAGATGATGCTTGTACAGTCGCAATCGTACCGCGAGCAGTACGGCCTCAACTCGATCTTCCTGTTGCCGGTGAACCTGTACGGCCCTCGCGACAACTTCGACCTGCATTCGTCGCATGTAATACCGGCGCTGATACGAAAGTGTGTCGAAGCGGTTCGGCGAAACGAATCGGCGATTGAAGTGTGGGGAACAGGCAGGGCGACACGCGAATTTCTCTTCGCGGATGATTGCGCCCGCGGAATCTTAATGGCCGCCGAGAGCTATGACTCATCCGAGCCTGTGAATCTCGGCGCCGGGTTTGAGATTTCCATAATCGATCTTGCTCATTTGATTGCTCGGCTCACCGGCTTCAAAGGGGATCTCAAATGGGACGCGTCCAAGCCGGACGGGCAGCCTCGACGCTGTCTCGACGTCAGCCGCGCAAAGGAACGATTCGGCTTCACGGCCGAGGTCGGGTTCGAAGAAGGACTGCGCCGGACGATTGAGTGGTATAAGGCATTTGGCGCGAGTGCTCCCGGCGCTGCTCTCTGAGCATCGTTCGAAGGCGAGAGCAATCGCTCGAGAGCGGAGCATCGGACATGAATCAGACATCGCCGTCTCGAAATAAGCTGATCCGCTTCATCGGAATAACATGAGCCGCTTGAAATTCTCGATCATAACGCCGTCGTTCAATCAGGGGCAGTACCTGGAAGAGACGATTAAATCAGTGCTCGACCAGGCGTATCCTGATCTTGAATACATCGTCATCGACGGAGGAAGCCGCGACAACAGCGTCGAAATCATCAAGCGTTACGAGAAGCACCTCGCCTACTGGGTCAGCGAATCCGATCGCGGACAGACGCATGCGATCAACAAGGGACTCGCTCGCGCCGCCGGCGACATTGTCGCGTACATAAACAGCGACGACATCTATCTGGCTGGAGCCTTCGATGCAGCCGCGGCGCGATTCAACCGCGAGCCGCAATGCAAATGGCTTTGCGGCGACACGCAGTACTTCTGGAACGACGGCAAAACCGAGCTTGTAGCAACCGACGTCCCGAAATCCGCGGCGCACTGTCTGTCGTGGGCTTATCGAGCGCCGCAGCCCGGGATGTTCTGGCGGCGCGAGTTGCTGGAAGCCGGATTCAATGAGCGCTGGCAATACTGTTTCGATCACGAGTTATACGTGCGGCTTCTATTGGCCGGCCACAAATGCGAGCGCCTGCAGCAAACGGTCGCGGGTTATAGACTCCACGACAGCAGCAAAACGGTCGCCGAGTCGGTGAGGTTTGACGAAGACTTCGACGCGATCGCGAAGATCTATGAGAAACAGCTCAACGGCCCGGGTCGCCGCTGGTGCGCGGCTACAAAACTGTTGAGGCAATCCTACGCGGCAAGCAAGGCCGGCAATACGCGCCGAGCAGGAGCCTATCTCTTTCAGGCTCTCGTGACTCATCCCGAAGGCATTGCGCAGCGCCCGTTCTGGGGATGCGCGCGGCAACTATTGATGGGTCCGCGCAAGACCGAGAGCGCGGCTCCTGCCGCTGGTTGATAATGAATCAAGCTGAACCGCTCGACTCACGGACAGGAAGCGACAGACCGCGGCCCGCATGGGTATGGCTCGCGTTCGCGGCGGCGCTGACGGTGTACGCGTTTCAGTTCGTCTATGAAGGCGGGCGGCAGTTCATTTCAACGGACGGAAATCTCTACCTCGCGCTGAGCAGAGGCGAAGCCGTCTCGGTCCCGATCAACACCCGGATAGTTAAGCCGTATGCTGCTGCCGCGATTGTTTCCTTGACGAAGCTTGATGCGGCCGATGTATTCAGGTTACTGACGTCGATAGAAATTCCGGCGGCTTTGTTAGTGCTCTTCGTTATTTTGCGAAGAAGAAATAGCTCCTCGGAGTGGCAGGCTTTCACGATTGCCGCTGTTGGAATTCCGGCGGCGGCGACGTTCGGCCACACACCTGTGCTGGTCGATTCGACTCTTCTGCTGCTAACAGTCTTGACTATCGCCGCGCTCGACCGCGGCAAGCTCGCGCTTGGGCTTATCTTTGCGTGCCTTGCAGCGCTGACTAAAGAGTACGGTTTATGGTTGGGCTTCGTCTGGATGCTTCACGCATATCGCCGAGGCCATCGAGCGGCGTGCTTGAATGGATTGTTGCCGGCGGTTCTTTTGATTGCCGTGATGTGGACCCTGCCGGGCGCTCGCAGCGGCGTAAGCGGCTGGGGAGGCTTCTTCCAGGGCGCCATCGGTTATCAGCAATGGATATATCATCAGGGCGGGGCCGCGAATTATCCGAAGACGCTTTATATCTGGTCGTGGTCGGCCGTGTGGCCGCTGTTGTTTGTAGCGGTGCTGAGCGTTTGCGCTCAACTCCGCGGATGGCGCGAGCTGAGCGCCGATCTTCAAGACTTCTCGATAATGATGACGGCGATGCCTCTGCTGCTGCTGCCGGACTGGGATCGCGCGTTGTTGCTGATAGTTCCGTTTGCGTGCGTCGTCGCTGCTGCTCACCCGCTGTCGCGCAGAATCAGGTTTATCTCGGTTGTGGCCTCAGGTTCGATAGCGACGACATTGGCGCGCCCGCTCTATATAAATGTCGCGCCGCCGCGCGTTTTGATAATGGCGATGATGCTGGCCAGCTTCGCGGCCTCGCTGTTTGTGCTTGTAATGATTTCCAGGTTCCATGTTCGCGGCCGCATTGAAATGCTCACGCCGGCCGCTCTCACAGCAAATGACTGATCAATTCTCGGATAAACTTCGCGTCAGCCTGGTTGTTCCTGTGCGCGATGAAGCGAAGTGCATAGAGAAGCTGATCGCAAGCATCGCCGCGCAGACTCGCGCGCCCGACGAAGTGATTTTCGTCGACGGAGGCAGCAAGGACGAGACGGTTCGTTTGATTCGTGAGACGGCGGCAAGACGCGAATCAGGCGGCGACCCTGAAGAGAGAAGCGGGACGAAAGACGCGCGGCCGCGGATTCGAGTGATCGAGGCGGGTGAAGCGACTCCCGGCCGCGGCCGGAATATTGGAATCGCCGCGGCTCAGAATGATTGGGTAGCGCTGACCGATGCAGGTATCGAGCTCGAGCCGCAGTGGCTCCAGCGTCTGATTGAAGCCGCTGAGCAGGATGATCGAGTGCGAGTCGTATACGGAAACTACGAGCCGCTCGTGACCACGTTCTTTGAACGATGCGCTTCACTGGCCTATGTCGCTCCGCGGCGCGAACACGATGGAGTAAAGTTGCGAGGTCCTTCAATCGCTTCGGCGATGCTTCACCGGGAGGTCTGGAAAGAGGTAGGCGGCTTCCCGAATCTTCGCGCCGCCGAAGATCTGTTTTTCACCGAGCGCATCAAGGAGCGCGGGTTCAAAACCGGCTGGGCTCCGCGGGCTACGGCTCGATGGCATCTCAGGCCGACGATTGGCGCCACCTTCCGAAAGTTCCTTCTCTATTCGAAGCACAACGTGTGGGCGGGACGGCAATGGGACTGGCATTACGGCCTCGCAAGAAATTATCTAACCGCGCTTCCCTTTATCGCGCTCGCCCTGGCGCAGAGCGCATGGTGGCTGCTCGGGTTGTTGCTCGTCTCGTTTGCGCGCGTTGCGAAGAACATCTGGGAGCGCCGCGACGGCCGTGATATCCGGCAACTCCTGAATCCGATCCAGTTCGCCTGCACCGGAGTAATTCTTCTGGTCATCGACGCCGCGTCGTTCGCCGGTTGGATACAGGCCGCGATTCAGAAGGAAGGCGCCGCACGAACCGAAGATCAGCCCGTAGTCTCATGAAAAGCGGCTCAATTCGCTCGCTCTACATTTCATACTTCGGATTGCGTGAGCCCCTCGTTCAAACTCAGGTGCTTCCTTATCTCCGCGGCTTGAGTGAATCGGGTGTTGCTGTCTGGCTTATGACGTTCGAACCGGAATTGAAGAGATCATGGAACGCAGTCGAGATAACCAGATCGCGAGAGCAGCTCGCTTCCCAGGGCATTCGCTGGTCGTGTCTGCCTTATCACAAGCGGCCTACGCTGCCCGCGACTCTGTTCGACATTGCACGTGGGACGGCATCGGCCTCGCGGCTCATAAGAAGAGAGCGTATCGGCCTGCTGCATGCGCGCGGGTACGTGCCCGCCGCGATGGCGGCGCTGGCGAAACGGATCGCGGGCGGCCGAATGATCTTCGATGTTCGAGGGTTCATGCCTGAAGAGTATGTTGACGCCGGACTTTGGCCTGAGAATGGTCTGCTGTATCGGCTCACTAAACGCGCGGAGCGAGCGTTGATAAAGACCTCCGACGGATTCGTCGTGCTAACGGAAAGGGCCCGAGCCATTTTTAAAACCAGCCGCAACGCGGCCTCGAAACCGATCGAGGTGATTCCGTGCTGCGTGGATTTCGATCGCTTTGACGCCGCCAACATCATCTCGAGAGAGGCAATCAGGAGCGAGCTTGGTATCGGCGTCGATCGGAAAGTCCTGATTTACGTAGGCGCGCTCGGCGGCTGGTATCTCACGAACGAAATGACAAGCTTCATCGCGGCGGCCCACAAGCGAGATCACCGGACGTACACGTTGATCGTCACTCAAAGCGATCCATCGATGATAAGCAGGCCTTTGAGCGAGGCAGGCGTTTCGCCGCGCGACTTCAGCGTGACAAAAGCGGCGCCGGATCGCGTACCGCTTTATCTGAAGGCTTCCGACATAGCGTTGTCATTCATCAAGACGTGTTATTCGAAGGTCGCATCGTCGCCGACAAAAATCGCCGAGTATCTCGCAAGCGGGCTGCCCGTTCTGAGCAACGCCGGCATCGGGGACCTGGACGAATTGATCGAAGCGAATCGCGTAGGCGTGATTCTCCGCGGCTTCAACAACGACGCGTATGCCGAAGCGCTCGACCGGGTCGAAGCGCTTCGAAGCGAGAGCGATTGCGGCGCGCGCTGCCGCAAGATCGCAAGACGCTGTTTCGATCTCGACTCGGTCGGAACCGTGCGCTACCGAAAACTATATGACGCGGTTGCTCTGAAACAGCGGACGCAGGCGGCTTCCTGTGAGGCGGCGTTATGAAAGACAACGATCTCTTTTCGGGAATCGTGCTCTTCCTGGTCATGTCGATGGCGGCGATAGCGTTGCTCCATCTGACCTGGCAGCACCGCCTGACGATGAGATCGCAGATAAAGCTGTTCCTCTACGCGTTCGGCGTTCGCTTCCTGCTGTCGATCGTCATCTATGAATACGGGCTCGTGAACGTGCTGGGCGACGAAGATTCAAGCGGCTGGATGTCGGGACTCGCTTTGAATTCGCAATGGACTCGAAGCGGCATCGGTCTGTTCGATCTGCCGTCCGTGCTGACCGGCGCGTTCCAGGGACACCACAAAGGCTACGGCTACCTCGTCGGCGCGCTCTTTTACGTGACCGACTCGCCCGCTCGGATGCCGGCCGCCGTGCTCAATTGTTTTTTTGGAGCCCTGACGGTTGTATTCGCTTATCGCATCGCGCGAACGCTGTTTTCGGAATGGGCAGCGATGCGTGTCGGCTGGTGGACGTGTTTCATTCCCTCGATGGTGATTTGGTCTTCGCAGACGGTGAAGGAGCCGGTGGTTATTCTGCTCGAAACGATCGCGCTCTACTGCTGCGTGAGGTTGAAGGTTTCGGGCTTTTCGGTCAGGCACCTCCTGTTCTGCGCGCTCGCGATCGTGCTGGTGATCCCGTTCAGGTTTTACGCGGCCTATATAGCGGGCGGCGCCGTCGCGCTTGCATTGATCCTTCCGCAGTTCAGCAAGGGCAAGACGTCGATCACGTCTCTGCTAGGAGTGGCCGCGCTGGTTGTTCCGATGGTCGTTATGTCGGGCGTGCTGGTGCAGCACGAAGCCGAGTTCGAAAAGTTCGACCTGAAACAGATCGAAAGCTTCAGAGGCAACATCGCAAAGGACACCGGTTCGGGCGTCGACAATCCTTACGATATGCGAACAAGCAGCGGGTTTGGGCTTTCGGTTGTCGTAGGCGGAGCGCACCTGCTGCTTGCGCCGTTCCCGTGGGAGCTCGGAGGCGGCAGTCTTCGCATGGCGTTGACGCTGCCGGAGCTTCTCGTATGGTGGTGGCTCTTCTTCGCGGGCGTCTTGCCCGGTATGTGGTTCGCGATAAGAAAACGATTCAACGATATTCAGCCGATGCTCTTCTTCCTCTTCGGACTGGGGCTGCTCTACAGCATGATGTTCGGAAACATCGGGTTGATTTATAGACAGCGCGCGCAGCTTCTCCCATGGCTTCTGATCTTCGCCGCGGTAGGAGTCGAGCGCCGCGCGCGCCGCAAGTCGGAAAAGAAAGGACTGCGCGCGCAGGATATGCAGCGGCCCGCTCCGGCAGGAGCGATGCGCCTCGTCCCCCAGAAAGTTGTGCGACAGGGAGGGCTGACGCAAAGATGACCCGTAACGGTTCCTCGACTATGAGAGTGCTGGCTCTGGTTCCCGGACCATACGACGCTATACCGAGCCAACGGTTCCGAATCGAGCAATGGGAGCCATTCCTACGGCAGCGCGGCGTCGAGATAGCTTACGAGCCCTTTGAATGCGATGAGCTGCACGAGCTTGTATACAAGCCCGGAAGAATGCTCACCAAAGCGAAATTGATCTTCGCCGCCTGTGCCCGGCGACTATCGGCGCTGAGCCGCGTCCACGATTTTGATGCCGTATATATCTTGAGAGAGGCTGCGCTCCTCGGCCCGCCGCTTATTGAACGGATGATAGCTCGATCGAAGAAGCCGATAATCTTCGACTTCGACGATGCGGTATTCGTGCCTTACGTCAGCCCATCGAACGGGTATTTGAGCCGGCTCAAGTTTCCATCGAAGACGCGAACCATTTGCAAGCTCGCTTCTCACGTGATGGCGGGGAACCAGTTTCTCGCCGATTACGCGCTCGAAGTGACCGACAAGGTCACGATCATCCCAACTACAATCGACACCGCGAGGTTCACACCATCGAAGGCGGTGGAGCAGAAGCCGATCGTAATTGGCTGGACCGGAAGCCACAGCACCGTGCAGCACCTCGATACTCTTCGCGGCGCGCTGATAAGGCTGGCGAAACAAGAACGGTTCACGCTGCGAGTTATCGGCGCGCCTCAATTTCGTATCGACGGCATCGACGTGGATCTGAGGCCGTGGCGCGCTCAAACCGAGGTGGAGGATCTGCGGGGGATCGGCATCGGAGTGATGCCGGTGCCTGACGAGCGTTGGAATCGCGGCAAGTGCGGGCTGAAGGCTCTGCAATACATGTCGCTTGGAGTACCGGCTGTTTGCTCGCCGACGGGGGTCAACTCACAGATAATCCGCGACCGGGAGAACGGCTTGCTGGCTTCGACTGAGGACGAGTGGGTCTCGCGGCTGGTGGAGTTGATTCGATCGCGCGATCTAAGGCAGCGATTGGGTTCGGCAGGCCGGCTGACCGTGGAGCAATCGTATTCGGCCGCATCACAGGCTCCGAGAGTATTTCGCATCCTCGAGTCAGTCGTACAGGGTCGAGCGTGCGTGACGCGAACCGTTCCGAGCGGAATGCTTCACTACACGGAGGGCGATTGAGCCGCTCGCGTGAGCAGCCCGAAGGGACCGCGGAAGGCAGCCATCCGATTTCCGAACCTGGGAGCGCGGGCAGGATGCCTGCCCCACCGATTTATCGGTCATCGGTGGAAAAGATCGTTTCCGAATAACTCTTAACGAAAACAAAATCGATATGTATATACTCGGCCTCACGACATTGGGTGATGCGGCAGCCACGCTGATATGCGACGGCCGGTTAATAGCCGCAGCCGAAGAAGAACGCTTTTCACGAGTAAAGCACCACAGCGGCTTTCCCTACGAAGCGGTCGAATACTGCCTGAGCGAAGCGGGCATAACGATGGCCGATGTAGAGCACATAGCGCTCTACTGGAAGCCATGGGTGCTCAGGCACAAAGCCATGCAGGCGGTTAAATCGCTCCGCATTTCTCGCGATATGTTCATGGCCAGGGTCGATCGCGGAGTAACTCAGGTCAGCGGCAGCTATCTCGGAATGCTGAAGCTTCCGCGCCTGATCCGTGAGCGATTCGGCCCGAGCCGGTTCAAATTCCATTACCAGGAGCATCATCTCTGCCACGCCGCCAGCGCGTTCTATGTATCTCCATTCGAGACAGCGGCCATTCTGACGATGGATGGAACCGGTGAAGAGACTACGACGATGTGGTCTCGCGGCGAGGGGACGCGAGTCAGGCCGCTCAAGCGAATCAAGCTGCCGCATTCGCTCGGCCAATTCTACTCGGCGGTCACCAACTTTCTCGGGTTCGACATGTTCGGCGGAGACGAATGGAAGGTGATGGGTCTCGCGGCTTACGGCAGGCCGGTCTACAGCGATTTCCTGTCGCGGCGAGTGCTCTCGTTGAACGGCAGCCACGATTTTCACATCAACATCAACGTGCTGGATCACCATCTGGCCAAGCGCTATCAGTTCGGCGAAGAGATCACGAGAGAGCTCGGTCCGGCTCGGCAAAAAAACGAGGAAATAGCCGGCCGTCATCAGGACATCGCGGCAAGCGCGCAGCGAGTGCTCGAAGACGCGGTGCTTCACCTGTTGGACGGTCTGTACGAAGAAACCCGTGAAGAGAATCTCTGTCTGGCGGGCGGCGTCGCGTTCAACTCGGTGATGAACGGCCGCATCATGCTCGAGTCGCCGTTCAAACGCTTCTTCGTCCAGCCCGCGGCCGGCGATGCGGGTTGTTCGCTCGGAGCGGCATACCTGATCCACCACAACCTCTTGAAGCAGCCGCGGTCGTTTCAAATGGAGCACGCCTACTACGGCCCCGGTTTCACATCGGAAGAGTGCGCCGCTGCCCTGAGCGCGGCCGGGCTGTCGTTCGAGACGCTGCCCGATTCGGAGCTGTTGCCGCGAGTCGCCAGGCTGATCGCGGACGGCGGGATAGTAGGCTGGTTTCAAGGGCGAATGGAATTCGGCCCGCGGGCTCTGGGCGACCGCAGCTTTCTCGCCGATCCGAGGCGCGCCGACATGCGAGAGCTGTTGAACAAAAAGGTGAAGCTCAGGGAATGGTTCCGGCCGCTGGCGCCCTCCATGCTCGAAGAAGTCTCCGGTGATCTATTCGGCAGGCCGCACCGCGATCCATTCATGATCACGGTACTGAGTGTCGTGGAAGAACAGCGCGAGCATATACCGGCTGTCGTTCATATCGACGGGACGGCGAGGCCTCAGACCGTGAGCCGCAAGACCAATCCCCGCTACTGGGAATTGATCAGCGAGTTCAAGCGAATAACCGGAGTGCCGCTCCTGCTCAATACTTCATTCAACGTTCAGGAGCCAATCGTGTGCACGCCTGACGACGCGATTCGCACCTTCAAGAACGCGAGCTTCGACGCGCTTGTGTTAGAGAATAATCTCGTACAGCGCGCGAAATAGTCCGGGTTCGGATTTACTACGATGGGATCGAGATTAAAGCGTTTCATTCGATTGAAGAGCGGCCAGGCTTTCCGGTGGTCTCTTCTGATTCTGGCGCTCCTCGTCTCGATTGAATGCCTTCTCCAGTATAACGAGTCCGAATACGTGCGTTCCGTAACGCTGGACGTCATCAGCAAGGCGAACGCAACGGACGACCGCGCGAGGATTCTCGCCCTGAGGGCCTATTTGCGCGGGGCCGTTCACTACAGCGGTGTTTCGAAGGAGAACCGCCCATTCCTGCGAGCTACGGCAGGAGAGATACTGAAAAGCGGAGAAGGATACTGCGGAGAAGTCACTCGCGCTTTCATATGCATGGCCGGCGAGGCGGGCATACGAAGTCAGCGAATAAATCTATATGGACGGACTCCGCATGTAGTCGCCGAAGCCGAGCTGGATTCGGGCGAACGGTTCATCGTGGATTGCCAGAACCCGCCCGAGATCGAGCAGCTCGAGCCGCTTGATCAGGTGATGCCGCGGCTGGATTACGACGACTACTCCACGTTGAACGTGCGGCGGCTCCACCTCTCCTGGCTTGTATCGAGAGTGAAGCTCCGAATGGGAGACCTGACTTACTGGTCTGAAAACCCGCATGCGCTGAAGGCCGCGTTGTGGTTCTTCCTTTCGCTTGGCCTGATCGCGTTGAAGATGATGCGAAATCTACTCAGGTATGTTCTTCACAAGCGGGGGTGGATTCACATCTCGGATGAACCTTCAATAAACGCCGCGGCAAACGCTCTCTGGCGATATCGAGGCAGACGAATCGACGAGATCACGTTGGCGCTGCGGGGAGACGCAATGAGCGATCACGGATCGAACGTTGTCGATATACGAAGAAGCAAGGCGGTTCGCCTCGACGATTCGATGGTGGACACCTTGAGATGCCCCGGATGTGAAGGCGGTCTGGTGTTCGGCGATGATGCTTCGGGACGAGACGCCGAAGGCTCGTTGAGCTGCATGGAATGCGGCAGTGAATTCGACGTGATAAACGGCATTCCCCGAATGCTGCTGCCGGAGATGAGAGATGCCCTGGCTGGGAAAGAGACGCGGATCGATACGAGACAGATCGAGACCGCGCAAAGCTTCGGCTTTGAGTGGACTCATTTCCCGGATATGTACGTCGAGTGGAACCGCAATTTCCTGGACTATATGAAACCGCTCGAGCCCTCGTTCTTTCAGCGCAAGAAAGTACTCGATGCAGGCTGCGGCAGCGGACGACACGCTTTCTACGCCGCGCAGTACGGCGCTGAAGTGTGGGCCGTCGACATCGGTCCCGCTGCCGAAGTCGCGCGCCGAAACGCCGGAGGCTCCGATTCAGTTCACGTAGTCCAGGCGGATCTGAACAATCTGCCGTTCGCGCCGGAGAGCTTTGATTTTATTTACTCGATAGGCGTCCTCCATCATCTGCCGGAGCCGGAAGCGGCCTTCCGCAATCTTCTGCGGTATCTCAAGCCCGGCGGCGAGATTAAGGTCTATCTCTACTGGAAACCCGAAGGCCAGCCCTTGAAGCGCGCGCTGCTTGGTCTGGTGACGTTGGCGCGAAGGGTGACTACGAGATTGCCTTACAGGCTCGTCTACCTGTTTTCGTTTCCGGCGGCGTGCGCGGCGTTCGCGATTTTCGTCGGACCTTACCGGCTGCTTTCAAAAATAGCCGGCCTTCGAAGAATCGCGGACCGCATTCCAATGCGACAGTATTCGCGATATCCGTTTCGAGTATGCGTGAACGATCAGTTCGACAGATTCTCCGCGCCTCTCGAAAGACGATACACGCGCGCTGAAGTCGAATCGTGGCTGACGCGGGCGGGTCTCGAAGACGCCGAAGTGCGGCCCAACTGCGGATGGGGCGGCTCCGGACGCAAACCCGAGTTCATGAATGAGCCGCTCTTCGTAGAAGGTTAAGGCTAAAAGGTTAGAGAGTTATGTGTGGAATCGCGGGAGCCGTGTCGTTCCGAGGCGCGGGCGCATCGGACCTGGAACAAATGGTCGCGCCGATGATCGAAGCGCAGCGCCATCGCGGTCCGGATGCGTCAGGCACTAAATCGGATGACGTATGCGCGCTTGGGCATCGACGGCTAGCAATCATCGATCTCTCGGAAGCGGGCCGCCAGCCCCTGACGAACGATGACGGCAGCATCTGGATAACGTTCAACGGAGAGATCTACAACTTCCAGCAGCTTCGCGACGATCTCGAGAAACTGGGCTACAGCTTTCGAACCAGGACCGACACTGAAGTTATCGTTCACGCTTATGAGCAATGGGGAACGGATTGCGTTAAGCGTTTGAGAGGCATGTTCGCCTTTGGGATTTGGGATGCGAACCGCCGACGGCTCTTTGTCGCGAGAGATAGAGTAGGCAAGAAGCCGCTGTTCTACACACAGGATCGGAATCGCTTCCTGTTCGCGTCCGAGCTGCAAGGCTTGCTCGTCTGTCCTTCGGTCGAGCGCGAGGTCGATCCGGCGGCGATTGATTCTTATCTGTCGTGGGGCTATGTGCCGGCCCCCCGAACCGCGTTTCGCGGAATTTCGAAGCTGCCTCCCGCGCACTATCTGACGCTGGATGTTTCCGGGGGCGAGCCTAAACTCGAGATCGAGCGGTACTGGTCGCTCGAATACACGCCCAAGATCGAGATGTCGTTGGAAGAGGCTTCTGAAGCCTTGCGCGAGAAGTTGACCGAAGCGGTCCGGCTTCGAATGATCAGCGACGTGCCGCTGGGCGCCTTTCTTTCGGGCGGAGTAGATTCGAGCATCGTCGTCGGGCTGATGGCCGGATTATCCGATCGGCCCGTCAAAACATTCTCGATAGGCTTCGAAGAGGCGGCTTACAACGAGTTGGATCACGCGCGCAGGATCGCGGATAAATGGAGCGCGGATCATCACGAATTCATAGTGAAGCCGGATGCATTGTCGATTCTGCCGAAGCTTGTGCGTCACTACGGAGAGCCTTATGCCGACTCCTCCGCGATTCCGACGTTTTATGTTTCCCAAATGACCCGGTCGAGTGTGACGGTTGCGCTGAACGGCGACGGGGGCGACGAGAGTTTTGCCGGCTACGAGCGCTATCTCGGCAACCGCATAGCCGAGCGGCTTCATGCCGTGCCCGGCATGATCGCTCCGGCGCGCGCGCTCAGCAAGATGCTGCCCGATTCGATCGACCCGAAAAACCGGATTCGACAGGCGAAACGATTCCTCTCGGTCGCGGCAAGCGAGATGAGCAGCAGATACGGGCGCTGGGTGAGCTATTTCAGCGAGGAGGCCAAGCAGGATCTCTACAGTCGAGAGTTTCGATCTCGCCTGAATGGAGACGGCCACAGTAGATGGATTGAAAGTCTGTTTTCGGAAACAAGCGGTCTCGATCCGGTGGACGCGGCGATGTCGGTCGACGTGCGCTCGTACCTTCCGTTCGATCTCCTGGTGAAGGTAGACATTACTTCGATGGCCAACAGCCTCGAAGCACGTTCGCCTTTTCTCGATCATGAGGTTATGGAGCTGGCTGCGCGGCTGCCGGGGCGGATGAAGCTTCGAGGAAGCGAATCGAAATTCGTATTGAAGCGGGCATTCGCCGATATGCTGCCGCGCGAAAACGTCAGGAGGCGCAAGATGGGTTTTGGAGTTCCGGTGGGCGAGTGGTTCCGAGGCGCGTTGAAGCCGCTGCTGGAAGACTCGCTGCTGTCCGGAAGCGCCGCGACCCGAAAGTATTTCGATCCCCAACAGGTTGAAAGATTCGTGCGCGATCATCTCGATCGCAAAACAGATTACAGCTTCCCCCTCTGGAGTCTGCTGATGCTCGAGCTGTGGCATCAGGAATTCATAGGCGCTCATGCATCGAGCGCTCACGTTTAACAAAAAAAGAAGAAAAACAAAATGTTTTTATTGGGTTCAGCAGTTGAAGCGGTAAACACACACTGGAAACGCAGGGCAAAGCCGATTCGGGTTCTACGTATTATTGATCGGCTCAACATTGGAGGTCCGTCCAAGCACGTGACTTGGTTGACGGCCGGGGTTAACAACGAGCAATACGAGACTACTCTCGTGACCGGAACCGTGCCGCCGGGTGAAGGCGATATGAGCTATTTCGCCCTCGAGGCCGGCATAAAGCCAATCGTCATAAAAGAGATGAGCCGCGAGCTAAGCTTCCGCGACATAACCGCCATAATCAAATTGATAATTCTGATGTTCCGAGTGAAGCCGGACATCGTCCACACTCACAAAGCAAAGGCCGGAGCCGCCGGCCGCGTAGCCGCCTTCGTGTATAAATGGCTGACGCCTTCCGCGCTGTATCTGCAGCCCCGCGACTGCAAAGTAGTTCATACTTTTCACGGCCATATCTTCCACGGCTACTACGGCCCGCGAAAGACACGTTTGTTCATCGCAATCGAACGAATGCTGGCCCACATCACCGACTGCATCATCGCCATAAGCGAAAGCCAGCGTTGGGAGATTAACGAGCGTTATAGCATCGGCAAACGCGAACAATTTCTGGTCATCCCGCTCGGGATCGATCTCGAAGAAGCGCGAGCCGGCCGAAGGTGGACCGGCGGCGATGTCGGCGTCTACGACGACGAGGTGACGATCGGCGCAATAGGCCGATTGTGCGAGGTCAAAAACCACCTGATGCTGCTCGATTCGGCGGCAATAGTCCTCAGCCAGTACGAGGACCCAATCAAAGCGCGCTTTGTAATCGTCGGCGACGGCCATCTTCGCCCAGAGCTGGAGAAGCATGCCGAAGAACTCGGCATCTCGGAACGAGTGACGTTCGCCGGATTTCGGGACGACGTTGTCGCGCTCTACAGTGATCTGGATATAATCGCGCTCACTTCCGTGAATGAGGGAACGCCCTTAACACTGATAGAAGGAATGTCCGCGGGCCGTCCGGTTGTCGCCACTGAGGTAGGCGGTGTCGCCGATTTGATGGGCGCTCAGATCGGAAGGCGCGATGGGTTCACGATATGGGAGCACGGAGTAACCGCTCCAAGCCGCGATCCGGAGACGTTCTCGCTTGCGCTTAGATACCTGATCGACCGGCCGGAGCTCCGCTTCGAGATGGGAATGCGGGCAAGGAACTTTGTTCACTCTTCCCTGTCGAGGCGAAGGCTCGTTGCGGATATTGAGGAGCTATACGGAAAGCTCGCGGGCGTCGAAGAACTTCAACCGCGGCAGGCCAAGGCGGCGGCCGCCGCTCGCTGAAGCTGGAGAGAATATTCGAAGGCGGCAATGTCGATTCAGCCGGCCGTTCGAGAATTAATGTAGGGGCGGGCACTGAGGCCCGCTCCTACAGTGTATTACAAGAGAAATCTACATATCTTAGTCCCCCGGATTCGAAGGCTGACAGGAACAGCTCAAGCAGCAAAAACAATATAAGGGGAAACGCATTATGAGAGTTTTGATCACCGGAGGAGCCGGATTTATCGGGTCTCACCTCGCCGAGATGTACCTTGACCGTGGAGATGAAGTCTATGTAATTGACGACCTGTCCACCGGGTCTATCGAGAACATCGAGCACATCAAAAGCCACCCGAACTTCCACTATCACATCGACACGATTACCAACTACTACCTGACCGCGGAGCTGATCGATCTTGCCGACATCATCTTCCACCTCGCCGCCGCTGTAGGCGTGCGGCTGATCGTGGAGAGCCCGGTCCGCACGATAGAAACCAACATCCGCGGAACCGAAATCGTGCTCAGCCTCGCGGCAAAGAAGCGAAAGCGAGTGCTGATCACGTCGACGTCCGAAGTCTATGGCAAGCTCGATCGCGTTCCATTCACCGAAGACGACGACCTGGTCCTGGGTCCCACCAGCAAGAGCCGTTGGAGCTATGCCTGCTCGAAGGCCATCGACGAATTTATGGCTATCGCTTATTGGAAGGAGAAGCATGTGCCCACGGTCATCGCGCGCCTATTCAATACCGTAGGGCCGCGTCAGACCGGACGGTACGGTATGGTGATTCCGAATTTCGTCAGACAGGCCGTTACGGGCCAGGACATAACCGTTTTCGGGAATGGATCGCAGAGCCGCTGCTTCACTCACGTGCTTGATGCGGCCGGAGCCCTGATGGATCTGGCGGAGCATCCGGCGGCGGTAGGCGAGGTTTACAACATCGGCAGCAATCGAGAGGTGACGATCCTCCAGCTTGCCGAACAAATAAAGCGGCTTGCGGAGTCGGATTCCGAAATAGTCTTCGTGCCTTATGAGGAAGCATATGAAGAGGGCTTCGAAGACATGATGCGGCGGGTCCCCTCGATCGCGAAGATAAACGATCTCATAGGATACACGCCGAAGATTACTCTGGACGAGATACTGACCAGCGTCATAGAATACGACCGAGCCCGAGTAGTAAATCGGCTCGGCGCCCCCGCCCCATTGGCTTTCCAGGTATAGCTCCTGAAAATTCAGGCTTCTCAAAAAGAAGCCCGGGATCGAACAAGGTTATCGTAACAAGGTGTCGCACCGCGGTGTTCCCTCTCGCCGCACCCCAGGGTGTAGCCCACACCTAGGTTGGGCAGTGGTTTTATGGGAAGAACTACCGTGCAGCTAATAGTGAGCAGTTTTGGGGCGCTTGCGTTGGGGTTGGCTCTAACCGTAATCGTCAAACGCCTCGCCAGTCATCTAGGCATCGTCGCCTCGCCGAGAAAAGACCGTTGGCACCAAAAGCCCACGGCGCTAATGGGCGGAGTCGCGATCTATGCCGCATTCTTAATTTGTTTTCTAGGCTTCGGACCTCACGTACCCGGAGCAGTCGCCATAGTAGCAGCCGCCAGTCTACTCTTCGTAACCGGCTTGGTTGACGACCTCATTCAGATTAAACCGTACACAAAACTGATCGTTCAGTTGGTCGCGGCTACAATAGTCGTGTACTTCGGCGTGCGGTTGCATTGGACGAATTATCAGGCGCTGAACGATTTTTTGACGATCTTCTGGCTCGTCGGAATTACAAACGCCATCAACTTGCTGGACAACATGGACGGTCTGGCCGGCGGAATCGCCTTGATAACCTGCGGCTTTCTTGCGGCGACGTTTTTGCTGAACGGACAGTTGCAGGCGGCGGCCCTGCCGATGGCGCTAGGAAGCGCGGTGCTCGGATTCCTCGTATTCAATTTCAATCCCGCCTCGATCTTCATGGGTGATTGCGGCTCGATGTTCCTCGGGTTCCTGCTTGGAGGAACCGCGCTGTTGAGCGATTACGGGGGATCTCGCAATCTGGGCGCGATATTGCTGACGCCCGTGCTCGTCCTGATGATACCTATCTTCGACACGTGCGTCGTGACACTCACGAGAAAACTGTCGGGGCGGCCGATTTCACGGGGCGGCCGCGACCACACATCGCACAGGCTCGTCGCATTGGGGATCTCCGAAAAACGAGCGGTCATCATGCTCTACTCGCTTGCCGGCTTCTCCGGAGGCGTGGCGTTGCTTGTGAGGCTGGTGAATCCCGCGATGGTCATGCTTGTCGTTCCGGTGTTCGCGCTCGGAGTCCTGTTCCTCGGCCTGTACCTGGCAAAGGTCCGGGTTTACGAAAACGGTGAAGAGCGGCATACCGGCGCGATTCTTACGGCGCTCGCTGATTTCTCATACAAACGGCGAATATTCGAGGTCCTGCTGGACGCGGTTCTCGTGCTGCTGGCTTATTACGGCGCGAATCTCTTGCGCTTCGACGGCAATATGCCGGCGGAGCAGATGGCGGTATTCGTGCGAACGCTGCCGCTCGTTATCGGAATCGAAATGCTCGCGTTTTTGTTCGGCGGCGTATACCGCGGGCTTTGGAAGTACGTCGGCATAAGCGACATGATCGTAATCGCGCGATCCGTTCTGGGTGGAGCGCTGGCAAGCGCGGCGGTGGTCTTTGTGATGTATGGATTCACCGGACCGTCGCGGGCCGTATTCGTACTTAACGGACTGCTCTTGATCGTATTCGTGGGAGCGAGCCGGCTGTCATTCCGTTTCCTTCGAGCCGCGCTCGCGGGCCCGATCAATGCTCATCCGGATGCAAAGCGAGTATTCATCTACGGAGCGGGTGACGACGGCGAGTTATTGATGCGCGCGATCCTCAACAATCCTTCGCATCAGTACGTGCCGCTTGGATTCATCGACGACGACCGCCGAAAAACAGGGAAGCTGATCCACGGTTGCCGCATCTTTGACAGCCGCGAAGCGCCCGAGCTGATTCGAGCCCACGGCATCAGCGAGGTACTCGTATCGAGCAGCTCGGTCCACGAGGGACGGCTGGATCATTTGCGAGGGCTTGGGGTGTCGCTCAGAACAATGAGCATCAGGTTTGAATGAGCTTTGAATGAGCTAGGCTGAAATACGCAAGGATGCTCGTAGAAAGCTAACGAGAATTGAGGTTCAGATGTATTTAAGGTTTTATCGATCCCTGACCAGCTTGCTTTTGATGCTGGCTCTGTTAGGCGTGTTCACGATGCGATCGCTCGCCGTTGGACAACAGCAGCAAGCCGATTCTACTTCGGCCGCCGTTCAGAAAGACGCGGTTCGGACACCCGTGCCGGTTCAGCCGTCCGGCCCGCCCGCTACCGGTTTGTTGACTGGAAACGGGCAGGTGTACGTCAACGGGAATCCAGCCGAATCAGGCGCTACCGTCGTCAGCGGCAGCACTGTTTCAACTGGAGGCGACAGCAAAGCCGTGGTCGATCTTGGACCTTCCGGAAGGCTCGAGCTGCAAGCCGATACAACCGTAGTCGTCACTGCGCTCCCGAACGCGATGTGGGTCAACATGGATACCTGCGGCAACATCACCCAAACACTTCCGCCAGGGCGCGCGGGCCAGATAATCATCTTTCATCGCGAGAAGGTTCGCATTTCCGTGACCAGGGGCGAAGCCACCGTCAGGCACGGAAAGAACGAACACCAGTACAACGAGCGCTTGTTGAAGGGCGTCGACAGCAAGACGTTCGACGACCAGGAAAAGAAGGTCTACGGCGAAGGCAAGAGATTCGACGATGCGCTCATCGTCACCTCAGCGGGAGACGCCGTAATCTCGATCGATTGCGGCGAGAAGCACATAGCTGGTTGGTGGGGCGCCGGCGGCCTTCTTGGACTTCTTGGACTCGCAACCAGGAAGTCGTTCGACAAGAACAAGCTGCCTCCGCCTCCTACGCCGAGCGCGATCAATCCGGGCTAAATTGCCGGACGTGCTTTTTGTCTGTGTGACGCTTGTACAAGAGCGTCGCCGGATTAATCGGGTAAACCGAGCAAGGATTCTCAAGCATCGGCTGTAACCGAATCGCCAGGACTCGGTATTCACCTCAGTAGTATCCCCAGAACAATCTCGGTTTCATCGGAGCGAAGCTAAGTGGTTTCTTGTCCGAAATGCGACGGAGAAGCGCATCGATCGCACACTCGAGGTCTGCTCGAACAATTTGCGAAGATTGCTTCGACTTACAGGGCCTATCGGTGTCTTGACTGCGGTTGGCGAGGCCTGCTGGGCGCCGAAAAAACGCCGAGCAAGACTACAACAAGACGAAAGCTCACCATAATAATCGCGCTCATCATAACGACGGCGCTGGTGTTCGCATTAATGGGGCTTATCGATTACACAATCGACAGCGCGAAAAATCCACGAAAAAAACAGAAGTCCGCGCAATCAAATTGATCTCACGGTCCGCTCGAGCTTCAGAGGCCTCCTCGGCGCGCGGAATAGCTGCGCGCCGAATTCAGCCCAAATACAATCGCGGTCTCTGTTGGTCCTTGCGCACGCTATCAAACCTTGCCAGAATAAGACGTTTCAACGGAAACACGCCCCCATTATTCGCATCATCGTAGTCGGCCCTTAAACGGCAAGCCCCTGCCCTACTCCAGGAGGACAACTTGAGAATCAGAGCGGTATTTCTAACTCCGATTTTCTGCGCGATTCTTTGCACGGCCTCGGCGGCTCAGGCGCCGATCACTGCCGTCACGCTCAGTCCGGAGCAGATAGGCGTCGTGAAGACCGCGGTCGGCCTGTCGACGCGAATAGTATTCGCGGGGCCCGTGAAAGAAATCATCTGCGGAGACCTCTACGATCCGGGCAGCGGCCGGGGCACCTTTGTCGTTCAGAAAGGCGAGAACGATGTATTCATAAAGCCCGTTGTTCCGAAAGGCATGAGCAATCTCTTCGTTAAGATCGGCGAAAACGAGAAGCAGATATTCAACTTTGATCTCAAGGTTGTTTCGGTCACCGAGGCTCATCGCGTAGTGAATGTGACGGGAACCCGGCCTATGTCGACCGCTGCCGACAAGTCATCCAACGGCGACTCTTCGACCGACAACACGCGAAAACCGGCAACATCACGAGAGCTCGAACAACTGAAAGCCAAAGCCGCTCAGGAGGGCGAAGAGATCGTCCGAACCGCCAATCAACAGGCCGCGAGAATAACCGCCGAAGCCGAAGCCAGAGCCGTCGAAGTCGATCGCAAGACTCTGGAGCGATCCGAACAGGAGACCGAGCGCCGCTTCGTAAAAGCGTTGATGCTCGGGCTGCATGAAGCAAAGATCAATAACCCGAGAGTCGCGGCCAAAAAAGTGGTGATCAGTCTCGAGCCCCGAGTCATAACCCTGGATGAAAAGTCGTACATACGATATACGATCCAAAACAACGGAGACGCTGACTTCACTTTCAGCGCCATCACCCTCGAAGCGAGCGCCGGCGCGGAAATGAAGGCGATTACCGCCGAGGTGACCCAGAACAAAACAGAAAACAAGGTGAGCCCGAAAGAAGCGGTCGCCGGCATTATCGTATTCGATCCTAAACAAATTGGAGCCAAAGACAGGCTCGCTCTCTTCATACGCGGTGAAGAGAACGCTGAAATCGCTCACTTGACCATTCAGTAGGAGTCCCGAGATGCGCCACGGAAGAGTAACAGTACGAGCCGCATTTTTTGCCGTCGCGCTGGTGCTGTCGCTCTATACCGCGGCATTTTCGCAGAGCGTTTCCCAGAGCAAAGACAAGCCGATGTCGCCTCCCGATCGTACGCCCGTGCCGCTTACGGATACCGACCAGGAGCGCGCCCGCTCAGTCGAGACCGTCAGGAAAGACGCAAAACCGGTAACAGAATCGCCCAAGATCAAAATACCCGGCCGCCATATCTCTTCAGGCAATGCGCTGTTGGACGCTTTCGTCTACGACGCGGCGGCGCGCTACTCCCTGGACCCGTGCTTAATCATCTCGGTGATGAATGCCGAATCAGCTTTCAATACTCAGGCAATTTCGCCGAAGGGAGCGCGCGGCCTCATGCAGTTGATGCCGGCAACGGCGGCAAGGTTCGGAGTAAAGAATATCTTCGACGCTCGCGAAAATGTCGCTGGCGGCGCAAGCTACCTGCGGTTTCTGTTGGATCGTTTTGGCGGCGACGTACCGCTGGCGCTGGCGGGTTATAACGCGGGCGAAGGAGCCGTTGAGTTTTACGGCAACCGTATACCTCCGTTTCTTGAAACGCAGAGCTACGTGCGCGTCATCTACGCGCGCTACAGCCGAATTCATTCCGCGGGGTCCGTCGAAACAAGCTTACCGGAACCGGTTCAGGCAAAAACCGGGCCCGCTGAAGTCATTCCTACCTACAATCAAATCATTCGGTCTACTTCTTCGACAGGCGACAATTCCAACAAACCATAGTCAAGTGAGGCTTTGGGATCGTGAACCGTACGGCAGGCCGCATAGAATACGCGAATCTCCGGATGCTGGTAGCGCATGCGCAGGCGTCTTGCCTCAGGCGGTGAGTTATCTTCGCCGTCCGCCGCGGGTTCCCTTCCCTCGCTGCTTGATCTTTATCGGGGTTCCAAAGAAACCGAATTCTTCCCGGAGTCTGTTTTCCACGTAGCGCTCATAAGAGAAGTGCAGGTGGTCGCGCGGCGCGCGCGCGGTTGTGAATAGAACAAACGTGGGAGGCCGGGTCGACGCTTGAGTCATATAAAGCACCCGGCACCGATTCTTCGCGTTGGTAGTCGCCCGCGGCTGGTCAAGATTTCGCTCGAAGAAGCGATTGAGTTCCGCGGTCGTAACCCGCTTCGACCGCGCTTCATACGCTTTTGCCGCATCGTCCAGAGGCCGAGTCACGCGTTGACCGGTCTTCGCTGATATAAAAACGATCGGAGCATAATCGGCAAATTTCATCATGTCGCGAATACGCCGCTCGTACTGCGTGGTGGTTCCCGTCTCCTTCTCGACGGCATCCCATTTGTTCACCGCGATGACAAGGCTGGCTCCGGCTTCGTGGGCATAGCCGCCTATCGTGGCATCGAGCGCCGTCGGTCCTTCCACCGCGTCTATTAGTAAGATCGCTACGTCGGCGCGTTCCAGATGACGTCTTGCCATAACGACCGAAATCTTTTCCGCCATAAGGTCTGTCTTTCCCTTTCGGCGAATGCCGGCCGTATCGATCAAGCGAAAGCGCTTTCCATCGTGCTCGATCTCGGTATCCACTGCGTCCCGCGTGGTGCCTGGTATCGGCGAGACGATCACTCGTTCTTCTCCGCTGAGGCGGTTGATCAACGACGATTTTCCGACATTAGGCCGGCCGACTATCGCGATGTTGATCTCGCGGGGCTTGTCCCCTTCTTCGGGCGATTCACTTGCCGGCGCCGCTATTACGTCAAGAGCCGCGTCAAGCATATCGCCGAGGCCGTTGCCGTGCTCCGCCGATATTGGGTAGACCGGCAGCCCCCAGCGTTCGAACTCGAGCGCATCGGCCTCGAGCTTCGAGGAGTCGACCTTGTTGGCGGCCACGAAAACGGGTTTGTTCAGGGATCGCGCAAGCTCGGCGAGTTGTTGATCGAGCGGAGTAATTCCGACCCGCGCGTCTACCACGAGCAGCACCAGCACTGCATCGGTCAACGCGCTTCGAGCTTGCCTGAGAATGTTAGCGGGGATCAGCTCCTTATCGTCCGGAATGATCCCTCCGGTATCAACCAGGCTGAACTCTCGGCCCGTCCACTCGACGCGGCCATAGATCCGGTCTCGTGTTATTCCCGGCTCGTCGCCTACAATAGAGCGCCTCGAGCCTATAAGTCTGTTGAACAGTGTCGATTTGCCGACATTGGGCCTTCCCAATATGACGACCCTTGGCAATGTGCTCGGATTTAATAGAGTAGATTCCATACAAGCTTTCCAATCTAGCCAGCGGCTATGACTTTTACAAGCTGCGCTCCGGCCGTTAATATTCGGCGCGGGAAGCTTTAGCAATGCTCGATGCGATAAAGAAGCTCGTCTCCGGCCGAATCCGTGCCTCCGAAGGCGCGGGTCCTATTCAAGCGGCGCATCTCGAGCTCGGCTCCAGAGGCGAGCGAGCAGCTCTCCAATATCTTGAACGCGAAGCCGGATATCTGATCGTCGCGACAAACTTCATAGTTCCACTGGGACGCGGGCTCAGGAATCAGAAGATCACGGGTGAGATCGACATCGTAGCTTATGACAAGGACACGCTCGTATTCGTTGAAGTCAAGACGCGCGCTTCTGATGTCTTTTCAGCGCCGGAGCGCGCGGTCGATCTGCGCAAGCAACGGCAGATAGCTCGCGCGGCGCGCCGATACCGGCAAATGATGAAAGTGAGTGAAGAAACCTATCGGTTCGACGTGGTCACCGTAATTCCCGGCGACGGAGGCTTCATCCTGGAGCTTCTGCCGGGTTATTTCTCGGACTCAATTTTTCAGAGAAGCAGGTACTTCGAACGATATTCCAGCACATGAGCCGGGCTGGAGAGGAATTCAGTTGGTGAGCATGAATAATGTCATTGCGATAATCCTCGGCGGCGGCGCCGGGGCACGGTTGTATCCGCTAACCAGGCTCCGAGCGAAACCGGCGGTGCCGCTCGCCGGCAACTATCGGCTGATCGACATTCCCGTGTCGAATTGCATCAACTCCGATATTCATCGGATCTTCATCCTTACCCAATTCAACTCCGCTTCGCTTAACAGTCACATAGCGCGTACCTACCGGTTCAGCAGGTTCACAAACGGATTCGTGGAGGTCTTGGCGGCGGACATCACGCCCGAGAGACCCGATTGGTTTCAGGGCACAGCGGACGCCGTACGGCAGGTCTTTCATCATCTTGAGGATTACAAGAGCGACACCGTTCTCGTGCTCTCGGGCGATCATCTGTACCGAATGGACTACCGAAAGTTCATCGATCGACACTTTCAGACGGGCGCCGACGCCACGATTTCGGTCACCGCCGCGAATGAAGCCGACGCGAGCGGATTCGGCCTGCTCAAGATCGATCGATCGGGCCGCGTCGTTGAATTTCGCGAGAAGCCCACCGGTGAGCGGCTTCAGGAAATGCGAATCGACACGACTTCTCTCGGGCTTTCCCCGCAAGAAGCCGAAAAGCGGCCCTTTCTTGCGTCGATGGGAATATACGTATTCAAGAAAGACAAACTGCGGAACCTGCTCCTCGAGACACAGCCTCATGCGGTTGACTTTGGAAAGGAAGTCATACCTTCCGCGCTGTCGACCCACAACGTGCAGGCTTATTTATTCGACGGCTACTGGGAAGATATCGGTACCATAGGAGCGTTTTACCGCACGAACATAGCAATGACTCTACCGCTTCCGCCTTTCAATTTCTTCGACGCCGAAACGCCGATGTACACGAGGCCGAGATTTCTACCCGGCTCAAAGCTGCTGGACTGCCACATCCAAAGCTCGATCATAACCGAAGGCTGCATAATCAACGGCGCTACGGTAACCGACTCGATAATCGGAATCAGGAGCCGCGTAGAGCACGGCTCGAGGCTCGAGGGCGTTCTTATGATGGGAGCCGACTACTATCAGACAATTGACGAGATGGAGCAGGATCTGGAAAATGGCCAGCCAAGAATAGGAGTGGGCCGGAACTGTTTGATACGCAGGGCCATCATCGATAAAAACGCGAGGATCGGCGCGGGAGTGCGGATCTTAAACGAAGCCCAGCTTCAGCATCACGACGGCCCCGGTTACTTCGTCAGAGACGGGATCGTAATCGTGCCCAAGAATGGGCTCATAGAAGACGGCGCCGTAATCTGAATTCAAAAACAGAGTCCTCCGAATCCGAGCATCAGTTTGACTTCTCCCCTGCCCCGCTCATAGAATCGCCGCACAATGATCGACCACGATGCGCATCGCAAGATTCCGGCCCGCTGGTTTCGGATTCTCTCCGCGCTTATTTTTGTAGGTGCTTGCGCCTCGTCGGCTTTGGCTCAACAGAAGCCGCTGCTTACCGAAGATGTGGATATTGTGAGGCCGGGTGTCATTCGAATAGAAGTGGGATTCGATTTTCTACAGGATCAAAAGTTCACCCTGTCCGGCCTTCGAGGCGATCTGACGAAGATCGGGGACGCACGCCTGAGCTTCGGCATGTCTTCAAACATAGAATTCCAAATCGACTGGACGGTACACAATCTGTTGTCCGTCAAGAGCCGCGTGCCTTCGCCTATTCCACTCAAGCTTGGGTTGAACGAATCGGACACGAATGATGTCGGAGACGTGACGCTCTGGATGAAAATGAAGCTCCGCAACGAAACGGCGCGCGCTCCCTCGCTCGGCTTTCGCTTTGGAATTCAGTTGCCGAACACCGATCAGGCGCTCGGTATCGGCACTAACACGACAAATTTCTATGGGATGGTGACCGCCGGCAAGAAATTCCACAAAGACAAGCTGAACCTGTTCGGCAACGTCGGTCTAGGAATTCTACAGGCGCCGCTTGATCGATTTACGCAAAACGACGTGTTGCTGTATGGCCTGGCGGGAATCTACAGCGTTTCGGACAAACTCAATCTGGTCGGCGAAGTAAATGGTTTTCACTCGACAAGAAACCACGCGCCGTTAGGCACGGAGGATTTCTCGACTGCCCGATTGGGCGCTCAGATCAAGGCATTGGGTCTCCGCTGGAACGCCGCCGGCGTGTTTGGTCTTTCGGATCGCGCGCCGAAGACCGGCCTGTCTTTGGGAATCACTTACGACTGGGATGCCTTCACGCCGGTGAAGTGACGCAATCATTCAAAGCTGAAATTGGAGCCGGGAAAGTCGGAAGCTCGCCTATTCAACCTGATCGTTCTTCTCCCCTCCTACTCGCCGATTCGGCTCAACCATAACTGTTTTGAACGACGAAAGGCGGACGAGCCCGGGTTTTGCGCGAGGCGGTTTGCTCACGAATTTCTTTTGTGTGTAATGCACCGCCGCCTTCTTCTCATTCTTCGCACTGGAATAAAACGCAGCAAGTTGAGCAGCCTCGACGATCGTTCGATGCGGTACGGCTTGGCGACTTGGGTTGCGAATCATCACGTGCGATCCGGGATAGTCAGCGGCATGAAGCCAGACATCTTGAGACCCCGCAATCCTGAATGTAATAGAGTCATTCTCGACATCAGTTCTACCGACAATTATCTCGAATCCGTCCGAAGACTCGAAGCGCCTTCCTTGAGGCTTCGGCGCGTCCCGTTTTGGACGCTTCTGGGTTGAAGCTCCTGACTTTGAAGTCTGTTTCCCGAGCGCTTTATCCAACTCTGCCCGCACTCTCGTTAGCGTGGACGAAGACGGATCATCGGTAAGCGCGGTTAGAAGCTCAGTCAGGCGATCCAATTGAGCGCGCAATTTTTTCGCGCGCGGAACGAGATCTTCCAGTGCTCGCCTGGCTTTCGAATGAAGTTGATAGTAGTGAGCGGCGGCTTGCTTGAGAGTACTCTTCGGCGGGAGCGGTATCTCTATTTCTTTTTGCTCCGGATCGAAATAGTCGATCAACCTGATGGATTCTCCGGCGATTCGGGCCGAATTCAGGCTCGCGAGGATCAGGTCTCCGAATTTTCTGAATCGATCTGGATCGGAATACTTTTCGAGATCGGATTCAACAGACGCTAATTGCGCCCCTCTCTTCCGAACCGCCGCGGTCAATTCCCTTCTAAGAGTCGACAGTCTTTCTAATAACGATGCAGCGGCCTGCCTAGCGGCGTAGTAGCTTTCAGCCGCCTCAGAAAAAGTCTCAAAACAGTAGCGGCTATAACCGGCCAGGTGTGTCAGCTCAACGCTCGAAAGCGCAAGCGATTTTATTGGATCGGTCAGAGCGGTCCCAATTTGATCGAGGGGAATTGACGAATAGACCAGTGCTTTTGGCGACTCGCTCAGCAATTCACGGAGCACGTCGCTTGGATTCCGACCTGCATCGCGAAACTGCTCGGCTCGAAAGCTCGATTCTCGCTCCAACTGGGCGCCGAGCCGAAGGAGCGGTGCAGTCGAGCCTTCGCCAACCGCTGCCGCCGAGTCATCCGCTTCCGGCTCATCCTTCCAGTTCCATTCAGGAATCGGACCCTTTCTATTGAGCAGTCTCCCTGCAAGGATGTTTTCATTATCAAACAGAAAGACGTTGGCCGCTCGCCCAGTCATCGAAAGCACGAGATGAGATTTCGATGAGTCTGTCGGAGACAAGAGCGTTAGCCTCACTAATCGATCACTCGGATGCTTGGAAACCTCGGTCACGGTCATTCCGTTCAGTTGATCTAATTTCATCAGGCTTGCGCCCGGATGACGCGATTTCGACTTCGGCCAGCGTCTCGCCAGATAGAGGGCCGGACTCGCGGGATCAAGGCCGACAAGAAGGCGCTGACCGATAAGACCATCGAAGCCCAGGACCAGATTCTGGTCGACCATTGACGCTGTATTGATTTGTTTATTCAGGATTGCTGGACGAATCTCGACCACCAGATGAGACAGGAAGAGATTATCCATTGAAAGGCAGGGAGGTGTTTACAAACTTAGCGCGACGTTCAACGGTCCCTGATAACGGCCGTGCCCCCGATAATATCGTGCAAACCGCGCCGGCTCCCGCTGACGGCCGCCCATAGAAACCCGAGTCCCGCCGGCGCCATCGCAAAATAGTAGCCGACCGTGCGTCGAAGCGATCGAGACAGCGAAGGCGCTAGACTTGATCCCGCCGCAACGACTCGCGTTCCGGTCAACATCATCCCAAACGTCCTGCCGCCGAGGCAGTGAGTCAGGGCGAGATAGAAGAAGGACAATACGAGCACGATAGCGATCCCGGCTATACGCGTGTTCCGTTCAAAGTAGGCGGCGTGATTGAGGGAAATGAGCACGAGAAACGGCATCGAGGAGATCGCTATGACCAGAAGATCGAGCACGTTCGTCGTAAGCTGAGCAAGCACCGAAGCCCCATCCGATCTATGTTTTTCCTGGTTAAGCGCTCGATCAACTCGCCTGATCTCGTCGGCCAGATAGTCGCGAGGCTCGATCTCATCAATCGGTTCAGCCAGCGAGAACTCACCGACAGTTTGAGTGCCTGACAAGACGCCCATCGAAGATTCTTCAAGTGCCCGCGTATTGGTTGGTTCTTCCGCGCGATCAGGCTTCGGAATCGAACGTTTTCGCGGCGGCGCATCGTAAACGGCGGCATCGGCGAGAGCGACCGAAGACTTGATCACCGGTTTCGCTCGGCCCGGAAGCGGTCGTGCCGCTCGTTCTATGACGTACTCCGGCTCAGGTTGCAGCGCTTTCGCGGTAGCATCGCGATCGGCGGATACGCTCGGCGCCGCGAAGCTGCGCGAGTTACGGCTTCCGGCGGCCCCGGAGGGCGAGAAACCAGTGCCTGCGGCGCGCCTGACCCTGTTGAGTGCAGCTTCCACAAGCGGATTGTCGGATCTGGGAATCGATACACCTGTAGTGACGGATGTTTCCTTGTTGGACACCTCTGGAGCATTAGCTGCTGGAGCATTAGCTGCCGGAGCCTCACTAGCGGCTCCCTCACTCTCCGAACTTCGTCTCGCGCGCGACGCGCGAACGCGTTCGCTCACCTCCGCTCGCCACGCGGGAACCGCAGGCTTGGGAGTGTCGCGTCCTGCCTCTCTGTTGGGTTGTTTTGGGAACTCGATCAGCCTGGAATTACCAACCGATCGCATACGACGTGATGTGATTTGCCCGCAGCTACTGCAACGAGTAGGCGTGCCCGGGTTATCATGCCCGCAGCTCTGACAGATCATCCTTGTAAGCACCTCTGGGTTTAAGGGGCGCCCTGCTGTGTGATTCGGGCGCGATACTATCAAAAGGTGAGCGACAGGTCAATCTATTTATCCGCGGACTTCCGCGGAACTTAGGGCTTAACAGTTTTCACGCCGCCAAGCGCCGCGGAGTCGCCGCTCCCAATCTCAAATAGACGAGACTCGGAGCAGTATAAACCCGGCTTGTAGTTATTCTTTACTTGTCGCCTTGCGTGAAGAGCTCGCGCTTGAGGCCGGTTCCGGCTCGGGTTCCGATCCTACTGGAAGCCCCAGCGCCTTTCGAACTTCAGACTCGATCCGCGAAGTGATCTTCGGATCGGACTTCAAAAGGTTCTTCACGTTCTCTCGACCCTGTCCCAATCTTTCCCCTTTGAAGCTGAACCAGGCACCGCTCTTCTCCACAATCCGGTTTTCCACGGCAAGATCGAGCATGTCACCTTCTCTGGAAAGACCCTCACCGTACATTAGGTCAAATTCGATTTCCTTAAATGGCGGCGCCACCTTATTTTTGACAACTTTGACCTTCGTGCGGTTTCCCACTACGCTATCGCCATCCTTGATCGAGCTAATGCGCCGAATCTCGAGGCGCACCGACGAATAAAATTTCAACGCGCGGCCGCCCGTTGTGGTTTCGGGATTTCCGAACATCACGCCGATCTTCTCTCGAATCTGGTTTATGAAAATGAGACATGTGTTCGATCGCGAGACAACCGCCGTAAGCTTTCGAAGGGCCTGTGACATTAGCCTTGCCTGCAGGCCGGGCAACGAATCGCCCATCTCCCCTTCGAGCTCGGCCTTCGGCACCAGCGCGGCGACCGAATCAATCACCAGCACGTCCACTCCGCCTGAGCGGACCAGAGCTTCGGCGATTTCGAGCGCCTGCTCACCCGAATCGGGCTGGGATATGAACAGGTCGTTTATATTGACTCCGAGCTTGCCGGCGTACTGGGCATCAAGCGCGTGCTCAGCGTCTATATAAGCCGCGACTCCAAGTTTCTGGGCTTCGGCGACGATATGGAGGGCCAACGTCGTCTTACCGCCCGACTCGGGGCCGTAAATCTCGATTATTCTGCCCCGTGGCACTCCGCCTATTCCGATGGCGGCGTCAAGGCTAAGACAGGAGGTCGAAATTGCGGGAACATCGACGACTTTTTTGTCGCCGAGTCGCATTATCGAACCCTTGCCATACTGCTTTTCTATCTGGGAGATCGCCATTTCTATGGCGCGGTTGCGTTCATTACCTGGGTCTGCCATTTTGAGGGTGCTTCCTTTCGACTGAAGGGACTGGAAAAAAGAGGACGGATTATAGCATAGCCGCGAAATTCGCCTAAGGACATTTGGGACTTACGGGGCTCGGCTGATTAAAGGGCTATCTGAAGATGCGAGGGCTGCCGCGCCATTGAACGCAAGCCAGGATGATTTGTTCGTTCACCGGTCGTCCGGCTTGATTTTAGACGTGTCAGGCAACCTGTTGGCACATAGGTTGCTCAAAGAGGCTGCGCGAAAGACATCGATTTTAGGTTCGACCGAGTGGAAGGCGAATTGCAGAATCAGATTTCTCCGAGGAACAACGCCGGCTCGAATGGCGTTAAATGCGGTGCAGTGACCCATCCCTACACAGGCAGATTGCACCCGCGGCAGACAAGTAAGAGTGATAACAAGGGTGAAATAATCATGAAAAAAAACGTTCAGAACAAATCGTCGGTCAGCGTTGGGCTTGTCGACCTCAAATCGATTTCGCCCGATGATCTTAAGAGTCTTGTTCGCGACGGCGTGTCCGGAATGACCCCCGCCGACCGAGAGCTCTTTTATACGGAGATGGAAACCAGCTTGAGAAAAACAGGGATAGACCTCTCTTCTTATGTAATCCCGCTGGGGATCACAGGCAGAAGCGCCGAGGATCTGACCCCGACCGAGATTGGACATCTTCTTCGATACCTGAGAATCAACGTGCCCAAAGCGTCTCCGGTAATCGTCAGAGTTCTTTCGAAGTACCCAGCCTTCTTCGAACACGAAATGCCCGGGAAGAGGCTGGCAGCGTAGTCATCAATCAATCCTTGGGAAATTGTCCGCCGGTGTGGCATGCATCGGCGGACGTTTTCATTCGCCGCCCGATTTTACGTACCATTCCCGCTTCGTCCTCAAGCGCCGAGGCCAACTTCCCCCCATGACTAAGCGCTGCTTTGTCTATTCTTATTACAGTCGGGCCGCGCACGAAGCAAAAGTTGAAAATGATCGAGGGGATTATTTTGCTGCCCGCTCTTTCTAAGCGCTCCGGCCTGCTGTAGAATTTCCCGCGATGATCGACTCCGATGCTTTCGCCGTGAGTCACTCCGCTTGATGAAAAGAGTTCTCCTCATTACCTCGGCGCTTATCGTTATAACGCACCCGACTCTGATCGTGGGTCAGAGTTCCCGGACAAAAATCGAAAAGCACGACGATCAGCACTCCTCTCTGAATCCTTCCGAAGCAAGAGTCAAAACCCTTCTTTCGCTTGTAGAGTCAAAGGCCGCTTCAGCCGCGGCCGAAATCAGAACCGCCCTGGCGGAGAACGATTGGTACATTCGAGGCGAGGCCGCATTGCTACTCGCCAGGGTCGAAGGGAAAGCCTCCGCCGCGACTCTTCTGCCGCTACTCTCGGATGAGAACTGGTTCGTCAGGGACTGTGCGCTTCGCGGACTGGCGGCGCTTGCCGATCCTGGGCTCGCCGAGTCGATTCGCCCCCTGTTAAAGAGCCCGGACGCACACACTCGTGCTTCGGCGGCGGCAGCGCTGGGCAGAATGAAAGACGCGGCATCCGCCGATGCGCTGATTGCGCTGCTTGGTGACGACGACGAAGTAAGGCGTTCCGCCGCTGCTGCTCTTGGCCGGATCAAAGCCGCGCCCGCGGCCGACGCGCTCATAAGGCTCCTGAACGATCAGTCGATACCGCTGAAGCTGACCGCCGCGGAGGCGCTCGGCCTGATCGGAGACAAGCGCGCGGAGTCGGCCATACAGTCGGAATTCGACAAGGCGGCTCCGGAGGATGCGTGGAAGCTCGCGGCCGATCTCTACCGGCTCGGAAATAAAGATCATCTGGACACGATTTCGGCGGTGCTGGGAAGCGAGGACTCGACCACCCGACGCGAGGCGCTCGATCTACTTGCGGAGCTGGCCGATAGCAGGGCGTTGCCGGCAATCCTTGCGCTTAAATCCCGAACTACGGACCAGGCCGGCAAGATAGAGATTGCGGCCGCATTTGGCGGGTTCAACTCCTCGAACGCCGCCGCGGCCCTCGTCGAGATGTGCACCGAAGGAGATCCGCGAGTTCGCGTCTCGGCAATTCGAGCGATCGGTTCCGCGAAGAAGAGGTTTGCCGACTATGACAGCACGGGCCCGGCTATATCCGCGCTTGTAGGCGTATTGAAAAAAGAGCAGTCAGACGAAGTTCTCTCCGCTCTCGCGGATGTGCTCCCCATCTTGGATCGCACGCGAACCGCCGATGAGCTGCTGAATTCGCTTGGCACTGATCCCAAATCCGACGAGCGTGTTCGTAAGGCTCTTGCGTTAATCCAGGTGACTCCGGAAGCCGTTGCCGATCGCGCTAAGGCCGGCGACACAAACGAGAGAGCGCACTCGCTTGAATTGCTTGGACGACTTGGCGGGCGCGATTCGGTCTTACTCATCATCGAAACCCTTAAGACAGAAAAAAGTCCTCTTCTGCGTTCAAAGGCGGCCGATGCGCTGGGACTGCTGCGAGACCGCCGTGCCGTTGAACCGCTGGTACAGGCATCGAACGCATCGGAGCCCGAAGTCAGAGCGGCCGCCATAACTGCGTTGGCGAGGGTCGGGGACAGCGCGGCGGGAGACACGTTCTTCACGGCGGCAAGAGACGCGAATCCTACGGTGCGTGATGCCGCATTGAGAGCGCTCGATACGCTGGGAATATCGATCCAGCGCCTGACGCCGGATCTCGCGAGCAACAACTGGCAAGTCCGCGCCGCCGCCGCAACTACGCTCTCCAGACTCGGCGACCCTCGAGCCGTTCCGGTTCTGATTTCTGCTTTGAAGGACAAGGAACCCCGTGTGAGGGTCGAATGCATTCGCTCGCTTAGTTCGTTAGGCGACAAGCGCGCGGTCGACGCCTTCATAAGCGCATTGAACGATCCGAACTCCGAAGTTCGCTTTAACGCCGCGGCTGCGCTCGGCGATATCAACGACCCGCGCGCCGTAGGACCTCTGAGCAGCTTAATCAACGACCGCGATCTTCGAGTCAGCGCTACCGCCGCCGAAGCGCTCGCGCGGATGCAGGACCCTCGCGCGATTCGGCTCATGGTCGATTCACTGGCGAGCGCGGACTGGAAAGCGAGGGCGCGCGCGGCCCAGGTGTTGAGCCGAATTCCGGAGCGAAGCTTCCCTGCCGCGGCAGTCGACCCGCTCGTAAAAGCGCTTCGAGATCCCGATCTCATCGTCAGGTATTACACGTCCGAAGCGCTCGTCGCCGCATCGGCTTCGGCCGTTCCCGCGCTCGTAGGATTGGTGCGAACCGGTAACGTTAATGAGAGGGATCGAGCATCTCGCGTGTTGGTTCGGATTGGGCCCGCTTCGACGGATTCGCTCATACGCCTGCTCGAGGACAAATCGGCTTCGTCGGAAACCCGCATCGAAGCCGCAAGAGTCCTCAGCAAGATGCGAGAACCCCGCGCCGTCGAAGCGATGCTTCCGCTGTTGCGGGACCCACGATTTTTCGCGAGACAACAGGCGGCTCAGTGTCTTGGTCAGGTCGGCGCGCCGGCTCTTAAGCCGCTGATCGAGATGGCCAGAGCTTCGCTTCCGGCGACCAGGGAAGCCGTGTTCGAGGCGATTGGAATCGCGCTCTTTGTGGCCAGGAATCTGCCGCCGGATGCCGCGGGCTCGAGCGTGGATCACGATAAAGCCGATCGAGCTCGCGCATTGGAGGTGCTGGTCGAAGGTGTGAGCGACGGCGCGGCAACGGCTCGATCATCCGCCGTTCGAGCGCTGGGCGAGTCCGGCGATGAAGCGGGAGTTCAACCATTAATACAACTGCTGCTGGATGAGAGCAGCCCCGTTCGCAGCCTCGCCGCCAGCTCGCTCAGCAGGCTGGGCAAGGCGGCGTTTCCACGGCTCATCGGCGCGCTGGACGATTCGCGTCCTTCGGTCAGGATACTTGCGGCCCAGGCGCTTGGCGAGATGAGATCGAGTGAGGCTGTTCCGTCGCTCGTGCGCATTGTCAAAGCAGATCGCACGGCGGCCCGGGCCGATGCGATTGATGCACTCGGCAAGATAGGCGACCCGGCTGCTCTTGATGCGATCCTGGCGGCGCTCAGCGATGGCTCTGTAGGAGTTCGGAGAAAATCGCTTGCGTCGTTGTCGCACTTTCGAGATCAGCGGGCAATTCAAGCGCTGGTCTCTTCGCTCGTCGATGTGGACGACGAATGCCGCCAGGCGGCGGCAAGCGGTCTCGGCGAAATCGGGAATCACCACGTGATCCCTTTGCTCGAACGCCTTGCCGACGGCGACAAGAATTCCGATGTGCGCGCGGCCGCCGTAGCGGCAATCGAGCGAATACGCGCTCAATCGCCGGACAATGGCAGCTCGGCAATGACACCGCGCAAATCGTCGCAGTAATAACCGAGGAGCCGGTCGCTAATCGGATAGATAACCTGCAAGCATGAAAATTTACATTCTCGCAATCAATCTGCTTTGTTTGTCGCTCGCGGTGACAGCCTGCAAGAAAGCAAATACCGCGACACCCGTTTCGACAAATTCAGTGGAAGCGAATACATCTGAATCCAAGCCCGCGACTCTGGATCTCGCTCCAACCGTGCCCGTCGGGATCTACACGATGAGCGAGGTCCAACAGAAGAAGAAAGTCACGATGGTGCCGCCGAACTTTGCCGTGCGCTTTGCCTTCCAACAAGACGGATCCTTCTCTCGCACGAGCAAACGGGCGGGACAAGTTGTTCATACCGATGGAGGTAAGTTCCAGATCACGGGCAAGGACGACCTCATTCTCGAGGTCAGTATATCGAACAAGAACCCGGTGTCGCCTCCCACGCAGCGAATGTATAAGTTCACCTTGTCCAGGGATGGCTCTGAGTTGAGTCTGCTTGGAACCGATGGCAAGCTCGCGGTATTCCGGCGAGAATCAAAAGGTCCGTCGAATTGAGTGGAAGTGCAGCCCGAGTACCAGCGTGTGCAGCGATCTTCGCTTTTCTTCTGATAACCGCGTCCTGTGGCAGTTCCGACAGAAAGACCGACGGCTATGAGCCTTTCAACGAGCGGCCGTCGGAAGCCGATCCCGTTCAGAACTCCGGAAAGAGCCTGAGCGGCTCGTACTCGGTCACCTCATCCGATTCATATTCGGCCGAAGCCGGCGCGAAGAGTACCGATAAGAACCTGAGCTTCGACAGCACAGGCCGGTTCATACGAGAAACGGTTCGCGACGGCGTTGTTATCCGACGAGAAAAAGGCTCATACGTGATCGGCACTCACGGAGAGTTCGTTCTCTTTGTTGAAGAGATCGGAGGTGAACAGCTTCAATCCGCCCGTGCCGACCGATATAAAATCGTCAAACAATCGGACAATGAAATAACAGTCGAGCGCAGCCCCGGCAGCCAACTGATCCTTAAACGCAAATAGTGCTTTCGGCCCGCCGCCCTGACATTTATTCTTCACGGAAAGCTTTAGTACCCGCTGTATGTAACACCCTCAAGAAGAATGACTACTCTTAAAGAGGGGCGGCCACGGAGCGCCGCCCGTACAGTCATTCTCAATCGGACTCACGTCTGGAATAGAACTCCGAGCTGAGGATAAAATCAGAATTACTGCGTCGACACCGGCTCGACTTTCGCGGCCCCGTTTATGAAAGCCGAGACGTCGCGGTGAAGCTTCTCGCGAGACTTCTTCTCGATGTACATCATATGGCCCGCTTCATAATAGGCGAAGCTGATGTTCTTGCGGATAGCCGGCTCGAGATTCATATGCGATACCGTATGCTCGATGCCGTTGAAGGGCGTGGCCAGGTCATAGTACCCGCAGACGACCAGCACCTTCAGATAGCCCTGCTGCGTCATTGCCGATCGAAGCGCTTCCGCCGGCTGGCCCGGCTGGCCCTGATCCCACGGCTGAACGCGGGCGCTCAACGTGTAATACATATCCGTGTTCCACTTAAGCTCGCGCCGTACATAATCCTGAAACATCGCCACGTACGAGCCATCGTAGGACGCAAGACTGGGATCGTATTCATCGCGCTCGCCTGCCGCATCGGCATCCATCCCAACGAATCGCGAATCGATCCTTCCCACCGTCTGGCGTTTGTCGCGCAGCAACTCTTTGAACCAACGAAATGGGCTGATCCGGAGGTTTGTCTGTTCAAGGTATTTCGGCGAGAGGCCGGTGAACCGCGCAAGTTCCTTGACTATCTTCTGGTACTCCGCGGGAGAAAGCTCGTCGCCTTTTTCGAGCGCCGCCGCATACTCGCCGTGCGCGAAATGCCGGGCCTGCTGCGCCACCTCAGCCGCGCTCAGCTTTTGCAAATCCGGCGGCAGCAAATGGTGATACCACGCCGAAGTCACAAAAGTGGGAAGGAAAAAAATTGTGCGATCATCCGCGCCCCAATTTCCGAACCCAACCGTCGAGACCAGCACGATTCCATTCATGTAAATCTGATGACGCTGCTGCAAGACCAGCGACAACTGCGCCGATCTCGTAGTTCCGTAGCTTTCTCCGATTAGATATTTCGGCGATGCCCAGCGCTCGTTGCGGGTCAGATATTGGTAGATGAAATCTGAAAAGAAGGTCGCATCCTGCACGACTCCGTAAAACTGGGCCGTATTCTCGCCCGGCGCAGGCCGAGAGTAACCGGTCGATATTGCATCCACGAATACGAGATCGGTCGCGTCCAGGAACGAATCACCGTTTTCGACAATAGAGTACGGCGCCGGCATACCGTGACCATCGTCGGTGAGCACTATGCGCTTCGGGCCGAGTCCCATATGGGTATACGACGAAGCCGAGCCCGGCCCTCCGTTGTAGACAAACGACAGCGGCCGCCGCGCGGCATCGGGAGCGTCGTCCTTGGTATAAGCGACAAAAAAGAAGCTCGCTTTGGGCGCGCCGTCGTCAGCCTTGATGATGTAGTTCGCGGCGGTGGCAGTGTAGTTGATCTGCTGTCCGCCAATATGCGCGCTATGCTTAGTGACCGACGTTTTTTCCTCAAGCGGCGGGCTGCGACGCGGTTGATTGGCTTCGCCCTGCTGAGGCTGCTGCTGCGCCGCTTGCTGAGGCTGCTGATCTGGATTGAGCCTTCGCCCCTGCGGCAAAGCCGTATACCCGAGGAGCAGGACTGCCAGGACGGACGCTACAATGCGATTGGTTTTCATCTCTCTGTTTTCCTCCCCAAGAGCTGGATTCGCGAAAAGGACTCGCGTTCCACTGTGCCCAGTCATCTCATCTCTCCAGTAGATGCTCGGTACTAAGATGGGCGAGATTCATTATCGGATCAACGGTATACCACTCGTCGCAGAATCACGCAAAGGCCCCGAAACTACTCGACGCCTTTATTACAAGCAGTCCTATTCAGCGCTTAAACGCAGGCGCCGCCTGCTCTATTTCCTCTCCGGCGTGGTTGAACCTTCGCGTGTTGTCGGATATCGAATTCCGAGTTGATCGAGGTACGTCTCGTATTTCGACGGATCGTCGTAGAACTTGCGCATCTGCTCGCGGTACTCCGCCATTGTCTTCTTGTTGAGCCATGTCGCGGGTTTGTCTTCCGCCGAGAGAAACGGCTGGTATTTTGTTTCCTTCGTCTGCTCGTTGCGGAAGTAATCCCAGGCCTGCTTGACGAGATCCGGCTTGGTAAGCAGATCGATCATCGTCATTGCCATGACCTTCGCGCCCGCGGTGACGCCTTTGTGAGCGATAGGCGTCGCCATTGCTATCGCGTTCGACCAGTTGTGGCCGGGAAGGTTTGGTATGTTCGATGGATAATTCAACACAATAGTCGGGACGTTCCAGGACACATCGCCTATATCGTCGGAACCGCCGGTCGTCCTGGCCTCTTCACCCGCTGGACCTCTCAGCCGGCTCAACTCCGTAGCCAGCCCTGTTTCACGCACCTTCAACTCCTTTTGCACGGCTTTAGCCAGGACTTGATCAGCATCGCTCCATTTCGGCAGGCCGATCTGCTTGATGTTCTCCTGCATGGCTTCGGCTACGGCCTTATTGAAGTGTCCCGGCCATGCGGTTCCGAGAATTCGCGAAGTGAACGTTGTGCCGGTCATCAACGCCGCGCCCTGCGCAATCGAATTTCCGATCTCGCGCATCTCTTTGATGTGCTCATAGTCGAGCTCGCGGAAGTAATACCACACGCTGGCGACAGGCGGCACGACGTTTGGCTGATCGCCGCCTCCACTTATCACATAATGCGAGCGCTGCTGCGTGCGCAGGTGTTCCCTCCTGAAATTCCAACCGACGTCCATAAGCTCGACCGCATCAAGCGCGCTGCGACCGCGCCACGGCGCAGCGGCGGCGTGAGCGCTCTCGCCCTTGAACGTGTATTCAACCGAGACCAGCCCCGTTCCCGTTCCCATTCCCCACGACACCGCGAGATTATTCCCGACGTGGCTGAAGAGCACGATATCGGCATCTTTGAAGTAGCCGTCGCGAACGAAATAGGCTTTGCCGCCGACCAGCTCTTCGGCAACTCCGGGCCAGACCTTGATCGTGCCCGCGAGCTTCGAGCGCTCCATCAGCCTCTTCACCGCGATGGCCGCCGTGATATTGAGAGGCTGACCCGAGTTGTGTCCTTCTCCATGGCCGGGAGCGCCTTCGATCATCGGATCGTGATAGGCCACACCCGGTTTCTGCGACGCCTGAGGGATGCAGTCGATATCCGACCCAAGCGCGATAACTGGTTTGCCCGATCCCCACGTTGCGATCCATGCGGTCGGAATTCCAGCAATGCCGCGTTCGATCTTGAAACCCTCTTTTTCAAGAATACCGGTGAGGTATTTCGAAGTCTCATACTCCTGAAACCCGAGCTCGGCGAAGCTGAAAACCATATCGACCATTACCTGCGATTGTTTCGCCATCGCATCGATGTCGCCGATAACCTGTGTCTTGAGCGCCTGCCCTTGATCGGATTGAGGATGTACGGGCCAGGCTATGGCGAGAGATAACATCACACCAATAGTCATCACGAGAAGTCTTCGCATATCGATCTCCCTTCGTGCTCGGAGCCGCTGTGATTCTATTTTGATCGACCCACTACGCGCCGGCTTTTGTCAGAGCATTGCGGATTATTTGCTGAATCGCTCCATCCACTACGAGGCTGCCCCCGAACGTCAGCGAGCCCGCCGAAAATACGAAGCCTCCGCCTGGATGATCGTAGTAAATCATGTCCGCGCCGGGACCGCGATTATCCCTCTTGCCCCGGGCCAGGACAACTGTTCCAGACGGCAGAACCGATGGAGGAACGATGCCATCTTCCATATCGCAATCGATTGGTATAGTGATCGCGCCGAGGCCATTCTGGGTATCGACTTCCCAGCCGCTTGCTTTGCCGTTGCCAACCCCAGTATTGAGTCCGAAATCGCCGAACGTGTCCCCCGCATTCAAAGCTGTGCCCGCCAGGAGCGAGTGGTCCGCGGCGACTACTTCATATGGAGAGCCCTCTACGCCGCAACGCTCTGTTGCGAGTCCGAGCAGGCTCCTTTCGGGCCTTGCCGGCGAAAGCCTTCGAAATATCGCATTGACCCTGGGGCCTCCTTCGACCCCCGCCCGGAATACCATTCCTGTCAGATCCGGCTCGTACTCTCCGTTTTCGTAGATTCCATTTCCGCCGAGATAAATCACACTCCCTCCGGCGTCGAGATATGCCGTCAAATTGTCATACATCCGCGTGGACCAGTATTCGGGGTGTGTATTGAGTACGAGGCACTTGTATTGAGCAGCGTCGCAACCATCATTATGGAAATCGATGTCGGTGTAGAGATCGGCGGCGAAGCCCGCACTTTCGAACCAGCCCAACACCCACAACTCTCCACGCGTGAGATGAAGATCGCCCTCGGGAGCCGCGCCCGGCGCGGGCCTGAGAAAGCTGGTCCTGGCCAGCCCGGTGTATTTGGACTTGCCGCCCCACCCGTTGTAAGCCAGCCAGGTATTCACGTTGGCGAGCACGGCTATTCGAGATCGCGCTCCGGCACTCGACTTAACGACGAAAGTGATATCAGAGGTATTATTGTCGGCGTCCGAACACCGTGCCGAATAGATTCCCGATCGCCATGAATTCGGAATCGTAAGGCTGAATGTCTCAGCCCATCCGCAGCCCGAACGATAGGGCTCGGGCGGCGCCTCCTGCGTCGCCGCAACAAAAGCCAGATCATCCATATGATCCGAATCCACCGAAGCGGATGTGGAGAGATGCCTTCTGAATTCGGCTGTGCAAGGGCCTTCGGCGGAGATCCTGAACGATATGCTTTCGCCGGGAGCCGCCGAAAGAGGCCAGCAATAGCCCTCGATCGGGCGAGCGGAAGACTTTCCCATCCACAGGCTGCCGTTGCTTGGATGATAGCCGACCACATCGACCCAGTGATCCGCGTCGAACTTGCCCGCGACGAACTGCCAGCCGTCAGAGGGTTTTACCGACCCCCATTGCTCGAAGATGAAGGAGCCGACCGCATTGTCGCCTACCCAGATCGAGCCGTTGCTGGGATGGTATCCAAAGAGATCCGATTTCGCCCGGTCGGTGAACGATCCGGCTGCAAACTGCCAGTTCGCCGCGGGATCAACCGTAGCCCATTGGCTCAACTGAAATCGGTTGCCGATATTCTCGGCAACCCAAACCGCCCCGCTGTCCGGCTGATAGCCAGCGACGTCGCTGCGGCCGTTTCCGGTGAAATCACCGGCGACGAACTGCCGGCCGTTCTTCGGATCTACGGAACCCCACTGCCGGAAGCTAAAGCCGATCCCGGTATTCTCACCAACCCAGAGCCCACCCGTGGCTGAATGGTAGCCGAAGAGATCCGTTCTGGCTTTTCCGGTGAACGCACCCGCGGCGAATTGCCAGCCGGCAGCCGGATTGACGTTGCCCCATTGTCTGAACCGGAACTGCGTTCCCAGATTCTCTCCAATCCATAGCGAGCCGTTGCTGGAGTGATAGCCTACGATGTCGGCGCCGCGGCCGCCCGTGAAATTGCCGGCTACAAACTGCCAGCCATCTTTCGGATTGACCGTGTCCCATTGCTGAAGCGTGAAAGAGTCGCCCTTGTTCCGGCCAATCCATAGCGAGCCGTCGCCGGGTTGATAGCCAAAGAGATCGGCTTTAGGACCGCCGGTGAACTTACCCGATAGGAACTGCCAACCTGATACCGGGGCTACAGTACCCCATCGACTGAAAGTAAATGCGCGATTCCCCATTGCGATGCTCCTGAAAGTTCTGCCTGTGTGACTCTCCGTCTTAATAGGCGACGCTTTCGATCACGTAGCGCGATCACAATTATCCATTTCTTTTACGGAATCTGTATCGAATTCACAGATTGGAGTTGCGACAATATTTCCCGCGGAATGGGATTGTCAAGAAATACACTGAGTTATCAGCTTATGGGCTTCTTCTAAAACTGAAGGCAGGAGAGAGCTGGCCGGTACGCAAAAGCTTCACGATAATCGTTACCGGGGCACCCGGTGGAACCCGTTTATGAACCTTTTTATCGAGACTGATCACCCGCGAGAACGTTCCATTGCCGTTGTCGTATGCCGCAGGGTAGCTAATCTTCCTCAGACTAACGTCATCGACGAAAATCTCGACCTCATCTCGCCGGAATCCCGTTCCGTTAATATCTAATTCGCCTCGACCATCGGGCAGCGTTATGTAAGAAGCGCTCTGGATGAGCGGCATCGCCCAGACCTGCAGGCTTCCTGACGAAGACGCAGCCGCGTTTCCGGAGCCATCATAGACGATGACGCGAATGATCACGGATTGAGTTCCCAACGCAGGCGGTACTTGCCATTGGTACGACATCTGACCTGCTGAGCCCGGTCCATCTATAGAAGCTACTTCAACGAACGATGCGCCGCCGTCAGTCGACAGCTCTATTATGCGCCGCACCACGCCTACATTATCCGATTCGGTCCATTTGATCGATGTTACCGCGCCGCCCGAAATGAGTTCGCCGCCGCGCGGGGCGACTAACGAGACTCCAGGCGGAATTGGATCCGGTGGTCCGGGAATGATTTCGAAATCGCGAGCATTTTCGGATGAAACCGGAAGGCTTGCGCCATCCAGTGCTGTAACTCGAATTCGGCATCGAGCCGACGGTATAGCCGGCACAAGCCAATCGAAGCTCTGCGCGCGGCCATCCAGCAACGCGATCGTAGCGAACGTCGCTCCCCCATCACCCGAGAATTCAACTCGCTGTTTGTTGATGCCTCTATCGTCCGACGAAACCCATAGAAGCTTCGTTACGCTTCCGGCAGCTATTGATTCGCCGCCCGCCGGATAACCGAGCGCAACCGAAGGCGGGCCGTCTGTCGATGCGTCCATCGCATTCGCGTTGTAAGCCACCAGAGCGAAATCCTGATCCAGACTCGCTGCGTTACCGGGAACTCCGTCGCCCGTGATGTTGGCCGCTATCACTCGTATGGTGAAATCGCCGCTCGTGCCCTCCGGCAGCCAGACCGATTCAACGTTATTCAGTTTATCGGCGGGCCCGCCGGGAGAAGACAACGAAAACACGAAATAATTTCCCGAGTAGGTCAATCCGCCAATCTGGACTTGAAGATCGAGATCGTTTACCACTGGACTGGCATTGATTGGTCCCGGCGCGTCCGTCCACGCCAGAGTGACTCTCACTGGTTTAGAAGAATCGGAAACGCGTCCGTGAAGCGTGAACACCTGGCCGGTGCTCGTGAACCTGTGAGTTTGATCGACAAGGATTCGCGGCGCTGCGTCAAACGCCCTGCCAAGATTCAGAAGTCCCCATCCTTGCGTGTTGCTGGGCAATGGGTCGCCGGACAGGTCTCCATTGAGCCAGGTAGTGGAGTTCAAGAGGAAAGCCTTTGTCATGGCCGCGCTGGGTGCGTTTCCAGTCGCCTGTTGAAAATATTGTCTGGCGAGCGCCGCTGCCCCGGCGACGGCCGGCGCCGAGTGACTGGTTCCGGACGACCATGTATACAGAGTCTGACCGGACGGATAATTCTTCGGGCCGCATATGCCCAGCGCCGAGTAGGCCGAGTCCTGAGATTGCGCGCCCTGGATGTGGGTTCCGGGCGCAACCAGATCAGGCTTGATTCGCCCGTCCAAGACAGGGCCGCCGGAGGAGAACCGCGCGATCGAATCTACGTCGCTCGCACCGCCCGGCGTAACCATGCAGCCATCGGTTCCCGCGGGACGCAGATTCTCGCTTGCACCGACCGCGATCACATTTTTGGCGGTCGCAGGCGAATTCATATGCCCGTTAGGTCCGCCATTGCCCGCCGCGAACACCGCGCAGATCTCCTGATTTCCCGGAACGCCCGCTTGCGCGTCTCTCACGAGCGAATCGTAGAGCTGACTCTCAGCCGTGTAGGCGTTGGTTTCGCCTCCCCAACTATTGTTTGAAACACGAGCGCCGCTCGCGTACATCGCGTCGACCATCGCCGCGAAATCCGGGTGGGTGAAATCCGGATTGAACACTTTTGTGATGCCGATTCTGGCAAACGGATGAATTCCCAATCCAAAGCGATATCCCGAATCATCCACCTCAGGAAAGCCGGAGCCGGCGTTGTAACCGCCTAGTATCGATGCGTTGAGCGTTCCGTGCCCTGTTATGTCATTCACGGATGAGCTTGAAGCCTCGGCTCCCATGAAGCGTGCATAGGCGATGCGCCCGGCACCGCCCGCGTTCAGAAAGTCTCGGTGCAGCACCGATGGACTCAGGTTTCCCTGATCGATGCCGGAATCCGAAAGGTCGACGACGAAGTCTGGAGTTGAACTTATTCCCTTGCTCGCGAGCCATGCGGTATAGCCAGTTCCGGTTAGCTGATTAGCAAAGTAATTCCCCGCAATGATCTGGCCCTGCCGCTCATCTCGCAATGCCGGCTCACGCCAGCGCTCAATCCAGATCAACCGATTCATTGCCGCGATGGCAGGAAGATCGCTTTGCCTGATCAACACACGAACATTGGTGTAATTGAGGCAGCGCTCAGGCTCGCCGAGTTGCGATACGGCTAGTGCTACTATACGGGCTAGATCGTGAGCGGTCTTTTCAGCCGTGAGCAACTGGATCGTGCACGGAATAACATCCTCGGACTTTAGATCGATTTCCGGTGCTACTCTGGAGCCGATTCCGTACGGACCTGCATATTGAATGAAGCCGCCCTGCGAAGCCTGTGTCTGTCGTATTGCCGCGACACCGTTGGCCCCGGCGCTGACCAGATATGTGTTGTTCGGGATATAGCTGACGATGCGGACGTTTTCTTCCAGCCACTTGAACCAGATCGGCTTTATCGGACCTCGCATCTGAATCAGATAGAGCCCGGCTTCATTCGAATCTATTCCGGGCTCGGCTGAAATATTCGTTTGTTGAATCTCGGTCGTATCGATGGCTCCTGCTCTAAGAAGAATGAGATTCATATCATCGCGAACAACGGCGTTGCGCGATGCTGCTCCGTCGACGATCGGACTCGACGCATTGAAGAGCGAGAAACTGTCATAGTCTGCGATTTTTGTCCCGCCCCCGCTCTTAATTTCCTCCTGAAGAGCCCTATTGTCATTGTCGATAAGAACCTTGTGTAAGTGAGTATTGCTTCGATAAGAGCGCAGATAACCATTGAGATCGCTCGTTGGCGCGATAGGCTCTTTTTGGTGAGCAGCCGACTGAACAGCTCGTTGGCCGACGAGCAGGGTTGCCGTCATGCTCGCGGCCAGCGCAACTATCCGGGTGATTGGCTTCCAGATAAACATCTCGATTGATGCAGACAGCGAATAACAGCGCCGACTCGACGGGTCTCGCCAAAAAGTGATTAATCTGTGGGGGTATATTCGGAAGGGGCCGCGTATTAAGAGCAATTACCGCGTGCCTGTGATCGTAAGGGGCGGCCTGAGGCCTGTCAATAAAAAAGGCGGAAGCCCGCGGAAGCCGAACTGCTATGAACTCACTATCAACATCGAGCAAGGCGCATTTTCCAGCAACGATTTCAGGCTGTGGCCAAAGAACAACTCCTCGCCGCGCCGGACATTGACGCCGACCACGAGGAGATTGTGTTTGCCCTTTCTGATCTGGGTCAAGATGGCGTGCTCGGCCGCACGGCTGACTCTGATGGTAGTCGTGACGGTAAGCCCCTCGCGTTTGCCGAGCTCTCTGATGTCTTTAAGAAGCTCGCGTCCCGGCCTGAAATGCTTATTGGCGCTTGGGGGAATGTTCGCCGTGGCGGGAGGAGACACACTAAAAGCGGTTATGTCGCAGCTACAACTCTTTGCTATTGCGATAGCAAAAGCAAAAAATCTTAAAGCTTGCGGCTTTGCGTCCTGGCGTCCTTGCGTTATATGAGAACCATGAGAAACCGAAAACGCGAAGAGTGAAAAAACGCAAAGACGCAATAGTCGCAAAGGCGCAAGAAAAGACCGAAAGGAAAATTCTATGACTTGCGACTCTGCGTCCTGGCGTCCTTGCGTTATGTCAGATGCGTCTTTGCGTTGTCTTACCGCTTACAGGCCGTTCACCACACGGTGAATACCGTTCTTTACTACTCGCTCACCGAAATTGATCACCATACCGAGTTTCATACCCGTCAGCCGCAAATACGTGAGCGCCTGAGCTTCAAAGATCGCGTTATATTGCGTCACGGCTTTGCACTCTACTACAACCTTTCCGCCAACCACGAGATCAATCCGAAGCGGTGAGGCCAGCACGTGTCCTTTGTAAGGAATAGGCAGCGAGACCTGACGGCGCACCTCAAGTCCGCGCTGTCCAAGCTCCCATGACAACGCCTCTTCATATACGCTCTCCAGTAAGCCTGGGCCGCCCAGGGTGCGATGTGCTTCGATGGCGCACTCTACGATATGACGGCTGATGTCGTTTTCATCCAACGCAAGGACGCCACGAAGCAAAGCCGCAGGGTCTTCAGATATTTCCACTCTTTCTTCTTGCTCCCGTGCTCTCATGTAACGCAAGGACGCCAGGACGCAAAGCCGCAAGTTTAAGATCTTTGTTTTTGCTCGCTATTCCTTGCGCCTTTGCGACTGTTGCGTCTTTGCGTTCTAGCGGTTGTTTTCATCCAACGCAAGGACGCCACGAAGCAACACCGCAGGGTCTTCAGATATTTCCACTCTTTCTTCTTGCTCCCGTGCTCTCATGTAACGCAAAGACGCAAGGCCGCAAGTTTAAGATTTTTGTTTTTGCTCGCTATTTCTTGCGCCTTTGCGACTGTTGCGTCTTTGCGTTTCGTCCTCGCGTTCTAGCGGCTCGCCTTGATGTCGTAGGCCCACAGCGTCCCTATATCCCTAATGTAAAGCCTCCCATTTGAAATGACGGGATAGGCCCAAGCCTTCTCCGGATACGGCCCCATGCGCCTGCGGGTCGGCGGAGACGGTGGAGTGAATCGGCCTTTCTCGTGATATGCCTCTGAGTTCGCCTCGACCAGTGCGACGTCGCCGTTCTGGCAATGAAGAAATAAGAGCCCATCGGCATAAACCAACGAACCTCTGCACATGTTCTCGGCCTGCCATTTCACCTTACCCGTTGTAAACTCAACCGCGAGCAGCCCCCCCTCGGCAGTCCCATAGAGATAATCACCAACCAGCACGGATCCACCGATGCCATTAGGAAGGCCGCGCGCGAAGTAGATCTGCTCGGCGATGACCCCCTCGCCTTCCGACTTTAGACGAACAGCTCCGCCTCCGATGTCATTGGCCGCTCCGTATACGTATCCATCGCGAGCAACCGGCGTGGGTATCTGCGCCATACCCTTGGCAACCTCCTTGTAGCGCCAGAGAAATTGCCCGGTCTTCGCATCGACCCCGACTATGCCCTTACTCAGAAATTGCACGTATTGTTTTCGGCCGCAGGCCTGGACGACTATTACTGATGAGTAACCGGCTGGATCGCCGCCCGGAACCGCGGACTTCCACACCACGGCGCCGGTCCTTTTATTCAGAGCCAGCAATGTGGCTTGCTCGCCGCCCGGTGTTACGACGACTACATCGCCGTCAACCAGCGGAGACTCCGCATAGGCCCAGACTCCCTGCTTCCCTCCGAATTCTTGACGAATATTCTTCTGCCATCGAATCTTGCCGGTCGCGGTTTCGAGGCAGGCGATATCACCGTCAGAGCTCAGCGCGTAGATAGACTCTCCGTCCACCGTCGGAGTCGATCGGGCCTTCGCATAAAGGAAATCATTGGGGTTGCCGACGGCGCCGAGGCGAGTTGTCCAGATAGGTTTTCCATCCTGAGTCGAGAGGGCCTGAACATATTCATTATCCATGCCGCGGTTGCTCATTAAGTAGATCCGCGTCCCTACAACCGCGGGCGTTGAGTAGCCGTCTCCTATGTCGTTCATCTGCCAGAGCAGTTTTGGTCCCTGCGCGGGCCATTTCTTGAGAAGACCGGTCTCCTGCGATATACCGTTGCGTTGCGGGCCTCGCCACTGAGGCCAGTCGGAGGTCGAAGCGCCGATGTTGGCGGATCTCGTTGCTGAAACGACTGAAAGCCCCAAACAAAGAGCTGTAATCGTGCTTAACAATTTTGACTTCACGGTTTCTCCTTGAAACGAGTAATCTGAGGGGCCGTCGAGCCGGCTAATACCCAAGCCAATTTTTCGGCCGCGCGACGGGTATGAGTTCAGTCGCTAAGATTGGGCCGAACACCATCGAAATAGTCTTTCCGTAAAATTCTAAGGAGCGACAAACCATACGTAGAGCATTCGAAACTTGTTCAATGATGTCGCCCCTCGATCAATATACGCACGAGAATCAATTTGAGGTGCTCTGGTTAGCGACGCCTGGCGCGAATAACTTCGTTGATGACGAGAACGGCAAGTCCGGTCGCGGATCTAGCGGAGTCTTTCTATCGAGTGCAAACGACGTATCGCGGCAGCCGTGGGACGCGCGGCTTATCCGCCGTCTCCAACGAGCACAAATCCCGCCCAGTAGAATGGATGACGTGTGGCCGGATTCTTCAGTAGACCGAGCGCCGCCCGACGCAGTGCTTCGGATTTTGTTGGTTTGGGCTTGCCTCCCGCGGGCCGCGAAATCAGTCCACGATGGAAATTGACCATCAGATCGCGGGTGCCCGCGGATTCAACCTTCCATTGAGTGACAACGATTGAAGGGACTCCGGCAATGAACATCGCCCAGGACAATCCGATCATGCCTTCGCCCGCGCCGACGTGGCCTCGCGCCGTCTCACAGGCTGAGAGCACGGCAAGGTCTGCTTTCAGATCGAGCTGCATCAGCTCCCATGCTTCGAGCAACCCGTCTTCGTTAGCATCCCCTTCGGCGAGGGCCAAATGCGAATACATCGGCGAAGCATTGTTAAGCGTTCCGTGCGTCGCGAAGTGGAGTATCCTCGCTTGACCGGCTTCCCTCTTGACGCGATCTTCGCGGGCTTCGGCCCCGATGTAGACCTTGCTTTGCGACGCACCGTACAACTGTCGAAGCGCTCTGACCTCCTGTTCGGCTTCCGGCAGGCGGTCGAGCTTACCATCGCGCAAGGTCAAAGCGGCGTGATTCATCGTTTCCTTCCGAACAAGCGGGTTGCCGACCGCAAGCAGGGTCGCGGCGAGAGCTTCAGGATGCTGATTATTGCGTCGCTTCGTCATTTCACGGAGCACCGTCAACGAAGGTGCATAGGCGATTGCCGCATCTTCGATCAGAAACCGATTCGCGCCGTTCATCAATGCTTGAAACGGCAGATCCCATAGCGTATCGTCCGGCGCGATGATGAGATTAGTTTTGCCTTGAAGCTCAGCTTCGGCGGGCTTGAGCAGTAACTTGTAAAGCCTGCTCCCCGAGACCCGAAAACCTAAATCGCGCGCGGCGAGCTGCCGTCGGAAGCTTTCAGTTTGTCTCGCAAGCTCGTCCTTTTTGATGGGCAGCACGTGAACTTTGATTTCCGCTTGCGCCGCGCCGGCAGCCCTGGTGATGGTGAAGAGGTAAATTCGATCTTCGGTGACTACGTATTCGACAAGGGCGGTTGAAGCGTCGGGCAGCAGATCGGTCAGCTCTTTCAAGTTGATGACCGGGGCCTCGCCCCGCTGAATCTTTAACTCCGGATGCGACGTATAGAGCGCGTTCTGAAATGCTTCGTATTCGAGGCGGGCCCTTTCCAGCTTTTTTTGAAGCTCCTTGAAGTGCTCGCTCTCCCGACCGAGCGGTTGGCCGGCGCGGCTCAATTCAAGATTCAACCGGGTGAGCTCCGTGTTCAAACGGCGCTCTTCATTCTGCTCACCGCCGGTCATTGCCTTATGAATGTTGGCGCGCCCTTGTTGGAGCATATCAAGCAGGCCGCGCGCCTTGCTTCGCTCGGCATAGACAAGGGCTTCCACAGGTTGGTTCTCACTGACCATTAAGCTGAGCATTCCATGGAATCCATCCAGCATCAGTTCGAAGTGATGCTGGCGCTCTTCGATCCCGCCCGTGGTCTTCGCCCGCAGCTCCTCGATTGTCGAGATAGCTTCCGCGAATGCCCGTCGCGCTTCCGCGTGATGGTTCAGCCCAAGGTGACAGTACCCGAGAGATGCGAGGGCAAAATTGAGCGATCTCTGATCGAGTATCTGGCGCGACAACGACGCCGCCCGCTCCGCGAGCGGTAAAGCGTCCTCATATTTATCTTCCGCGAGATAGAGCCCGCTCAGCGCAATAAGAGTGGGGATGGAAGTGCTCGCGAAGTTCCGGGCATCGGATACCTCGAGCGACTTGCGATAGTCCTCCATTGCTTCCGCGTACCGGCCTTGAAAGCGATGGACGTTGCCGATGTGATATCGGAGTTCGGCGCCTCCGATCTGGTCGCCTCGGCGTTCGGTCTGTTTCAAAAGCTCATTGTATATTTGGAGAGCCTGATCGTAGTTTCCCAAATGCTCATGCCGATAGACGATCGTGACCCGCGCTATCGCAATCTGAATCTTGTCCCCGAGCTCCTGAAAAATTGACAACGCCTTTTCGAAATAGACCAGGGCCTGCTCGTCGTCGTTTTGATACATATAAACATGTCCCATCTCGGAAAGCGCATGGGCCATGACTGACCTGTGTTTCAACTCTTCCGCGAGGTGAAGCGACTTGAGCGCGCACTCGAACGCTTTTGGATAATTTCCGATCTGATGATAGGTGTGAGCCACTGTAAACAGCGCTATGGCTTCGCCCAGCTTGCTCCCAGCCTCGGTGTAGAGCGCGAGCGCGCGTTCCCGCAACGGCAGGACATTTTCGACATCACCCTGGGCGTCTTTCACCATCGCCAGGTACAGCCAAGTTTTTGCCGTACCGATCTTGTCGTCAATCTGCTCTGCTACCTGCTGAGCGAGTCGAACGCTGAGCGCGGCCGCTTCAAACTCACCGCTCAAGCGGTGACGTGTGCTTCTATCGATCAATATCCTCACGAGAACGTCGGTAGTTAGATCTCTTTTATTCTCGAAGAGTATCCGGCGCTCGGCGTCGGACGCGGATCGCTCCAGGTCGACGGCGAGGTCCTCCTGAAGCAAAGACTCGCGCTCGATCTTCCACCCGGCGCCGGTCTTCGTCCAGTTTATTAAACGCACTGCTCCGTGAAACACATCGCGGTCCATAAGCGGGGTTCCCGTTGCTTTGTCGAGCAGACGCTCATCCGCCCGCAGTTGCGTGGCGGCCTTTTCGCCGGTCACATCCGCCCTGGTGATCTTGATACCGAGAAATTGAAATCGCGACGTTGCGAAGAAACTCTGATAAAAGCCGAGCCGCGTCGCGAGGTCCGGTGATTTTGGTTCCCAGAACTCGCGTATTTTCTCGAGGTCTCCAGACGCGAGGGCCTGCCCGTATTGCTCCGTCAAACCGCGCAGAGCGGTCTCATCCGAGGATTGGAGCGAAATCGGAGGTGAAGCCTGAGACCAGACACGTAATGGAGCCATACTGACAAGACTCAGCGTCAAAACCAGGAGACATAACGGCACACGCGATCCCGACGACATCGAACACACTCCCTTCCGGTTACAAAGCCATAAGCAGGCCGCCAAAAAATTCAGGTGGACGGTAATATGGTCGAAAGTTCGGCAACTTTCTTTCTTTCGGTGTTTGAAGTGGTGAAGGAAACTTCCCGTCTCGGGTCGGTATCAACGTTGGAGTTTAATTGATCTTACCAAAAAAGCAAGGGTCTCAGTTCAAGAGCCCGCACCCTCCGATGAGGAGCCTCAGGAGTCTGTTCTCACCGTAGCTGTCCCGCAAGAACACAAAGACGCAAATTCGCAAAGGCGCAAGAAAAAAAACGAACAAGCAAAGATCTTAAGACTTGCGGCTTTGCGTCCTGGCGTCCTTGCGTGGCATGAGAACGCAATCGCAACGTGATGCGGATGTAATACTGGAATTAATGCCTGGCCTCGAAACGCCGGTCGGCGAAAAACCCAAACATCATTGCGGCGGATGGCTGAGAGATTGAAAGGACGGTCTATGTTCGTTCGAATAACCGCTTTGGCTTACGGACTAATTTGCTATCTCGTATTCTCTGGAACCTTTCTCTATGCCGTCGGATTTATCGGCAGTATTGCAGTCCCGAAATCTATTGACTCAGGACTGGAAGGCTCGCTTGCCGCCGCTCTGTTGATCAACGGCGGTCTGCTTGGATTGTTCGCCGTGCAACATAGCCTCATGGTAATAAAGAAATAGTTCTCGCGCTGCTCGCTCGCCGCGTCGAAGTAGATGCCCAGGCTGTTGCTCTCAAGAGCGCCGCGCGAGCCGACATGGTTTTCTAGGTAATTCTCGTTTAACGAAATTGGCCTGACCTGATGCGAGCTCCTGGCGTGATGGTTGGGTCAACCCAGCCCTGACAGGACGCGACGGCAGTTCGACTTTGTCCCCTTTGTTTCGAGCTGTTCCGGCGCGTCCCGCTCAGGGCGACCCCTTTCCGTCTCCCTTCCCGCACTCGATCCTGAACCCGCTCGATAAACCGCAAACACTACTGAACCGATCATTTCAGAGAAAGATATTTCGTCGAGAGGTAATATCAGGTCCGCCTCGACAACTTTCTTAATTGGGCAATCAATCCTGAAATGCCGATTTCGATGAGTAGGATTGGTTAGTATGTAACAAGGTTATTTGAGGTACACCTTCCACTGCGCGTCATATTGACTTGCTGCATACCTCACGATCGCCGTTACCGTTCAAAGAGGCAATCGGTAACGGCGATTGTGCCCTTATTAAAAAAGGCGCCTTCGTTGCACGTTCCCTTCCCTCACAATTCCCATCATAGATTGACTTCGAACATACCTGCCGGCTGCGAGCCGGGGGAGTGCTTATGGAGTATTCAGCGGCTCCGAACTCTAGTATCATGCCTCTATAGCGGCTCGCATGAACGAGGCGACGATGGCAAAGAAAGAAACAGACACTGCTACCGACCCTGAGCTTAATCGACAGATGGACGCGGCTTCAGCTACCGGACGAGATGTCGAAGCCGTATTCACGCTTTCTCCAGACGAGACTTCGGATGGCGTTCGATCGCCGGAGGAAACAGAGAACTTAACTCGACGCGTTCTCGAGCGGGTGACCAATCGCGTCGGCCATGGCGAGAAGAAGCTCAACATCTTCAGAAATATAGGTTCCTTCGTAGTATCCGCCAATCCTTCGTTCGTTAAAGAGTTGATAGCACAGCCGGAGATCGCAAGCGCAATTGCGAATCGACAGCAAGAAACTGATCCGGTTGGGCCTGTAAAAAAACGTGAAGCAGGTTCGACCGAACGTCCGAGACGATCAAAGAGCAAAGCACGCGACAAAAGCTAAAACTATTCGCCCAGACTAATCGATGTCACTATTAACCGGCGTCAGCTTTCGCGCCGTCGATAGCATCGGCTTCGGGCCCTTGCGTTATGAGAACGACCAAAAAGACGCAATAGTCGCAACGACGCAAGGGGATATTTTCAGGACAACGATCGCTGCCAATGTCCCAATTAGCTCTTCTGTTTTGAGCCGGCGCGATTTTGTTTTGAGCCGGTCTTTGTCGTCTTCTTTTTCTTTGCAGTGCTCTTCCCGGTGTTCTTGACCGCACCGTTGCTCTTCGCTGTTTTCTTTCCAGAGATCTTTTCTTGCTTCGCCTTTGATGTCTTGGACGCCTTTGATTTCTTCGCAGCCTTACTCGCGCCTTTCGATGGCTTCACCGCGGTTTTCGGCAAAGGGGTTCCGGTTAGCTCTTCGAAAGCACGCACGGCGTCCGGAACTCCACGGTTGCCTCTCTCTGTCGGTATCGTTCCTACGCTGCACGAACGATAGATTGCGTTCTCAATCTCATCGATTGTAGCAGTGGGCTTAGCCTCTAACAGGAGCGCCGCCAATCCGCTGATATGAGGGCTAGCCATCGAGCTCCCATCCATAGACTGATAACCCCGGCCCGGCATCGCGGAGATAATGTCGACTCCCGGCGCAACAAGATCCGGAACCAGCGGATCTTCCTTTCGATTGAATCGCTGGCTGGATGAGAAGGCGGCGATCGCGGTTTTCTTGTCAATCGCTCCGACCGAAACCGATTCAGGCTGATTTCCAGGAGCCCTGCTGGTTCCGGGTCCCTCGTTGCCGACCGCCAGGATGGGAAGAATATTGCGGCTCCGCAGTATTTTCAAAACCGGCTCGAATTCAGGCATGGGCGGGCTGAGCGGAATGCCCAACGACATATTCAACAGACGAACGTTTTGAGAGACCGCCCAGTCCATTCCGCCTAAGATTCGCGCGATAACGTTTCCACCTTCAAGAACTATTCCGCTTACCAGATCGGCTCCAGGAGCCACACCTATAGACTTTCCCCCCACCGGGCGGCCGGCTATTGTCGCCGCCGTATGTGTTCCGTGTTCGCCGGTATCGTGTGCCTTCGGAGTCGGAGTCACGAGCTGTCCGAAGGAATCGAACTCCGCGAAAGTCGCGATGGCTTTCCGCAGGGACGCGTGAGTACCGTCGGCTCCCGTATCAAGATGGCCGACTCGAATACCCTTTCCAGTAAGGCCCTGCGCCCAGAGCCTGGGTATGTTCATAAACTGGATGCCCCAGGTTATATCAGTCTTCAGCTTCGTCGCCGCGGCGCGAACAGGCTTGATGAGCCGGGGTTGGGGCGCGCCTACTACCTTGTCTACCATTGAATGCTTCCGCAATGAGCTCAAGCCCTCTCGATTGACCGTGCCTAGCATCAGTCCGAGATTGGGGAAGTGCAGCACTGATGGAGGCGCTTGCGCAGGCGCCCTTCTCGCGCTGACTCGGCTTACCGTCAACGCAATCGTGGCCGAAGCGGCGCTCGCCAAAGCGTGGTTAATACTCAGCTCTGAACTCGCGAAGCATTCGTCAAGCGATGCGACCTCCGGAAGCGCGCTCACAAGCAGGCGCGGAAGAACGCCTCCTGCGGCTATTCTCGCCGCGACCGGAATTGGTGGAGCTGACTTTAGCACTACGATTACCTGCGCTATTCCGAGGGCGCTGAACTGTCGATCCATTTCCGCCATGATGCTTCCCTTTGCTTATCTCATCGGTCTTGAGCGGCTCACGCTTGAGCAGTCACGGCTCGGCAGCCGCAATCGACGTCTGAGTAACCCACAAGAAAACGCAGCGACCGGAAATGAACGTGTGAACCTTATGTACTCATTTCCAGCCGCTGCCAATAATTCACGATCGAGTTTACCTATTCCATGATCAATACATGCATCGACCTTCAGTTCTCAATGAGCTTGAAGCTTCCGATGGTAGGTCTTGCTTCAGCCGCAGGCTCGCCCGACGGAACGATTGTAACTGAAGGCGCGGCGCCAAGCTTGTTCTGCAAGGCCAATCTCTTCGCAAGCGCGGTAACATCCAGGCTGAATATTCGCGCCACATCTCCTCCTTCATGATCCGCGTGCGGAGACGCGTCGAAGAAATTGATGGTGCCTGCGTAGTAGCGCCTCGTCGCAGCGCCTGTCGTATCCTGAGGCATACCCAGGTAAACATGGTATGCGACTCCCGGCGCCGCTTCCGCCTTTGCGTTCTCTAATACAAGGTACAGGTAATGGCCCGGCTTGATCTTCTTGACCTGAGTCGACAACGATGCAGCCGCCGCACCTTGCGGTGTTAGAGTAGCTCGCGCCGGCGACGCCGAGAGCGTTAACGAACCGCTGCTCGCGTGAACCTTCTCCGCCGCTGCCGATAAGATCGTAGGCGGACACGTCGGCGGCGTCTCGTAAGCATCATACTGGTAGCCTAACTTCGTGAGGTTGACGAAATCCTTCACCGTCGCGCTGACGAGGTTCCCGTTCTCATCAACAAACTGGAATGATTTGTTCATCCAGTTAGTATCAGTAGTAGGATTTAGCCGTCCCGCCTTGTTCCAACTTGCCCACAGTCTGTCTATGTTGCAGTGATGCATCCAGAACACCGGATCACCCGCCGCCCAGGGGATAGCTCCCATGTTTTGCTGGTTTCCCGTGTAAACATGCACGTTTCCATGAAGGCCGTTATCAAGTGTCTCGTTGAATCCGCGTACCGCGGTTGAGGTGGGCAGATAGCGGCACTGAGCAAGGCTGCTGAGACTCAGGATGCCGGGCGCAAACTGATCTATGGCTGCCCCGGCGTTTACATTAGCGAAGTCATTGGTTGTAGTGTGCACGTTGCGCTTTTGCACAAAGAGTGAGCTGCTAGTTACTCGAAACTGAGGCGGGATTCGTCCGTGGTTCACTCCGGTAGCGGAATAATTCCAATAGGGCAACGTGAAGTTCGCGTTTCCGCTCACTTTGCGAATAGTGCGTTCGAAGTAATAAACGAACATCCGATGCCAGGGAAGAAACCACGGTTGATTCGCCGAGCTGAAATGGGCCTGACAGGTATTCCACACCGCCTGTGCCTTGGCCTTATTTGGGTTTGCAGTGGGATATATTCTTGCGATTTCACTTGCCTTGCCCGGCGGTGGAACCGCGTGCGTGTACCACTGGAAGACCCAGCTCGCGGGATCTCCTTCAGGAATCTGAGCATGGTCCATCATCTTCGCAACAGCGCTCCTGTAGATGTTTAGCATCGCAATTCCCTGCGTGCTGTAAGCGCTGTACCGGATCTTGACTGTCTGCGCGGCTCCGTATTTTTCAAACCAGACGGTAAACGGAATCGCAGCGGCCGCACCAATAAAAGATCGGCGTGAGATCTTTGACATGGTCTTTATTCTCCTTTGGGTTCGGTTTCGGAAGTAATGGTACTAACCGTTTGCTGTGGTCGCTACAACGCAGGTCACCGCTAGAATACCATCGAACAATACGATGTCAAGGAAAGCAGCATCACATCACGATCTCATGGAATGGCGGCATGAACGTTAAGCGGTATCAAGGCGAAGCCGCATCGCACTCGGAGTTCTATTGATCCGATCGGGGCAGGTTAACTAGTCGTAAGATCTTCGAAGATGAAACCAAACTTTGCGTAGCCGCTATCACTCAGCTATCAAATTTAGCCGCCCGATTCGCGCTTGCGCTCCGTCGACCGGCACACCGCCGGGCTTGAATATCACCGTTGTTTCGCTATTCAAGCGACCCTTGGAGATGAGATTCCGAACTATCCTCGTGATGTCGAAGCTGAATACGCGCTGATCCTTTGAATCCGGATCGGCTCCTTCAAGCCTGACGGCGTTGTAGAAATTCACCGTGCCGACATAGTACGCGTTGTTGAGTTCGGGCTTGACTCCGGCAGGCAAGTCAAGAAAGAGGTGATATGCGACTCCTGGCTGCTGTGCCGCACTGAGGTCACCGACAATCAAATAAAGATTGCGATTCGCGCCGAAACTACTGAGCGCTTGTTTCAGCGATTCTCCGGATCTCGAAGCCTTAAGCGATACCGTCGTCAGTCCAGATTCAAGCGCGATAGGTGCACCCGCGGAGGCGATCGTGACATCTTGCTGTCGGTCAGGAGATACCGTCGTCAATCCAGATTCAAGTGCGACAGGTGTGCCAGCAGAAGCGATCGTGACATCTTGCTGTCGATCCGCGGCGTCGCCCCTTCCCGCACTCACTTCGTGATTAGTCATATTGAGGTGGCCTCGATCGAGATTAAGCATTGTACGCCCGTGAAAAACAATAGCTCCTGATGCCATGCAAAAAATAGCGACTACAAAGACTCCAGCGGCCAGGACCATTCTATACTTGCTTATTGCTTCTCTATACTTGCTCATTGCTTCACCTCGGAATTGCTGTTGATTTTCATGCTAGCGGCTAAGTCTCGATCACGCAACAAAGCTCGACAAAGCCCATTTGAAAAGGGGCTCTGGAATTTGGAGATTGGCCAGCCTGATCGAGAGTTCGTGCTTATGTAGGCCCGAAAGTCGCTGTAATCAGCGCGCCATTCGTACACGAAGTCTATAACCTGATCGAGAGTTTCGTGCTACAAACAGAGTTTCGTGCTTTGTTGGCCTGAAAGGCCGGCTATAAAACAGCAGAGTTGCATCGTTCTCGCGAAATATCTGGATCGTGCCTTATAGTCTAAAAGGCCGGCTATGAAACAGCCAGCCAGGGGTGCGCGACATAAATGTGGGGCTAGCCGGCGCGGCGAGCGTCCCAGTGATCTTCATAGCGATTGTTCAACAAAGAGCATCTTAGGTGAATGATCGCGTTGGCGCCGCGAACTGTCCACCACATGCCGCTCTGCTTGAGCCTTCCGCCGATCACGGTCTTACAGCCGGCTTCAATAACACCT
>QHVH01000002.1 GCA_003222245.1 Blastocatellia bacterium AA13 | reverse complement strand
AGGTTTTGTTCATTGGCTTCGACTCGAGCGCGGCCCAGCGCTGGCGTTCCAGCCGCGCCCGGGCTGTCAGCCTTTGCCGCGATTCGCTCGAGCGACGGATCGGATATTGTCTCCTTCCATGCGCGGTTCAAAGATGCATCGAAGTCGAAATTGTCGGAGAATGGATTGGTCAGCTCAAAATAGTAACTTGGTGGTAACGCCGTTTCAGCTAACTGGCGCGGATATCCCGCCTGTTCCAGGCGCGATATCAGATGCTCATACGGCAGACTGTCGATCGCCAGTACCATGTGCGGAACCATGTCTCGTTCCGAAGAGTGCTGGCTATGAAGTAGGACGGATAGTTCAGCGGGGGTGCTCCCGCAGGTGACGATGAGGACTGGATTAACATCGGCCGCGGATTGTTCATCGTCAAGCTCTCTTGCCTCATTAAATATCAACGTCTCATCTATCATGCTTTCCTCCCGTTTGCCCGGCGCGCTTCCTCACGAAAGCGAAGGATTATTCAGCTTCACTCGCAGCCGGCCTGTTGGGCTGCGGTTGCTATCTAATTAGTGAGAAAAGCCGCTCCGAAATTTCCAACGAACGTGCATTTTTTTCGCGACCAAGTGGCCGCGCATGTTCAGGAATGCGATACATCAATAGTGCTCTATAGCTGTTGCCGGGGGTATTGAAGAGTCGGGTGGTTGATTCACGATTACGCCGTCAGGCAGGATCGTTCCTTGAAGCCGTGCATATTGAAGTTGAGCAGGCGCAATAACCGCGCCCTTGAGGTTTGCATTTTTGAGGTTGGCGCCCGTCAGATCGGCGTCGGTAAGGTTCGCGTTTTCGAGGATTGCTCCCTCAAGCGTTGCGTCTTTCAGGATCGCGCCGCTGAGGTCGGCCTCGGTCATGTTGGCAGCCTTCAATGATGCTCTGGTCAAGTTCGCGTTTTGAAGGTTCGCGTTTTGCAGAAAAGCGCGCCCGAGTTCCGCTTCTCGGAGATTCGCACGGTGAAGGTCCACCTGAAACAGTGGAACGCCGAGTAGGTTCGCGCGCTCCAGATTTACCTCGCGCAGATCCGCACGTGGGAAGCTGAACGATCTCAAGTCCACGCCGCGGAAGTCTGCTCCTGAAATCGTGATTCGTTCCTGGCCCCAGAGAAGGCCCGACTCCATCAGAAAGCCAAACAACACGCTCTTGAGCGATACGTCGAGCTTATCCAATATCTCCTTCGTCTGCTCCTGCATATATGCTCGTGTGGCGGGATCATTGATTGTAAGCAGCCGGAGCTTAATGTCGTCGCGATACTTTTCAAACGCCCGTTTCATCTCTTCAGACTTCGGTGGTACGTAATTCGTCGAGATGAACCATGCAACCGCACGCATTATTATGATCAAGACCGCGGAACCAGATGCGCCTATGAAAATCTCTCTAATGCCGGCTGGATCGCCTGTGAGCAGTTTGCCGAGCATTGCAGTAATTACGGACGCAAGCACTGTCCATAGGCCGCATCCCCAACTTCCTAAAGTCAAACACGCCACGGCCGATTTTACGGCCACTTTTTCCTGACGTATTCGCGTTCCGAAGAGCACCTGTACTCGTCGAGCGAGAAGGATCAGCATCGTGGCCATCAAAAGAAACATACCAGCGCTCACGACAATCAAATGCTGATTCGTTATGCCGGGTCTCCCGAACTCTGACGGATCAATGTAAGCTGACGCGATTGTGAAGAAGACACCCGCCAGGAGAACGAGACCGGCAAGAGAATAGAGCGCGAATGCGACGGCAACGGCGGTCTTTCGATGAGGATTTAGCTCAAGCATTTCCCCTCCTGAGATAAGCCCTGTTCATGATGAACGCAGCAGCGCGGAGAGCTCCCGCAACGGCGATCAGTAGACCGCCTGTCAAAAAGCCAGCTAAACGGTTGTTCAGCGGATCGCCGGGGGTTTGGCCAGAAAAAAAGGGAATGACAATAGCCACGATGCCGAAGAAAAGAAAAAATATCCCGAGGAGGTTCAAAGCAAATACAATAACTTTTGGTGAAATGCCCTGTACCTTGTCTGAAGAATTGTAATCCCATGCTTTCGCATCGTTGTCATTCTCGTTATGACGATCGGGTATTGTTAACCCGATGTTCCGCAGCGAACTGCTCAATTGCTCTTCAAATGTTTTTCTAGGCAGCAAGTACTGCTCCAGCCCTTGCATCTTCCGGACTTCGCCGTGGAGTTTGGGTGACAGTGTGACATTTTCGCAGAACACAGCGATGAAGGGTTTCCTCAACTTCAAGGCGAGTTCTATCTCCTTTTTGACATTCTTAGAATTCGCGGAGATTCTCGTGAGAAAGACAACGAAGCATGCGCATCGCTCTATGGCGTCGCGGATTACTTCGTCCCACATGCTGCCCGCCGTGATCTGACGCTTGTCGATCCAGACCTCGTAGCCGAGGCCTTCGATGTACCTGACCTCGCGATCAACAAGGTCCTGATCTTCCCTTGCATAGCTGATAAAGATGAACGGATCATTGCCACTCAGCATTTATGCAACTCCCATGTTAGTCGCGTAAAAAACCCAGGACTTAATGAAAGGAGCAGAACCAAAGGCGCCACTCACACAAGTACCGCCCGCCGCGCGCGCGGCTGTGACGCATCAGCCGCTGATGGGGACACACCGGAAGCAGGAACCGCGCGCTCTCTTCCCCACGACCTTATTGCGTCGATCGCTTCCGGATTTGTCTTGGACAGCGGAACGGTGTTGGTAAAGACCTTTCTCCAGAAACCGTGATCGATGGCGTTGTCTCCTTTTAAGATTGCCTCCTTCGTTACCTCCCCAACGGCAGCTTCAAGATCGCTTCCGGCAAAACCGTCGGAGATCTCCACAAGTGAGCCGGGACTGCATCGCCGCCTCCAACCTAACGACGGGCTGAACGGTCCAGCAGATCCTCTTTTGAAAGTGACCATTCCTTTTAAGCTCCTCTTGTCTACCAGAGATAGGGGAACGGTAAGGGAATCGCTGTCGCGATTTCCGCGGCAGCGGGATTCCCGGAAACGCTCCGAATGCGTTCAAATCGTTTCCTGTACAGAGGTGACTTTTCAGACAGGATTATTACAGACGGATTGAAAAATTCTTTCACACGCTCTCGGAGCGAGGGTGCCGGCCCTTCTCCTTCGCGCGAGTTTGTGCATTACGGCCCTAAAAGAATGCAGGTTATCTCCCCAAAAAAGTGAGCATCCTTTGTAATTTTCGCCAGCTTATAGTCACTCATGGCTAGTTGCTGAAGGATTCTTTGCTGAACGCACCTGTGCGGAGCTTGAGTGGCTAAACGTCGCCAGCTCGGGCAGTGTCGATGACGGCAAAGAGACAGGTGACATTCGCGGATCGGCTTTTGACTGGTAGGTTGCTCTGCCACATGAGCGGCCGATCGCCGCCGGCGCATTAGAGGTCCTATGGAAATGATAAAGCGAGCCTTGTTAGTTGGTATTGATCAGTACGATTGTATGCCCCCTCTTCGCGGCTGCGTCAACGACGTGAATGCGCTCTTTCCACTGCTTGCAAGAAATGAAGACAATTTGCGCAATTTCCACTGTGAGGTGAGAACATCGGCGGCTGATCGCGTAGATCGTCACAGTTTGCTGAACGACATTAAAGCGTTGTTTGCGCCAGGCGCCGATGTTGCACTCCTATATTACGCGGGCCACGGTGAGGGCAGCGACTCGGATGTGGCGATCGCCACGCAAGACGGAAAAAGCCCTGAGCTTGGCATAACACTTTCCAGCATTCTTGGGACTGTTCGCGATTCGACGGCACAGGAGGTCGTGATCATCCTGGACTGCTGTTATGCCGGAGGAGCGGCTGGGCTTCCCCAGCTTGGCGGTAATGTTTCTGCTCTGCGTAACGGCCTGTCCATTCTTTCCGCCTGCCGCAAGGACCAGTCGGCTGCGGAGACCAAGGAGGGCCGGGGACTCTTTTCGAGCTATCTCTGCGGTGCGCTCGACGGAGGAGCGGCTGACGTGATGGGTAAAGTCACGATCGCGAATATCTTCGGGTATCTGTCGGAGTCGTTCGGAGCCTGGGGTCAGCGCCCGACGTTTAAGACCAGTGTCGATCGGCTCCACGAGCTTCGCCGTTGTGCTCCCTGGGTTCCGATTGCGGAACTGCGCCGTCTGCCGGAGATATTCCCTGAGCAAGACGGGTTGCTCCGCCTGGACCCATCGTACGAACCGTCGGCAAAACCAGGTCATCCTGATAATGAAGCCACTTTTGCCATTCTTCAGAGGTTTCGATCCGCGAAGCTGTTGGAACCAGTCGGCGCTGACCATCTTTATTTCGCCGCGATGCAAAAAAAGAAATGCAGGTTAACGCCGCTCGGCAAACTGTATTGGTTGATGGCTAAAAAGGGGCAGTTTTGAGAATTTGGTGAACCATCGGAGCGGTGTACATCCTGCTCTTACCTCATACAGCGCGCTGAAGTTGGCCCTACACTGCTGCGAACGAGTCGTGAATCAATCGTTATCCACCGACATCTGAGGTCGTCGATGGCCGGAAAAATCTTTCGGAATGTCACAAAGGCCGGTTTCGTTAGAGGCACTTCGATTCTGATCATACTGGCCGGCGCCGAAGGTCCATACGCCACGAAGTGGGGAATATTTGGTCTTCACTTGAAGGGAATTCCGTTGTGGTGCTTCCCTCTTCTTGCGTCCACTGGCGGAATCCTATTCTTTTTGTGGCCGATGATCTTTGGCTCAGATCCGGCGCGGCGAATTGAAGGCGGGATGAAAGAGTCCCCGAAAATGCTGTTTCTCTATTTGCGGCCGTTCGAACTAGACGCGAGAGCCATCTTCCAACTGGCTGCAGGCGCCTCGCCTGGAATTCTTTCCTATGCCGGGCTGCTCAATGGAATCTGGTGGCCTCTTAGCTTTGCACCCCAAGTCATCACGATCAGCAAGGAACAGTCATTCAAAGACGCGCTCGAACGGTTAGGCGAATTCATCGCCTTCGGTCGGCCGACGGAATGGCTACGCCCGATAGGAGCTTCGCGAATTTACGCGGGAAACGATTGGCCGGAGCGGGTTGCGAGCTACATCGAGAGAGCCCGGCTCATAATCGTGAGACCGGGCAATGGAGAGAGTATCAGGTGGGAGATGGAAGAGGTCCTTCGGACGGAATCACCGCATCGAATTCTTTTTTATCTTGGATTCCGAGGCGCTCAGCGCAGGAGAGATAAGGCCTACCGGGACTTTCGAGCCTTCGTTGAACAGAGATGCCCGGCGAAGCTGCCGGAGGATATCGGCAAGAACCGATACCTGATCTTCGATGCCTCCTGGAATGCGCGACTGCTGAATGAGGAGAATGGTCCTGCGGCCTGGATCAGGCAGGCGGTCACGCGTTCGGGAGATGTCACTATCGACAGGTTACGGCCTGTCCTTGATGAGCTCAAAATAGCGATCCCCGTGAAGCGTGAGACTCTTGATGAGCGGGTCATCAGTGCCGGCATAGGGCTAATGATGACGCTCATCGCGGGCTTCGTCGCAGTGGTTGTACTCATCTCCGTCGTCAGAGTTCTTATAGCATTCGCGCTATATCTACTCGCCGTCTTTTTTAGGATTGCATGACCAGGGAGTGTTCAGAGCTCCAGAAGACGGCACTGCCATCCGACCCTGGCTTCACGTGGGAGTTGTTGTGTCTCACGATTCTTGCTCTCGGTTTCGTTGGTTCTCTTTTGGGATTAATGATCATGGTGGCCAACGGGAAGGCAGTAGGCCTGCCCCTGCTTCTAATAGCTTTCTCGCTGGACTTGGCGCTCCTCAAACTTGCGCCAATACTCAGTAACAAGTACCGCAGTCGGCAAAGGCTCGCTTCCCTGCAGGTTGAAGAACTGATTAGGAACGATAAACGTCCTCCAGTTTTGTACCTGCGCTCTTTTCGCGAAGACAATATGAACGCGCGAGCCATCGTACTGCAGTCCATCGAGCAAGAGATGAAATCGGTATTATTTGACATTGGTCCGTTTGTCGCGTTTGCCGAGCCAGACAGCCATCCATCGGCTGCTGGAGCCTTCCGTCTGAAGGCTGACCGGGAGACCTGGCACGGCGCGGTTTGTGAAGCGATGTCGAAGGCACGGCTGGTTATCATGAGGGTCAGCGACTCGCCAGGGTTCTTATGGGAAGCAAGAGAGGCTATAAGGAGGGTTCGGCCCGAACAACTCGTGTTTTTGATCACCGGAGACAAAAAAGGGGCCGAATATGTGCGTTTTCGCCAAAACATGGCCGAGAGCCTGCCTTGTCAGTTGCCCGAGTATAAGAAGTTCAAGAAGAAAGGAGGCATAGTCTACTTCGAGCCAGATTGGACTCCGCGCTTGCGGATGTTCAAGATAATGTGGTTTAGGCAAACGTTCTGGAATTTGTTCGCGGCTACGTTTAAGCTCGCGCTGAAACCTGTCTATGAGCAACTCGAAGTGAAATGGACAAGACCTCCGATGCGACTAATCCAAGCGATCTATTTACTGGCACTCGTAATTCTCGTATGCGCGGTTGTCTATTACCTATACAAGCTGTGCAATCACCCTCAGTGCTTTCTCCGGAACTCGAGTCTATTGTGAGTCACTTCTGGATCGTCACCCTTGTTGGTCAGGTCACCCATCACTTGTCACCTGTCATTTTTTGTATGCCAGGTGTGGGCGGAGGCTAGGCCTTTCTTTAGCCCAGACTCATTTATTGAGCGCACGTCTGCCTCATATATTCTTTCTTATCGCGGCTTATTTCCTATTGCCCCTCGCGATCCGTGCCGGGTCTTCATCGGAGACAACGCGAGAATTCAATATTCCGCGACGGCAATTCATTGCGGCTCTGGCCATAGCCGGTAGTCTGGCGTTGAGCCAGCCAGTTATCTTCGGCAATGATCGCATCAACCCGTCTGGTCTATTTCTGGGGCCTGCCTCTGGAAGTGGCGGTGTCTGCCTGCAACATCAGGATCACTGTTTCCGATGCAACCACTCTGAGGGTTCGGTTGCCTATGCGGCCTTATGTTCGCGAACACAATTTCCTCTGGGATCGAGTAAAGATTGGAGCGCCCGCGGACTGGCAGCCTTATGAAGAGTTCGTGAAGAAGAGCGTGCCTGCATTCCTCGGCACAAATCAGTTCCGAATAATTGATCGCAACGCCGATGCTCAAGCTCAGTTCTTCAACGGTGACTGGAGCGGAGGCGCGCGAGTGATTGAAGCTGAGTTAAACGTCTCAGATTTGCCTGCGCCTGAACAGAAGGTGGGGGCATGTCATTAAGATGACGGACTTCTGGCGCACCGCGAACCTGGGCTACATCGATTATACGGAGATTAAGCTGGAAGGCGGAATGCAGTTCACAGGCATGCGGACTACACCGAGCACCTCTCCCCGAGCTTTAAATCGGATCAGGTAATTCGTACCGGCCTTGTGGGATGCGGACGATAAGACAATCAAAAAAGCGGTCGAGTTCATTCAGCAGAGACTGGACGAGCGCGGAAACTGGGAGCCTATTGGCGGGACGGCGCGATGTACTCCACTTATTATTTGCTTGCGCCCTACTTGCGGCAGGGAAACCCGTGAATCCCGTTCTCAGAGCTCGATCGTACAGGCGTTTTTGAAGCGTTTTTGAATGCCTGCTAGAGCGCCGTGAAGCGGCTTGCTATACTCCCGTATCAAGCACAAGCGAACCTCGATACAGCGAAACTTCGATACGGAGATGCATGACCGAATCCGCGAACAAGCCTCGTCAATTAAATCAAGAAGCCGAAGTCAAGAACATCACGCTGCCGAAGACCCTGTTTCTTCAAACTCAACTCCTGTTCAATAGAGAACTGAGCTGGCTCGAGTTCAACAGGCGCGTGCTCGAAGAAGGCCTCGACCGAAGACAGCCGCTTCTCGAGCGGCTCAATTTTCTGTCGATATTTTCAAGTAATCTGGACGAGTTTTTCATGATCCGCGTCTCGGGCCTGAAGCAGCAGATGGAGGCCGGCGTGAGCGAGCTATCGCCGGATGGAATGCTTCCAGCCGCGCAGCTCAAGGCGATCAATGAAAAACTTCGTCCGATGCTCGAAGAGCAAGTCCGCTGTCTCAATGATGAAGTTCTCCCGGGCATGGCTTCGAACGGCATAATCATCACTCCATATCGCGGGTTATCGGATAGAGAAAGGCGAGAGCTCAACACGTACTTTATCGAGAGTGTTTTTCCCGTGCTTACGCCCCTTGCGGTCGACCGCGGACATCCTTTTCCATACATCTCAAACTTGAGTCTCAATCTCGGAGTGATGGTGGATATGGGTCCGGGCGGCGAGTCCGGCGGCCGATTTGCCCGCGTGAAAGTGCCGCCCATCGTTCCCAGGCTTGTTCCAATCGGCAAATCGGACACGAACTTCACGCTGCTGGAAGAGCTTATTGCGGCGCATATAGAAACTTTGTTTCCGGGAATGAACGCCGGCCAGTGTCACGCCTTTCGAGTGACCCGAGACGCCGACATCGAGATGAAAGAGGAAGAAGCGGGCGACCTCCTCAGGATGATGGAGGAACAATTGCGGCGCAGGCGGTTCGGCGCGTATGTTCGCCTCGAGGTTGCCGCGTCGATGCCCGGTGAGATGGTGCGTTACATCGCCGGCTCCCTGGGCTTGTCGGTGGATGACGTTTATACGATACCGGGCCCGCTCAACATTCCCGACTTCGCGAGTGTATACAAAATGAACCGCCCCGACCTGAAGCATAAGGTATTCATGCCGGTTCATCCTGCCGCACTGTCGACCGATGAACCGATTTTCGAAGTGCTGAAGAAGCAGGATGTGCTTTTTCATCATCCTTACGACACGTTCTCGAGTGTAGTAGATTTCGTGTCCGCCGCCGCCGCGGATCCATCGGTTGTCGCGATCAAGATGACCCTGTATCGCGCCGGAAAAGACTCTCCGATCGTACACTCGTTGGTGGAAGCCGCCGAGCAGGGCAAACAGGTAGCGGCCCTCGTCGAGCTAAAGGCGCGCTTCGACGAAGAGAACAACATAAGCTGGGCGAGACAACTGGAGCAGGTCGGCGTCCACGTCGTCTACGGGATCGTGGGGTTGAAAACGCATTGCAAGATCGCGCTTGTGGTCCGGCGAGAGAACGGATTGCTCCGTCGATACGTTCACATCGGAACCGGGAACTACAATCCTACGACCGCCCGAATCTATGAAGATCTCGGCCTGTTAACGACCAATGAGGCGATAGCAGCGGACGTTTCGGATGTATTCAACTATCTGACCGGTTATTCGCGCCAGACCGAATTCCGCAGGCTGCTTGTTGCGCCGGTGAATTTGCGCGACCGTTTGTTGGCGATGATCGATCGCGAGGTCGAGCATCAGAAGGCCCAGCGCCCCGCTCGCATCGTAGCGAAACTGAACAGCCTGACCGACACAAAGATCATACGAGCGCTCTATTATGCGTCACAGTCGGGAGTCGAGATCGATCTGATAGTTCGCGGAATTTGCACGTTGATACCTGGAGTGTCGGGATTGTCGAGTAATATTAGAGTCATCAGCATCGTCGGGCGATTTCTTGAGCACAGCAGGATCTTTTACTTTGCGAATGGAGGCGATGAAGAGGTCTACATCGGCAGCGCGGACTGGATGCTTCGCAACCTCGAGCGAAGGGTCGAGTTGATCGCGCCTATCGATGATCCGAAGCTGCGCGCGAGGGTCAAGACCGAGATGCTCGATTCCTATCTGAAGGACAATGTCAAAGCGCGGCGTTTGAGTTCGGACGGCTCCTACACTCGCGTCGTGAGCGGTGATCACGATGCCGAGTTCGACGCACAGTCGTCCTTCTGCGATAGCCATTCGTGCGGCTAGACGTGGGCCTGAAGTTGAATTCCGCGCGAACATGAATGCATCGCTTATCAATCCGATTACCCGGGACCAAACTGAGGAACACGCGATATGAGTGAAGATGTTCGAAGCTTTATCGCGATAGAGATTCCCGAAGGCATCAGGGAGCGAATCGGAGGGTTGCAGAAGCGCCTTCGAGAAAGCGACTGCCAGGTAAGTTGGGTCAAGCCTTCCAATATTCATCTGACGCTGAAGTTTATCGGACAGACGCCTCGCGATAGGATTGCCGGAATCTCCGCCGCCATTGAAGGGGCCTGCGTTGGGTTGAGTACGTTCGAGTTAGAAATCGGAGCAACCGGATCTTTTCCATCGCGGCGGAATCCAAAAGTGTTATGGGTTGGCATAAACGACGAACCCACAGGGTCCCTTAAAACTTTTCATGCACGGATGGAAAGCGAGCTTGCGGAGAGCGGCTTTCCCAGAGAGACAAAATCTTTCAACCCTCACCTGACAATTGGGCGGCTTCGTTCCACAAAGAACAGCGGAAAATTGATCGATCAGATGGCCGAGTTCGGATTCTCCGCCGAGAGATTTGTCGTGCGTGAAATCGTTCTGATGCGAAGCGAGCTGAATCCGGCAGGATCGATATACACGCCGCTGACCAGGATTCCGCTTCAGGATGTTATATGAGTTTTAACTGCCGATGCCCTGCTAGCGCTGAAGGCGCGACATAGGCGCGCTTCTTTGGCGCGCTGCGCAAAAACCAACTATGCTGTTATGAAACGTAGGCGCGCAACGCCCCGACTCTACTTCGACACGTATAGCTTGGGAAACTGCTTGCGGAGATTGGCGAGCTTAGGCAAGTCGTTGTAGACGATGTAAGCCTCGTCAGGATGATGAGTCACGTAGTCCTGGTGATAGCCCTCGGCCGCATAAAACGCCTTGAGCTCGGTTACCTGCGTGACGATGGAATGATCGAAGACCTTCGCTTCGTTCAACTGATCGATATATGCTTTAGCGATTCGCTGCTGTTCATCGCTCGAAAAGAAGATCGCCGATCGATATTGCGTTCCGTGATCGGGCCCTTGCCTATTCAATTCCGTGGGATCGTGCGCAACCGAAAAGAACACTTTCAGAAGCTGGCCATATGAGATTATCGACGGATCGTAGACGATCTTGACTGATTCGGCGTGGCCCGTGCTTCCAGTGCTGACGATTTCATAGTGAGCCGTCTTTTCCGCTCCGCCCGAATAACCCGATGTCGCGGTGACTACGCCCTTCACGTGTTGAAAGACCGCTTGAATTCCCCAGAAGCACCCTCCCGCTACTACAGCCGATTGTTCACCCTTTGCTTTCGCCAGAGGCGCATCCACTGCCGGATCGGGAATAGCAACCGCGGCGGCCGACGCGCCGCACGAAGCAACGGCGAGTGTCGATGCGATGATGATGACAGCTAATAGAGTCCTGGACATAGTCTAACCTCCTTGCATCACGGCTGTTCAGCGGTGATGGAGAGATTAACACAACATTCAGCATGGTGATAAATCTCCAATCAAACACCGTCCGAAGTTCCCAGTTGACAGCACGATCGTTCGTGTAGTAAAAACCGAACGATCGTGCTCTCAACAACAGGTCGAGTGGATGAAATGAAAGCAATAGCAGATATCAGAAAGCAAAAGGATAAGGCGGCGAAGGGCGAAAAGACGCGGCAGGAGATTCTCGAGGCCGCTGTTCATATCGCTTCAGCCGAAGGATTGGAAGGACTCACCATCGGCAGGCTCGCCGATGAGCTTCACCTGAGTAAGAGCGGGCTCTTCGGCCACTTCGGATCCAAGGAAGAGCTCCAGTTGGCGGTTATCGGCAAGGCCCGTGAAATCTTTGTTCGCGAAGTAGTCGATCCCGCGTTTCAGGGCGAGCGCGGAATCGTCCGATTGCTCGCCATGCTCGAAGAGTGGCTCGCTTATGTCGGACGGAGCGTGTTTCGCGGGGGCTGCTTTTTCATGGCGAGCGCCATCGAATTCGACAGCCGGCCGGGACAGGTTCGAGACCTTATAGCCGATCTCTCCCGATCCTGGCTCGAGACGATAGAGAACGAGGCCCGGCACGCTCAGATTCTTGGCCAGCTCGATACTCGGACCGATACGGGCCAGCTCGCGTTTGAGCTCCACGCATTAGTTCAGGAAGCAAACTGGTCTTATAACCTCTTTCAAAACAGGCAGGCCTTCGATCAGGCAAGGACAGGGATTCTGGATCGGCTCCGTCAGGCGACAACGCCGGGACTCCTGCGCCTGCTTGGAAAGAAGAGCGCTGTCAAAAAGAAACCCGCAAAGCGAAAGGAACCAAAATGAGCGACAAGCATCAGGACGTTGCGTTGATTTTGAAACTGTACGAATTGCGGCGCGAAGAAGGTCTGCGCCGCGCACGCAAGTGGTATTTCACCGAATTCAATCCGCAGAGCGCCGGCGACGTGGCGAAGCTTCTGGGAAGCGGTCACGACGGCAGCGCGAATTTTCGAATGATTACGTCGTACTGGGAGATGGCCGCGTCTTTCGTCAACAACGGCGGAATCGATGAGAAAATGTTTATTGACGCAAACGGCGAGCACGTCGGCGTCTTCTGTCGAGTCGAGCCGTTCCTCGAAGAGCTGCGTCAGATAATCGGCTTGCCCGAGTATCTGAAACAACTCGAAACTCTCGTGAAAAGAACTCCAAACGTAGACCAGCGGCTTGAGCGATTCCGAGGCATTTTTTCTCGCTGGTCTCAGGCGGCAAAGGAAACAACCGCGTGAGCCGCTTAAGCAATATCCCATTCGAGCCGGCCAGGTCAGTTTTGAAAGGCCGACGATAAAACGGCCAATAAGATTAGCTGGGGGCGACGCGTGTCGCCCCTGGTTCCCGCCCAATGCGCGAATTTATTTTGATAGATGAAAAATCAAACCGAGAGAGTAGCGCCTGCCTGTTCTTAGCCTGCTGACCCCGTGACGGACATTCACTCGATAGTCTCCACGGGAACCCCCGACTGGCCGCCAACGATTCGGGAATATGATGAATTCCCCCTGCTCGATCGTGATTGCCTCGCCGCGTGTCTGCATTCGCGGACGCTGCTCGGTCAGAAGGAACTCACCGCCGCTGTATTCGCCGCGATTGCTCAACACACAGGCAGTCTGCAGCGGAAAAGCCACCTCGCCATAGAGATCCTGATGGAGGCAGTTGTAGTCCCCCGATTCATAACGAAGCATAAGCGGAGTGGGAAGCGTCTGGCTGTTGCGGCGGCAGATCTCAACGAACTCATCGTAAGTGGATGGGAACCGCTCACGCTGATTCAACCGCTCCGCCCATCGATTCGCGATGCGCGACAAGGGATCATAGAACGCCTGCCTGAGCTCTGATACAAGTTGCGGCAAGGGCTCAGCAAAATATTTGTATTCGCCGCGCCCGAAGTTATGGCGCGCCATCACCACGCGGCTGCGAAAGCGGTCCTGATCGTCATACATTCGAATAAAGGCATCGCACTGGTCAGGCTTCAATATGACTCCGGTCAGCGCGTGTCCGTCGTTGTCGAGACCGGCTTCGATCTCTTGCCAATCAAGAGCGCCAAGTTGTGCAGTGGAATTGTTGGATGTGGAGTTCACGAAGACATATTCACATAGGCGAAGCGGCGCGATCTATCCGTTCCTTGCTCTCGAATTGAAATGCGAGCCTCTTGATTTGAATGTGAGCCTCAGATGCACGCCTCACATGCATGGCTCACATGCCGGGCTTCTGGACAAATGCCACAATTCGGAGCGGACCTCCGCTGCCGCCGCGAATCTTCATCGGCAGCGCCGCCACCATTGAGACTTTTTCCGGAAGCTTTTCCAGGTTTGAGACATTCTCGAATGCGGGAATTCCCTGCCCCATCAACACGCGATGGCTCTCAAACATTTGGGACTGGCCGTAGTCGATGCTTGCCGTATCCAACCCAATCGCTTTGATCTTTCTACTCGTGGTCAACCATCGAGCAGCATCCGGAGCGAGTCCTGGAAAGTGAAGCTCGGCTACCGCTTCCGGACCTCGCTTGTCAGTGCCCAGGTATTTAAGCTTGTCATTCCAATATTGAGACCACCCGGTTTGCAGCAACACAATCGAGTCGTCCGGAATCTTCCCGTTGCGCTGTTCCCACGATTCGAAATCCGCGATCGCAACAAGATAATCAGGGTTTCCCGCCGCCCTGGCCGTCACGTCTATCTTGATCGTGGACCCAATCAGCCGTTCAAGAGGTATATGATCGACGGTCTCGCGGCCTTCGGCGAATCCATTCACCTTTTGGGAATCCTTCCTGTTTTTGCGTCCCGCAACCCGCCAATAGCAGCGCCGCGATCGCAATTGCACCGACCATCACTCTTTTCATCGCAATCCTCCGGCGTTCCGAGATCTGAAAGGAATGAAACTGTGCCACGTTCGGCGAACGGGCGCCAGCACCGGGGGCTGCGCTTCGCTGGCCCCCGGCTATTGACACGTTCCCCTTCAGGGCACAATCGAGGAAAGTACCGACCTCGAGGAAATCATCGATCTCATTGATGTACAAAAAATTTGCCGGACTCCGGATGCATTCCTGATGAATTGCGATCTCTGGTCAAAACAAGTACCCGCGAATATAATCCGGCCCGATTTCGCGGCCGCGTCCGAATACAACAAGAGGAGCAAACATCATTGAGAGCAGCTCTGCTTCGTGAGTTCAAAAAGCCATTGGCCATCGAGGAGATCGACGAGCCGGCTCCGGGGCCCGACGATGTCTTGATTCGAGTCGAGGCTTGCGGCGTCTGTCATTCGGATCTCCACATCGCGGAAGGCGATTGGCCCCAACTGATAAAAATCATCACGCTTCCTCTTACGTTGGGACACGAAGCCGTCGGACGAGTAGTCGCCAAAGGCGAAAACGTGACCAATCCAGCTATTGGAGATCGCGTCGGCGTCGCATGGATTCACTACAGTTGCGGTGATTGTGAAATGTGCAGGGAAGGCCGCGAGAATCTCTGCTCTTCGCAGAAAATCACCGGATGTACGGAACAGGGCGGTTTTGCTCAATACATCAAAGCTCGCGCCAGTCATGCATTGAAAGTTCCTGATTCGATTCCGTCAGCGGAGGCCGCTCCGCTTTTCTGCGCGGGAGTCACCGTCTATCGCGCAATCAAAAATGCTTCCGTACAACCGGGACAACGACTGGCCGTTTTCGGCATTGGAGGTCTGGGACATCTGGCCGTTCAAATCGCCGCATCGCTCGGCGCGGAAGTCATCGCGGTCGATATTGCCGACGACAAGCTCGAGCTTGCAAAGACACTCGGCGCCGGACGAACTATAAACGCCTCGTCACGAAACGCCGTCAAGGAATTGAGGTCTCTCGGAGGCGTTCACATCGCGGTGGTCACATCGGGCTCAAAGATAGCTTATGACCAGGCTTTCTCGTCTCTCAGACCCGCGGGCGCCCTGGTCGTCGTAGGCCTGCCCGCTGAACCGCTGACCTTTCCCGCGATTTCAATGGTCGCCGGCGAATTCAAGGTGATTGCGTCGGCCGTGGGTACTCGCCAGGATCTGAAAGAGGTTCTCGAGCTAGCGGCTTCGGGCCGTTTGAAGTGTCTCGTTGAGAGCCGTCCTCTAGAATCGGTTAATGAGGTATTGGACGAGATGCGCGCGGGAAGGTTAACAGGCCGCGTCGTGCTGACGCTTTGAAGGTATCTTTCGAGCGGCAAATTTTCGAACAACGAATTACCGCGGAGCACTAATTCGCGGTCGACTTGGCTGCAAGCTTTATTGATCGCGATAACGCGAAAGAGGGCGGTCTTACACCGCCCTCTTTCATCAAGACCAATTCGGCTCAACTCGCCGTGGTTAACTAACGTCCACGGGGTCAGGAGCCCGGCTCCGTACCGGAACCCCTGACCTCAGTTACTACTACGACTACTCCTGCGCGAAGAGTTGGAAAGCGAATCTCCGCACTGTGAATTGTGTGACACCGCAAGCAGGATTAGTCACCTTCAAAATACGGGTGTCGCCCAGGGGTATGTAGTCAACCAGGTCCATACCATTGATTCCCCCCTTTGTTCGCAGTCTATGGCCCGCTTGTTTTATCTTCGGCTGCTTGTCAAACGTGTTAAAGGTAGTGCCGGTCTGGTCGCTCGAGATTTCGACTACGGCTCCGGGGCCGAATGGAACCTCCGATCCCGATTTGACTATGAACAGCACAAGCTGTCCGGTCGCATCGTCGATTTCCATTCTGTTGGTATCCAGAGTCGGTCCTACGTTGAGCACGATGAAATCGCCATTGCTCGCGTCCGAGGTACGTGACCCGGTCAATGTCAGCGCAGTGACGAGGATTCGCAGGTGAACGCCGCAGAGCTGCGGTACGGTCCAAGTGAAGTTCCTCGTGTTCGGTGACAATCCCGTAGCTATCGGGAACGGGAAGCTGGCGCCGCCGTCCGTCGAATAGGCGAGATTGAACGAGAAGATCCTTGCCGCATCCGCCTGGTTGACCGTCCATGCGATATCGGTCAGCCTGCTGGATACGACGCGCTCCGCGCCATTTGGAGTAACCAGCGTGACGGGAACACCCGGATCACTGATCGTGAAAACGCCATCGCTGTCATCCTGCCCATTGGCCGGGCCGTTGTCGGTCGCAATCACTCTCACCTTGGCGTTGAACGTCGTAAACGGAACGTTGGGCTGCCAGTTGAATGACCGGGCGGCGCTCGGCAGGTTGGCCGCAATCACAAACGGGAACGTAAGCCCGCCGTCATTAGACAGGTCTATTTCGAACTTCTGAATTGTGTTGTCGCCGTCGGGATCCGTTGCCGTCCACGTTATATTGAAGAGCTGTCCCATAACGAGCGTTTGTCCGCCGTTTGGACTCGTCACCGTGACGACCGGCGGTTGATTCGCCGCGGACGGAACTATGCTCTCGGGTATGACATAGACCCTTCCCGTCGGGGTGTCGCCTGCTTGCGCGAACGGCGCTCCGGTTATTATAGATCGCTCACCCATCAATGCGGCGGCAACCGTCCATCCAAGGGACCCCCCGTCGAGCGCACCGACGACTCGAACATCCTCTTGATCCGCTGAGAGATCGCGAACCGATCTGGAGAACAGATCCGCTCCTCCAAAGAAAACCGACACGGAACCTTTCTTGGAATAGGCTCCTGGAGCTCCAACCATCAAGTCGACTCCGGGAGCCGCTTTGAATTTTCCGAAGCTGACCGCGGCTCCGAAATGATCGCCGGCCTGGTCTCCCAGAAACGTGAGCGCCGCTCTTGAAGAGTCGGAAAGATCGATCGAGCCGCTAAGCTCGGCTCCGCCTCGAACGACATACGCTGCTCCCGCTCCGATGCGGCCGGCCGCTGATTCGCCCGGCGCGCCGATGACCAGATCCGCGACGCCGTCGCTCGATATATCTCCGGTTCCGAGGCTCGTGCCGAAGTGAGCGGCTTTTGCATCTCCAAAGATGCTGAACGAAGCCTCCCCCGAAGCAATGTCAATCATTCGAGCTTCGCTGGAAGAGCCGCTGCCGAATATGCCGAAAACCGCTCCGGCCTCGCGAAGGTTTCGCCGGCCCGCGGCTGAGAATCGCGGCGCGCCCACGACAACGTCGACAAGACCATCGCCGTTCAAGTCTCCAAGGGCGACCGCCGAACCAAGCTCGCTGCCTTCGGCGCCGTGAATTGAAAGCTCGCTCACCGCCCCGTCTACCGTTACCTGTGAACCATCGGCCGAGCGAAGAGCGCCTGCATCAATCAAGTAAGCCGCTCCGGAATTATTCCGGCCCTGCGCCGAACCATACGACGGAGCGCCCACGAGAATACTCATATTGGAGCCGCGACCCTTCTTTGCCGCGGCAACCGCGCTTCCGAATCGCTCACCCAGTCCGCCGCCGTAGATCACAGCGCCCGCTGCTCCCGTGTCAACAGCCGTTCCCGATCGCAATGACCTGGAACCGAAGAGCACGAATACCGCGCCATCGCCGTTTCTCGCGCCGGGTGCTCCGGCTATGAGATCTTGAATTCCATCGCCGTCGATATCCGATGCCGCCAACGAGTAGCCCAGCTCGAATCCCGATTCGCCGGCGACAAATTTCGCATCGGCAGTCCCGCCCGTGGAGGCGGGCTTGGACGCGCTCCCTAGAATGATCGACACCGCGCCGCCGCGCAGATGAGATTCATTCGAGTAGGGCGCGCCTACCGCGATGTCGTCAAAGCCATCGCCGTTGAAGTCGCCGACGGCAAGAGCCCGCGCTTCTCCCGGTACGGAGAAATCAAGCGAGCCCGCGTTGCCAGGAAGCTGGCCTTCAACAAGTATGGATGTGCTAGACGAACTGCCTAAATCGATTATGTGTGCCTGATGAAATTGGCTTCGCCCGGCAGCCCCTTTTACGTTAAGGCAAAAGGCCGCGATCGCGACCATGAAAACCGCGAAGGCCGCCATCGACCAGAACTTTCCCCGATGCCGCATAAGAACCCTCCTCAAAAAGCTCCTCAATCATTTACGGAGTTAACAATTGGTCTTGAGCAAAAGGGGCATTCAGCGGAGTCGACTAGCTGGATTTCCAGCCTTTCGACGGGGTGCTGCCGATCGCAACTCAGGGAGACTCAGTCGAAATTTGGGGGATTAGTGCGTTTGAATTCTGAAGGGGCAACGATCAAGCCAGAAGTTTTGCCTGCTTCTGTGGGCCTTATCATAAGCGGAGGCTTGGGCGATTGCAATAGTTAATTGATCCATCGCGGCCCAGGCGATTCACGTTGCGTACCCGCCGCGTTTTCGGAATCGAGCGGTTCAGATACCTGTTTGGGGATCGCAGCCAAACCGCTCATTCAGCGGCAACACACTCGACGGTGGTTATTTTGTCGCCGGACCTCAACTGCATGACAACATCAAGTCCGTCCGTCACTCTTCCAAAGACGGCGTAGCTGTTGTCGAGGAACGCGGCCGGGCCCAGTGTGATGTAGAACTGGCTTGAGGCGCTGTTGGGATTCTGTGAGCGCGCCATTGCCACCGCGCCGGCCGCTCCGTGCTTCAACTCAGGCGTGACTTCAAGAGGGATAGTTCGCTCGCGGCCGGTATCGTCAATAAATCCGCCGGTGCCGTTTCCACGCGGATCGCCGCCCTGAATCACAAAACCGGGCTCATATCGATGGAACCCGAGGCCGTTGTAGAATCCGCGCTTGATGAGATCGATGAAGTTGCCCGTCGTAATCGGGGCTTTGTCTTCATACAGCTCGATCGTAATCCGGCCCTTGTTCGTTTCCATCACCGCCGTGCTGTTTGCCATGGAATCTCCTCTTGAATCGACTCGATTTATTGAGCAGAAAATCTAGCATCGCGATAAGAACCAAACAAGCCGGAGCAAACGGCGCCAGCGAATTGCGGGAATGAGTTTATGTTTCAAGTAAGGCGCCGGTATTAGCCGGATCATTGATGGCTCTGGGGATGGCTCTGGGGATGGCTCTGGGGATGGCGCTGGGCCTGGAGGCGCGGTCGGCCGGTGGTTTTGCTTTCGCTCCACCACCGGCGATGGTCCGCGTTCTCTCTAGATGATGCGAGTCGCGCCTCCAAAACAGCGTCGCGTGTTTCGCCGCGACTCCGCGGAGCCCGCGGCCGGGGAGAGCCTGACCGTCAACGGCAGCTACACGTATTTTTGCTGGTTTCGGAATCAATGACGGCGAACGTCTGCCCGCCGCCTGTGATAGTAGCGGAGGCCTTCTTTTGACAGCTATCGAACGTGAGAGACAGTTTTTGATTCAGGCCCGCGTCTTTAAGCTGAATCGAACATTGATTTCGCTGGACCTTTGCCGTCCCGCTGAAGGAAACGCCTCGGCCGCCGCACTGCGTGAAAGTGTACGACCCCGTATCAGGATTGAAGCTGACGCGGTCATTGGTGCGGTCATCTTGTATGCAAATGTTTCCAGCCTGCGAAGGCCCTGGTCCATATCGCGCGAGAGCAACATCTTCTTCGGCGGCGCCGAGAAAAGCCACGCCCGCCGTCACGATTCTTCCGTCGCTCTGAATTGCAACACCAAAAATAATGTCTTCGCGGCCGGCAAAGTCCGTGATAACCACCCCATTCGTACCAAAGGTGGTATCCAACGCGCCGTCGGAATTGTATCGGAGTAAAGCGAAATCCCTGCCGCTCAGCGGGTTCGTCGTATACCCTGCCGCTACGATTTTACCGTCGGCCTGGATCGCCACATCGAACGCTGTGTCTTCGCTGCTTAACTGCGTAGCGGTTACGCCGCGCGAACCGAACGAAACGTCCGGGTTGCCGCTGCTATCAAAGCGGCCGACAGCAAAGTTAAAAGCAGTACTTCCGAAGCCCGCCACAACGATGCGCCCATCGGGCTGAAGCGCCAATGATTCCGGGGCCACTCCCAGCGTCGGGGCCAGTCCTCCGACCCCGAAGCTCGGATCGAGGCTGCCATTAGTGTTATACCGAACCAAAAAGTTCAGCCCCGCCGCGACTATTCGCTGGTCGCTTTGAATCCCGATCCCAAACAGGTCATCGCTGCTAGGGCTCTCCGTTGTAAAGACCTTTCCACCTACGCCAAAGCTTGAATCAAGCGAGCCGTCGGTGTTGTAGCGAGCAAGCGCATAATGCGATTCCCCCGTCGGCCCGCCCGCGCTGCCGGCTACCACGATCTTCCCATCGCCCTGAATAGCCATGGACTGCGCTATGTCGAAACCGCCGAAGAAATTGGTTGTTACTACACCTCCAGAACCAAAGCTCGCATCAAGATCGCCTCCGATGTTCAGCCGGACAACAAAGAAGTTAAAGGGCGCGCTTAGAGTAAACCCGGAAATGACGATCTTCCCGTCTTTCTGAATCGCCGCGGCTGTACCACTGGCGACAATCCCGATTCTGACCAGTCCACCGCTCCCGAAGCTGCTATCCAGACTACCGTCCGCGTTATAACGTATTGCAAATAGTCCGTCGCCCGTGACTACTATCCTTCCATCATTTTGAATCGCGACTGCGCGGGCCAAATGGACGTCTATGAGATTCGTTGTTACTTTACCGCCGCTTCCAAAAGACACATCCAGATCGCCTGCGTCGGCTCTCGCGTTGATGTTAAGTGCGCTACAAAGAACAAAAAGAATAAGGGTGCATAGCAGTACGCCGCGTCCTTTGCGACGCGCAATTACTCGATGCCTGAAGCTACACGTTTTGTTATTCATCGATCTCTTTCCTCCGTTGTAATCATGTGCGGGACAGAAATGGCAGGGCCGCCGCGCCAACTCAGCTTTGAAATCACACTGATTTTCGCACGGAAGCAGATGTTTCAAATGAGCTACAAGGAATTATCTTGGCAGATGCTCGCTTCCTTCCAATAAGGATTGGGCTCCAAATAAACATGACGGAAGAAGAGATGATTTTCTTCGCGCGCTTAAGAAATTGGTCCAGAACGCGTGGCAATACTTAATTCGGTTTCCCGTCTTCAGCATGTGAACCTAATTCAAAAGAAAGGAGACGTGAAATGTCACACTTGAATATTGTTCGAGCGTGGAAAGACGAAGAGTATCGGTCGAGCCTCAGCGAAGTGGATCGCGCTCAACTTCCGGAGAATCCGGCCGGGTCTATCGACACAATCGAAGGGTTCGCGCAGGAGATGATGATCGCGGGCGCCGGATCGTTCGAATGCACCTGTCTGAGCGAATGCGTTTCAATCAACGTCGCTTGCGGCATGACCGGACGCCTGGATTGCAGCATAAGCTTCATCTGCATGCTTCCCGACACCACGCCGATCCAACCCTTCCTGCCCTTATTTCCGATAGAAAGGTAAATCGCCGTTCTGGTTTTCTCGGCCAAGGCAGGCTCCAAAAACAAGCCGTGAGCCTAGTCGTGCAAAGATTGACGATTCGGCTCACGGATTTTTGGAGTCAGACGGGGAGAGCGAATTACCTGACTCCGGTTGTGAATCAGAATTGCGGAACGGAGGAAGGGCAGGGATCGAGGAACGAACAGAGGCCGACGGTAACTCCACAAAGCATATCCTGAGTAGGCGTACATATGCCGATGCAGGTACGTATTTCGAAGGGGTTCATCGCCCCGGTTCCCTCGACGGCGCCCGCTGCTCGCAATCCGTCAAGGCCGCCGATCTCGATCGACCCGGCTGGATTCTCCGGCAATAGATCCCGCTCGGCCTGACTCAATTCCAACCGGTAATCTTCGTCTTTCCACGCTCGAATCACATCATGGTTCTTCATCATTGCTTCTCCTTTCGAAAAATCAGTTGGTCTCACGGTGGTAGAAAGACGCGAAGAGAGCGGTGATATTGCCACCGTCAAGCCTTCCATTTCGCCGCCGGCATGACGGCTCGGATAATTTCAATTCGGTCGATTTCGCATGGCAATACGGGGAGGCGGTCTGCGTCTTCAGAGTCTGAAGCGGCAAAGAAGAGCGGAAGAGCGGCCTATCTTGACACGTTCGCCATTGATTGATAGGGTCCGCGCCAATTGCAATAGACACCGAGGATGCAATGCGATCGGTTTGTCGGCTAACGCCCCTCTTATTCCTATTATTCAACCTGACCGCCGGGTCGGTTTTGGCGCAGAGCGATTCGCTGGCGCCTCCCGACAATCTGATTGTCGAAGGCATACCAAAGATTCCAGCCTCGCTCGCCGATACAACTAAAATCTTCCGAACCAGCTCGTCGGACGCAATCCTGGGATGGTCTCCCTCGAAAGAAGAAATGATCGTTCTCAGGCAGACGTATACCGCCTGGCCCATTATGAGCGTAGGGTCGCCAGGCGGAATGATGAATTTCGTCAGCTACGTACCCGGCAGAACACGCCGAGCCTACTACGCTCCAAATGGAAAATATCTGCTCTTCAGCGTTGATGATGAGTCCGGAGCCGAGCGCACGCAGCTCTATCGGCAAGACATCGGCTCGCGGGAAAAAACGCTTCTGACGGACGGAAAATCAAAGAACCTGTATCCGATTTGGTCCAACTCCGGAGAGCTGCTTGCCTATTCTTCGAACCGGCGCAACGGGAAGGATCTGGATGTCTACGTGATCAATCCGAACGACCCAAAATCGGACCATATGGTCGCTCAGCTTTCGGGCGAAGATTGGGCCGTGTTCGATTGGTCGCCGGATGATCGCCAGTTGATCTTGTCAGATTTCAGATCGGGAAACGAGAGCTATCTCTGGACGCTCGATGTCCAGACCGGCGCAAAGAAGCTGATCACGCCTTCGGGTGACGGCGAAACGGTTTTCAACGGCTCTTATGCGCAATTCAGCAAGGATCGAAAGGGCATCTATCACATAACGGATCGCGGATCGGAATTCCAGCGCCTTGCATATCTCGATCTCGAGTCGGGCCGTTACAAGTTTCTCACGAACAACGTTCAGTGGGACGTCGAGGCGTTCGCGCTTTCTCCGGATAGGAATCGTGTGGTGTTCACGACGAATGAGGACGGAGTCAGCCGGCTCAATCTGATGGACACTTCGACCGGAAAAGAAGAGCCGCTTCCGGAGACGCCGATAGGGGTCATCTCGAAGCTCACCTGGCACAAAAACGGAAATCTCATTGGCTTCGTCTGTGCATCGGCAACCGCTCCGGGTGACGTTTATTCAATGGATCTCAATCAGAAAAAACTGGTGCGCTGGACGAGGAGCGTCGCGGGAGTCAATAACGCCCAGGAGTTGAAGGAGCCGGAGCTGATCAGGTGGAAGAGCTTCGATGGAAAGCTGATCTCCGGTTTCCTCTATTCGCCTCCGCCCCGGCACGCGGGCAGGCATCCTGTATTGATCGATATCCACGGCGGTCCTCGCAGCCAGTTCAGGCCCTCGTTCGATGAGCAGGACGCCTCGCTGATCCTCGATCTGGGAATCTCGATTATTTATCCGAACATCCGCGGCTCCTCCGGCTACGGCAAGACTTTTCATATGCTGGACAACGGCGCCCTGCGGGAATACTGCACGAAAGATATCGGAGCTCTTCTCGACTGGATCAAAACGCGCCCCGATCTTGATGCCGATCGCGTAGTGGTTAGAGGAACAAGCTACGGCGGCTACGTGGCTCTTTCCACGGCGACGACCTACGGACGAAGGATTCGAGGAACTATTTCGATTTCAGGCGCCTCGGATTTGAGGACTATGCTCGATTCCACGGACAAGTGGATTCAGGATCGCTGGAGACGCGAATACGGGGACGAGCGAGACCCGAAACTCAGCCGCTTCATGGAAGCAACCGCTCCGTTGAAGCACGTCGACAGGCTGGCATCGCCGCTGCTGATCATTCACGGCGAAAAGGACTCGCGCATTCCAGCATCGGAGTCAAAACAGTTTGTGTCGGCTGTGCGAAAGCAGGGTGCGCCGCCCGTATGGTTCTTGATCGCCAAAGACGAAGGGCACGTTTTCACGAGTTCCAAGACACGAGATTTCCTGTTCTTTTCTCAAATACTCTTCTTGCGGAATTTCTTGTTTGAAACCAACTCTGTCGACCGGTAGTTGACGGCATCTTTGAAGTTTTCTTTGACCAAAATTCTAAGGAGGATACCCAAATGAAGAAGCTTCGAGTTCTGTTTATGGCTGTTTGTCTGAGTGTGTTTGCTCTATCGCACCTCAATCAGGTGCTGGCGGATCCCGAGCCGCAAGACGCTGGCGGCCAAACCGCAAAGGCTGCCGAAGCGCCGCCTCCACCGCCGCCGCCTCCGATTCTCCTAATAATAATCAGCGCTATCCTTCCCTGGCTGTAATCTTCGCTCGTAGCCCTGGCAAAGATCAGCGACGGATGCGAATAACTCCTGACCAACGCGTGAGCGACCAGACTTGGTACCATGGGCCAAGTCCGTCGCGAGCGCAGTTGATGATGTAACGGTAGTCGAGTAAGTATGATCCCGCGGTTTGGGATGTTTGTACCTGACCGAAATACTCCATTAGCAAAGTCGATCCAGAAGCCCGAATCGATTTATTCCAGTCGCCCGGCCAGGCGCGAGCTACGCCCTCAACGCTCCAGGTGTCGTGTGTTTCACTAGACCCTTTTAATCCTCTGCACAGCTATCGCTCCTGCCTCGAGCTCTACTTACATTAATTCAGCAATCCAGATCACAAACACCGATGAACTATTCGCGGCTCTGAAGTCGGCCGCGTTGGAGCCGGAATCCAAAGGGCTGGATTTGCTGGCAAAGAATCGGAGCCTCGTGAATCCGGCTCTCTGCTCGCGTTTTGCTCGACGCAGGGGATCAGGCAAAGGCTCGCGGTGAGCGGCGCCTTTCGAGCAGACTGTATGCTCTGGCAAAGCAAGCCGCGACGATCGCCGACCGGCGTGACCTGATCGCCAGAGCGTCTTATGCTCTCGCCCGCTCGCTTCTCGATCAAGGGCGGTTCGCCGAGGCGGCGCAGGCCTACATCGAAAGCCGGGACATTTACAGACAAAGTCGATTACCTGACGACAGGCTTCGGCTCGCGGTTCTCTTGAGCAATCTCGCAGTGGCGCAGGCAAAGATGGGCCAGTATGCGAAGGCCAAAGAGTCTTCGGCGGAATGTTTTGAAATCCTGTCGGCCCTGAACGATTCCAGGAATGAGCGTACAGCGCCGTCGATGAATTATGCGGCGGCAACCTGCTGGTCGGTTCTCGGAGACGTCGCCGCCAACGAGGGAGACCCCGAGAAAGCTCTGACGAATCTGCGAAAGTCGCTGGACCTATTCGAGTCGATGGCCAGGGCCATGCCCGCCTACGAAGGCGCCGCTATCGACCGGCTCATCGACATCGCCAATATCTATAAGACTATTGGCGATTTTCCTGACTCGACGGATTACTTCAATCGGGCAATCGAAAGAGCGCGAAAGTCGGATCACAAAAGCGAGCTCCAGCGAGCATTCAATCTGCTGGGCGCCTTGTACCTTGACACGGGCGATTTTTCCGCGGCCGCGGACTTCTTCAAAGAGAGTCTGCGGATGGCTCGCGAGTTATCCGATACCGAGGGAATCGTAGCGACGCTCATGAATCTCGCGGTCAGCGATCAGAGGCAGGGGCGCTATGACGAAGCGCTGGCGCATTGTACCGAGGCTTCGTCGCTCGCCGATCTGAATAGCTTCGGCTATTTGGTTCCGCCGCTCAAACAGGTACTAGGATTGATCCATCAGGCGAAGGGGAATTACAAAGCGGCCTCGGGTTATTTCGCGGAGGCCTTGTCGCTGGCCGAAAAGGCCGGGGATCTAAATCGGCAATCGGCGGTGTTGTGGCGAGGCGGAGAGCTTCGATATCTCGAAGGCGACTACGACAACGCGATCAAGATGGCGAGCGCGGCATATCGCATCTCCACTCAGGGGAACATTCCGCTGATGTCTTATCTGAGCCTGAGCCTCAAGGGCAAAGCGCTCGTTGCTCAACGAGATTACAAGCCCGCGGGCGAGGCCCTGAGCGCCGCGATCCAATTGCTGGAGTGGATGCGGTCGCGGTTGGCCGGCGGCGAAGAAGAACGCGCGTACTTTTTCCAGGGAGGCAAGATAAGCGCCTATCAGTCAATGGTCGATCTATTGACGGCGCAGAACAGGCCCGATCAGGCGTTGATCTACTCGGAGCGCGCCAAAGCCCGCGTGCTTCTCGACGTCCTGCAGCACGGCAAAACAAACCGCGCCAAAGCGATGACCGACGAAGAGCGCGGAGCAGAACGCGGGCTGCAGGAGCGGATCGCGTCGCTCAACAATCAGATTTACGAGGCCAAACAGGCACGCGGCAATCTCGCGCGAATCTCGGAGCTCGAAACTCAGTTGGAGAAGGTCCGGCTCGAGTATTTCTCATTCCGAGATAAGCTGTATGTCGCGCACCCCGAGCTGAGAGCCCAGCGCGGAGAATCGCCGCCGGTGTCGCTGCAAGATATAAGCTCGCTTGCGCCGGATACGAATACGGCGCTGCTGGAATACGTCGTAGCCGACGAGAAGACCACCTTGTTTATCGTCAGCAAGAACAATGCCAAGAGCGACGTTCCCGATATTCGAACGATCAATATCGACGTAAATATCCGAGCGCTCTCTGATCTTGTCGAGACGTTTCGGGAACAGCTCGGAAATCCTCACCTGGCGGCGAACAAGTCCGCCGGCCGGTTGTATGACCTTCTCATCCGGCCCGCGGAACAGTTCATCCAGGGACGCAATAACCTTGTCATCGTGCCCGACCGAATACTATGGGATCTTCCCTTTCAGGCGCTGAGACAGGACGCCGGAAGGTATTTGATCGAAGACCATTCGTTGCTCTGCGCGCCTTCGCTTGGCGTGCTTCATGAAATGTATCTTCGCGATCAGGCAGCATTAAAAACGGAGGTCGGTTCTCTTCCCTCTTCATGGTCCCTGCTGGCGCTTGGCAACCCCGACATGCCGGTCAGCGTGTCTCGCGCAGGCAAACCGGTTCGCGGCAACCAGGGATTGCAGGATCTTCCGGAAGCCGAAGCCGAGGTTAAGGCAATAGCCCGGCTGTATGGTCCAACCAGCAAGGTCTACGTCGGCTCGGCGGCCAGGGAAGAGCTTGCAAAAGCGGAAATGCCGAGGTGCGACGTGCTCCATTTTGCAACGCACGGAATCCTCGACGATCACGATCCGATGTATTCGCACATCGTTCTATCGCGAGACAGCGCCGACAAGAACGAAGATGGGTTGTTGGAAGCGCGTGAAATAATGGCTCTCGATCTCAAGGCGCGAATCGCAGTGCTTTCCGCGTGCGATACGGCGCGCGGCCACATAAGCGCCGGAGAAGGCGTCATAGGGATGAGCTGGGCGTTCTTCGTCGCGGGGTGTCCGACTACGGTCGTCAGCCAGTGGAGAGTCAACTCCGCAAGCACGTCTCAGCTTATGATCGAGTTTCATCGTAATCTGCTGACCGATTCGCCGCGCGCTCAATCTCGCTGGTGGAAAGCGGATGCGCTGCGCAAAGCGATGCTTAGCCTGTTAAAGAATCCCCGATATAAAGAGCCTTATTATTGGGCCGGCTTCGTCGTAGTAGGCGCCGGTTAATAGCCGCGATCCTCCCGGCCCGTCGCTCCACGCCGCGTGCTTCACATTCTTCGTAGGTCGCGCACCGCGCTTCGTCTGGTCGCGCACATTTCATTCTCGTCGCGGCGCGACGATTGAATTTAGCCCACCGTTTCAACGGTGGGTCGCGTCGGCATTTCGTTCTCGTCGCGCACATTTCATTCTCGTCGCGCGGCAACGGCGCTTCGTTCTCGTCGCGCGGCGACGATTGAATTTAGCCCACCGTTTCAACGGTGGGTCGCGACGGCGTTTCGTTCTCGTCGCGCGGCGACGATTGAATAACGATGAAGTCCCTACTGGCGCTGCAACGCTACCATCGGAGTAATCGAAGCGGCGCGTTTTGCCGGATAAGCGCCGAAGATTATTCCCGTCGCCGCCGCCGCGCCAAAGCCCAGCGCTATTGCCGATGGTGAAAAAATAAAGGGGACCCCGGCCATAAGCGTCAGCATCCAGCCCGACAGGTTTCCGATTATTACGCCGGTGAGGCCGCCGCATAACGCCAACAGCACCGATTCCACCAGAAATTGCGCGAGCACCTGCCGGCGCGTAGCTCCTATCGAACGGCGCAAGCCAATCTCGGGCGTTCGTTCGACCGTCGTGAACAAGCTGATGTTCATTATGCCGATTCCTCCGACCAGGAGCGCCACTCCGGTCACGGCGGCGCCTATCAAACCGACCGCGCGGCGAAGCTTGTCGAGCCTGTCGAGTATCTCAGTCTGAGTCATAACCTTGAAATCATTCTCTTCATCACGCCTCAGACGGTGTGCGTCGCGCAGCCTCCGTTCGACCAGCGCCGTCACTCTCTGAAGGTCTTCAGGCCGCTTCGCCCTCCCCATCGCCGAAAGCTGGTCGCTCAAACTGTAGATCGTTCGCATTGCATCGATCGGTATCAAGACCACGCGATCGAGGTCAGTCCCGAATCGCTGCCCTCTCGGAGCCAGACAGCCCACCACCTGCATGTCCCGGTTTCTGATTCGCAATCGGGCAAGAGCCTTGCCTCCATCCAACCCGAGATCCTTCGCGATAGCCGAGCCGATCACACAGACATTTCGGCGCCAGGTAAGATCGTCCGGAACGATGAATCTACCGGATGCGATTTCGTATTGCTGCGCGAGCCGCAGCTCGGGCGAAGCGCCCATAACCGTGGCCGGAATCCGCTTGCTGCCGTATATGACTACGTCTTGCGTCTGAACGCTTAAAGAAAAGACCTCCACCTGGTCTTGAATCTCTTCACGTATGAACCTGAAATCCGTTTCAGTGAATCTCGGCGGACGCATTCGGAGGTTGTTCGTCACTACGGGAAGAATATAGAAGCTGCCGGCCCCGAGCCCCTGCACTTCGCTAAGCACGAGCGATGATATTCCATCCAGCATGATCGACATTGCCACCATCGCGGCAACGCCGACCGAAATCCCGATCGTCGTCAGCACGGTTCGGAGCGGATTAGCGGTGAGCGCATCGCGGCTCTGCGAGAACGCGATGTTCAACATAAGCATAGAACTCTGTCCTGGCATTGTTTCTGTTCCGAATCTCACTTCGCCTGAGGAGCCGGTTGGCCTTCCGCGAGCGTTTTTATGACATCCGCCGATCCGTAGATAATGGACGCGGCCTGATCGAGACCCGAGCGCAGAAGAACTCGATCTCCGCGCTTCTCGCCAATCTCGATCGGCTGCTTATGCAGTTTGTCCTGCTCTATGGTCCATACCCAGCAGCCGTTTGCGTCGCGTTGTATGGCCGCGGCCGGAAGATAGCGGCCCGCGGATTTCACATCGGCAATCGACGCGAACACCGACATGCCGACCGTCAGATCGCGAGGATATTTCAAGAGATCCATGTCGATTTCATATAGCACTCCGGGCTTACCGCTTTGTTGAGGGATTGGAGATTTCGCGATCTGACGAACTTTTGCGAGCGCACTCGCGCCCGGCAGCGCGTCTATTTTCAACTCTATCTCCTCGCCCGACGCGATTCTGGAAACATCGATCTCGTCGACCGTGAGCTGAACGTTCAGATCCTTCAGACTCATGATCGTCAGAAGCGTTGAAGCCTGATCGCCGCTGCCTCCGGGCGCCACGAACTGGCCTGGCGTTACCGCAACCTCTGTAACAACGCCGTCGATTGGAGCCTTTATGCTCATTTGCTCGATCTGGTCTTGATCTTTCCTTACCGACAATCGAGCTGCTTCAACTCGCTTGTGCAATACCTCCACCTGAAATTCCTGCTTACGCGCGTTTGAAGCCGCCTCTCGATAAGTGGAATCGGCGATGAGTCCGTCATCGCGCAGTTTCCTGGATCGAGCAGCTTGAGCTTGGAGAAAATCCAGATACTCGCGCGCTCCCGTTTCTTCAAGCTGCGCGGTTTCAAGCGCGAGTGATTCCTGTTCCAGGGCCGCGCGCGACTGCCGGCAATCGAGTTCGATCAGCACATCGCCTGCGCGTACCTGCGAGAATTTCTCGGGAATGACTCGGCTGACCACGCCCGCAACCGGCGGGCTTACACGCGCCGACCGTCGCGAGCGGACCGATCCGGTCGCATATATCGGAGGAGGCTGTGCTTCAAGTTGGAAGATGCTCCAACCGGTGGCGCCTGGCGCGGATCGCGGAGCTTCGAACGGTTTCAGGAAATATACGTTCGCCGCGGCCACGCCGATGAGGGCCGCTATTATTGTCCAAACACGGCGATGGCTCAGTTGAGGCTTCGAGGTGCCGCTTGCATTCTGGCCAATCGCGACGGGAACATTGGTGCTCATCGATGTAACCTCTTATAACTAAAATTCACGCAACGCCGAACTTCTTGAGGACAAGACCGAGCAGCATATCCGTGCCCTGCGCGGATGCGACGGCGAGGACGCCAAGAACCAGAGTCCGAACGAAGCGAGTGCCCCAACAGGCGGCCATAACCGAAGACAGCAGCACGCCGGTCCAGATAAGCACGTTGACGCTGATAACTCGCTGCCACACGTAAGCGGGACTCGCAAGGAGAGCGGCTTGCACCTGTTGCACGCCTTCAGCGGAGAGCTCAACAGCGCCGATCTTCAAGTACCGTTGCCACGCCGCGGCGGTCAGGAGACTTCCTACGACCGAAGGCACGAAGCAATATCCGAACAGATTCAGAACCTTCGCCATAGGAACTCTGTTCTTCAGAAAGCGCGAGATCAGATAAACCGCCGCCACTACGAGCAGGGCTTTCTCAATGATCCCGATCTCCTGGCCGATTATTGATCCGAAATATCCGCCGCCGATCTGGGCCCAGCCGGCCTGGGATTTAATGTTGCCTTGTCCGATCTTGTAAAAAATAACGGTCTTGTTCAGTAGATCGGCACAAACCGCCGCGGCCAGGATTATGAACGGCACAAGCCTGTTTTCTTCGTCTCTGACCCTTTGCACGAAGAACTGAACCGGATCGAAAACGTAGAGCTTTATCGATTTCATCATGGATGTAACAGCCTTTCCGCTATGGCGGGAGTGCCATAGCCTTCGATGATGGCGGCGATTATCACCAGCGCCATACCTCCAAGGAGAGATGCGCCGCTGAGCAAGCCGGCCCGTTTAAGGTCGACGCGAATCTTGAACATTCTTAAGAATCCCGCGAGGTAGATGTTCGTAACGGAATTCTGCATAAGGATGAACCCGGCGTATTCCGGGACGCCGTGCGGCAGCACGAGCATTAGCATCGAAAGGGGTGGAAGCACGGAAGCGACCGCAACCGATTTCAACAACAGTCCAAGCGACAGGCCCAGATTGCCCGAGGCGAGGATCACGCCGAATAAGGGCAGCAATTGAAGAGCAAGCAGTCTCAGGCTCACTGAGAGATTGTGCTCCATTATCAGTTTGCTGTTTTCAAATGCGTTTTGATGAAACTCCTGCAGTCGTCCAGCGGCAAAATCGCGGCTGACCTCCGACGGGTCGCCGCTGCCGAAGCAATAGCCGGCTACAGCTATGATCAAAATCGCCCCAACATAAACGGCGAGGCTTATCAGAAACGTCTTCTTCGCGGAAATCTGTTTCATCTTTGCGACTCCCTTACGTATCAGGACGCAATGATAGGAAGATCAGCGCTGCAAGCGCGCTTATCGAGTTTCGACGTGAATTAGGTTTTAGCTTGCGAGCCCCGAGCAATTACTCCGGGGCGCGACCGCGGGGTTCATTCCTGAGCGTGCGAATTCTCTCAATAAAACTGGGGTGTGTGGACATGACCTGCGCCCATCTCGGCCACTCGAGCGGTGTCTCAGTTGCGACGCTGATCTTCCGCAGCGCGGAAGCTAATGGAATACCCCTGCCCAATGCTTGAGCGAAGCGGTCGGCTCGTCGCTCGCACCATCGGGAGATCAAGGTGAATGGAATAAGAAGCCCGCCAAAGAGGCCTACATACAAGACGACCTGCCGCAGGATGAATATCGATGTATCGGATGACATTCCCAACCCTCTTAGCCATGCGTCGCCGCGTAATAAGAACTCGAGCTGCCACGTGGCGATGATGGAAATAAATAGCGCCAGGATGGCCGTATGCAACTCCTTTACGTGTCCATACTCGTGCAGCAGAACGGCCGCCACTTCGTCGGTCGATAGATGCTCCAATAATGGTTCGGTGACCGCAACAACGCATCGCTTGCGGCCCAGGCCGATCACAAAAGCGTTGGGAGCCGGCCAACTCGCTTTCGGCAGGACTGAGATCGACTTCTCTACGATCGATGAGTTCGCTTCTTGAAACGCCGCAACCGCGGCGCGCACAGCGGCATGATTCTCCGGGAGTTTGCCGGCGGTATCACGGCTTACCCAGTATACGAACAGAAGCTGCCCGCCGAAGACCCCTATAACCGCGGAAATAGCCGCCGCCAAAATAATAGGCACGCCGAATTTATTCGCCAGCAGCACCGCAACGCCCCACAGCACGAAACCGGTGAATGCCTGAATGAGACCGAGCTTCGTAAAGTCTATGGCTATCTGTTTGCGCGTGAATCGGCCCGGCGCCGCGTCTCGAACCGCCTTCGGCCCCCGGCGGAGAGCCTCCATATAAGGCAACGTGTAAAAGACAAAAGCGACTGCATAAAGGAGTAAGAACGTGAGGATGAACCCTCCTTCAACTCTGCCCGCGCTCGCGCCGGACTTGAATGCGATCCAGAGAAGGAATGACGAATCTCTCGCAAGAGAAATGAGCACCGCCAGCAACAGCACAAGGACCGGAATAAGCGCCATCGGGTAAAATGTTAAAAACGCCTGACGGTTCGACCATCGGCTCTCCGCGTGCAGCAGAAAGCTCGGATCGCGCTTCATTCTTCGAAACAGAGCCAGAGCGCAAAGGCTATAAAGCAGTGTAGACACAATGCTGACGATCAGAATAATCGGCGGCGTTGAAAGGGGAGTCGTTCATTGATACGATCGTTGGAACTCCCGCGCGCGGTTCAATACTAAAAGTTATTGGGCGGCCTATCGGCTTGCCTCCGCTGTCGCCAAAGAGCAGCAGGTCCGTGCGGGTCTTGTCTCGACGTTCGATCGAGCGTATTTCGAGTTCGACCGCTCGGAACCCAGGGTCTTTTCTCCAGGATTCAGCCAGGCCAATAAACTTGTTCCTGAGATCATCCCGAACAGGAAAACACGCCTCACTCTCACTCCTACCGCTAACCAATTTCAGCCAGCAGCTCTTGAGAGCCTCGACCGTGTTGCGCTCCGCCGCCTGGTTCTCGACTTCAGCGCCGCCTGCAAGAACCGACCCGACAACTCCTAATGAGATGACGGCCAGGATCATCCATGCGAGTACGCGCGCAGGCCCGGATCCAAGATATCGCATTCTTACCTCCCAACGTGGCCGGAATCTTATCAGAGCACCCGTTAGCTGTCTTGCCTGAAGCACCCGCGAATACGAGGTTTTTCTTTCGCTATAAGCAGCAACTGAGCGTCACCAAGCTGGTTACATGCAAAGAAGGCGGCAAGCTGAAATAGCTGCCGCCTTCAAGTATTGCTGGTCTGATCTATTGGAGGGTAATGATGCTGCTACGCCTGTTTCTATAGACCGCCAAATACGCCCCCGAGCACCGCGCCTCCGGCCGTTCCCGGAAGAGCGCCTACACCGCCGGCTGCCGATCCCACGATGAATCCCGCCACGCCGCCGGCGACTCCGCCGATCGCGCCCCCGACTTCCGCGCCTTCCACGAAGCCTTCGAGTTTTCCACCCGAAGCAAGATAGCCGACAACGCCTCCGATTCGAGGAGTGCTCGACGGTGCGCTTTGTGTTGAGAAGCTCCCGGCGCCCAGAGAGATCAGAGACGCCAATGCCATTGCTGCAAACATTTTCCTCATGATTGTTTCCTTCCTTTCGGTTGATTTCAGATTCGGTGAAAGCTCCGGCTCTTGATGTATTCGCGAACTTGCGAGTTTAGAGCCGATCAAAGCTGTATTCGGTTTTTGTCGATGTTTCTCGCGTCTCCGGTGACTAGAAGCCCCCAGCGGCGATACCGATTTCCGCTCCGGGCACGGCTCCGGCGCCGCCCGCGGGTATAGTCGCCAGACCCCCGGCGATGGCTCCGATCACGCCTCCGACCACACCGCCGATGACTGCGCCCTCGGCCGTGCTCTTCAGGTCCCCACCAGCGAGATAGCCGATGAGTCCGCCTATCTGAGGAGTCTGCGAAGCTCTATTGCTCTGCACCGCGACCATCGTCGAAAGCGCCATAACAAACGTGATTGCAAGTACGCGAAACTTCTTCATTGTGATTTCTCCTTTTCGTGATTGAGTTCTATCTCCTGGCGAAAACCCTCTTCAGTTTGGTTTGTTGTGAGTTCGTCAAAAGACAGCGCCAGGATAAGCCCCTTTCGCGTTGAAGTCTCGCGTCAACGGCGGCAGAAGCGCGGATTGCGCGTTGTTCTCGTTTTTCTTGTTTCGCCGATCTCGTCGATATCGCGCAGTTCCTCTGAAGAGGCTCCAGAAGTACGTTCCAGGTAGTTGCAAAGGCATTGTGCATATGTAGGCCTGAAGGACCGACCATAAATGATAATCAAGCGTCCCTTCGGGACGCCGCGTTCCCCTCCGGGGAACATACCCAGATCTCCCTCGCACCGGGGGCTGCGCTTCGCTGACCCCCGGCTATTAACGCGTTCCCCTTCAGGGAACATACCGAAGACTTCCAACCGCGAGGCTAAGACTCTGTTGGTGTCGTCGACTGCATACTCAAGACAGACTTGGGAGATTACGATTTAATCGGGCAGACCGCCCTTCAAATGCGCGTAGAGAGATTCAGTGCAAATCCTGTAGCGCTTTCCTATAGGTATCGCCCTGACCAGCCCGATCTCAATCCAGTATTGGACTGTCCGCTGAGCCATGCCGCATATCTCGGCGGCCTTCGCGGTATTGACGAATCTACGGTCGCGTTCTTTCTTGGGCAATCTTAGATAGAGATCCAGCAGTTCTTCGTCGGTTGCTTCGGGCGAACTACCGGCTCCCGAGTCGGAATACGCGAGTTTTAGATACGCTTCATTCAGAGCCATAGGCCAATCCTGTTACGGCTGAGCGGAAGCCGCATATCCCTCTCTCTTTTTTACCGCCCCGTTGTCGATTAGGACCTGACGTTGGAGTATGGACACACCGCTTCTATGAAGTGTAAACCCGATGGGAAGCTGCGCTCGCAGCAGTATTCTTATGTGGCACTTCATTCGTTTAAGAGGTCTATCCTTAAATCATATTGCCTGTGCGTTTCGGCGCCGCTCGGAAAGAGCCTATCAGCAACAGGGGCGTACCTTGTCTATTCGAGCCTCCGCTTATGCCGTCGAAGCTCAGCGCTTGAGAAGAAGATTGATGATTTTGTTTCGCCGAGCGCCGGCTCTCGGAGTCAGTTGAATGAGGACGCCGGTCCAGATCCGCAGGAATTCTTCTCTCCGCTCTCGCGAAATGCCGCGAGCGGGATCGGCGATGATCACCCGTTTGGATCGTACTCGATGTATTACGACGTAGTGTTCGAGGCTTCCGATCAAGACGTGAGCGATACACGGAACCAGAACGCTATCGAGCTCGTCCGGCCCCGCGCGCAGACCTCTTGCTTCAAAGCCGATTTCCTTCGCTGCTTCAATCAACTCCAGGACGTTCGCTCCCTGAAAGCGGAGCCGTGAGTAGGCTTCAATCGCAAGCAGGTCGACCTTCAACCCGTGGCTCCGGACCAAGGTAGCCAGGCATGCCGCTCCGCAGTCCGCGGCATCATTCTGTTTTACGCATGCATATCGCTTGAACATCGCTTGAACATCGCTTGAACATCGCTTGAACATCGCGTGAACATCGTCCGCGGGCAAAATAAAGCGGCCGGCCAAGCTCGCTGTCGGGGGATCGCATGGATCATATTCAGCGAGGCATCGCCCTATTGACATGATTCAGGATGTTCGACGCCATAACGCCCACCGTCAGGCTGTAGGGTTTCTGCTCGGCTGCTGCCCCCGCTCGCTGCTGCCCGGACGCGACGGCATTGCTCGGTTTTCCAATTGACCCGAGAGCGAATGTCTTACCGATTCTCAAGTTCAACAGAAGACTGCTCGGGCCGTTCCCGAAATTCCGAGGTATGATTTTCTCGCCTGGAGCAGGGTTCAAATCGAAAGCGCCAAATCGAGTAAGCTTGACCCCCGGTCTATTTAGGTCGGCGGCGAACGAAGGGCGATCGGTGAATAATGTATCGCCATTTGAATCGACCCCGGTTGTTATGTTGAAAGGCGCTCCGGAGGCAGCGACGATAAACGGATTCAAGCTCAGGCGCCACGGCAGGTTTATAGTTCCGCCCGCAAACACTCGATGTCTTATATCGAGCGCGGATCGCCCATATTCACTGCCTAGATCAAAGCCGTTCGCGGGAAAACCCGAAGCGCCGTCGGTGTCGCTATTGATCTTCGCATACACATAGGAAGCGAACAGCGTGAATCGCTTGTTGAGCCGGTTGTATGCGTTGACCGCCAGAAGATTCTGTCGCGAGATTCCGCTCGACTCATATTCGAATATGTTTACCGCTGTTCCGAACGGAGGCGTTCCATCACCCGGCAGCGGCGCGCTAATATTCCGCGCCCTCAGATTGTGCACGCTTATTCCATTGATGTAGGCAAGCGTTACCGTAAAAGCATGCGGCAATTGTTGCTCGATGCTTATCGAAGACATGATCGTGTAAGGCGATCGAATGTCTCCGGCTACGCGCCAGATTGTTTGCGGCGCTGCGAAAGCCGCGAGCGATTCCGCGGAGGGAGCCGATGGAAAGCTCTCAAGAATCGCCGGATCGGAAACGATGAATTGTTGCTGCCTGTGTCCGTCGAACCTGATCGATTGAAGCGTTAAGCCGTCGCCGATTCGATCGAAGAATATGCCGGCGCCTCCGCGAATCACCGTCTTGACCGGCCGCGTCGGGTTTATTCCCGGCGACCATGCGAAGGCGATACGCGGAGCGAAATTGAGATTATTGTGAACGTTCGATTGAGCCTCGTAGCGAAGCCCTATGCTCAATAGGAAGTCGGGCCGCAGCCGCCAGTCGTCTTGCGCGAATCCGCCGAATTCGAATTGATTGATGCTAGCGCGCGGGTCGCCCGCCGCCAGAGTAAACAATGCGGGGCCGCCTCCGATCGCCGTGATCTGGGCGCGGGTGCTCCCCAGATTCGCGAATAACAACGTGCGTCGATAGCGCTCCAAACTGCTTGCCTCCATGAACTCCGGCCGGCCGCTCGGATCGCGCACGATCCGGCCGCTCGAATCGAGCACAGGAACTGGCCCGCCCGCGAATAGAAACGCCCCTTCGAAGTTCGCAAACGACACATCGTTGATCGCGGCCCCACGCAAACGGCCTCCGAATTTCACGGTGTGCTTGCCTGTAATCCACGTCGTGTAATCTTGCAGCTCCCAACGATTCGCGGTGTTCGTAGATCCGCCGACTTGCGACCCGCCGCCGATGAAGGCATCGAGCACGGTTACCGATGGATCAGAACTCGCATCGCGATATTCTCTTCCCGCGCGCGAAAATTGGAATCGGGCTTCATTGACCATCGCCGAACTGATGATGGCCGTCTCCGTCAACTGGAGCACCTGGCTCGACGCGCTTCCGGAATACGAACACGACGGCAGCGCAAGATCACCCGTGCCGAGATTGCTCTCCCCCGACCGTGAATAAACGTATCGGGCCGTCAGGTTGTTATTCTTGTTCAATTGAAAATCCACGCGGGGATTCAGATCGACAAACCGCCGCGGAACAGAAAGCGTTCCGCGGAATGGAACGATGTTGAGCTCTCGATCGAGCACCGTCGCGTTTATGATCGCGTTGTCGTCGATTTCGCGCCTGAAAAAGGTGAAGAAAAACGAAGCGCGATTTGTCGCCAGCGGACCGGTGAGGCTTCCGCCATATGAGCGAATTTGAAAAGGCGGGCGGCTCAAAGAGAAAGGATTCCTCGAATTCAACGCTTCATCGTTGAATAGCGCGGAGAGCCCGCCGTGAAACTTGGGCGCTCCGGGCTTGGTAGTAATATCAATCCGGCCGTATCCGATTCTGTCGTTTTCGGCGGAAAACGGATTCTGGTTCAACTGTATTTCACGGATCGCCGATTTCTGCGGAGCCCGCCCGCCGAGAAAACCGTCGATGAATAACTGCCCTCCGTTGGGTCCAGCCGCTGGGCCCGCGATGGCTTGAAGCTGGGAAGCAAGTTCGTCCGGATCGTCGGGAAGCGAATCCAGATCGCGGCCCTTGATCACTATCGCGGCGCCGTTCGCGGCGGGATCGATGCTGAGGTGAGACGCGGCCGCGCGGACGGATACGTTCTGGTCGGCTACCGTCGCGGCTAACTTGATGTTCAAGACCTCGTGCTTCGATTGCGAGATCGTCACGCCCGCTTTCGCAAAAAGCGCGAATCCCTGAGCGACTACTCGGACTGAATAACTACCGATATGAACTCGCTCAAAGTTATAAATGCCTTGATCGTCGGTCGTAGTTTTCTTTTCGAGGCCGCCTGAATCAGACAGCACGACGGAGGCTCCGACGATTGCGCCGCCCAACTCATCCAGCACCTGCCCCTTGAGTTGGCCCTCTTGCTGCAACTGACCAAGAGCGAGGGTTGAACAAACCGATGTCAGCACGATCTGCAAAATTATGGCGAGTAATCCCTTTAGAGGTTTCATGACGGCTCCTTGTTATCTGAATTAGACAGGATCGGCTTACGTCTATAGTTGGCCCATGATCGTATCAAGCAGCCCCGACGGCAGCCCGGAGCTGAGCGCAGGACCAGAGGGCCGGCCGGCCTGCTTTTGCAGCTCGGCTATGAGGACGTCTATTCCTCCGACTACGGTCACCGCGGTCAGATGCGACAGATCGCGGGTCGCGGCGCTGGTAAAAGCGAGCACGGCGCCTTGCTTGAGATCTGAAAACACCATTGGCGCGAGGCGTTCAAGCACCTCGTTGCCTGATGAACCGGCGGGACTCTTTCCTGCCTGCACGACTCCGTTCTCTCGAATCAACGACGCGGCGAGCTTAGGAGTGATGCGCCTCAGAGTTGCATCCATCGAAACTCGCAAGGCAATCGGTTGAGGAATTCCCTGGACATTTACTTTTATCTCGCCGGTTGAAGATGAAATTCCGGAAACAACTCCAACGACGGTTAGAAACGATCCGGAGACGATCTCTTCGGGCTTGAAGCGCGCTCCGTCAGGCGAGCGTTCACCCAGCGCGCGCAGATGATCTCCGCGTTTGATCTCGGCGAGGGAGCTTGTTTTCGCATCGCTGAATTTCACCGAATCGACGGCATAGCGTCGAAAGCGAGTCGCCTCGCTTGCGGCGATCACGACGGGCGCTGCGTCTTGCCTTCCTCGGGGCAGCAAGACTATCTCCCTGGTCCGCGGGTTGATCGCGGTCACGACGCCGGCGATGCCGCGCGTCCGCCATTCTTCGACCTCACGCTGCCGCATCTTTTGAATATCGTTGTGAGACATCACGACGATCTGAGTTGCAATCATCGGAGCCGAGCTCCCCGACGACCAGCCCGATGCGAGCAGCCTGTCTCCGACGGCGATTTCGTTTGGGCTGACCTGTTCCGCCCTGGCCAGCGATGTCTCACCGGCCGGAACGCGCAGCACGCGAGTCCGCTCATCGACTCGAAAATGCGCGACGCCGCCCGAATCCGCGCGAATATCGAAACTCATGTCCGTGTTGATCCCGACCACTTCGCCAATCAAGCGAGTCTGGGCGAACTGGCCGCCGAAGCAACCCGGAGTCGCACGCGTAGACAGCGTGAAAAAGGCAGCCCCTGCAATTATCGAAGTAAATATCGAAATGACAGTTCTCATGATCAGTTCTGTCCTCCCTGTGCTATTAGCGGCCGTGGATCAGGACGAAGCGAGGCCGGTACCGCCGAGTATGGATTCCGCGCCGGCGCGAAATCGGCTGCGGAGGCCATTCGTGAGCGTTCCATCTGACTCTCAACCAGTCTCGCGTAGAAGCCCGACTGCGCGAGCAGTTCTTGATGCGAGCCTCGCTCGACGACGCGGCCGCGGTCCAGCACGAGTATCTGGTCGGCGTTTCGAATCGTGCTCAGCCGGTGCGCGATTACGATTCGGGTGCAAGAGAGCGCGGTGAGATTCCTATCGACGATATTTTCGGTGACCACATCGAGATGACTGGTCGCCTCGTCGAGCAAGAGAATCGAAGGTTTGTGCGCAAGCGCTCTCGCAAGAGCCAGCCGCTGCCGCTGTCCTCCGGAAAGAGCCGCTCCTCCTTCTGAAACGAGCGTCTCGTACCGCATCGGCATTTCTCGGATTTCTTCGTGTATGCCTGCGAGCCTGGCGGCCGCGATCACATCTTCAAGACTCAAACCCGGATTCACCAGGGTGATGTTCTGCCGGATCGACCCGCTAAAGAGAACCGGCTCCTGTAAGACAACGCCGATCTGGTTTCGAAGCGAGCGGTAATCGAAAGTCTCGAGCTGCGCTTCGTCAAAAAGAATCGCTCCGGCGGTAGGCTTATAAAGACCGAGCAAGAGCATAGCCAGAGTCGTCTTGCCTGAGCCGGTCGGACCCACGAGAGCGATCTTCTGCCCGGGCTCGATATTCAGGCTCACGTCTCGCAATACAAACGGCGAACCCTCGTCATACCGAAAGCTGAGGTTGTTAACTTCGATCCGCCCGCTTATCGGCTCGACGCGCAGGCTGCCGCGCGCTTGCTGTTCAGGCTCGGCATCGAGAACATCGGCGACGCGCTCCAGGCTGGCTCCGATCATCTGAATCTGCTGCGCGCTCGACACCATCGTCGCGAGCGGCGTCAGGAACGAGGCGGCGAGCGCATTCACAGCCAGCATCGTTCCGAGACTCATTCTTCCGTCGAGCACGTACAGCGCTCCGATCCAGAGCAGCAGCAATGGACAACCCGTCCGAAGCACCCCCATCGTCGCGTCCAGAATCGCCGAGAAGTAGCTCCTCGTTATGGAGGCATTCATCTGTTTGACGAAAAGGGTCGACCATCTGTCAAAGGCCCGCTGCTCGGCTCCGGAAGACTTCAGGACCGCTATCCCTTTCATTGCTTCGACGAGGTAAGCCTGTTCTTCCGATCTGGCCGCAAGCTCGCGTTGAGCGAGATGCCGGATGCGGCTGCGCGTGAGCAGCAATATCGCGGCTTGTACTGCTCCGAGGCCGCACACCACGAGCCCGAACCACGGCGCCGCGCCCAAGAGTATCGCCAGGTAGCCGAGCACGAACGACCCGTCGAGGATAACCGAAAGCGTCTGGTTCGTGACCATCTCGCGAATCATGCTGTTGCTGCCCAACCGCATCAGCAGGTCGCCGCTGCTCCGCTGGTAAAAGAAGCCGAACGGCAGCGACAGCAAATGCTGGAAAAAAGTCGACATCAGGCGAGAGTCGAGCTTCGATCGCAGCCTGATCATCAACACGCTGCGCAAAAACCCGGCAATCGATTGGGCCGCTACAAACATCAGTAATCCCGCCGCGAGGATACCCATCACATTGTCCAGACGCATCGGCAGCACTTCGTCGATTATTAATTTCGTTGCCACGGGAAAGACGAGCGCGAGCAATTGCAGCAACACCGAAGCTCCAAGGATCTGCAGCAATGCTCCGGAGGAGCCTTTCGCCCTCAGCATCGCGCTGAGATACCCGCGCCAGAGTGATTTCTTTATGTGACTCGCCCGCTCGAAATCGGCTGTCGGAGCCGCTTCCAGGAGCACGCCCGTGAAACCGGCATCGAATTCTTCGGCGGTCAATCTACGCCGGCCCGCGGCGGGATCGACAATGTGAGTTGCACGGGGGGACCATCTCTCGATGACTACGAAGTGGTTGAACTCCCAATGGGCGAACGCCGGAAGACCAACGGTCGCGACCTGGTCCGGCTCCAATGAATGAGGCGTCAACTGAAGCCCGAATGCTGCTGCCGCCCTTGTGAGCCCTTCGACGGTCAACCCATCGCGGCCTGAATTGCACTTATCGCGGCATTCGGCGATCGATGTCCGGCGGCCGTGATAGCTCAGGATCATTGCCAGGCACGCAGCTCCGCATTCCACGCTCGTCATTTGATAACGAACCGGAACGCGTCGCGGATGGAACGCGCGCACTACTGTCTCGAGCATCGTCATCGCGGTCGCTCCTCTGATCGGCTCTTCTCATCGACGACTCGCGCAGCTTGCGGTCGAAGATCGCGTGACGTCGGAGGCGCCAGCGAGAGCACTGAAGGAACCGTCTCGGGATCGGCAAGGCGCAGCAGGCCGTATCCGATTCCCGCGAGACCGGTCATGAGGCCGGGCGTCTCTACACCCATCGGCACTCCGCAGAGCCAGCCGTTGCTCTTGATGCTTTCAAGAATTATTCCGCCCAGCGACCTGACTCGCTCGCGCAAGATGTCGCTCTTCAGCTTGATACTGGCTTCCACCAGGAGGTCGGCGTTTCCTAGATCGCCGTGACAGAGCGAATGGTTGAGCCCGAATCCTCGTTTCATTGTCACATCGAGCGCCGTGTCGATCTCGGTTCGCATCATCGGGTCATGGCATTGAGACAGGGAGGCCAAACGGCCCAGGCCGATTCCAGGAGCGCCGTGACACCAGGCTATTACCGATCCGGGCGCGGCGCTTTTCGATTCGCTATTCCTGTCGATTCTGAAATCCGGCCAGTTCTGATCGGATTCGCGAAACACCGCGCGCTCATAAGTCATCGCGGACAACGCTGCATCCCTGAACCGGTAGTCGCCGGTCATTGACGCAGCATTGAGCAGCGCCCAGGCCATGCCCGCGGCTCCGTGTGAGAAGCCGGTGAGCGGCTTCGCGACTTCGATGACGCCGGGCCATGCCGTGCCGCCGTCGCAGGAGATCGCGGCTTCGAGCAATCGCTCGGCGCATAGCTTTGCCGCGACTACGGCTGCTCGCGAAGGCCGCACGGCATTCAAACTGGCAAGACCGCCTATGCAGCCCGCGGCGCCTCCGACTACATCCAGCACTCGATCCTGTTCGACTAATGGAGCGAGCGTTCGAGTCACCTCTTCGGCTTCGTCTATAAGCTCGGGCTCATTCCACAAGGAGCCAAGCTGGCTGAGCACATAAATGACTCCGCCCTTCCCGCTGAAACCTCCAATTGTGGCGCGCTGATTTTGGTAACTTTCGGATTTGATTTGCCGCCTGGTTATGGCAAGAGCCGAACGAGCCAGTTCGGTGTACCGGTCTTCTTTGGTTAATGCACCGAGGTATGCAAGGAACAACGCTATTCCGAGTGTTCCGCCGTAAAGGTCTTCCCCAAGCGGCAGGAGACTCCAAGATCGCTCGTTGATCATCACTACGCCGATCCACGAAACCAGGTCGACGTTTCGAATCGCGAGCACATCCAGCCGGTCTCCGATCTCACGGGCGGCGGTTAATAGATCATCGCGGCCCGCATCACGAGTTTCGCCGGCAGGCTTGTAGCCGCGCCATTTCTCGTGACCCATTCCGGCGCTCAAGCTGGTCATCGAAGCGCGGATGAACCAGGACTGTCTCTCGAGATCGCTCTCATTGAATGCGGCAACCCGCCGTTGGACCGTGTCAAAACTCGGCTCGTCAAAGAGGTCATTGACTTGCTCGCCTGCCGAGGTCCAAAGACTGAGAGATGCGGGCCGCGTATAGAAGACTGGAATATCACCGGCACGGAGATCCGCTTGCTCCGCCGCGATCAGTCGCGCAAGGTAGGGTCGATACTCGACCTCGGCCCAGAGACGGTCGAACAACCAGTCGCGGTCGAGCGCGTTTCGGAGGACATCCGGATGATAGCTCTCGTTGAGAAGCACCCCGTAGCTGCGCGTCGGTCGCAGCACGACGCGCACCTCGTCATCCGCAAAAGCGGCGATCGGCCCCTTTTGCGCAAGGAACTCATCGCGATTTTTGAGGATCGTGCGATAGACCGATGTAAAGCCCGAAACCACCGACTCCACAAACATGTCGGCCTTTACTTCGCCTCCGTTAAGAGTCGGACGGTTCTGACTGCCGGGAATCGGAAGCCTCTTCCGCGCGATGCGCATCTCATCGGTTCCCACGCCTTCGAGGGCCGGAATCTCAAAAGGCGTAAGCTGGCCCGCGGCGCCCCCGACTCCGCTCAGATCGACGCCTTCGGGTTCGACGCCTAACCACATACGCTGAGGCAAGAGCCCTACGCGCAAAACCGAATGACCCATTACATCCGCGGCCGGCAGCGAAGCAGATACGTCTTCTTGTATGCGGGGATGAAATAGGGCTTCGAGATCTATGAGGACAGGGTGTTCGCCCGCCGCAATTAAATTCTCGAGATGAAAATCGGTTGCTTCGAGCGCATACAGCAACGCGAGACAACCTCCGAGACGCTGATAGAACCGTTCTATCTCGGATGAGCTCGCGCAGGTATCGACTGCGACAAACTCGCTCCAGCCGTGAGTCTTGCGGTCAATCGTTCTCAGGATTCGAAACGCGGGATGATCGCCCTTTTCATTAAGCCACGCGAGCAGTTTCGCGTAATGGACGTCCACGCTCAGCGAACGCGGCTTGTAGACAAGGCCGAAGCCGCTGCTGAAACTCGCGATGGCTACCGACCGCCCGTTCCTGTGAGTATCACCCGCTCCGATCGATACCGCCGAAAGCTCGCCCGGCTCGGTATCATCGCAAAACGTTTGCTTGATCTCACTCCAGTCCTCGCACAGGTTGTTCAGGAACTCGAGACTGAAGCTCACCCATTGGTCGATACGAAGCAGGAGCTGCCGCGCAAGAACGGGGTACTCCTCCAACACCGACAGCAGGAACTCGGGACGCTGAAGCCGTTCGCCAAAGCTCCTGTAGCGCTCTTCGGCCGTCTCGCCTTCGAGCAGCCCCTGCAACCGCGCTACGTTGAGCTCCAACACCATCGTTCGATTCGTGAGCCTGCCCACTTGCTGAAGCAAATAAGGCAGGAACATCTCATCGACCGTAGACGGATTGAACGGCACTACGGAATATCGCTCCGCCAGCGACTGAACACCCGCACAAAGCCGTTCACGCGCGTTGTCGACCAGAAGGCTGCTACCCGGAGACGCCGGCTGCCGGGAATCCGAAGCCGCGGCGGAAAAGCGAGCCGTGAATAGCTTCTCCAGCTCAACCAGCCAGGCGGGTTTTTCGGAGCAGCGCGCTCGCAGCGATTCGGGCCTCTCTCCCAGCAGTCTTGCGAATTCATCTTCGGTCAACCGGTCCTGTTCGAGACGCTCTTCAAAGTAGCTGCCGGCCGCGAAAGGCAGTTGCGAGCGCCATCGCGCAAGGAGCTTCGAGCCGCGCTCAGGGTCGATGCCGGCGGCGGTCGAAGCGGATTTGCCGAGCATCGCTGCTCGCTCAGGCAATGTGATCGCATTGAACCAGGCGACGCTTTCGAAGGTTGATTCTCCAGGATCGGTCGACATAGGCGCGTAGCTCCTTATAAGCAAATTTGCGTCGTACGCGCGGAAGGCGCCGCGTACGACGCGAAGCAGGATCAGGATTAGGAAGCGTCAGGAATGCAGAAAAACGGACCGCCCGTGGGGCAGATCCACATCGTGCAGCGACCGAAATCGACGCTCTGGGCACAGCCGCCTTCAAGCGAACACGGAGCAAAATCACCCGTACAAAGTCCGTCGCAGGTATTAAAAATGGTTATTGCGTTCGCGGCGGCCCCAGTGACTTCAAGGCTCGAGAGTTCCATCGTACCGGCGGGATTCTCGGGAAGAAGGCTACGCTCCTCTTCGCTGAGTCCCGCGCGATACTCTTCGTCTTTCCAGGCTCTAATGACATCCAATCTCGACATGTTGGTTATTCCTTTCTGTGGTGAATTGGATCCCCCGAGCTACACTCCAAAGAGGCGCCCCACGAGAGGGAGCATTGCCATAAGCCGGCGCTCTCCGATCTCCACTCGTGTTTTATGGAGATCGAAAGCGTCAATGCTCGATTCAAGCTGGATTACGGCGATCGCCGTTGGTTCCGCGACCGGTGAGGCCGCCTCGAATAATAATCCCAGCTTGTCCCGAAGGGCGCCGATCGAAACAGCAGGCTCGATCGCAAGCACCTTTCCGTTGACACGCTCTCGAGCCGCTACGAGAACAACACGCTTGCCGACTTGCAGCCGTGAAAGCTGCTCAGGCCTCAGTAAGAGCAACACGGGCGTTGCGCCGTTCGATGTATGAATGGTCTTTGCGCGAACAAGATCGCCCGAAACATAAACCGGCGCCGCTCTCATCCAGACGGCTGCTCCAATTCCTTAACTTCATAATAGCCGCCCGCGAAGAACTCACTGTTTGTGAAGTCGGCAAGATCACCTCTTGTCGAAGCATCTACCGAACGCCGAGAACCGCTTTCTTCAGAGTTAAGACGGCAAAGAAGCGCCGATATTGCCGCCGCGCTCTCCGGCGGCGATCCGGGCACTGAAGTTCGGAATGACGGTTGTAATGCCGAGGGTTGGAGCGAGAGCGGGAAGGGTCGGATCGAGAGCGGCGAGAGTTGGATCGAGAGCGGCGAGGTGGGAGCGAGAGCGGCAAGAGTTGGATCGAGAGCGGCGAGGGTCGGAGCGAGAGCGGCGAGAGTTGGATCGAGAGCGGCGAGAGTTGGATCGAGAGCGGCGAGGGTAGATCGAGAGCGGCGAGGGTTGGAGCGAGAGCGGCGAGGGCTGGAGCGAGAGCGGCGAGGGTTGGATCGAGAGCGGCAAGGGTTGGATCGAGAGCGGCGAGGGTTGGATCGAGAGTGGCGAGGGTTGGATCGAGAGCGGCGAGGGTGTGATCGAGAGAAGCTGGAGCGAGAGCGGCGAGGGTGGATCGAGAGCAGCTGGATCGCGAGGCGACTCTGGATCGAGAGCGGCTGGATCGAGATGCGACTCAGGATCGAGAGCCTGATCAAGTCGCCGCTTGAGGGTTTGGATACATGGAAAATGTATCGTGCGAAGGCAAACGAAGCATTTGCACATCGATGATCGTTGTTTGATGCGGCTTAACATACTTTGCCAGATCGGGCCCCGGCAGACGCATGCGCAGCGGTACAAACAATATTCGATCGGTCTGCGCGTCAATGGAATCGATTTCCAAATCCAGACCGTTCACCCTCGAGAGCTGGTCCTTCCAGCCGGCGCTATCTTTGTCCCAACGCTCCAGACGCAGGTAAAAGGTCCTGACGTTAGGCGATACGCTATTAGAATATGTATCCTCAAAAAGAGCATTGATTAATAGCTCCGCGTGGGTTGCGCCGCCGAACGAATTAAAGTGAATGCTGTGATCCCTGACGGGTTTGTCGTTCTGGTCTCTTATTCGAAAAATGATCTGAGCATGCTTGTCATATTGGCTTTGCGGGCTCTCAAAGTAGTTTTCAAGCGCCTGCTTTGCGTGATCGAAGATGCCTTTCAAAGACATACTGTGATTTGGGTGCGCTACTTGTTCGTAAGTATTCCCGGTGATTTCCGCGAACTCGTCAATCAATTTTTTGTAGTCAACAGGCGTCGCGCAATGGAGAGCGAGGTTGATGATTTTAAGCACATCTTCTTTTGGCAAATCCCCGCCGACGATACCCATCTCTGATGTTGAGTGAGCGCATTGATACGGAATCGCGAAAGGCACATATTGCCGATTTTCGCCGGGCAGGGAGAATTCCTTAACTTCATAATAGCCGCCCGCGAAGAACTCACTGTTTGTGAAGTCGGCAAGATCACCTCTTGTCGAAGCATCTACCGAACGACTGGCAAACTCCGCCGCCTTGTCCCAATCTATCGTTTCCGGCGGTTGGGAGGGACCGATCCGGAGGTAGTTGTAGTTGAGATTGCTCGCGGATACACGCACTACACCGTCGGAGCCGTCCTCTTTTCCATAGCGGAACGGAATTATCATCCATTTAGCAGGCGGCTGAGTTCCAATCACGCTGAACTCCATTACGTTATAATCCCCAAGCGTTTCGTTACCCGGTTGGAGAAAATGGCGATGAAGATCAATCGTCCAGCTCGATCCCAATTCCAGGCCGCTTAGAACGGCGAGACCCCGCTCTTGTCCTCCCTGACCGATATAGCGCAGCCATTTTGCAAGCAGCGATTCACCAATATGAGCCCAGCCGCTGCCGAAGTTCGCACCGGCAAGATGAATGATGCGCCGGCACGGCGATGGTTTCGGACTACATCGCCGGAGCCAGTTCCGCATTACCAATGCGCCGGTGCTGTGAATTATCGCGTTAAAGCCTACTTGAGGATCAAGCAGCCGCTTAAATTTATCCAGCTTGAGCACTCGGTCAAAGGCGAGCGTAATGTCATCCAGATCAACCCCGTCATCCAACGATATGTAGCGGCTGATATTGATGTCGATTATTGGCGCGTCGGCTCCGCCCTGTTGAAGGAGGTTGTGCAGATTCACCGGCAGGCTTCCGAATATCTGCTGAACTTCATTCGGATCATTTTCCCGGCTTTCGGCGCTGTAGCCATGAATTAGAATGATCGGTTCCATAATTAGATATCTGCGATACCGTGGTTCACTCGATGGGCAAAAGTACCGCTCGGAATTTACTCATAGTCGCTCTTGCGCGTCTCTATAGTGCAAATGCCGACTCACAACCAAAGGCCCTTTGCAGGCTATCTGCATAACTCGCAACCTCGGTTCCGATTCACAATCGCCCGCCCAATGTGCTACAAACGACCGCCTGATTTCAAGCTCTATCCTCATAACCAATGCTTCATCTTGCCATCGGGCTTTGATAGAATGCGCCAATCCGCGAAGGAGTAACCACTCGGACTTCCAATCGCTAATGCAAAACAGAGAGCCAGAGCAGCCGCAGAGTCGCCTTACCGAGCGAGGGCGTCGCCGTCTCAACACCGTAATAGTTCTCGCGATCATTACCTTACTGTTGATGCTCTCTTTGATAGCCCAAAGCGGATTCAATCTGAGCTCGCTCGTGTCGCCGGACAATCCCGGAGAGACGCTGCTGCTTTATTCATTATCTACTCTCAACTTTCTGGCCTTTGTTCTGACTCTTTTCGTTCTTCTCCGTAACGTGCTCAAGCTCCTGCGCGAGCGTCGAGCCGGACAAGCAGGATCAAAGTTCAAAGCCAGACTTGTTGGATACGCGATTGCACTTTCGCTGCTGCCCGTTCTTCTGCTGTTCTTCTTTGCTTTCGGACTGATCAATCGAAGCATAGACCGATGGTTCAGCGGTCCCGCGAGCCAGATCGTCTCCGATGCAAAAGCCGTAAAAGAAAGCTACTTTCAAAAAGAAGAAGACGATCTAACCACCATCGCTCTGGCCATCGCTCAATCACTGCCTCCGGCCCAATCCCGCAATATCAGCGATGACTTCGAGCCGGCGCTCCGCCAGGCGATGAGCACATATCACCTCAGGCTCGCGCGGCTGATCCAGGGCGAGCGGCGACTGACCCTGGAAGCGAGCGATAAGGCGGTCGAACCCGATATCAAAGAGACATTGAATATCGTCGAAGGTAAATTGGCCGGTGGAGACGAATCGGCTTCGGGCGAAGATGACGGCGAAAGCCCCATTAATATCTTCGTGATCTCAGGCATCAAGCTCAACGCGGCTCCCGGCGAACGGCGGGCGCTCGTACTGGCGCGTGAGTTTCCACCGGGTCTTACTCGGCGCGCCGCGAACATCGACGATCAATTCGCGAACTTTCACAACCTTCAGCGAAAGATGAAGCGCATCAAGACCATTTATGTGCTGCTTCTCGCCGCCGTCGCGCTTTTGCTGATTTTTTCGGCATCCTGGATTGCGCTTCATGTAGCCAGGGGAATAACCGTTCCGATCCAGGCTCTCGCCGAAGCCACCGAACGCGTAGCCAAAAATGATTTCTCCCGGCCCGTGGAGGTTGAAGCCGAAGACGAGCTGGCGTCGCTCATCACATCATTCAATCAGATGGCCGGCCAGTTGGATGAGAATCGCCATCGGCTTGAACGCGCGGCCGACGATCTTCAGGAACGCCGTCGCTACATAGAAACAGTGCTGGAATCGCTATCGACCGGAGTCATCTCGACCGACGTCGAAATGCGAATAACCACGATCAACCGGGCCGCGCTTTATATGCTTGGGATTCGCGACAGGCCCTCCGTCGGAACGCAGGTCAGCGAGATCGCCGGTCCGGACCGCGCGGGTGAGCTTGCCGTGATTTGCAGACGAGCGCAGCGAACCGGGCTCGCACAGGCGGATATTCGCTATCAGCACCCGAGCGGAGGCTCTCTTCAAACCGCGACGACCGCGGTGCCGCTCCGCAGCTCAGGCGGCGCGCTTCAAGGCTGGGTCATAGTGATCGAGGATCTTACCGATTTGATTCAAGCCGAGCGCGTGGCGGCCTGGAGCGAAGTGGCCCGTCGCATGGCGCACGAGATCAAAAATCCGCTCACGCCTATTCAACTGTCGGCGGAACGGATCATTCGAAACTACGAACGGACCGGTGAGTCGCGAAACAGCCGATTCGAAGAGGTCGTGCGCGAGGGGACCGCTACGATATCCCGCGAGGTCGCAACGTTGCAGCGGATGGTCGAAGAGTTCTCGCGGTTCGCGCGGCTGCCCGAGGCCAGACCCGTCGACGCCTCGCTTAACGAAGTCATTCGCGCGGCCGTCGGCCTCTATGCGGACAGGTTGGACGGTTTCATTATCGAATGCGATCTCGCGGACGATATTCCGTCTCTGAAACTCGATCCGGATCAGATAAAGCGCGTGCTGGTAAATTTGATCGACAACGCGCTCGAAGCAATGAGCTCGGACACGGATAATGGCGCTAACGGCGTCAACGGCGCACACGAGAACACCGCCAGTCGAGTCGGGATTGAGTCGCGATTCATTGAAACAAGCGAAATCGCGCGCATAACCGTGAGCGACGTGGGTCACGGCATACGAGCGACCGACAGGGACAAGTTGTTTCTTCCGAAGTTCTCTACGCGCGACCGCGCTACCGGGCTTGGACTTGCGATCGTCAGTCACATAGTCGCCGACCATAATGGACGCATCTGGGTCGAGGACAATGAGCCTCGAGGCGCAACATTCATTATCGAGCTTCCGGTTGTGCGATAGACAGGCGGGACACTACTGTCCGAAGCTGATCGATTCGATCTGATCCCACGGAACATCAACCCGGCTGGCGGAGCCAAGCTTGACGGTGATCACATCGGTTCCGAGAACGAACTCTTTGCACTTCAATTCAGTGCCGCCTCTTACCTTGATCCGAATAGAGTCGCTTTCAGTAGTCGACGCCTTTATGCTTTCGGCGTCATCGGTCGCTACCACGGCGTAGCTCTTCGGCTCGCTCGATGAAGTTTCCGTCATGGTCAGTCGCAGCCGGGTTCCCCCCTCTTCGCGCGAAAGAGTTCGGCCGCGAATAGTGCTCCCGTTCTTCAACGTGATAACGAATCCGCCCTTTCCAGATTCCTGGAGTGGACTTGAGCTAGGGAATTTGAAAGTGGCCGGCAAAGCGTAGCCGTTCAAACCCGCAGCCGCCAGAACTACACAAAGAGTAATAACTTTCTTCATCTATTTGTCGCGTCTCTTTTCATATACGGTTTTGAGTTTCATCAGGAAGTCGCTTCGATCCACGGCATAGTACACAGCGGATGGACCCCAGGCAACCAGCGCGGTCACCACCTGTTCAAAAGTCTCATATGGATCTCCGCTCGTGATCCCGCGAGCCTCCAGATAACCTATGCGACGCAGTCGATTGACCAGCTCTTGCAGGGTCAGTCTGCCCTCGAACGTAGTTCCTCCGTGCATATGCGACCGCGATAGCAAGTGTTGAACTATCAGCGCGTCTCCGTACAACCTGGGCGGAACCTACAGCCAACCGTTCTCATACACCCCATCTTCTTCCGCTTGTCGAGACAATTGGAGGCGGCGCAGACCTTCTTTCGTTACCTCTTCCCATTGAACAGCCGGATACGAACGCTTTGTTTGAGCCATCGCGGCTTCAAGCAACCATCTCTCATCGTTCAGATCGAGGCCGTGTTGCAGGCGTTCGAGCCATTCCGAGAATATCTGCATTTGAGTTCTCTCAACAGCCCACAACGCATATAGCTCGGTCTCTTTTTTAAGCGCCGCCCATACTTTCTTCCTCTGTTTTTCGAAAGAGGGGTGTGCGTCGACTCGGATCGCCGTGAAGGTCGCGAACCATCGTTTGGCCCCATTGCAATAGGGACAGTTAGTGGTTTCGTCGCCGCTGAGAAAGTGGGGCCGGGCAGTAGCCGCGCCGGTGAAATCCTGCTCTTCGGGAGTGTGCTTTTTTAGCTCCGAATAGGCAGTTCGATTGGACAGCTTCAATTGCTTTGTGAAGAAATCGAAGGCGCATTTGAGACAAATCGTGAGTTTGGTTTGAGAGATTGCCGAGGCGGGAATTGCATCGAAGCTAATCTCGATCTTCTTCATTAGCTGAGAATCAATACGCCAGTGTAGCGATCCAACGTGCTTCTATAGCCTTAAAGCTTCTTCAGCAAACGTTCAGCCGCTCTGTTGGTGGGGATGGTGGGACTCGAACCCACACAAGGTTACCCTTAAAGGTTTTTGAGACCTTCGCGTCTGCCGGTTCCGCCACATCCCCGCGTCACGCACGTTCAAGCACCGACATATGTCAAAAGTGGTGAGTCATTGTAGACGCCGCATTTTGGTCTAGTCAACCAACCATTTCCACGACAAATCCACGACCGGCGCGCGTCAAGTTTTTGCGTGTGTACCGGTGCGGCAAAACGCGACGAAGATCAAGGGGAAAGGAGTCTGTTCAGTTCCACCGTCAACAATTCGACGGTATTCCTGTCCATCGGTTTGGCCGCGAGCGCTTCAATCAATGAGCTATATGCACCGTGAAGCTCCCGCTCCCGGTCGGTCGTGGGCGCCAGCCTCACGTTCATCTGAACGGCGCTGAGATCAGCTTTAACCCCAAGAGCCGGCCCGTTCACGGACTCGAGCTTGAAGTACATTACTCCGCAGAATGACGAGCGCCCCGTCGATTCGACATCCGGAAGCGGGTCACGTCGATCATCTTCGCGCGGACGCGCATCAATGGTCGGAGAGTGTTTGCGAGGCGGGGCGGTTCCGATTCCCCCCTGACTGGCGGCAAGTACCGCCCGGATATTTCTCCGGGAACGGGCGCGGCCGCCTGAATCTGAGATCGTCAGGAGTCCCGTCAGATGCAGCCGATCGCCTTCCGTCTGAGCATTGGACGGCGTATACAAGAAGCCGTGTTCTGCGCCGCCGGCTTCAAAGCTCCCGGAGAAACAATCGTGTTTCAGAACGCTCGCGATGGAATAGACGCGCGGCAAGCTGGAGCGCCCTCGATTAGACTGCGAGATCGATCTCTTTTCCTGGAAACTCATGCGTTCTGTTCGGGAACCTGCCTACAGAGAGCCGCGCTTCATCTCGTCGGCCATATAATCACAGGCGCGCATCGTAAGCGCCAGTATCGTGAGCGTCGGATTCTGATTGGCCGAAGCAACAAAAGAAGCGCCGTCGATGACGAATAGATTTTTAATGTCCCAGCTCTGATTGAATTTGTTGAGCACGGATGTCTTTCGATCGCTGCCCATTCTCGCCGTGCACAATTCGTGAATGATTCGGCCCGGCGCGGTCATCCGGCCGCCCGTGGATACTACTTCAGCGCCCGCGGCTCGGAGTATTTCTTCACTCGTCTCGGCTGCATCGCGAGCCATCTCGCGTTCATTGTCGGAATACTGAGCGTGAATTTTCAGTACGGGGATTCCCCAGGCATCGACGACGCCGTTCGGATCTATTTCGACAAAGTTCTCAAACCGCGACAGCATTTCCGCGCGAACCGTCATGCTGACCGGCGTCGTGTAGTAATGACGGACTCGTTTCTTGAAGTCGGACCCGAAACCCGGCGTGAGCGCGGCATTTTTCACGAATGCCGGAAACAGTCTGGCGCCCGAGCCGCATTCGAATCCGTAGCCTCGCACGAATCGCTGTTGTCTGGTCTCCTTGCTGATGTTTCTAAAGCGTGGAATGAGCAGCCCGGAAGTCTTGCCGTCTTCGTTCATAGGATCGCGGCCCGCAAGAACGTTGAAATAGCCGCTTGCGCCTATTCCACCGAAATGGTCGACCAGATAATGGCCAAGCACACCCGAAGAATTGCCCAGCCCGTTTGAATGCTGCCTCGATTTCGAATTGAGCAGAATGCGAGTCGATTCCAAAGTGGATGCGCCGAGCACGATGATCTTCCCAAAAACTTCGTGTTCTTCTCGCGTGACCCTGTCGACGAAAGCGACGCCCTTTGCCTTACCCGTAGCCGAGTCGGTGAGAACCTGCCTGACGATCGAATTCGGCCTTAGCGTCATACGTCCGGTTGCCTGGGCTACAGGAAGGGTCGACGACAGCGAGTTGAACATCGCTCCGACGTCGCAGCCGTCTCCACAATTGCCGCAGTAATGACAACGGGCGCGGCCTTTCATGTGGGGCTTCGGCTGGCCGGTCAGCATCGCCAGGCGCATGGGAATTCCGGCGCGGCCGAGCTTCATCGCTCCTTTTCTTAGAAGCTGCTCTCCGCAATTCAACTTCATCGCGGGCATGAAGTTCCCATCCGGTAAATGAGCGAGTCCTTCACGAGAACCGCTTACGCCGATGAACTCCTCGGCCCTGTCATAGTATGGCGCGAGATCGCTGTACGAGATCGGCCAGTCGTCGCCAAAGCCGTCGTGCGCGGCTGCCTTGAAATCGAGATCGGAGAATCGGTAAGACATTCGACCCCAGTGCAGGGTCTTGCCTCCGACGATGCGCGCGCGGACCCACAGAAAAGGCTTGCCGGGATCTGTAGTGTAAGGATGCTCGGTATCATTAACGTAGAACTGCTTGCTGAATTCACCGGCCGTCGCCTGCATCCATTGTTCTTGATCCTTCCAACCGGGCGGCCCGAATCCTCTATACATCGAGTCGTAAGGCCAGCGATGCGAGCCGAGATCGCGCTCCGGAACAACGGGAGGACCGGCTTCGAGCACGAGCACTTCCATTCCGTGTTCGGTCAACTGCTTGGCCGCCATTCCACCGGAGGCGCCCGATCCGATAATGATCGCGTCGTAGATTTTGCCGCTCTTTCGGCCGGATAGAATTTGCACGGCGGTGTTAAGCCTCCGCTGCCCCTGTTTATAAAATTGCTAGTGGACTTCAGTCCAAAGGTTGATCTTCTCGCCGATCCCGCGCTCGTGAGCCAGAATGTACACCCGAAGAGCGGTCGAGATGTCCTCAAGCGCGATTCCATTCGATTTGAAGAGCGTGATTTCCTGATCGTTATTCCGTCCCCTCACCTGACCGGCGATGATTCGGCCGAGCTCGGTAACGGCTTCCCAACAGATCACTCCCCGCTCGATGGCAGGCAGCAGGTCTCCTGCCTCGATCTTAGATTGATCTATGGAGTCGACCGCAATCACGGAAGCCCGTTTGACGGCTCCAACATCGATCTCGCTCTTTATCGAGACATTTGAGCCGACCGCGTTTATGTGTGTACCCGGCTCGATCCACTCACCCTTGAGCACCGGATCTTTGGAAGAGCTGGCCGTTATTATTATCGATTGATTTCTTGCCGCTTTCTCAGGGTGGTCGACCGGGTTTACTTCGACGCGCAGAATCGAGGTCATCTTGCGCGCAAAAGCTTCGCGCTTCTCCTGGTTTCGGCTATAAACGCTGATCGACCTGATCTCCCGTACAGCGCATACCGCCATAAGCTGACTTTCGGCCTGCCAGCCGGACCCGTAGATGCCTACTGTATCCGCCGATTCGCGCGCCATATATTTAGTAGCCACGCCCGAGGCAGCTCCGGTTCTCATCTGGCCGAGCCTATCCGCCTCGATCATTGCAAGCATGTCGCCGCTCTCGATGTCATACAGCAGAACCAGAAACCGAGTTCCCTTGCGAGCCGACACATAAGTCTTGAGCCCCATCACTCCAAGCCGCTTGTCACCGGCGGGCATCACGTGGAGCAGAGAGGCGCCCGTCGCGACCCGCTGCCGGGGCCGATTGGTCGCCAGTCCAAGCGCCTGGTCGCGAAGGACCTCTTCGACCGCGGCAATCGCGGTCTCAATGTTGAGCAACTCGGTTACGTGGCGCTCTCTCAGAAGTAGGGTCATATTTTAGTTCCGCGAGATCATTTCCGGACCGCTTCAGAGGATTCGGTTTTTCCCTCGTCGATCACTTCGCCGTTCGCGCCAATCGCTCGAAAATGCAGGGAGTCAGGGCCGGCTTCCACGAGCATGAAGTGAAGAGTCTCGTCGTTTCCTGATGCCATCGACGGATCAGAACGATTCAAATTCCCTTTTCGAACCTTGCTCGCGCCTCCCGACACAAAGTAGAGAATACCGTTCTGCGGTTTCAACCGCTCATAAAGATGGTCGTGACCGCTGAATACAACGTTCACGCCGTACTTGATGAAAATCGGTTCGACCAGGCGACGAAGCTTCTGGTCCGATCCGTGGGTTCGCCCGGATGAGTAGATAGGATGATGAAAGAAGGCCACCTTCCATCGCGCCTTCGACGCGGCTAGTTCTTTTTCAAGCCAACCGAGCTGCTCGCGATCCATCTGATTGGAGTCGAGAGAAAAAAACTGAACCAGGTCCTTGCCTTGCGTGAATGTGTAGTAGTGGCGCCCCTCCATGTGAAATGGCTTGTATTCGCATTCGGCGAGAGAGTTGCCGTGATTGCCGAGCGTCGCATAGAAGCCGACCCCACGCTCAAGCAGTTTTTCATAAGGCTTCTCGAAGCATTGATGCAACGACTTCCTGCTTACGTCGCCGTAGATGTTGTCTCCCAGCATTATGACCGTATCGAAAGGCTCGCGCTCATAGAACTTCTCCATCACACGGGCGAGATCTATCTGGTCCTGCTTGCCGGTTCCGCTGTCGCCTATAACAGCAAACACAACCTTGTTCTTGGTGGGCCCATCGGCCCGCGCGGTTAAGACGGATAGGTTGGACGCGAGGAGAAGAAAGAGGATCAGTCGAGAGTAATTGCCCGGTAGTAAGAGTTTCCTTGCCCTGGTTATGCAGACGAATAAGAACTGCCTGTTCATCTGACACTGTCCTTTCAAAATAAGATTGGGGTTGAATTCCCAACAATAATAGATCATCAAAAGAGAGATTTCACGCTGGAGTTGAGTCTCGCGCCCTGAAATTCCCTGTATGGGCGGGCTGCCGTGCCCGCGCCTTTTGAAGAATCGACCTCATTCAATGGCGAGGGTAGCTCAACGATGGGCGGGCACGAAGCCCGCCCATACAATGATCTTCAATCTGACCTTGGTTCGGATGCGACTCAATTCAATCGCGTGCGAGCTTACAAGCTCTCGCGCGGATCACAAATTCTCCGAAGCTACCTCGAAGGCGCCCAGTACCCTTCCCTTGCCCGTAGGTTCGCATCTCGGCTGCGAACCTGTACCCTGATCTTTCGCCATTTGCCGTCGTGCGTCTCGTTGGAGGAATAGTAGCCGATCAAGTACTGTGACCGCAGATCGTCGGCTACCTGCTTATACACGTTCGAGAGATCGCTGAGTTTGGCGACCGGGTAGACACGGCCGCCCGTGCGCTCGCAGATATCGCTGGCTTCTCGCCGTGCGATTTCGTACAGACCCGCATTTATCCGGCGGCGCGTCAGGGGGCTGATGAAGCGTCGATCTTTATGGCGCTCGATCGAGTCTTTGTCATACATATCGTAGTAGCGGTCAATCTGGCTCTGGGAGAAGCCCAGGTAGCCTCGGTCGTTATAGTCTTTGAGCAGACCCGTGAGCGTAGCTTCTTCCGTGTCGAGCCGAAGAATGTAAACTGAAGCGTCGGACTTCTCCACCATCTTCGCCGTTTCCGCAAAAGGCATCTTGCTCGTCGAATCGACCGCATCCGTCAGGCAAACGATCGCCTTGCGGCCCTCCGCGTTCTTCAAGGGACTCTGATCCACGGCCAGAAATAGCGCATCGTAATAAGAGGTTCCCGTGTTTGGGTTGAATCGGTGCGCGGAGGATGTGGCCGCCGGAGTCGCGATCGAGTCCACTTCGCTCATCACGCGCTCACGAGTGTCTTTGAATCCGGCCACGAGCTCGACGTCTCCGCTGAACACAATGACCGCGACTTTGTCGTCGTTGCGCAGCTCCGCGATAAAATTGCGCGCAGCCCGTTTCATCAAATCTATATCGGCGATGGTCGAGCCGGAGACGTCGATGATTAGCATCAGGCTGAAGGGCTCTTCACTGGCTGAAAAATGAGCGATCTTCTGGCGCAATCCGTCCTCGAAAATCGTGAAGTCCGCGCTCGCAAGCGATTTGATCGGGCGTCCATTCCTGTCGGTCACGGAAGCGGCCACGGATACCAGATCGGATTTCAGGACCAGCGGAGCGTCCTGATCCGCGCGATTGGATTTCTTTGTCTCCGATTGTTGGCCGGCCGCGAGCACGGCCAACGTCAAAACAACGGCGACTGCCTTGATTGTATTACGCATCGGCGGTTGACTACCTCAGCATTGCGCTTCGAGAATCGTAGCTCGAATGCCGCACCGTTGCCAGTGAAGCAGATTTGAATATGCAAAATCGAACCGAGACCTGCAGCGCCTGCTTGCGAAACGTGGAGATTGCCTTAATCGCCTCGCCCACGGAGGTCGATGAATGCATGAAGCCGATGGTTGCGATGAACGCTCGCGGATGGAAGCCCGGAGGCGCGATGTGCATCGCCTGCCTCGAGCGATGGAAGCGCCTGCATTACGAGCTTCGGAGTTCCTATCCGGAGCTCGAAGCAAGCTGGTCCAAGATTCTTCCGACTCCGCTGAGACTCGATGCTTCGCCCCGCTACACTGGCCGAGGGGTCACGATAGCGTTTCTCGATTCCGGCTTCTATGCTCACCCTGATTTAACGAAACCAGCAAACCGAATACTCAAATATATTAATCTCGTAGGCTCGACCAGCCCCGGCTCGCTGAACCGGCCGGATGAGTCGTCCTGGCACGGCATGATGACTTCAGTCGTGGCCGCCGGAAACGGATTTCTATCGCGCGGTCTGTATTCGAGTATCGCGCCGGACGCCTCGGTTGTCCTGGTCAAAGTCGGCACAGCCGCCCGCATTCGCCACGAAGATATCGAGCGAGGCTTGCGCTGGGTGCTCCGCAATCGCCAGCGATATAACATACGGATCGTCAATATTTCATGCGGCGGAGACCGCGAAGCGAGCTACCTCTCGGATCCGCTTTCAGCCGCGGCAGAAGCAGCTTCACGCGCGGAAATCGTCATCGTCGCGGCTATCGGAAACGCCGGCGGCAACCCCAATCATCCGGTTCTACCGCCGGCTTCGGCGCCATCCGTGATCTCGGTCGGCGGGCTCGACGACAAGAACACGCTCGGAATCGAAGATGACGAGATCTACCACTCGAGCTACGGTCCAACAGTCGACGGGCTGCAAAAGCCGGAGATTATCGCGCCCGCAATCTGGCTCGCAGCGCCGATCCTGCCCGGCACGCCTACAGCGGAGCAGGCGGCCCTGCTGGCGGAGTTGGAGCGTGAGAAGGATTCGGAGCTTGCGGGAATAATTCGGCGGCATCCAGGCGTCGATTCACAATTGGATCAAGCCCAGGTGCTGGATTCCTACCATCTTCGCAATCTGGTTCAGCTCAAGATCCGAGACAGTAATGTTATCAGCGGCAATTATAAACATGTGGATGGCACGAGCTTCGCCGCGCCTATTGTGTCTTCGATAGCCGCACAGATGATTGAAGCGACTCCGGCGCTCAAGCCTAATGAGGTCAAGCTGGCTCTTGTTAAATCGGCGATTCCGCTGCACGGTTTCGACCGAGACCGGCAAGGCTGGGGCATAGTAAACGCTCGCGGCGCAGTCGAGGCGGCGCTGGCGTTGGGCGACAAAGAGAACACAGCGCCGTGATCATATTCACAGCCCGTCTATTGACGCGTTTCCCTTCAGGGAACATTACCTATCTCTCCTTCGAACCGGGGGCTGCGCTGCGCTGACCCCCGTCTATTGACGCGTTCCCCTCCGGGGAACATTGCCTATCTCTGCTTCGCACCGGGGGCTGCGCTGCGCTGACCCCCGTCTATTGACGCGTTCCCCTCCGGGGAACATTGCCTATCTCTGCTTCGCAGCCAAGATGCCTGCGCTTCCAGGTGCGATGCTTACGCAGCCTCGGTTGAAAACAGGGATGCGGCATGATAGAAGTCTTAATCCTTAACATATCGGCATGACTAGGAGTCATTGGGTCAAGACCAGAGCAATATCAGACGGCGAGACAAGGCTCGTCATATTGATTAGAGTTGTGACCCAGGCCCTTCCCCCGGCGTATAGATCTACAGAATTGGTCCGGCCCATTCGGTGGAATTCATAACCAAGGAGAAGCTATGGAAAGCAAGTCAGCACCACAGGCGGCGGGGGCCGAGCAAAAGCCCGCCTCATATTCCATGATGGAGCCCAAGATGCGGCGCATCTACGGCCAATTCTATCGAGAAATTTATTACTCGGAAGAAAAGCACCTCGATACAAAAACCCAGGAATTGATATCCATAGCGGCTTCTCTGGTCGCGAAATGCCAGGGTTGCATCGAGGGCCATATCAAAAAGGCTCTCTCCTCGGGCGCAACCAAGGAAGAAATCAGCGAAGCGATATCCATAGCGTGCGCAATCAACGCGGCAGCCATGGTGGATTTGACGGACATCGCAGCCGCCAACTTGAATATCGATCATTTTCCAAGCGACGGCCCGCGCTTCAGGTTTTGAGACCGTCGCTTCAAGCTAAGAGTTTAAGAGATGATAAAGAGACCTGCCTCCTCGACTACAAACGCGCTCCTGACGCTTTCTATAACCGCTGTCGCGCTCCAGGTTCCGCTGATCGGAGCAATAATGGCCGCCGCTTCCGTCTATACGCAGCCATCGGCTACTGCCTTCGCGGCCGGCCGGCAAACGGCGGCCGCAAGTCCGCAAGCGACCTCCGAGGCAAGAGTGGAGTACAAAACTTTTCCATCGGCCTCGCTCGGCCATGATTTGAAGTACGCGATTCAGCTTCCGCCTTCTTACGATCGCGACACGAACCGGCGTTATCCGGTCGTCTATTTCCTCCACGGAATGTTCGGCAATGAAGGCGAGTTCGAACGCCGAGGAGTCGCCGCGGCCGTCAATAAAATGCGCGGCGAAGGCAAGATCGGCGAGCTCATAATAGTTTCACCGGCGGGAGAGAACAGTTTCTATGTGAACGCGAAGAACGGCGTTCGCTACGAAGACGCAATCGTGAAGGATCTGATTCCATACATCGAAAAGACGTATCGAGTCACTCCCGGCCCTCGCAGCCGAGCAATCCAGGGGATTTCGATGGGAGGCTTCGGAGCACTGATGATCGCCTTCAAGCACCCGGAGATGTTCTCCTCCGTGACGACGCACTGCGCCGCCGTTTACACCGAGCTTCCGAAGCCGACCGGAGATGACCGCCGTTCTCAATTCATCACGCGGCTTGTCGGCAACATATTCGGCACGCCGCCCGATGACGAGTTCTACCAGTCCACCAATCCAATGAAGCTCGGCGAGACTAACGCGGCCGCGATAAAGAAATCCGGCATCAAGATATACTTCGATGTAGGCGATCAGGACCGCTACGGCTTTACTGAAACCGATAAGGTACTGGACGAGAGATTGACAAAGGCGGGCGTTCCTCACGAATTCCACGTGTTTCCGGGCAATCACGGATGGGAGTACATGATTTCGGTGGCCGACAAATCGTACACGTTCCTTTGGAACGTAATTGATCACGGCGCTAAATCGACGCGCGCCGCCCGGTAACGGAATATCATTGGATATAACTGTCCGGCGTTCCATGCCGATTGCTCCGAGTGCGTAACAAATATAAGGGCGGCCGCATCCGGCCGCCCTTGTTCACGCATAGGATCGTAAGTGTTCGATAGCCAAACAGCAGATGTCCCGGAATATTAACCTCCACACCTTGAACGACTCCGCGAAATTCGCCCGCCAATCTTTTTCGGAAGTAGTCCTGCGCCAGGACGATGAAATTAATCTCGCCGAAGCGGCGTTGTTCATTGCCGCCGAGGAGTATCCCAATCTCGTCGTAGCGGAATACCTGGACAAGCTGGCCGGCTTCGCCGAAATGGTGCGCCGGCAGCTTACTGATGAAATGAACTCAGTCGCAATAATCGATGCGATAAACGAAGTAGTATTCGGCGAGCTTCATTTTCGCGGCAATATGGAAAGCTACTATGATCCACGAAACAGCTTTCTAAATCAGGTAATCGATTGCCGCAGAGGTATTCCGATAACGCTTTCCGTGATCTATCTCGACATCGCCAGACGCATCGAGGTTCCTATGTCCCCCGTAGGTCTGCCCGGCCATTTCCTGATTAAGCATCAAGACGAAACCGGCGATCTATATGTAGACCCCTTTAACGGCGGTCGCGTTATGATCGAGCCCGACGTCGCCGAACTCCTCTCACGTGTTACAGGAGACCGAGTCACGTTGACGCGCGAACACCTGGCGCCGGCGACGAATAAGCAGGTTCTCACGCGAATCCTGGCCAACCTCTACCGTGTTTATGCGCAAAGCATGGATTATGGCCGCGCCGTCTCCACTCTGGATCGAATGCTATTGATCGAACCTGGCACACCAGGTTACCTGCGAGATCGAGGCATCCTGTACGCCGCTATGAACAAATTCGAGCAGGCTATAGCTGATCTTGAGCGATACTTGAAGGTCGCGCCCGAAGCCGATGATGCCGAAACTTTGCGCGATCGAATTAGAACGATTCGGTTGGATAGAGCCCGCCTCAACTGATTGCCGAGTCCATTGAAAACGACCGCTGTTTGACGCTTCTTTTTTGCCGATGCTAGATTGACTCTTGCTTACAAACACTACCCATAGTCACCCACAAGACTGACAATTCGAGGACTCTTAACCAGATGGCTTTTTGGAAACGCAAGCAGCAGGAAATCATATCTCTTGGCCTGAATCGCGCGGCTACGCCAGAGGAAGAACGAATTGTCCGCGAAGAAGCCGAAGGCAGCGACGATCAAGCGAGATTCTATGACCGGTTTAAAAAGGCCGTCTCCTCGACGCGCGAGAACCTGGCCGGCCGCATCGACTCGATATTTGCCGGTAAGCGCGAGCTTGACGCGGACGTGCTCGATCATCTTGAAGAAGCGTTGATCGGGGCCGACATAGGAGTGCAGACCTCCCTCGAGATTATTGACTCAGCGCGACAGCAGATTGAGCGGAAGCAGTTAAATGACGTCGACGAGCTCAAGAAATTGATCAAATCCGAGCTGCGCGGAATATTGGAGGGGGCGGCGAGAAGCCGCAAAGCCGGCACGGTCGCCTCCGAATCCGAAGTGCCCCTGGAAATTCGTCCGTACGTGATGATGATCGTCGGCGTTAACGGCGTCGGCAAAACCACTACGATCGGCAAGCTCGCGCACCGCATAAAGAGCGAAGGCAATCAGGTCATGGTTTGCGCCGCCGATACATTTCGCGCGGCGGCCAATGATCAGTTGGCCATTTGGGCCGAGCGCTCCGGTGTGCCGTTGATCCAACAGAAACCCGGAACCGATCCATCGGCGGTCCTGTTCGACGCGCTCGCCGCAGCACGCGCTCGAAATATTGACGTGCTTATCGTAGACACGGCCGGCCGTCTTCACACAAAGGCCAACCTGATGCAGGAGCTCGAAAAGATGCGCCGGGTCGCGGGCCGCGAAGTCGCCGGCGCGCCTCACGAGGTGCTCCTCATCATTGATGCGGTCACCGGACAAAACGGATTGGAACAGGCCCGGCAGTTCACTCGGGCGGTTCCGATCACTGGTCTTGTTCTGACAAAACTCGACGGCACAGCCAAAGGCGGAATCGTTATCGCAATCGCAAAAGAGCTGAACGTGCCGATCCGATATGTGGGAATAGGCGAACAGATGAACGATCTGGTCGAGTTTTCACCCGAAGCGTACATCGACGGCCTCTTTGGTTGATTCCGTGATCTTAACTCTGTGAGCTCGGTTCCGTCTGATATATAATCGCGCAATCGAGGTGATCCCATGAGTTTGACGCGATTGAGAAATCGGATTGCCCCCCTTGCCTTTTTATTAGTCCTTGCGCTCTCGGGCTTGGTCGGCGCTCAGAATCCAACTGGCAGGCCTGATGAGCCTTCGAAAGCCAAGAAGCCTACCAAAGCAAAGCCCAAGGCTGCGCCGGAGGCCTTGAGCGTCACGCTGACGATCATCACCGATCCCGCCGAATGCTCGGTCTACATCAACGGCGAGAAGCGAGCCGACACAAATGGCGAGGGGAGAGCCCAGTTTCTAAAGCTGCCGCTGGCTCACTACACGATCGAAATTCGCAAAGAGGGATACGGTTCGACGGTGCGTGGATTCAATGCGGGAACCGAGTCGCCCACGCTCGTATTCAAGCTCACGGCAAAGCTCGATAGCACAGTAGCCGAATTCAATTCTCTGGTCTCGTCCGACAAGCTTGTTCCTCCCGCCAGCCCGAACGCACTCGCGCTTCTGCGAGATCTCACCGCGAAGTACGACGACAGGCCTGAAGTCGCTCAGATGCGTCGCCGGCTCGCCGACCGGCTCGTCTCCAAAGCTGATGCGGCGGTCGCTCGTATAACAAATGAATGGAGAACGATCGGCCGCGAGGAAATAGCCTCGGCCAGGGAAATGACCGCGACGGCACTCACGCTTCAGGCCGAGGACAAGCGCGCGCAGTCCAGGCAGGCATACTTAAACGGTGTTCTTGGCTATCGCGATTGGTTGACGAACCGGCCTCAAACGCAGCAGTCGGAGTCATCAGAGCCAAAGCAAGAAGAGGGCGGCCTTCTCGAATACGCTCGATCGAACCTTGCCAAAGCGGTCGAGTGGGATGAATCGTGGGCGGCCGCGCATTATCAGGAAGGCATCATTTTACTGGCTCAGGGAAACAACGCAGGCGCCGAGGCTGCTTTTGTAAAGGCGGCCGTGCTCGAGCCTCGCTGGCCTTCTATACACATCGGGCTTGGAGCCGCTTACTACGCTCAAATGAAATTCAAGGAATCGCTCGCCGAATATCAGACGGCCGCCGGACTCGACTCGCGGTCAGCGGCGGCGTTCGCCGGTCTGGGATTGGTTCGAGGCGCAAGAGGCGATGTCAACGGAGCTATCAAGGATTTACAACATGCGATGGATCTCGATCCGGCGAGCGCCTTGCCCTATTTCAACCTCGGGTTGATCTACTCGGCTTCAAAAAAGGAGAAGGAAGCCGCAAAAGCAGTAGAGCCGCTCAAGAAGGCCATTGAGATGAATCCGCTCAACCTCGAGTTTCAGAACTCGGCGGCTGAACGATTGTTGAATGATCTTCAGAAGAGAAAAAAGAAATAGTTCTTCAGCCGGTTTCATCGAGAAGGAGCCACTCTATTGCTTCTGATTCGCCTGCGAATACATTGAAGGGGAATCCCGCATTCAGGGCCACGGTGACGCCGAATTTTTGAGGATCGATAATGTTGGATCGCGCGAGCATGGCTACGCGCACAACTCCACGCGATTCTCCAGCCCATTCCTGAATAAGCCAATATCGCTCGACGATGCTCGGCGAAGCGAACCCGGACAATCCGGTAACGTCTACAATCAGTTTCGCGATTCCGTGCTCGCGGCAAAAACTTATCGCGTCTTTTATAAGGCTGACGCTCAGCCGAAGCGTGTGCTTTCCTTCCAGACGGAAGATCGAATAGCCGTCCGCCATCACGATCCGTTCGGAAATGTCCATATACTCCTGCGTCAACGGGCCGTTCGTATTGAAGAGGCAAATGCTATCGAAAAAATGTCCGATCTCGGCCAGGAAGCTTGGAAGAGAATAATACGGAGCCTCTGAAATTCCAAATCCCGCGGACCTATGTAATTTTCTTTGATCGACTGCTCTGCGTGATATAATCCCGCCGCCATGAAAACGAGCCTCGCGGGGTTTACAAAAATAATGCGTAGAATCAGGTTGTTCCAGGTCGCAACCCTACTGTTTGGAATCACGATTTATATGGCCGCCGACGTCAACGGGGCTGTCCGGAAACATTCTTCGACCAAAGTAAAACGCGCAACTGCTTCGAAGTCTAAACGGGTGGCGCGCGGCCGGTCTCGGGAAACAAAAAAAGGCCGAGTGGCCAGAGGAAGGCGAAGCCGTCATCACTTCTACGACGACGTTACCGGATCGGTACAGACCTCGCGCTCCACGCAGATTCCAACCGAGCGCGTAACCGAGATTCAGCGGGCTTTAATCAAAGCGGGTTTCATGGATGGGCCTCCAACGGGCCAGTACGACAGCAACACGAGCGAAGCAATGAAAGAGTTTCAAGCTTCGAACGGTCTTTTCGCTTCCGGCACGCCTTCAGCGCCTGCTTTGAAGAAACTCGGCGTGTCCAAGACCAGCAACGACGGCTACGCCGTTCCGATCAAGAGCGTAAGCGTGAGCTCGGATAAATCGACGCCCAAGCCGTCTGAAAAGACCAAGCAGTAAGATCGTCTCGCGGTAACACGCCATCACAGTGAGAAACCGTGAAGTCCTTCACTATAAAAATAGTGAAGGGCTTCACGGTCTTTAGTACCAGCGAATCGCTCCATCATGCTAAGAAGCGGCCCGGCGATTCCGCTATCCGGAGCGCGGCTCATTAATCAATGCTCTTCCTTGAATGCGTTTATGATTGTGCCGTCTACCGCGCTTATCAGAACGCGAGTCATCGTGGTCTCAAGCCCGTTCTCCGAGAGAATGGAAAGCACGTAGCATGGCTGATTGCGTTCCCTGGTCAGCCTCGACTCGATCACGGCGCCGGGATATAGATTCGCCGCGATCTGAATAGCTTGATGCATCGCAATCTTGGCATGCTTGGCAAGCTCGCTTTGCTCCTTCGCTATCAGTTCTCTTTCCACTCGTCGCCTGGCTTGTATTTCCGGATCATCGGAGTCGGCTATAAAAGCCACTCCAACCGTTCCATCTTTCACCTTCAGGCGTAGCTCGTTCTTCGCGGCAGCCAGTCGTTCTTTGAGCGCCTGCTCTTCTCTTCTGCGCGCTTCGGCATCCTGACGTTCGGCCCGGACGCCCTCCTCGGCCGCTTGTTGTTCGGCCCGCCGCAGGGCCTCCATCTCCACCAGCCTTCGCTCCCGTTCCGCCCTTCGCGCCGCCGCTTCCTTTTGATCCTGTTGCGGCTCAATCACAGCGATCAAAGCGCCCGCCGGCGTTGGCTCACCGGGCTTCACGACGAGCCGCGATACTACACCCGAGAAGGCCGCTCTTATCGCAATCGGGCCCTTGCCTGCGTCGACTTTTGCAAGCGCTTCGCCGGTTTGTACCGTATCTCCGGGCCGCTTCAACCACGCGACCACCGTGCCGGCTTGCTCGCCGTCAGCCAGGACGGGCATGACTACATTGAAGCCGGTGGGGCCTGAAGCCTGAGCGGATTCTCCGGCTATTTCCTGGCGGTCGACGGAGCCATCCATTGATTTAATGTTGATCCCCATCGCAAACGGGACCGCGGCGGCGCAGGGTACGGCCAACAGCAGCGCCGCGGCAAGAAGCAGCAGGTTCTTTCTTCGAACGCTCAGTCTGGATCTTTTCAGCATTCTCATAACACGCTCCTCTAGAATATCGGCATCGCTGATGCCGACTGTGATCGCTGCCGAGTTACGGGCCGATGGCAGCGCCGAACTGGCTAGCCGGACAAGCGAGCGAGCATATGTTTCCGGGTCTATCAGTTTCTCGGTAACAAGCTCGTCGCAGCCAAGTTCTCGAGTTTGTCGTATGCGCCGCCTCATCAGCATCGCGGCCGGATGAAACGACAGAGGTAGATAGATTAATTCGTAGATCAGGTTCAGCAGATAATCGCGTCTGAGGACATGAATCAGTTCGTGTCCGAGGGCTGAGGTCAACAAGCTGCGATCGGCTTCGTGAAGTAGATGCTCCGGAAGAATAACCGCCGGTGCGGCGATTCCTACCGTGATCGGAACCGCGATTGAGTTCGAATAGAGGAGACGGGCGCGCTTCACGCCGATCTTTGCCATGCATTCTCTGAAAATCGTTTGGGCCTCTTCGGCGGGTTCGACGATATGCGCGGATCGCACAATCGCTCGCGCGGCCCGCCAGGCCATCAGCAGCCTTATGAAGCGATAGCACAGAAATACACAGCAAATTGCTCCGAGTAGATTTGCCGACGTGCTGCTCAGTGCGACGAGCCTCGCCGGCTTCGCAGCCGCGGGCGCGGTTTCCGGAACTTCCAGGAGAGCGAATCGAGTCGGCGTAGTGGCATCGACGGTCGCGATGGGAACTGCCGGAGCCTCGATCTGCTTTGAGTTCGAGAAGAATGCGCTGCCGGAATCGGAGGAGAGGAACAGTGCAAGACTCGGCAGCCCGGCTGAAAGAAGCAAAGCGGCAACCCACACAAGGTGCCTATAACGAGCGCCGGCGCGCGCCATCATACGATCGCCGATAATTCCAGCCGCCGCTACGAGGGCGATCTGCCAGCAGGCATTCAATAAAAACGTCAACTGTAGTTGGCTGACCGCTTTCATTTCTTTTCCTCCGTTCCGGCAACCAGCTTGTTGAGTTTCGCTAGTTTTTCAGGAGTAAGATGCTTTGTTTCGACAAGGCTCATAACGAGGCTCTCCGCCGAACCTCCGAACAAGCGGTCGACCAGATCGCTCACGGTGTGACTGGCCACTTGTTTACGGCTTACCGCTGCCTTATAGAGATAAGCGCGATCTTTCAAAGCTCGATTGACCTTTTTTTTCTTATGAAGAATATTGAGCATCGTCTGAACGGTGGTATACGCGAGCTCGCGGTCCAGCCGTTGTTGAACCGCCTGCACGTTTGCCGGCCCGATATCCCAGAGCACGTTCATGATCTCGAGCTCCAGTCTTGTAAGATGTTCGCTCCTGGTTCTCGCCATTCGTCCCTCCTAACGTTTTAGGAGTATATCGCGAAAAGAAACCTTGTCAACTAAATTCTTAGGAGATCAGGTCGGGGGGTCGCATTTGCCCTGCTCTTCCGGGATTCAATGAGCCGTCGATTCTCGCGCGCCGCTTGGCGGCAGTAGGGCGAATACTACAACCGCACTTTCAAGACCTCTTCAAGGCCGCACGATAGTGCATACGCCCTTACTCGCGCTTGCCGGGTCTCTCGCGACGTTATATAGTCGCGCCGATTTAAGAACCGCGATTCAGCGTCTCATCCGGAATGTGTTTTGGTCATATAAGGCGCGAATGCTATGTTCGATCTATCGCCGAAATACGCTCTAAAAGCCTTTGTCAGGGCCGCGCTGTCTCTGATGATAGCGTGCGCGGGCGCCGCACTATGCCTCGCCCAGGAAACCAGGAATCAGAGTCAGGCGATGGTCACCGTCACGCTGAAAAACGGAGGAATGATTGTTGACGGCACGCACAGTAGTTTTACACCGTCGCCGCTCTTCAAAGAAAAATCACGTACCTACAAGGAGCTGCGGAAGCATCTCGCCGAGACCGAGGCTGATAAGGAGCTCAAGCGACAGGTCGAAAAGGCTCTCTTCGACGATTTAAACAAATGCTTTGGGATGACTACCAAGGTATACTGGTGGCTGCTCACCGACGCGCAGCGCAAGCTGGATCAGCAGGGAAAGCTCGATGATCCATTGACCGAATTGCGCAACGCAACCACAAAGGACTTCTCAGAGTTCAAAGAGAAGCTGAAGAATCTGCTGGCGAAGCGCGGCGAGGAAATGATCGGACAACAACAGAAGGCTTTCCAGGGCATCACCTCACAACTGGTCGCCGATCCGATCTCGCTCGAAACCAAGACCGCGCTGATTCTGGACTTCAATACGGATGATGTGTTCGCGACCTCCCCTTTTGACTCCAACCAGGGAACGATAAATTTTCGCGTAGCAGATCCGGTCGCCAGCTCAGATTATCAAGTCACGCTGAAGGACGCAGGCTGCGGCGCCGGTTTAATTGCAAAGCAGAGCGACATAGTTCAGTCTCTGAAGCCATTCGAAGGCGGCCTCTGGCGAAGCGCCGACATTCGTTCCCTACTTGAAGAGTTCTATTCCGATCTTGGTTATCAGGCCACGGTCACGCTGAGCCGCGCGCGCGACAATCCAAAAACCATTGATATCCAGGAAAGCCCGCGCATTACTCGAATCGTATTCTCGTGTACGGGATCGGATTTATGTGATAACCGAACTTTGATGGAGGAGGCTCTCTACCTGCTCTTGCCGGATGACGCGTTTCGCAGCTTCGTCCGCCTGCAAAAACAGAAGGATGCAAATGCCGATACCAATCTTCCGTTCACCGACATCCTCGGCGCTTCTGGAAAGCCGGATTTCAAGGTCATTGTATTAGGAGACCTGATAACGAAACCCACTCCCGGCCGCTGTCCCGAACCTTACCTCAATCTTCTAAAGCTTCAAGGCCAGCAGTCGGAATTGCAGCAGCTCGATCTTACGGCTGCCACCGCCATCAGCGCCCGCGGAAGCGATTTCGTCGAGCTGCAAATTCAGAAGGCAACAAAATCCGCGGCGGCCGGAGACAAGGAGCCCGATAATGTCGCTCCGTCCGAACCTTCCGCTGCCAATAGACAAATCTCACTCAACGCTCGTCAGCCGGCGGCGACGCAGACTATGCCCGCAACAAATTCGGCTTCCGTTTCACAACTGCCGCGCTCCGATGTGCCTCGCAGCACGGAAGAGAACCTTGCTCGCGACCGGCAGCGTTTTCCCGCCGCGTGGCAGCCCAAAGAGAAAAACAATTTCGCAGGGGTCGGTTTCGACTATCGTCCCGGGCAGGGCGTGAGCGCTTTTGCGTTGTACCGGCGATCGCGTTTGCTGTCAGCGCAAGACAGTTTCTCGATTCAAGTCGGGGGACACGGCGGGGTGCTCAGCACGATCGACTACGCGACTGATTTCCTCTTTTTCAATGCGCTGCATCGTCGTCTGTCGCTGCGGTTGACCGCCGCTTCGGATGTGGAAGCGAGCCGCATACTCGCGGGAGTCAAGATCGACGAGCGGCGCACCGGGGGATCGGCGCGAGTCGACTTCGAGTTATTCCGCGATCGCGGCGGAAGTCAGTTGCGGTTCTTCGCCGAAACTGAACGCAAAACCGTCGAGCTGAGCAAAGACACCCAGAGTAATCAAGTACCCGACAAGCTCAATCTAACGACTCTCGATCTGGGCGCGCTCTATTTCTTTCAGAGCGGCGAGAGTCGCTACCCGCGCACGCTGCGGTTAGAACCGCGTTTGCGGTTTGGATTAGGAGCGGCGGCGGACGAGCCGAGCTTCAAGGTTATTTCGCTCAAGGCCAACTGGCATCAAAAACTGCCGAAGCTATACGAGCTTGATTTCACTCAACAAACCGGCATCGCGACCGATCGCACGCCGCTCTTTGAGCTGCCCTCGCTGGGCGGCGAAGACACTGTACGCGGATTTCGACGCGACGATGCAATCGGGCAAACCTTATGGAGCCTACAGAACGAACTCTGGATGCCGGTTCCAGGGTTGAGTCGAGACGGCGAGAGCCTGGGCAATTACATCCGTCGCAATGTGCGCCTGGCGGGCTTCGTCGATATCGGCGGAGTGTACAGAACAGCTTTCTCTCAACCGGGCATGCGGATCGGCCCGGGAATCGGCGCGCGGATCATTCGTTTCCCCGTCGTGATCAAACTGGACTGGGCCTACGGAATCGGCGAAGGCGCGAGCGGAGTCGGCCGCGGCCGGTTCTATTTCAGCCTGACGACCAATCTGCCGTTTTGACGGCGGCCTATGACACAAGGAGGCAAATAATATGGCTAGCTTTCAACTAAAAAAGGGTGCGGATGTTTTTGATTGCGACGTCTTCGGGCCGGTCAAAAAGAACGGCAATCAGATTGGCGCATGGACAACGAGCAAGGACAACAAGATCGTCATCAACCAGACAAACGGCAGTCCCCTTACCTTCGATGTGACCTGGAAATTCAATTCAGACAATCACCTCTGTCTCTCTTCGGGAGGCAATCAGATTATCGATTTTCATAATGTGGGGAATCGTCCGGTCTGCGGGGCGCGAACCGCGGTTCTGCTGACCAAGCCGGACAAAGGCGCCGCGTTCACGTTCGAGCTGCGCGGCGAGTGGGACCTGGATGAAAACCACAACCTGAGTTTCACCATCAACGGCGCGAAATCAACGCTCGACGGTTTTATTGACGATCCGCTTGGCGGCTTCGTCTATCACTTTCGCAACAAGAAAGATATTACTCAGGAGTCGCTTCTCGCCTTTGTGGGTAAATGGCAGGTCAACAACAGCGGGGCCGCGGCCGGAGCGCTCATCATGGATTTCGTCTACTCGCGTGAAGACGGCTCGGAAGACAAATTCACCTTGCCCAAGAGCATGATCATCAATCGGGCCAATAATCAGTTGCTGTATCAATACGACAAGAACAACGAGACCTTTAACATCCAGATCGCCGGTCTGCTCAAAATCAGCAAGGATTTCGAGATCACCTACACCATTGATCGCCAGGTCTCGGGCAGCGGCGCCGAACGGCTGACATCCACAACCTTCACTCTCGGCGCGGTGTTCAACAAGCCGAATCTCTCAGGCGATCTGGAGCTGACTATTAAAAAGACCGACGGCACGGCCGGAAGCACTACGCTCACGATAGGAGGCAATTTCACGGCGATGTTGGGCGCTAATCAGCTTCAGGTTGGATACTCCTTCTCGCAGATCCGCTCCGGCAACACGATTAATACGGTCTTTGCCTTCAATGGAACGTTGAATATCGCGCATAACGGCCAGGTTCAATTTACGTTCGAGAAAAGCGCCTCATCACAGCTTTCGGTCTCGATATCAGCGGAAAACATCCAGCTCGGTTCGGCTCGGGCGAATGCCGCTCTGAACCTCAAAACGCAGGATGGAAAAGTAGTCGGGATATTCGGACTCTTCGGCGTGAGCTTTTAGACGGGGTCCTTGCTGACCTCGAGTTCAGAGTAGTCGTCGAAAGCCTGTATCTCGGGATGCGACGCGAATAATTTAAAGATTTCAAGAATATCACGATCCTTTCGTTGCGCCGCCCGCTTTTCGCCGGCCCGGCGCTTGCGGATGCGCCCGATCCTGGCTGTCGCCTCTATGAGAGACGCGAGAAATCCAAGCCGCATTCGAAGCGGCGCAGTTATTCCGAGCACGGCAACCCACAAGAAATTTTTCGCCAACATCGCCGGATCGTGAAGATGAATCCAATTGAAAATCAAGCGATTCCTATCCTGAATTCGAGCGGTTCTTCGCGCCGCCAGGCCTCCGATAGTTGATGAGATCATATGATACGCGATCGATCTCGGCTCGTATTTCACTCGATAGCCGCGCTTCCATGCGCGATAACTCAGTTCGACGTCTTCCCAGTAGAATGGCGCGAACAGCTCATCGAATCCCCCGATTTCCATAAACTTGTTTCGATCGTACATCGAGGAGCCTCCTCCGGCGAAGATCGATATAAGGTCGAGTGATCCGGCGGCGACTTCGGATACCGTGTAGCTCCTATGCACTCGTAGAAACCCGCGCGAGAATGAGCCCAGCTTCCCCGATCCGCACTCGCGCCCCTTCCTCAGATCATAGACTCGGCAGTGAACTGCGAAGACTGATTGATCGGCGAAGTTCTGTACCAGAGGCTCAATCGCCGTTTCGGATAATTTCACGTCATTGTTCAGCAGAAAGATCAGACCATTCCGAGCGGCCGCGATGCCGCAATTGCAAGCGGAACCAAATCCGAGATTCTTCTCATTCCTGATGAGCCTCAATATGAGTCGCTTATCTTCCATATCGCTCTGCCGCGAGAATACATCACCGCTTGAATGGTCTCCGACAATTTGAAACCCGGATTGAATCAGCCACTCTACGCTGGCGTCCGTGCTTGCATCGTCTACGACAACAATCTCGGTTTGAGCTTTGTTGCTTGACGAGTAGTTGTTCGCGGCGGAAATAACGGATGACAGGAACTGCTTTAGAAGATGGAGGCCATTCCAGTTCGGAATAACGATGCTGACAGATGGCATCATCAGGTTTGAGGCGAGCTAACGTGGCGGTGTATTCCGGCGCTTTGGCCGGGATTGGCCATTCGTTCGAGCAATTCGAGGTTGCTGTGGCTTCCGATCGAAACAAGAGCGTCGCCTTCCTGAATCAGCGTGTCCGCCGAAGGATTGAACAACATCTCGCCCATTGCTCTCCTGATTGCGATGATAATGACGTCCATTTCGGATCGGATTCCCGACTCTTTCAATGGACGACCCACAAACGGAGACAAAGGGCGGATTTCAATCTGCTCGATCTCCAGCTCGAGTTGATCGGTCATGGTCGCCAGCTCTATAAAGTCAGCTACGGCGGGCCGCAACAGCATTTGAGCCATTTGATGTGAACCGGTTATCACCGGAGCGACTACTTTGTTGGCTCCAGCCTTCAACAGTCTATTAACGCCGGCTTCGTCATTCGCTCGGGCCACGATGAGCAGGTCCTTATTCAGATCGCGCGCCGTGAGGGTTATGTAGAGATTATCGGGATCCGAAGTCACCGCGCATACAAGCCCGCGCGCGCGATCAATGCCGGCAGCCCTGAGAACGTCCTCGTTGGTTGCGTCACCCATCAGCACGAGGTGTCCTTCGGTCATCATCTGTTCGGCGACGGCTTCGTTGGTTTCTATGATGATGAATTCGGCCCCGCGCTTGCTCATCTCCCGAATGACGCGTGATCCCATTCGCCCCGAGCCGCATAGAATATAGTGGCCGGTGAGCTTGTTGATGTCCTTGAACATTCTTCTTTTGCCGAAGCGCGCAACCAGCTCGAACTCTATCACGGCCTGCGCGGACGCAGAAAGCGCATAGCCAAGCGTCGTCACCCCCATTATTACCAGTATAACGGTGAAATAGCGCGTACCTTCGGTCATACCCGCGGGCTCGCCAAAGCCTATCGTTGTGATCGTGATCAGAGTGAAGTAGAAGCTCTCGAACCAGTCCCAGCCGGCCAACACTTTGTAGCCAAGGGTGCCAAAAGCGAGGATTCCAATAATGATGTAGAGAGAGAGCTGGAGCTTTGTTCGAGGTCTCATTTAAGGCGAGTCGAGCAATTACGAAGCGGTATGTTATCGCTGCCTTCCGGCCCGAGGCAAGTTTCGCGACGAGCCTCTTTAGCGGAGCGCCCTAAACACAAAAAAGGAGGCGCGAAGAGCGCCTCCGGCGGAACAAAATCATGCACAGAGAAAAAACTAAATAAGTCGTCTTGGCGCGGTTATGGCTTTTGCTTTTTGCGGAGCAGTCAGCCGCGTTTTCGCGGGGGTTCTCTTCTCCAGATTCACAGTCAGCGTGTGTTCGTGGCGATCACGCACCACTTTCACCTTCAACGCTCCGTCATCCTTCTTCTGCAACGCCTGTCTGAGCGCCGAAACATCTTGAACGTTCTGGCCGTCGACGCCGACGATCACATCTCCCGCCTTGAGCCCGGCTTTCGCCGCCGGAGTGTTTTCAGTTACTCCCGAAACCAGTACGCCGTGTCCGTCCTTAACGCCAAAGTATTCGCCGAGCTGTTCCGTTAAATTGTCCGCGGTAACGCCGAGCCTCGGCGCGCCAAGAAACGGCGCATAGTCGAAGTTAAAACTCGGCGGCGTAGCAAACTTGAACTGATCTTTATTCTTCTGAAATTCCTTAAGTGATTTTTCAACGCCCTTGAGGGCTTCTTTCCGATACGCATCGCTCTGAAGTCCGCGTTGCCGCCATTCGTGCTTGGTCATCGTAGCCGAAACGGTCTGGCGCGCGCCGCCTCGAATCACATCTATATTCACGGTGCGTCCGGCGGGTGTATCGCTCATAAGGCGCTGGAGCTCCCTCACGCTGTCGACCTGTCGCCCATTGAATCCAACAATGACGTCGTTTTCCTTGAGGCCGGCTTTTTCGGCGGGACTCCCCTCGACTACCTTCATCACGATCGCGCCGCGTTCCTCAGAGAGCCTGAGTTCCTTCGCGCGCTCGGAACTTACTTCTTCGAGAAAGACTCCCAGATAACTGGAATCGGCATTGAACGTGTAAGTAAATGCGTCCTGAAAGGGAGCCGCGGCCGCTTCCTGTAGCAGCACCGGAGTTGATGCGCCGGTAACGGTGATTGCCGGAGGCGCCTGGGCAGGTAAAGTGATTGCCTGGGGCGCCGCCAGCGCGGGTAAGGTAGTTGCCTGGGGCGCCAGCGCAGGTAACGTGATTGCCCGGGTTGCCAGCGCAGGTAAAGTGGTCGCCTCGGGCGCGGGTAAAGTGATTGCCGGAACGGGTGTCACGATCTGAATGCCTGGAGCGGTCACTGCCGAAATGGGAGGCACGGTTTGAATTCCCGGCGTGGTAACGACAACCGGGGCGGTCGGAGCCTTTGCGGGTTTGGCGGTCTGCGCGAGGGCGGCAGCCGCTCCGACCGTAATCAACAAAACTACTGAGTAGAAATGCTTTAACATCCCACGTCCTCCTTAATACTGCTGCATTGTGATTTCATTCAGCCATCATCACGCCTTTGGCTCCGGAAAGTTCCATAAGTTTATACCTCGTGGGAGCCCGATATTGCGGCATTGTGTTCAGCAATGTTCGCGTTTCAAATCACAAATCGTTAATGGAAGCGAGTGGGAGCCTAGAACTGTAACACTTTGGTTCTTGACTCCCACCCGAATCAAAGTGGACGACGGCCTCAGTCAAAGGCGGCGACGCTCACACCAAATGCTTTGTCCACTGCCTACCGAATCTCACTTCACAAAGGGAGGCAACAGATAAAAACAAGAGCCCGTTGCCTAATACAAGTTCCAACCCGATCACGCTGATCGGTTCATTGTCCCCGTCATCCACCAGGGGCGCGACGCCTCAATTACTCCCATCTCATCCTCCACACGAGCAAGTAGCCTTTGGTTTAGTCTGATTGATCGTGATGGTTTGATATACTCCCGGGAATGGAATGAGTGTAACGTTCGCACGGCCGGTAAGTTGGCCTGTATAGAAACCCGCGCTTATCGTGCGATCTGGACGGCTGTCGGATAGGGAGACGACGGAATTGACCAGCCGTACCGTGCCGGTCCCGGAGAGCGTAAAGCCGTCCGCACACCTTGTAAATTGATAAACACCGGTGATCGAGTTGAACTGGACAAGATTGCCGGAAGAATCATCTCGAATGGATATATCGGGATTAAGGGGATGAACTGAATCCATACCCACGATCGCGATGCCGCCAACGGTCATTCCGGTAACCGATGCGTTGGTGCTGGACTCAGTGAGTTGAAGCGATTGAGTGACGAAGTCCAGCACCAAGTCGGGCAGCCCATCCCCGTTGACGTCGACAGCAGCAGATCCATTCAAAGTAGAGCTGTTGGCAAAGCGGACGGACTGTGGAACGACCGAGGAAGCATTGAAGCCGGGTGAAGAGAGGATCGCGACTCTGGTAGGTCCGCCACAGCTCAGATTTATCGGATTCGATGGGTTGCCGGGCACTATGTCGATCGACACCGTCTGGACCCGCGGAATTGACGAAGCCGCGATCGGATCGAGCTCCGGCTCTGGCTGGGCCTGAGGAGTAGTTGATTCATGTACCCCATCACCAAAGTCAGTTGTGTCTTGAAAATTTAACTTCAGGTGTGACCAATCGTGAAAGCCGACTAATGTGCTTACGGTAGGATCACCGTTGACATCTGAACTTATAGCGCCAGACAGAGTGATTAGCCCATTGCAATTCCAGTCAATGGGGAGAAACCCGATCGCTATTCCATTCGCCGAATCGGAGCCTGGGCAGAAATATCGAGTTACGTCGAGACCGTCTCCTATGCCGGCCAGCTCAGACAGCGAATTCTCATTAAGAGCAGGAAGCGCACTTCTGGAATAGTCGATCCGAGTGCCCTGGGCAAGATTCGTGATTCCTCTCGTCTGAAACGTGTAGTTCATGGTGCTTAGATAATTTGGCTTGCGATTATTGTTATCTCCCCCACCATGCCTTAAACCCAGATTATGGCCAAGCTCATGCATAAAGGTACCCGCTTGCTCGAGATTGTCTCCCACCTGATTAGTAAAGGCACCCAGCGAGATCAGGAAGTCGTTGCCGGGCAGCTCGCTGATCCCGGATGATGATGTTCCTGTTTGGTTATGGCCGAATATGGCATAGTGATACGCACGCCGCTTTGCCGCCAGGATTGCAGCGCTTTTCGGACTCGCTCTCTCAAGCGCTGTCCCAAATCTCGCGGATTTCAGGGCGTCGAAGTCGGCCCACATACTGAGCGCTGTTTGTTCGGTGATAGATTCGTCGACTAGCACATGCAGGTTTATCCCCGACACTCCGTCGAGATTGCCCACGGGGGCAGCGGCGAATGCTGCGGTTACCACGTTGATAGCACTGGAATTCGGATTGTGGCTATGACCGACAGCCTCCATGAAGTCGGCCTCTACATAGATGTCTTTGTGGTTAGGATTGGCTCCCGGTAAGATCAAGTCGACAATGCCATCACCATCCCCATCAACCCCATCTGTCTCCCAGTCATCCAAAAGACCGTCTTCGTCCGAATCCAACTCAACCTGCACCTGCAAGAGGTCGAACGATGCAGGATTGACGCTTTCTATCTCCCAGAATGTGTCAAACTCGAGCCTTGGACTGCTTCCGAGCTTCATTACGGGAGACAGTAGAGCACCAAAGGACCGCGTATCCTGGCAACTGGCAGGAAATTCCTGATATGTTCCAGTCGCTTCATTACCGAACCACCAACTGTGAGTTCCTGAGAGGGAACGATTATTAGTGATATGCCAGCCTGGAGTTGTTCCGTGATTTCCGCCAGCGAACCATCCGTTATTGCCGTTTTCTACCTCGTCGGAAAATGTATCTGGACCCTGCCCCGGAGCTGATATTCGCGGAGTTATCCGAATGTTGTCTATATACCAACCTTTGAAATTGTTGTAGAGTGAGTCTCTGGTGTCAAAGAAGAAACGTATTGCCACCATCTTGTTCGAATAGGCTGAAAGATCCACGCTGACATGCACCCACTGGGGCTGCCCGTCGAATCCCGTTCCGGATGAAAAAGGCTTCGCGCATTGACCTCCGACTGGATCGGAGTTTGGGTTTAACTGCTTTACAATATCTCCATAATACCCGCCTGGCGCATTACCAGGGGTCCTCTGGGCGTATGCGGGGATTGCCGCAGCTAGAAAAAACACGGCTAGGCCGAGCATTGGTATGGTTCTGCTTCCATCCATTTCTTTCTTCCGTCCCTTAAGAAGGGAGGATTTCGACAAGGGCTTCATTTTACTCTCCTTTTTTTCTGGTAAGACAAAATATGGACTCCAAGCAACAGGGCTTGGCGCCGCCGAGAGGTGCTCTTGCGGACGTTCCGCACGACACGTTAATTCTGAGGACAACAGCAACGACGAAAGGCGGTTCGTGAAATACCGACGACCTAAACATTCAGCATCGTCGTGTCTTGTTCCTTCTTGAGAGCATGTAGGACATACAGTATCGCCTCTACTTGAGATAGACGGAAACCTTGCTTAACTTCATTCAATATTTAAAGGGATTTTACGATTCAAGTAGCTAGGGTCCACTGTTAACGAATGCTGGTCGAGAGTAGTAATATCTGCCTGCGACCACAGTCGAGAGCTACATCGGACAGAAACCTGGTTGTCGGGTCTACGGAGGACCGCGACGACTCCCTGTCCTGAATTTCGGTTGTGTTTATGTGGCAATGTGGCCCAGCCATACATTGACCGTGTATGGCTGACGTGGCGTCGATTCGCAGCGAAGCGTGGTAGCATTGAGTTAGATGTTCACACTGCGGTCATCGTTTACTCGATTAAGCGGGGTTTTTCACACTATAAACGCTCGTCGTTCAGCATTAATTGCGTGCCCGCTTCCAGTTCTACTACTGTGTGCGGCTGCCGACCTCACAATCAGTAAAAGGATTAACTCGACACCCGAGACCAATGTATCGGCCACCCAACTCACTCAAGGGGACACACCCAATCGTAACCGACAGAGTAGATCGGGGCTTGGCTCCAACGGTAACCACAGTGGTGCTTATCAAGAAGACTACTTCACTCACGTCTCTTCCTGTGGATGGCAGTTTCTTCGCGGGCAAGGTCCTTTCCGTGAAGGATACACTTACCAGTTCTTCCCTGACGGGACCTTCATTTGGAGCGTAGTATCAGATTATACGGAAATAGTACACGGACGATGGGACTATAAACCCCTTTCAAGCACAACAGCCTTGCTCTTTATTTTCGCGCAAGGCAGCGGCGAGGTTCTTTATTCCAAATTTGTTCCCGGCCAAAAAAGACTCTTGCTTGGCGGCTACTTGCTAGATCCGATACCCGCCCAACAGCTCCATCGATCACCAACCGAAGACACAAATCACCTCGACATAATCAACAAGGCAAATTTCAACAACTATTTTCTCATCACCGCTCGCCCGTGGAAGAGATTAAATATGCAGGACGATGACTTAGTTCCCCGTTTTTACGCATTCCATCAGGATGGAACTTTTCTTGCGCGCTATAGAGATGGCAAATGCGAGCATAGTGGATATTGGAGTTTGAGAAAGAGCCGGTTGCTTTTAGAAATGCCTCAGAACCACTGCGACATGAGAGGCCACGCGAATCCATTCAATTTAGAATTAGAATACAAGGTTGAGCCCACTTCGTTGGCAATCGACCATAAATATAAATACGCGCCCACTGATTAACGAAGTTCGGACAACAAGTCGGGGCTCGGATGCAGTTAAGTTCAGCGCAGTTTGTAAAGCTTCGCTTTCACGTTTGTGTCTGTCGCAATCCAGTTTGCTTCCCAAGTCATACCCCCCATCATCCGAGAATGATTGCTAAAAAGGGGACGAATTCGGAGCGATCGCAATATAACAAATCGAACATAGATTTCCCGGCCGTTGAGTGTCTCCTGGGCGAAGAACTCGCCGCTTCCATTTTGAACTCATAGCAATAAACCGTTCAAGTCTCGGTCTGCCTGAAATGTATGAAGAAGGAGAGAATCTGATGTAAGGAATCGGAAGGATCAGCCACTAACGCTGTCCGGGTGCCCGCCCGTCTTCTGGCAACCTTTCCCCGAGATCAATGTCCTCTCCTCGCTTCCGGCGCGTTACAAAGTGGTCGATCTCTGCCCATGTCTCTTCAACTTCTCCCGTTAGGGCCGGTCGGCCCTTCAGGCGATTGAGGATAGGGAGAGATGTTTCCTCATCAATCTCTCCATGAAATACTGCTATGAATCCCAAGCCTAAGATCACAGCCCACAGCACAACGTTGTCGTCATGTTCAGCGAAATTGACCAACTGCTGCTGCGCCCACCTCCAATCTTCATCCCAGTAGGCTGCGCTAATCAGCGCATCGTGAATCTGTTGGACTTTACCACTCAAGAGCGAACTCGGTATTTCCTCCCTGGTCCGCGGCCGGATCGGGGCGTAATTCAATGCTTCCGTTTGGTTCATTGCTGCCCTTCCTTTGGGGGGATGATCTTCCCCCGCTGCGTGGCCAAGCCGGCTTTCTGCGGGCGGCACGCTGCTCGTTTCGCAGCCCCTTCTACGTGGTCCCGTATCCGTGGGTTTGGCCGTTTGCATTAGTCCTGTACACAACAAACTTACCCCTCGACCGATCAATATTCACCCTTTGCCCTGCCTTTACTTGAACAGCCGAATCATAAAACGCACCGCCAGCCTTGGGCTGAGCACTCACACCCCGCCGATCATCTCCTTTAGTTAGTGAAGGCAATTCGCAAACGACATCGACTCCGTGACGATCAAACCGAGTTGATATGGGGTGGGCCTTAAGTTGACACCAATGGAGCCTGCTCCCGCTCTGCTTTCTCACTCACGCTGCCAGGAGTGAGAAAGAGCGCGGGAGTAGGACTCGCTTCTCGAACGAGATTCAAGGGTACGATTTACCGGCTCACCGTCACGCTTCCGTTGACGCCGCTTATAGAAATCGGGCTGCCGCCGGAACCGATTTTGGCTCGAAGGTTTGATGGATTCATCTTTCCTTGCACGGTTAGATTCGAAACGTCCGTATGAATGGGACCGTTGATTCCGGTCACGGTAAGATCCGCATTTAGATCCTCGGCGAAACGAAGCTCGACTTTCCCGTTGACCCCGCTGACGTTTATACCGTTCTCGCCTAATCGGGAAATCCTTACTCCAACGGTTCCATTGACTCCGGAAATATGCGCGTAGCCCCCTGCTTGCGCCACTTCAACCTTGCCGTTTATGCCGCTCATGGTGACAGATCCGTCTATTTCGCCGACGGTGACGCGGCCGTTAACACCTCTCGTGGTCAGTTCGACTTGTCTCGGAATCTTGAGGCTGACTCTTTCACGGACCTCGACCTGCCTGTAGTTTCGGTCTTTCTCTTTTTCGCCTCTTACGACCAGTCCACCGTTGCTCTGATCGACTGTTATTTTTCTGTATTCGAGGTCGTCCTTTGTTCGCGCCGAGCGCACAATGTTGACTTCGGCTGTTCCAGTGTTGCTCGTCTGAATATCGACGGGACCGTTGATGCCTGATACCTCAACCTTGGCTCCCGGAGCTAGTTGGAAGGTTTGGTTTATCTCGTCCTTTTCAGGGAGATTCTGGGAGTCCTGGCTTACCTCCTCGTGAGCCGTTCGATCTCGGTGACCTGCTTGCTCTCTGTGCTGGTAAGCGCTAATCGTTGCGCCGGCGCCGCCGAGAGCAGCCGCCGCGATAAGGAATAGAGCCGCCAATCCGTGTTTTTTCATCTCAATCACCTCGTCTTTTTATTTACACTCATTTGTTTCGCCGGACGTATCGATGATAATTCTGACCGCGCCGCTGAACGTGTCGAGCGATATTCTTGAATTGCCATCCCCATACCGCCCGATCAGCTTTCGGTTGACGGCTCCCGTGACAGGAGACTCAACTTTCAGTGGAAAAGCAGTTTCAATCTCGCCGTTGTAATCCGATAGCGTTGCAGTAAAGCCCGGAGGATCGGGCTGAATGGCCATTCGAACCTCGCCGGAAACCGCCTTCATTCTATAGGAGCCTCCAGCGTGAATATGGCCTTGAAAGTCTATTCGGCCGGCGGCCGTTTGAGCGTCTACATCGCCTGCCGCCGATTTGATCGTAATAGATCCGCTTGCATTGCCGAGTTCCGCCCTGCCTTTGACGCAACTTACTGTTATGTCTCCGCTCGCGGAAAAAGCACGCACGTCTCTGTCGGCGCGAAACACGGTTATATTGCCGTTGGAGCCGACTATGTCGACAATGCCGCCGGAGTTTTCGATTTGCATATTGCCGGAGATGCACTTTGCAACTAGGGAGCCTTTAGCCCCGGTCGATCTTATGTTCCCGCTGAGGCTTGATACGGACACGGAGCCCGACAAAGACGATAGGACTATATTGCCGCTTCGGGTGCGCACCCGCGCCGAGCCCGCCCGATAAATTTGAACGTTTCCGTCACGCGTCTCTGCCGCAACTATCTCGCGAACGTCTCTAGCGTCTACGCTGCCGCTGGTCGTCACAGCTTTCAGAGATGAAATCCGTTCGGCATTCACGCGGCCTATCTCAGTTGCCGCACTGACCGCGCCGTCTATATCGGTCACCGTTATCGAGCCGTTGACGGTGATGACATCAAGCTCGACACGATGAGGAACCTTCACGTTGATACTAATTGTGGAGCCGCGCTGGGCCGCGGGCTCGATCCGTTTTCGCCCCGGCTGCTCAGGATCGTCGACGATGCTCACTGTCGTGCTTCTTCCATCAGAGGTCTTCGCGGTAGCTTCGATCTTCTCGGCGCCGCCGCTTACCGTCACTTCCCCAAAGGCATTGCGCACGAGAATCCTCCCGTCCCGAGGCGCTCGCGACTGCCGAGACGGCCCTTCGCTGCCGCGTGGGGCAGGCGTTCCAAGCGTCGAACAGAGAAACGCAATCAGGACAAATGCCGGTAGACGAATCATAGATCGATCAATAATCCGCAAGCTCGTTTAGCACTTCATATTTTCTTGAGTACGCGGCTAACAGATATTGCAGCGCGTTGGGATCGTTATTGTTTTCCCGCATCGCTTTTTTAGTGTCGGCTATTGTGCGGTCAATCTGAGTAAGGGCCAGATCCAGTTGCGTCAGCATGACAGGATCAAGTTGATCGCGACGCTTTTGAACATCTTTAGCGAGGATCGCGATGGCGGTCACGTACTTCTGCTCGGCATCGCGCACCAGTTGGTCGGGCGTCGCTTTTAGGGGCGGCGCCGTATGCTTGATTTTCACGGCTGCTGGAACCTGTGCCGACGGCAATTCATTTTCGCGCGGATCAGGCTTGGGCGACGGCGTTTGCGTATCTTCAGCGGCGCCTTCATCAGATGTGTGTGTGTCCGCAATCTCGGACGGGACAGTAGAGACGTTCCTTCGTTCAAGCAGTCTGATCGTTGCGACCGTAGTTATTGCGGTAAAGACGACAAGAGCCGCCGCAACCGAGAAGCTCAGGCGGGGCGCCCCAAACAAGCGGTTCAAAAATGTTCCGCCGGTCTTAATCGAAGAGCGGCGGACCGGCTCAGAACTGATGCGTTCTTGAATTCGCGTCCAGAGTATTGGAGTCACTTCGATATCGCGTTCGTAGCTCGAATAAATCTCATGTTCGGCAAGCAATCGTTGATGTAGTCCCGCGCAGGGAGCGCAAGACGCAAGATGCGCGGTCACCGACCGGGAGGCTTGCTCGTTCAGCTCGCCGTCAATCAATTCTTCGAGCAGGTTGTTGCATTCTTCGCATCGCATCGTTCAGCTCCGTTTAAGCGTGTTTCACTCCGTCGTTGAGCCGCACACCTGTCGTTTTCAGCTCGCGTTCAGCTCGCGGCGCTCGTGTCGAGATATGGTCTTATTCTTCGCCTCATTTCGGCTCTCGCCCGATGAAGATCGGTCTTGACCTTCGGGATCGAGAAGCCGGTTATCTCCGCGATGTCCTCATAGCTCTTTTGGTGCAGAACCTTCAGAGAAAACACCAGGCGCTTGTCTTCATCCAGATCGCCGATCGCGTCGTGGATGATACGATTCAACTCATTGTTCAGCAGGGTTCCATCGGGTGTCGGCCTGTCATCGCTCAATTCAACCAGCGGATGATCGTCGATGGCTACCTTCATTCGGTCCTTTATCGTAGTTCGAATGGACTCGCGGGCTACGTTCTTGGCAATGCCGAACAACCAGGTCGAGAGTCTTTGCTCATCCCGTAGCCCTTTCAGGTTTCGATATGCCCGCACAAAGGTTTTCTGGGTCAGCTCTTCGGCTTGTTCACGCTGGCCGACGATGTCGTAGATGAAACTCGATACGGGCCGCGCGTAGCGGTCGAAGATGAGACGGAAGGCATCATCGTCTCCGCGACGGGCGCGGGCTATCAGATCGACGGAGCTGTTCATCAATGCCCCGGCACGAGTTTTCCGCCGACCGTCCAAGCTCATCGCGTCAATCATCTGGCGCTTCATTCCTATCCGGCCTGTTGGTGACGCGCCCATGGAAAAAGTTTCAGTTGTCTCACGAATTGTGGCAGGAATCGGTATGCTGCGCTACAGCACGCGGCAGGAGAGCCCGGGCGGGGTGAATTTCCTCTTGAGCGTTTTTGCTCGTAGATACGCAGCAAACGAGCCGCACAAGAAATGTAGCTCCGGCCAATGCGACCTAAGGGAACGATCAGGCCGGCTTAACCGGAGCTTACGGCATTCAATTCTGGTTTTGACCTAATTGGTCCCGATGCCTTTTATTGGTCCTTCCATGTATCGGCTTCAACCACTACTTTGGATGTATAGTCCTTTCCGCCGACAGTCAGCCTTACTAGATAGACTCCAGGTTCGACCGGAGGCACTCCAAACCCTCCGCCTCCTCCACCACCACCGCCGCCACCCCCTCCACCGGCACCTCGTCCTTGTCCGGCGGGAAGGTCAGCCCGCGCTGGGGGATCGCCCCGGAGGTTCCATTGAACTCGATTTAGGCCGGCTTCCTTCGTTCCGTTAAGGTTCCGGACGACCTTGCCGGTGATATCGCTGATGGTGATCTTCACGTCCCCGGAAGGAGCGGACTTCAGATAGTAGCTGATCGCCGTGCCGGGCTGCGGATTCGTACCGCGAAAGTGCTTTGCGCCGCCGAGCGAGCGGCTAAGCGAGACGTCGTTCAACAGAGCCGCGGCCGGACGAATGTCAAACAGGCGAGCTTCGGCATCCGGGAGGTTGTCGGCCATTTCTTCCAATGGACTAATGTCGTCCATCACATAGACGCCGCGTCCGTGAGTTCCGGCTATAAGATCGTGGTCTCGAGGATGCACGAGAATGTCGTCTACGCGGACGGTAGGCATTCCGGACATGAATCGCTTCCACTCGCCGCCGCCGTTCACGGAAACATAGAGTCCGAATTCAGTTCCAACGTAGAGGAGATTCTTGTTCTTTGGATCTTCGCGAATCACGTTTACGTTCCCGATGGCTGGAAGATTCGCGGAGAGCGATTTCCAGGTTGCTCCAAAATCATGAGTAACGAAGATATACGGCTTGAAGTCTTCGTTTCGATGACCATCAATCGTGACGTAGCATGTACCGGCGTCGAAATGCGACGGCTCTACTCGCGAAATCTGATGATTGTCGGGAATACCCTGGATATTCTTTGCCACGTTCGACCAGGTGGACCCGCCGTCGCGGCTCAGTTGAATATTTCCGTCATCGGTTCCCACCCAAATGACGCCCGGCATTTCAGGAGATTCGGCAAGCGTGATGATATTTCCGTAGTTACCCGTGCCGTCGTGCTTGGATGCCATCGGCTGATTTCCGGGCACCCCCATTATCGGGAGCTTGTTTCTATCGATGGCCTTGGTGAGATCCGAGCTCGCTGTCCACGTTTCTCCTCGGTCCACGGATTTGAAGAACTTATTTGCTCCGGTATAGATGGTTCGCGGATTGTGAGGAGAAATCTGAATCGGAGTGCTCCAGTTGAAGCGAAATTCCTCGCCTGCCGGCGGCGGGGGCATGATGTTGGGGTTCGTCGGCCGGCCGAATTGACCGGGGCCTCCCTGCTGTCGTGCTTGCTGCGCTTGAGGCTGAGCTCCGGCGGCAGCCGTTGTTTCTTCGGCATCGCCGGTGCGAGGCGGGGTTTGGGCTGCTTCCGCCCCTTGGCGGCGGCCTCGGTCCCGCGGACGAGCCGCGGCGCGAGGTTTGATGTTGACGTTGCGGCCGGTCCTCATATCGAGTCTCAGCATATTGCCGCCCTGCGACTCGACATAGACGGTGTTGTAGTCGGTGGGATCGACCTGAACGTAGAAACCGTCGCCTCCGCCGACCCGATACCAGTCGGCGTTCGTAATTCCCACGTTATTTCTTGTTGCGCTGGGACCTCCCCACGTTCCGTTGTCTTGCAAACCACAGTAGACAAAGTAGGGCCTGCGCATATCGACCGCTATTGCATAGGCCTGAGATAGCGCTATGGTATTGACGAATTCCCAGGTGGCGCCCTGATCGTAGGTCACATCCAGTCCGCCGTCATTCCCAATGACTATATGGTCGTTGTTCTGCGAGTCGATCCAGATCGCGTGATGATCGCTGTGGGCGACGCCTTGCAGAACCTGAAAGGTCTTGCCTCCGTCCATCGATTTGCTGACGTTCAATCCACCGGTGTAGATGATCTTGTCGTTCTTCGGATCGATACGAATCTGGCTGTAGTACATCGGCCGATTGTTGTTGTTGCTCATGAACTTCCAGGTTTTGCCCTTATCTTCGGATCGCCACACTCCGCTCTTTTTCGGATCGGGAGGCCCTTGCTGTCCGCCGCGTGCTCCCTGTCCTCCGCCGGGCCCGCCGGCGCCGGATCCACCCGCGCCGGGCTCTCCCGGTTGTTCCTCGCCGCCGCCCGCCCCCGCGCTGGGACCCACTTCGATCTGTGCGACGACGACGTTCGGATTTGAACGCGAAACATCCAGGCCGATTCTGCCATATACATCTTTGGGCAGCTCCGAGCCTTCGACCTTGGCCCAGTTTTTGCCTGCGTCGGATGTCTTCCACAGAGCGCTGCCGGGACCGCCGCCGTTGAATCCCCAGGGGGTGCGCCGCCTTTGATAGGAAGCCGCATAGAGAACCCTGCTGTCGGAGGGATCGATTGCAAGATCGGTGAAACCGGTGTCCGGATCAATGAATTTGACGTTGGTCCAGCTCTTTCCGCCGTCGCTGGTCTTGTAGATTCCGCGCTCCTTGTTTGGGCCGAACAGGTGCCCCAGTACCGCGACGTAGACAGTGTTGTTGTCTTTTGGATCGATGACGACTCGGGCTATGGTTTGAGTTTCTTTCAGACCCATATTCGCGAAGGTTTTGCCGCCGTCCGTCGATTTGTGGATTCCGTCGCCCCAGGTTGAGCTCTGACGATTATTGGGCTCGCCGGTTCCTACCCAGACAATATTGGGATCCGATTGACTCACCGCGAGGTCGCCAATCGAACAGACGGAGTAGGTGTCAAAGATCGGCGCCCAGGTAGTGCCGTTGTTTGTAGTTTTCCAGACACCTCCCGTCGCGGCGCCGACATAGATAATTGATGGATTGCTGTCCACCGCGGTTATGTCGTCAATTCGCCCCCCCATGCTTGCGGGCCCGATCGGACGCCAGTGAAAGTGCTTCAAAACCGGGTCATCCGACTGATTCACGGCCGGGGAGGACGATTGGGCGGGCGGAACGCCTTGTGAAAACGCGATTCCGTTCACGACCAGACAGATTAAGGCTACTCCATTAGCGAGCTGCTTCAGGCAATTCGACAGTCGTTTCATAGGGCGGTCCCTTTCAACGAGAAATTTTGTTTTGAATGGTGTTCAGGAAAGCGTAGAGCACCACAAAGCTGGTACGAACGCCGCCGCGCTTTGGTCACGAGAACCTATGCTCAGCCACACTCAATCAGATTTGTCTCCAGCTAAAGCGCAAATCTACAAGCCTATCTCCAGTTCAGTCTATACGAAGCTCCTGGATCATTCGCGCTTCACGATACTCGCACGCAGCCGCGAATTGTATTCAAGGATTGATTGGTGTTCAATAAGCAAAATGCCAACCATCGAAAAAAATCGCCGCGGCCCTAAAAAAGGCATAGATTCGTGGGCCGGCTTGATGGCGGCGGCGCTTGTCGGCTTTATCTGCACTGGCACGATTGGAATGCAGGAAAATAGGCCTGCGACAAGATCGAATACCGACAGACGTTTTGAGAACACGAGCAAAGCTCGGCTTCTTGCGGCAGCGACCGCCGGCGGCGAGTACCTGGTTCGAATGCAAAGACCGGACGGCAGCTTTATATACTCTTACGATCCTGTGACCGACCTGAGTAGTAACAGCAACAATATCGTGCGCCACGCCGGGACCATACTGTCACTAGTAGATTTGTATGCAGCGACGGGAAACCGAAAATTTCTCAAGGCTGCTGAAAAAGCCGCCGGCTTTCTCGAAACCCGATTCAGGAGGTATGGAGAAGATCGGTCCAGCAAGGCCATTTACGTATTGGACTTTGACCACAAAGCAAAACTCGGGGCCAACGGACTGGCGCTTATTGCCCTGACGCGGCTGGCGGAGTTTGATCTAAGGCCAAAGCGGCTCCGCGATGCAAATGCAATCGCGGAGATGATCCTGCTGATGCAAAGAAAGGACGGCGGCTTCGAGAGCTACTATCGCCTGCATGAAGAAGATCCGGCGGGTGACGTTTCGCTCTATTATCCCGGTGAAGCGATGCTCGGGCTCATACGTCTCTACCGAATAACGGGAGACGCGCGATTTATAGAATCCGCGCGTCGCGGTGCGGAATATGCAATCAAATCCCAGCGCGCTCTGGGCTCACTGCCGCTCGATGCGTGGCTTGTACAGGCCCTCGAAGCACTGTACAGCCTGAATCCGAAAGAAGAGTATGCCGCTCACGCTATCGCTTTGGCCGAGGCTATGATGGCGGATCAATACAGGGATGGAAACGATGATTTTCTCGGTGGATTCGGACCGGGTATACCGCGCGCCACTCCGGCGGCCTCGCGCTGCGAAGGGATGTTGGCGGCTTACAGGCTCGCGGCGGCCGTCAACGATGGTCGAGCCAATGGAATAATGGAAGCCATCGGGCTCTCGCTGCGATTTCAGCTCTCGCAGCAGTTCACGCCGGAGAACGCAGGGTCGTCGAAGCGCCCGGCGCGCGCGCTTGGCGGGTTTCGCGAGAGTCCTACTGAAGCTCGAATCAGGATCGACTTCGTTCAGCATAATGTTTGTTCCTTGTTGGGAGCCGCCCGGGTTCCGGCGGGTGGATTGAAGGGAGTCGATTGAGGTCGGTCGATCCGACTTGCGATTATGAACAACCAATCGGCCGTATTCTTTGATCGCGACGGCACAATCAACGAAGACATCGGCTACATAGCGCGTCCAGACGACATAGACCTTTATCCATGGGCTGCCGCGGCCGTGCGCGCGGTGAATGAATCAGGGATGAAGGCCATAGTTGTAACGAATCAGTCAGGCGTCGCAAGAGGTTTCCACACCGAAACCGATCTGACCGCCGTCCATCAGCGTCTGATCGATGAACTCGGCGGTGCGGGAGCGACCATAGATGCGATTTACTATTGTCCTCATCATCCGAGATTCAGCGATTCGCCTTATGGCATAGACTGCGATTGCCGCAAACCGAAGCCGGGGCTGTTGCATAAGGCTGCCGATGAACATGCAATCGATCTCGCTTCATCTTTTGTTATCGGTGATAAGCTGAGCGATATGGAGCTGGCTTGTAACGCCGGAGCGACTGCTGTTCTCGTGCTGACAGGCTACGGTCGCGGAACTCTTTCGCGGCTAACAGCCGGAAGCTTTCGGCCGTCAATCATCGCGGAGAACGTCGGGCAGGCCGTTTCGGAAATTCTTGCGCTCCGCCGCTCATTGCAAATTCCTTGATCGAGAACGCCCCTGCCTTCTAACATCTGACCGCTGAAATCATGCTTTCGCTGCTAAGCATCACGAACTTCGCTTTGATCGAAGAGCTGCGCGTCGAGTTTGACCGCGGTCTGAATCTTCTTACGGGCGAAACCGGTTCGGGCAAGTCGATCATCGTCGACGCGTTAGGGGTACTGATCGGCGGCCGCTCCAACTCGGATATGATCAAGGCCGGCGAATCCAAATCCACAATCGAAGGGCTCTTTTTTTTCGATCCATCGCCGGACCTCGACGAAGTGTTGTCGCGAGCAGGAATCGAAAGGGAAGGGCCCGAGCTTATTGTCCGTCGCGAAATTTCGACCGAAGGCCGAAACAAAACGTTTATCAACAACCAGCTTGCCACCCAGGGCCTGTTACGAGAGCTGAGGCCTTTCCTGGTCGACATTCACGGTCAGGGTGATCAGCAAACCCTCTTCGATCCGGTCACACACGGGAACCTGCTGGATGCTCATGCGGAGCTTGAGTCTCAGCGTGAAAAAGTCGCGCTGCTGTATAAGCGCTGGGATGTGATCAAGCGCGATCTGGAAGAGGTTCGCCGCGAAGAGTCCGAGCGATTTCAGCTATTAGATCTGCTCAAATTTCAGACGGCGGAGCTCGAGCGTGCTGGGCTTGAGGCCGGTGAGGAAGAAAGACTCGAAGAAGAGCGCCGCCGTCTTACCAACATAGAAAAGCTGTCTACGTTGTGTTCCGAGGCGTTTGCTCTGAGCTACGAAGCCGACGATTCCGCAATGGCTCGGGTCGGTCAAGCGGCGCGCAGAATCGAAGAGCTTGCTCAATACGAATCTTCGTTCAAAAGCTACGCGGAATCGCTCGATTCCGCTCGGGCCGTGCTTGAGGATCTGGCTTATTCACTGCGCGAGTTTTCGGGCAGTCTGGAGCTCTCGCCTTCGCGTCTGGCGGAAGTCGAAGACCGCTTAGCGGAATTATCAAGGCTGAAGCGCAAGTACGGCGGAACGATCCCCGCCGCCCTGGAGCATCTGGCCGGATCGCAGGAACGCCTCGCGCAGATCGAGCGCTCGGATGAAAGAGAGCGCCGGCTTGCCGCCGAGCTGGAAGCCGCTCGCGGCGAATATTTTGAGGCCGCGACCGAGCTTCATCAGTACCGAGTTCGAGCCGCGAAAAAATTCGAGCGCGAAGTCGAGAAGAGCCTGGGTGAAGTCGCGATGGAAAACGCGCGCTTCAGGATCAATATAGAGCTGCGAGGCGAGGCGAGCTCCGATGCCGACTACTTCACCAGTCGCGGAATCGATCATATCGAGTTCTTTTTCTCAGCGAATCCAGGGGAACCAGTAAAACCGCTGGCCAAGGTGGCTTCAGGCGGGGAGGCTTCACGCTTGATGCTGGTTCTGAAAACAGTCGCCAACGCTACCGCCTTCCCGCGGACCATAGTTTTCGATGAGGTGGACTCGGGTATCGGCGGACGGGTCTCGGAAGCCGTCGGGGCGAAGCTCAAGAGGCTTTCGGATTCTAATCAGGTCTTATGCGTCACCCATCAAGCCCAGATCGCCCGATTTGCGGATTCCCATCTGCTAGTTCGAAAAGAGGCGACGAGGGGTCGAACCGAGGTTTCAGTCGAAAACCTTGATCGCAAATCGCGTGTAGAAGAGATAGCCCGCATGCTGACCGGCGCCGACATAACCGAGGTCGCGCGCAAGCACGCGCGCGAGATGCTAAAGACGGGCTGAGACTCCCGGCTGAGACATTGGACGGCCGCATCAGCGCTACTGAGCCAGGCTGAGGGACCGCGCTCCATATGCGGCCAAATAAGCCGCTTGAAACCTCCGGGCGCTGTGTTAGACTACGCGTGCGGCGAGTTACCATTACTTCTGAGTCTACTCAGATTACTAGAGGTACTCGCCGGAAACCTGTTTTTCCGCGGCCCTGCTTTTTGTCGCCTGACGGACAGGCGCAGGAAATAATCTTTAGACGGAGCGAGCGATGGCAGACGAACACTCTTCCGACTGGAATGGGACTGATCGCAGAGCAGACGAGCGGCGCAGAGAAGAGCGGCGCAAAGAAGACCTCGGCCCGCCTACGGGAGTTTCCGAGCGGCGCACCGGCGACGATCGAAGGTTATTCGACCGGCGTTCGCAAGGCACGACCACCGGGATGTTGCTTGTGGAGGTCGGGCGCTTTGCGGCCGAGAATATGGTATTCAATCAGAAAGGCAATAAGGCCGCCGCTCGCCGCGCCAGAAAGCACCTTTCGATGATCATGAAGCTGGCAAAAGAAAGGCGGGCCGAAATATCAAACGAAGTCAAAGATGGCAAGTCTAAAGGACCGCGCCACGCTTCGGATGAAGATGACGACCTGTTTTGAACGGTGAGAGCTTATGAGGCCAGCCTCGCTTCGAGCGACTGCCTTAAGTGGTAATACTCTTCAACCAATCTGTTGATCGTCACGACAAAAGGGATCTGGAGCGCCGCGGCATCATCAGCACGCTGCTCGAGATCGAGGGCATCTTTTGATCCCGGAGCCGCTGACTCGAGAAGCTCCATAACCTCGTGGACGTTTTCACCTCGAGGATGGCGGTGATAACAAAAACTGATGAGCGCAAGAGTGATACCGTCAATTATTGATTGGAGTCCTTCGGCGTCCCCGAGTGAAAGGCGTTTCAAGAGAAACGAATCTTCAGGAGCGTCGACAGCTCTGGCGAATTCAATGACACTTTGATGAAGATCTTCCGGACGGCGCTCGCTCATAAGCAGGTAGATCATTAAACGCAGCGCCGACGATTGTCAACTTGCGGCCATCAAGCCGCGGAACTTCAATTCCGCATAAGTTTTTACTTGACTGATTGCGTCCCTTAGCCTGGAATGAGCAGGTCCCAACTCGTACCACGGCGGCAACCATTTATTTACCTCGCTGCGGCGCTTGCGGCTGGGATCGTCGTCAATCGAGTCTTCAATCTACCTCCGACGCTATCAATTCTGCTCACTGCGATTTTCGTCATTATTGCGATATCGATGGCCGTGAAGAAGAGCGAGCTAACGGTCTGGCTCCTGATCTGTAGCGCTACCGCGGGGATGGCCCTCTCCTCCGCTGAGATCGGTCGCAAAGGCGCTTCCAATATTAGACAGATTTACGAATCGGGTGAGTTCGGTAATCAGGATCAAGTCGAGATCACCGGCGTTCTGGTTCATCCTCCTGAACCTGCTCCGATCGCCTACTATCTCGATCTTGCTATCGAATCCGTCCAAAGAGCGAGAGATTCCCACATCGCAACTGGAAACGTGAAACTCACGATATCAACTCCGGATTTGCGAGCGAAGGAAGAGATCGACGGCCTTGGACTTCAGTACGGCTACCGGATTCGCGTTGTAGCCCGAATCGGTCCGCCCCGCAGCTATCACAATCCCGGCTCTCCGGATTTCGACGAGTTCCTGGAACGCGAAGGATACGATCTCGCGGGTGTCATAAAGAGCCCGCCATTAATCGAGAATCTCGGGCGAGCAAAACGTAACCTGTTGCTCGAGCCGCTGTACAAGCTCAGAGCCGGTCTGATGAACTCCATCGATTCGCGGTTTGAACCGCGTCTAGCCGGAGTATTGAAGGCAGTCCTCGCGGGTAACAGAAACTTCATCGACAATGAGACGGCACAGCGTCTTAAGCAAGGCGGAACATTTCACACGCTGGTCGTCGCCGGCCTGCACGTCGGCATCATTGCATGGCTTATGCTGGGATGGCGCCGTCTCCGCGGGAATTCGCTTTGGGTGGCGCTCTCGATTGTAGTCCTATGGGCGTATGCGATTATGGTCGGGCTGGCGCCTCCCGTGGTCAGGGCGACGACAATGATCTCCGTAGGCTTGATAGGCCCACTGTTGTTTCGTCGCGCGGCCTCGCTGAATACCGTCGCGATGGCGGCCTTCATCATGCTTGTATGGAGTCCTGGGCTAATTGCCGATCCGGGCTTTCAATTGAGCTTCGCGGCGGTGGCTGGAATCGTCGCTCTTGGAATCCCGTTTATAGATAAGCTGAGGGAAATCGGGAGCTGGCGGCCTTCGTCCCGCGCGCCGCATCCTCCCCGCGCGACGCGATGGATCGTCTGGCTCGCTGAAACCATGTTTTGGGATCAGCGGCAATTCGATCGCGATATGACAGTTGCGCCGGTGCGCTACCGTTTGCACAAATCGCGCACGGCGGTATGCCTGAATCTGCGTCGAGTGCAATCGCTTCTGAGAGCGGTCGTGCTTCTCATAGTCGTGTCTACGGCAATTCAGATTTCTACCGCTCCATTGATGATCCTGTACTTCAATCGAGTGAGCCCGATTGGAATTCTGTTGAATGTCACTGCCGGCCTGTTTACCGCGGCCCTTATGGTTTTCGGATGCGCTGCGATAATTGCGGGCTCGTTCAGTGAGTGGCTGGCCTCGCATTTCGCGCTTCTGTGTGCGGCCGCGAAATTCATGCTGGTCAATTCGGTCACTCCATTTCTCTCATACTCATGGTCAACGTGGAGGGCGCCGCAGTATGAGGGATGGCAGCGCATAGCGTATGCGATTTATTACGTTCCGTTAATATCGCTCTCAACCCTCCTTGATGGCTGGCGTCCCCTGGGACAGCGGCACAAACCGTCGAAGAAATCCTCAATGCGCGATTCGGCCGCAGAACGGCAAGCCTTAAACCCGGGCGGGCGAAGAACGCAATTCTTTTTTGCGTCGGCTCTCACCTTCGTACTTATGTGGATTGTTGTGATTCGTCCTGTTGAAGGGATCACGCGCGGGAAGCTAACGGTATATTTTCTTGACGTCGGTCAGGGAGACTCCGCTCTCATCGTATTTCCGCAAGGCCGCACGATGCTTGTGGACGGCGGAGGCGAAATCACGTTTCCTCATTCACCGGCCGCGGCGGAAAGATCAGCGACAGACGGTTTGGAACATCGCTCCGAAGGCTTAGAAACGCATCAGATCAGCCGCATCGGCGAGACGGTTGTCTCGAGATTTCTATGGTCGCTTGGGCTCAGAAAAATAGACTATGTTTTAGCTACCCACTCTCACCAGGATCATGTCGGCGGTTTATTCGCGGTCTTGCAGAACTTCAAGGTTGGTGAACTACTGATCGGAGATTCTCCGGAGAGCGGTTCGGATTATTTCAGATTGGCCGCGACCGCAAAGGATCGGAAAGTCCCGGTTGGAAAACTGGATGCCGGACGCCGGTTTGTGCTCGACGGCATTGAGGTCGATGTCTTATGGCCCGATGGTGGACAGGCTCGTCAACATATAAATGGCAACAATGACTCGCTGGTGCTGCGGCTTTCATACGGCCGTGAGTCGATTCTGTTGGCGGGCGACGTCGAGCAATCGGCCGAAAGCGCGATGGTTCGGGCGGGCGCGATCTTAAAAGCAGATCTACTGAAGGTTCCGCATCATGGTTCGCGAACCTCTTCTTCCAATCCCTTCCTCGACGCGGTAAACCCCGCCATAGCTATAGTGTCGGTTGGTGAGCCCAGTCGGTTTGGACATCCTCACCAGGAGGTACTCTCGCGCTATTCGAGCCGGGGAGTGACGTTATATAGAACCGGCCAGAGCGGCGCCGTCACTGCTGAAACCGACGGTAACACATTAACAATCAAGACCTTCCAACCGTAACCCAGAGCCGCCACCTCACGCGACAACATATCTCTTCAATGTATCGATAATTTTCTTCTGAAAATTCATAAAATAATCTTGACAGTAATGCACGCAGATTTTATACTCTGACGCGTGATAGAGAAAGACCGGGAGACGTAAGAGATCGAGAATTGATAAAGCACAGATCAGACGATGTGGGAATCATAGCGAAGTCTTCGACGGGGCTTCGATGAAAGAGAATCGAAACTACAAGAGTTTCCAACGAAATTGAGCGAGATCAAAAACATCAAGGAGGAATAGTGAGATGGCTAGAACAGGAGTTTCAGTGGCGAGAATACCGAGCGCATCGACGTTTGCGACGACCAATCCCTTTAGCGACATCTTTGATTTTCAGCGCGGGATGAACCGGGTTCTGGCGGACGCGTTCGGCGCACGAGAGCGCGAAACATCAACTTTGAGCGCATGGACGCCGGCGGTCGACGTTTACGAAGATGAGGGTGCTTATCTGATCAAGGCCGAACTGCCTGAGATCAATAAGGACGATGTGAAGGTCAGCCTCGATAAGAACGTGTTGACGATCAACGGCGAGAGGCGGCTCGAGAACGAAGAGAAGCGCGACAACTATCATCGAGTTGAGCGCAACTACGGCCAGTTCTTCAGGTCCTTCACTTTGCCGCCTAATGTGAATATTGAGGCAATCGCGGCCGAGTTCAAGGACGGCATGCTGAAATTGACGCTTCCCAAGAAAGAAGAAGCCAAACCCAAGCAGATTGAGGTTGCGGTCAAGTAAGAAAAGACTCATCCATAGCGGTTTCAAGCGGGGCTCATTAAAATGTGAGTCCCGCTTTATTGTGTCTGGCTGCAAGTCAGCCCACGGGCCCGCCGCTTACCTGTTCGCCGCCTACCTTGACTTATGAGCCTGCCTCATCTATAAGGCACGAGGTTTCGAGTGGTGAATCAAGAAAGAAGCGCACGTATTGGAGGAGTAGCCCGCGTGCTGGAGAAAATGATGGGGATAAGGCTTGGAAAGGCAAATGGAGGAGCTCCCGACGAAGGACTGATCGGCCAGGGGGTCGAGGTCTCCGGCAACATTACCTTCGCGGACAGACTGGAGATTGAAGGCAAGGTGACCGGCAAAATCAGCTCCGAAGGAGGCTCCTTGATCATCGGTGAATTCGGAACCGTCAAAGCGGAAATAGACATCGGCGTCTGTGTGATTCACGGAAATCTGGAAGGCGATCTCACCGCGAGATCGCGCGTAGAGATTCATCGTACAGGAAGAGTCGCCGGCGATTTGCTTACACCCATACTCATCGTCGAGGAAGGCGCGATCTTCAACGGAGCGGTCCGGATGTCTCAAGAAGCAGTCGAACGAAAGGCCCTCGTAGAAGTGGAGAGCGAGCCCAACGAAATACAAGAAAAAAGAAAGACACGAGGCATCTTCGGCGGATAACCGACTCTAGTTAACCAGTAGTCCTGCTCAACAGCGGTGTTTTTACACACACGTGCGATTGATCGAGCGATAGTCCCTCACGTTCCTTCTGTACAACGCCGATTGCTCTCTGCGAGAATGATCGAGGCAAGTTTGCGTTTGATAATGCGCGAACCGTTTCGGCAGAGCGGCCGCGCTCCTGTAAATAACTTCTAAGAATAAAGAGCGGCCGGTTGAATTTGACACGGGTAGACAGCTCTGAAAAACGGCGTTCGGGCAACCGAACGGCCTGGTTTGTGCTGGCGTGTTTCTTCGGCTCCGGAATAAGCGGACTCATTTATCAAGTAGTCTGGGTCCGAGAACTGGTGCTGGTCTTTGGGGCGACTTCGTTTGCCGCCAGCACTGTTTTGACATCATTCATGTGCGGCCTTGCAGCCGGCAGCTATTATCTCGGCCGCAGGAGCGGTAAGCTCAAGCATCCAATCCGAGCTTATGCCCTTCTAGAATTGAGCATCGGTATCTACGGGCTCCTCGTTCCTTTCCTCTTTTCCGCCCTTCCTCTGGTCTATCAGCCCGCGACAAGAGTATTGAACCTTTCGTTTTTTGCGCTGAGTATTATTCGATTTGTGCTCGCTTCGGCGGTCTTGATACTTCCGACGACATTGATGGGGGCCACGCTTCCGGTGCTGGCGAGCTTCTATGCGGCTCGCTCTTCGTCAATCGGCTTGAAAGTCGGCGCTTTGTATTCGGTGAATACCTTTGGCGCAATGGTCGGAGCCGTCTTTGGCGGAATCGCCCTTATGCCCGCCGCCGGAATGAAGGCTTCCACCGAAGTCGCGGCGGCCATTAACATCGTACTCGGACTCGTTGCTTTTTCGCTGCGTACCCCTGTAGTTGAAGAGAACGAGCAGTCGATGACAAGGGCGCGGAGCCGGCGTGGCAAGCGCGAGTCCTCCATAAAGCTATGGCGGAGATTATTTCGTTTAAGGCCCTCCAACGCGGAGCACCGCGGGGAAGGGCGTGGAATGACCCGCGCTCAGAAGATCACGATACTCGGTGCGTTCGCCGCATCCGGATTTGTAGCGCTCTCCTACGAGGTGATATGGAGCCGTATTCTCAGCCTGATCATCGGCTCTTCCGTATATGCATTCAGCATTATGCTGGCGACGTTCCTGGCGGGCCTGGCGATCGGGGGCTCGGTTTCAGCGCGTATCGTAGACAGGCTCATGCGCCCCTTGAGCGTATTTGCAAAGATCGAAATTGGCATTGGAGTGACATCGCTAGCGGGCGCGTTCCTTTTCAACGAGCTTCCCTACGCATTCATAGCCATTAGCCGCTCCAGCGCCGCGCCTTCTTTCGGGTTGAACCTCGCCTTCAAGTTTTTTGTATCCGCGCTCGTAATGATCGTTCCGACGATATTACTGGGCGCATTGTTTCCTCTCGTTGTGCGAATCGTCTACGGTGACGCGGAGCATCACACGAATCCGGGCGAGGCTGTAGGTCAGGTTTACGCGGTAAACACGGCGGGAGCCATTGTCGGAGCGTTTATCAGCGGATTTGTCCTGGTTCCGTGGTTGGGACTCATTGGAAGCTTGAGGGTTTGCGTCGCTCTCAACTTTGTCATCGCTTTCGCGGTATTCTACGCGATTTCCGCAAAAGGAACGCGCAAGCGATCACCGGTCGCTGCCGTCTGCACCTTCGCTCTCTTGATCGTTGCGGTATTCATCAGGCCTCCATGGAACATCGCGGTGATGTCGAGCGCCGTTTATAGGTACGCTCCGTCGATGAGTAAGATGAGCCGAGCCGAATTCTTTGACTACTTCAAGCGCGGAGGCGAAGGAGAAACTGTTTATTACAAGGAAGGCGTGACCGCTACTGTGGCGGTGCAGAAGCAGGAGGGCGGCCGTGTGCTTAAAGTAAACGGCAAGCCCGATGCCTCGACCGCGGGCGACCTGCCTACTCAGATACTGATCGGGAGTCTCCCGCTCCTCTTGCGCCAGCGCACCGATAATGTGCTCGTGATCGGCATGGGAAGCGGCGTCACGCTCGGATCGGTTGAGCAGTTTCCCATTCAGAAGGTCACCTGTGTGGAACTCGAGCCCGCGGTAACGGAGGCGACTCAGTTCTTCGAAGACGTCAACAATCGGCCGCTGGATGATAAGCGGTTGAGGCTTGTCGCGAACGACGGGCGGAACTTTATTGATACTTCAGACGAGAAGTTCGACGTCATCGTATCGGAGCCTTCAAACCCCTGGCTGACCGGCGTGGCGAATTTATTTACGCGGGAGTACTTCAGCCGCGGAGCCGCGAGGCTCAATGACAAGGGTTTGTTCAGTCAGTGGCTTCAGATTTACGAGATGCCTCCCGAGGACGTGCGAACTCTGGTCGCGACATTCCGAAGCGTCTTTCCCAATGTCTATTTATTCAGGGGCGCTCAGGGCGACCTGATGTTGTTGGGAAGCAAACAGTCATTCCAGATCGATGCCTCCACGATTTCGGCAAATCTGCGAGACCAAAAGATCGCCTGGGACGCGCGCCGCGCAGGCGTTGGAGATGCAGCGGATTTGTTGTCTCGATTTTATCTCGGCCCCGATGAGGCTGCCGGTTTCGCGACTAACGCGCAGTTGAACACCGACGACAATGCGCTGATCGAGTTCAATGCCCCCCGGCGAGTAGGCATCAGCGAGGACACAGTCGAAAGGAACGTGAAAGAGCTTCTTGCGGCGGCGGAGCCAGCCGACCCGTTCACGCCAAATGGCCGCTCGATAGCTATCGGCGCGCGGCCGTATGTCATCGGAGACCTGTCTCGGACTCGGCAGGCCGCCTCATTCTCAAACCTTCTGTTCTTTGACCCGAATCCGCAATCGGCCGGTCCGGCTGACTTCCTGCTTGATATGGCCGTAGGCGCGATAAAGCGCACGGATCTCGGACGTGCTCAACAGTTCATAGGGTATTCGCAGCAAATCAGGCAAAGCGCGCGTGCCGAAAGCCTGCTGGGCGAGATCAAGATGGCAATGGGAGAGGACGCCGTCGCGGTCGACCATTGGGATCAGGCGCTCGCAATTGATCCCAATCACTTTTATACATTGGTGAATCTGGGCAAGTACCATCTGATGAAGCAAGATCCCGGGCGGGCGGCTCGTTACCTTGATCTCGCTATAAAATTGGAACCGGACAGCGCCCGGGCCCACCACCTTCGAGGTCTCGCATATCAAGCGGTCGGGCAGCACGCGAATGCGGCCGCCGAATATCGGCTCGCGCTTCCGGATCGCGATTACGTCCGGAGCGTCAAGACTTACTATCTAAACTTTGGAACTTCGCTATTCGCGATCGGCCTGTACGAAGAGGCGGCGCAGATGCTTACGGAATACACCAAGCTCGCTCCGTCCGATGCGGATGGCTACTTTCAGCTCGGCGCCGCGTATGAGGTGCTGGCCGAGAAGTCGGTCGACGAATCAATGACGCTGCGAGCCGTCGAAGCGCTTCGAACATCGGTGAACCTTCGCCCGGGATATGCTATGGCGCACTACTATCTGAGCAAGGCGTATCGGCGATTGGAACGATACGATGCCGCCGAGGATGAATTCGATCAGTACGAACGCTATCTCGCCAGATAAGCCGATCTCGCGCGCGGAAAGCAGCCATTCAATCGCGAGTTGTGCGCTGCTAGCCAGATCAAGGTGAACCTTGGGGTGGGCGGCGGCCTGTGGTATGTTCGGGGCTGGAGGCAGTCATGACAAACGACCTAAAAATCATTGTCGAGGAACACGCTGATGGATTTGTGGCATATCCAGTCGGACTACGTGGAGTGATCGTCGGCCAGGGAGACACACTGGACGAAGCGATCGCGGATGTCACATCCGCAATCAAGTTTCACGTGGAGAGTTTCGGCGCCGCGGAACTCGAAATGGATCAGCCGCTGCTGCACGTGTTCGTGACTGAAGCAAGGGTCGCGGTGTGACGACTAAGTTTCCGGTTGATGCGCCGGTCGCGCGAGTGAAGCGTTCGCTCGAGAGTTTGGGCTTTCGCATGGTGCGCGAGGGTAACCACATCGCGATGGTGCGCGAGAATGCGGATGGCACACGCACGCCATTGACTATGCCAAACCACCAGCGCCTCAAATCATCGACGCTCAGAACAATCCTGACGCAAGCCGGTATCTCGCGCGACGATTTTCTTCGCGTCTACGATCAGACGTAACCCCAGCGCGCCCAACTCTCGACGCAGCAGAGCGCGCGCAACGATTTTCGAGTAAATGGCTCAACCGGCGCGCGCCTGCTGATCGTATCGATAAGCAATGTAGTTCATTAATAATTTCGAGAGAGGTCATAAGGGAATGAATGCCGAAGCAAAACAACCATCACCCGAGCTCTTCTTCGATACGCTGATTGCGTATCAACGTACGGCGGCAATTCGAGCTGCCGTAGAACTAGAGATTTTTACGGCGATAGCGGAAGGCAACACACGCGCTTCTGAAATAGCGGAGCGCTGCGGCGCGGCTGAACGTGGAGCGCGAATTCTCTGCGACTATCTGACGTTGAATGGTTTTCTCACAAAGCAGGACGGCCATTACGGGCTGACCCAGGAATCCGCTTTGTTTCTCAATAAGCAATCTCCTGCGTATGTAGGAGCGGCGGTTGAATTTCTGACCTCACCGATGGTGACCGAAGGGTTCGACCTGCTCACCGACGCGGTTCGCAAGGGAGGCGCGGCGAAAGGAGAGGCCGCGACGACGACTCCCGAAAACCCTGTATGGGTGAAGTTCGCGCGGGGCATGGCTCCGCTAATGCAACCCGCTGCTCAGGCCATCGCGGAAATGGTCGATGCACAGGCCGATCAGCCGCTTAAGGTGCTCGATATAGCCGCCGGTCACGGAGCGTTCGGGATCGCGTTCGCAAAGCGCAATTCCGCCGCTCGGATATATGCGGTCGATTGGGCTCCTGTTCTCGAAGTCGCGGGCGAAAATGCGGTAGCAGCCGGAGTGGCGGATCGTCATCATAAAATCAGCGGCAGCGCGTTCGAAGTTGATTTCGGCAATGATTACGACATCGTCCTGATTACGAATTTCCTTCATCATTTTGATGTTCAGACAAACGAGAGCTTGCTCAAGAAGGTCAAAGCCGCACTAAAGAAGGGCGGCCGCGCCGTGGCCCTGGAGTTCATACCTAATGACGATCGCGTCACACCGCCCAATGCAGCCGCCTTCAGCCTCACGATGCTTGCTGGAACACCGGCAGGCGATGCATACACGTTTCGCGAAATCGAGAGAATGTTTGCCGACGCGGGATTCTCGAAGAGCGAAATGCGTGAGCTGCCTCCGTTACAACGAGTAGTCATATCGGTCGCCTGAAGCGAGGTCTACATTATGAAGATTGCTGTATGCACGTTCGACGGCTTCAATGAGATCGATTCATTTGTAGCCGCTTACATTCTGAATCGCGTTCATTCAGACGGTTGGAAAGCGGAGATTACGGCGCCGTCTCAGACCGTAACGTCGATGAACGGCGTCGTAATGTCCGCACAGAAGCCGCTCGAGTTCGTCTCGGAAGCCGATGCCGTTATCATCGGAAGCGGTCGGTTGACTCAACAAGTCGCTCGCGATGAGTCGATAATGTCGCGGATTCGCGTGGATCCGGAACGCCAGCTAATTGCGTCACAATGCTCCGGCGCCTTGATTCTTGCCGGGCTTGGCCTGGTCGAGGGAATGCCGATTTGTACGGATTTGAAGACGCGCCCGATGATCGAGGCCGATGGTGTACGCGTACTGGATACGCCGTTCCACGCGGAAGGGAACATAGCCTCTGCCGGCGGCTGTCTGGCCGGGCAATACCTTGCCACGTGGATCATCTGGCGATCGCTCGGAAGAGAAGCGGCTGTCGACGCTCTGTCATATGTGGTTCCTGTTGGACAGCAGGATGAATACATTTCACGGGCGCTTGAAACGGTCTCGCCGTTTATTTCCAGTGCGCGCGAAGAGAAAGCCGCCGCGTTCCAGTATCGATAGAAATTCATTCGACGAACAATGATGTGATTACCTGTCAGTTCACGGCGCGAAGATCGGCGCCGCCAGGAAGCCAGAGGATTTATTCATCCGAAGGGCTTACACCGGCCGCGCGATGTTTGCTGGGCGTCTGAACCAGAGGAGGGCTGATGAACCTGCTGGAGAACAAGGTTGTCATCATAACCGGCGCAAGTAGCGGAATCGGTGAAGCCACCGCAAAGAAGCTCGCAGCCGAAGGCGCACACGTCATGCTGGGTGCGCGCCGCAAGGACAGGCTTGAGGCCCTGGCCGCCGCAATCGGAACTAATGCGGCCTTTCAACAAACCGATGTCACGAGCCGCGCTGAAATGGAACGGCTTGCATCGGTGACCCTGGATCGGTTTGGGCGCATTGACGCCATCGTTAACAACGCCGGCATAATGCCTCTCTCGTTTCTTTCCGCGGATCGCGTGGATGACTGGGACCGCATGATCGACGTTAATATCAAAGGCGTTCTCTATGGGATTCACGCCGTGCTCAAACACATGCTGGAGCGAGGTACGGGCCATATCGTGAATGTGTCTTCAGTGGCCGGCCACGTGGTGCGCCCGACCTCAGCGGTCTACGCAGGAACCAAACACGCGGTGAGAGCGATCAGCGAGGGCCTGCGCAAAGAGACGGTCGGGAAAATCAGGGTGACCATAATAAGTCCGGGAGCCGTCGTTACCGAGCTGCGCGATAGCATCACCGATGAGACCGTAAAGGAAGCGCTGAGCAATCTGACTTACGGCATCCCTGCCTCAGCCATCGCCGACGCCATTTCGTATGCGCTCGGTCTGCCCGATCAAATTGCAATCAACGAGATCGTCGTGAGGCCGACGGCCCAGGAGCTTTGAGTGAATTCGCTTTCAGCGGTCAGGCATCAGCGCTGAGCTCGACGGCCTGTACCACGGCTTAACCGTCCAGGGAATTTCATCGGGCTTGGGAAACACTCATGAAATTCAATTGAGTTATGAATGTAGTCGGTGAAGAGAATTCGAGTTTAACGACTCATCGTTCATACCAGAGACGTGTCTTGCTTCGACTCTTGAGCGCTCCGGGCAGCGCGAGCATTGATAGCTCGCGCACGATCCGCCACGAACCGTAGGAGTCCAGCTTGCGGCCCGAAGTGAGTATCGGCGGATCGGTGAGTACAAGGAAGCGCATCCCGTTTCGCTTGCCCCATTTCTTAAGCCGTCTGGAGAAGCTCACATCTTCCGCGGCATACAACTCTTCATCAAATCCATCGACGGCTTGCCACGCATCGCGAGTTGAGAAGATAAAAGCGCCTCCAGCAAGTCCGAAGCGCGGCGATGCCCAGCGCCACACTCGAGATAGAAATCTGGCGATACCGGCAACCTCGCGGTCGAATTGCAGCAGCGCACCCCCTCCGCAGACCTTGCCCGAAGAGAGCTTCTCTATGGCTGCCGCCAGCACTTGCGCATTCAAATGAGTATCGGCGTCCATGAACATGAGCCATTCTCCGCGAGCGTGACGAGCGGCCGTATTGCGGGCTCTCGCGATTTGATTGTGAGGCTCGAAAACAACCTTAGCTCCGCTTTCGCGCGCTGTATTGGCTGTCTGATCGGTTGAATTATTGTCGCAGACTACAATCTCATATGAAGTCAACGAAAGCTGTTCGAAGCTGCGATTGACCGAGGCGATCGCCTCTGAAATTAGACCCTGTTCGTTGAATGCCGGAATGAGGACGCTGATCTTTGGATTCTCTGGCATAGCTCGAATCTTTTACTCGGAATCGGTTTGATATGGATGGGGTAGATCAAGGGTACCCGATCGGAAGGACCTTGTCTAAGGCTGAGACAAGGCAAGGCTCAGACGAGCGGCCAAGAGAGGCATTCTGATCTTTGTCCGGAATCGCTTATGAAGATGCTGCGCACGAGGGCGCGCTTCGTGGTCCCCGGATAGGAGACGCCTTTCGATAACAGTGCGCCCCCTCATTCCCATCAAGCTCTGGAAGAGCGGCCCTTGGCAACATGGAGGCCGCTCTTCCAAGGCACGCGGCTCATTCGAGATTCTCAATCACATTTATATTGTTCAGCTCGATGTTCAGAGTCTTGCCTGTCTCGAGGAGAGTCTTAAGTCCTTAGAGTACCACTGGCCATCCGAACGAAATGCTTCCGAACATCTCTTCGTCTAGCTCATCGTGCGTCACCGTCAGCTTCACGGAGCCCGAGAACTCCTCGATTCCAAACCAACCCAGGCATCGATATCGAAACGGAGTTGCTATCGAAGTGCATATTACCGCCTCCGGTAGATGAGGTGCTCTGATCGGCTTTGTCGCCGTAGAGTATTATTTTTGCTCCACGGATGAATAAATGGCATTGAACAACAGCGGGAACGTTGCGTGAGTCTGGGCGCGGTGTTGAGGACGCAGGCCGAATAACACTATTCGGCCCGGGTTCATCTCGACCGACACGACGGCCGCGCGCCCGGCCATCAGGTCTTCGCCCTTCAACCAGCCCGAAGCAACTATGTCTGAATTTGGATAGCGCGCGATTACCGAAGCCTTCTGTGAAGAAAAGCCCTCGACGAGCGAGAAGAACGGGCTGTTGTTGTAGAAGCCATAAGTCTCTGACGGCATCCCGGCTCCGATCTGGCTGGAGTTATCAACCTGGATCCGGACAATAGTTCCCGGCGCGAAGTGCTGATCGCGAGTCAGGCCTCGTTTGAGATCCCGCACCGGTATCGGAAATTTGTCGATTGCGAGATCGCAGCTCGCTCCCAGAGCTATCAGAGTTCCGCCGTCTCGCACGAATTCGCGTAATGCGGCCAAGCCTTCGTCTCCTATGCCGCCGCGATACTCGGGCCGTACTGCCTTAAAGTCGAGCCCACTAAGAATATCCCGAGGCTGCTGGTCAGGAAGAATGATCGCGTCGAACTTCTCGCGGAGCTTGCCTGCTCTTATGTCGGAATTGTGAAGGTTGGTATACGCGAAGTCGTATTGCTCGAGAACCCATCTCGTCCAGCCTTCATCCATATTGGAAGTCCAGGATTGATACAGCCCAAGGCGGGGTGCATTGATTGTCGCAATCGATTGAGGCTTCGGCTGCTTGAGAGGCCAGTTGGCTTTTGTAAAGCCTTCGCGAGAATTCGAGCTGATGCGCGGGCCGGCCGCCATCGTGACGCCGGTATTGAGCGCGATTGATTCAACTTCTTTTTGCGGCGCGCCATAGAACAACACGGTGCTCCTCTGCGCGCCCTGATCCGGATACGAAGCCAGGATGATCCTGGCGCCTGCTTTGAGCAATCTGTTAATCGCTCGCGCCGAATCGGGACCCTGATAAATGAAGCTAAAAGATGTGCTCGTTCCGCTCACGCCGCCCGCGGGTTTTGGGGCATCGTTCAGTTTCGATAGCTTCGCTTCGGCGGGCAGTGGTTTGTTGACGAACACGGTCTCGACGCCCATCTGCATCCCGAGCGACCACGCGGTCACATCGTATGGAGGTTCGGGAGGTGAATTCGGACCGCCGCGCCTCACTTCGGGATAGGTCTGTTTCTCGATCATATCTTTTGCGTACCGCGCGAATACTTGATTCATCGGAATTACAAAAGTGCCTGCCGGATACATTTTCCCGTCGGCCTCGAATTCTCCGTCGGCTCGAGACACTTCGACGCCGCCCATCTGTAGTCGCTCTACAAGGTGAAACGCTTCGCGCGAATCCTGCTGTCGATCGGGCGCAATCAGTATCGCGACGGGACCGCTCTTGGAACCGGCTATCGTGGCTTTGTTGACTTCGTAAATCTGGCGAATCAACTGCTCTCGCTGATCGGCCGCGGTTTCCAGCAGGGCCATCGTAGCGATCAGCTCATAATCGACTATGTCGCGAAGGCTCCACTTGCCGCCGAGCCACGGACGCGGATACTCGGTTCGAGGTGTAATGTCGCGAGGAGGCGAAAGCGGCTCGTTCGGGTTTTCCATCTGACGCCGATTCTGCGCTTGAAAATCTTCTTCGGGCATCGGCGCCGCCGCGCGCCCCGAAACCGCCTTTCTTTGCTCGATTGTAGAAGCAACACGCGCGCTGGCAACCTCGGTCAGGAGCCCGATTTGATTGTGCCACCATCCGCTCCAGGCCATAGCCCCCTGCCAGAAATTCGTGTAGGTCGAGTTATAGATGATGCCTTCCTTGCCTTCTGCTTCAAGAGCCGCTGCCTGTGACTGACCGAAGATTCCATTCCATCGATAGATCAGCGGATGTACGTTCTGATTTATAGGGTCGGTCGCCGGCATAACGAATATTCGAGCGCCCTGGCTGCCCTGCTGATGCTCGTCCAGCCATACCGACGGAAACCAGTCGTGCCACAACAGCCGCGCGGTCATCTGGCTCTCTTTTTGAGTAAACATATACATATCGCGATTGTTGTCGTGGCCGATATAAGGATGATAGAGCCATGGCAGCGGGCTCGCTTCGAACTCGGTGTCGACGTTCTTGTTGTACCAATCGGTGACGATGATCTGCCCGTCCGGATTGAGGCTGGGGACCAGCACGAAGATCACGTTGTCGAGTATCTTTTTCACAACTGGAGAGTCTTCCGTCGCGAGTCGGTGAATAAGTTCCAACACCATCTGCGATGATCCGATCTCGGTCGAATGAATGTTGCAAGTGACCAGCACAACCGCTTTACCGGATGTGAATATCTCCTCGCGCTCTCGTTCGCCTGGCGCGCCGCCCTGAAAATAGAGCTTGCGTTCGAGCTGTTTAAAATGATCGAGATTCTTTATTGTTTCCGCCGAGCTGATTTCCAGAGCGATAAAGGGATTTCCGTTCGTCGTCTTTCCGAGCTCTCGAAGCTTCACGCGATCAGAGCTGCGCGCAACAATATTCAGGTACTCGACTATTTTGTCCCAGCGGGCAAGCTTCTTTTCCGCCCCGACTCGAAACCCTAGGAACTCTTCAGGAGTCGGGAGCTGCTCGGCCTCCGCCATCACGGGCCGCTTCGATCCGGTAATCGCGCAAGAAAGCGCGACGCTCAGGAAAAGGTAGAGAGCTAAACGAGCGCGAGAATTCATCATCGATCCTCCAACATGTGCAAGCCGATTCGAATCATGCTGTTTACCAGCCTAACCGATGCAGCGCCACTTTTCCGTTATTGACTACAAGCACGACATCCTGGAGATTGCGAACATCCGCGAGCGGATCGCGCTCCACGGCTATGAGATCGGCTTCCATTCCCGGCTGTATTGAACCGGTTCGTTTGTGGATGCCCAGACATTCAGCGGAAATTGAAGTAGCCGCTTTTATCGCATCCATTGGAGTCATCCCGACTCCAACCAACTCCACGATTTCATGTGAGACGCGCCGATTGCTGGTCGGTCCATATCCGGTGTCGGTTCCGACAACAATCTTGACGCCCATCTTGTAAGCCTTCGCCGTTGTTTCTCGAACGCGCGGCAGCATCGCACGTCCGCGAATCGACAATTGAGCGTTGTCGTAGTCGCCGCCCGGCTCTATCAAGTCAATGACGGTGGCGATAGTCGGAACTAGAAAGGTTCCGCGTTCTTTCATCAACGCGAGGGTCTGATCGCTCAGATATGTTCCGTGTTCGATGGAACGTACGCCGGCACGGACGGCCGCGGCGGCTCCTTCATCTCCGTGCGCGTGAGCCGCCACAAAGAGCCCGGCTTTTCGGGCTTCATCAACGGCTGCCGCGAGTTCTTCGTCGGTGAAGACGCGCTTTCTCGGATCGGTCTCCGGCAGCCCGGCGCGTTCGGTTGCCATGATCTTGATTACGTCCGCGCCTCGTTCGATCATCGCACGAACCAGCCGCCGAACCGCTTCCGTTCCCGAGACTCCGCCTATCAGGTCCCGTAACTTCGGTGCATCCAGAAAGAAATCTTCGGCTGGTTGAGGACGCACGTGATACCCGGCTGAAATGACGTCCGGAACGTCGACGGCGCCCGCGTGATTCAACTCACGAATGCCTATGTCGGCGAAATGATTGACCCCGAGCGCGCGGGCCGTGGTAACTCCGGAAGTAAGCGCTGTTCTGGCCGCCCTGAGGTCCGCTATGTGAACGTGCGCATCGATGAACCCCGGCAGTAGCCAGCGTCCTTTGAGATCGATGATGCTTGCTCCGGCTGGAACTGAACCGGCGCCGGTTTCGATCCTGCTAATGCGGCCGTCGGCAATCACCACGGTTACATCGCGCCTCACCTCATTTGATATGCCGTCGATCAGATTCGCATGCGTGATGACAATCGTCGACGATCGCTGGGCGTAAGCAAAATGTGTGGCAGCGAATAGCGCAATCAACATCGTTAGAAATAGGGCTAGACCCTTTTTCATCTCTCAGACCTCGCTCTGAAAATTCGTGAATAGGACGCAAATTGCTCCAGGTAATGCTCCAGGTCCTCTGAAGCGCACGAAAGCGTAGTTTTATTATGGGATGATGTCAAACTACCTGTGGATTGACGCGCTTAATTATATTTCGGGAAGGGTTCCTGTGGATTGGACGGCGCTTAACTAAATTTTAGAGAGGGTTGTGTTGGCGCGGTGTGAATGGTCGGCGTGAAAACGAAGACATTGAGATTTCAGACGTGGGTGGTCTGGGCAAAGTGTTAGCTTTCTCGGCGTAGCAGCGAAACGCCTATGTCGCGCCTTCAGAGCTTGAGGGGTGGTGTCGTTACCAGGGGGAGGGGCGACGCGCTACGCTCTGGCCCCCGTTTATTTTATAGTCGGCCTTTCAGGCCTACCTTAGACGATGCAGACAGCTAACATCCTCCTGAGAAATTTGAGCCTTCTGAGTTCAATTTGAGTTGAAGATGGTTCGCTGGCATTCTAATCAAATTGCGAAAATGGCACCGTCGTGTGCCGGGATCCAGATCGCATTCGAAGGGAGAGATATTCGATGAGAAGAGTCATTGTCAAAATGAGCGTATCGCTCGACGGTGTCATTCAGGCGCCGGGCCGATCCGACGAGGATACGCGAGGAGGATTCGATCGTGGGGGTTGGGCGCTACCCTACTTCGATCCCGTCATGGGCAAAGCTGCCGCCGAAGGAATGGCGACGATGCCCGATCTGCTGTTTGGGCGACGCACCTATAAAGACTTTTATTCCGTCTGGCCCAGACGGACTGGCAATCCCTTCACCGAAGTACTCAACAACTCACAAAAGTTTGTTGCATCGACGACGCTCGAGGAACCGCTCCCCTGGGCCAACTCAACATTGCTGAAAGGGGATGCGGCGGCGTCCGTAGCCGCGCTAAAGGAACAACCAGGAAAAGACCTTGTTGTTCTTGGCAGTGCAGCGCTTATTCAATCACTGATGCGTAGTAATCTGGTGGATGAGTATGGACTCTCTATTCACCCGCTTGTTCTCGGATCGGGACGGCGTCTTTTTCCCGACGGAAGCCCCTATGCCGCATTTCAGCTCGTTGAAACCAGCACGACTACTACGGGCGTTATTATGGCAACCTACCGACCCTCGGTCTGAGGTGTGGTGAGTTCGTGAAAGAGATCAAACACATAATCGCTGTACTATTGAAAGCGCGGCGTGATCAAAAGAAAAGAATTGAGCTGCCAGTTAGGGGGTAGGAACAAGGTCCTATGTCAACCAGTTCAGCTATTGGTAGCCCCAGCTATTCCGGCTGCCGGAGAGATACTTCCGTCATTCTCATCCAGACCGGTTGGGTGAGAGGTATGGCTCAGAGAAAATCAGAAAAAAATTAAATGACTTTCTCTCCAATCGTCGTCATTTATACATGACGCCATCCTCAACATTGAGCTGAAGGCGTTACCATTTTGGCCCAACGCAATAGACGAAAAAGAAATTAGTAAAGGTCGAGCTTGTAGCATAGAGGCGCTAGTTCTTAACGGTTACGTTGATCGGATGTAGCACTCGCAAGAATGCGGCAGGCAGTAAGACCCGAGTAGCGTTTCTGTGACGGGATGGATTTGTAATCTCCAGACTCGATGCACTTTTCGAGCTTCTGGTCTTCCAGCAAACGCTATGCGCTGGCTGCTCTAACCGCGCTTTCACATCCTGTGTGAAGTTGACGGAGAGCAAAGCAATGGAGGGGAAAAGATGAAGAAGGCCTCTGGCATTAGTCGCCACAAGCTGAAAAGACTCCCAAGAATATCGCGTAAATCGCTCGCGTTAGTCGGCTCGCTAATTGTTCTTCTTGCTCTCACAGGTGTTCTGGCTCAGTGGACCACTCTACATCGCTCCACTCCAGTTTCTAAAACCGTAGCCGCCGTGCCTACAACAGGACAAAGCTCCAAAATAACCGGCGCCGCATTCGATGCTAATTCGCCTTCGAAGGAATACGTGTATGCAGGAGGGCGGATGGTTGCTACTGAAGAGCCGGGCGGCGGAGGGAGCGGCGGCGGCGGAAGCTGCAGCGGACAGGCGAATCCACGAGCCGATTTCGATCAGGATCATAAGAGCGAAATGATCTACTACCACAACGGAGTGTTCGGGATTCTGAAGTCGTCGATCCAGTACAGCTACTCCAGCGGCTTGTTCTTCGGGTGGGGAGCGGCTGGATCGCTGCCGCTTGTAGCCGATTTTGACGGAGACGGAAAAGCCGATCCCGCATACATCGCTCCATCAGGAAGCGGACAGATTTACGCGATACTCCTGTCGAGTACGGGCTATAACGTAGGGCAGGGCCTTTTTCTATCCGCGGGATTCCCTGGCCTCGGAGACATACCGATCGCCGCGGATTTCGACGGAGACCATAAAGCAGATCCGGGACTCTGGAGGTCATCCACCGGGCAATGGATCATCCCGACCTCGTCTTCCAACTATACCACCAACATTTTCGCGCAGTGGGGAGGACAGGCGGGAGACATCCCTATAGCAGCGGATTTCGACTGCGACGGCAAAGCCGACATTGGCTACTACCGGAGCGGCCTGTGGGCGATCCTGACCTCGTCGTCCAACTACATCAGTGCGCAGTTCTACAGTTGGGGAGGGGCGGGGTTGCAGCCGATCGCGGCCGACTTCGATGGAGACGGAAAAGCGGATCTGGCCTACATAGTTCCACCAGCAGGCGGACAGAGCCAGGCCTATGCGATCTTGAAATCAAGCACAGGATATAACGTTTCACAGCCGCTGTTTGTGCCCGCGGGTTGGCCCAGCCTCGGAGACACACCGGTAGTCGGCGACTTTGATGGAGACGGCAAAGCGGACCCGGGAATCTGGCGGAGTTCGGACGGCACATGGATCATCCCGCTGTCATCGGGCGCCTACACGACATATTTGTTCTCGAGCTGGGGCGTATCCGGCGACACAGTGCTGCCCAATCGGCTGACGCAATATTGAGAACAAAGATCATACTGCGAGACAAAGAAATCGATGGACCATCGGCGTATGCCGCCCACAGGAATTTCGATAGCAAGGATAGTAAGGAGAACAGAATGACGAAGATGAATGAGAGAAGTGCGCATCAACGCTCTGGGAGTGCCACCGAGCACGTAACAAAGCCTGACACTCTCGGTAGCAATCGGATCATACGAGGGCGTCTCAGGGCTGGGGCAGCGTTATTCATCGGATTCGTTGTGATCTCAATGGCTGTGGTGCTCGTAGTTCGCGCCCACACTTCCAGTGTTGAGAACAAATCAAATCTGTCCGCAAGCGAAGCGGAGGCTGAGCCGACGTTCGCAGTCTCAATGCAAGCAAAGGGAGAACAGGTGGAGATCCAACGAATAACGCTTCGGCCCGATGGCTTTGAGCCTGAGAGCATCGCTATACCAGCCAGAAAGTTCTTCCTTGCAGTAGACAATCGCTCGGGTCTTACCGAGATGGCGCTTAGACTCGATCGCCAGGCGGGGCCCTTAATTCAGAGCGTCAACATCGATCACAGAAAACTTGACTGGATCGATCTATTCGAACTGTCCCCTGGAACGTACACGCTGTCGGAATCCAATCATCCCGGCCTGACCTGCACGATCACTGTGATCAATAAGTGAAAACCACGACCAGAGCGACTATCGAGCGCAAGGAGAGAGACGTGTTCAAGATCAATAACAACGCCCCCATCAAAAGGCGGTTGATGCTGGTAGCTGCATCAGCCATCTTGTTGTGCCTGTTTGCAACAAGCGATTTTGCTCAAACTACGTCGACAACGCCGACCGACGGTGCTACCCCGCTGGGAATATCACCGGGCTCGCCGGCGGGCTCCTACGCGCTGAGCGGTTTCGAGATCATAAATTCCTACAATGGGAATCTCGATTTCAGGCTCCCTCTTCTGCATATAGGAGGACGCGGCTCAGCGCAGATGGCTATGTTGCTGGCGCTCAATACGAAGCGCTGGCGGGTAAATCACGTTCACAGCGAACAGACAGGCACAGATACATATGGACCGAGCGAGAACTGGTGGATGGGATTGGAAGTAGGCTACGGGCCCGGCGTAATGCACGGGCGGCAGACCGGAATCCGTCCGCATTCGTGTCCCACAACCGGAACCAGGTACGGCTACACATTGACACGTTTGACCTTCACGGCGCCAGACGGCACTGAATACGAGCTTCGAGATCAGCAGACCGGAGGGCAGCCCGTACAGATCACCTGCACCAGCGCGCCGTTTTCAAGAGGGAGCACTTTCGTTTCAGCCGATGGCAGCGCAATGACCTTTATCTCCTGTTCGGCTGACGGTACCCAGATTCCGATCACCGATAGCAACAATCCCGGCTCTGCGCTCTTATACCCCTCCGGTGTACTGATGTTTCGGGATGGCACTCAATACAGAATCGACAACGGTTTGGTCTCCTGGATGAGGGATCGTAATGGTAACCGCATCAGCTTCGTCTACGGAACCAATTCCAACGACCCGCTCACCTTCAACCGAGTAGTTTCGATCACGGATTCTCTAAACCGTCAGATCACAATCCAGTATAAGTTCTCGGATGTTTCGCCCTACGATGTGTGTGATCGAATAATATTTAAGGGCTTTGGCGGCGCTCAAAGGATAATACGAATCTCAAGGTACATGAACTTGAGCCAGCTCTACCGGCCTGGGTCTGGCTTCACGTTAAAGACCTTCGCGCAGCTCTTTCCCGAGTTGAATGGAGCAAGCAGCACCGCCAATTACAATCCAAAGCTGCCGGCGTCCTTATGGCTGCCGGACGGAAGGCGCTATCAGTTTTTCTACAATGAATATGGAGAGCTGGCCCGAGTCGTTCTTCCCACCGGAGGCGCCATCGAATACGACATGACCGCAGGCTCGGGTGCAGTGAACTCCGATTCACTTGGTGGTGGCGATTGGCAGATCTATCGAAGATTGGTTGAACGACGCGTCTATCCAAATGGAGGAACCAGCAATGCGTACGAGCAGCGTACTGTCTACAGCGTTCAACAGAGCGGCGCTGCCGATTCGCGGCCGAGCTGGAATACGACCGCAACAATAGATCATTACGATGCGAGTCAGAGCCTGCTTGCCAGAGACAAGCACTACTTCAGCGGCAGCGGCCTGGCTAGCCTGTTCCAGACCGCAACCGAGTATCTATATCCTGCCTGGACGGAAGGCAAAGAGACCAGGACGGAGGCTTATGATTCAGGCGGCGTGGTTATGCTTCGCAAAACCGACGATACTTTTGCCCAGCGAACCAACGTGGCATGGTGGACTTCGTGGGCGAACACATTCAATCTGGATCAGGGAAGCGAACCGGCAATGGATCCGCGAATGAGCCAGGGTATCACTACGCTTTCAGATACAAATCAAGTCGCCAAGCAGACCTTTACTTACGACCAATTCAATAACAAAACCGATACCTATGAATATGACTTTGGAGCGGGTGTTGCTGGTGCGCTCGTCCGACACACAAACGTGAGTTACGTCAACGGCGCGGCCTATACCGCGGGCTCGTTCGGCTCGCCTCATTTACGGAGCCTTCCGCTCGTGGAATCCGTCTTTACCGCCTCCGAGGTTCTCAAATCACAAACAACATACGAATATGACAACTACACCGCGGAAGCGACTAATCCGAAGCACGCGGCTCTGATTGCGCGTTCCGCAATAACCGGCCACGATAGTGGATTCGATACGTCTTACCTGACACGCGGAAACATCACAATGGTGACCCGGTTTTTGAACGTAGGCGGGCCTTCGCCTGTTTCGTATATGCAATACGATGTGGCCGGGAACATCGCGAAGGGAATCGATCCGCGCGGATACTCGACCGCCCTCGATTTCTCGGATAGGTTTGGCGCACCTGATGGAGAAGCGGTTTCAAACACCCAGGCTCCGTCCGAGCTTGGCGGTCAAAGCACGTTCGCGTTTTCGGGACTGGTCACTAACGCATTAGGTCACACTTCGTATACTCAATTTGATTATTACACCGGCAAACCCGTTGACGGACAGGATGCTAATGGCGTTGTTACCACGGGGCGTTATGATGATCCGCTGGATCGCCCCACCCAGGTAATCAGGGACAACGGAAGTAATTTCTCGGTTAGCACCCACAGTCAGACACTTTTTAGTTACAATGACAGCGCCCACACGATAACTACCAGCAGCGACAAGGCGAGCTTCGGAGACGGCGTGCTTGCGGCAACGATAATATACGATGGCCTGGGACGGACGATTGAGTCCCACAAATCAGTACCGGAAGGAACGATAAAAACAACGACCAGCTATGACAGCCTGGGAAGAGTCGCCCGTTCATCGAACCCCTTTATCACGACCTTAGATGCTACTTACGGCTATGCCGACATGAGCTACGACGGGCTGGGTCGAGTCAAGCGCGTCGAGACATTTGATAAGAACGGCGCGTCAACTGGGAAGGTTGACACCACATACTCGGGAAACGCGACCACGGTTGCCGATCAGGCTGGCAAGGTACGACGCAGCATCACTGATGCTCTGGGGCGCCTGGCCCGCGTGGACGAACCCGATATCAACGGGCTTGGGGTAATTGATTCTCCGAATCAGGCGACTACTTATATCTACGATGTGATGGACGACCTGTTGACGGTCAGCCAGGGATCGCAGACGCGAACTTATGTTTACGACTCGCTGAAGCGCCTCACGTCCGCCACCAATCCAGAACAGACTGCGGTTACTACTTACTCTTATGATCTGAATTCAAATCTCTTTAGCAAAACTGATCCACGCGGCATCACAACAAACTTCACATATGACGCGTTGAACCGGATCAAGACGAAGGCCTATCAGAACGACTCTTTCAATACGCCTTCGGTCACTTACACCTATGACGATTCGAACGTTACTAAGTCAACGGGACGAATGACCAGGGAGGAATCGAGTGTTGGCGGCGCGGTCATCGCCGGCTATAGCTTTGGTGGGTACGACGCCCTGGGACACGTTTTAGGCGGGACTGAGAATGTCAGAGTAAATCAGGCGTTGAACTCCTATTCGATGAGCTACACCTATGACGTGGCTGGCGAGATGCTCACCGAGACGTACCCATCAGGACGAATCGTGTCTACCGGCTACGACGCGGCAGGGCGAATCAGTTCTGTCACCGGCTCCAAGACTGGCGAGTCAAACAAGACCTACGCTTCATCGATCGGCTACGCACCTCACGGAGCGGTGACTTCGATGCGACTCAGCGATCCAGCCACGACCAATCTCTGGGAGCATTCTGTGTTCAACAGCCGACTACAACCAACCGAGATTGATCTGGGCACGTCGGCCACGGACGCAAGCAAGCTTAAGCTGGAATTGAGCTATGGCACGTCAAATAACAACGGAAACGTCCTTACGCAGAGGATCACGATTGGCACAGCGGTCATAAATCAGACTTATACCTACGATTCTCTGAATCGCTTGGGCGCCGCTTCTGAGACGGGCGGGTGGTCTCAAACCTACAGCTATGACCGATATGGTAATCGGGCTGTTTCCGGAGGCGACATCCCGACCCCAGCACTCACGCCTCATTCATTGAGCGACTTCAATTCGAGCACCAATCGTATCGTAATGAGCGGGGCCGCCACCACCACTTACGATGCTGCAGGCAATCTGAAGCAAGACGCAGCAGGCAGCACATTCAATTATGACGCTGAGAATCGGATGACCTCCTGCACAGTGGGAGGCGCGATTTCTTCCTACACCTATGATGGAGACGGGCACCGGGTTACTAAAACCGTAGGAGGCGTGACTACTGCCTTCGTATATAATCTCGGCGGGCAATTGATAGCTGAGTACACGAGCGGCACTCCGCAGGGAAGCGGAACAAGCTATTTGACAACTGATCATCTCGGAAGCACTAGAGTGGTGACGGACGCCTCCGGCAACCTCAAATCGCGCCATGACTACTTGCCTTTCGGAGAGGAAATCGCGGCCAACTGGAGCGGGAGGGGGTCTATCCCAGGATATTCCACCGCCGATTCAACCCGTCAGAGGTTCACCCAAAAGGAAAGAGATAGTGAGTCGGGGTTTGATTACTTCCTTGCGAGGTACTACCCGTCAGCGCAGGGGAGGTTTAGTACCGTTGATCCCGTAATGGCAAGTGCCCATCCCTCCATACCTCAGAGTTGGAATCGATACAGCTACTGCTTGAATAACCCCCTAGCGCTTGTTGATCCCAACGGTACTCAATGGATCCATAAGACGGTCGACGGAACAGAGCAGTACCGATGGCAAGAGGGCAAGGAACTCGACAAGCTAAGGAAGGATGGGTGGCAGGACGTTGTCTACGGTGAAGCTGGTGGTTTTATTTTCAGTGTCGTTGACGAGCAGGGATGCCCAAACGGGCAGGAGTATTATCTTGGTAAGGATGGAAGCCATCATTACGTCGATCAAGCAGCAATGAGAGCTCTCGCCGATTCCATAGTCGCTACTTGGTATCCAACGCCGCAGGAGGTTTTTGCGGAAAACTTAGTGAATTCGATTCTTACGGTTGCGTTTGCAGAATTCCTCGGTCCGCTTTTCGGCATGTCTATATCGTCTCCTGCTGAGGAAGGAACGCCTACTAACCTAGCCGAAGATTCATTTGTAGTACGTGGTGGTAGAAATATGCCGGAGAACTTCAGCAATGGAAGTGGGGTCACTCTTGATGAAGCAGGAAACCTACAGAATGTATCGGTGAATAGCGCCGTGGGTCGGAGCGTTCAGGAGCTTTCCGAAACTATCCCTCATCGACAGGTCGGCGTTACAACGGTTGGAGCAGTACGTGCTGCTGGGGGTTCGATTAGGCCGAAGCCGACTAGCGGGAACCCATTTCATTGCGAGTTGTGCGGGATTCCACCTGGAGAAGCCAGTAAACTCTTCACACCGACTCAGAAGAATCCGAATGTAAGATAGGACAAGCTATGTCAAATGTTAAAAGAGTTTATGCAGATTTCCAAAAGGTTGACGATGACCGGCGTTTAATCCTAACAACTCGGGGAACAATGCGTGATTTGGCGTTTTTCGGGATTGAGCTTCAGGATGGCCTAATCTTAACCTTCTATTCAGACGATGCAGACGATAGTGGTAATAAGGACGACCTTGTGGTCAAGGGCGTTGTTCACTATGACCGGCGGTCCGAACGATGGGTGGCAGAAATTAATTGGAATGAAATCAAGCACGAGTCTGAGATCAGGGCTGACTAAGCATGACTAAGCCGCGCGGCTGACCTTGGCCCGCCCCATTCAAATGTGTGACGCGCTCAGCCGCAACGCTCCCGGATCATTGCCGGTGCTGTTGGCCAACGCCTGGCTCACGCCCGCCGCCACTTCGTCGACGTCGCGGACAGCTTTCCCGTTCAGTGCCGTTACGTGCTGGAGACAATCGGAGAGGTCTTTCACAATGAGGAGTTGATTCTCGGTATCATAGACCATCGCATTAGCCTGGGTAGAGGGATCAGAGGTCAGGTCTCGATAAACTTCTTGTCGTTGATATCTGGATCTAGGCTATAGTTGACCTGCACCGGCGCTTTGGTGAACGCGTCCACTATCATCATCATCTTGCCGCCCAGCACCGTGCCTGCTTTCTTTTTGAGACTATCCAGCTTCTTTCTCAGAGCTTCTAAAGTCGACATTTCGAACTTGAGCGGAACTACTCGGCCTGGAAATTGAATGTAAGAGTTCCGATTACTTTTACTGCCCTACCCTGCAGTTTCGTCGGCGCAAACTCCCAATTCCTTGCCGCTTCGACCGCCGCGCCCCTGAGCAACGGATGACCGGATATGACTCGCGCCGCTTCGACCTTGCCTTCTTCATCTATAGAGATCTCAACTATTACCGAGCCGCTCACCCGAGCTGCCCTGGCCGATTCGGGATATGACGGCTGAACCCGCTTCACGGCCTCCGCCTGTAATACGCCGCCGGATTTACGGATCACAGCGGGACCATCGCCGCTGCGTGGGGGAGGGGGAGGGGGTGGAGGCCCGTGTCCAGCCGGCGGCTCGCCTGCACGCGCCGGAGGCAGAGGGGGCGGGGGAGGAGGAGGAGGCGGCGGCGGAAGAAGCGTTCCCCACCTGGACGAGTCCTCAAAGAGCACACCCACGACTTTCACAAAGCTTTGAGTCGGATCGCCTACAAACCGCGTTATGAAGATGGGGTCGGATGTCGATGCATATGGCTCAATAGCGCCGACAACCGCCTCCAAGAGCATTCCTCGTTTCGTCTCCGTGTTCATCAACTCGATTACCACGGCAGTAATACGCTTCGCGGTGTTGTTCACAAGCGAGAGCGTGGGTTTCACCAGATGAATGTCCACCACCTCGCCGTTCTCCCCACCGGCCCTTCCTTTCTTTTGTAACTGCCCAACCTTGATTGCCTTCAAACTGGCGGAGACGATGCTTAGAGGCGTCGCATCGGCGTTCTTGAAATCAATCCGCGTATCAGGCGCCTCTGAAAGGGCTTTCATCGCATCGGGAATATTCTGGAGGGTGACGGTTCCGGAAAATTCCTCACTATCAAATCCGATCGGCACGCCGTTGCTGATGCCGCCCGATATACCGCCTCTAACACCGCCCGCAACTCCGGAGCTGATCCCTCCAGATACTCCCGAGGCGACGCCGCCGCGTTGCGTGGAACGATTAGGATTCGGAGCGCCCTGGTCGGCGCGGCCCAGGACGACGGCGCCAAAGGACATGGCAGCAAGCGATATCACTGCTCCGCCGACCAGAAACCGGTGAAAGAGCGATCGCTCCTTTGATGTATTGGACATAATTTCTTCAAGCCTCCTTCGTAGATTAGAGCCGGCGGCGCACGAAAGTCCCGGCAGCTCCTGACCGGAGCACAGTCTGCACACCTTCAATATGCTCGACGCGTATACCTCCGAATCGATGTCCATTCCGATCACCGATTCATCGCATACACGCTCCCGTTCGGCCAGGAGTTTGCGATCGAGCAGCCAGACAAGCGGGTGAAACCAGAACGTACAACAGAGCAACATATTCAGATTGCTTACGAGATTATCCCAACGTTTGACGTGAATCACTTCGTGAGCCATCACGGCTTCGAGCTCATCCTGTTCCAGGTGTTCACAGAAACGCTCGGGCACAACGAGCGCCGGCCTGAACACACCCCACACGCCGGGCTCAACTGCTTCTTCGAGCGCAATGAGGCGAATCTCACGCCTGACGTTTAGTCGGTCCTTGGCGCGGGCGAGGCTTTCAGATTCGCGCCCTGAAATAACCCGCCTGCCCTTTCTCATCAGCGCGATCATCCTGTGCCGGCGAAGCTGCCAATTTCCAAAAACCGCCGCGAAACCGACTACCCACACAACCGTCAGCAGGCATGGAATCTCCGAATGGGCTCCTGGCGCCTCCTCTGTCAATGTCTCTGCCGCAGTGAGCTGAGCGACAGGCTCGGCGATCTGAGAAACGATCGGAGGACTCGCTCCAGCCGTTCCAAAGAGAATCCACCTTGGATCTATGCCGATTGTGTTCAATAAGAAGAACAAGAGCGCCGAGGGAATCGCCAGTTTTATGGTTCCGAGCAACAGGATGCTGTACCGGCTGCGCGCGGGGCCGCGATCAAGCGCGATGCTGGTCAAGAAGACCACGACCAGAAACACCGTAGCTTGCCAAAGATGATTTGCAACAAGCGGCCATAGAAGGCTGGATTTCCCGGCCAGCCAAGTATGTACATTCATGACGTCTCCCTTCGGCGCTCTCGACGCACGTTGATCGAACGGATTCGATCAACTCTTGCTGGTTCTTTTCTTCCTGGCTTGCTCGGCGAGCAAAGTCTCGAGCTCTTTCAGATCTTCCTGACCGAGCTTTCCATCCTCTACAAGGTGAGCCATCAGCGGCCGGGCCGATCCCCCGAATATACCCAGTAAATCGGAGATCAGCCGGCGGTGCGCGGCTTTTCGGGTGAACGCGGGCTCGAAGATATGCGCGTTGCCGACTTTTTTGACCTGTCGAACCGCTTCCTTTTCCTCGAGCCTTCGAACAATTGTTTGAACGGTGGTATATGCGAGCTGCCGGTTAGCCGGCAGCCGATACATGATCTCCCTGACTGATCCAGCCCCAAGCTGCCATAAGGCATCCATAACCTCGAGCTCGAGCCTGGTTAATCTCACCGCGCCCTTTGACGGCATTACTTCCCTTCCCCTGGCGCGCCCTAAAGCCGCCGACGTAATTTTTCGCACGACCGAATGCTCCTACAAACGAGGCCGATTCTCCTACATCTGTCGTAGCGCTGTCAACTACTATTTAATTGTTTCGCTGGAATTTTTTTCCCGTCGAAGACTGAGCCGATTTTGTTGCTCGGAACGGTTCCTTTGAGAGTATAATCGGCCGAAGATGGGGAACCGAGTACAGCCGTTCGCTCCGTTTGGGCGGAAATACTGATTCGGACAAGATTAACTCCTAATAGAAGCGGGTCGCCGAACCCGCATCGGGAGGTTATATGAACACTATTAAAACAACCGCGGCATTGACACTGCTCTTCTCAATCGCGGGAATCGGATACGCTCAAGGACGCAAAAATCTGACACAGGAAGAGCGAAACCGATTTCTCGTATCGGCAAAGGCCGGAAAGGTCAGCATCGCCGAGGGAGATGTCTCAATCAAGCGAAGAAACCAATGGGAGATCGCCATCGCAGGTGACGATCTGAAGAATTCGGAATTAGTGAAAACGGGCTCCGAGAGCAAAGCGGAAATTCTGTTGAACCCCGGGTCTTACCTCAGGCTTGCGGAAGAGACTACGGTGGAGTTTCTCGACACTTCACTGGACCGCATAAAGTTTCAAATCGTAAAAGGCTCGGCCATAGTCGAAGAATCAACTTATGAGGGGGCGGAAGGCACGCTCGCGACTGTGACTACTCCATCCGCGCAGTTCGCAATCGTCAAGGGAGGCATCTACCGTTTCGATGTTCACGAGGACGGTACGTGCCGCGCGGATGTGCGCAAAGGCCGAATGCTCATGATCGGCCAGACCGCGTCTTCATTGTCATCACCGGAGAAACCAGCCTGGGTAGCCATTTCCGCGGGAGGCGGCCGGCGTTTGGTTCAGGGCTTCGTAGTCAAGGAAGGCAAGCGAGTCTTTGTCGATGAACGCGACTCGGCTGATGTCGCTTCCTTCGACAAGAAAAAGGAAACAGACGATTTCGATCTTTGGAGCAAAGATCGCGCAAGAGCGCTGGTGGCCGCGAACAAGCGGTTGCCCGACGCAGTATCCGGGCTCAGCTTCGCCGGCGGCCTTTGGATATTCGATCCATTCCAGAGTTGTTACACCTTCTTGCCCGGCTGGTACGGATTTGCATCGCCGTACGGCTGGAGCTACCCGACCAATACGGGCTATTGGGCGCCCGGTCATAATTCGACCCCACACAACTGGAGCAATCATGGCCCGGATCCACGGGCGGGCGGCACGAGCGGCGGCAGTGGAAGCACCGGCAGTACTGGTTCATCCGGCGGAAGCCGCGGCGGCAGCACACCCGCCGGAGGGACATGGTCAGGAGGCGCCGTGAGCGGCGGCGGTGCTCGGCCTTCGCCAAGCTCGCAAGGCGCGGCTCCAACCAGCGGCAGAAAGAATTAAGATAGGGATATCGGGCTTGTCCGAGAGAGGCGCCAGACTAAATCGCTGGCGCTTCTTTTCTTTTGGCGCTCCGAACCTGTAGCCGCTTCACATCAATCCGGTTTCGGGAATAGAATCTGAGCCGTCGAGCAACCGCGAGTGGCATATATTATCGATGGCAATAATGTGATGGGACAGACGCCCGGCTGGCATCGGGACAAGCCGAAAGCCTGTCGAGATCTTCTCGAGAATGTAGCCGTCTTTGCGCGATCGCGACGAGTCCGGATCACGGTGGTTTTTGATGGAGCGCCGAATCCATCGATCCCCGAGGGATCGTCGTTCAAGGGCGTAAAGGTGCTGTACGCCAATCGAGGCTCCGACGCGGACTCGCGCATAGTCAAGATGGTTGAGTCATCGCCCGACTCGCGAGGCCTGACTGTAGTAACTTCTGATCGGCATCTGGCCTTTCTCGTTCGCTCGCGCGGCGCCTCGGTCCTGCGATCCGGCGAGTTCAGAAAGCTGATGCAGGAAGCGTCGCTCGAGCCTGAAGCTTCGAAGGCGACCGCGGAAGACTTCAAAGAGAGCACGGATGAATGGCTCAGGTATTTCGGGTTTCTTCCCACCGATGACGAGAGTGGGTAAAGACTGCTCATAGCCGCGATTCAAGTTCTGAAGCGAATCAGCAATATCACTGGACCGAGTCATTATAGCTTTGAGGTACCGAGATGGCAGCAGGTGAAGATAAGCAGCGGCCAGCGTCATACCGTGACGTGACGGTTGGAGATTTACTCGAGTTGCTGGCGCGCGACTATCCGGAGAACGAAGCGCTCATCTATCCCGACATTCCCCTGCGTCACACATTCAGCCAGCTAGAGTGGGTGGCTCGGCGCCTGGCGAAGGGATTGACGGCGTACGGCGTGAAGAACGGCGACCGCGTCGCGTTGTGGGCGCCGAATGTTCCGGAATGGGTCCCACTCCAATTTGCTCTCGCCAAGATAGGCGCGATTCTGGTTACGGTAAACACGAGCCTTTGCGAGCAAGAGCTGGACTACCTGCTAAAACAATCTGAAACCGGCACTCTCATAACGGTGAGAGGATTCCGCGATAACGACTATATCGGGGCGATAAACCGCATTCTGCCCGAGCTCGCGTCAGCCGATGGAGAGTTGAACTCAGCGCGCTTACCATTCCTCAAAAGAGTGATCTACATAGGAGGAGACGATTCCCCGGCCGGTACGATCAGGTACGATTCGCTTCTTTCGGCATCGGATCAGGTAAGCGACCGGCAGCTCGACGAGGTTGCCAGGCAGGTTCAAGTTGACGATGTGATCAATATGCAATACACGTCGGGCACGACGGGCTTTCCGAAAGGAGTGATGCTGTCGAGCAGAAACATCGTCAATAACGGCTACTGGCTTGGCGAAGGATTGGGATATACGGAGCGCGACCGAGTCTGCGTTCCGGTTCCGTTCTTCCATTGTTTTGGCTGCGTGATCGGAGTTCTGGGAGCTTACACACACGCCGCGGCAATAGTGCCTCTGGAATGCTACGATCCGCTCAAGGTGCTTCAGCACGTCGAGAAGGAACGCTGCACTTCTCTTTATGGTGTGCCGACGATGTTTCTTGGCGAGCTCGAGCAACTAGACTACCACAGCTTCGATCTATCGAGTCTTCGCACCGGCGTGATGGCCGGAGCGCTTTGCCCAGAGCCTCTGATGCGCCGCGTCATGGACAAGATGAGGCTGAACGAGCTAACGATCGCTTATGGACTCACGGAAGCGTCGCCGGGAATTACTCAGACACCGCGAACCGACTCGGTCGAGCTTCGAACCCAGACCGTCGGCCAGGTGCTTCCGGAAGTCGAGGTCAGGATCGTCAACCCGCTGACCGGAGAGCGCTGCGCCGATGACGAGTCGGGCGAGCTTTGCTGCCGCGGATATAACGTGATGAGAGGCTACTACAACAATCCGAAGGCCACGTTCGAAGCAATCGACAATGAGGGCTGGCTTCACACCGGCGATCAAGCGAGCCTCGACGCCGAGGGCTATGTTCGAATCACTGGTCGAATAAAAGATTTGATAATTCGGGGCGGCGAAAACATCGCTCCGAAGGAAATTGAAGACCTTCTTCGGCTGCATCCTGGGATTTCGGATGTGTATGTCTACGGAATACCCGATGACAAGTATGGAGAAGACGTCGCCGCCGCGATCAGGCTCAATCCGGGAGAGGCGTTGAGCGCGGATGAGATTCGAGAGTTTTGCAGGGATCGTATCGCGCGATTCAAGATACCGCGTCAGATCCGCTTTGTAGATTCATTTCCTATGACGGCTTCCGGCAAGGTGCAGAAGTTCAAGCTTCGCGAGATGCATACCAGGAATGAGCCGGCGTAAACGGATTTCGAATATTGTAGGACAAGCGCGCCTCGCCGATCTCAAAGCCTCAGGCCTATCTCAATGCTTCACCTGAGCAAGGTACGATGAGAAATTAAATTTCGGACTTGTCTTCGCGGTATGACAACGAGCACACGATGATTCGGCATCCCCGATGCGCCCGTAGCTCTTATCCGGCGCGGCGACATGAGCAGCACCCGGTCCATGGCAAATCTCACAACCAACGTTGCCGAGCGGCTTCTCGCGGCTCATCGCGTCGGAATGAACAACACCCGCATGGCAGACGAAGCAACTCGATTCCAGCTCGGTCTGTCTTGTTGCAAGCGGATTCGATGAGAGGGCGTGGTCCGAATTCGCCCACTTTACATATTGTCCGACATGACACTTGGAACAGTTCTGCGAACCTGCATATCCCGCCGGTATTGTAAGCTTAGTGCCGTCGCCGGTCGGAGGCTTGCTGAAACGGTCGTATGCGACTTTGCGCGCTTCGCGTTGGCCGACTACTAGCTCGTATCCTTCCGGATCGTCAGGAACCTGACCGTCCAGCGAAATGAATCGATCTTTAACCGAAATCTTCGAGCCGGCATAAAACCTGAGCTCGCCCATCATCCTGCCTTCGCTCGGCGTGAATGCAATCAATGTGTCTTTGAGGCGAATTGAAGGCGTGAACAATTCTCCGTTACCGACAATCAACGCGGAGATTCCTGGAACCTCAGCCGCTATTCGCGCCGCGACATCGCTCTTGACGTGAGCGAGTACGACCACAACTTCCGCGGCACGAGCCGCCTCTGGAACAACGAGCCTGGCAGCTTCCAGTGGATCGACGATCTTGAGTCCGGCTGGAGGCCTTGTGCTGAGCTCCGACAGCCCGACGATCGCGACCTTGACTGGCTTTCCCCTACCTATCGTGCGGATGACGAACGGCTTGAACGCCGGACGCCCATCTGAGGCTTTTACGATGTTTGCGGAAATAGTTCGTTGCAAGATGGGCGGCAAATTTGACTTGCCGCTGTCTTCCGCGATTAGCTGCGATATATATGCCACATCGGCCGCCGAGACGTTCGCCGCCTCCACCGGGAACTTATCATAGGCCTTCAACACCCAATCGTTCTTTATTCGCGCATCGCCCTTTAGCTCTCCGTGAGTAGATCTATCGTCGTTGAGGAACTCACCGGAATCGACCATCAGAACGGGCATAGCCGGGAGCTTTTCTTTGAAGGCCTTCTGATAGCTCACACGTTTTCCGAATCCACCCGCGGGCCTGCCCTTACAGCCGCAGTTATCGAGACTCCCATGAAGATCGCCCAGAAATTGAATGGCGAACAGCGCTCCGTCGTCGGCGCCGACTCTTTCAGGTAGGCTCAGACCGAAGCCGGCTACATCTAAGGCATTCTTTTCCTGAGCTGAATTCTCCTGCGCGAACGTTCGATCTCCTCCGCGAAGCACGGAAAAGAAAAACAAGCCTGACATAAACACGATTATTGCTAATTTTATAAATCTCATTCGGCGGGTGTCCTCGATAAGCTTTAACGTGAACAGACTCAGAATCTAATTCAAGGCGCCTTATGGTGCAAGCTGAACGGTTTGGTGATTGCGGAAGCAGGGGGGAAGCGTGCATCGATGACGAGTGTTGACGCGTGAAATCAAGGGCCAAATGGGAATAGTGGCGCCGGTCGCCGCCCACTTACGCGACCTGGCTTAGAGGGCTTCGACCGACGCCTTGCCGCGGGGAGTGACCTCATCTCGCGACGCTTTCATCAGCATAAGGGAATGGCGTTCAAAACATTTCATGATCTCCAACCCGCCTCATAAGCCGCGCTAATAAATCAGTATCTATCAATCCTTCCGCCGTCGATTTAATCCTTGTGTTCGAACAAGTCCCGGCCGCATGATCACACACACGCTGAGATAGCAGGCAACGATCCGGATATAAAGTTGAATGAAACGACGCTCCATTTTCGTCGTAGTGATTGGGGTCATTACGCGGCCCGAGGTATCGCGGCTTTTTTGAAATCGATCCAGGTCTCCAAGGAGCATTCATGGCAAACGGCAACATCAAGCACATCGTGGTTCTTATGATGGAGAACCGTTCGTTCGATCACATGCTTGGCGCGCTAATGAAGGAAGATGCGCGCATCAACGGGCTCACCGGCAATGAATTCAATCCCGATACAAAAGGCGCCGAAATCAAGGTCAAGCCTGATGCCAAATTCCAGGGTCAACTGGATCCAGACCCGGACCACCATTTCCCGGGAGTCAATCTCCAGTTGTACCACGGAACCGATGGGCCTCCGGAGACCCCTTCAATGAAGGGCTTCATCCTTGATTACTTTGAGCAGCGCCGCGACGTGAAGCACTCTCACAACATCATGAATTACTTCACGCCCGATAAGCTGCCGGTCCTTGCAGGACTTGCGCGAAGCTATGCGCTATTCAATGGTTGGTTCGCGTCGATTCCGGGGCCCACGCTGTGCAATCGAGCCTTCTCACACTACGGCACGTCGTTCGGCCAGGTCGGGATGGACATCTTTTATTGGAAAGGGCCCTACCTGAGCATCTACGAACGCATGATCAAAGCGGGCCGCTCCGCCAAGCTCTATTACTTCGATGAGCATAGCTCCAGCCTCGAGGTTGCGAACCTTTTCAAGAATCAGCCGCAGTTGTTCGGAACGTATGAACAGTTTCTCGCGGACTGCAAAGCGGGACTGCTTCCCGACTATTCCTACATAGAACCAAACTACAGCGATCACGAAGGCGACGGAGGCGAAGTCCTTGCCAACGATCAACACCCGGATCACAACGTGCAAGCCGGTGAGATCTTTATCGCGTCGGTCTACAATGCGATCCGCACCAATCCCGATCTCTGGAAGAGCACGGCTCTGCTGATTACTTACGATGAGCACGGAGGCATCTACGACCACGTGCCGCCGCCGCCGTGCACACCCGACGGTTTCGTGGCGTCCGCGGCGGATACAGGAACCAGATTTCCATTCGCCTTCGACCGATTGGGCGTGCGTGTTCCGGCGCTGCTGATCTCGCCGTGGGTGCCAAGAGGCACGGTGATACCCGGAACCGAAGATTTGGTAAACGGACGCATCTTTGAGCACGCTTCAATTCCGGCTACGGTCACCAGCTTCTTCTTAGGAGACTACGACAACCGGTCTCCGCGAGAGAAAGCAGCCAGCACTTTTATGGACCTAATTACCGATCAAATGCGGCCTGAAGAAGATTGCCCGCTCTTCGACTTCGAATAGGAGATTCATAATGTCGACTTCAAAGAACGTCATTCGCGTTCCTAAACCGCCCGCGGACGCCTTTAACAAGGACCGGCCTGTTCCGCAGCACCTAAGAACTCAGATGGAGCATCTGGCGGACACCGTACGAAAACTGGTCCGCGATGAAATAAAAGCCGCGAAGACGGAAGGCGAGGCCGCGGTTTATATAAAGAAGATGACCGAAATAGTGCGGCTGTTTAGCGGCAACCAGTAGGCAAGTATCGACACAAGGAGTTCCAATGCGAATCCGAATACTTTTGCCCATATTGTTATTGTTTGCGCTCGCCGGCGCGGCTGTCGCCCAGGAAAGTAAGTTTCAAGCTGAGCTCAGGCACGAAGGTGAAAAGCTAAAGTCGAGTTGCGGAGACATAAAGTCGTTCGCCGGCTGTGCCGAGGTACTGTTCACCGGGCAGCCGTTTCACATCGCAGCCGGAAGTCTTGCCCCTCAAAATGGAGTCGGCCTCGGTCTGGCCTTCGTGGAGCACTGGAATCTCCAGGACAAGCCCTGGCGGCTGAGCCTGAATGCCGACGCGGTTGCCTCTTTTAATGGTTCGTGGCGCGCCGGCGCTTACCTGAAAGCCGTCTACGTGCCGGAGAAGAAGATCGTGATGAGACCGGGTGGAACCGCGGCGCCAAAGCCGAAGCTCGAGCTCACTGAATACCCGGTGCTCAACCTCTACGCTCAGTCGATTTCATTGAACAAGATCGCTTATTTCGGACTTGGTCAGTCCACTACGGTTGCCGACCGATCGTACTTCGGCATGACCGAGACGATTGTCGGGACCAGCGCCTTGTTGCCAGTCGTTGGACATCGTTTGAACCTGTCGCTCTACGGCGAGGCTAACGGGCGATTCATCGATATTCGAGCGAGTCACGGGCAGCCGAGCCCGTCGATCGAGCAAGTCTATACCGAAGCTACAGCTCCAGGTCTTACAAGCCAGCCCGCGTTCGCACAGTTCGGACAGGGGATACGGCTGCGGCCCAATTTGTCGGACTACCTGCGGCTCAATTATCTGATTAGCGTCCAGGAATTCATTGCGGCAGGTGATTCCCGATTTTCATTCCGGCGATTTACCATAGACCTGAACCATCAAATCCCGCTCTACAAGACTACGAGGCGACCGTGGCCTCAAGACCACAACGGTCCTAACGACTGTTCTTCGAGCGCAACGGATTCGAAACACGAATGCGAAACCATTAAGGAATCAATTAGCCGCAATCGCGAAGGTAGCATTGGAGCGCGGCTATTCATATCGCAGTCGTTTACCTCATCGGGAAGCGTTGTGCCGTTCTATTTTCAGCCTACTCTCGGCGGCGGCGACCTCAACGGACATCAATCGCTTCAGAGTTATCAGGACTATCGCTTCCGCGCGCCGAACGTCCTGCTACTGCAGGGCAGCTTTGAGCATTCGATCCGTGGACCGTTGGGGTTTAGCTTCATCGCAGAAGTGGGGAAGGCGGCCCTTACGCGGCAAGATCTCGACTTCAGTCATTTGGCGCACAGCTACGCGACTGGGCTGACGCTCAGAGCGGGCGGCTTTCCAATGGTATCGCTGATGTTCGCCTGGGGAAGCCATGAAGGCAACCGCACCATCGCACAGATGAATCCATCACTGCTGGGAGGATCGGCTCGGCCTTCGTTGTATTGAGCGTAGGTAAGGCGCGACAGGGCAGCTTGATTATCCGCGAAGCGGATCAATATTTGAGCCCAGGGTCTTCACCCTGGGTAAGAAGGCACCTTCAATTCTTCCTTTCCCCGAAGGGGATTGATAGCTTGTTGGCGGTTCAGACCTATCAATCCCAAACATATCGCTCGTATTCGACTTCGTACCTCTTATGGATTATTGAAGTGACGGAGAGTGTTGATCCCCTGCAGGGATCGCAGTCCTAATACGTGGGCTTCACCCAGGGTGGTACCCTGGGCTGTCTTGTTTATCTCCTTCGGAGATTTCGAATGACGAAACTCCATCGCCTGCAGAGATTTCGAATGACGAAATTCCATCGCCTTCGGAGATTTCGAGTGACGAAACTCCAGATCGCCTGCGGAGATGGACTCCTTGCCAACTCTTTTTCTAGGCTGACTACGAGGATAGAAAACTCAAAGAGCATTGCGCTCATGGATAAGAGTAGCTACAGCCTGCTACGCGCGAGTTGGACGCTCCTGACTATCCCGACGCTGCTCTCGGCGGTTCATATCGTAGATCGGGTCAACTTAAAAAAGTCGCTGGCTCGTCCCTCCAAAACTGTTTTCTTTACCCACCCGAATCTCCCGAATGATTTTCGATTCCCAACAAAAAGTGATACTCTCTACGCCTTCGCATTAGGCTGGCGCTCAGGCGGACCTCATTATTCCGCTGTCGGCATTGCTGAGCTGCTATGTAGGACGAACAAGAAGGTGGGTTGTTGGGTAGGGTAGTCGATTCATTTTCGTTCACTACGAAACGCACTGGGTCCATCTGTGACGCCGCGCTTCCCGTGTAACCGAGTTGCACCGGGCGTCGCGCACCGGACCGTCAAAGATCTTTAAGATTTATCCGCAGTAACTTAAGCTCCATCATTAAGGGACGTACCTCGATTCGACGCGAGCGGCCCGGATCCTCATTCAGAGGATAAATAATCCCGACTGCGAGAGGCCTGAAGTATGCCCCCGAGGTTCTCATGAAAATCAGTTCTATTTTCTCTACTACGTTCATCGCATTAATCGCATTGCTCGGATGGTTAACGCCGGTTCAATCACAATCTACCAGTAATATATCCCTCACAGGCGAGTGGAGATTCGCTCTGGATTCCGCGGACACGGGAATCAGGGAGCAATGGTTCACTCGAGACTTGAAAGACAGGATCACCCTTCCAGGGATCCTACAAGCCCAAGGCTATGGAGACGAAATCAGCACGGGTACGCCCTGGGTGCTCGGACGCTATGACCGTTTCTGGTATCAGCGAGAGGAATACAAAGCCTATACAAAGCCCGGCAAAGTGCAGACGCCGTTTCTATCACAACCGCCGAAACACTATCTGGGCGCGGCCTGGTATCAACGCATCGTGGACATTCCGCGGGGCTGGTCTGATCGAAGAGTAGTGCTCACGCTCGAGCGGCCCCGATGGCGCACGACGGTATGGGTAGATGAAAACCAGATCGGCTCGAATAACAGCCTCGTCGCTCCGCACGTCTATGATCTCGGGAGCCTTAAGCAGGGTCGTCATCGGATCACAATACGCATCGACAATAGAATGATCTTCAGCTATCGACCAGACGCTCATAACGTCTCGGACTCGGCCGGCAGCACCTGGAATGGAATCGCCGGAGCCATCGAGCTGACTTCAACGACCCGCGTGTGGATTGAAGACGCCCAGGTGTTTCCGAACATTGATAAGAAGACTGCGCTCGTGAAGGTTCGGATCGGCAGCGTAACGGGAAAACCGGGATCGGGCGTCCTGACAGCCGGCGGCTCGACCACTCCAGTGACATGGGATGAAACCGGCGGTGCTGCTGAGCTGGAGGTTCAGCTCGGCAGGAATGCGCAGCTCTGGGACGAGTTCAACCCGGCGCTTCAAAGATTGAGCGTTCGTCTCAACGGCGACGATGCCGACGATACTCGCGATCTCGTATTCGGTCTGCGACAGATCCGCGCGGACGGAAATCAACTCCTCGTCAATGGCAGGCCCACCTTGCTGCGCGGAACCATTAATAGCGGCGACTTTCCTCTCACCGGGTATCCAGCAACGGATGTGCACTGGTGGAGACAAATCATCGGCCTATGCCAGTCGTGGGGCTTGAATCATATGCGGTTTCATTCGTGGTGTCCTCCTGAAGCCGCCTTTATCGCCGCCGATGAGCTCGGGTTCTACCTGCAGCCGGAGGCGGGGATGTGGAGCGAGATAGGCCAGGGTTCACAGACCGAGCGCATCTTATATGAAGAAACAGAGCGAATGATCAGGGCCTACGGCAATCACCCGTCATTTCTGCTGCTTTCGGCCAACAATGAGCCAAGGGGAAACTGGAAAGAAGCGCTGACCGCATGGGTCAATCACTTTCGGTCGGAGGACTCGCGGCGACTATATACCGCGGCAACCGGTTCATCGTTTATTGATGCACCGGGCCCGTTGAGCGGAACTGATTACCTCGACGTTTCCCGAATAGGGCGGAACATGCTTCGCGGGGAATCGGGCTGGTTCGGAGGCGACTACGGTCAGGCGCTAAAGGGAATCAATGTTCCCGTGCTAACGCATGAGCTCGGACAGTGGGCCGCATACCCCGAGTACGATGTAATAGAAAAATTCCGCGGCTATATGCAGCCTGGGAACTACAAGTTATTCCGGGACTCTCTGGCGGCGCATGGGTTGATCGAAAAGAACGAAGAGTTCGCGAAAGCGTCGGGCCGATTTCAATTCGAGTGCTATAAAGAAGACATCGAAGCCAACCTCCGCACTCCGGGATTATCGGGCTTTCAGATGCTCAGTCTGCGCGACTATCCGGGCGAGGGCACTGCTCCGGTGGGACTGTTGGATGCGTTTTGGGATTCCAAACACTATGCGACCCCGGATGAGTTTCGCCGATTCTGTAATTCGACTGTGGTACTGGCTCGGCTGAAGCAGAGGGTGCTCACGACTTCGGATGACTTCAATGTCGAAGTGGAGATCGCCCATTTCGGAGCAGCGCCGATAGAAAACGCAACACCGGTGTGGCAGATTGCGGATGCAAACGGCGCATTGATCGCGGAGGGCGAATGGCCGGCGCGAACTATACCGATCGGCAAGAACATTCCGCTGGGGCGCGTCAAGATCGATCTTTCCAGGGCGCCGGCGCCACGCGCTTACCGCTTGATCGTAGGCTTGAAGAACAGCCTTATCGAAAACGATTGGAACTTCTGGCTGTATCCGGCTCATATCAAGAGCGCTCCAGAGCGAGATGTATTGGTCACGACATCGTGGAGTCAGGCGAAGCGACATCTTGCGGCCGGAGGCAAGGTATTGTTTCTCCCGCGGAGTTCGGATCTCGACTGGAGCAATCCCCCGCTTGATGTTGTTCCCGTTTCCTGGAACCGCCAGATGATGCCCGAATGGAGCCGCATGCTCGGGCTCTACATTGAGAGAAGACATCCGGCCCTGGCCGAATTCCCTACCGACCGGCAATTCGATTGGCAATGGACGGAGATAGTGCGCGGCGCAAGAGCCATTAATATGGATTCGCTGCCGGCCGGTCTCGATCCGATAGTGGAGCCGATCGACGATTGGAATCGAAACCATAAGCTCGCGCTTGTATTTGAATGCACCGTTGGCCGCGGCCGGCTGGTCGTGTGTTCCGCCGATCTCGAAAACTCGCTGGCGAGCAGGCCGGCTGCCAGGCAGCTTCGAACATCTCTGCTTGACTATATGCATGCGGCTCATTTCCGGCCTAGGGCATCGGTCACATCCGCTGCCATCGAAGGCCTGCTGTTCGATACCGTTATCATGCATGCGCTGGGAGCGACCGCTCAGGGAACCAGCGACACTCTAAGTGCGATGACGGTCAAGGCAAGCGCCCCCCCGAACCGCCCAACGAACGACGCCGGCAAAGCGATTGACGGCGATCCTAACACTTACTGGGAAACAAATGAGAGGCAGGGCCGCCATCCTCATGAGCTCACTTTGAGTTTTCGAGTGCCGCGCGCTATGTCAGGAGTGGTCTTGATGCCGCGACAGAACAACCGCGAGCATGAGGGAGATATTCGCGAATTCGCTCTTCAGATCAGCGATGACGGAATGCACTGGCGCGATGTGATGCGCGGCGAACTGCCTTCGTCATTCGAGCCGCATCGAGTGCGCTTCGAACAACCGATCTCGGCACGATTCCTGAAACTCATAGCTCTGTCCGGCTTCGGCGACGATACGTCCGTCTCATTAGCTGAATTGGCCGTGATCCCCGCTGGAACAGGGCCGGCGCCTCGTCGAAATCGTCGCTGAAGCCATAGTTGATTGCCGGCAGCGGAGTGCCCAGGCGGTCATAATCATCGCTTACCGCTTCTAAACGGAATGAATATTGCTCTGTTCGCCTCGCACCAGCTATGAGAACGGAAATCGGACACAATGTCTGGTGACACCTTTCACAGTGGAAAAACAGCGCGCGCGAGGCTGAGCCCGTGAGATATCGCGGATCGGGCAATTGCGTTGACTAAACCGCTGAACAGGGAGATTATCGGGGAACCGCGTTCGATTTCTCAGTTTCTCCGCTGGCTGTCAATATCCTGGTCAGCACCCGTTTTTCGTTTCCAGCTCGTTTCGAGAAGGAGGAGATCACGATGAAGAGAAAGGTTCGCAGCTTTGTTTCTGTTCCCGCACTGCTTCTCATTCTGGCGTTCAACTCTACGGCGCAAGACACTCTTGGTAGAGTCGCGAAACAGCACGAACCATACACGATCACCGTTGCCCTCGAATTCATGAAGAAGAATCGAAACACGATGGTGCGGGTACTCTCCGCCGTGAGCGCACCGGAGCCCAACGCGCATGCGACCGGTTTCATGGTGGGAGACGGCCTTGTGATGACCAGCTATCACGTAGTCTCCGGAAACCTGAGCGCTCGCAAGAAGCGAATACTCGGTTTCAAAGCAGACGACGATCTCGAAGTAAAGGTCTACGTCAACAATTGCCAGGCTCGCGTGCTCAAAGTTGATCCCGAAGCTGATCTTGCATTGCTGAAGGTATGCACGGTGAAGCAGACCCAGCGGCCTACCTTCCGAGAAACACCTAGCCAGGACGAACCCTTGCTCTTGATTGCGCAGCCGGGATCGCAAAAGCTGATTCGGCGCGGCAATTTCAACGGTTCATATGCATTCGGCGGCTATCAGTTTTTATCGGTGAAGATCGACGGTCAGGACGGTTTCTCCGGCAGCCCGGTTTATGACAATAAGGGAGACATCGTCGGCGTTTTTTCCTTATACGATTGGAAGCGCGGAGTAGCGCTGCTGAGCCCGGGAGCGAAGGTTCAACAATTCCTCGCCGAATACGACGCGGGTATCCAGTCTCATCCCTGAAGCCTTTTTAGTAGGAGATTAAAAGTTTGTATGCGCGGTCTGTCTCGATGGCTCGGAGCCTGCTCTGAAGGGCTTTCCGCAGCCGAACGCGCCGACTAAAATCGGCGTCGTGACTGTGAGGAGTATCAGACGATTCCGCAGTAATGCCTCGCGTGACTCCCGAAAGCGACTAGAGTCGCTGTTGTTTACCGATTTCGAAGATGCTATGTCAGGCTCTGAAGAGTGTCAACTTGCCGCCTGTAAACCGCCGTGTTACCTTCAAAGCTTTCCATTGAGATAGAAGCGACGAATAGCTGGATGCCGCCGTGACAATGAGGCGTCTGATCGCAACAGTCGCCGGCGCGGCTGAGGAGGCAGGCGCACGAGGACATATGCTTAAGCCATTCAGGGGAACTGTTCCGAAGATCGCCGAGACGGCGTTTATTGAGGAGAGCGCTCAGATCATAGGCGATGTCGAAGTCGGCGCGCACTCGAGCGTCTGGTTCAACTGTGTGGTGAGGGGCGATTGCAATAGCATACGCATCGGCGAGTACACCAACATACAAGACGGGTCCGTTGTTCACGTGACCGTGGATCTGTATGCAACTACGGTCGGGAGCTACGTCACGGTGGGGCACAGCGTAGTGCTTCACGGCTGCACCGTCGGCGATCATTGCTTGATCGGCATAGGCTCGATTGTATTGGACAATGTGACCGTTGGAGAGAACTCGCTGGTAGCGGCGGGCTCCTTACTTACTCCGGGCACGATAATACCGCCGAATTCGCTCGTGATGGGTTCTCCCGCGCGTGTCCGCCGCGGCCTCACCGACGAAGAGAGATCGCGCATCGATCAGAACTGGCGCCACTATGTCGAATACAAAAGCGACTACGCCGAACAAAGCAGAAGCTAGATGAACGGCGGCGTTCCTCGACACACCCAGCCGACAAAGCGCTGGAATGACAAGTGACGAATAACTGATGACCAGCGACAAATGATTAGCAGAGTCAAAGGCACCCAGGATATCCTGCCCGCGCGTTTCACCGCCAAGCCCGACGCCCAGATCGAGCGGTGGTTGCTGGTCGAGCGTGTCGCTCGCGAAGCATTTCGGCGCTACGGCTTCGAGGAGATACGCACGCCGATCATTGAAAGAACTGAACTCTTCGAGCGCGGCGTCGGGGCCGAAACCGATGTGAACAAAGAGATGTACACGTTCGAGGATCGGGACGGCGAGATGGTCTCGCTCAGACCGGAGTCGACCGCCCCGACCGTTCGCGCTTATTCCGAGCACGGAATGTTCAACCAGGCAGGACTGGTCAAGCTCTTCTACATAGGCCCTCAGTTTCGCCGCGAACGGCCTCAAAAAGGCCGCTATCGCCAGTTTTGGCAAATCGGCGTCGAGGTTCTCGGACAGAGCGACGAGCCCGCGATAGAAGCAGAGGTAATCGAGATGCTGTACTGGTTTCTGATGGAATTGGGCATCTCGGATACCGAACTGCTGATTAACTCGATTGGCGACGGAGCCTGCCGGCCCGCCTACATTTCCGCATTGAGGGAAGCAATTCGCGAGAGATTGCCGAACCTGTGCGGAAGCTGCCGCCAGCGCTACGAAACGAATCCGCTGCGAGTGCTCGATTGCAAGGTCGAGTCGTGTCAGGTCCACTTAGCGGAATTGCCCCTTATCAGCGACTCTCTTTGCGACGCTTGCGGTAATCATTTCAGCGAATTCAGAAGGCTTCTCGATCAACGCGGAATCGCTTACAAGATCGAGCCCCGACTCGTGCGGGGACTTGACTACTACATGCGTACTGCCTTCGAAATCACCGGGAGCAGCCTGGGAGCGCAAAACACCCTCATCGGGGGCGGACGCTATGATGGGTTGTCGGAGATACTTGGCGGGCAGCCGGTAAAAGGCTTCGGCTTCGCCTCGGGCATCGAAAGGCTCGTGATGAGCGTTCCCGAATCCACGATTAACCTCGGCGTAAATAGACCTGAGTTGTTCGTCGCATGCGTGGGGGCCGATTCTCGCGACTACGCTTTCGGAGTCGCGAGAAGACTTCGAGCGGCAGGCATAAGCGTTATCGTCGACCTCGAAGGACGCAAGCTCAAGAAAGCTCTGGCGGTCGCCAACAGCCTGGACGCGCAATACTCGCTTATAATCGGCGAGGACGAGATAAAAAGCGGCAGCTATGTTCTAAGAGATATGAAAACAGGCGAGCAAACCAGTCTCCGAGAAAGCGAGATAATCGACACGTTGAAGTACCGTCGACTTTAGTCATGTTAGACAGCCTGGGAACAATAAAACGAACTCACTACTGCGGCGACTTGCGGCCTGAGCACGCGGGCTCGGTGGTAACTCTATTTGGTTGGGTGCACAGGCGCCGCGATTTCGGCCCGCTCCTTTTCGTGGATCTCCGTGATCGCGAAGGCGTGGTTCAAGTCGTATTCAATGAAGAAACGAACGGCCCGGCCCATTCGCGCGCCAAAGAAGTGCGCGGCGAATATGTTATTGGCGTAACCGGCAAGGTCGTCATGCGCGACGCGGACAAGGTCAATTCGAATATCTCGACCGGAAAGATCGAAGTCATAGGCCGCGAAATCAAGATATTCAACACCGCGAAGACGCCTCCATTCGAAATCGACGGCGTTCAGGCAAGCGAAGACGTTCGCTTGAAGTACCGCTACATAGACCTGCGCCGGCCAAAGATGCAGGAGAACATCCGGCTTCGGCATCTCGCCGCGATCACGATTCGAAAATATCTCGACGAACACGGCTTCTACGAAATAGAGACGCCGATGATGATAAAGTCGACGCCCGAAGGGGCGCGCGACTACATCGTGCCCAGCCGGCTTACGCCGGGCAATTTCTACGCGCTGCCGCAGTCGCCTCAAATTTTCAAGCAATTGCTCATGGTCTCCGGCTACGACAAGTACTTTCAGATCGTGCGCTGCTTTCGAGATGAGGACCTGCGAGCCGACCGGCAGCCGGAGTTCACTCAGATCGACCTCGAGATGAGTTTCGTTCAGCCCGCCGACGTCTTCGCCGTGATAGAACCGCTGATGGTCGAGCTGTCACGTATGATCGGCGTCAAAGTCGAGATGCCGTTTCCGAAGCTGACATACGCGGAGTCGATGCGCCGCTACGGCGTCGACAAGCCGGACACGCGGTTCGGAATGGAGCTCCAGGATATTTCGGGCTCTCTCGCCGACACCGATTTCACGCCTTATCGCACCGCTCTCGATGCAGGCGGACAGGTCAAGGCGATCACGGTAGGCGGCGGAGCTCGATACTCTCGAAAACGGCTGGACGAGTTGACCGAGTTCGTGAAGCGATTTGGCGCTGGAGGGTTGGCATGGATCAAGACCTCCGAATCCGGCGAAATAAGCTCGCCGCTGGCCAAGGGGCTCGGAGACGAAAAGGTAAAAGCGCTTGCGGCCGAATTGGGCTCGGGCGCTGGAGACGCGATATTGATAGCAGCCGGTAAACCGTCGGTCGTTGCGGCTTCGCTGGGGAATCTCCGGAACGAGATCGCCGCCGCCGAAGGACTCACGGATCCGAAGCGGTTCAACTTTCTCTGGGTGACCGATTTTCCGATGTTCGAGTATCACGAAGAAGATGGACGCTACTACCCAATGCACCATCCATTCACCAGTCCAAACGATGAGGATCTTGAGACGCTGGAGTCGCGCACCGGCGATGTTCGCGCTAAAGCATATGATCTGGTTCTTAACGGCGTCGAATTGAGCAGCGGGTCGATACGAATTCACTCTCGGGAGCTGCAGCGGCAAGTATTTACCCTGCTGGGACTCAGCGACGAAGAGGCGAGGGCGAAATTCGGATTTCTGCTTGACGCCCTGGAATACGGAACACCTCCTCATGGCGGAATGGCGATCGGCTTCGACCGATTAGTTATGCTCCTCGCTCGCGAGAATTCGATTCGAGAGGTGATTTCCTTCCCGAAGACAGCCAGCGCCGCGGATCTTATGACCGACTCGCCGAGTCCTGTCTCTCCGGAACAGCTCAAGGAGCTCCATCTCAAAATAGAGTGATCTTTTGTCCATCCGCCGGGTCAGACCAGGAGGTACACACATGAGAACGATCAAGCGAGCGACGGTCTTCATGATCGTGCTCTCCATATCCATCACCGCAGGCCTTTCACAAACCGGCGTCGATCCTCGAATGATTCGCGGCTTTGAAGCGATTCAAAAGTCGCATCTCCGAGCCGACTTAACCTTCCTGGCTTCGGATGAGCTCGAAGGTAGGATGTCATTGCAGCGCGGCTCGGAAGTGGCCATTCAATTTATCGCAGCCGAGTTCGCCCGCGCGGGTCTGAAGCCGATCTCCGGCGACTCTTACCTTCAACAGATCGGGATGATCGAGTACCGGCCCGAGCCTCGCGAGATGCGCATAACGCTCAGCCGTCACGGACAGGACGAGCGCTTTGAATACGTGAGAGACTTCATCGGAACCTTTCCTTATGACTTGACCGTGAAAGCTCCGGTCGTGTTTGCGGGCTACGGAATAACGGCGCCTGAATTTGGATACGATGACTATGCCGGGCTCGATGCAAAGGGTAAGATCGCGCTGGTATTCGATCACGAGCCTCAGGAGAACGATCCAAAGTCGATCTTCAATGGCATCGGCAACACACGTCACGCAAACTCACGGGTCAAGATACTAAACGCGCAGCGTCATGGCGCCGTCGGAGTGCTCGTCGCGAGTGAACCGAACCGCAAACATCCTTCCAATCAGGAACGCCTGGCGCGAATTCCAGGCATCATCGACCGCATAACTCGTTTTCCCTCGCAGGCCCTTGCGGACGGCGAAGTGACGACTCCGCAGTTCAGCATAAGCGATGCCCTTGCAGCCAAATTGCTCGGGCCTTCAGGAAAGAAACCCTCGGAGATTCAGCACTCGATCGACTCGGCTCTCAAGCCGGCGTCGATGCCGCTGGCGGACACCGTAGTGGAAATGCGTTCGGTTAATGCCGAACACCGCCGAGCGGTGACTGCCAATGTCATTGGACTGATCGAAGGAAGCGATCAGGCGCTGAAAAATGAAACCGTCATTTTCAGCGGCCACTACGATCACGACGGAGTTCGCGACGGCAAAATCTATCACGGAGCCGACGACAACGGCTCGGGTACGGTTGGAGTAATAGAGCTGGCTCGCGCCTTCGCGGCGAACTCCTCCAGACCTCGTCGAACTCTGCTATTCGCGGTCTTCGCCGCTGAAGAACGCGGACTGCTCGGCTCGTACTACTACGCGGCGCATCCGTTGCGGCCTCTCGAGACAACAAGAGCCGTTATCAATTTCGATATGATCGGCCGGAATGAGGCGCCGAGCGCCCAGACCGACGGCTTGATGAACATAGCCGCGGACACATCCAACGAATTGAACCTGATCGGAGTCGTCAACAGCCCCGAATACCGGGGCGCAGTCGAGAGAGCGAACAAACAGGTTGGTTTGTCGCTGAATTACAAGTGGGATGACGACGCGGCTCTGAACGTCTTTCAACGCAGCGATCAATTCCCTTTCGCGCTGCATGATATTCCCGCGATATGGTGGTTCACCGGATTTCATCCCGATTACCATCAGCCTACCGATACGGTTGAGAGGATCAACTTCGTGAAGATGGAGAAGATTCTCCGGCTGGCTTATCTAACCGGCTGGGCTTTTGCCGACGAAGCTACGACTCCGCATTTCCTGGCGCGGCCAGTGAACTGAATGACAACGGCAGGCGCGGATGCCGGACTTACAGAGGTTCCCGGTTCTCTTCTTTAAGAACTGCCTCTGCTGAAGCCATTTCCTGCCATTGAGGAGCGTCGTTGAATTGCGGCTTCTGCGCGAAGATCAATAGGAACACCATGAATATAAAACAGAGAGCAGGTTTCTTCCTTGCGGCATTCCTGATGTTAGGTCCAGCCCTGGTATTCCCCCAATCCGGAGCCCAACCCCGGATCAACGGAACGCGAATAACGACTCACCTCACCGAGCTCTCTGAATTCGGCAAGAACCCGCAAGGCGGAGTCAGCAGACTCGCATACAGCGACGCCGATCTGAAGGGACGCGAATACGTTATTGGTCTTATGAAGAGCGCCGGTCTCGATGTCTCCATCGATACGGCCGGCAACATAATCGGCCGCAAAGCCGGAACTGACAAATCGCTTCCGCCGCTGCTGGTCGGCTCTCACATCGACTCGGTCCCGGAGGGCGGAAACTACGACGGCGACGTAGGATCGATCTCGGCAATCGAGGCGGCGCAAGCGCTCCGGGATGCCGGCGTATCACTTCGGCATCCATTGGAAGTAATAATTTTCGAAAATGAAGAAGGCGGCACGATTGGAAGTCACGCAATTGGAACCGGCCTGACCGAAAAGCAGTTGAATCTCGTGACCAACGGCGGAAAGCGCATTGGGGACGGCATACGATTCATTGGAGGCGATCCCGATCAACTCGCGCGAGCGCGGCGCAAACGAGGAGACATCGCGGCCTACCTGGAACTTCATATCGAACAGGGAGGCATCCTCGATTCCAACAAGATCAACATCGGCGTCGTGGAAGGCATTGTAGGAATCAAGCAGTGGGAGGTCGCTATCGAAGGCTTCGCCAACCACGCGGGAACCACGCCGATGAATCAACGGCGCGACGCCCTGCTCGCCGCCGCGAAATTCATAGAGTCCGTGAATCGAATCGTAACGGCGACGCCCGGAAGACAGGTGGGCACAGTCGGCAAACTCCAGGTGCAGCCCGGCGCGTATAACGTCATTCCGGGAAAAGTCGTAGCCGGACTTGAGCTAAGGGATCTCGATGAAAAAAAGATTGATTTGCTCTTCAAGCTAATCTCAAGCGAAGCCGATGAAATTGGACGCGCCGCCGGAACGAAATTCAGCTTTACTCAAACCAACGCAATCATACCCGCCCCGACCGACCCGCGACTTCGAACGATAATCGACCAGGCGGCGAAAGGACTCGGCTTTACGACAAGGGTAATGCCAAGCGGGGCAGGCCATGACGCGCAGGAGATCGCTCCCATCGCGCCCGTTGGAATGATCTTTATTCCGAGTGTCGGCGGAATCAGCCATTCGCCCCGGGAGTATTCGAAGCCCGAGGAGATCGCAAACGGCGCGAACGTATTGCTTCAAGTTGTGTTGAAAGTGGACAGGGCGAGTTTGGATTAATTCAACTCGATGGAGAATTTTAGAAGAACGGATTGTCATAATCGGCGGCGGATTTGCCGGGGTCAACACCGCCCTCGAACTCGATCGGCTGCTCAAACACCGGCAGGTATATTATTACCTGATGCGTGCCTATGCTCGAAAAACGCATCCGAGTGATGCTCGATTGGACGCTTGATCTCTTCTTTCAACGAAATATCGTTCAGCTACCCGTGTCTCGAGGCCGGACCAAAACCGCGAAAAGCGATATCGTAAGCTTTGAAGGGCCCATGCTGCGACAACGCGGACAGAGAGCCTGAATCGGCAAAGGCTATGTCGGACCTCCCGGACACGTGAATCCGGCACGCTCCTGTTGAGAGAGGGTGTTGAGGGAGGGTTGCGCCCGAAGCTCGCAGGTATATAATCTCAACTCGGTTTTGGGCCAGGGAGCGGCTCATTCTATGAACCGACCCGCTGGTCCTCGCCATCCGTTTCCCAAATCAATTCATCCTTAGAGAGGAGACTGCACGATGAAGGTATACGGCACGAAGGAGATCAGAAACGTCGGCATTGTAGGCCACGGCGACGCGGGCAAGACTACGCTGGTAGCAGCTATGCTCTTCGATGCGGGCGCCACGAACCGCTTGGGCCGAGTTGATGAGGGAACCACCGTCACCGACTTTGACGAAGACGAAATTTCAAGAAAGATAACCATCCACAGTTCGCTCGCCCACTGCGAGTGGAACGGCGCCAAGATCAATATCCTCGACACTCCAGGCTATGCCGCGTTTATTCTCGACGCGAAAGCCGCGCTGCGAGTATGCGATTGCGCGATAGTAGTGGTCGATGCGGTCAACGGAGTCGAGGTTCAAACCGAGAAGGGCTGGAGCTACGCGGAAGAGTTCGGACTGCCGCGAATCATCGTAATAAACAAAATGGATCGTGAACGCGCGGATTTTAATCAAGCGGCGGCCGGAATCGTCGAAACATTCGGACGAAGCGCCGTGCCTATTCAAATCCCTATCGGAAGTGAAAAGAATTTCAAAGGCGTAATAGATTTGATCAAAATGCGGGCCTATACGTTCGAAACGGACGATAGCGGCAAATTCACCGAAGGCGATGTTCCAGCCGAGCTTAAGGATGCCGCTCAATCGGCGCGCGAAAAAATCATCGATGTAGTGGCGGAAGCATCCGAAGAATTGATGGAGAAGTATTTCTCGGACGGAACCCTTGCGGATGAAGACCTGATCCCCGGACTCAAGAACGCAGTCAAAGAGCGGCGTCTCTTTCCTATCGTGGTCGCGTCCGGAATGCGGAACATCGGATTGCAACAGCTACTGAGCGAAATCGTCGAGCTTGCTCCCGCGCCCGACGAGCTGGGAACGGCAAAAGGCCAGTCACAGGCCGGGGGCGACGTGGTCGAGAGAAATGTCTCGGATGACGCGCCGTTTTCCGCCTTCGTATTCAAGACCATCGCCGATCCCTTCACGGGACGCATCACCGTATTCAAGGTCTATTCGGGATCAGTTAAATCTGACGCGACCGTGTTCAATGCAACAAAATCGACCCAGGAAAGGCTCGGTCCGCTGCACGTCGTTCAAGGAAAGGCGATCGAGAAGATTCCAGACGCTCACGCCGGCGACATCGTAGCCGTTGCCAAACTGAAAGAAACAACCACCGGCGATACCTTCTGCGAAAAAGCCAACCAGATCGTTTACGAGCCGGTTCATTTCCCAACGCCCGCAATTTCTTTCGCTATCGAGCCCAAGTCGCGCAACGACGAGGACAAGCTGTCACAGGCCATTCACAAGATGCTCGAGGAAGATCTGGCGCTTCGATTCGAGCGCGATCCTCAAACAAAGGAATTTCTGCTTGCAGGCTCGGGCCAGACTCACATTGAAGTCGCGGTCAACAAGCTCAAGAAACGATACAGCGTTGAGGTCGAGCTTCATCCTCCGAAAGTCGCTTACCTTGAAACCTTCAGAGGAAGAGTCGAGATCGTCGGGCGTCACAAGAAACAGACCGGCGGCCGAGGTCAATTCGCCGAAGCCACGTGCATCTTCGAACCACAGTCGCGAGGAGGCGGCTTTCAATTCGTCGATAAAATATTCGGCGGCGCCATTCCTCAGCAGTGGCGCCCGGCAGTCGAAAAAGGGATAAAAGACGCAGCGGCTCGCGGAGCTATCGCGGGATATCCGATGGTGGATTTCAGAGTAGAGCTGACGGACGGTAAATTCCACGCGGTTGACTCGGACGATTTATCTTTTCAACTCGCCGGCCGCAAGGCATTCCGAAATGCCATAGAAAAGGTCAAGCCGGTTCTTCTCGAGCCGGTCATGAATGTAGAAGTCACCACACCGCAGGAGACCTCCGGAGATATTCTCGGCGATATAAATTCGCGGCGCGGCCGCGTTCAGGGTATGGACACGCGCGGAAATCAATCCGTGGTAAAAGCGCAGGTGCCGCTGTCCGAAATGCTCTCGTATCAATCGACCCTGAACTCCATCACCGGCGCGCGCGGCTCCTACACGATGGAGCTGGACCATTATGATGAAGTGCCCGCGCAGATCGCGCAGAAGATAGTAGCCAAGGCGCAGGAAGAAGGCCGGATCAGAGTCGCGGAAGAAGAGTGAATCAATCGGAACGGCCGGCAATCATTCATTGTCCGCGATAACCGGCTCGCGAAAGATAAAGCTGTATTGAGACATCACAAAAGGAGCGATGCCGGCAGGCTTTTTTTCGTCTACTGCCGGCAGTTTGGCTCCTGCATGGCCGGTCCCATCTCGCCGCAGAAGCGAAATCATCATTTCAACGAAGGCGCTTCGCGCGTCGTCGGTGTCGGGCGTTCGACCCGTGAATATCGAGTTGAACGGCCGCTGAAGATTTCCGAGGCGCATTGCATCAGCAGCCCCGGAAACGTTTTGCTTTGCTGCATCGAGGCTGAAGTCGTCGCGATAAACGAGCACGTTATCCATGCCCGCGCGCGCCTGGCCGCTGCTAAGATAAGGCGCATTCACCATCAGCCTTCCGGAGATCGCCTTCAACGCCTGCGATCTGTGTGAAGCGTTGTGCTCGCCGGACCAGAAGCTGATCGTGTGCCGAGCCTCCTCTCTATGCTCGTTGATCCATTCGATGACTACGCCCTCATCAAGAAGGCGCGGCGGGATCTCCAGATCGGGAAAGAAGAGGAACGGAAGCCGGATCGTCAGTTTCGGAATTTCCGGATCGAAGCGCGCTTCGCCTACAAGGCCGTCTTGCTCGAGAGAGCGCGCCCCTCGAAGCGGAAGGTCGGCTATTGGAATTCCTCCGCGCGATATTCTTATCGCGTCGTCCGGGCCGGTAAACTTTATGGCCGCCATCTCGGCTTCGCGGAGACGGCAGAATTTCATGACGATATCAGACCGCTCGATCCCCGGCAGAAAGGACTCCCGCATCTCAATCCTGAACGGCTCGTGCTCATGAAACACGGTAAAGCCGTCGTGTATTCGACACATATAGCCGAGGCCGCGCGGATCACGAGCCAGTTCCTCATCCACCTCAACGATGTTTGCGGGCCCAGACTCGGGACAGCGCCTCGCCAGTTCCAGCGAGTATGAATCTCCTGGCGCCATTACCGTACTCGTGAACAGCCCTCCCATCGATCTCCGCCTTGAAGCGGCCCCGGCCCTTATCCACTCGCTGAGGTTTTCTTTCTGCAATTGGACGAAGAGCAGATTACCGGCTTGAGGCCCCGCGGGATCGGCCCGATATTCCGGAAACGCATCGATGAAATGATGCGGTTGAAGCACCGTGAACATTTCGAGCATCGGCAGCGGCCTCGCCCCTACCAGAAAGATCTCGGTATCCAAATCGAAAAAGGGCGAGCCGGCCGGATCGGTCCATTCGAGAATCTCTCGCCTCAGACTCTGAAACAATTCCAGAGGCGTTCGGTCTCCGATCTCGCACGGTAAAATCTCGTATCGTGTGCCTCTCTGATCCGGCTTTAGCCTCCGGCCCGGAGCGTACTTGAGATGAAAACACACGTCACGTCTCTGGTCTTCGAATAGATATTCCGAAGGAAACTCGAAGCCCCGCTCGCGCATGAGGTCCGCGAGCCGCAGCCCGGAATCAAATGCCAGGAAAACTCCTACTCCAGGCTCTTCATCGCGGAAACCACGTGCGGGCCGCCGTTCCCAGGCGCGTTTAGCATTGCGCGCCAGTTGGATCAAATGACCGCGAGCGCGTGGGTCCTTAGCGCTCTCGCGGCCGCGGAAATTGATCATCAACAGCGCGGAGCAATGAATCAGATTCTCACCCGTCATAGCCGGCCTGCCGTATTTATGCTGAGGGATTTGGGGCTTGGAGACGCCGAAGCCGTCTAGCCTCCGAGGCCGCCGTCGTGGTTCCATTGCGGAGGCGGCTGCCCCTGATTCGGAAGCCAGTAGTTCTGCCTTCCAAGCTTGAGCATCTCGCGAAAATAGAAATCGGAGGTCGCATTCTCCGCGATGATCTCGAGGTCGAATCGCCTGCTGACACTCGAATGGTTAAGACTCGACCAGATAGTATCGACCTTGCCGTTTCCGGGCGCGAGAATCTGAAACGATTCCTGTTCCTTCAGTTCATACTCGATCACGACATCGTGGGCAACCGAGCTGATCGTTTTGACCTGACCTGTAGGTTCGTGTGAAACGCCGTGCACCTCCTTGAATATGCGGCTCATTACGTGAGAGCAACGGAAGATTCCCGAGTTAAAGTGGAAGCAGCAATCGAACTTCTCGCGATCCGCGTGCACTATCCTGCCGTGGAGCTTGTGCATCTTCAAGAGATTCTTATTCAGGCTATCAGTGATCCGAATTCCCTTTGAAATCTCAGTCCCGTTTGGGTCCAAGTGACGGACGTTGAGTTTTCGGCAACCCGTGCCCAGGCAATAACCACTGACTGACTCAATCAAGTCGCCGTCGCCGTATACGTTCAGATGAGGAATGAAGTAACCAACTTCCGAATAGGTAAACCCCGTTGTTGCTTCGTTGGTCAGGAAAGCCCCGCTGTCCAGTACTAGAGTGACTTGAATCGACATAGACCCCCCTTTCAGTGTTGTGCTTTCCAGCGCCGAGCTTCTTGATGCGCCTGAGCCCGGCTACTGAATAATGTGCGTAGAGCGAAATCTATCACCAAGCGGTTGCGTTACCATCAAGACAAGTTTGAAGTTTTTAGCCGGAACAGGCCGTTGAAAAACGCTCACGGACAATGAGCAAACCTGTGCCGGCGCCGCATAGCAGGAATGATATGAAGCGAGTCATATAAAAAGGCATCCAGAAGCAAGTTTGTTTTCATGCGTTGCTTCCACCGCGCAACGGCATTTGCTAAAAATAACCGCGGATGATTTTTTCTCTGCTGCATCAGACAGTTTCCCGAGGGCCGCTTTGGCCACCGCCGGAAACAAAACGGCAAGAACAAATCCCTGCGCGGATATAAGCATAGCCTTTCGAGATGAATTTCTTTGTCATCGAACGATGACGGAACGCCGTGCGATTCCGGTATCACGGAATGCGGCCGGAAAAGGTCAGCTTAAAAGCGAGCTAACACAAGTCGGATGTCTCGAGCCGGACCCAACTCTCGTCGCTCCCCTCTTGTTTGTGCAGAATATAAAAATGCTCCTTCAATTGCTGCCCACTGCTATGAACGCAGCCCAGAAGTAAGGATGACTGGCCGCCGGATCGTCGATCATCCTGCGCTGAGCCTCCCTGAGCGCGTCCCCAGGACCAATCGCCCTTTCAGTCCGGAATTTATGAAAATTGGTCATCAGAGTCGAGGTCTTACTGGAATCAACACTCCAGAGACTGGCTACGACTTGAGGCACGCCGGCGGCGATGAATGGACGAACGAGGCTAACGATGCCTTCGCCTCGATAATAGCGGCCAAGCGCGCTTTCACACGAAGAAAGCACCACGAGCTTTGCATTTTGAAGCTTCAGCTTATACACCTCGTCAAGGTACAGGTTGCCGTCCGCCGGATCGTCCTTGTTTCCCGCATCAGCTCGATCCCGTCCGCTTCTTCCAGGCGACGGTGCAAGCACGAGCCACGGAGAGCCGGCTTCGACCTTGCAATGCGAAGCAATGTGAATTACGGAAGCCGTCTTCATCTCTTCACGAACGCGCTCTTCGGTGGCCTCAGCATTTACAAGCGGCAACGAGTCCCGATAATGCTTGGCGCTGTCTCTCGCCTCGTCCTCCGAGTCTCGCAGCTTGCGCAGGTTCGGGTACGCCTTGGCATCAAACGCGGGATTTCCGACGGCGAGCATCTTTCCGACAGCGGTTCCACGGGCCTTGGCCTGATCCAAACACTTGGTCAGAACTGAAGCCGACGGAGCGTAAATCAAAGTGCGAGTTTCCACGAAGTAATGTCCGGATGAATCGATCAGCGCGGAGAATGGCAGAAAGTGGAGCGCTTTGTCCGGAACTATGCAAAGCGTCGCACTCGGATCCAGGTATGGCTCAATCGGCTTAATCAACTTCTCGTATAGATTACTCGCCTTCGCCGAGAGCACGCCTATGTCCCCCTTGTTCCTCAAGTCGAACAGATAGTCTCCCACGAGTACCGCGACGCTATCGCTGTTCAGGTCGGAGCGGCCAACGTCCATGCCGGACTTCTTCACGAGAAAGAGATTTACTCCGGCGCTGGTGACCGAGCACAAGAGAACATTGATATCACCGGACAACTTTGATTGAACGGCCTTAAGCGTTAAGGGTTGTTCGTCTCCCGCTAGCTGCTCGAGCATCGTACGGGCATGCGCCTTTTCACAGAAGTCAAATGCTTCCTCGCTACGGCCCTCCGAGAGGTACAATGATACAAGCGCATCAAACACATCCTGTGTCGCGGCGAGAAAACTGCTGCGATAGGTCATGTTCGTAATTCTGCTCCTGTACATCTCTGCTTCGATTAGGGCGCGGCGGAGGTCCGCTTCCGCCTCTTGCTTTCGGTTCGCACCGATCAACACCTGGGCGCGGCTTCGAAGCACGGTTAGAAGGTCTTGTCTGTTCTCGGATAGGGCGGCCATCTTCTCGGCGTCGTTATAGAAACCAAGCGCCGAGTTTGTATCGTTGGTCTTAGCGGATGTCTCGGCGGCGCGGATCAGGAGCTCGAGATTATTTGAGGAGCCTTCACTCTTTTTGTTTTTTTTGCGCTCCGACTCGAACGCTTCTCCTATGCTCTGCTGCGCTAAATCACTCCGACCCGCTTCAGCTTGTTCGACGGCCAACAAAGAGGCGCTCTGAACGGGCGTTGAGGAACCGGTCTTCACCGCATCCATTGCGTATGAGTGCGCTTGTTTGACCGCGAGCAGCGCCAGTTCGTGATTTCCTTGTTGCTGATAAATTTCCGCTACCGCCACGCAATTATATGCAATCTCCTCAAGCCGAGGCTCGGAGCTCGCGAAGAGTTCCGTCGACTTCTGAAACTCAGCTATGGCTTTTTCAAAATCCCCGAGTCTTTGATGGGCAAATGCCGTGGTTTGAAAAATCTTGGCCTGAGGCGCCGGCAAATGCAGTCGTTCATATCCGGCGATAGCCTTCTCGCAATAATCGATACCCAAGAGATCTTGTCCCTGGACAGAAATCGCCTGCGCAGTTACGCCATATAACCATGATTGTTGCCATGGCCATTCGGATTTCTCCGCGACCGATTGAGCCTCGGCAATATCCGTTAGTGCTTCTCGTGACTCTCCCTGTTTATATTCTGCGTTGCCCAGCCCCGCGAGCGCGGTGACAAAAGCAACCTTGTTTCCGATGTCCAGGAATCTACGCGCGAGGCCGCGAATCCGCGGATATATCTCGGACCCTAGTGGGATCTTTAGATACTCATCTCTCAATTGATGTTCGATGTCCCTCTGGCTTTCAGACAGCGAGGCGAGATGCTGCCAGAGGTCTAGAATCATCCGGTCCTTCTTCGCATTGAATAGCGCGGCGCCCAGCATTTTCATGCCGTCAAGCGGATTTGACGGAATGGGAACCCCCTTCCTGCTCTCGACTCCAAGACAGGCGTTGTACAATTGACCTCTTCCATAGCTCAAAAGCGACTCGAACTGCTCATCCGCAAGCTTTGTGGCAGCATCCAAATCTTGCCGCGATGCCGCATCGTTAAACCCGGCAATCGCCTTCGTGCGAATCGCCTCCTCATCCATATCCTCAATCGCGGCGCTTGTCTCACGTTTGTATGCGCTTACCTCTTCGAGCCAGCCCTTGTCCTTCTCAAGCTTCTCGAGTTCGGTGAACTCGGTCGCGGACTGGTTCCTGAACAACAATCGCTTGTGACAGAGCGCTCGATTGAACTGCGCCGCAAGAAGGCGCGGGTCATACGTAAGCGCCTCTTCGAACTTCTTCAAGGCCTCTTCAAGCCGGTTGTTTGTAAAGAGGCAGACTCCGAGATCGTTGAGAACCTCCGCGTCCCCTGGCCTTGCCGCGGCTACCTTGCGAATGTAGTCCAGTGCTTCCTCGCCTTTGTTGTCCTCGCCTCTATCGTTCTCGTCTTTGTCGTTCTTAGCCTTTCCGTCCGCGATGAGCAGCCGAGCCCGAGCATATTGAATCGACGTATCGTCCTTGTTTTCGGCGATAGCGGAATACGCCTCTTTGACGCTATCTTCCGCGATATCGCCGCGACTTCCATTCCTTTCACCCGTTGCTCTCGGCCAATATTTTGCTGCCGATACATCTCCCGAAAGCCTGGGCTCGACCAGTCGGCGCCTGGCAAAGGCCTTCCTCATCGCTCGCGCGCATCTTGCGGAAGGTGTATTTCTAGCAGACACCCACACGCACAGGAGCGCGATCGCGATTGATGCCGCCGTAAGGAGAATGATCTTTGAACGGAATCGCATACTCTAATCAGAACACGCGAAAGAACAATTCGCGTCAATGCAAAAAGAACGGACGTAATGCCGCCCCTTATATCACATATTCAATCAGGTCGATAGCAAAACTTTACCGAATCTCAACTCAATACATTACTTGGCCCATTTTACCCCAAAGATTGCCTCCCCATACTGTATTCAAGAGGTCTCACACAAGCCGCATTCAAGAGGTCTCACACAAGCCGCTCGCGGATATGTTGACACATAAGCTCGCGCTGAATTACGGTACTCCTCGCCTTACGAAGATCCAGCATGAACTTCCAACTCTTATGAAGATTAATAAAAAGAGACTCCCGGCCTTCATCGCCTTACTGATCACGATAACGTCCATAGTCCCCGCACAGGGAAGACGTCCCACCGCCAAAGAGGCTCGCACGGCACGGCCCAAGTTAGTGCTTGCGATCATCGTCGACCAGTTTCGATATGACTTTCTCGAGCGCTTCGACGACCTGTTCGTCGAGGGCGGTCTAAGAAAACTGATGAACAACGGCGCCTTCTTCACGAACGCGAATTACGACTACGTTCCAACGTACACGGCTCCTGGCCACGCAGCGATCTTCACCGGATCGACGCCTGCTCTCAACGGCATTGTGGGAAATGAATGGTTCGATCGAGAGACCGGCAAACGGCGAGTGATGGTTTCCGATCCTAACGCTCGGATCGTCAAGAGCCCTGCACCCGAATTCGAAGGCGCCGCGGAACAGGCTTCGAGGGCTCAATCCGCGCCGATGGCCGGATCAGGCGGAGGTGTCAGCCCTCGCTCTTTGATAGGCTCTACGATCGGCGACCAACTGAGGCTCGCAACCTCTTTCACCTCGAAGGTGATCACTGCATCGTTCAAAGATCGATCCGCCATCCTGCCCGGCGGCAAACGGCCTAACGGTGCATTCTGGTTCGACGCCGCAACGGGAACCTTCGTTTCGTCGGACTACTACGGCAAGGAGCTGCCCGCATGGGTGAACAAGTTTAATTCCGCTGTGCGTCCCGACAAATATTTCGGAGCGAAGTGGGAGAGGCTCCTGCCCGACTCCGCATACAAGAGGTCGCAATCGTCAAATCTAGAAGTCCAGCGATCAGGGCTTGGCAAACAATTTCCTTACACCATCACTGGAGGCGCGGATAAGCCGAACGCGAGATTCTACGGAGCATTCGAATCGACGCCGTTTGCATTGGATTATCTGGCCGATTTCGCCCGGGCGGCAATCGAAGGCGAGTCGCTTGGAGCGGACGGGTATCCTGACCTTCTTTCGATCAGCTTCTCGGCTACGGATCTCATCGGTCACGCTTACGGCCCCGATAGTCAGGAAGTCGAAGACGCTTACTTGCGGCTGGATCACACCATCGAAGGCCTCCTCAACTACATCGATAAAGCAGTAGGACTCAAAAACACTATTGTGTTCATGACCGGCGATCACGGCGTATCGCCGGTTCCCGAGTATCTGTCGTCCAACGGCATCGACGCGGGCCGAGTCAATGCCAAAGAGATTGTGGACAGCGTGAATCAGGCTCTGACAGCCCGATTCGGAGGCAGCGGGTGGGTGCAGGCCCTGGTCAACGATCAAATCTATCTCGACAAAAAAATAATCGCCGAGCGAAAGGCGGATCCGGAAGAAGCGGAAAAGACAGCCGGTGAGGCCTCCCTGAAGACTCCAGCCATCGTCAATTACTACACTCGATCTCAGATTGTTGAAGGCAGGATGCCGCCCGGACCGATCTCCCGCCGGGTGATGAACGGCTTTAACAGGACCCGCTCGGGCGATGTGTGGCTCATAGCAAAGCCCTTTTATCTGATGTCCGAGGGGGTTGCGCTGGGAACCACTCATCACTCGGCATATGGATACGATACGCACGTTCCGGTGATTCTTTTCGGATGGGGCGTTCGTTCCGGCCGCTACAATTTCGAGTGCAGCCCTTCCGACATCGCACCGACCCTTGCAGCGCTGCTGCGAATCGAAATGCCTCCCAACAGAACAGGACGAGTGCTGGTCGAAGCCATTCAATAATAGGTGCTCAGAAAAAGTGTTCATAGAATTGAAACTCTACCGAAGAATTCGAGCGGCCCTGGTGATCTCCGTCCTTGCGGCGTGCGTCTCGCAAGCCGGAGCGAGCCAGCGGCCAAGAGGAGAAGCTACCCGGCCTCCTTCGTCCGACGCCGCGGCGGCTGCCGGCTCCCCGCAAGACGCGCTTGCGGCGGTGCGAGCTGTCGAGTCGCGAGACGAGCGAATCAATCTGCTGCAAAAATTCCTTGTCAACTATCGAGGATCGGCCCAGGAGGCCGAAGGCCGAGAGATGTTGATGCGCGAGCTTGCTCTTCGCGGCGAACAGCGCTTGCGCGAGGGCGACCCTCAAAAGGCGTCCGAAGACTTCAAGACGATCTTTCGAGTAACCTCCGGCGATATTACCGACAGAGTCTTTGACCAGTACATCTTCCCTCTGCCCGTCGCAATGAATGCATTCGGCTACCGCACCGAAGCTGTCGCTCTAATGCGGTCCTTTGAAGCGAGGTTCGCCAAAGAACCGGCTCGCCTGGTACAAATCGGGTTCTTTTACGTCCAGGTGGAAGCGCCGGTCGAAGCGGTTAGAATTCTCGAACGCTCCGTGGAACTGGCTCCAGGAGATCACCGCGCGCACAACAGCCTGGGCGCGGCTTATCTGATCAACCTGCGACTCGACGATGCCGAGCAGGAATTCACTAAGGCCGCCGAGCTCGACGCAGCCGACGAATACGCGAATCTCAATCTTGCCAATATGCTTCGGGCCCACGGCGACTACGCCAGGGCAGCCGCGTTATATTCCAAACAAATCGCGGTCAAGAGCGACGACGCCGACGCACACGGCGGGCTCGCAATATCGCTGCTGGCGTTGGGCCGCGACGAAGAGGCCGAGCGGGAGCTTTCGAGGGCGAGCAGGCTCGGACCACAGAACTACAGGTTCTTCACACAGCTCGCCTATTATTATGCGGCGCATCGCAAGCCTCAACAGGCGAGAGTTGCGATAGAGCAGGCGGCGGCGATCGAACCCCGATTTGCGTGGGCCTTCATAACGAAGGCGAACATAGACGCAATCGATGGGAAGTACGGAGACGGACTTTCGACTCTCATAATGGCTCAGCAGCTCGGTACGTTTCCGACGCTGAATTTCGAGCTTTCAAAAATACTGATGCTCCTGGACGGATACGATCAGGCTTTGGATGTCCTTTCCAAGGCCATTGCCGTAACGGAAGATGGAGAATTCGAAGCTCGGCTCGGCGGCGTGATGCGAGCGCGGTCGCCGCGGCTGGATCTTCTTTTAGAGCGCGAGCGACAAGCGGCTCTCTTTTTTAACGAGCCTCTGACGACGACGATGCAATACAGGCTCGCGGAATCGCTGTTCCGATTCGACCACTATCAAAAGGCCGCGTTGGCCGCTCGCGCGAAAAAAGGAACTCCGCAACGCGACGTGCCAAAGACGAGCAAGGCGCCAGGCGCGAGATCGCGCCCCACTCGAACGCCCGCGGCTCCGCCTGCAACGACAGGGGATTCAGAGTCACAGGCGGGCGCCAGGGCTCGCCGCGTTCAAGAAAAAGCGGCTCCGGAAGCCCCGCTTTCGGCGGGCAGCGATGCAGGCGTCGCGGGTGTGCCGGAAATGATCCGCGCGATCACGGAATTTACTTCGCTGGACGACGGGCGCCAGGCATTCCGAATGGTATGGGTCGCGCACAGGCTTGCGGAAAACGGCCTTGCGCTGGACGCTGCGATCGAACTGGCTCTAAGAGCCATTTCCGTTGCCGACCCCGCTACCGAGCCCGGCGGTTCCATGCGCGACGCGCCGCTTCTTGACCGTGAGGGAAGAAAGGCGGTGTTTCTGGGCCGCGCGGAAGATGCTCTCGGATGGGCTCTCTTCAAAAAGGGCGATACTCGAGGCGCGCTCCTGCACCTTTCGCGCTCGGTGGACATTTATCCGATCAACAATGAGCGAAAGGGAGCGCTGTGGCATCTCGGCGTCGCGACTGAAGAAGCCGGGGACGAACGCCGCGCGCTGGACTTCTATATCGCCAGCTACGATCCCTCTTCGCCGGCGTGGGCCGGACGCCGCGTTCAAATCGAAGCGCTGTACAAGAAACTGACCGGCACGTTGAACGGACTTGATGATCGGTTGAAGGGACGATGATCAGGGCTCATCCATACCGATCATGCTCAATTCGCGCTCAATTGGCCTTATCGCCCGCCGAAGCCGAATCGGCCGTCACATAACGAAAGATATTTACGCGCATACCCGATACCTTGCGCTCGCCAAGATATTGCCACTGGCGAGAGCCGAGCGCGGTAGCCGGATACGTATCTCCGGGGACGAGGCGGCCTGAGATATGTCTCATGCCTCGCGGGAACACCTGCACGAGATCATCCGAGTCCACGATGACCACAAGCTCCGGGATCTGATCGGAATTATTCCGGCAGGCCCAGTCCTTGAGAACTTCGATCGTGGTTTTCAGTCTCGCCATCTCGCGAATAAGCGTCAACTGAGACACTCTTCCGTCGCGAAACTGCTTATAGATGGAGCGGGCATCGCGTTCGAGCCTTGAGAGCTCCTGAGCGACTTTCGGACCCGGTTGGCACTCGGGTCCGCCGTCGCCTGACGCATTCGCCAATGGATGAACCACCAGCATGAGTAAGATAGCGGGGGCTGCTAGCATAGACTCGTCCGGCTTGCCTATTCGATTTGATTTAGAGCGGTCGTGATCCAGTCTAGAGCTACATAAAGGATCTATTGGTAAAAACTCCTAATCCGGAGATGCTTCCAATTTTTGCATTCATAAACGGCTCGTTCTTCCAATCCATCAAAACTCAACGGCCGATCGCGAAGATCTCTTTCTCCGCCCGAATGAAAATCATTCCGCCTGAAATGGCAGGCGTTGCCATCAAAGACTGGCCGAGGTGGTTCGCGGCGAGTAACTCGAACCGCGGGCCGGCCTTCACTATAAATACGTCTCCATCCTCGCTCGGCAGATAGAGCTTGCCGTCCGAAGCAACCGGAGACCCGCTGAACCCGCTGCCCTGATGCGGAATTCTCTCGGTATACTTCTCTTCCCCACTCGCAACGTCGTAGCACGACATAATTCCTTGGTTCCTAAGAACGTAAAGATAACCTTGATAGATCAGCGGCGTCGGCATATACGAGCCCACTCGCTGCTTGCTCCAGACCACGCTGGCGTTTGAAGTCTGACCTTCCTTCAGAGTTATATCGCCCGCGGCTCCCGGCCTGATTACGAAAATCGGCATCTCGGGTCTGCGACCGCTCGCAACCACGATGAAGTCGCCGGCGAATACCGGCGTCGGCGCCGTTATCTTCGAGCTTCCGCCGAGCCGCCAGAGCTCCTTTCCAGTGTCGGGATCGTAGCCGCGGATGAAATTCGGCGCGTTGGTTATCAATTCGTTTCGCGTCTTGCCGGAATAAACCGTCGGCGTACCCCACGAAGGCAGTTCCTCGCGGGTGGTCTTCCAGATTGTTGCGCCGGTCTTAATATCCAACGCGGTAACAAACGAATCCTGCTGCTGATCGCATTGGACGATGACGAGGTTCTTATAGATAATCGGAGAACTCGCCGTGCCCCATTCATAATCCGGCAGATCATAGGCGCCGGCGTTTAACCGCCCAAGATCTCGTTTCCAAATCGGCGTACCTTTCATGTCGTACGCGTAGATTCCCTGCGAGCCGAAAAACGCAATGACATAGCGCCCATCGGTCGCGGGTGTGGCATTAGCATAGGTAGATTTTATGTGCCGCTTTTCGCGCGGCGGTCCTTCGAACGCGACTTGTTCCCAGAGAATCTTACCGGTCCTGCGATCCAGGCTGTAGAGCTTCCACTTATGCGGAGAACGGTCGTCGGAAGCGTCTCCATCACCGTAAAGTCCCTTCTTGAACGTAGCGCTGCCGCGGCTGCTGATTGCGGTCGTGACAAAGATCTGGTCGGCCCAAACAACCGGGCTTGAGTGAGAGAGTCCCGGTATGCTCGTTTTCCATTTTATGTTCGTTCCCTTTTCACCGTCCCATTGATCGGGCAGGTTCTGACCGTCGGCGACTCCGGCAGCGTGTTCACCGCGAAACGATGGCCAGTTATCTCGAACAGATTGCTTTTGCGCCGCAATAGGAACCACAATCGCCAATAAAATTACTGCTACGCTGATCCTCATTAGCCTCTCTTCAAAAACCGTGATCTCCCGAAAGGACAAGATAACGTCTGACCGCGAAAGCTGATCCGCTGCCGGCTAACAGCTATTTTCCTTGCGCGGCCGCGGCTTTCGCATCCGCGGACTTACGTTTGTGTCCATCGAACCAATCGAATACTTCATTGAAGGTTGGTACGACTATGCTGATGTGGCTGCCGTTGGGCACCTCGATGTATTTAACTTCGCCGCCGGCCTGTTTCTCGGCCGCCACCATTGTGCGAGAACGCGCGACTGGAACGGTCTTATCGGCATCCCCGTGAACCACCAGAGCGGGTATATGGGCGACCTTCGGGATCTCCATCGGGTTCCCGCCTCCGGCAATCGGAGCGATAGCCGCAAACACATCCGGATGGTTGATGGCGACCGACCACGTTCCGAAGCCGCCCATCGAATGGCCCGTCATGTAAACGCGATCTGAATCGATTCGATAAGATCGCTGAACCTCGGCAAGAACATCCATCACGTCCTTCTCCGCGGTTCCTACATACATCGAAGCGGATTGCCTCCCTTTGGGGCAGGCTACTATGTAACCGTGAGCTTCCGCCGCCGTCTTGAACGCGCCGTTCGCGTATCCATCAAAGTAGCTGTTCTCATCCCCGCCCATTCCGTGCAGAGCGATGATTAGAGGATATGCCTTCGAACCATCATAGCTCGTAGGAACGAACAACCTGTATGGCTGAAGCGTGTCGTCGACCTTTGATCTGTATGCTTTTTTGAAATCGCCGCGCCGCGGCGCAAGCGGGTCCTTGCCGGCGGCTATTTGGTCCAGCATCGCGTTGGCGTTCGCCAGCGCTTCGTTGAAGTTGATTCTGACGAGGTTTATCTCACCCGCGTTGGCAAGATCGAACAAACCGATCTGGTATTCGGCCGTAGCCACGGATGAAAGCAACGCGTCCTGCTTTTTGGATTTCAGCAGGGCTTCTATATCGGCGGCTCTCTTCTTGGCCGCCGCCGCCTTCGCGGATAGCCCTCGATCAACCCTCACCGGAATCGACTTGCTGATCGCGTCGCCGGCGGAAGGCTTGAAGGTAATGTTCAGTCGGTAGTTTCCATCCGGCACATCGGGGATTGTCACAACCGCGTCGTATGGTTTGACCGCGTAATCGGGAATAGGCCCATCCAAAGACTGCAAGACCTTAATCGGCGGCGCGGTCTCGTCTGTTTTTATTGTTATGGTGAAATTCACGGATCCGTCGACCTTTTGATCCAGCTCGAACAACTGCCCGACGTGCAGCTTTACTGCCTGAGAAGGCTCGAGCATCGCCCTCTCCGCCTTAACGGTAACCGCCGCGCGAAACGCATTGAAAGGCGACCACTCCTGTCCATCCATCAACGCCATTCCGTGAAACATATACTTGAGTGCTTCGCCATAGTGCTTGGCGGCGTTCGCCTCCTGGGCGAGCTTCTGTAGGCGGTTGACTTCAGTCAGCGTCTGCTCGTTCAACTGCTTGGTGTTCTTGATAGTACCGAATCGGACCGAGACGGCGAGCACCTGAGCGGCGTCCTGCGCAAGCGCTGAAACCGGGATCGCCGCCAACAGGACAGCACAGGCGAAAAGCATCTGAGCTTTACGACGCAGAAGAGTGGTGGACATCGGGTGAGCTCCTTTCGTTTCCACTGAAGGATGACTATGAATCGGCTTGATTCGGCCGCGGCTCGCAGCCGCCGTCCATCTTACTACCGGAGAAGAGCCAGAGCAAAAGAGATCAGCTTTATAGCGGCCAGCGGTCGTGCAACAGATAGCTTTGGGCTTGCCAGCCGCGGCGAGCTTAACCGATACTTGCACACCAATCTCAATCGCTTCTCGGTCACTCGAAGAGATCTAATTATCGGCACGGCTTCTTATGCGCATTGACTGCATGTTTTCCGCCTACATTCACCTTCGAGGAGGTTCAAATGAAACATCTCGTTGTCAAATTAAGTCCCATTCTGCTGACGCTGCTCGCCGCCGCGGCGTTTGCTCAGCAGCCATCGATTCCTGAAATTCAGTTTGATACTGTCCCGAACCTGCTGAAGCTGCCTGCCGATATATATCTGGGCGAGGCAGCCGGCGTCGCCTTGAATTCCAAGGGCCATATCTTTGTCTACACTCGCAGCGGCCATACACGCCTGTTTGAGTTCGACCGCGACGGCAAATTTCTTCGCGAGATCGGAAAGGATCTGTACGGATTCGACTTCGCGCACACGGTCCGCGTAGACAAAGATGACAACATCTGGTGCGTGGACGAGGGCTCGAATATGGTTATCAAGTTCAATCCCGAAGGCCGCGTGCTGATGCTGCTCGGCAGAAAGTGGGAGCTTGTAGAAGGAAGGCCCGAACAGCCGCACCCCGGTGCGCCGATTCCACCGGCGCGGCCCGGTTTGTTCAACAGGCCGACCGATGTAGCCTGGGATCCGGAAGGCGCTATCTTCATCAGCGACGGCTACAACAACTCTCGCGTGGCGAAGTTCGACAAGGACGGCAACTGGATCAAGACATGGGGTCAGCGCGGAAAGGGGCCCGGAGAATTCAACATACCTCACACCATAGCAACCGATGCGAAGGGCAATGTCTACGTCGGAGACCGCACTAACAATCGGATCCAGGTATTTGATCCCGACGGCAATTACTTGAAGGAGTTCACGGGATTCGGAGCCCCGTGGGCCATCTGCATTTCTCCGCCTCCGAATCAATTCCTGTTCACGTCTGATTCAGTGCCCGGACGAATATATAAGCTCGATCTGAACGGAAAGATACTCGGAGTGTTCGGCAAAGCAGGAAAACAGCCGGGACAATTTGGCTGGGTGCACGAAATGACGGCTGCGTCCGAGAATGAGCTCTACGTCGCGGAGCTGCTCAATTGGCGCGTGCAGAAGCTCATTCTCCATCCGCGAAAAGGTGAATAGAGGTTAAAGCAGGGACAATTTTGAGTCGTGCCTCATGCGCCTTCCGAGAAGCTCGATTTATTCACTGAAAGAGCGGTATTAAAAAAGGGGCGGCCAGAGACGGCCGCCCCTACATTTCGTCTGGGAATCCGCGATCAAACCGAGAGGTTACGATCTCTCGACTTTATCCGATGAAAGGCCTCTTGCGATGAAAGGCCCTATTCCGCGCATCGCCGACTCTCTATTTTCCGACGACGAAGAGATGTCCGGCGTTTTGCGAATAGATCTTTCCATCGCCTCCTAGCGAGGCCGGCGTATAAGCGGCCCCCAGAGCCAGTTGCTGAAAGATTTTTTGCTTGAGGATTCCACCCTGAGTGATCGCGAATAGGTTGCCATCCTCGCTGTTAGCGTAGACTACGCCATTCGAGTCGATGGCCGGCGCATTCACGCACCACTCGAATCCATTCGGGTGATCCGATACGCAGGTGATGGTTCCGTCCGGATTCCTCGTGCAGCTTAGAGTGTTGCTGTTCTTGAAGCTCCATTCGATGTGCATGTCCGGATTGAGCTGACTGATGAAATACTCTTCCGGACTCGCCGGATTTGAAGCCGTGCGATCGGACGGGCACAGGGTCTCGTCATCGCAATAGGACCCGACTCCGCTATAGTGGTTGTTCTTTGTGACGATCGAGTAGTGTCCTCCGTGCGAATAGATGCCCGGAGTTATGTCCCACCCGAAGCCGAACGCCTTGAGAAACTGCCCGCTCGGGCTGAAGCGCATGAGGTGTCCTTGCGCGTAGTTGTACCGCGTGTAAGCGCCGTAGAGAATGCTCCCGTCGGGCGCTATGGTAGGCGTCGAAGACGAATCGTCCAGAACCCGCCCTCCTCCAAAGCGATTGGTAGCCGGGTCAACTCCCGCCTTGGCGCCTGAGCGGCAGCCGCCCGGGGCCCCGTTCAGCGGAAGAAGGCTTCCGTCGCTAGCGGCGGTGCCGTCGTTACAGCCGTCACGGAAGTAGCCGACGCCATTCGTGTCGTGCAGCGAAGCGATCCACTTCGGCGTGAGGTTCGGATTCACCGCTACCAGATAACCCCACCGGCTTATAAAGTGGGCCCGGGTCACGCTGTAAATCGTGCCGTCCGGCGCAATGGCCGGAGCAATGTTAATCGCTACTCTTTGCGTGCCGCACGGCACCGAGGGAGGTGTGGCATTGCGGTTCGGCGGCCACGGCAGTTGAGCTGCAGCGAATGCATTTTCGCACATGTCATTCGTGCTCTTTGCGCCTGGTGTCAGAACCGAGTAGCTGACCGCGGTCACAGTATCGTTGGGCGTCACTTTCACCAGCCACGAATCGACTATGTCGTTCGCAAAAAAATCACCGGTCGGCTGCGTTCTCAACACGTTGTAGTAGATGTTTCCGCTGCTGTCAGCCGTCAACGGACTGACCGTGAAGGTGCTCGGATCGATGCTTCCGCCCTGCAGAAACTGAGACGGAATAATTCGCTTGACTACGCTGCCCGTATTCTTATTCAGCTTGAAAATCGATCCTCCGGCTCCCGGATCGTATACAAATCCGTTCGCCACTGCCGCGTGATAGACCGGCTCCCAAAAATCAAAGGCCGAACCCGGCGCCACCCAGTCGCTGTCGAAAGTCCAAACCTTCACCAGCGTGTTTCCATGCCAGGTGAATTTATTCTGGTGCCAGGTCTGAGTGGCATAGCTGTCCAACGTATAGGTTCCTGCTTTTGATTCCATATACACGTCGCTACCGTCCACAAGGGGCACTTCGTAATGCGCAAGCAGATCGCCGAAGTTCTGCTCCTCTTCATCGGGCGCAAGCGGATCATAGACGATATTGGCGAGGATCTTGTTCAGCGATTGGCCCTCCACATTCAACGATGATGTATGTTGTGCATTTTGCGCCCACTGTCTCCAGGACACTTGGGCCGGGGCCGCATCGATCGCGGTAAGAGCCAACTGAGAAGAATCGGATTGGAGTTTGTCGGAGTTGTCGAAGAAAGGACGGCGCGTCCTCGCTCTCGGCTCGGCGATCAACGCTTCGAGCGATCTGGGCGCTATAACACGAGTAGACTTCATCCGAGTCTTTGCAGGTAAGTCTCTATCGGATCCGTCATTGCTTGATCGGGATCTAGTTTGGGAATAACAGGGTATGGATGCCAGCGCTATCAGTAACGCGCCGGTGCAAATATCAACACGCTTACGCATGGTAATTCCTCCTTTTGCGGAAACAACCACAACCGCCACGGTGAGATAGAAAAAAATAAGGATCAGGAACGCGGTATGGGCCAGCTATATCACCGCAGTCCTTCTAAACCCCGCCCTATTCATTCGAGTCAGCCATTCGGAGCGGCGAACAGAGACGATCGAATCAGCGGCAATTCCGGCAGAGGGAGACAGTTTAACTGAATCCCTAAAATTGCCGATATCAAAGGTACGGGGAGATCGGCGGCGATTATATCACTCGATCCACGTAACACCTAACACATTCGAGATGCACCTGAATGATTTTTGCCCCACAAATCCACCGTCATCTACACAACGGCATTTGTGTAGATTGGCGCTCGTTGCAAATTGCCCTTCGAGGCGCCTCCGTTGCAGCGAGTCAGGGCCGCCTGATCCTTGCCATCAAGCGACCTCGAAACATCCAATCAATGTCAGCGATGTTTGTTTGGGATCGCTTCAGCATCCTCTGCCATGAACAAGCAATACTGGGGCAAAAACACCCACAAATCACTTTCAAGTGTATTGTTGCTTTCATGATCAGGCGGTGCGCAATCATCCGCGCCCACATCCGAAGAGCACTCAATCTTTCATGATTTGGCCTCCCTGCCCTTTCGTTTCTGCATTCCTGCAGCACACGACTGGACAACCGCGTCAGGAGAAGTATTATCACCGGCGGAGGAATAGTCGGGTGGCCGAGGCTTTGCCGACAGTGGGAAGAACGGCAAGGATCTATACACCATCGGACTTTGGGCTCTTCTCTCAAATCCAACGCCACGTCAGGAGGATTCCGCTATGCTGCTTCGAAATCGTTTCGGGCGCTACATCGAACGCGCTCTCGTTGTTGCGTTCTGCTTCAGCCTTGCCTTCACGCCGGTGGCAGCCGTCGCCCAGGAAATCAAACCGGCCGCCGACAGTCACGTGCGCAAAGCAAACTATGATCTTGCTTCGCGCTGGACAACAGCCAAAGTAGGCAAGCTCGTATTCGATACCGCGGTTACTCCGCATTGGCTCGAAAGCGGAGAGCGCTTCTGGTACTCGTACGAAACGAGTCAGGGCAAGAAGTGGTGGATTGTAGACCCGGCAAAGAAAGCCAAGACACCGCTGTTCGACAACGCGAAGATGGCGAGCCTCCTGACCGGGCTTACGCGAATTCCTTACGAAGCGCAGCATCTGCCCATCAATACTATTAAATTCATCAAGAACGACACGGCTTTTCAGTTCGACGCGAACGTACCGATTGATGCGGAGATCCCCGGCGTAAAGAAGTATGAGCCGCCTCCAAACAATAGAACCGAACAAAATCGCGGCGAGGAAAATCAGAATCAAACCCAGCAAGGAACACCAGGCGGACAGGCGCGGCCGCGCACGCGGCCTATCTACTTCGAGTACGAGCCTGCTACCGGCAAGCTGACGCTTATGCCGGATTTCAAGCCTCTTCAGAAGCCGCGCTGGGCTTCAGTTTCTCCGGACGAAAAGACCGTCATCTTCGCTCGCGGCCACAATCTACTTATGATGGACGCGGAGAATTACGCCAAAGCGCGAGTGAAAGACGATGACCCTTCGATAGTCGAAACGCTGCTGACGACCGACGGCGAAGCCGACTACGCATTCGACCGGCGCATCGCGGAAGAAGAGAAGCGCTTCTATCGATTCAGCGACAAGAACAAGACTCCGCGAGTGCCGGCGATCACGGTCTACTGGTCGAAGGACTCCAAGAAGTTCGCCGTTGAGCGCAACGACCAACGGAAAGTCGGCGAGCTATGGGTGATCAATTCACTATCCAGTCCACGCCCGACACTCGAGACCTACCGCTACGGCATGCCCGGCGAAGTGAATCAGCCGCAGGCTGAGTTCGACGTTTTCGAGCCCGCCTCGAAGGGCCGGGTCAAGATCAAAACCGAGCGCTTTAAAGATCAACAACTCGCGGTCTATACCGCTCCAGTCACTAACGTCGAGCGCGAACGAGCGCGGCAGTTTCAAGTGGAACGCGGCGACCAGGATCAACAGCAGCAACAACAGGGCGGTCCCTTCGGCAATCAGGTAGAACCAAAATGGCTCGGCGATACATCGGACAAGCTCTACTTCAACCGCACGAGCCGCGATCTGAAAAAGATAGATGTCTGCGTGGCCGACACGGCTACAGGCGAGATCAAGACGTTAATCGAGGAGCGATTGAACACCTACGTGGAATTGAAACCGCTGCGGCTGCTCAGCAACGGCGATATGATTCACTGGTCGGAGCGCGATGGATGGGGCCACTACTATCTATTCGACGCGAACGGCGCATTAAAGACGCAGCTTACTTCCGGTGAGTTCGTCTGCGAAGACATCGAAGGGCTGGATGAAAAGACTCGAACTCTTTACTTTTCGGCGAACGGACGCGAGGCGAACGAAGATCCGTATTATGCTCACGCGTACAGCGTCAGCCTGAACGGCGGGCCGATCAAGCTGCTGGATGCCGGAGACGCGACTCACAACGTCACGATGTCCGATTCGAGCAGGTTCTTTCTGGACAATTCATCTCGCATAAACACACCGCCGACCGCGATGATCTACGACGCGCTGGGTAATTGCGTAATGCCGCTCGAGCAGACCGACACCACCGCTTTGTTCGAAGCCGGATTCAAATATCCGGAGCCGTTCAAGGTCAAGGCTGACGACGGAATCACCGATCTATACGGCGTTATGTACAAGCCGTTCGACTTCGATCCCGCGAAGCGCTATCCGATCATCGCTTATGTTTATCCCGGACCGCAGACGGAGAGCGTTACCAAAACGTTTCCCGCTCGCAATGATCGCATCACGCTTGCGCAATTCGGCTTCGTAGTGATCGAGGTCGGCAATCGAGGCGGAAACCCGCAGCGGTCGAAGTGGTATCACACTTTCGGCTACGGCAACCTGCGAGACTACGGCCTGTCGGATAAGAAAGCGGCGATTGAACAGTTGTCGCGGCGCCACCCATTTATCGACATCGACCGAGTAGGCATCTACGGCCATTCTGGAGGCGGCTTCATGTCGACGGCGGCGCTGCTGGTTTATCCGGATTTCTTCAAGGCGGCCGTTTCCTCGTCGGGCAATCACGAGAACAATATCTATAACCGCTGGTGGAGCGAGAAACATCACGGCGTTAAAGAGGTCGCCGACAAAGACGGCAACATCAAATTCGAATACAACATCGAGAAGAATTCGGAGCTGGCAAAGAACCTCAAAGGTCATCTGATGCTGGCGACAGGCGACATCGACAATAACGTGCATCCGGCCAACACGCTGCGAATGGCTGATGCGTTAATCAAGGCGAACAAGCGCTTCGACTTTGTGATCATTCCGGGCAAGCGCCACGGTTATGCCGATGCGACCAACTACTTCTTCTGGGTCCGCGCGGACTACTTTTGCAAGCACCTGCTTGGCGATACCGCCGACAGCGTCGATATGGTCGAGTTGAACCGCGAACGCGAACAGGTCGGCGACAAAGGACAGACCCGCCGCGGTCCGGATGAGGATGAGGAGCCTCGATAAGAGGTATAAGAAAGGTGAATATCACGTCGGGGCGGGCCTCCTTGCTGCTTTCGTGCCCGCCCCGACGTTGTTGTTACTTTGATTTGCTTAGATGAGCCTCGCGTGACTTCAGACCTTTGACCGCGCCTTCTATCATTCGATTCACCGCCGCAAGAGACAAGCCGCCTTCATCGGTACTCGGGATCGTAGCAAAGCCAATAGCCGATGCCTTCGGATAACGGCTGAAGATGGCTTCGAACAGCCTAGCCAATTGCTCGCTCGAAGGCCCGTTCGGAACCTTATTCACGTGCCCCGCGACCTCGCGCGGATCCAACACGTCCATATCGATGTGAACGTAGATCTTGTCGGTTATCCTGCTCAAGCGATCAAGCTCGGCGAACACTGCCGGAGTCATGTTTCTGATGTCATCGACGCTGAGCTGCTCGATTAAGGAATTGTCCAACATCTGTTGCTCCAATGGATCGGTCAAACGCACGCCGCCCATAACGATGTAGCGGTCGGCCAGGGGCGGATCGAGGTGCGCATCTAATCGCATCCCCTGGAGCGCGCGGCCAGTAGCGACGGCCACAGGCATTCCGCCCAGCGAACCGCTCCGCGTGGTCTCCGGTGTGTTGAAATCAGCGTGAGCGTCGAGCCAGAGCATTCCGATTCTGAGCGGTTCTCGCGTGGAGCCCGAATGCTGCAATCCCGCTACAAGCCCCGGCATCGAAGGGCACGTCGCAAGCAGGCCGATCGTGAAGAATCCTTCGCGTTCGTTTCTCTCCACGATCTCCGCGAAGCGGCCAAGCGCCATGCCGAGCCTCTTCCATCCGCCGTACTCTTTGTCCTCCTCCGGCGCCAGAGCGGCCTCCTGAACACGAACATCCGCGCCGAGTCCAGCCAGCACTTTCTGAATACCGCCGTTCGCCATCGTGCTGGGACCCTGGGATGGACCTGTAGGCGAAAAAGGCTGCTTGACGAGCGCGACCCTAAGCCGCCCGTCGGCGCCGGTATAGCGTTGCGCTTGCACCGGCGGCGCTACAAACAGCGCAATGATCGACAGCAAAGGCGCGAGTTTTCTCATTCTATGTCTCTTCGGCTTTCTATGTTTTTGCGGTTTTCGTGAGCCTCAGTCTTTTGGGATCAGGGCCTCGACCCTCTCTCGAACTTGGTTTTGAATTTCGTCCAGATGCGCCGAGGTGTCGGCTTCAAACCTGAGCACCAATTCAGGCCGTGTTCTCGCCGGCCTTACAAGGCCCCAGCCATGCTCGAAGATGATTCTGGCGCCGTCGATTTCAATCACCTCATTGGTCTTTCTGAAGTGTTCGATGAGACCCCAGACGACTCCGAGCTTCTTGTCGTCGGGGCAAGGTAAGTGGGTTTCAGGCGCTGCAAAAAGCGTCGGAAGCCCGGACAAAAGACTCGAGAGCGGTCCTTTCGTCAACGATAAGATCTCCAGCAGACGAGCACCCGCATACACGGCATCGTCATAGCCATAGTAGCGATCGGCAAAAAAGAAGTGGCCTTTCTTACAACAGGCAAGGACAGCGCCGGTTTCTCCGATCCTGTCCTTAATCGAAGCATCCTCGATCCGCCACGGGATCGTACTCCCGCCTCGCTCTCTAATATCGTCCAGAGCGGACTGCGAGCAGTCTGACTCCACTATGAACGACGCATCTGGCCGCTGCTTCAATATCGAGCGCGAGAAGATGACGAGCAATTGAATAGGCGAAAGAACGGCTCCCGTTTCATCAACGACAGCTATTCGGTCTCCATCGCCGTCGAGCACGATGGCCGCATCCGCTTTGTTTGCGGTCACGGCCGCCGCCGCTGCGCGCGTATTGGATTCGGCGGCCGGGTCCGGTGGATGATTCGGAAATCGTCCATCGGGGTCCGTGAAGAGATCTATCACTTCACAGCCGAGCGATCTGTAGAAAGGAACGGCTGTAATGCCGCCGACACCGTTGCCCGCGTCTACGACCACGCGAGGCGCGCGGTCTCCGAAGCTCATGTTTGAAATGAGGTATCGTAGATAATCAGGCAATACCTCGCGCTCGCCGGCGCCCCCTGATCCCGCCACGAAGCGCTTGGAAACGGCGAGATCCCTGATCTGACGAATCTGATCGCCGGAAATCGGGTTCTTGCCGAGTATTATCTTGAAGCCATTGCAGTCGGGCGGGTGATGGCTGGCGGTAATCATCACTCCGCCGTCGACATTCTGAGTAAAACCGATGAAAGAGAGAACCGGAGTGGGAACGACTCCCGCATCGACTATGTCGCAACCCGATTCGGTAAGACCCTTTACGATCAGGTCTCGGAAGCGCAGCGAGCTCAATCTCGCATCACGCCCCAGGCTGATTCGCTTAGCCATATTGAGCCGGTAAAAGGCTGCAATCGCGCGCGACAATTCATAGACGGTCTCTTCGGTAAGATCGACGCCTACCGTGCCTACTATCTCGTACTCGCCGAAGATTTTTGGATTCAATATCGATTCTCCAATCGATTCGTCAGCGGCCGCGCGCCTTCAACAGAGAAGGAACGTGCTTAACGTCTTGCGATCGATCCAATCGCGCTACGAGCAGGCCATCGGCGGTGTCGACTACGGTGAGTCCCTCGACCCCGACAAAAGCAACCGGGCGGTCCATAGTCGAATACAACAAGTTTCCACGCGAATCGGCAGTAATGCCCGTGCCTAAAAGGACGTTACCTTCGGCATCGCACTTGTCGGCGTGAAGATGATATACCGCTTCCCAACTACCGACATCGCTCCAGCCGAAATCGCTCTTAAGAGCGTGGACCGGCGCCGTCGTCTTTTCCATCACGGCATAGTCGATTGATATTGCTTCGAGCCGCGGATAGACGGCGGATAATACTTCGTCGTAGTCGGGCGCGCCGATCGCTCGATCGATTTCAGCTAATCCTTCGTGCAAGGTAGGAGCGAGCAATTCGATCTCGCGCAGGATGGTCTTTGCCGTAAACACGAATATTCCGCTGTTCCAAAGATGGCGGCCGCCGGCCACATACTCGAGCGCCTTCTCGAGTGGAGGCTTCTCTACAAATTTCACGACGCGGAAGAAGTCTTCACCAAGCGCTTCACCCGCGATATCTCCGGTTTCTATATATCCAAATCCCGTCTCGGGCCGGTCAGGCGAAACGCCTATGGTTACGAGCGCGCCGCTCTTTGCGATTTCGACGGCCGCGGAAACGCCGGCTCGAAAACCCTCGTCGTCACGAATGAAATGATCCGCCGGGAGAACCACCATCGGATCGTCGGGCGATACGCGCGCGATGTGAAGCGCCGCAAGTCCGATGCAGGCGGCGGTGTTCCGGCCGATCGGTTCGGCCAGAATGTTGGCCGCGCGTCCCTTCACCGTGTCGGACGTCGGTTCGATATGAGATCGATTTACGACGATGAATACGCGCTCGTCCGGCACGAGCGGTCTGATTCGATCGAGAGTTTGCGCCAGGAGCGATTGCTCTCCGACAACCTTCAAGAATTGTTTCGGCAGTCGCTCGCTGCTCGCGGGCCAGAATCTCGTGCCCGCGCCGCCGGCCATCACTACTGCAAACACGTCGCCTCCTTGTATTGAATTGTCTTAGTCAGCCGCCGGGACAAAGATCACCGGTACTCGAGATCCTCTCAGTACCTTCTCCGCCGTGGAACCAAAGAGCAGCTCTTCAAGGTGACCCCGCTCACGGCTGTGAGTGGCGAGAACGATCATTTGAAAATCCAGGTCGGCGGCAACCCTGAGAATTTCCGCGAAAGGCTTGCCGACGACCACCATCGTTTCGAGCTTCGGCTCGGATTCCGGAGTCCGCTTGAGAATCTCATCGACCATTTCGGCCAGTAATCCTTCGGCCCTGCCGCGAATTCGGGCGGTTGCGGCTTCCGGTTCACTGAACCCTTCGTCGGTCAGCCGCTGTACGAAGTCGATATCAATAACGTGAAGCAGGTAGACCTCTCCATCTTTTTCGACGAGCGATCTTGCGAACTCAATGGCTCGCAACGAGCTCGGCGAGAAGTCCACCGGAACGAGAATGTCTTTGATCTCCATTGGCTCCTCACTACTGGATATTTTATCGGATCGGATTGGAATTTTATCACACTACCGCCGCTTGAACGCGCGCCGGTCAAGCGCATGCTTCCAACGTCGCAATTTGGATCTGAGGTAGTATAATCGCCCAGTTCGAAAGGCGATCTTTCTCGAGTGAACTTGATGCGCGTATTTGCAATAGGTGATATGCACCTGGCGGGCGGCTCCGATAAAACGATGGACCGCTTCGGAAGCCATTGGGTCGGCCACGATCTGAAAATCTTCGGCTCGTGGGAGGCGCTAGCCGAGCCCGATGACTTGCTCATCATAGCCGGAGACACATCCTGGGCGATGCGTCTTGCGGAAGCTATACCCGATCTTTCCCGGATCGGCTCTATGCGAGGCCGTAAGCTCCTGATCAAAGGCAATCATGACTACTGGTGGCAATCGGAATCGCGGCTGAAGCAGGCCCTCGATCCGTCCATCGAGCCCCTCCAATCCCGTTCGATCATTATTAACAGAGTTGCTATCGCGGCCACCCGAGGATGGCTTTGTCCGAACGAGAGGATATTCACCGAAGCAGACGACAAAATCTATAACCGTGAGGTCGGCCGGCTTCAACGAGCGCTTGATGTACTCCGGCATAAGAAAAGCGACTATGACGCTTTGATAGTGGCGCTGCATTATCCACCGGTTAACAGCAAACATGTTTCCAGCGGATTCACCGATCTAATCGAGGGGTTTCACGCCGATTATTGCGTATATGGACACCTGCATGGGGACGACATCCGTGGAGCCTTTGTCGGTAAGCACGGCGACACTACTTATCATCTGGTCAGCGCGGATGCGGTGAACTTCACACCCGCCTTGATCCTGTCCGTTTGAGATTCCGATCAGGAATTCCCGCAACCTGCCGTTCACATTGGACGTTCGAATTAACCGCGAAACGGCCGGAGAATACTGTTGCTTGCGGTTCGCTTCCAGTTTACCCTACAGGCTAGTCAACGGGCTCGGCGATTGATCGAGTCCAGGCAGGCAGGGGAGAATTCACGCGAGATCAAAACTGACGGAGGCTTATGCCCGAGCACATAGGAATCGCCAGAACAGAACTGGCTAAAGCAGAATCAATTCTCAAAGACGCGGAATCACAGCTAAAGGAAATAAGCAGAACGCTCGAAGAGAGATGGAATGAACGTAAAGAGATCGAATCCCATATGAAGGCCGCCGCATCAAACGGGCAGATGGGTAATCTCCTCGAGATGCAGGCGCGATCCGTAAACTTGGACCGCTCCATTAAGGACCTTGGGCGGAACGGCGCTCAGTGCCTTAAGCGGATTCACGCCGCCAAGCATTACGTTTCGGCCATAAACGATCGTCTCGATCATCTCAAGCGCGAAGCCGAAAAACTCAACGCCCGAATCACCAATCGCACTCAATCCCTCAGCGCCCCTCTCAAGCTCAGCCGCGTTAAATTGCAGATCGATGCAATGGGCGGAAAGAAATCTTAGATCACGCGGCGGACATTCTTCCTTCCCCTGGCATTCCCCATAATACTTCCGTCCAGCCGGCTCCGCGCCGTGTCCACGCTTCGTTAGTTAAACATCATAGGATAATCCGATCTGTCGATCCGTGGGCAATCGGAAAAAGAAGCTGGAGCATATCGACGCTATTACGGTAGAATGCGGCCTGCTCACGATTAGGATTATCCAGTCGTATCGGTAAACGAGGCTGGTCGACTTTTCTCTAATCTCGCTCCGTCCACCGAAATACGGGTTTCGGTTCATTCTGAGGAGCGAGCCGTGAGCGTCGCATCCCTGTAAAAAAAAGAAAGAGAATCGCATACCCCCCAAGATTCGACGATGGCCTAACCTCGATTAGGAATCGCGGGGGACTACTTCAGGAAGCTGATAGTGGGCTCTCCCACGATCACCATAACCAGTACAGGAGGTCACGATGAATCGTAAGAAGTTGTGGACGCTCTCCCTAGGCGTGATCACGCTGTTGCTTCTGGCATTGCCCCAGATCCAATTGCGTCCGGCGCATGCATCGCAAGATTTGACGCCGGATGCCGCTCAGACAAAGCTTCGCATCGGCAATTACGACATTCGAGAAGATGAGTCCAAGCGGACTCGCGTAGTAGGCGAGAGGAAGGCGCTTTCGCTTAAAGCGGCTCAGACGAACACGAAGGCGATATTCGAAAGCCGAATGGCGGCGGCCAAGAGCCGTCTCGGCTCACAGGTTCCAGGACTTGAAGTTCAAATGAGCAGCGCTGGTTCGGCGGAAATTGTAACAGTCGAACCGGGCCGCGGGAGGTTCCTTACTGAACCTTCGTCTCGTCAGCACGAAACAATCGTAAGAAGGTTCGTCCGCGGAAACGCCGACCTTTATGGAATGACGGCGACGCAGGCTGCCCAGCTTGAAAAGATCGCGGACTACACGAACCCCGCCGGAAATCTGGCCTGGGTCGAACTCCAGCAAAAAATAAACGGCATCCCCGTTTTTCAGGGAGAACTCAGAGCAGCTCTTACCGCTCAAGGTGAGATCGTTCGAACCGTCGGACGGCTCGTACCTGTAGAAGAAACCAGCGGAGGCGTTTTTGGCGAACAACTCATGGCGGCCGACGCCGCTTCCAGCGCTGCCGAAGCTGTCTCCAGGGCGGCGGCCACTATCGGGATATCGCTCAATGCAGGCGATCTCGTCACTAAGACGTCCGATGGCGGCGCTGTCATTTTCGAGCAGGGTCCTTTCACGGAGGAGATCAAAGTAGAGCCGGTCTACTTTCCGATCGAAGCGGGCATGGTGACCAGATCATGGTCGATGGTGCTGTGGCAGGATACGCCGGCCTATTACACGATCATTGATGCGAACACCGGCGATCTGCTCTGGCGCAAGAACATCACAAACGAGCAGACACAAACGGCCACTTTCTCGGCTTATGATGCGGACAGCCCCGCGCCGCTGTCGCCGACCTCGGTAACAGGTCCGGGAACCGGTTTCCAGGCGACGGGCATCAACCGTACATCGTTTACTCTTATCAGCGAATTGCCGGCCTTTGACAATCTTGGCTGGATAACGGACGGCGGCAATGTCACGACCGGCAACAACGTCGATGCCGGACTCGACATCGTCGCGCCAAACGGTATCGATCCGACTGGACGAGCGACAGGCTCGCCGTTCCGGGTTTTCGATTTTCCTTACACTCCCTCGCCGCTGGGAACGGATGCGCCGTCGGACGCGAATTACCGAATGGGCGCGGTTACCAATCTATTCTTCTGGGCGAATCGCTATCACGACAGACTCTATCAACTGGGCTTCACGGAGGCCGCAAGAAATTTCCAGCAGAATAATTTTGGCAGGGGCGGCCTGGGCAACGACTTCGTACGAGCCGAAGCCCAGGACCTCTCCGGCACCAACAACGCTAATTTCTCGACGCCGCCTGACGGCTCGCTCCCTCGATGCCAGATGTTTATTTGGCCGGGACCGACGCCGGATCGAGACGGCGATCTCGATCAGGAGGTCAGCCTCCACGAGATGACTCACGGCACATCGAACCGGCTGCACAACAACGCATCCGGCCTTGCCGCGCTCTTGAGCGGGGGCATGGGAGAGGGCTGGTCGGATTTCTACGCGCTCTCTCTGCTGTCGCAGGCGGGTGATGATGTCGACGGCATTTTTGCTTTTGGCGCTTATGTGACCAATCTGGTCTCGCCAGGCCTTACCGATAACTACTACTACGGCATTCGCCGCTTTCCATACGCGGTAAAGACAAACGTAGGCCCTAACGGAAAGCCTCACAACCCGCTCACGCTCGGCGACATCGATCCCAGCAGGGTCGATCTCACGGACGGCGCGTTTGCGCGAGGTCCGTTCGGCTCAGGAGGGCGCTGGGGCGCTACCGAAGTGCACAACATCGGTGAAATCTGGACGATGTCGCTGCTCGAGGCTCGCGCCAGAGTCATCCATCGGCTCGGCTGGGCCGTCGGAAATCAACGAATGCTCCAGATCGTGACCGACGGAATGAAGCTCGATCCCGTAAACCCAACCATGCAGCAGGCCCGCGATTCGCTGCTGCTGGCCGACGCTGCTTCGTTCAGCGGCGACGACCAGAAGGATATCTGGGCGGGCTTCGCGGCTCGCGGAATCGGTTTCGGCTCGAGCATAACCTCGCTTGCGAATTTCAGCGTCAAGGAATCGTTTGATACGCCGATTCCCGGAATGGGCGCGGTAGCCGTAGCCGATCTCGCCTGCAATTCGAACGGCAAACCGGACGTTGGCGAGGACGTGACTCTCACGATTCCGCTAACCAATCCACTCGCCGCGACGCTCACCGGTGTAACCGCGTCGGTCGTCGGCGGAGGCACGGCCAACTACGGCACGATCGCCTCGGGAGCTACTTCGACTCAGAACATCAGCTACAAGCTTCCGACTAACGTTACCTGCGGCGATCCCGTCACGGTTTCGGTAGTCGTCACCAGTAATCTTGGAACCGAAACCAAGACCTTCACTATTAGAACCGGAACTCCGGTCACCACCTACTCTGAGAATTTCGACGGCGTCACCGCTCCGGCGCTTCCCGCCGGATGGACGACCAGCCAGACCGGTTCCGAATCTCTATGGGTCACTTCAACAACCGCGGCCGACAGCGGCCCGAACGCGGCGTCAACCGGATTCCCGTCGACAACCGGCGCGAATGACCTGATCTCGCCGAGCATCGCCATCACTTCCGCGAACTCGCAGCTCACGTTCAGGCACAGCTACATCTCGGAGATTCCGTGGGACGGCGGTGTTCTCGAAATCAGTATTCCGACGTTGAACGGCGGCGCCTTCACCGAGATTCTTGACGCGGGCGGCTCATTTAATAGCGGAGCGTACGCTATTGCTCTCAATCGAACCGCCGACGGCAACACAAACGCGCTGCAGGCCCGCGCTGCGTGGACGGGAAATTCCGGCGGCTTCATCACAACCGTCGTCAATCTTCCGGCTTCCGCCAACGGACAGAACATCAGACTCCGGTTCCGCGCCGGAGCCGACAGCAGCACGACGGTCGCCAACAATCACTGGAGAATCGACAGCATAGTGATCAATTCCTTCCAGTGCGCCACGACACCCACAACCACGGCCGCAAACTCGCCTTCGGCGCAGTTCAGCGATCCCGTGACGTTGAGCGCGACCGTTGGAGCGGCTTGCACTACTCCGACCGGATCGGTTCAATTCCTGGTCGACGGCAACCCGGTCGGATCGGCTCCGGTTACGGGCGCTGGCATCGTGAGCATTACGATTCCCGCAGCCTTCATTCCGGGACCTCATTCCGTCACGGCCAATTACACGAGCACCAATCCCTTCTACCAGAACAGCAGCGGGATCGGGACGCTGACCGTGGGCAAGGAAGATGCAGTGGTGACCCCGGCGGCCGGCAACCCGGTATTGATCAAAGTATCGGGAGGAGGCGGCGCCTCGGGCTCGTTCACGCTCGGAGCCGCCATAGCCGATTCGAGCGATGGAAGTCCTGGAGATACTTCCGCTGCGACGCCGGTGTCGTTCACGCTCTCGCCGCTTGGCGCGGGCGCGTCATACAACGCGAGCGCTCCCAGCGGTACGGGAGGCGGAGTAGGCACGACGCTGAATGTGACCGCATCCTTCACCGGCGTAGCGGTCAATGTTTATGACGTGGTAGTCGCCGCGGGCGGCTCATACACCGGTTCCTGTCACACTCTGGTGACCGTGTACGATCCGTCCCTTGGCAACACGAGCGGAGGCGGTTCGCTCATTCACAACGCGTTCCTGGCCAACTTCGGCTTTGTAGCGAGATTGGTCAGCGGCCACGCGCAGGGCTCATTCATCTACAGCGAGCACCGTCCCGCTGGAGACGTGACCCTGAGGAGTGTGGCGCTCACGTCGCTCACTATCGTCGGGAATACGGCGACGATACAAGGCACGGCAACGGTGAACGACGCGCCGGGTTACACGTTTAAACTCATCGTCACCGACAGCAGCGAGCTGGGCGCTACCGATCAGGTTGCGCTCGAGGTAACCGGACCGGGCGGCGTCTCCGTTCCGGATCTGAAGTTCGCAAAGACCACGATTAGCAGCGGGAATCTTGTAGTCCCGCACTAAATCTTGCTGCAACAAAACTCACAAGGGGCGATCCCTCAAAGATCGCCCCTTTTTTCTTTCAGGTGAGACATGAAAGAATTATGAACGATCGGAGTGTTCAAGCATCCAATTTGAGCAGCTTTGGAGGATCAATGCTTCAGCGGATTTCAGCTCGCGCAGCCGTATTAATCCTGGTGGTCGTCGGCGCATCGGCCGCTCGCAAGCCGGTACGCCTGAACGAGGAGTTCGACTTGCGGGCCGGCCGGAAGGTATCGATTGATAAGGAGAATCTTACGTTGAGCTTCGTCTCGGTAATGGAGGATTCTCGCTGTCCTCAAGGGGTTGATTGCATACGGGCGGGAAATGCTACATTGCGCATCACGGTAACCAGGGCGGGTGGAAAAGCCGAACAATGCGATCTTAAGACGGACATGGAACCGCCGGAAAAACAGGTCGGGGCTTATCGCATTGGTCTCATAAAGCTGCAGCCTTATCCAAAACAAGATGTGCCGATCAAGAGCGCCGACTATGTCGCGAGGCTGATCGTAAGGAAGCGCTGAAGTCCAGAGTAATCGATGGAATATAGTGGAAGGTGACGCGAGCGCCCCGGCGATCCGTAGTCACAAATCGCCTCTCGACGTCACCCCCCAAGATCCGGCAGGCCTGTTCGCTCGAATACCAACCACCGTCGGTATCACTGCCTGCCTCACGGCCTGAGTCCCATCCGCGGATTCATCCGCCACAAAAGTTCGCCAGGGTCATTTTGCGCGAGACAGCAAGAAAGCTGAAGTTCGCCGACTGGCATCCATATGCCGTCTTCGCGTTGCTTCGTTTTCCACATCGATGGCTCTCCTTGCGGTAGCGTTAAGGGCCCGGGTGCTTTGCCCTACGTCGCATATGAGGTTTCTCCAAAAACATTTCACCTTCACACAAAGCCGACGCTTTGAATCCTTCTCATAGTGACTATTCTCCAACGAAATGGCGGTGCGGCTTGTATTTGCATGAGCCTCGACTTCTGACCGAGGAAATGCCCGAACAAAAATCATCACGAGTTATCCAGGAGCCTCGAACCAGCGTCACCGAGCACACGACTCGAGGCTTCGAGGCGAGTTTCTCACGCCTCGAGTTAGATCCGATATCGCCCGAATCTCGAGATCAAAATCGGAATAAATAACTCATTTTCACGAAGAACTGACCGCCAACTCCATTGAACGGCGAAATCGTTCTGCGCAGCCTTGCAGGTAAACGCGGATCGAGCAAGAGGTTCTCAAACCGATCCGTGTATCCTATGTAGAACGCGGTTCCGGGATTCAACAAGTAAGTCAGCAGGACGTCTCCGGTGAGCCCCTTTGTTCGCTCGAGCTCGACCAATCCTTCATTTGGCAACACTGCGTTGTAGTCGACTATAGCCCGAAGCGAAAGCGCGCGGCTGAATTGATAGTTCACCTTGGATCTGAAGATGTGATTGTTGAAGATCGCCGCTTTCGACGGCACGCCGGGAACCACTATATCCGAGCGCGTGCCCAGCTTGTCGTAGATATAAGTCTCTTCGATTCTGAGCTGGTGCGTAGGCTTGATGCTAAGACCCGCCTGCCCGTTTAAGGTGTTAACCGAAAAGGGCGCCAGTCCGTTTCCTGGAAAGAAATTCACTCCTACGCCCTGGTTTATCTGCGCCGACATCCCCAACCACTTCAGCCAGTCCGACGAGAATATGTAGTCATTCGTATGCTCTCGAAACCCGATTCCCCGGAACCGCTCATAGAACTCGGTTCGCCTGACGAAAATGTGAGTGTTGCTGCTGAAGTCGATCGCGAACGGCAGGTTGATTCGCCAGTCGGCGAGATTGCCTTCGTGATCCCAGTCCATCGATAAGAAAAGATTCGGTCCGTACGCCTGAACTACGCCTTTCTTGGGCCGCCACCGATAGGAGATGAACTGATCCACTTCTCTTATATCGACTCGAGGAACAAAGCCGAGCTGCGATCTGAAGCCTGGGCTGCGATCCGTGTAGAAGAAGTTGTAGCTTAGATTCCTGTCGTCGTGCAGAATGCCGAGCGAGTAGTCCGAACCTGATTCACGTTCGCCGTCCAATTCGCGAGCGCGGCTCGTGATTGCCTGGCCCTGAAACACCCACGTCGGACTGAGCTTTATTCGCGCGTCAAATGAAAACAGCCTGTTGGAGCTCGCGCCAAAGTCGCGACTGGTCGCCATTACGGCGATGGTCGATTCCTTTCCAATGTCTCGCAGAAGGCGAACGACGCCGATGCCCGCGCGTTTGTCGCTCAGAGAGTCTCCATTGGGAACTACTTTCCCCGGAGCGCGGTCGTCGATAACGAGAGCCCCGATCCCCCATCGGCCCATCTTCCCGGAGAGTCGAAGCCCTATTTGCGGATCGGCGACTCGTCTCGAAAAGAAGAGCGTCTCGGGTGTTTGAAAATAGGAAGAGTTTTCGAGGAAAAACGGCCGCTTTTCAGGAAAAAAGACTTCGAATCGCTGGTTGATAGTAACCTGGGGCTCGTCGGATTCAACCTGACTGAAATCCGGGTTGAACGTGATGTCGAGCGTCAAGGCGTCATGAATAACAATCTTTGTGTCTACTCCGGCGCGCGGGTCTCGCTGGGTTTTGAATTCGGCCGCTCCTTGGTCCAGGAACCGCGCGCGGGTAAACGAGCCGTACGGAATTATTTGAATGTTGCGGCCGGATGCGACCCCTTCCAGTCCCTGGAGGTTTGCCATTTGCGGCGTGAAGCCCTGCAGCTTTCGCGTTATGTACGGCCAGAACGCCTGCTCGTTGTTGCGCGCAAAAGCTCGCATTAGAGCAATACCCCAGACCTGCTCGTGATCACCCCGAAATCTGAGGCTCTTGAACGGAATCGCTAACAAGACTATATAGCCGTCCTCGGTCAATCGCCCTTCCGAATGCCAGAGAGTATCGAAGCTGAAGTCATCGTTCTGGCCTTCTACGATTGTGCCGTCCGCCTGAATGCCTAGAGGGTTCACGAAGAATTCGTAGGCTCGGCGATGATCGTGAAAAGTGTCGAGCATGACTCCGACGATATCGTCGCTAAAGATGTCCTCGCGCTTGCTCATATGAGCGCGGATCTCGCCGCGCTCATCTTTGCACTCCATCACGACGTAAAGGTTCTTATCGTCGAACGAGAGGTATCCGGTCGTAGGACGGCCGATTGGATCGCCGTCGTGAGGCTCGCGCTGGCGAAACTCGGTAATCTTCGTTTCCGCCTCACGAGGCGTGTTGTTAAGAAAGTCCTCGAGCTTCGGCGGCCGCGATACTCTCGGGATGTGAATAGTCGGGCGAGGCAAGGGATCGCCTGGGTTACGCTGATCCGAAGCGGCTTGTTGAGCAGCTTGCTGAGCGGCCTGTTGAGCGGCTTGTTGAGCGGCTTGTTGAGCGGCTTGTTGCGGCTCCGGCGACGAAGCCGCTGGAACCTGAGAAGCTTGAGAAGCTACCTCAGACTGAGCGAATCGAGCTGCGGCAAAGGCATTGGTGGATATTAGAAATGTGATTGCGAAAAGAGGCGCGGCTACGCGGCCGGATTTGACCATTTACAAGACTCCTCGTTCAGGCTGCTTGTATTAAAATACTGCCGGAATTCTGAGGCCTGGAGTTAGGTCGCGCGGATTACACGCGTCCAGGGAATATACGATCGCCGGACTACTATAGTACGCAGCTTTGTTGCCTCAGGTTGCCAATTGGTTGGTAGAAAATAATAGTAGATAAGGGCGAGATACTTGACCCGCTGTTCGGTATTTCGTCCCTATGCGGCGATCGGCCCGATCTGTGTTGACATTTGCGCCATGCATTCTCCAGCCCCAACGCAGAATAGCATTGCGGACTTCTTGCGGCCATAAATGAAAGCGGCGCCGATTAGCTCGGAGCCGCTTTCGTCGGGATCATTGCTTGTCGGCAACTTACTTAAGAACCATTGAGACCGTTCCCTCTCGCACTGAACGCGAAGGCACGACGGAAATAATTTGCCAGCCGTCATCACCAGGGATATCCCACCCGGTGACTACAGGGACACCGTCGACCGAGTTCTCATCGAGTTTCCACCTTATCTGAGTATGGCTCGGATAGCGGTTTGACGCATGGTCTACCCTCACGGTTCTGACTACGGCGATAGGTGAATGCAACATCGCTTCCTTCGCATCGCCCTTGTACATCATGAACAGGTTCAGGTCATTCTCATTCGCCTGACGAAACGTGTACGTACCCATCGGAAGCACGTAGTGCCCCATTCTCAACTCATAGGGCGCGTTAATTGAGAAATAAACTGTCTTTCTCAAAGGCCCCTGCGCAAACGCCGTCGCCATAAGAGCCGCCAGAACAACCACAATCCCCAATACTCTGGAACTTCGTGTAGACATCTAACACCTCCTGGCCCATTACCTTGCAAGCTCCGTGCAACTCCAGATATCGATAAGCCAATCACCGCGTGGAACCCTGGTTGCTATTCTCACTATGAGGCCGCTTTTTGATCGTTTAAGAGCGGCGCACCGTATCGATCCAATGCGCCTGACATCACATATTCGCGTCAGGCCTTGGAAAGGAGAATAGAAGATGCCTAACAAAGATGAGATCAAAGGAAAAACTAAAGAGGTAAAGGGTAATATCAAACAAAAAGCCGGCCGGGTTCTTGATAATCCTGATCTTGTAGATGAGGGAGCGTCGGACGAAGCGGCGGGCAGCCTTCAAAAGGATTTTGGAACGGTGAGAAGAAAAGTCGGTGAGACAATAGAAAAAGTCGGCAAGGCAACAGGACGCTGAGGGCGCGCGAGCGAGAATCTTCTGAGTCATTGCTTGACGCCGGAACACCGCTGCATAGTGCAGCCATTGTGCGCCTCCTGAGCCATTCGAATGGCGTGAGGATCGGATGACTTCTGAGATGATTTTAAAGCCGCGTTCCTTACGCCTATCGAATGACCGCCAAATCAGATATGAATAGACAAAGGCTTTCAGGCGAGCGTGCTTATTACCTTCGCTCGCCATCCATAGACGATCCTGAACGGCCCGACAAGAGAAGACGGGGAATCGATGATCCTCCCCCGGACGGTCGTCCCCCGGCGCCGATCGACGAGCCGCCTCCTGATATAGATTCTGTTCCACCCGATACCGAACATCCTCCACCGGAAATTCAAGAGCCTCCTCCCGATGAGGAGAAATAAGCTCCTATCATTTTCGAACGCGAATATGGAGAAAGTAGCTGACGATCTGAGCGCCTTGTAGCTTGGGACAGATGCTCACCGCTTCATCGCTTGGCTTTGGCTCCTCTAGTCGTTCAAAACGGAAACCGGTCTCGATAATGAGGTTCAGCCAGTAGCTCAGAGTGTGGGTGAAGCGAGGCGTCTTGAACTCTTCCAGACCTTGCGTTGCGCGCGCGGGGGCCGCGCTGAACAGCCATTCGGAAATCTCGCCATTCAGGTCGCGATAGTAGTCGCCCACCTCGATGGCGTACTTCCTTCCCTCCGCGTCGCGCACATTCCTCCGGTACGCCGTGTCGAAACAGGGGTGAGTAATCGAGAACTGAAGAAACCCGCCAGGCTTGAGAACTCGAAAACTCTCGGCCAGAACGCGCCCGATTTCCGGAACATCCATAAAACTCATGAATCCGGTAGCGAAATCATATAGCTCGTTCGCGAACGGCAGCTCGACCGCGCTTGCTATGCAGTAGTCGATGCCGAGAGGATAGGCTCTCTCGGCCGCCTGTGCGTGTCGTATAAAATTCTCGGCGATGTCAACGGCAGTGACCCGCGCTCCCCGGCGGGCAGTCATCCTCGTGTTGTGACCTTCGCCGCATCCTATATCGAGACCCGCGAGTCCCTCGACGTTCGGCAACATATTGAAGAATGCCGGAGTGTTCAAATAATCCCTAAAGACGTCGTAACCTTCTCGCGCGAGCTTGGTCCAGGCGTCTGCGTTTGAATTCCAGTATCGGCCTGCTTTTCTATGATCCATTGATAGCCTCATAACAGTAGAATTAGCCATCGAACAAGGGTTCTGATATATTCAGCGCCGCTCAATAATAACTGCCGGCCTGATTGGCTGCGCAGCAATGCGAAACTTGCAAAATCAGGAGAACTTCAACAATGAAGAACGAAATGAGGAGCGTAATAGGTTCGGCGGCGGTTATCTTTCTGCTGGCGGCGACTTCGCTATCGGGCCTTCGAAACGGCGTCGCTGGAGAACTTCAATCGGGCAATCAACTGGTCGCGAACGGAAGCGCGGCAAAAACCAACAAGGCGAAGGCCGTCCTCGAATCAAAGAGCGGCTCGACGCTCACGGGCGAAGTTACATTCACCGAGAAGCAGGGCGGCGTCGAGGTCAATATCAAGTTGAAAGGCGCTGCTCCGGGCCCGCACGGAATTCACTTGCACGACAAAGGTGATTGCAGCGCTGCCGACGCAGCCTCCGCCGGAGGCCACTTCAATCCGGATAAGACTTCGCACGGAGCGCCCGATGCCGACCCACATCACAGCGGCGATCTTGGCAACATTATCGTGGGAGCTAAGGGGACCGGCGAGTTGAAGCTGATGGTCAAGGGATTGACCGTAGCCGACGGCGCTCATTCGGTGGTTGGACACGCGTTTGTGGTACATGCAAGCGCGGACGATTTCAAATCACAGCCCGCGGGCAATTCAGGGGCGCGGTTCGCGTGCGGCGTCGTGAAGGCCGTGAATTAGAAATATTGCTCAAGCGAGTGCCCCGAAACATATGGCGACTGGAGACACGCGTAGTTCATCTTGAGCCCCGGAGAACTATTCTTTATCCGGAGCTTTGACCCAGTTGGATTGTTCCCTGAAGGGGAACGCTTCAATAGCCGGGGGCCAGCGCAGCGCAGCCCCCGGTGCGCGGGAGGATTTGGTTCCCGAGCGGAGCGCAGGAATTTGACCAATTTGGATTGTTCCCTGAAGGGGAACGCGTCAATAGCCGGGGGCCAGCGCAGCGCAGCCCCCGGTGCGCGGGAAAGGCCGGTATCTTCCCTGAAGGGGAACGCGTCAGTAGCCGGGGGCCAGCGAGCGAGGCCCGGTGCGAGGGAGGATTTGGTTCGGAGCCGGAACGGTCGGCTTTGAATTTCTCGGACGCAGAGGCGGGTTTTGTGTCGGCGCCAAAGGGCCTATTTCGCGCCTTCAGCGCTAGAGGCGTCGCGGGTCGTTACCAGGGGCGACGCGCTACGCGCTTGCCCCTGGCTGTTTTATAGTCGGCCTGTCAGGCCTACAAAGCACGAACTCTCGATCAAGTAGGGTAATAAATTCCCAAACTCCGGCGGCTGGAGGCTGCAACGCCCGCAGGCTTGACGACCGCATCACTCATATCTCAACGCTGTGAGCGGATCGACCTTGAGCGCTCTTCGAGCCGGCACGAAACACGCCAGGAGCGCCGCCGCTATCATTATGAATGAAATCGCCGCGAAGGTGATTGGGTCGAGCGCGCTGACGCTGAATAGCAAGCTCTGCATCCATCGCGTCACAATCAATGCTCCGACGAGACCTATCGCGACACCGGTCAGAGCGAGCACAATTCCCTGCCCCAGCACGAGTTTCAATACGTCCTTATGGTTTGCGCCGAGCGCCATTCGGATTCCGATCTCGTGCGTTCGTTGAGCCACCGAATAAGACATGACGCCGTAGATTCCAACCACGGCAAGCAGAAGCGCCGCCGCCGCGAAGACGCCGAACAAAAGCATGTTGAGCCGCCGCGGCGCTACCGATTCGTCGCGAATCTGTTCGACTGTTCTAGCGTTGTAAATAGGTTGGTCGGAATCGATCGAGATTACCGCCTGTCTTATAGCGCCCGTCAGACTTGTTGGGTTCGCCGAGGTCTTCGCCACCACGGTCATGTTGTCCCAGTTAGTGGCCGTCGATGGAAAGTAGGCCTGTACGCGCCCGGAGTCGTTATACAACCCCTCCATCCTGACTCGACCCGCAATTCCGACGACCGTAGTTGGAGGCGCATCGCTATCGAACTTGACCTGCTTTCCTATTGCATCCTCGCCGGGCCAATATCTCTTCGCGAACGAGTCGTCAATTATCATCACGGGCGGAGCGTCTTTCGTGTCGTGATCGTCGAAGGTCCTTCCCTCGATCAGCGGGATGCTCATCGCCTTGAAGTAATCGCTGCTGACGTAGACGACTTCAGTGAGAGGAACGTGACCAGGGGCGGGCTCCGGCTGACCAACGACGCGGAACGAGGTCTGATTTCCGTTGTTGCCCAGCGGAAGGCCGGTGGCGATTCCGGAGGCCTGAACACCCGGCAGCGAAGCGACGCGCTCAACAAGTTGACGATAGAAAGCCACACGGCTCGGCGCATCCGGATATTTGGCGCGAGGAAGCTTGACTTCCACCGAGAGCAAATTACTCACATCGAATCCGGGATCGACTCGATAGAAGCTCCTTATCATCAAGCCGGCGCCGATCAACAGAATCAGAGACAACGCGACTTCGGCTACGACGAGCACGCGCCGAAGCCGTTGTCGCAGCCCGCCGGTTGAGCCTCGCCCTCCATCCTTCAAGGTCTCGCTCATCGCGGATCGACTGGCTTGCAGAGCCGGCACAATTCCAAAAACGATCCCGGTCAGAACCGCGATGCCGAGCGTGAAGCCGAGCACGCGCCAATCGAGGCCGATCTCACGCGAACGCGGAATGTCGTTCGGACTGACGGCAACGATTGCCTTCACTCCGACCAGCGCCAGAGCCAGTCCGAGAACGGAGCCCGCAAACGCGAGCAGTACGCTTTCGGTCAGTAGTTGCCTGACGAGTCGCAGTCGGCTTGCGCCGAGCGCGCCGCGAATCGCTACTTCTTTCCGCCGGACGGCGGCGCGGCTCAAAAGGAGGTTCGCTACGTTGGCGCAGGCGATTAACAGCACGAAAGCAACAGCTCCGACGAGAACAAGAAGCACCGGCCGTATATCGCGAACGAACGTGTCGAGCATAGTATTGACGCTGACTCGCGCGCCGCTATTGCTGTCCGGATATTGTTGTTCGAGCCGCGTCGCTATTGTGTCCATTTCAGCTCGGGCCTGCTCGATCGTTATGCCGGAGCGCATGCGAGCGATGCCATATAGCCCGGGATGATTGCCGCGGCTCTGCCACCCCGGATCGCTGTATCTCAGGCCGACCGGAATCCAAAATTCCGCTCTCGAAGGGAAGGCATAATCGGCGTCCATCACGCCAATCACGGTGTAGGGTTTGCCGCTGAGGTTCAGCTTCAGGCCGACGATACCCGGGTCAGCTCCGAAGCCGCGCAGCCACAATCCATAGCTGAGCAGTACGACGGGCTCGCCGCCGGGCCTGTCCTCTTCCGCTGAAAAAAGCTGTCCAAGCGCCGGTTTTACTTTCAAGGCCGAGAATAAATCGGCCCACACCATTGCTCCGACGATCTGTTCAGGCTGATCGTGCATGGAGAGGGTGAAAGCCTCTCGTCGATAGACGCCGATGTGCTCGAATACATTGTTTTGTTGGCGCCAGTCGAGAAAGTTCGGATATGAGATGGACATGCCTTCGAGCTGGGGCGCCCGCTCAGAGAGAAAGACAAGCCGGCCGGAATCAGGATAGGGCAAAGGCTTGAGGAGAACGGCATTCAACACGGTAAAGATCGCGGTGTTGGCTCCGATTCCGAGCGTCAACGCGAGAACGGCTACGAGCGCGAAGCCCGGATTCTTCCGAAGCGTTCTAACCGCGTATCGAATATCTTGAATAAGTGTTTCCATTGGAGTAGGTCGGGCGCCAGGTATCCCCTGCTACTCGTATCTCAACGCGATCATCGGGTCGACGAGGGTCGCGCGTCGAGCGGGGAGGTAGCTCGCCAGAAACGCAACCAATCCGAATAACAGCGATATTCCAATATATGTAAGAGGATCGGTTGCGCTCACGCCAAAGAGAAGGCTCGACAATAGTCGAGTCAGTAGAAGCGCGACCGCTAAACCAATCAGCAGTCCGATGAGCGTGAGCTTCATCCCCTGACCGATAACGAGGCGGAACACGTCACCGCGCGCGGCTCCGAGCGCCGAACGAATTCCTATCTCCCTGGTCCGTTGAGCGACTGTGTAAGACATAATTCCGTAAATGCCTATAGCCGCCAGTATCAGAGCCAGCAGCCCGAACACTCCGAGAACCGAGGCGGCGGTTCTCGCCGGCAGAAGCGACAACTGCATATGCTCGGTCATGGTTTTGACGCCGAATATCGGCAATGTCGGGTCGAGCGACTGAAGCTCGCCGCGCAACGTACCAATCATCGAAGTCGGATCGCCGGCCGTGCGAACGATGATAGCCGCGTTGGGCGAGTACGTTTGCGTTAGAGAGGTGTAGGCGAAGCTGCGAGGCTCCTCGCCGATGTTGAAGTATTTTCCGTCGCGGGCAACGCCGACGATTTGCAGAAACGGCCCCTTCCCGCTCTCGAAGCTGAAGCGCCTTCCGATGGCGTCTTCGATCGAGTTGATCCGCGGAAGCAACTTGCGCGCGAACGTCTCGTTTACAATCGCGACTCTTACGGAATCTTTGAGATCCTGCGTGTTGAACCCGCGTCCGCTAAGCATCGGTATCCCCATCGTCTCGAAGTACTCGGACCCAACAGTGGCAACCATGGTGATGGGCACGTTGGAGCCTCGCTCGGAAGGCTCACCTTCGACATAAACCCCATTGGCGGAGAAGTTCAGGCTGAGCGGCAGAAAATCGGCAATCGCCGCCGACTTAACCCCGGGAACCCTGTGCATGCGCTCCACGGCGTCGCGATAGAACTGCTCGCCTTTGGCTCGATCATAACCCTGCAGGCCGACGTCGAATCCCATAGTCATCATATTCGACGTATCGAAGCCGGGGTTCATCGTCTCAACCTGCCGCAGCGCGCGGACTACCAGACCGGCTCCGATCAATAGAATGAGCGACAGGGCCAGTTGAATGATTACGAGACCGCTCCGGAGCAGCGAGCGGCGATAGCCCGCCTGAGCAGTTGTGTCCTTGAGCGCCGTCACAATATCCGGCCTCGTCGCTTGCACCGCGGGAACCAGGCCAAAGACGATGCCGGTCACGAGCGAAATCGCGATCGAAAAACCGATCACTCGCCAGTCGACTCTCAGGTCGATGGTAAGTGGAAAATCGATCGGCGGCTTGAACCGAGTCGCGACACTGAGCATCCACCACGCCAGCGTTACTCCAACCACCCCGCCGAGCGTTGAGAGCAGCACGCTTTCGGTCAATAACTGCCGCGTCAGCCGCAGACGGCTCGCTCCCAGCGACAAGCGGATGGCAATCTCACGCCGGCGCTCCGTAGCGCGAGCGAGCAGCAGGCCCGCCAGATTCGTACACGCGATCAGAAGCACCAGCAGCACGGCTACCATCAGAATCGCGGTGAAGCTAACCACTGCTCCTCTCAGGTCGGGCAGCACCAATCCCGGTTGTATCAACTGAATAGTCTGTCCCTCGTTCGCGTCGGGATATTCTTCGCCGAGGCTTTTCGCGAGGATGTTCAACGAAGCTTCGGCTTGCGTCGCGGAGACGCCGGGTTTTAGCCTGCCGGTCGCGAAGAGGTTCTGTGAGTCGCGGTGTTCGAGCCAGGTCGCTCCGGGCTCAATCCATCCATCCATATTCAAGGGGGCCCAGATCTCAGGCGTGTAGATGATTTCAACGCCGCGAAACCCTTCGGGAGCGACGCCGATAATTTTGAAGGGGTGTCCGTTGAGCCTTATGTCCTTGCCGACGATGTCGGGATCGCCTCCAAATCGCCGCTGCCAGCAGCCGTGGCTGATAACTACTACCGGGTGGCTGAGAGGAGCTTGATCTTCTTCCGGAAGGAAGCCGCGTCCCTTGATTGGCTGCACCCCAAGCACGTCAAAATAATTTCCAGAGACAAGATAACCCCAAACTCGCTCATTGGCGCCGTCGATGCTCAGGCTCATCGGCGCGAATCTGTGAACGATCAGCCCTGTCAAAACATCGTTCTTGTCTCGGAAGTCCTGGTAGTTGGGATAGGAAAAGGCCTGCATCGAATCGTTATTACCGCGAACGGCAATTGAAAAGACCTGCTGGGGATTGGGCACCGGGAGTGATTTGAAGAGAACCGTATTCACCAGGCTAAAGATCGCGGTGTTCGCGCCGATGCCGAGCGCTAACGAGGCGATGGCGATTAGCGCAAAGCCGGGGCTCTTGAACAGCCTCCGCAATCCGAACCGAATGTCCTGAATCAAGTTCTCCATTATCAACCTCCAACAGTAATGAGCGATTTCAAAAGGATCGATATCAGTCTATATCAGCCTGTAGTCTGTATCAGCCACATTAGGGGAAACTCGCCGATAGCCGGATCGCGGCCTGCTGATTCCCGCGGAATCCCGCCCGACGGCGGAGAGGCAAGTTGCTTTACGATTAGTCTCATCGTTCGTGTTCCCACTTCTTACGAGTTGGAAATGGACGGTCGAGAACACGACCGCGGTTCCGACGGGAGGATCGCCCGGTTCGCAAACGCGCTGTCCGACAGGACGACCGGGCGGGAAAGGGTGAAACCGAGCGCTGAAAAACAACCTCCGTACTCCATGACGTATTACCCGTGTGATCGAATGCACAATTTGCCGCGTTCGCTCCGAGCCGTCTAATGTCCGGTACGAGAACGCAGGCCTCAAATAGAGTCCAAAATAGCCTCAAATAGGACTACGACGCACCGCGTTGGTCATGCTAGTATTGTCGCCTTGCTCTACTAGCGGGCGATGTTTCGGGGACTCAGTTTTATTCCAGACCTCAAGCGCCTTAAACGGCGCCAATACTTCTTGCGGTGCACAAATCTGTTGCACGCAAATATCTGTTTAGCAAATGAGCATGAAGAGGATTCTCATAGTAGACGATTCGCCGACGATGCGCCGAATGATATTGGCGTCGTTGCGCGACTTGAAAGACATCGCTTTTGACGAAGCGGAGAATGGGCTGGAGGCAATCGAGCAGCTCGCAATATCCCCCGTTCACCTGATGGTTCTGGATCTCAATATGCCCGATATGCATGGGCTCGAAGTCGTCGAGTTCGTTCGAAGCCATCAAGCTTATCGCGCGATCCCCATCATCGTCCTCACTACACGGGGCGATGAAGCGAGCAGATCCGCCGCACTGGAGGCGGGCGCCGCCGCCTACCTCACTAAGCCGTTTCTGCCGAACGTCTTGTGCGGGCGTGTGCGTGAGCTGTTGAACGGAGAATCATAGAGCCTTATCGTGTCTATCGCTGGACCCGAGAAAAATAGCGAGTTCCTGGCCGAGTTTCTGGACGACTACTTCGCCGAGTCCGAGGAACATCTTGCGGGGGCGAGGCGCGGCTTGCTGGCCCTCGAGCATTTTGTACATCAATCCAACATTGATCGCGCATCGCTCGATGGCCTTTTTCGCAGCTTTCATTCCTTGAAGGGAATCTCCGGGATGGTCGGAGTGCGAGCGGCGGAACGACTCGCCCATCAGATGGAAAGCTATCTTCGCGCATTGCGTGATTGGCAAGCGACGCTCAGTCCTGAAGGAATGGATGCCCTGATCGCTGGGGCCGGGCTGCTGGAAAAAATAATCTCCGAACACCGGGCGCACGCTCCGATCACCGATCCCTCCCAACTGATGGCCCGGCTCGACGCCATAATCTCCGAGGCCCGTAACAACAGACCCGTGGATAATTCGACGACCGGTTCCGTCTCTACGGAGCCGGACCCGCTCAGGACTTCATTACAGGCTCTTGCAATCGGCGATGGGAAGAATGTATGGCGGTTCGACTTCGTTCCTAAACCCGAGCTGTCCGCGCGAGGCATCAACGTGAATTACATTCGCGCGGGTTTGCAGCAAGTCGGCGAATTGATGCATGCCGCTCCGCGAGTAACACCCGAGGGCGGGATCGCCTTCGAGTTCCTTGTCAGCACCAGCGAAGAAATAACAAGCTTTCCGGACTTATTCGATGACGGAGTGACTTACGCGCGGCAGGTTCTCTTGCCGGCCGGCGGCGCGGCTACCGTCGATGTTGATGTCGCCGCCGCTCCAGTAGAGCCGATGACGGCTTCGTATCAAGCCCTCTCATCGCGAGCCTCGAATATGGTGCGCGTCGATCTGGCGCGGCTTGATGAGCTGATGCGGATGGTAGGCGATCTTGTGATCAGCCGGTCACGCCTCGACGAACGGGTCAAACATTTGGAGGCGGCCCTGCCTGCGCCCGAGTGGCGTCCCCTGCAAGAAACAAGTCTCGCGATGGAGCGCCAGCTCCGCGATTTGCGCGAAGGCGTAATGCGGGTGCGAATGGTTCCGATCGGAGAAATCTTCGAACGGATGCAGTTCGTAGTCCGCGATCTCGCGCGCGAGTACGAGAAGCAGGTAAAGCTCGAGTTGAGCGGACATCAAACCGAGATAGACAAGTTTCTCGTCGAACGCCTGATGGACCCGATCCTGCACCTGGTGCGAAACGCAGTCAGTCATGGAATCGAAGCCCCGAACGAGCGGACGGCTCTGGGCAAGCCTCGGGAAGGGACAATCGCGCTGAGGGCTTCCGCGGCCGCTGAGACAATTGTAATAGAAATGGAAGACGACGGACGCGGCGTCGACGCGGAACAGGTCATCGCCCGGGCTTGCGCAATGGGAATAGGTATCCGGGGCCGTGGAGCAGGCGCCGGGGCCCGGGGGTCAGGCGTCGGCGCCGAGTCGATCAGCGGGCCGCGTGAATACGAGAAGCTGACGGAAGCGAAGATCGAGAAGGCGGAGAATATAGATAGCGCGGAGCTGCTTGAGTTGATCTGTGCGCCGGGGTTTTCTACTCGCGCGGAAGCCGACCGCGCCAGCGGCCGCGGCGTCGGAATGAACGTCGTCAGCAATACGATTCGCGGGTTGGGCGGCACGCTTGAATTAAAAACTGAGGCGGGCAAGGGGACTCTCTTCAGGATTCAACTACCTCTTACGCTCGCGATCGCCGATGCGCTCATCGTCCAGGCAGGTCATCATCGATTCGCGGTGCCCCAGGCGTCTGTGCGCGAAGTGATACAGATCGACGCTTCCGAGATAAAAATCCTGGAGAACAACGACGTTATTGTGTACCGCGGAGCGGCATTGCCTCTCTTGCGGCTGACTCGGCTCTTTGGACTACCTGAAGATCAACGAGAGTACTTTCACGCGTTTATTGTGGGAAGCGGTTTGAACACGGTCGGCATTGCGGTCGATCGTATTCTGGGCCAGCGAGAGATCGTCGTCAGGGTGATTAACGACCCGCTGATTCAAGTCGCCGGCGTAGCGGGCGCCACCGAGCTTGGAGACGGACGCGCTGTGCTGATACTTGATGCAGCCGCGTTGGCCCGCCCTGCCGAAGGCCGGCGGATCGCCGCGCATAACAACGGTCTGCCGAGGCCTTCAAACAAATCCGTGGAGAGTCGAACCGATGCTTGAGGAGCAGAATGGCTCTAAGACTTTCATCATCTTTGAGCTGGCCGGCACGACGTACGCGGTGCGCAGCCGGCTGGTTCAACAGATGGAAATGATCGAGGAAATCACACCGGTTCCAAACGCGCCCGCCTCCGTCGAAGGGGTCGTGTTCTCACGAGGACGCGTCATTCCGGCGTTAAACCTGAGGGTGCGATTCGGATTCGAAAGAATTCCCATAGACTTGCGGACGCGGCTGATCGTGATCGAAGTCGGCGAGCGCAACGTGGGGCTGATCGTCGACTCCGCCCGCGAGTTCATCTCGATCGAAGCCTCGGCGATTCAACCTCCGAACGAAGCAATCTCCGGCTTGAGCGGGAAGTATATCGAAGGCATCGCTACCGTCGACAATCGGATAGTCCTGATATTGGATTTGAGCGAGGTAATAAATCTCGCCGAGATTCTCATCGGAGATCAGCCGGCGCATACCGGAGCGCAGCCGGCAAAACAGGGCTGATCTTTTTGACGGATCGCGGCAATTACAACCTCAGGAGGGTACTTTTATGGCAGCTCCGGCGTTAGACATTCGCAATGGTAGGAGCAGCAGCGTAGAAAAAGTTCGAGAACAAGCCGAAGAAGTGACTAGGGCGGCGGTCGAGATCTCGAACATAGCCGGAGACGTCGGACGGGGCGCGGAAGAGCAAGCGGCCTCGATCGAGAAAGCCCTCGGCAGCGCGGGTGCTATGAGCAGCTCGTTGAAAGATACCGCGACTCAGGCCGAATCCGTCGCGACGTCGGCCGAAGAACTGGTTTCGTCGATCAATGAGATTGCCGCCTCAGTCGAACAGGTTTCGGCCAACTCCGTCAGCCTTGCTCAGTCCGTCACCCAGACCAGCAGCGCGATCAAGCTGGCCGGCTCTTCGATCCAAAACGTAGTCGGTAAGGCGCAGGAAATGTCTACTTCCGCGCAGCAAGTGACCGCCTCGATGAGCGAGATCATCTCTTCCATCAAAAGCGTGAGCAGCGAGACCGACGCGCTCACCTCCTCGGCGAATGAAACCGCCGCCGCGATCGAGGAGATGTCTCGTTCAATAGAAGCAATCGCCTCAAACGCCGACGACCTGAGCGCCGCCGCGGACGAAACGGCTTCCTCAGTGAACGAGATGGCCGCATCTATAGAGGAGGTCGCGGCGATGTCCGAGAACCTGGCCTCCTCGGTAGACGAGCTCTCTTCATCAATGGAGCAAATGGCGCGCTCGGTTCGAGCGGTAGCGCAAAACGCGGAGAAGATCACCGAGGCGGCCGCCGGAGCTACGACTACCGCTGAACAGATGGACCGCTCGATTCGCTCCGTCGCTTCGCTGGCCAAGCAAGCGGATCAAACCACCGGGCGAGTGGCTCGCGATGCCGAGGAGGGCGGCGCGGCCGTGCAAAAATCAATTCAGGGTCTGGGCCGGGTTCGCGATTCGATGGCCCAGTCCGCAACGGTCATTCGAGAGATGGGCAAGCGGGCAAACGAAATCGGCGGCATCATCGATACGATCAATTTAATAGCCGAGCGAACGAATCTCCTTTCTCTAAACGCCTCGATTGAAGCCGCGCGGGCCGGAGACGCGGGTCGCGGGTTTGCCGTGGTCGCCGAAGAGATACGAAACCTGGCGGACAGATCGGCGCGAGCGACCTCCGACATCGCGACAATCATAAAGGGCCTGCAGGAAGTCGCGTACGAAGCCGTGACCTCCTCCAACGATGGACTGCGCATAGCGGATGAGAGCAGTCGCCTCGGCGAAGATGGATTGAGCGGGTTGAAGAAGATTCTCGCCGGCGTCGAGGAAACTTCAAGAGTCACCGGCCAGATCGCACGAGCTACCGATGAACAGCTTGCCGCCGCTCAACTGGTCGTAGGCGCAATCGGCACGACCGCCGTTCAAGCAAAGCAGGTGTCGACGGCAATGGCGGAACAGACCACGTCGGTTCAATCGATAGTTCAGGCTACGGGTCAGATGCGCAGGATCGCGCAAGAAACCGCGAAAGCCATGAATGAACAGGGTCGCGCCGCGCGAGAGTTAATCAAAACCGCGCAAAACACAACCTCGATTTCCGCTCAGGTGCGAAGAGCGTCCATGGAACAGGCCCAGGCGGCCAAAGAGATAACGGAGGCGGCGGAGGCGATGCGCCGAGGCGCGGCTTCGACTTCGCGGTCGCTGGTTGAGCAGGCAACCGCCGGCAATCAGATTTCCACGGAGGCAACGCGGCTCGCCAACATAGTCTCGAGCGTAAGCAAGGCCATGGCGGAACAAACAGTCGCGGCCGATCAGATTTCAGCGGCGTCCGAAGACATGCGGCGGCAGTCGGATCAGGTGGCCAAGGCGATGACGGAGCAGGCGGGCGCTCTGAGAGACATGATGGGCGCCGTGAAGGATGTGTCCAGGCAAATTGGGTCAATCACCCGGGCCAACCGTGAGCACCTCAACGCCTCGGCGTCGTTCTCAGGCGTGCTCGCCGACGTTCGACAGGTGACCGAGCGCAACGTTCGCGGAGCTCGAGAGACTCTTCGCGTTGCCGGCGGCCTTACAGAGCAGGCCCGGACCCTCAATGCGATTATGGATGGCGCGGCCGGCAACGGGTTCGCGGGCAAGAAAGCACGAAAGAAAAAGAAATCGAAGCGATAGACCAGCGCAGGTCCGTGGGACCGGTAATCGTCGGACTGAAATCTCGGCTGTTTCTTTTAATTTGAGGGGAGTGGCGCAGTCGAAGGCGCGCCTATTGTCGAGCAACATGACTCTGGAGAAATTTGTCGGCATTTTCACGACGGATGCGAATTTGATCACGGTTTCGTGGGACGAGTGGCTTGCGCAGGCGACCGCTATAACCCCGGACGCCGCGCAGGGCCAGTCCTTGACGAAGCTCTTTCCCGACCTCGAGAAGCGCGGACTCCTGGAACGGTTTCAGCGGGTACTGACGGAAGGCGTCGTCGAAGTTCTCGCGCCCGCCTTTCATCATTATTTATTCGCGTGCCCTCCGGTCGTTCCATCGAAACACTTTGACAGGATGCAACAGCGCGTGACTATCGCGCCCCTGTCGGAAGGGCATGTAGTCATAGGAACCTTCGTCACGATCGAGGATGTTACCGCGCGTCTGGACCGCGAGCGCGAGCTGGTCGCGCAACTCGAGAGCCGCGACGAAGCCGCGCGGTTTAACGCGGCGCGAATGCTCGCGGAGCAAGATGAGATTCACTCCGCGCAGCCGCTCATCGGCGTTCTCGGAGATCAGAGCTGGCGCGTGCGGAAACTCGCCGTAGACGGGTTGGCGCGGCACGGTGGAGACGATGCCGTTAAATCCCTGATGCGGGTGCTTCGCCAGGAACATCGAAATCTTGGCGTGCTCAACAGCGCGCTTCAGGTATTGGCGCTAAGCGGTCTGGACGCGATTGGCCCCCTTGTCGAGTGCTTGAGCGACGGCGATTCCGATCTGCGAATCTATGCCGCGCATGCTCTTGGCGATCAACATGATCCTCGCGCTGTATCGGCGCTAATCGGCGCCTTCGACGATCCCGATCCGAATGTCCGTTATCACGCCATCGAAGCGCTGGGTAAGTTGCGAGCGGCCGATGCCGTTGACAAGCTGGCGGCGATTGCCGAATCTCGGGATTTTTATCTTGCGTTTGCGGCGCTCGACGCGTTGATGAGGATCGGCGATCCACGAATTGCGCCGAGGCTCGTTCCCTTGCTTCAGGACGAAATGCTCCGCGTGCCTTGCGCGGATGCGCTGGGCCGTCTCGGCGACGAAGATACGATCGCGCCGCTGATCACACTCTTGAATGAACAGGGGGCTCCGGTGCAGGCGGTCGCGCAGTCGCTGGCCGCGCTGCACGATCGCTACGAGAGGCTCTACAGCGAAGGCGACTATATAGCGGGCCTGGCGCGCCGCGATATCAATGCCGACGGCGAGCAGAATTTACTGAAGGCGCTGAATAACATCAACGACGACGGGCTCCGAGCGCTCGTGCTCGTACTGGGCTGGTTGGAAGGCGACGAAGTCGCAAGAGCGTTGACTACGCTGCTTGGCATAGCAACGGCGCGCAAAGAAGTCGTCGAAGCGCTTGTTCGCTACGGAGAACGCGTAACCGAATTGCTGACCGGCCAATTGGGTTCGGAAGACGTCGAGACCCGCCAAGCGGCAATAGTAGCCCTTGGCAGAATCGGCGATCCCCGCTCGGTTCCGGCGCTGCTGCAAATTCTCTCGGCCGATGACGAATCCGTAATCGGAGCCGCGGGCGCGCTTGCGAAGATCGGCGACCGGCGCTCGCTCGATAGGCTCCTGGATTTAGTCGGCCACCCGAAGCCTGCCGTGCGTCAGGCCGTCATCGCCGCCATCAACTCTATAGGCCACCCTGAAATGGCTTCGCGCACCGCGAAGCTCCTGAATGATCCTGATCCATACATTCGCGAATCGGCCGTACAGATCGCCGGATATTTCGGGTACGAAGGATGCATAGAACCCTTATTTGAACGGTGCGTTGACGAGGATGAAAGCGTACGACGGACAGCTATCGAACATATCCCATACCTTGATGATGACCGCGTTACTTCAATACTGGTCGAAGCGCTTCAGGACAAAACGTCAAGAGTTCGGGCATCCGCCGCGAAGGCCCTTGGGCAGGTTGAGACTTCGCGCGCGGCGCCGTATCTGCTCCTTGCATTAAAGGATGACGATCCATGGGTACGCTACTTTGCGGCGCGTTCGATTGGACGATATGACTACGCGGAAAGCCTGGATGCGCTCGCTCGCCTTGCCGAAGAGGACCCGGTCCATCACGTGCGGATAGCGGCCGTGGAATCGCTGGCGCGAATCGGCGGAGAACAGGCGACTGCCGTCCTGGCTCGATTGACTCGATCCGACAACGTCGACCTGGCGAGCGCCGCCATTGAGGGGTTGGGGCGGATGGATCATACCGACTCGCTTTCTCCGCTTCTCGCTGCCTTACGCGCCGGAGACGCGGTGCGACGCAGGAAAGCGGCTCAGGCTTTAGGAAGGCGCGGAGAATCGAGTGTCGTACAGGCGCTGCAATGGACCGCGGCCGCGGAAACAGACGCGGATGTCAGGAAAGCCGCCGTAGACTCGCTCGCGAGGCTGGCGACACCGGAAGCGATCGATACTCTTATCGCCTTATCCGCGGACCCGGTTCGCCGCGAGGACTGTGTAGCGGCGCTCGCTGAAATAGGAAAGGAACGAATTGAATCTATTGCGGGCGGCCTGGCTCATCTACAGACCGGCGTCAGGTGCGCGACTGTGAGCGTGCTCGAGCGAATAAAGCTGCCGCGCGCCTCCGAATTGCTTGGCGCCGCATTAGACGATATGGATGCGGCCGTGCGAATGGCCGCGGCAAATGCGCTCGCTCGGCTGGGCAGCCGAGGAGCGGAGCGAAAACTCGTAACGATCGCTCGAACCGATTCCGATGCGAGCGTTCGGCGGGCCGCGCAAAAAGCTTTGAGGAAATGAGCACCGGGCAATAAGTGGTGAGCGATCAGCAAAACGCGTCGCCGCGATTAGGCTGATTGCTTGTTGCCTGAAACAAATGCCGTTCTATACCGAAAGCCTGGGACTGCCGGACAGCGCGTTTGCGCTATTGCGCGATTTGATACGCGAGCGCACAGGCCTGTTCTACGAAAACGAAAAGGGGGATCTCCTTACGGATAAGCTCGCGCCTCTGGTGATCGATCGAGGCTTCACTTCCTTTCTCGATTACTACTACTTGCTCAAGTACGACTCCGACTCGGGCGAGGACTGGAAGCGTGTCATGGATGCGCTTTCGGTGCAGGAGACTTATTTCTGGAGAGAGATGGACCAGATACGCGCGCTTGTGGACGTGCTGGCGCCGCGCCATTTCTCAACCTTTCCCGGGAAGCCCCTGCGAATATGGAGCGCGGCCTGCGCCAGCGGCGAGGAGCCTTTGAGCATTGCGATGGCTCTTAGCGAACGAGGCTGGTTTGACCGCGCCCCGATCGAGATCGCCGCCACCGACGCAAGCGCGCGAGCAATCGAGAAGGCGCGCCAAGGACTCTATCGGGAGCGCTCATTTCGCGCGCTTCCCGCCGGCTTGCGCGACAAATACTTCACGCAGGAGCAAGGCGGCTGGCGGATCGCACCCGAACTGCGCGCGAGAATCAAATGGTCTATCGCTAACCTGATGACGGAACCCGAGGTCGCGCATCTGGCTGCCTCCAATGTGATTTTTTGCAGAAATGTATTCATCTATTTTTCTGACGATTCGATTCGCAAAGCAGTGAGCCTGTTTTTTCGCCTGATGCCTTCGCCTGGATATCTTTTTGTCGCCGCCTCCGAGTCACTATTGAGGTTAACGACCGGATTCGAATTCGAGGAAATCGGCGGCGCCTTTGTCTATGTGAAACGTCAACAGGCGGGCGAGCCGCATTCAGCGGCGAAAGCCGAATGGCCAATGGCCGATCGACAGCAATGAATTCTTCCGGACAGTGGAAAGGCCGCGTTTTATGGATCGAGTGATAAGGGTGCTGGTCGTCGATGACTCGGCTTACGTGCGCAAGGTCGTGAAGCAAATGCTCTCGCGCAGCCCATTCATAGAAGTCGTAGGAACGGCGCGCGACGGCATCGAGGCCCTGAGCATGACCGAAAAGCTTGCCCCCGACGTCGTGACATGCGACCTGATTATGCCGGAGATGGACGGAACAACGTTCGTGCGTGAACAGATGGCCCGCAAGCCTCTGCCGATCGTAATAATGAGCATCGCGAATGAGAGCGGCGAGCTCGCCCTCGCGGCGCTCGACTCCGGCGCTATAGATTTCGTGCAAAAGCCGACCGCGCTTGCGACCGAGAAAATATTTGAAGTGAGCGACGATCTCATCGAGAAAGTGAAGGCCGCCTCGAAGGTCTCCCTCAGTAAATGGCGCGCGATAGAACAAGCGGGCGTGATCGAAGCGCGCCGCGCTGCGCCGACCGAGCGCGCCCGCCTGGTAGATGCGATCGTGCTTGGAATTTCAACCGGCGGTCCGCAAGCTCTGAAATACCTTATTCCACAGTTGCCCGCCGAGCTGCCCGTGCCGATGGCGATGGTCCTCCATATGCCGGTCGGCTATACGGAGCTGTATGCGCGTAAGCTCGACGAAATGTCTCCGCTAAAAGTAATTGAAGCTCGCGAGGGGGATGCTTTCGAAGCTGGAGTCATCCTGCTTGCGCCGGCCGGTCAGCACCTGAGCTTTCGCAGGGACGGCGACGGGAGGGTGCGAGCCCATCTCGGCTCCCGGCCGTTCGATATGCCGCACCGTCCATCAGTGGACGTGCTGTTTCAATCGGCGGCGGAAGTTTTTAACGACCGCGTACTCGGGCTCGTAATGACCGGGATGGGAACAGACGGTCGTCAGGGGGCTGCCTGGATTAAGGCCCAGGGCGGTATGATTTTTACCGAAGCCGAAGAGACGTGCGTGGTTTACGGCATGCCTCATTCGGTTGTTGAAGCCGGCTTGAGCGACCGATGTGTGCCTCTTGACCAAATGGCGCGAGCCATTTTGGAGGTAGTTTGATGGCCAAAATTTTAGTCGTTGATGACTCCGGTATGTCCCGGAGAACCTTGCGCAAGATCCTCGAACCCGAAGGACATCAGGTTACGGAAGCGGCCGACGGAATCGCGGCGCTCGAACATTACTACATCGACAGGCCCGACCTTGTTTTGCTCGATCTGACAATGACGGGCATGTACGGCATTGAGGTGCTGACGAAAATGCGGGAAATGGACGCGCAAGCGCGCGTGATCGTCGCCAGCGCCGATATACAAAACTCGACGCGAGCATTAGCCGAAAATGCCGGCGCAAGCGCCTTCATCAACAAGCCTTTTGCCATGGCCCAGGTGCTCAACGCCGTTAGTATCGCCCTGCGAGGAGGCGCCGATGGAACTGTCTGAACAGCAAAAGGACGCGCTCTCCGAACTGATAAATATCGCCTTCTCGCGCACCGCTGCATCGCTATCCGAATTGACCGGGCGCCGGGTCTTGCTCGACGCGCCCAACGTCGCCATTTACCCGGTCGGCGAGTTGGCAAGTACTCTCAGCAAGTTCCTGCCCGCCGAAGTTGCGACCGTGCATCAGGTGTTCACTGGACAGGTGGCCGGCGATGCGCTGTTGCTGTTGAACTATGACGGTGCGATTACGCTGACGGATCTGCTGACCGACGAACAGATCAGGTCGGAGCGGCTGAACGTTTCGGCCCGGGAGGTACTCACGGAGGTTGGCAACATTCTTTTGAACGCCTGCCTGGGCGTGTTCGGCAATCTGCTTAAAGTCCATGTCACTTTTTCAGTTCCACGGCTGCACCTTGAAACGCTGGACGCACTGCTGAGATCACTGGTCGTCGCGAGCGAATCCTTGCGTTACGCTCTGGTTGTTTATACCGCCTTTCATATGCGCGACAGCGCGATCAAAGGTTACCTCGTGATTGCACTGAACGTATCGTCGCTGGACCGTCTGATTCAAGAGGCTGAGCAATGGGAGGAGCGTCAAGGGCATAACTAATATGTTAAATGAACGCGTTATCCTTTTAACGGAGATTAACTGATGCGGTTGAGCGAAGCGGCTTTGCGTTGGTGGAACGACCTGTCGACGCAGGGCATATTGATCACGATGCCGAATTGAATATAAGCGGCTGGAATAACTGGCTCGAAAACCAGAGCGGCAGGAGCGCCGCGGATATGGTCGGGCGTAATCTGCTGGAGGCATATCCCGACCTCGTCACCCGTCGACTGGATGAATACTATCGCGACGCTCTCGAACGACAGGTGAGAATAGTCTCTCAACGATTGCACGGTTTCCTGCTGTCCATGCCCGGCATCGAAGGTTCCGCCTTCACCCGCATGCAGCAGAGCGCGCGAATAGCCCCTCTCATCGAAGATGAACAAGTCATCGGGACGATAACCGTCATCGACGATGTCACCGAACGCATCGAGCGTGAGGATCGACTCGTGGCCTTGCTGGCTAATGAAAAAACAGCTCGCGCCGAGGCCGAAGCTGCCAACCGGGCCAAGGACGAGTTCCTCGCCATCGTTTCGCACGAGCTTAGAACGCCGCTCAATGCGATACTCGGCTGGGCGCAGATACTCCGGACTACTCAAACCAACAAGGAGTCCTCGACGCGCGGTCTTGAAATAATCGAGAACAATGCAAAGGCGCAGGCGAAGCTCATCGAGGATGTTCTGGACGCTTCGCGCATTATCACGGGAAAACTCCGGCTGGATGTCCGGCCCATCGATCTCGGCCCGATCATAAAATCGGCGGTAGAAACCGCGCGTCCGGCTGCCGCGGCAAAATCGATTCATATCGAGACGGCGCTCGAACCGTGGGGCGGGCTTGTTTCCGGCGATCCAAATCGACTGCGACAGATCATATGGAACCTGATCTTCAACGCGATCAAATTTACCCCTAATTCAGGGAAGGTCGAGGTCCGCCTTCAGCGTATCGACTCACAGGTTCAGGTTACGGTAAAGGATACCGGTCAGGGCATAAGCGCCGATTTCCTGCCTCACGTATTTGATCGCTTCCGCCAGGCCGATAGCAGCCGCGCCCGCACCCACGGAGGCCTTGGTCTTGGGCTTGCCATTGTTCGGCATTTAGTCGAGTTGCACGGCGGTACTGTTCACGCGGACAGCGACGGAGAAGGCCGCGGATCCACTTTCACCGTGAAACTGCCGGTGATGGCGGTCCGTTCAGGGGAAACCTCCGGAACTCAGGACGCTTCGCGGATCACCGAAGCCGGCGCTCCCGGTTCCGCGAATAGCCCGGCCTCACAGCCGGCCCTGAACAACCTCCGAGTTCTTGTGGTTGATAACGAGTCTGATGCACGCGAGATACTCAACATCACGCTCACGCAATGCGGAGCCAGAGTCATGACCGCCACCTCGACTCGAGAAGCGTTGGAAATTCTGGAAGAGTGGGAGCCGGATGTGTTGGTATCCGATATCGGAATGCCGGGAGAAGACGGCTACTCGTTGATTTCCAAAGTCAGGGCCCTCGGACCAGAACGCGGAGGCAATGTCCCCGCCGTGGCAGTCACAGGCTATGCCGGCTCGGAAGAACGAATGCGGCTGCTTTCGGCCGGCTATCAAGTACACGTAACCAAGCCGGTCGAGATGGAAGAACTGATAATCGCAATAGCGGATGTCGCTCGACGCACCCAAAACGCATAAGCGGTTCAGTCGTTCACCCCTAGCACAAGGAAATGCAGCGGGAGCGCGCGCGACTGGTGAAAGCGTTCCGTGCGTCCACACTTGCCTCATCCATTTTCATCTTTTGAAAAAGGGAAATAGATGAAAAATGTGGCTCTCTTGTTACATCCGCGACAGCGAGCTTCATTACCGAATTCCGCAACCGATTTAACGCGGGTCACCTTCACAATAAGACTCGGAGCAATCGAGACTGCTCGCGCGCGCGCCGGAAAAGCGATTCCGTAGCTGATTTAAGTCCCACCGGATGATTTCTTGAGGTGGGGCGCTCAGCGTCAAGAAGTTTTTAGAAGATCGCTATTAATCTCCAAAAAGCTCTATAAAGCGCTTTTCGTTGTCGCGGAAGCCTCGCTGAACGGCGGTATGTTCTTTGCACATCCGTCATTGATGACGCTGTCACCCGGCGACACAGTGAGGATATTCCTCGATGAGACCGATGGGAGTCTCTACGCATCCATCAGCGAGACGATCTCCCGCTTGCCGACAGATATTTTTGTTCTCGCGACAACCAGCCAGGAAGCCTCGCAAGACCGTCGCCTCGCCGAAGTCCATCTGATCGCATATGAAGCCGGAGGCTTGCACCGCATACGGAACGCGGTCGATCGCGCGGCCGGAGCGCCTGTGATCGTTATCAGAGACGATCATGATCGATCCACCGATATTGAAATAATCGAAGCCGGCGCAGCCGACAGCATCCCCAGGGACTTGCTCACTCCGGACTCGCTGGAGCGCGCGATTCGACACGCACTTGCTCGTCGAGAAGAACGCGACGGCTTGCGGCGTTCCGAAGCTCTCTATCGCTCCATCGTGGAGAACAGTCTTGGTTTTATCTGCACGCACGATCTGGACGGCTTGATATTGAATTTGAATCCGGCTGCCGCCGCCGCGCTCGGATACAAGCCGGAAGAAATGATCGGCAAGAATCTCAGCGAGTTTATCCCGCCTTCTCGCCACGGACTCTACGGCCATTACCTGGATACCATTCGGCACGAGAACTCCGACAGCGGCGTCATGCGTTTATTGCGACGCGACGGCGGAGAGTCGGTCTGGGAGTACAAGAACACGCTTCAGGAAGAATCCGGCCGCCCTCCGTATGTACTCGGCCATGCTCACGACGTAACCGCGAATAAGAAATTTGAAAAGCAGCTTCGCGAGAGCGAGGAAAAATATCGCGACCTCTTTGAGAGCTCGAGCGAGTTGATTCAAATCGCCCGGCCCGACGGCGTCATCGTATACACCAACGGCGCGTGGAAGGGGGCGCTCGGCTATTCGGATGAAGAATACGGGAGCCGGTCGTTCTTTGACATGGTGCATCCCGACAGTATCTCGAAGTGTCTTTCGATCTTCGCGCGGGCCATCTCCGGCGACAAGACCGAATTGTTCGAAGCCGTCTTTCAAAACAAGGACGGCGGCACGATCATCGTCGAAGGAAACATCACCTGCAGCTTCAAATATCACAAACCGACCTCGGTGCGAGGGATCTTTCGGGATATAACCGAGCGAAAGGGTCTCGAGCTCGCGCTGCACCGCGCGCACGACGCCGCGTTGGAAGCAACCCGCCTCAAATCGGAGTTTCTCGCGAACATGAGTCACGAGATCCGAACGCCGATGAACGGCATCATCGGCATGACGGAGCTGCTTCTCGGCGCCGACCTGACAACGGGGCAGCGAGACCTGGCGAGCACCATTATGGTGAGCGCCGAATCGTTGCTCGTCATCATCAACGACATTCTGGACTTCTCGAAGATAGAGGCGGGCAAACTCGACTTCGCTTCGGTCGGCTTCAGCCTGCGTGAAAGCCTCGCCGAAACAATTAAAACCTTTGCCGTTCGCGCCGCCGCCAAAGGACTCGAGCTCGTGTATTACGTGGCTCAAAGCGTCCCCGAAGCCCTGGTTGGCGATCCGATCCGGCTAAGACAGATAATCGTCAATCTCGTCAGCAACGCCATAAAGTTTACTCAGCGAGGCGAAGTAACGGTCAACGTCGATATCGAGTCTTCAGATACGGAGACGGCCCTGCTGCACTTTTCGGTCACCGACACGGGCATCGGAGTTTCAGAGGACGACAGCAAGCGAATCTTCCAACCGTTCGTTCAAGCCGACGGTTCCGCGCTCAGGCAGCACGGAGGCACCGGCCTCGGACTCAGCATTTCGATGAGGCTCACGGAAAAAATGGGCGGCCGCATCTGGATCGAAAGCCAGCTCGGCAAGGGCAGCATAATTCATTTCACGGCCCTCTTCGCTCTTCAACGAAACGCTCCGATTCGCCCGGCCTCCGCGGCCATTGAGCGATTGAGAGACCTGCCTGTGATGATCGTCGACGACAATTCGGCGAGCCGGCTGCTGCTGACCACCCTTATTACAAACTGGGGTATGCAGCCCAGCTCCGTAAAAAGCGGAGGCGCGGCCATCGAAGCGCTGACCGAAGCAAAAGATCTCGGCGATCCTTTCACGGTAGTCTTGCTCGATTCTGAAATGCCGGTGATGGACGGGCTCGCGGTTGCCGCGCACCTGAAAGAGAATCCCGGGCTCGCTCAGCACACGATACTATTGCTCAACCCCGGACGGACGGCCGAGCCCGACGAGAGATTGAATGAGTTGGGGATCGATGCATGGATATCGAAGCCGGTGAAGCCTTCCGATCTTCTCGATACGTTAATGCTGGTTCTTGACGGCGCGGCTCATACTCCGGAGCGTCTGAGCAAATCGGTTCCAACCATCGTAGTAGGCGGCGACGCTCCTCCTGATAGCGGCCTTCGTCTGAGGATCCTTATCGCGGAAGACAATGAGGTGAATCAAAAAGTCGCGGAAGCAATACTGACACAACACGGGCACACGGTGAGTCTCGCGGCTAACGGCAGGCTGGCCGTCGAAGCCTTCGAGCGTGAAGAGTTCGACCTCATCCTGATGGACGTGCAGATGCCGGAGATGACTGGATTCGAAGCGGTCGGCGCGATTCGCCGCGCGGAGCGCGCAAGCGGAACTCACATTCCCATAATGGCGATGACCGCGCATGCCATGCAGGGCGATCGCGAACGTTGCCTTGAAGCAGGAATGGACGGATATCTTTCGAAGCCGATTCGCGCCAACGATCTGATCCGGAGTATCGAGGAATTGATGGCGGGTTCTTGCAAGCCTCCTATAGAAACCGCTGACACCGCGGCCGATTGCGGCGCCGGCGTGTTGAATAGATCAGCGATGCTCGACGTGGTTGGTGGAAATCAAGAACTCCTTCAAATGGCGATTCATCTCTATCGAGAGAACTATCCAAAGCTCCTGAACGATCTCCACAGCGCCGTAGGCTCAAGTGACACTACGGTACTGAGAATCGCGGCCCACACTTTCAGGGGAACGTCTTCGATTTTTCTAACCAACGCGGCGCTTCAGGCGGCGACGATTCTGGAGGAGATGGCCTTAAGAGGAAATATAGCTCTGGCGGACGAGTTCATCGGCATTCTCGAACAGGAAATAACGCGCGCCGATCCCGAGCTCACTGCTTTAGAAGCATCAGCACTCGCCGCAACGGCGTAATTCGTCACTTGTCATTTGTACGTCATTCGTCATTTGTACGAAGACGCTGACCGGATGGTCAGGGTTGTTCCGTAGTACCCAGCGTTGAAATGGCCTGGCAGCCTTTCAAGCAGCGAAGCGCGGGCCTTTCAAGTCTGCCGCTATGCCTTGTTCTCACGAATCGAAGCTTGCAGCTTGCGCATGCCTCGCAGCCAGCGGTCGTAGTCAGTAGCCTTTCTCTGAAAGTAGTCGCGTACTTCCGGATGCGGAAGGATCAAGAAATGCTCCTCCTCGAGCCCCGTTACAACCGCGTCCGCAACCTGCTCCGGTTCCAGGGCGCTGTCCACGAGAAACGCACCCGCGCCGCTCAAGGACTCTCTGAGCATATTTGTATTCACGCCTTGCGGACAAAGACACGAGACCTTGATCCCTTCATCGCCGTGAGTCATCGCAATCCACTCAGCAAAAGCGAGCGCCGCGTGCTTGGTCACGGAATATGGGGCCGACCCGATAGTCGTCAGAAGCCCCGCGGCTGAGACCGTGTTGAGCAAGTAGCCCTCGCCGCGTTTCAACATGCTCGGGAGCACCGCTCTTGCCGCGTAGATGTGCGCCATCACATTGATCTCCCAGATCCGCTGCCACTCTTCGTTCGGGACTTCCGCGCCGCCGGCCATTCCGCCTATGCCTGCGTTCGAACAGAAGAGGTCGACAGGGCCATAAGCCGCTTCCGCTCGCTCGACAAGCCGTATCACGTCTTTTTCATTAGCCACATCGGCGGCAACCGCGAGTCCTCCAATCGCGAAGGCGACTCGCTCGGCGCCTTCGGCGTCTCGATCGGCGACTACAATTCCTCGCGGTTCTTCCTCGGCAAAGCGAATGCAGAGCGCGCGTCCGATGCCGTTTGCTCCACCGGTTACGACCACGGTCTTGTCTTTAAGCTTCATCGATTCTCTCCATTCCGCGGCTCTCGGCGCGGCTTATTCATATCGCCTGAGCTCGATCTTCGCGATGGCCGCGCGATGAACTTCATCGGGGCCGTCCGCGAGTCTGAGTGTTCGAGAGTTGGCCCATGCGGCCGCCAGTCCGAAATCACCCGAAACTCCGCCGCCCCCGTGAGCCTGTATCGCCCGATCGATCACTCGCAGAGCCATATTGGGAGCGATAACTTTGATCATAGCGATCTCCGCCTTCGCTTTCTTGTTGCCGACTGTATCCATCATGTAGGCGGCTTTAAGGGTCAACAGCCTCGCCTGTTCGATCTCGATTCGAGAGTTCGCTATGTCCGCCTGAATAGTTCCCTGTTCCGATATCCTCTTGCCGAAGGCCACGCGAGAGCTGACCCGGCGGCACATTGCTTCAAGCGAGCGTTCGGCCACTCCGATCAATCTCATGCAATGATGTATTCTCCCGGGCCCGAGTCTCCCTTGCGCGATTTCGAATCCCCTTCCCTCCCCCAGCAGCATGTTTGAAACAGGGATTCGCACGTCTTTGAAATCGACGTCACCATGGCCATGCGGCGCGTGGTCGTATCCGAAGACCGACAGCATTCTTCGAATCGTGATGCCTGGCGATTCCATCGGAACCAGCACCATCGACTGCTGGCGATGTGTAGGAGCCGACGTGTCCGTCTTGCCCATGAAGATCGCTATTTTACAGCGCGGATCACCCGCACCGGAGGTCCACCACTTTCTGCCGTTCAAAACATATTCGTCTCCGTCTCGAACGATGCTTGCCTCGATGTTAGTCGCGTCCGAAGAGGCGACCGCGGGTTCGGTCATCGCGAAGCAGGATCGAATCTCGCCATCCAGCAGAGGCTTGAGCCATCGTTCTTTCTGCTCAGCCGTTCCGTACCGCGCGAGGACTTCCATATTGCCGGTATCAGGCGCGGAGCAATTGAATACTTCGGGCGCCATAATCGAGCGGCCCATGATCTCGCATAACGGAGCGTATTCAAGATTGGTCAGGCCCGCTCCCATCTCATCTTCGGGGAGAAAGAGGTTCCACAGGTCGGCGGCCCTGGCCTTTGGCTTGAGTTCCTCAATGATCTCAACCGGCTGCCATCGATCACCCTCGTTTATCTGTTTGTAGTAGGTTTCTTCATTAGGATAGATATAAGTTTCCATGAAATCGGTCAGTTGCTTTTGAAGCCCTTTTACCTTTTCCGAGTACTCGAATTCCATTGTGGGATGCCCCTTTCTAATACGAACTATCTCAGCGAGTCGTAGCTCCTCCGTCGACGACAAACGTCTGACCGGTCACGAATGAAGACTCATTCGACGCAAGGTAGAGCGCGATTCCGCCGATTTCTTCGGGCGTTCCGACGCGAGGGATCGGCTGAGTCGATTCAATGCGTTTGACGTATTCTTCGTTTTTCCAAAAGTATTCGCTGAAGTCGGTCTTGATGAGCCCCGGAGCTATCGCGTTGACCCTTATGTTGTGCTTGCCGAATTCAAGGGCCCAGGTGCGCGTCATCATTATCAATCCCGCTTTGGTGAAGCTGTAGAGCAGCCCCCCTGCCTGCGGCCGAAGCCCGGCGATCGAGGCGACGTTGATGATTGAGCCGCCGGTTTCTCGCTCGATCATTCGCGGCACGACCAGTCGAATCAATCTCACGGCGGACAGTACATTGATCTCTACCATCTTCGCGAGCATGTCGTCGGTCACTTCCAGAGCCGGGCCCTGACCGATGTTGGTAGCGCTGTTGTTTACAAGTATGTCGATCGGCCCAACCCTCTCTTCGGATTCCTTCACCAGCCGTTCGATGTCTTCCGCTTTACCGATATGACAGGGAAGAGCGATTGTCTTTCCGGCAAGTCCAGAGAATTCCCGAGCCGCGGCTTCCAGGTTTTCCATCTTTCGGCTGGCTATAACGACATTGGCTCCCGCGTCGGCGAGCCGAAATGCTATCGCCTTGCCGATCCCGCGCCCGCCGCCGGTGACAAGCGCTGCTTTGCCCTTGAGATCAAAAGATGTAGTCATAGAGTCTCCAAACCCGCGTCATGAGATTAACCCGGATAGGCCTGAAAGGCCGCCGATAAGTAGAAAAGGGCGAGCGCGTAGCGCCATGGTTCCAGCCCCAGAAAAATCATCCCTCGCACCGGGGGCTGCGCTCCGCTGGCCCCCGGCTATTGACGCGTTCCCTTTCAGGGAACAATCACAAATGACAAATGCCACGCACTACTGAACCGCGGCTCTGGCTACTGAAGCCGATTTCGGGCGGCCGCCATCGACGATTGCCTGATTCGCCAGCACCTGAAATTCCTGCCGAATGTTCAGATGAGTATACGGCCGTACCTGAGTCATCACGATTCCGATCATCTCTTCGGCGGGATCGACCCAGAAGTAGGTGCAGAAGGCTCCGCCCCAGCCGTAGTTCCCGACAGAGCCGGGTTGCGCACTCTGACCAACATCCTTCACCACGCTGTAGCCCAGCCCAAAGCCATAACCGGGACCGGTCAACCAGACCGGAAGGTCGCCAATGTGATTGGCGGTCATCAACTCGACGGTCTTCCTTCCGAGCAGCCGCACTCCGTTCAACTCGCCGCCGTTCAACATCATCTGATGAAACTTGAAGTAGTCCGCCGCCGTGGAAACCAACCCTCCCGCGCCCGAGAAGAACACGTGAGGCTCCTTTATCCAGCGGCTCTCTTTGGTCGGGGCTTCGACGAGCTTGATCTTGTTACCGTTCGCCGGGTCGGGCTGATAAAGCGCGGCAAGTCGGCCGGCCTTCGACTCAGGCATATAGAAATAGGTATCGCTCATGCCAAGCGGCTCGAATATTCGCTTCTTGAAGAATTCGTCGAGGGTCTGGCCTGAGATGACTTCAACCAGCCGTCCAAGCACATCGGTAGCCGGGCCGTATTCCCACGCATCGCCGGGATGAAAGTTGAGCGGAAGCTTCGCCAATCTCTTCACGGTATCCGCCATAGTCTCATCGGCGGATTGGCGAGCAGTCGCTTTCGCGTAGTCCGGCTGCGTGATCCCGCGATATGCGTTCGGCAGCCCCGCCGTATGGGTCAACAGGTGCTTGATTGTTATCGGCCTGGCTGCCGGTACCAGTTTGTAGGGCCTATCGAGCCGTTCTCCCGCGGGCGCGGGCAGCGCCACGTTCATATTTGAAAATTCCGGAAGCCACCTCGAAATCGGGTCGGACAACAGGAAGTATCCTTCTTCGTAGAGCATCATCGCCGCGACCGACGCTATAGGCTTGGTCATCGAAGCGATTCGAAAGATCCCATCCGTGGTCATCGGCGCCTGTGATTCCGCATCGCGATAACCCACCGCTTCGAAGTGGACTACTCGTCCGCGCCTGGCGACTAGCGTCACTACGCCCGGAACTTCTTTTCGATCGATATAGCGCTGCATTGCGACGCGTATTCGAGCAAGCCGCTCCGAAGACATACCGACTTCTTCGGGCCGGGCTGTAGGCAGGCCTGCCGCGGCGTCCTTCTTTGCGGACTGTCCTGTTGCTCCAGGCGAGAACGACGCAATCAATAACAAAACAAGTAGAGGCCGTTTCATAATGGAGTCTCCTTCCCGGCGCTGTAGTCAGCGCAGTTGATCACCCCAGGCGGTTTGTGTCCTCAAGACCGGCTTCAATATCTTACCTCCAGGATTTCGAGGAAGCGGTTCGGATCGAATCGAAATGAACTGTGGCACCTTGAAGTCGGCCAGGTATTCTTTCGCGAACGAAACTATTTCTCGCGGATCAACGCTCGATTCGGGCCGGGGCACGATAACGGCTCCGACTTTTTCGCCCATCATCTCGTCGGGAACTCCTACAACCGCAACTTCGAAGACGTCCGGATGCGCCGCCAGCGCGTTTTCAACCTCGACACAGTAGACGTTTTCGCCTCCGCGGCAGATCATGTCCTTCTTGCGATCGACTATCTGCACGAATCCCTCGCTGTCGACTCGCGCCATGTCTCCCGTATGCAGCCATCCATCAACGAACGCAGCCGCGGTAGCTTCCGGCTTGTTCCAATAGCCCTTCACGATGTTGGCTCCGCGAATCAGCAACTCGCCTACTCCTGTTTCGGGGTCGCTTTCGAACAGATCGAGGTCGACTACCGGAGCGGCGAATCCTACGGTTTCAGGTCTCAAGCCGGCGAACTCGTGCGGCAGGAAGGTCGCCACCGAAGCGGTTTCGGTCAGACCGAATCCGTTGCCCACACGCGCATTCGGGAAGGCCTCCATTATTCTTGCAACGAGCTCCGGAGCGATGGGAGCGCCGCCGTATGAGAGCCACTTCACGCAGCTCATATCCAGTCCGCCGAAGTTGGGCTGATTGATCGCCAGCCAGTAGATCGCCGGAACCGACGCCATGCGATTGATTCGTTCTTCAGTAATGGTCTTCAGGAATGTCTGAACGTCGAATGCAGGCATAACCACGAGCAGGTCTCCCGCCTCGCAGCTTGGAAGAAACTGGCTGTTGCAGCCGGTTACATGGAACAGGGGAACTGAAACAAGATTGCGGCCGCTGCCGTCCATCGGCAGGTCGACCACTCGCCGGCAGGTTTCCACATTGGCGAGAAAGTTCTCATGGGTGGTCATCGCCCCTTTTGGGAATCCCGTGGTGCCGCTCGTGTAGAAAATGGCCGAGACATCTCCTGCTTCGAGGCCTTCGATCACAAACGGTTCGGCTTCGGGCATCGCGCTTCCGGGCAGAAAAGTGAACGACGCTCCCGAATCCGAGACGACGTACTCGACTTCGGAGTCGCTGAAGCGCGTGTTGACGGGCACGGCGATGGCTCCCGCCATCTGCGTCGCAAAAAAGGCGATGCACCAGTTCAAGCCGTTGCCCAACTTGATCGCGACACGGTCTCCTCTTTTAATACCCGACTGCCTCAACCCGCCCGCCGCCTTGCTGGCTCTATCCCAGAACTCGCGGTAGGTGACTCGTTCGCCGCCCACCTCGGCTATGGCTCGAGCATCGGGCGTCCTGTCGACCGTCGCTCTCAACATTTCAACAAGAGAGGCCGGACGATTGTCGTAGTGCGCGATTTGATTCGCGTCGCGGGTGATCCCTGAATAATCAAAAGGTCTGATCATCAGTACGAACCTTGTGTCTCGAATATCTTTCGAGGATTTGTAACGAGCATGGTCTCAATCTGCTCGTCGGTGACGCCGCGCGATCTCAAAGCCGGTATCACGTCGTTGTGAATGTGGAGGTAATGCCAGTTCGGCAGAACCGCCGGAAGATCGCGCTCCGGCAGCCAGTCGCTAAAACAAGCCGCGTCCTGTGAGAGCACCATCTTGTCTGCATGTCCCAGCTCGCACATTCGCGCGACGGTATTAACCCGATCTTCAAAGGACAGGATGGTATCTATTCCAAATCGATCCATTCCGATGTACGAGCCGTTTCCGACCAGCTCTTCGAGATATGAAATATCGGTAGTGTCACCCGAGTGCCCGATTATCACGCGGCTCAGATCGACTCCCTCCGCCTTGAATATGACTTGCTGCTCGAGGCCTCGGCGCGTGCGAGCATGCGTGTGAGTTGAAATAGGCGCTCCTGTTTGGCGATGCGCGTGGGCAATCGCCCTGAGAACTCGTTCGACGCCCGGCGTCAATCCGGGCTTGTCGGTCGCGCACTTCAGGATGGCCGCTTTGACTCCGGTGTTCGCGATGCCCTCTTCAATATCGCGGACGAACATATCGGTCATGAGCTCAGGACCGCCGAGATCCGTGCCGGGCCCGCGAAAATGGAAATACATCGGTACGTCGTTATAGGTATACACTCCCGTCGCCGCGACAATATTGATGTCGGTTTGCTCCGCAACCCGTCGGATTCTGGGGATGTAGCGTCCAAGGCCGATCACGGTCAGGTCGACTATTGAGTCGATGCCTCGCGACTTGAGTTCGTTCAGGCGATTCACTGCATCGACTATTCTCGCTTCTTCATCACGCCAGCCTTCGGGATAGTTCTGCATTATCTCGGGGGACAGGACGAATACGTGCTCGTGCATCAATGTCACGCCAAGCCGGGATGTTTCTATGACTCCGTTGACGGTGTTAATCGCAGGCATTGTAAATGCGTGTGCTCAGTTGCACGCCTCGAACAAGCCGGCCGCTCCCTGGCCTCCGCCGATGCACATAGTAACGACGCCATACTTGGCTCGGCGGCGCAGCATCTCGTTGGCGATTGTTCCGACCATTCGAGAGCCGGTCATTCCAAACGGGTGGCCGATCGAGATTGATCCGCCGTTCACATTCAATTTCTCGGGATCGATGCCGAGCCGGTCGCGACAGTAGACGACTTGAACAGCAAAAGCCTCGTTCAACTCCCACACGTCGATGTCGTCCATCTTGAGCCCATGCTTTTTGAGCAGCTTTGGAACGGCGAACACGGGCCCGATGCCCATCTCGTCGGGTTCGCAGCCCACGACCGTGAATCCGCGGAATATCAATTTGGGAGTGATGCCTAACTGCCTCGCGCGCTCGCTGGACATCAGCAGCGTAGCGGACGCTCCGTCCGAGAGCTGCGAGGAGTTTCCCGCCGTAACCGTTCCTTTTCCGCTCGTCTTGTCGAAATGCGGTTGAAGCGCGGCCAGTCCCTCCAACGTCGTATCGGGCCTGTTGCACTCGTCGCGGTCGCAGACATGCTCCTCTTTCGATGTGACCTCGCCCGATTTCTTGTCGAGTATGCCGCGGATCACTTTCATTGGAGCAATCTCGTCCGTAAAGGAGCCTTCCGCCTGGGCGCGCGCCGTGCGCTGCTGACTCAGCAGCGAGTATTCGTCCTGCGCTTCCCGGCTAATCCCATAGCGCTTCGCAACGACCTCGGCCGTGTCGCCCATAACCATATAGATTCCGGGCTTGTGCTCGAGCACCCACGGATTCGGTTTGTTGTCACGCTCCATCATCGTGATGCTTTCGACTCCGCCTCCGATCGCGGCATCGACGCCTTCGAGGATGATCTGATGAGCCGCCATCGCTACTGACTGAAGGCCCGATGAGCAGAACCGATTGACGGTGGTCGCTGCGACCGAAACCGGCAACTCGGCGCGAATAGCGGATACGCGCGCGACGTTTGTGCCCTGCGCTCCGTGAGGCTGCCCACAGCCGAGGATGACGTCGCCGATCTCGGCTGGATCGAGCGCCGGAACCTTCTTCAGTACCTCTCGAATGCAATGGGCGGCGAGATCATCCGGGCGAGTGAGATTGAACGAACCTCTGAACGACTTCGCCAGCGCCGTGCGCGAACTGTCGACGACTACTGCTTCTCTCATGGATTAATCCTCCGGAATAAGTCATCACTGCCTTGCACGATCATACTCGGCAAACGTGCTGCCTTCACCGGCGAGCTTTTTCAACAGAGGCGCAGGCGCCCACTGCGCGCCGTGAACGCGCTCAAAATCACAAATCCGATCATAGACCTTATTCAAGCCGACTATGTCCGCATAACACATCGGCCCGCCGCGGTGAGCGGGAAAGCCATAACCGTAGACGTAGATGATATCGATATCGACAGCTCGAAGCGCGAACCCTTCTTCGAGAATTCTCGCGCCTTCGTTGACCAGCGCGTAGATCGTCCGCTCGATGATTTCGTCGGGGGTGATTTCGCGGCGGGTTATGCCGGCCTCCTCCGCGGACTCCTCGATGAGCTTCTGAACACCGGGGTCTGGAATCGGCCCTTTGCCGCGGTCTTCATAGCGATACCATCCCGAGCCGGTCTTCTGGCCGTACCGTCCCTGTTCACACAGGCGATCGGCTACAAGCGGGTATCGCAGGCTCGGATCTTCGAGGTGCTTGTACTCTTTTCGAATTCGCCAGCCGACGTCGAGCCCCGCGAGATCGCCGACGGCGAGCGGCCCCATAGCCATTCCCCAATCGTACAGAGCAGCGTCGACTTGTTCGACGCGCGCGCCTTCCTCGACCAGGAATTGGGCCTCGCGCTGGTACGGAGCGAACATTCGATTGCCGACAAACCCGCGGCAGTTTCCAACCAGCACCCCGACCTTTTTCAGCTTCTTCGCCAAAGCCATCGAGGTCGCGATCACTTCATCCGAGGTCGCTTTGCCGCGAACTATTTCGAGCAGCCGCATCACGTTCGCCGGGCTGAAGAAATGATGGCCGATCACCTGTTTAGGCCGCGAAGTCGAAGCCGCGATCTCGTCGACGTTGAGAGTTGAAGTATTGGACGCAAGAACGGCGTCCGGCTTGCAGACCTTATCAAGCTCGGCGAATACCTGCTTCTTCAACTCCATCCCTTCGAAAACAGCTTCGACTACGATGTCACAATCTGAAAAGCCATCGTAGGTCAGAGATGGAGTGATCAACGCCATCCGTTGATCCGCATACTCCCGCGTGAAGCGGCCTCGCTTGACCGAAGTATCGTAGTTCTTCTTTATCGTCGCCAATCCTCGATCTAGAAACTCCTGCGAGGCTTCTTTGAGAATCACGGGGATTCCGGCGTTGGCGTAGCTCATCGTGATTCCGCCGCCCATCGTTCCCGCCCCGACAACGGCGGCTTTCTTGATATCGATCACGCGCGTCTCTTTCGCGATGCCGGGGATTTTGGAGACGGCTCGCTCGCCAAAGAAGATGTGTATCAGGCCCCTGGATTGATCCGACTGAAGACACTGCTGAAACAACTCAGTCTCTCGCCGGCATCCTTCTTCGAATGAGAGCCGGGTCGCCGCCTCGACAGCATCAATTGCGGCAAGCGGCGCGATCAGTCCGCGAGCGGTCTTACGAGCGGATGCGCGAGCCGCCTCAAAAATGGCGCTGTTCGCAGCCGCGTCTCCGAGCTTGTCGTTCAAGTCGCGAGTGCGCCGCGGTGATTCACCTTTTGCGATCAGCTCTCTTACAAAGGCGACGGCTCCTTCAAGGAGATCGCCTTCAGCCAGCTTATCGACGATGCCGGCTTTGAATGCGTCGGAGGCGCCCACGGGATTGCCTCCCGCGCACATCTCGACCGCCTTTTGAACTCCAGCCAATCTCGGCAGCCGTTGAGTCCCCGCTGCGCCGGGTATGATGCCCAGCTTTACTTCAGGCTGGCCGACCTGCGCTGAAGGAGCAGCTATTCGGTAGTGGCATGCCATAGCTACTTCGAGACCGCCTCCAAAGGCAGTGCCGTGTATTGCGGCTACTATGGGTTTTTGTGAGTCCTCTATGGCCGTTAGCAATGGGAGCAGGCCCGCTCCGCGCCGGTTTTCGGATGACCGGAGCGATTCGAATGTTTTTATGTCGGCGCCCGCTATGAAAGTTCGCCCGCCGCCTATCAGGACTGCTCCTTTTATTGAATCGTCGTTGTTAATAGATTCGACCGAAGCTGCTATGCCTTCGGGCACGCCAGGACTCAGGGCGTTAACCGGCGGATTGTTTATAGTAATGATTGCAATTTCGGACTGCCGGGTCAGTGAAACGAGCTCACCCATTAGATATGCACTCCTCTCCTGCGGGTTCTGGTTTGGATTATCGAAGTTGATTTGAGCGGTTTGACATTATTCCGAAGATTGCCCGGATGAGCAAACGGAAAAAGGCCCAAAACAGGAGATTAGGAGATCATCGGCGCAATCTGAACGGTTACATTGTGTACCGATGGTTGTAGCTTGAATTTGAGCTCGGCCGTTTGGGCATTTCTATGACAACCCCAAGGGGGTTGCATCGCGAAGCCCAAGGTTGCCGTAGCCTACCTTGGGTTATGTAACGGCGAGCGCTCCAACACCAACGGTGTTGCGGTGTTGCGGCGCTTCCACAAGGTCATCGCGGAAATCGAAGACGGATCTAATCTGAATTAAAAACGGCCGCAACCCGTTCAGCGTTGGACCGCGCCATTAATCGCAATCAATATTTATCCTCAATTCGGCGAGACCGCGCGGAGCCGTCGTCGTGTGGGTTCATCTCCGTCGGGACCGTTGGAGAAAACTTCGTAAGACTGGCTGTCTTTTCCCGATCTGTAAACGTAATCATTGCCCCAGGGATCGAGCTCATAGTAACCGTCAAGGTACGGCCCCGACCAGAATGCGAGACCGGTCGTTCCGTCAAAGCGAGCTGTAGCCGGTTTAGCCATCAGGCTGCCGATGCCTTCGTCGCTTGTTGGATAACGGCCCACATCGGTCTTGAAACGTTCGAGCGCATCCGCGAACAACCTTATTTCTCGGAGCGCAAGCTCTTCTCGCGCGACTACGCGGCGCTTCGCCAGCCGCTCTCGTTCGCTTGAATGCCACAAGCCAACAGCAGCCGAGCCGCCCAGAACCAGGAGCATTCCGAATAGAGTGATTCGCTTCCTGAGCTTCTCTCGTTTCAGGCGCGCCTCTCGATTCTGCGGTACAAACACGATAGTCGGATCGTCTTTGCCGAGCGGCGAGGTTAGATCGCGGGCTCGATTCTTTCGGCTCGCGACCGGCTTATAACAAGCAACGCAGAACCGGGCTCCAGTCGCAAGCGCGGCTCCACAGCTCTCACACGTTTCCGGGGTAGTTCCTGACATCGTCTACTTGCTCGTGCGGTCCTAATGCCCCGCCATTATCTGTTCTTAAGCAACAGCATTGTAGTTCGGCGCAACGCAGGCGGCAAATAATCGATAGCGGCCGCCGACAATAGCTGCCTGCTTCGCGCCGGAAGCGCAGCGGATGTTAACGATGATTCTATACAACTCTTTTCAAACAGCGCTCGAAGGCGGCCTCGATTTTCCTTGCAACCTCATCCGCATTGATCACGTCCGACGTGTCCACCGATATCGATGACTTGTTATCGAGAGAGCCCAGGCTGACCAGGACTCGAAAGCTCCGCAACACCTCGTCATATGTCGATCTTTTATCGAGATGCCCAGCGTGCCGGATTCGGTTCAGGAATCGCGTTGCCGCAAGTTCCGGCTGACAATAGCAGTGCACGTTGATAGCGCCAACCGACAGCTCTGAAATCCAATCAGTGGGTGTACCCGAATCTAAAGGCATTCCGGAAAGATGCCAATGCGAAACGAGAATCGCTCCCGTTGAAGCGCTCGCCTTCTGCTGAAAGATGGCATCGCTCTCTCTACTGAGCCTGCGTCTCCACGATTCGTCTCCAGGCCCTTGTGGCTCAAATAGGCCGTCGAGAATATCGTCCTTGTCGAGCACTGGAAGCCCGAGCCGCGGAGCCAGGCTGCGAGCCAGGCTCGTCTTCCCGCTGCCCGGAATTCCGGAGACGACCACGAACCGCCTGCCCCTCGCTCCTTGCATATCGTCCGTCATATAGGATCACCTGCGACGAGCGGTGAACACCACAGCCCTGCTCCCTCGAAGAACCGCGCGCCTTAATCTGTTCAATGCGGCTCTCGTCTATGCTGCTGGTATGGGAAGAGCGTAGACTTCTACTCATCTACCAGCGCGAATAACTGCTTCTCCGTCAATTCGGTTACACCGATTTTTCGCGCTCTGGCGAGCTTCGTGCCCGGATCGACTCCGACAATCAGGTACTTGAGCTTCTTTGAAACCGACGGAAGAACGGCGCCGCCGCGCTCCTCTATCCACTTCTCGGCTTCGCTTCTGGACATCGCTTCGAGCTTGCCGGTGATGATGAAGGTGCTTCCCGCAAGCGGACCCGTTTTAGGTTTGGCCCGTGCCCGCTTCATCCTGAGACCGTGCTGTTCCAGGCGTTCGACCAGTCTTCGATTTCGCGAGTCCGAGAAGAAGCTGTGAACGCTATGCGCAATTTCGCTTCCGATGCCGTGTATGCCGGCAATATCTTCTTCGGAAGCCGACGTCAAACTTTCCATATCATGAAAATGATCGCTGAGCAGCGCTACAACGCCTTCGCCCATATGCCGGACGCCCAACGCAAGAAGTACGCTTTCGAAAGGCCTGTCTTTGCTGGCTTCGATTGATGAAAGCAGATTCTTGATTGATTTATCCTTGAACCCCGGAAGAGTCGCGATCTGCTCGGCTGTTAGCTCATACAGATCCGCAGCGTCTCTGATCATCTTCAGCTCGAGCATCTTCGCGATCGTCGAAGGCCCAAGCCCGCGAATATCCATTCCGCCGCGGCTGATGAAGTGGTTCAACGACTCAAAAATCTGGGCAGGACAGTCTCGGTTCACACAGTAGGCCATCGCTTCGCCCTCCTCGTGAACGACTGCATGACCGCAGGAAGGACAATGGCTTGGATATTCAAACACGCGTTCGTTTCCAGTGCGTTGTTCGAGCACGGGACCGACCACCTGAGGTATGACATCTCCGGCGCGCTTCACGATCACCATATCCCCGACGCGTATGTCTTTTCGCCTGACGTCGTCCTGGTTATGCAACGTCGCGAGCTCTATAGTCACGCCGCCCAGCCGTACCGGTTCAAGCTCGGCATAGGGGTTCATCGATCCGGTCCTGCCAACGTTTATTCCGATTTGCCGCAGCCGTGTAGTAGCAACCTGACCGGGAAACTTATAAGCGATCGCCCATCGAGGATCTCGGCTTACGACGCCGAGAGTCTGCTGGTAATCGAGATCGTCGATTTTGACTACTACGCCGTCAATTTCGTAGTCCAATGATTCTCGTTTCTTCTCCCAACTCCTGCAAAATTCCAGCACCCCATCAATTGATTCGTGATGGCGATAGGTTTTGTTCACGGGAACGCCCAACTCCTGCAGCATCTGGAGCGTGTGTTCCTGAGTGTCGACTTTACGTCCTTCTATATAGCCGATCATGTAGCCGAAGAAGGCCAACGGCCTGGAGGCGGTGATCTTCGGGTCGAGCTGCCTGATCGCGCCCGCGGCGGCATTCCTCGGATTCGCGAACAGGGCCAGGCCTTTGTCGGCCCGCTCCTCATTGAGCTTGCTGAAGACCGACACCGGCAGGTAGACCTCGCCTCTTATCTCGACCGTCCCGATGTCATCGGCATTGGCCAGGCGAAGAGGGATCGTTTTGACCGTTCGGAGATTAGCAGTGACGTCTTCGCCGACAACGCCGTTGCCTCTTGTAGCTCCGCGAATGAGACTGCCGCCTTCGTATGTGAGAGCAATCGCAACTCCATCGATCTTTAGCTCGGTCACATAGCTGACCCGATCGATTTCCAATAGCTTTCGAACGCGTCGATCAAAGGACCGCAATTCTTCTTCGTTGAACGCATTCGCCAGGCTCAGCATCGGAGCTCGATGCGGCACTTTGGCGAACCGATCGAGCGGCTCGGCTCCGACGCGCTGAGTAGGAGAATCGGGCGAAGCAAGCTCGGGATGGAGACGCTCCAGCTCGAGCAGTTCGCGTAAGAGCCTATCGTATTCCGCGTCGCTGATCTCGGGGTCGTCTTTAACGTAGTAGAGATAGTTATGGTATTCGAGTTTCTGCCGCAGCTCGGCGACGCGAGCGGCGGTACGATCTAGATCGATATCTACTGTCATATGGCTCCTGAGCGGCCCGGCAGCCGGCGTTCAGGTTCACAATTATAACCGGATACATATGTAATCTTCATCGTGGGCTCTTTCAATTTTGAACTACGGCGGGTCTTTACTTCGAGTTCTGAATGCTTCCATTTTCTCAACATAACATTTGTCTATCTGTCTATCTCTGGAAACCTCGGCCTGTTTCCGTTAGACGCCGTTGTCTGAAACGATGATCGGCGCCGCGGCGGACTATATCCGCCGAGATTATGTTTAAGACCTCTTGCCGAACTGCACGCTCTCGGGTAGAAATAACACCGCGTTCTTGAGCAGCGCCGTACATTTTCATCCTCTCCGCATAACTCAAGAGCTTCCCGATCGTTTCGGGCGGCGAAACGCTGCTGATGAAACAAACGAGCCGGCCCATTTGGACCTCGCTTCGCGTCCCTGTCCGCGTAGTCTATTTGATATTCGCGGCGGGCGTTCTCATTGCCTCAAGCAATTCCCGGCTGAAAATTGAAGGCTCCATCCAACCGCGGCCTCAGCGCGAATCGCCCTCATCCAACAAGCAGCCTCTTGCTCGGGGAGCATCCGTTTCAAGGATAATCGCCGGAAACGAGCGACACTCATTCGAGTTGCAGCTTATCAGCGGCGAATATGTTCAATTCAAAATCGACAAAGGCGACCTAAATCTGAAGGTGTCCATGGCGGCTCCGGATTCTTCCACGCTGTTGGATATTGAAGCGCTTCCACGAAGGGAGCAGATCTTCTCTCTAAGGCCCATGGTATCCGGACTGCACATTCTTACGATCAGCTCAAATGAGAAGGAAGGCTACAGCGGATCTTACGAGCTGTCGTCGCTCAACGGACGAGCAGTCGACCCGCGAGACGATCTCAGGTTGAGCGCGGAAAGATCGCTTCAAAACGCGGACCGCCTGCGGAGCGCCTGGACCGCGGATTCGCTTAGAGGCGCGCTTTCGAATTATGAGGAATCAGGCGCTTACTCGCGCAGAGCCGGTGATGTTGAAGGCCAGTTGCTCGCAAAGCTCGGCGCGGCGGATGTCCTCTATTACCTGAGTGAGAATCGTAAAGCTCTTATCAAATATCGTGAGGCGTTGAGGCTGAGCGTCAGAGCGAAAGACAGCTCTCTTCAGATAAAGGCATTGAACGGTATTAGCCTTGTTCTGATCGATCTCGGTAAGCTCCGCGCGAGTCTTCCGTGGAGCACTCGGGCGCGCAATCTCAGCCGAAAGACCGGCAATCAGCATGGGCTTGCCGCCTCGCTGAACAGCATCGGCCTTCAAAATTATTCAACGGGCTCTATGGTCAACGCGGCAGCGATACTGTACGAGGCACTGTCGCTCTTTCAGGCGCTGCATGATCGCCGTGGGCAGTCGGAAACCCTGATGAACCTCGGCTATACGACGGAGGATCTCGGCGATCCGATTAAGGCTCTGGATCTCTTTCAGAGTTCACTTGCTTTAGCTACCGAAATTGGTGACGAACGGCTGCGAGGTCTGAACCTGACGGTAATTGGATTGGTCAAATCGGTGCTCGGAGAAAAGACTCAAGCGCTCGAGTTTCATAATAGCTCCAAGGCAATCTTCCAGAAGATAGGCAATCGTTATGGCGAGGGTGTCGTAGACAACGGCATTGCCAATGTTCTTTCGGACCTTGGACAATATGAACAATCTCTCGAAGCTTACGACGAGGCCCTCCAAATATTTCAGGAGATCGGCGAGCGCGATTATGAGAGCCTTACGATTGGCTGTATTGGAAACGTTTATATGGAGATGGGCGATGCGGACAAAGCTTTGCCGAGATTCAAAAAGCGGCTTGAACTTTCGACATCAATTCACAGCCAATGGATCGCAGCTCACACCTTGAGCGACATCGGAGAATCTTATGATCAACTCGGTCAGAGTCGCATCGCGCTTCGTTATTTCAATCAGTCTCTTACACGGGAGACTGCATTGAATGATCTTCGAGGCCAAGCCTACAGCCTTAACGCCATAGGAAAAGCAAACGAAAACCTCAAAGATCCTCGAGCTGCTCTTTTGAACTACTCGAGCGCCCTCAAGTTCTTTCAAAAGGTCGAAAGTGGTGATGGCGTCGTTAAGGCTCTTCACAATATAGTGCGAGTTAGAACCAACCTGGGCGATCTCGATGGCGCCTATGACGCAGCAAAGTCACTGATCGGCTTAATCGAAGAGCGAAGGACCAAGGTATTTGGCCGCGAATTTCGCACATCCTACTTCGCGTCAGCTCATATACATTATGAGTCGTATATAGATGTTCTCATGCGCATGCATCATCGAAGTCCGGCAGCTGGTTACGCAGCCTTGGCTTTCGAGGAAAATGAGAAAAGCCGAGCGCGCGGCTTGCTCGATGCTCTCCGCGAAGCGCAAAGCGATGTTCGAAACCCGGTCGCCGCGGATTTGCTCGAGCAAGAACAGACGCTTCGAAACAGGTTGAGCTTCGATGCAGCCCGGCTCAGCGGATTTCTTTCTGGTAAACCACATCCTCAGGAAGTCAAAGCAGTAAAAGCAGAGATGAGCAAGCTTGCCTCGGAATACTATAACCTCCAATCCAAAATTCAAGCGGCAAACCCGCGCTATGCCGCGATTACCAAGCCAAGAGCTTTAAGCCTTTCCGAAATTCAGAGCCAGGTCCTTGATGCCGACACTATGCTTCTCGAATATTGCCTTGGAGACGAGCACAGTTATCTGTGGGCAGCGACACGCGATTCTTCACAGTTCATCGATCTTCCTGGCAAGAAGACGATTAGAGATCTTGTAGAAAGCTCGCGCGCGTCAATATCCATATCTCCTGATGATGAGCCTTCTCCCACGCGGAAGCAATCAGAGGCATCAAAACAGCAAAATCCTTCGGCTCTCAATAAACTGAGTCGCCTCATCCTGGGACCGGTAGCGGATCAATTAGGAAACAAACGCCTCGTCATAGTAGCCGACGGGCCTTTGCAGTCTGTTCCTTTTTCGGCGCTTCCCGATCCCTCGAAGAAAAGCTCATCTTCCGCCGAGAGCACGCCGCTGATAATGAATCACGAAATCGTGAACGTTCCTTCTGCTTCCGTTCTCGCCGCATTGCGCGCGGAAGCCGCGAACCGGACCGGCGCCTCGAAAACGATAGCCATTTTTGCGGACCCCGTGTTCGACGCTCACTATCTCCGACCAAACGATGAGAGCGCGGAGAACGCGCAAGACCGAGGCCCGCGTACAAACCGCAACCGATTGAAGCCGCGCGTTGGTGAAAAGGATGGCGCGTTTGGCCCTGTTTATTTTGCGCCACTTCCTTTTTCGCGCAAGGAAGCCGAGGACATAGCGCAATTCGTGCCCGCCGGCGATCGCCTGCTTTTCCTGGGGGTCCAGGCGAGCAAGCGAGCCGCGCTCAGCGCTGCCTTAGAGCGATGCGGGATATTGCACTTTGCTACGCATGCATTAGTAAACAGCGAGCAGCCCGGACTCTCCCAAATAGTGTTGTCGCAAGTAGACGAAAAAGGACAAGCGGTAGACGGCTCCCTCAAGCTGAACGAGATATACGGCATGAAACTCAAGGCTAATCTGGCCGTGCTCAGCGCCTGCAAAACAGCTCTGGGCAAAGAAAGCGCTGGAGAAGGACTGCTGGGATTGACTCGCGGGTTCATGTACGCCGGAGCGTCTCGAGTCATCGCCAGCCTGTGGAGCGTGGACGACGAGGCTACTAAAGAACTGATGAAGAACTTCTACGAGGGCATGCTGAAGCAACGAATGACCGCGGCCCAGGCGCTTAGGCGCGCCCAGATGATAATTCGAGATCAGCCGAGATGGCGCGCGCCCTACTATTGGGCGGGTTTCGTACTGCACGGAGACTGGAGATAGGATCCAGGCGCTTGTGTCAGCGCCGGATCGGTGAAGCCATAGCCAGCGGCTCAGCCGAAAAGTCTATTGAATCGAGGATACGATACGAAGAAGAATATCGGACAGAGCGTGAGCGGCCAGGAGGCGACCGGATCAGACGGCTTCAACAGCTTGCTCTTGATGCTTGATTCTAATCGCGAGCAGGCGGGGATCAGATATGAGGAGCTCCGTCAAAGGCTGATCTCTTATTTTAGGCACCGCGAATGCTTGACGCCCGAAGACCTGGCCGACAAAACCTTCACACGCGTCTCCGGAAAGCTGGTCGAAGGCGAAGAGATCAGGAACATCGGGGCCTTTTGCTTCGGAGTCGCCCGAATGATACTCAAAGAGCATTGGACGTCACTAAACAAGCAACCTTCGAGTCTGACTGATCTGCCGGCGGGTCAAGAACCCTCATGTGATCCGTTCAGAACAGAGGCGGAAATCGAAATCGAGCGTCAAAAGCTCGAGCGCATGGAATGGTGCCTCGATCAGTTGGGCGATGAAGATCGTCAGCTCCTCAAAGACTATAGTATAGGAGCGAACAGGGAACACCTCGCGCGTGTTCTTGGAACTACACTCAAGAACGTGAGAGTAAAGGTTCATCGCCTGCGTGAGAAATTGAAAAAATGCGTCGAGGCTTGCTCGAGAGATCCGAATGCATATGAAATTTAGCGCCGTTTCAGTCACTAATAGATGAGGGGATGCAGTGCAGAGCCATTTACCGGGAGAAGTAAATCGAAATAGCAGGGGCTTCAGCCTTTGCAGCATTTGGAGTTTGTAGTGCAAAGCAGCTCAGCGGATGCGGAATACAATGAGGCGGTTAGCTATCTCCTCAAGCAGCTTACAGAGGAAGAAGCCGAACGGTTCGAGGAGAATTATCTCTCGGATCACGACGCCTTCGAACATCTGGAAGCCATTGAAGAAGAACTAATTGAGGACTACCTGCGCGACCAGCTTCCTGGTGAGATCCGAGAACTCTTTGAGACTCAATATGCAAATCGGCCTGAAAATCGCGAAAAAATCGACTTCGCGAAGCGCCTCATTATCTGCTCGGATTCACTGCCGGCAAGAAAGGCCCCAATCCATATATCGCCGACACACGGTCCCGCCCGATTGCGCGGGTTCCCTTTCTATTCAGTGACTCCGGCGCGGGCCGCTTCGATAGCCATAATAGTCCTGTTGATCTCGGTGATTCTGCTCGGTGGATACCTTTTCAGAAGAAATCGTCTGGCCGCGGAAACTCAGGCTCGCATCGAGCTCGAAGAGCGCGAACGCGAATTGCAAAAACATCTGGAGAGCCAACAGGGCTCTAATAAAAATCAGGACGACAAAAATCAACCACACCCACAGGAACCCAGATCCGTTCAGCAGCCGGCGCCTCCGACCTTTATAGCGTCGTTGCGGCTCAAGCCAAACACCGAGAGAGGAGCGAGTGGAGGCAAGGCCGTTTCTCTCACCTCCTCTACGGCCTGGCTAAAGATTAGTCTCGTTGTTTCAAGACCCGATTATGACTCTTACAATGTTACGGTCAGACGCCCCTCGGACTCTCGATTTAATTTCTCGAAAGCGGGCCTCAAGCCGGTCCATGGGCGAGATGGCCTGGTTATCACGGTCAATTTGCCGGCGCAAACTCTCGAAGCCGGCTTGTATGTCATCGATCTCGAAGGCGCGCGCGCGACCGGCGAGAGAGAAATTGCCCATACATATCAATTCACCCTTCAAAAATAATCCGCGTCTCTTAAATTTTCATGTAATTTTTTCCAAAATAGCCTCACGTACAAGTGGGAATTGTAAGCAGCGAGGTTATTGGCAACCAATCTGAAGTACTCCGTAGATCAAAAAAAAGGAGACACACAATGGGGGGAATCCAGAACGACAAGTCGCGACAGATCGTCATCAAGATGCAGAGTGCAGCTTTGGAAAGCGAAATGAGGGGCGGTGATCCAAAAAACAGCTCCCGAGGCGAGCCTACCCCTTTAACAGCTCTTCAGGAACAACGTCCCGTTTCGAGCGGCGGCGGCAACCTGCGAGACAGCTCACGCATATCCAAGTCGCGATCACAATCGTCGAGCAAGCAATCGAAAGGTACAAACCGAGGCGGCAGTCAGGTAGACGGCGCTCGAGGATCAGGTTCGCGGGAGAGCTCTACCGGCAAGCAATCAAAAGACACAACCAGAGGCGGCAATCAGGTAGACGGCTCGCGCTCAACCAGTTCAAAGACCGGAAGGAAGTCCGCCGATAAGAAAAGGGGCGGCAGTCAGATAAACAGCTCTCGAAACAAAGTCGTATCTCAAAAGAAGAGCGCGACGAAACCTGGTAAAAAGTCGACAACCAGATCACGCGGGAATCTGAGATGATTCCTGGCAGTGAAAACGCGTGCTGCGGAGCGATCCAAGCATCGGATATCAGGGTGCGGCATTGGTATCAGTGATGCCCTGATATCCGCATGGCTCTGCTCGGAAGGCGCCAAAAGTCGGGGCAAATAAGTTCAACCTCAAAACGCCGAAGGCGCGGTTATTAGCCAATCAGCCGCCGGCTCTTACACCGCGCGTCTTCGGCGTTATTATTGCAAAGAACAAGAGTCCGCCCGAAATATTGCGGCGCTCACTACAGTCGCTCACCACAGTTTCGAACTTGAGCCATCTCATCTTGTCTCGGGCTCAAATCCCCCATGCCGGTCTGCGATTTTGAAAAACAATCACCTATCAAGGTAGAATGTGCTTCCAGATTTCTGGATTGCTGCATCAATTCTATTGCCCAAGAGGAGACGTTGATGATTGAGAGCCTGCTCCGGCGCAAGGTCGACAAACGACCCGAAGAAGTCATCCTCGAAGGTAGAATCTTATTCCTGACCGAAGACGCAGCATTGATAAGAAGCCAGCTCGAGGGTCACGATCTCGATCCCGCGAACATTCCACCTCTCAGAAACGACATCTCTACCGACGAAATTACACCGGCCTACATCTGTTACTACTTCGATGAGAAGCTGGGCGAATTCGTCTATCTCGGGCTCAAGTGCGGAGACGAGTTTCCAATCCAAAGAGGCTCCGTCAAAAACGGCGGCTTCGCAATATCAGTTTCGGGCAAGAGGCGAGGCAAGGGATCGAGCCGCGAGCAATCTCCCTACGCCGAGATCGCCGCCGGCATCAAGCTCGTCGTAGCCGAGAACATCGAAAGAATTTATAAACAGAACTGCCAGAACCTTGGGCTGCTGACTTCTACCGACTTTGAGATCCTCAAGAAGATTGCCGCCGGACATTCCATCACCCTTGACGAATTCACCAGAGGCGAAGACGAAATCACTCGCCAGATCATCGAGTACGGAGGGCTGTTTGCCTTCAACATCGCGAGGCTTCAGGGCAAGGCCGCTGTTCCGCCTATAAACACCGGCAAACGTCCGATGACGCTTGCCGAAAAAATATTCGCGGCACACTTCGTTACCAACCTCTCAAAGGATCAGACCGGAGTGACAGCCGTAAAGCCCGGAGACAGCGGTTTCGTTCGCACCGACATCCGCTTCAGCCACGAATACGTGACGCCGATGGCGGCCATCTTCTACGAGCAGCTTGTCGGAGACGAGCCGGTAAACGATCCGTCATCCATTTACTTCTTCCGAGATCACCTGACGTTTCTTGACGACGTGATGCCGCCTGAGCGAAGGGCGATGGGGCTGCTGGATCTGGCCGGTCAGCTAAAAGCCAAGCAGGACGATTTCGCTCGAAAGCAAGGCATTCGATTGCACGGCGAGCTGACGGATCGAAAGGGATCGGAGGCGATTTGTCACAGCCTCATACTTCAGGACTATGCGCTGCCGGGACAGGTCATCATAGGATCCGACTCGCACACTCCTCACGCCGGCGCGATGGCTTGCGTAGCGTTCGGAGTCGGTACGACCGATATTTTCAACTCCTGGATCACCAAAGACGTTCGCGTGAAGGTTCCGGAACAGGTTCGAGTGAATGTGACCGGCCGCAAGCCGGATAACGTCACCGCCAAGGACTTCATGCTGGCCATCCTTCGCACCGAAATGGTTCGCAGCGGCGACGCCATCGGAAAGATCATCGAATACACTGGAGAAGCCGTAGCCGCTCTGGGAATCGACGAGCGCGCCACGATGACCAATATGGCTGCTGAAGTCGGCGGCTTCACCGGAATAATCGCCGCCGATGAAAAGACAATCGAGTTCCTGGTCGAGCGCGGGCTCAGCCGGATTCAAGCGGAGGCTCTTTGCCAGGGCATGAGCAGCGATCCGGATGCTGAATACGCTTCCACGATTGAGATCGATGCGGGTTCGTTGAGACCGATGATCGCCTCTCCCGGCGATCCCGGAAACGGCTTGTTCGTCGATGAGCTGCCGAGCCCGGTCAAGATCGATATCGCCTACGGTGGATCGTGCACCGCCGGCAAGATAGAAGATATGGATATGTACGCTCGAGTATTTCGCGATGCATTGGCGCGAGGCCAGCGAGTTCACGCCGGTGTGAATTGCTTCATACAATTTGGTTCACAGGAAGTAAGAAAGCACTGCGAAGACAAGGGCTATATTCAGGTCTTTCAAGAAGTCGGCGCAACGGTTATCGAGCCGAGCTGCGGGGCGTGCATAAACGCGGGGCCCGGCGTCAGCACGTTGAAAGAGCAGGTAGTGATCAGCGCTCAGAATCGAAACTTCCCCGGCCGCAGCGGGCCCGGTCAGATGTACCTGGCCTCTCCATATACCGTCGCGGCGTCGGCCATTGCGGGTCATATCACCGAATACCGCCCCGCTTCGGCCGCATCAATAAATTAAGACGAGAATAGAACGGGTTCAAACCCGACGGAGCCAAGCGATGTCAGTTCAAGTAAGCATCGAGAAGCATCACGGCCTGGGCCGCGAAGAGATGGTGGGAATGTATCGCACGATGTATATGTCCCGCCGCATCGACGATAGAGAAATACAGCTCAAGCGCCAGAACAAAATCTTCTTCCAGATTTCCGGCGCCGGGCACGAGGGCATTGTCACCGCGGCCGCTCTGGCTATGAAACCGGCTTATGACTGGTTTTTCCCGTACTATCGCGATCGCGCGCTCTGCCTCGGCTTGGGAGTTACGCCGACGGAGATGTTGATGCAGGCGACGGCCGCCGCTGACGATCCCGCATCGGGCGGGCGGCAGATGCCAAGCCACTACGGAAGCAAACGTCTCAACATCTTCACGCAGTCTTCTCCGACGGGCACGCAGTTCCTGAACGCAGTCGGATGTGCTGAAGCGGCTTATCGCGCTGAGTTGAGCGGACACCCGGAGAGGCTTCTGGAAGGCTACCGCCCGGACGCGATCGTTTACGTTTCGGCGGGAGACGGAACGACCAGCGAAGGAGAGTTCTTTGAATCGCTTAATACGGCGTGCAATCTTCGACTGCCGGTGCTCTATCTGATCGAAGACAACGGCTACGCGATCTCGGTTCCGGTTGAAGTGCAAACGGCAGGCGGAAATATTACGAAGCTCGTGAGCGGGTTCCCTGATCTGCTTATAGAAGAAGTCGATGGCTGCGATCCGGTGGCCAGCTTCGGAGTGATGCAGCGAGCGGTGGCTTATTGTCGTGATCATCGAGGACCGGCGCTGGTTCGCGCTACAGTAACCAGGCCGTACTCTCATTCTCTGTCTGACGACGAGGTTTTTTACAGGAATTCGGAAGAGCTCCGACAGGAAGCCGCGCGAGACGTGATAAAAACCTTCGCCGACTTTCTCGTCCGTGAAGAACTCGCTACGGAAGAAGAAATTCAGATACTGAAGAGCGAAGTCGACGACGAAGTCAATCGTGCGGCGGATGAGGCAGTGGCCGCGGCCAAGCCGGAGGACCATTCATATAGCCTTTATGTTTTCTCCCCTGATTGTGATCCGACTTCGGAAAAATTTGATACGGAAGCAACGCGACCAGTCAGCTCACAGACGGATCAAAAGACGATGGTCGATCTGATCAACGCCTGTCTTCACGACGAAATGGCCCGGGACGAGCGAATCGTAGTATTCGGCGAAGACGTAGCGGACTGCAGCCGAGAGGAATCGCTCGGACAGGTGAAGGGCAAAGGCGGGGTATTCAAAGTAACTCACAACCTGCAGCGCAAATATGGCGGCGCTCGCGTCTTCAACACGCCGCTGGCCGAAGCGAACATCATCGGCCGAGCCGTTGGAATTGCAGGGCGCGGTTTGAAACCGGTTCCGGAGATCCAGTTCCTGGATTACATCTGGCCTGCGATGCAGCAGCTTCGCAATGAAGTGCCCTTGGTCAGATGGCGCTCGAACAACTACTTCAAATGTCCGATGGTGATTCGCGTGACCACGGGAGGATACCTGACCGGCGGCGCGATCTATCACAGCCAGTGCGCCGAGAGCATCTTCTGCCACACTCCCGGCATGCGCGTGGTCATGCCTTCGAACGCACTGGACGCAAACGGATTGCTGCGCACCGCTATCCGATGCGACGACCCGGTGCTGTTCCTCGAACACAAACATCTATATCGGCAGACGTATAACAAAGGCGCTTATCCGGGTCCTGATTTCATGATCCCGTTCGGCAAAGCCAGGCTCGTGCGCGAAGGCGCCGATCTCTCGCTGATTACATTTGGAGCGACAGTACAACGTTCGCTGGTCGCGGCGAAGAAGGTCGAAGAAGAGAATGGCTTTAGCACCGAAGTAATAGATCTGCGCTCGCTCAACCCTTATGACTGGAAGGCCATCGTTCAGTCGATACAAAAAACGAACAAGGCCCTTGTAGTCCATGAAGACACGCGATCCTGGGGTTTCGGGGCCGAGATTGCCGCTCGCATTGCGGACGAACTGTTCGACATCCTGGATGGACCGGTGAGGCGAGTCGCCGCGAAAGACACCTTCGTTGCTTATGCTCCGAATCTCGAGGATAGAATCCTTCCGCAATCCGAGGACATAGCCGCCGCGATCGTGGAGCTGGCGAGCTACTGAGATTCAGAAGGTTTCCAGTTAAGAGCTTGCGGGCCCGCCGCTGATGGAGACGAGTGATGCCGACTAAAAATAGTGAATCGACGCGCAGCCGATGGTTGGTAAAGACCGAACCTGATTGCTACAGCTATTCGGATCTACAGAGAGACGGCAAGACGATCTGGGACGGCGTTACCAACAATCTCGCGCTGAAACATATTCGCTCAATCAAGAAGGGCGACTCCGTGCTTGTCTATCACACCGGAGACGAGAAAGCGGTCACCGGGCTCGCCGAAGCCGCCAGCGATCCCTACCCCGATCCTAAACAAAACGATGTAAAGCTCGCCGTTTTCGATATCAAGCCAAAGAAAGCCGCGCGTCGTCCTGTGCCGCTCAGCGAGATCAAAGCACTGAAAGAGATGTCCGAATCACCGCTCGTCAGAATGCCCAGACTCTCAGTTATGCCGATTAACGATCGCGAGTGGAAGAAGCTAACTGAGCTCGCCGGTCTGTAGATAGGCACTCTTGGCAGCCACAACCCCCTCCTCTGTAACCGGTGATCCGAATTTCGCCGTATACACTTCCACGACCCGAGCCCGGCAAACGGCCTGTCTTTTTTGACCAACAGCTTTTGCTCTTTCACCTCTGGCCATCGCAAAACTCTATAGCAGTCGATGGCCGGTGAACTCTTCTTCAAGTGGATTAAACAACACCTGAGAATCAAAGTATTCAAGAGTGACAAGTGACGCGTACCCACTGCAAGATATTCTAGACAGGTGATTCTATTTTCCAGGTTTCGAGATATGATCTAATCAGTCGGAGACTTTCGCGGTTGGGCTCGCCGCGCGATTCATAACAACTTCGACGGCAATTTCAAGGAACACGAAAACAATCGAATAACAGAATTCAAGGACAGAAGACAATGTTAGAGATTCAAACCCAGGCTCCTCCCAAACAAAAATTCCGGCAGGCTGAATTCCTCGCTTTCAGCACCGCCGCCTTCGTAGCCAAAACCATGCTTCTCATTCGATTGCCTTATAGAGAAGTGCCCGTAAA
>QHVH01000019.1 GCA_003222245.1 Blastocatellia bacterium AA13 | reverse complement strand
CAGTGGGGGCATTTAGGTGAGGATGTGATCGGGTTGGGTGGTTGTAGTGAGAAGGTTGACTTGGATGCGAGTGTGGAGGAACTAATCCGAGGGAAGATGAGGCTAGAAGCGAGCGGCGGATGAAGATTGTTTGCGGGCGACGAGGCTTGCGGGTGAGAAGAATCGAATTGTGAGTGACCAAGAGGGCAGAGGAATATTGCGACGGCGAAGGGAATGGAGGCCGCGTGAACGAACAAAGAGATGAATGGTGGTTTGGTTATCATGGATAGATCAAGGAGAGCGTGACCGCAGGGGAGTGAGCGCGAACAAGCATCAAAGCTGATCCACAGGCGGGACAGCAGCGGGGTTGATCCGAGTCTATAGGCGATGAGGGTTTTACATAGCGGCCGGCGCCGAGCAGCTTCCTTGCTTTATGAGGAGATGGCGGTTTCCGGGGCTGAGCAGGCCGTAGAATCTCACCTTGACGAAGTGCTTTGGTAAGACGTGTTGAAGAGGGCAGCGGATGAACTCTTCCGCGGAGACTTCCCCATGGAGACTTCCCCATATTGTGAAGCATCCCGTAGGGATGTTGTGATAATAGCCCGCCGATTTATCGGTGGGTAGGGGCACAAAACAAGTCGCTAGTCCCGAAGGGACGGCTGAGGTCTCAGATTACATCTCTTATGAAAGTCCCGACCAAATTGAAGCTCGCAGAGACCATTCAGGTCTCATCTTTGAATACAACAATCAGCCGTGCCTTCGGCACTTCCCAAGCAATTGGGAACAGCGACCCACCAGTGAACTGGTGGGCTATTCCCCAGATGTCCCTCCGGGACAAAAGACAACATCCAAAACAAACACCCAAAACAAATCTAAAACAACATCTAAAACAACATCTAAAACAAACCCAGTATCCAGAAATTTCCGCCTGCCCACAGAAGAATGGAGCCTCTGGAGCCCCTCTGTCCGGAGGGCGATCGGTTTGGAGACTACCCAATTCTAACCATAGCCTCCTGACGGCGTGGTTGAGGTCGGCGCTTCTTCTGGCTGGGCGGGCCTGATCAGATCAAAGATCGTCCATCGCGTGCCGAGAGTCTTTTCGAAGAAGAACTTGATTCCGCACAGGGCGATGGTAGTGGTTGGCCGGGCGTACTTCTTGACATTCTTAATGTAGAGGAAATACTGTCGGAGTTCTTCCTCGGTGATAAGGTCAGGTGACTTGTGATAATGCTCAGCCAGTTGGCGGACAGCTCGAACATATGCTTCCTGAGTACGTTCAGAGAAGCCAGCCAGTTGAAGAGACTCGATCATTCTCTTTCGCATCTCGGTCATAACTACACCTCCATAATGGATTGAGTTTGTGGTGAACTCAGTGTAGTTGACAGGAGTTTCAGATGGGGAATGATCGAGCTATGACTGTAGTCAGGGGCGCGCGCTAGCTACTGCGCTCAGCGCTTAGTTCAACAAGGCGTTGCAGCGGAGGCCGCGAAGCAAGGTTCTCATCGTTACTTGATTGCCGCTCGCGGCCCCGCTGAACGCAGGCGTTATACCGCTGACCTTAGGCTTAGTTGGTGAAAAATGTTGTCCTTTGTTCTGCGGCGATTATTTTAGCAGTATCTGGAGTAATTGATGTCAAACGGAATGGAAAGAATTACAGTCAACCCTGAACAATGCGGAGGGCGCCCTTGCATTCGGGGAATGAGGATTCGTGTTATTGATGTGCTGGATTTATTCGCAGCAGGTTTGACTGCAGAACAAATCTTGGGAGAGATGCCTGATCTTGAGATGGACGACCTGAAGGCCGCCCTTAACTACGCCGCTCGTCGGTTAGACCACCCTATCCTGGCAGCATGACCGTATGGCTTGACGCTCAATTGTCGCCTGCAATCGCGGTTTGGATCACTGCGCAATATGCTGTGCCTGCGGCTGCTTTACGTGATTTAGGGTTACGGGATGCGACAGATCAGGAAATATTCTTTGCAGCACGGGCTTCAGATGCCATCGTAATGACTAAAGATAGTGACTTCGCAAGGCTACTTGAGCAACATGGGCCTCCTCCCAAGATCATATGGCTTACGTGTGGCAACACTTCAAATGCTCGCTTGAAGGAGATACTAACCGAGACTTTAGAAAAGGCGCTTGAGCTTTTAGAAGCAGGCGAGCAACTTGTGGAAATCAACGCGGTATAGCAGGGGATGGACACGAGCGCGGCAAGCGAGTTTCGTATGGTTCTGCCAGTGTTACGTGCCGCGCCGTGTCATCCCAACCGTTAGATGCCTGCGGCAAGTGTTCTTCTGCTCGTGAAGTCTCAGTGATATTCAACAACTGCGGCAACAGCAAGAACTATCTCTTCGAGGATGGTAGGCGTAACCTGTCCTATTTTCTTAATAAATCTTTGCCGATCCATACCTCGAAGTTGCAGCACGTCCACAGCCGATATTTTCGATAAGCCGTTGCTTGGATCTGAATCGATACGTACATGCCAGATATTGGAGGCAAAGTAATCTTTCCAATCAGTTACTGGAGCAACCAGCTTGATTGGCAAGCGACCAACCGCATCGGAACTCAGCACAATCGCAGGACGTGTTTTCTTGATCTCGGCTCCAATGGTTGGATCAAAATTGACAAGCCAAACTTCTCCGCGTTTGGGTATGGATGGGCTAATACCCGACAATGTCACCACCTTGCCAAGGCTCGCGATTAGTGCGCTCTGAGTCTAACTCATAATGCTCAACAATCTGGTCGGCTTGCTGTGCGAGGATTCTTCGGCGCTCCTCAAGAGGCAATTTCAAGAAGGCACGGCGTTGGGCCAGCGAGGGAATTAGGTCTACCTCTAGGGTTTCTTCTTGGCTAATCATGTTCTTGCTCCTTTGCACTGAGTGTACGATACGTGGCAGGCGAAGGCCAAGCGGCGGCGTGAAAAGCTCCGATGATTCGACCAAAAGAGGCTGAGTTGGGCAAACGGCATCTAACGCTATATGAAAGGACGCCCCTTCGGTGGTAGCTTGAAGTTCCAACCCTCAACCTATCCAGGAGGAACGTCCAATGAACAATCTGAAGTATGTAGGTCTAGACGTGCATCAGGCAAGCACCTCGGTCGCAGTCCACGACTCGGAAGGTAAGGTGCTTATGCAGTCAACTATCAAAACCACTCCTGAAGCACTCCGGGATTTAATCCGCGGTCTATCAGGTAGTGTTCATGTGACTTTTGAGGAAGGCACTCAGGCTGCGTGGCTATATGACTTGATCAAACCATTGGTCGCCGAGATCATCGTGTGTGATCCTCGGCGGAATCGTCTACTCAAAAGCGGAAATAAAGGAGATCGAGTCGATGCCAACAAGTTGGCACAGCTTCTGCGCGGAGGATTGCTCAATGCCGTCTATCACGGCGAGAACTCTACTCGCACGCTGAAAGAACTCGCGCATTTGTACGACTGCCTGGTAACGGACACAACCAGGGTGATGAATCGGATTAAAGCGCTTTACCGCTCTCGGGCAGTTCCCTGCGCCGGCCGCGATGTCTATCACGCGCGCAACCGCGACCGCTGGCTGGCGAAGCTTTCGGAGCCTGGTGTTTGCATTCGAGCCACGTTTCTCTACCAGGAGCTGGATCAACTCAGGCAGCTACGACGAGACGCCAAGAACGGGATGCTCAAAGAAGCTCGCCGCTCGTCTGGATTCAAGATCCTACTTCGATTGCCGGCGCTGGGCCCGATCCGCGTCCCGCAGATCATCGCTTCAGTGGGCTCGCCTTATCGCTTTCACTCCAAGCGTCAGTTCTGGGCTTACTGCGGGTTGGCGGTGGTCACTCGTTCATCGGACGATTATCGGTTCGTTGGCTCGGTTGTCGAACGGCGTCGGAGAGTTGTCGCCACTCGTGGGTTGAATCAGAACTTCAATCGACGATTGAAGCGCGTTTTCAAGGCCGCAGCGCTCGATGGGGCTTCAAGAGAGCCTTTCCTGGCCCACTACCAGAAGCTTATTGCAAAAGGCATTCGACCAGAGCTCGCGCGATTGACTTTGGCGCGCAAGATCGCGGCCGTCGCGCTTGCCGTCTGGAAGAAAGGAGATGAGTTCGTTGAGTTGAAACTCGGATCATTATCAAGCAGTCTGAGCGCGAGGAGCTGATTGACTTGCGGCGTTTGCTCTCACCGCAGATCACTCAACTCCACGCCTGGGTTCGCGGGTGAGTATCAATTATCTTGTTGATCCTCGCTGAGGCGATGGATCGTGCCTAACTATATGCCCCCGCGCTCAACCTGAAATAGCAGTAGGCTGAAAGTCTCAGATAGAACCATGGTTGGCTTCAACGGCAACCAGCAAGGCTTATCGGCGAGTTGGTCGAGTGATAATTACACGGTGAGTAACGATGTCCTTTGAGTCGATAGCTACATCATTGAATCCGGATAGCCTCCGCTGCGGAAGCAGTCAAGGGCAAGCCGCCTCGCTTGCTCGGCGGTTGCTCGCGTCACTCGCAACCCTTGACTGCTTTCCTCGCTTCGGCTGGATGGCTTCTAACGGAGCTTGCGCTCCTGTGTTCCCATCTGGGAACAGGGAGTCTGCTGCCACGGAAATCGGGGCTGGCTGTCAGGAGGTTTCCTCTCCCAGCCAGGTCGGGTATGGTTTGCTCTTGACAGCCCCTTTCATAGAACAAGATAAGACTTAGCGCGGGGCGAAGCCGCCGCGCAAGTCGGTGTTGAACAAGCCAGGTTGGGAGCATTTGGAGTTTAAGGAGGAGTTCAGTGGGGGCATTTAGGTGAGGATGTGATCGGGTTGGGTGGTTGTAGTGAGAAGGTTGACTTGGATGCGAGTGTGGAGGAACTAATCCGAGGGAAGATGAGGCTAGAAGCGAGCGGCGGATGAAGATTGTTTGCGGGCGAGGAGGCTTGCGGGTGAGAAGATCCTCCAAAAATGTAAGCGCGAAGGCATCCTGCCTTCGCGCCCAATCGCTAAACTCGAAGCCGCGGGCATGAAGCCCGCGGCTTTGATGATGCTCAAGGATCAGCGGTTCGTGCGCTGGTCCTTTTGTGATTTCTGGCCCTGGCCCGGGCGGTTCTGTTCATTCTGGTCGGTCTGGCCAACTTTCTGTCCGCTTCGTCCCATCTCGTCATTTTCGATGTTGCCCTGTACGCGGTCTTTATCATTTTGCTGAGTCTTCGGTTTGTTTGCTGACATAATTTCTCCTTTTCGATTGATGAGGAAGAGACCCTAGGCGGTCTTTCCGTTGTTTGATCCCATAACTACCTAGTGGGAAAATGGCGGCTTGCAGCTCCAATCGCTCTTGCATTCCTACTCAAAGCTACAAGCTTTAAGCTTCACGACTAATTAACTGCTCAGGCTGCCTACAGTGCAGCGCGCCTTCCCGTAAGAAGCTGCACCACGAGTAGAATCACGGCTACAACGAGTAGCAGGTGAATGAATCCACCGAGCGCATAGCCGCCCACTAAACCAAGCAGCCATAAAACGAGCAGAATTACAAAAATTGTCCAGAGCATTTGTCCGCCTCCTTAGTCCGACTTAGTTGGATGAAACCGTTGCAGCGCTGGAATGCTTCTCAAAAAATCCGTAATAACGAGCATTATCGGCTCTCAGGCGCCGCATAACTGCTTCGCCTATTGGTAGAGCAACCGCTGTTCCTCGTTCTGATGAATCGTTACAGATCGCGCGATGAGTCTCGCATCTATCAACCGTGTTCTTTCGTGTATAGACAGCGAACGCAAACGGCGTCTGGAGACAGTTCATCAAACGAGATTATCTACGGAGCGAGGGCGATTCTTCGATCGCGAGGCCGTCGGCGCCTCATATCTCCGGTTCACGCTTGAATTCTTGTTGTTTTTCTTGCAGCCGCTTGCGGCCCTTTGACTTCACCTGATTCGAGTTCCTGGGACCGGCGCCTGTGTCGAAGGAAGATCGAAAGTCCGAACCAGAGCCCGTAGAAGATCAGCAGAAATGCAATCGCAAACATCACCGAAGCGCGAACCGAATCGCTGACGATTCGCACTACTACGAAAAGCTCGAGGCAAATGCCCGGCGCCAGTGTGACCATTGCCGCCAGGACGAACCTGCTTGCGAGTTCATAGAAGCTCTGCGTTTCTTCGCCGCGGATGGCGAGACGGTGATAGGCCGCGGGCGCCATTAGAAGAATCACCGTGAGCGCGATCAGACAAAGACTGATGAAGTGAACGTATTTGGATGAGACGGGGAGTCGCTCGAAACTGTCCATCAACACCGTAACAAACTGGAATCCGAGAAGCGCCTGAGCGCCGGGCAGCACGACACGCCCTTCAGTCAGCACGTGTCGAATCTTATTACTGAGCTTCGTGCGATGCTGACGCTTGTCCTTGTGTCGATCACTCGAGGGGCCGCGGCCTCCGAAGCCCGATTGCGGCTCGGACTCTTCATTAGGCGATCCATGCCTCAGTCGATGCACGAATGAGATTCCATACCAGAAGCCGAGCGCGGCGCCCGCCGCGGCGCACACCGTTACGATGGAGAGCGCGGGGCCGCCGATCTTTCGCGCGACCATCAACATGTCTATCGCGATGGCCAGGGCAAGAGGGAGCAGCGCAAAGTCCATTATAGCGCTGGTGAAAGAATGCATCTCTCTTGTGTCGTTACCGCGCGCTGCCAGGCGGTGATAAGAGCCGGGCGCGATTAAAAGCGCCAGGGTTATCAGTAAAAGATAGAGCGCGGCCAACTCGAGCTCCTTGCCTTCTTTGGGCACTCGATCGAACCCATTCTCGAAGACCGATCTGAAGTGAAATCCGATCAGCACCTGCGAGCCCAGAATCAGCAGGCGCGCTTCATCCAGGGCGTTCTGAACCTTGTTTTTGAGACTTGCCATACTATCTGGAGCTTCCTTTGGGAAGCGAAACCATGTTCGGCTCCGACGCGAGTTTTCCGAGCAGCTTTTCGATCAAGCGGGTCTTGACGGTGCTGGCGTCCTTTGGGTGAACCAGGTAACGAACTATGGCGTCAAGCCAAGTATTCTGGTTGATTCGAAACAAGACCGACGGTCGTTCTCTGACCTCGGCGGCGTTGACCGGCGTGTCCGCGAGAAGCCGACGATAGATTCTCACCCGTGACATCATCGTTTCGCCGATTTCGGCTTCGACTGTTTCCTGAAGCGTCTTTGCTACAAAGTCGAGATCGCTTTCATAGCCGATCGTGAATTTGATTTCATCCCAAATGTAGGGGAATAACGGCCACGTGTAGTAATAAACCGCCGAACGAAGCACCTCAGAGTTCGGGAGCTTTATTATCCGGCCGCTTGCCTGATCCGACGATAGATGTCCTCGGACTTCCCACAAGGTCGTATCCAGATAACTCACGTCGATAACGTCGCCGGCGGCGTCTCCGATTTTGATGCGATCGCCTATCCTATAAGTGCCCCTGGCCATTATGTAGAGCCATCCGATGAAACTGGATACGGGCGTTTGCAGCGCGAAGCCGAGGATCACTGAAATCAAACCGAGCGAAAGAACCGCCGCGTACCAGTTCACGAAGAGAATCGAAACCACCGTCAAAATAACGAGAATTCCCGCGATGAGCCTTTGAATTCTCGCCAGGTTGTAGCGCGATACGGCATCGTCGATTCGCGCGATAAGGTAGGCTTCGGAAGCCTTTCCAAGGCCGAGGAGCAACGTTATCAGCATCGCCCCTTTCGCGAATCTCTGAAGCAAGCTGATCGAGTTCGACGACAAACCAAAAGGGCTTAGGATGAACAGATAATGAAGCGCGGCTAGTATCAAAAGAACCAGAACGTATCCCGCAAGCTTCACCTTTTCGCGCTTGGGCGGCGCGGGCGCTTCCGAAGTTGGAAGCTTCACCGCGTGCTCGGAGCCCTTTTCCGCCTGCTTCAGCGCCGCTTCTAAATCCTTTTTTTCTTTTAAGGCGCTCTTTTCTTTCGCGACTCGTTCGACTTGTGCTTGCGGGTCTGTTGCCATAATGCTCGCCTACGGTTTCAGCTAACGATGAAACAAACTCGCATCCGGCGTGCCGTCATTCCACCGCGCCCCGGCGTGTCGCAAGATAGCCCAGCCCGCGGCGAGGGGCGCTTATGCCTGTATCGACGACATACGCTCAGCGAGGGAGTTGTACTGAAACAATCTAGTCGGCGCTTCGCCGCGCGCCGGCGTGGATTACTCTTAGTTGGATTTAGCAGCCCTTATTCTTAACGGCCTTGCTGGCATGTCTATTGCCTGTGGTCGTGTCAGCCCGGCGTTTGAGCGAGCGGTGCGAACGCGACTGTCGGAGTCGGTAGAGAAGAGCTCGCGGTTAATGCGAACGGCGGGGTTGTTGTTGAAGTTGAAAAGCGCCGGAGAGTCCGGATATCGGCGAGTCTTGTCGGAGTGCCGACCAATGTCGGGACTCGACTCAGACAGAAAGGGACCAACAAATGGATAACGATAGCATAGTAGGAATTCTCAACGAGCTGGTGGAGACATGCCGGGATGGGCAGGAAGGCTTCAAGGAAGCGTCGGACAACGTAACAACTCAGGATTTGAAAAACTTCTTTTTAGAGATGAGCCGAGAGCGCGCACAGTTCCTGGGAGAGCTTCAGAATCAAGTTCGCGGATACGGCAGCGACCCTGACAATACCGGTTCCACGGCAGGCGCTCTTCATCGCGCGTGGATGAGTATAAAGGGCACCCTGACCGGCCAGGACGACAAGGCTATTTTGGCCGAAGTGGAAAGAGGAGAAGACTCGGCCGTGAAGGCATATGAACACGCGCTCAAGGAACGGCTTCCGATTAGCTGCAGGCCAATGGTCGAGCGGCAGTATCTCGCCATAAAGACGGCTCACGATCACATCAAGCTAATGCGAGATTCCCGTTCGGTTAAAGCAGGCCGTTAGATTCATTCGCGTTAGGACTTAAAGCCGCGCGAGAAGACGCACGGCGATAGATTATTGAGTTGCTGAACCCGTGGATTCGCTCAACCGTGAGGAGCTAAGATCCGCAACGCTGTGTCCCCTTTGACCCGAGTGTTGCGGATCTTTTTTTTGTTCTGTTCGGTTCAAGCAGAGTCCACGAAGCAGCAAAAGCACGGAATCAGCTTCGAATAAATGTGAGTGCGAAAGAGGGGCGGCCGCGGGCGCCGCCTCTACATTGATTTCAATGAGCGATCCTTCTTAATTGGGTTCCTCACGCAGGTAGTAGAAGCGCACAATGATCAGGCCGGAAAGGGCGGCGGCGCCAAGTAATAGATCAATAGCGGCGATGGATGGGTTGACCATCTTCCTGGCTACGATGAAGATGACGATTTCTACTGCCGCGCTCGCCTTATGAAACAGCAGTAAAAGCGACAACTCGGCGGCAATCGCCACCAGCAGAAGGCTCTCGATTATATGCTGCAGAGAGCCATATTCGTCGGTCGGCTGAACGAGTTTGGGAAATTCGCGAATTATGATTTCGACGGCGGCGATCACTGCCGCAATCAAAACCACTACTGCAAGGATCGAAAGAAACAGAAGTATCGAGGTTCCTACGTACTTGTTTATCGATCGTTGAATCAACGGGTGTTGTTTGACGACCAGTTCGTCGCTTTGCGTATCATCGGCCAATGTAGCGTTCTCCTTTAAGTCACTAATTTAATGACGAGCTTCTGGAGTCCACTCATAAAGCGTGCCAAAGACCTGTCCGCCTCCGGCGAAACAGCGGAATTGCTGACTTTCTATGCCGGAGTTCTCAGGGCTCAACAAGCCATCTACGAGCACCTGAACTCAGTCGGGACTGGGACAGCGCGCGGCGGCTTCAGGGATGATTTGAGCGCTCTGTTGTCGTGCCTTCCGACGCTGCTCGAAGTTGTCGCCGAAACCGGCTCCGAGCTGCTTGCGAACGAGGCAAGAAGGCTCAGCGGTGAAGGCCAGGAGTCGCTCAGATCCATGCTCATCTCATACTGGCAGACCCGTGCCGACCACAGCTTCTTTGCGAAGGCGCTCGTCCAGCCGTACGCGCGGCTGATGGCTGATAGAGGAGTTGAGCAGCTTGAACGTCGGCCGGCGATCGATGAGAGCAGGTGTCCGTTCTGCGGCGGCCGCCCCCAGCTCGGATTGTTTTCTCATGAAGATTCCGATGTGGCGGAAGGAAGCCGGCGGCTTCTCTGCTCCACCTGTCTGAGTGAATGGCCGTTTCCACGCTGCACGTGTCCATTTTGCATGGAACAGCGGCCTTCGAACCTCGCCTATTTTGGCGCGCCCGAATTCGCGCATGTCAGCATCGAAGCGTGCGATACCTGTAGCCATTACTTCAAGAGAATTGATCTCACGAAATTCGGTCTGGCTGCGCCGCTAGTGGATGAAGTGGCTTCAGCCCCGCTCGACGTGTGGGCTCGTGAACGCGGCTACCGAAAGATAGAACTCAATCTGGTAGGCGTGTGACCCGATCATAGCCCGATCAGGGCCCGATCATTGCCCGATCATAGTCCGATCAGGGCCCGATAATGATGGCGCGAGGATAGGGGCAGCGACTATGCAACCGATGATCGATTGCACTCTCCTCCGTATCATTTATTTTTTACAGGTTACCCTTCTTACAGGCTATTTGGCGCGCTATTTGCGGCTCTCCCCTTGATCGATCTTGATACGCACTTGTTTGATATCGGTTCAATAAAGGTCTTCCGTCGGAAAAGGAGGGAGCGCAATGGAAGTATCAAGGAGAACCTTCGTCAAATGCACTCTGGCCGGAGGCGCGGGGCTGTCCGCGTTCGGCTTCGATCTGAAGCCGGTCTACGCGCAGACTCAGGCTCTGAAAATCGATAGGACCTCGGAAACCAGAAGCACCTGTCCCTACTGCTCCGTTAGCTGCGGCGTCATCATTCACACGCTCAGCGATAAAGGAAAGAATTCCACTCCCCAAGTCGTGCACGTCGAAGGCGACCCCGATCATCCGATCAATCGCGGCACGCTCTGTCCCAAGGGTGCTTCGCTTGAACAAGACATAGTCAACGAGCGGCGGCTTTTGAAGCCCCAGGTGCGCCGGCCGGGCTCCGATCACTGGGAGGATATTTCCTGGGATCAGGCTACCTCCGAAATCGCGCGGCTGATCAAGCGAACACGCGACGAGACCTTCATTGAGAAGGACGCCAACGGCCGTACCGTGAATCGCTGCGAGGGGATCGCGTGGGCGGGCGGCTGCACCGATACCAACGAGTTGAACTATCTCGCCGTCAAGGCGATGCGCAGCATGGGGGTGGTGTACTTCGAAACGCAGGCCCGTGTCTGACATGGCCCCACGGTCTCAAGTTTGGGACCAACATTCGGACGCGGGGCGATGACGAACGGCTGGATCGACATCAAGAACACCGACATGATGTTGATCATGGGCGGCAACCCCGCTGAGAACCATCCGTGTGGATTCAAATGGCCGATCGAAGCAAAAAAAACACGTAACGCGAAGATGATAGTCGTCGACCCGCGGTTCACCAGAACCGCCGCCGTCGCCGATCTCTTCCTCCAGATTCGCGCGGGAACCGACATCGCTTTCCTCGGCGGTCTGATCAACTACGCGATCGAGCACGAGAGAGTCGCCTGGGACTACGTCAAGAACTACACAAACGCCGCCTTCCTGATCAAAGACGGTTTCCAGCTTCCTGAGGATGGCCTGTACTCGGGCTTCAACTCGCAAACGCAGGCATACGACAAGTCCACATGGAATTATGAAGAAGGCGGGAACGTCACCAACTCGGCCGGCGCCGCCGCCGCTTCCGGAGGCGCATCGGGGCAATCGTCGCAGCGAGGAGGCGGCGCAGCCGACAAAGGCAGTTCCGGCGGCGCCCGATCCGGCGACGGTCAACAAGGCCCGTTGGGAGGCGGTCACCAAGCTGCCGGAGGACCAGGAGCGCAAGGCACGGGAGCCGCGAATCCTGCTCCGGCGCTGCCCTCCAATGTAGCCTATGATCTGTCGCTTCAACATCCGCGCTCGGTGTACCAACTCCTGAAGCGTCAGTACTCGCGCTACACGCCGCGAATGGTCTCAAGCATTACCGGCATCCCCGAAGCCGATTTCATCAAGGCAGCCGAGCTCTTCACCTCGATTCGCAACGATGGAGACATGAAGAAGGCGGCGACCATCATTTATGCCGTAGGCTGGACGCAGCATACCTTCGGAACCCAGATCATTCGGACCGCGGCGATTCTTCAACTGCTCCTTGGCAATGTCGGCAGAGCGGGCGGAGGCGTAAACGCCTTGCGAGGCCACTCGAACATTCAAGGCGCGACCGACATGGGCGGAGTGTTCGATATTCTGCCGGGTTATCTGAAGATGCCGAATCCGGGCGACGCGGATTTCGCGACCTATCTGAAACGTATCACGCCGACTCCCTCGAAACCGTCGGAGTGGGATTCCTATAACTACTGGTCGAACACGCCGAAGTTCGCCGTCTCTTATCTCAAGGCGATGTTCGGCGACGCCGCCAAAAAGGAGAACGACTTCGCTTTTCACTACCTGCCGAAGATCGACCGCCGTTATTCGTGGGTGGAGATGTGGGATCGAATGTACAAAGGCGAAATTAAAGGCCACATCGCCTTCGGCATGAACGGCGTGATGATCGGTCCCAATTCCAGGAAAAACATCGAAGCTTTAAAGAAGGCCGATTGGCTGGTGGTCTGCGAGATCTTCCCGGATGAAACGAGCGAATTCTGGCGTGCTCCCGGCACTTCACCAGAAGAGATGAAGGAGATAAAGACGGCCGTCTATCGGCTGCCCGGCGCCGGCTTCGCGGAAAAGGACGGTACGTTCGTCAATTCGGCGCGATGGTTACAGTGGAAGTACGCGGCCGTTGCGCCGCCGGGCCAGGCGCGCGTGGATCAGGAAATACTCGCTCGCATATTCCTTAAGATTCGCGAGCTGTATGCAAAGGAGGGCGGGAAGTTTCCGGATGCGATTCTCAACGCCTCCTGGTCTTATTCAAAGCCGGAGAACCCGTCGCTCGCCGAGGTTGCCAAAGAGATCAACGGCCGCGCCTTGAGCGATCTGACCGAAGACTCGCAGCCGGGCGCGACTATCAAAACCGGACAGCAACTGCCCGGCTTCGCATGGCTGAAAGATGACGGCTCGACCGCGTGCGGCAACTGGTTGTACAGCGGCTCGTGGACGGAGGCGGGCGCTTTGATGCAGCGTCGAGGCACGGACGATCCTTCCGGCCTCGGCATTTTCCCGAGCTGGGGATGGTCGTGGCCGGCGAACCGCCGCGTTATGTACAACCGCGCGTCGTGCGATCCCGCGGGCAAGCCCTGGGACTCCGAACGCCGGCAGGTATGGTGGAATGAGGCGGCGCATCGGTGGGCGGGCAACGACGTGCCCGACTTCAAAGCGGACTCGCCTCCGCAATCTCATATGGGGCCCTTCATCATGAATCCGGAAGGCATCGGACGAATCTTCGCGCCGCTGGCCGCCTTCGCCGAAGGCCCCTTTCCTGAACACTACGAGCCGGTGGAAAGTCCGATCGCAAACCCGCTCCATCCGAAGCAGTCGATCAACCCGGTTATTAAGCTGTTCAATACCGATCTTGATAAGTACGGTACGCCGGAGCAGGGCTTCAATGTCGTGTGCACGACCTATCGCCTCACCGAGCACTATCACTACTGGACCAAAAACAACCCGATGAACGTCCAGTTAGTGCCGGAGCCGTTTGTCGAGGTGCCTGTCGAGCTTGCTCGCGAGATCGGAGTTGAAGGCGGTCAAAAGGTCAGGGTATCGACGGCGCGCGCGCAATATGTAGCGAAGGCCATGGTGACGCGCCGCATCAAGCCGATGACGATCGACGGCAAGACCGTTTATCAGATCGGCGTTCCGATCCATTGGGGCTACAGAGGCATCGCCGAAGACTCGGGGAAGACCAGTCTCAATCCGGTAAACCTGCTGTCGCCGACGGCGATGGACCCGAACGCCTACACGCCCGAATACAAGGGCTTCCTGGCAAAAATAGAAAAGGCATAGCCGCGGCGCGCGGGCAGACGCCCGGCGCCGCAAGGAAGTGAGGGCGGGAGTTATGGCAACTGAACAGACGCTGCAGATCAAAGAAATCTCGGCTCATCGCGGCCCGGTTCCCGGCAGTGGGGCCGTGCGCGAACTCGAGGTCGCCAAGCTGGTCGACGTCACCACCTGCATAGGCTGCAAAGCCTGCGAAGTGGCATGCGTCGAATGGAACGATCATCCTTTCCGCGAAACGGTCTTCGACAACACCTACCAGACGATGCCGACGACGGAATGGAATTACTACAATCTGATTAAATTCAGCGAGACCCAGCGCGACGACGGAAGCCTGATGTGGCTCATGCGCAAAGACCAGTGCATGCATTGCGCTGATCCGGGTTGTTTGCGGGCCTGTCCATCCGACGGAGCCATCGTCCAGTACACGAATGGCATAGTCGATTTCAATCAGGAGAATTGCATCGGCTGCCAGTACTGCATCTCGGGATGCCCATTCAACATCCCGAAATTCAATCAAACAACCAAGAAGGTACATAAATGCACGCTGTGCTCGGATCGCGTTGGGGCAGGACTCGAGCCGGCGTGCATAAAGGCATGTCCGACCGGCTGCCTGCACTTCGGAACCAAACAGGACATGCTGCAGATCGCGAATGCACGAGCTTCGCAGTTGCGGGATGACGCGCTATTTCCGCTCCCGAACGCGGGCGTCTACGATCCGCAGTCGATCGGCGGAACGCATGTGATCTACGTGCTTCACGACATCACCAAGCCGGAAGCGTACGGCGGTTTGCCTGCTAACCCGCGGATACCCCCGAGCTATGTGATATGGAAATACCTGGCGAAACCCATCGGCCTCTTCATAGCGCTGATGGGGCTGCTGGCGGTGTTCTTCCATTACATCTTCACCGGTCCGAGACTTTCTCAGCCGGAGCCGACGGTTGAGAGGGAGGAGCAGCTATGACGGCTTCAGTCAGGCGATTCGATGAAAAAGCGCGGCGGGGCTTCGGAAAACTGGGGCACACTACAATCCACGAAGGAGAGTTGTTCCGGCATCCGGTGTATACGCGGTTCCTTCATTGGACCAGCGCGATTCTTTTCTTTCTCGCGTTGTTATCGGGCCTTGCGATCTATTCGCCCTGGCTATTTCACTGGCTGACGCCGCTGTTCGGCGGAGGGCCCACGACGCGAGTGCTCCATCCGTGGTTTGGTCTGTTCTTCGTGATCATTTATGCGTTCCAGTTCTTCAACTGGCTTTCGCTAATGCGATGGACCGCCGCGGACAGCAAGTGGATCCGCCGCTTGAAGATTTATATAGGCGGAAAAGAGAGACTCGAACCCGAGTATGTCGGCTTCTTCAACGGAGGCCAGAAGCTGCAGTTCTGGGAGATCATTGGCGGCGGCCTCGTGCTTTTTATAACAGGGTTCCTGATGTGGTTCCCGGAGATATTCGGAAGAATCGCGGTAGCGATCAGTTATGTGCTGCACGACATCTCCGCGCTGATAATGTTGTTCGGGATCTGGATCCACATCTACCTGAGCACGGTTGGAGAGCCGGGTACCTTAGAGGCAATGACCCGCGGAACTGTCACCCGCGGATGGGCATGGACTCATCATCCGGCGTGGTATAGCGAAGCAACAGGACGCGACCCACGCGCTGATCATCAGCGTGCGGTCGACCAACAGAAGAAGGAAAAAGAAAGAGAAGATCGCGATAGCGATCTGATCGCGGAGTCGCGCTAACTCGCGGACCCGCGTTTATGGGAATTTCGATGTTGGATTGATCCCTGAAGGGGAACGCGTCAGTAGCCGGGGTGAGCGAAGCGCAGCCCCCGGTCCGAGGGAGATGTAGGTATGTTCCTTGAAGGAGAACGAACGGTGATCCCCCTATGCTTTGCGCGATTCACCGCCGGCGACCGTCCGCTGTGCTTCCCGCGCAGGCGGGGACGACTTGTCTTTCGCGGCCTCTATTGACCCCTTCTCGGCACGAGCGAGATCTCGATAATATGACACTCCTCTTTCATAGCCGCACCGGAACGAGTCCTTTAAACAGTGATCCGGCGATCGCTTCTTGAGACGATCGAGGGCTTCATCGTAAGAGGCCCCGCGCACACTTGGGTGCTGCGCGGCTTCGAAGCCTTCGCGATAGACGGGCTCCTCAGTTTCAAAATCTCTGAGTTGCTTTGAATAGTGCACTCGCTCGTCGTCTCGCAGTCCAATCCACCAGTGCTCCCTGGCCGCGTCAACCGCTTCGGTGCCGGCATTGCTCATTATCTCGCGAACTCGATTCGCTTCCTCATCGTCTTCGACCATCGCGATCAACACCGATCGGCCATGCTTGAGTGCATCTTCATATATAAAGAGCTCATCGATGGGCAGTCCTTTGGACATGGAATCTTCCAGGGCGTCTCCGGCGAGCGCGCCGCCGAGAGCTCCGCCGGCCGCAAGCATCGCCGCACCGGCCATTCCGATGGCGAGCACGGGTCCCGCCACGGGAACAAAGAGCATGGCGGCCGTCACGCCAAGCCCCATTCCTCCCGCGGCGCCGAGCGCTCCTCCAACAACCGCACCCATTGCGGCTCCCATGCCGGGCTGTTCTGTATCGCTCGTCGGTATTTGGGCAAGCTCCTCCGGAGTAGCGCCCGGAGAAAGAATGCTCACTTCAATTTTTCGTCTGGTTTCTTTAAGCCGGTCGGCCAGCGCCGCGGCCTCTTCTCCCGAATTTAGTATGCCTACAACTGTTTTCATATTTCACCGCCGTGATAAATGCCCGCATGGAATAATGAGAGCGGCCGGCGTCCTCGACTGTTCAACGAACCGCTTGAACAAAGGCCCCATCAAGCAGACATCAAAGAGCCTGTCGCCGGCCGCCCACTATCGAATCCATTCGGGGCTGCTGCTATTTCTCACAACCGCCCCGCCAGCACCAGTACGATTACGACCAATAAGATCAGTCCCAGAAGCCCGCTCGGGTAGTATCCCCACCCTCTGCTATAGGGCCATCGAGGCGTTGCGCCTACCAACAAAATGATCACAAGTAGAATTAATATGAGTCCCATGCTTTGTCCTCCTTCGCGGCGTTGACTATTGAGCGATGCTAAGTCTATTGCGTTAGCAGCGAATTAATTTGCCGCGTCTTTGCATATTCAAGATTGAAAGATCCGGTTCAACAACACCTGCCGTAAACGAGCGAGACAGACTTGCAATAAAAACGAGAGAAAATACTGCAAAGGCCGTACCTTCGGAGCGACCCAGACGTAGAGCCGACGATTTGCGGCTTTTTCGAATTAATCTGACGGAAATCGAACACATATGCATTCATTCCGAACGGAGCATCGGTCCGACGGTTCGCGCAACGCCGTCGCTGCTCTGATGCAAGCAGTTCCTTGCGATTCGGACACTCGAACATGGCATCCCGTTTGCACCCTGAGTCGCGAGCGGCACAGCCGCTGACAATATCTATTAAAGGACCGATCTGAATTGCTCGATCACGGCAAAGCGAAAGGAAACACAATGTCATCAAGCGAAGATGTGAGCATCGCGAAGAAAGACAACGGGGATAGCCAGATGGTTCGATACGCTGTGGTAGGACTCGGATACATTGCACAGGCCGCGGTGCTGCCTGCGTTTGCCAAAGCGACCAACTCCAAGCTGGCCGCGCTTATTTCGGATGATCCGGCGAAGCTCTCCAAGCTAGGTAAAAAGTACAAGGCGCCTATTACCTGCTCGTACGATGAATACGATGATTGTCTTGCCAGCGGTGAGATAGACGCCGTTTATATCGCGCTCCCGAACAGTATGCACCGCGAATACACCGTCCGAGCTTGTCAGGCGGGACTGCACGTTCTTTGTGAGAAACCGATGGCCGTAACAGAAGCTGATTGCGAGGCTATGATCGCGGCGGCCGAAGAAGCCAGGGTCAAGCTGATGGTCGCCTATCGGCTGCATTTCGAAGAAGCAAACATGCAAGCTGTCGAGTTCGTGCAGTCAGGCACGTTAGGCGAGGTGCGGTCTTTCAATTCAATCTTCACGATGCAGGTCAAAGACGGCGACATTCGAGTGAAGAAAGAACTCGGCGAACGACTGGCGTCTTTCACGGCCAGCTTTGGAGCCGCGGATGTTTCGGCGTATCAGGTCATAGGCACGGAGGGAAACCTTCGCGTCGATCCGGCCTATGAATTCGCAAGCGGACTAAAGCATCAACTCACCATCAAAGGGAAAAAACGCGAGCACAAATTTCCAAAGCGCGATCAATTCGCTCCCGAGCTCGTCTATTTCTCCAACTGCATAATCAACAACCAGGCTCCCGAGCCGTCGGGGCGAGAAGGGCTGGCCGATGTCCGAGTCATTCAAGCTCTGTATCAGTCCGCGACTATGGGCGCGTCGGTTACGCTCGGCGATTTCGAGCGCAAGAATCGACCCGCGCTCGATCAGGCGATGAACGAACCCGCGGCAAAGAAGCCCGAGCTCTTCCGGGCCGCAAGCCCTACACGGAACGATTGACGACCTAATGGTCCGCAACGCGGATTCACGGATCATTGAAAGGCGAGTATTAAAATGAGCGCTTATCGAGAGAGACACAATCGCTTTCAGAAGGCGTTAGCCGACAGATGGCCTGTTGTCGAGACCAGACACGGCCACGCTGAGGGCAAGACATCCGGCGCTCGTAACGCGGCCATTACGGTCGTATTCGTCGCGCTGATCGCGTTCGCGGTTTTAATCACATTGATAACCGTAAACAGTGAACGGAGTAATCGGAATCAAGAGCTGGCGCTCGAACGCGAAGAGGCCGCGGCACGGGAACAGTCAGCGCCTGGCGCGGCTAGCCGCCCTCAAGCCGTGCGGACACAAGCGTCCGCGCCGTCGCCCGAGCCTTCGCAATCGGCGGCGGCGCCGTCAAACGCAGCGCTCGAAACCGATGTTGTTTCAAGACTCCAGCGCGACTCCGATCTACGCTCCTTTCCGATCAAAGTGAAAGCAGTAGCAGGGCAGGTAACGTTGAGCGGTAATCTTCCGAGCAATGAGCTCAAAGCGCATGCGGAACGGATTATCGGAGGCGTAAAGGGCGTGAGAAGCGTCGTGAATAACGTCGTCGTACAGTTCTGAGGCAGTTAGTAATACCTCTCCAATGTGAATCGAATGGTAGTTTCCTGGGATGTGCTGTGGCTTGAAGTAAAAAACTTTCTGCGTCGGAGGTGGGCCTTACCCGGTAGTGAAGCTTAGCGATGCGAAGCGGAACTACCGGGTATGTCTGCTCTTGAAGGACACGCCTCGTCGCGATGTTTTCATTTCATCTCATCAGACGCTATGTACGCGACAGCTCGATCTATTCAAGATGAAAATATTTTGGTCTCCGAACGCATTATGATTTCTTCTCATTCGGATTTTCTTTATGAATAACGGCGGAAGAGAAAAAAAATCGTCCGGTGTCGATAAATCGTCTCAATGGGCGCGGCCCTCTAGCTCACTCCCTCAAGGCAGGCTCATAGAGAGGAATATCGACGCCTTGATTGAGATGCGCGACGCCGAAGAACGCAAGAAGGGATGGCAGGATCGATTCGCGGACCTGCTGACCGGTTTCTCCGGCAGCATGACGTTTATCTATATTCATGTTGTCTGCTTCGCCTTCTGGATCGTCTATAACATGGGCTGGCTCGGTCGCACGCCCTTCGATCCCTTTCCGTTCAGCTTGCTGACCCTCATCGTATCGTTGGAAGCGATATTCTTAGCCACCTTCGTTTTGATAAGTCAGAACCGCGCGGGAGCGATGGCGAACCGGCGGTCCGATCTCGATCTTCAAGTAAATCTTCTTGCGGAGCGTGAGGCCACACATCTGCTGAACCTGGTGGACGCGATTGCTGATCGCCTCGGCATAGCGGTCGATAAAGCCTCCATTCATGAGTTGGAAGAAGAGGTGGAACCTAAAGAAGTGCTGGACAAGTTGAGCGCTCGCGAGGCGCAACCCCATGAGAAGTAAAGCGCCCTCGTACTATGTCCGGGCGGCGTTTTCGCGATGATAGAGGGCCCGCAGTTCGTCCTTAGCCGCTTCCAGCCGCGAGCGTCTTTCTTCTGAAAGTGTTTTACCGGCGCGATTGATGTAAAAGCTCAACATCGACATCGCCGAACGGAACGGCGCAGTCTTACGGCGGTCGCTCCGATCGGCGGATCGCTTCAACGAGCGCGCAATGCTGCGCGGGCTATGCAATGAGAACACTCCCGGCTCGAGATCAAGCGCATTGCTCGTCTGCGTGACGTGCTGGGACCACCGTTTCTTCTTTGTACTTTTCTTATTGGCGGCTCTCTTGGTCGACGCTGATTTCTTTTTCGAGCTTGCCATCGATTCACCTTCGCGCCGATAGATTTTTCTAAAGTTTCTAAAGAATGCTTACCCCTCTTCGGCCGAATCGCGTCCATGGATTTCCGCGGGAGGCGAGGTCGCTTCGACAGCCGTGAAGGTGTCGAGAATCTTGTATCTGTGCTTCGCGTCCTTTGGTACAACGTATGAATCACCGGCTTCCAGCAATACAAGCTGTTCGCCAAGGTATAGCTCGGCGCGTCCCTTGATCACAAAGCCGATCGTTTCATATGGACGAGTGGATTCGGGCTTTACCTCACCCGGTGGTTCTTCGCTCCAGAGTCTCATGGACATTTTGCGTCCGGCCGCCAGATATCGCTGGCCCGATTGTCCGCTCGGCGCGAAGTTCGAGCTGACCTTAGTCACGCTGGTGTCCGTGGCTTCTTGCGCACCTGTCATCAAGTCGCTCATTTCTTTACTCCGTACTCTTTTCGATTTGGATCAGTTCCTGTCCCGGCCGAACAGGTTGGCCCGCTTGCGCGGAGATGATGTGAACCCTGCCGCTCGAAGGAGCTAAAACCGCGATGGTTCCCGGTGAAGCTCCTGGTTTGGATTGATCGGTTCGAGTCTCTGAAGAAGCCTCCCGCGCCTGCTGCAATCTTTTCTGAGCGTCCTGATAATTGGTGCGAGCCGTGTCCAATTCGGCCTGTGACGCATAGCCGCGACGAAACAGGTCCTGTACCTGTTGAACTTTTGTCTGGGCACGGGCGGCTTCAGTTTCGGCCAGTTTGAGATCGGGTTTTACTCCGGTTTCATTTTGGACATTGGTCTGTTTTTGGTTGCCGGATTCCGGCGGTATAGATATCTCGAGGATCGGGGCTCCCTGATTCACCGCCGCGTCCTCGTCGACGAGAACCGCGCGAATCACGCCGGCGACCGGGGCGGTAACCACTACCGGCTCGGAAGACGAACGCTCCTCGGGCTGTGACTGCTCGTTCTTGGAGGTACAAGAGGCTCCCAGGAGAAATACAAGGAGCGAAGCGCAGAGCAAAGCAGCCGCGAACCGCCCCTGTCGTAGTTCTTGTACGTTTGATATGCACATTGTTTTTTCCTTCGTGCGAGACGTCCTCGCGTGATGTTTGTCGCCGACTTCTTGCTCCAGATAACGCGATTGTCGTGCCAATGCGGCTATGCCTCACGGTTCAATCTCCGAGCAGACGCGTTTGAATTATGTATCTCTCTGTTACATCCGCGTCTGGATTGTGTTCATTGCTTTGAGATCCTCAGCGCGAATTCAAAGGCTTTTCGCGCGAGTTGAAAGAGCCTTGCGCGGAGTATCAGAGCCTCGAACGGCCCTCCACTTGCTTGATCTGTGACGAACGATAATCGAACAACTATATAAGCAACACAGGCTCTTGCCCGCCGCGCCTACAGCGCCGCAGTCCTCTTCCGAAAGCGGAATTAGCTCACCTCGCTAGACGCGCACCGCAATACGAAGAGTGTGAGACAACAATGGAATGGAGGCATCGCCGTGACAACCGAGAACAGTTCGCGGACTTCCACGGTTCCGGAGACAGACTCCGAGGAATATTCTTCAGTAAATCCCGCGACCGATATGATCGATTGCAAGTTGAGCCGGCGCGATTTCGTAAAGACGGTCGGTTACTTCACGGGCGCGGGCGCGCTCGGGCTCCAGTTGATTTCCGTGGAAACGATAGTCGAATGCGCTCCGCTCGAGTTTTCAGCGAGCGCGCATACGGTTGAGCTCACGGTAAACGGCCTCGTCCATAAATTGACTATGGATACTCGAGTAACCCTGCTGGACGCGCTGCGTGAGTATCTCAAGCTCACGGGAACAAAGAAGGGCTGCGATCACGGCCAGTGCGGAGCCTGCACTGTACTGGTGAACGGCCGCCGCATCAATAGCTGCCTGTCGCTCGCGGTGACGCATCAAGGAGATCAAATCACAACGATCGAAGGGCTCTCCGGAGGCGAAGAGCTACATCCTCTTCAGACGGCATTCATCGAGCACGATGGCTTCCAATGCGGCTACTGCACTCCCGGCCAGATATGTTCGGCTGTAGCGCTGCTCGAAGAAGCGCGGAGAGGCGATGCCAGTTTCGTAACCCCGGATCTCGCCCACACAGGCCGGGTTGAGCTGACGCCGGAAGAGATCCGCGAGCGCATGAGCGGGAACGTCTGTCGATGCGGCGCATATCCCGGCATAGTCCAGGCCGTCCAGACTGCGTCCCGCACGTTGTAGAAAGCGATCTTGTAACAGTCCTGAGCACCCTCTAGCGTGCCGTTTTACGTTTGAAGCGGAGAACAAAGTATGAACCCTTTTGAATATCAACAGGTCGATGAACCAGCGACCGCCGTCGACGCGATCTCCAGATGGCGAGGATCGAAGTTCCTGGCCGGAGGAACCAATCTAATAGATCTGATGAAGAACACGGTAGAACAACCTCCGAAGCTGATTGACATCAATCATATTCCGCTGAGAGGTATTGAGCAGACGCCGGACGGCGGCGTGAAGCTTGGCGCGCTTGCTCGCAACAGCGACACCGCGAATCATCCGCTGATTCGCAAGAACTATCCGCTCCTTTCGCAGGCGATTCTCTCGGGAGCGTCGCCGCAGCTTCGGAATATGGCGACGAACGGAGGGAACCTACTGCAGCGCACCCGCTGTCCGTATTTCATGGATCCGGCATTCTCACGATGCAACAAGCGGACGCCGGGAAGCGGCTGTTCTGCCCTCGAAGGATTTCATGAGAACCACGCTATCTTAGGCGCGAGCGATCAGTGCATCGCCACTCATCCGTCCGATATGTGCGTCGCGCTTGCCGCGCTCGAAGCGAAGGTTCGGGTTCGCGGACCCAAGGGCGAGCGCATCATTGCGATCGGGGACTTTCATCGACTGCCCGGAACCACGCCGCAGATCGACACCACGTTAATGCCCGATGAGTTGATTGTGTCGATCGATCTTCCGCCGTCTCCCTATGGAAGCCATTCTCACTATTTGAAGATACGCGAGCGAACAAGCTACGCATTCGCTCTTGTGAGCGTCGCGGCCGCGATTGACGTCGATTCGGGCTGGATTCGCGGCGCGCGCCTCGCGCTTGGAGGTGTCGCTCACAAGCCCTGGCGCGTGGAAGCCGCGGAAGCCGCGCTCGCGGGTCAGAAGCTGAGTATCTCTTTATTCGAGCAAGCCGCCTCCCGCGCTCTCTCGGGCGCGCGGCCTCGCCGAGACAATACATACAAAGTGGAGATGGCGAAGCGCGCGATCATCCGCGCGCTCACAATCGCTGGAGGTCTCGCATGAACACGATAGGAAAGCCCATTTCACGCGTCGACGGTAAGCTGAAGGTCACCGGCTCCGCACGATACTCCGCCGAATTCGATATGCCGGGCTTGTGCTACGCGGTTCTCGTGCAAAGCACTATACCCGCGGGCAGGATCGCGGGCATGGATGACTCGCTGGCGCGCAAGGCTGCCGGGGTTCTCGCCGTACTCACTCCTGAAAACGCGCAGCGGCTTCCGGGCGCTGAGAAGAGGCTTTCGCTCCTGCAGGACAATCAGGTCTACTACAATGGCCAACCTGTAGCAGTGGTCGTCGCCGAGAAATTGGAGGAAGCTCATCACGCGGCGTCTCTTATCAAGATTAGATACTCCGTGTCGGCTCCAAAACTCGATTTTGTCGCCGGATTTCCCTCATCTCACCCCGGAAACCATAACGGAGAGCCTGGGGATATGAGCTGGGGCGACGTCGACGGCGCATTGAAGGATTCAGATATCAAGATCGACCAGGTCTATACGACCCCGATTCATCATCACAATCCGATGGAGCCGCACGCCGCCATCGCGCAATGGAACGGCGACGAGCTAACAGTCCACGAATCAGCCCAGGACATCAGCGGACATCGCGCGAAGCTTGCGAAGCTCTTTGGCGTTCAGGAATCGAATGTCCGGCTCATCTGTCTTTTTGTCGGAGGCGGATTCGGCTGCAAGGGGCCGCTATGGTCGCACGTGCCGCTGGCCGCGATGGCAGCCAGGCAGGTAAACAGGCCGGTCAAGATCGTCCTGGAGCGTCCGCAGATGTTCGGCCCGGTCGGAGCGCGTCCGCGCACCCATCAACGCCTTACCGTCGGCGCAACTCGCGAGGGAAAGCTCACGGCGATCCGCCACGAAGTGCACGCGCATACTTCGGTGATCGAAGACTATCTCGAATCTTCCGCGTTTCCGACCCGCGTGATGTACGGATGTCCGAACGTATCTACTATTCACCGCATCGTCGATCTCAATCTTGGAACGCCGACCTACACCAGAGCCCCGGGAGTTGCTACCGGAACTTATGCGCTCGAAGTGGCCATGGATGAGCTGGCCTATAAACTCAATATGGATCCGCTGCAGCTTCGGTTGTTGAACTACACGGAGAACGATCCGCAAACAAAGCTGCCGTTCACCGGAAAACACCTGCGCGATTGCTACACTCGCGCTGCGGAGCGATTCGGATGGAGCAATAGAACGCGAGAGCCTCGTTCAATGCGCGATGGTTCTCAGTTGATCGGCTGGGGAGTCGCTACCGAAACATATCCGGCCAACCGCCGTCCGGCCAGCGCGCTCGTTCGCTTCAAACCGGACGGCCGCGTACTCGTGGCTACGGGAACGCATGAAATCGGGAACGGCATTTACACGATTATGATTCAGACCGCCGCCGACGCATTGAATGTCTCGCCGGACCTTATAGACGCGCAACTCGGCGACACGGCGCTTCCACCCGCGCCCATCACCGCGGGATCGATGACGGTCGCAAGCGTTACGCCGGCGATTCAGACCGCGGCCGAGCGGGTTCGGACCAGGCTCTTGCAGATGGCGGTCGCGGACTCAGGCTCACCGGTGCACGACGCATCCGTGGATGAGGTTGATTTCAAAGACGGACTGATCTTTCGTAAATTGTCGCCAAATCGCTCGGAAAAACTTGGCGATTTTATTGCGCGAAACGGAGGTCAGCCGATCGAAGGCATCGCTCACGTCGAGCCGGATGAAACGCTGAAACAGAAATTTGCGTCGCATTCATTCGGCGCGGTGTTCGCGGAGGTCTCCGTTGATCCCGATCTCGGACCAACGCGGGTGCGGCGTGTGACAGCGGTCTACGATGTAGGAAAGGTGTTGAACGAAAAGACAGCCCGGAGCCAGTTCATCGGCGGCATAGTGTGGGGCATAGGCCTGGCTCTGCACGAAGACTCGCATATGGATGCTCGAACGGGCCGCATCGTGAATGAGAACCTCGCCGATTATCACGTTCCGGTGAACGCGGACATCGGAGAGATTGATGTTTCGGCCATCGACATTGCGGACACTCACCTCAATCCGCTTGGAGCGCGAGGGATCGGCGAAATAGGCATAACCGGAACGGCCGCGGCCGTAGCCAACGCAATCTATCACGCGACCGGTAAGCGAATACGAGACCTTCCTATCACGCCTCAAAAATTGATTGCGTGAGACGCCGAACTGGTCGTTTGGAATCCAGGGTGCATTGTGAGCACACGGATGAAAAAGCGTAAAAAAGACGGGCCCTGGTGGCTTGAATCCGGACACGAATATTGTTCGTCCTGCGGTCATACCTTTCTATATGAGATGGGTTACTACTGCATAAGCTGTGATGGCGCCCTTTGTTCAATCTGCGTGGAGACCGGTGTCTCCGCGATCGTGCTCTGCACGTGGTGCGCCGATTCAGAAAGGGGTGAATCAATAGATGAGCGCGCGAGCGATATGGAAAGCCAGGCTCAAGTTTAACTCGACGACGGCGCCGGTGCGTCTCTACTCGGCTATAGTCGACCGCACGGTACACTTCCACATACTCGACTCCAAGACTCAATCCCGAGTGAAACAGCACATGGTGAACCCCGAAACCGGTGAAGAAGTCCCGTCGAACGAAATTCAGAAAGGATACAGCATAGAACCGGGCCTCTACGTGATACTAACTCCGGAGGAATTGGAGAAGCTGAAGCCGGAGGCGTCTCGCGACATCGAGATAACGCGATTCGTTTCGCCAGATGAAATCAGCAGCCAGTGGTATGACCGCGCCTACTACCTGGGTCCCGACGGCGACGAGAAGGACTACTTTGCGCTCGCGGAGGCTCTCGAGAATAAGAACAAAGAAGCCGTAGCTCGCTGGGTCATGCGCGGCAAGCAGTATTCCGGGGCGCTGCGCTCGCAGGACGGCTACCTGATGCTTATCACCTTGAGGCCCGCCGCTGAAGTGATATCCGCCGAAGATCTGAAACCGCCCGAGGGCCGGGCCCTCGAAAAGAATGAGTTGAAGATGGCAAAGGAGCTGATTGGTTTCCTCGAAGGCGAGTTCGATCCGATGGAATTCACGGACGAGTATCGCGATCGTGTTCTCGAGTTCATAGAGAAGAAGGCGGCGGGCAAGAAGCCGAAACTCGAGAAAGCTACGACAAAGAGGGCCGCGAAATCGCTCGAGACCGTGCTCTCAAAGAGCCTGGCCGCGTTGAAAAAACAAAAGGAGAAGGCCGCTGCCTAGATCAGTCAGCACGAGCAAAAAGAAAACTACCCGCGATGACGATCGCAGGCCGGCTGCGCGTCCCATCTGGTCGGGCACGCTGACATTCGGCCTGGTTAGCGTGCCGGTGAATCTCTTTCCCGCAACTCGCACGGAAAAAGCGCCGTTGCGAATGCTCTCAAAGGAAGGCGTTCCGCTCAGCCGCCGCTATTACTCCGAAAGCACCGGGCGTGATCTGGACGATGGACAGATGACGCGCGGGTATGAGATTGAAAAAGGCCGGTACGTGCTTATCACGGATGAAGAACTCGAGAAGCTCGCTCCCAAGAAAAGCCGCGACATCGATCTTCGGAGGTTCGTCGATAAGAAATCCATTCCGCCGATTTATTTCAATCGGGGCTACTTTCTGACTCCCGCCGACGACGAAGCGAAAGCGTACAGGCTGCTGGCCAGAACAATGGAGGACAGCGAACGGGCGGGCGTCGGAACATTCGTCATGCGCGGCAAGGAATATCTCGTTGCGGTGATGGCCGAAAACGGCATTCTTAGCGCCCAAACGTTGAGGTTCGCGGACGAATTGCGCTCGCCGAAGGATGTGGGACTGCCCGAAGAAAAGAAGGTCGATAAGGCGGCAGTGACTAAGTTCGAGAAGCTGATAACCAAATACGCGAAGAGCGGGCGTGCGGAAGGAGAGTTGAAGGATCAACAGACCGAGAGACTTCTGAAGCTGGTCAAGTCAAAGAAGTCGCGGAAGAAAGATGTCGTTGAAACGGAAGAAGAGCAGGGCGATAGGAGCAACGTCGTGGATATCATGGAAGTGCTGAAGAAGAGTATGGCCGCGAAGAAACGAGCTTAGCCTTGAACCGCTGTATCGAAGAGAGGGGCGGCCACAGGAGGGCCGCCCGTACATTGTATTCTGAAGGCTCCGCGTGTTCTTGAGGGCTCCGCGGGTCAGCTAAAGCTGGCGGACGCCGAGGAGCTTGATCGGAGCAAAGCTGAGATTTTCCGTCTCCACCTTATCTCCGTCGATTACCTTGATATGAGCCGCGTAGATCAAAGTGCCCTCTCCTTTTTCGTGTTTGTCCGAATTCTTCAGATTGAGTTGAAGTATGCCGAACGGATAATCACGCGACCGAGTATCGTAGTAGGCTTCGAGAAATCCTATAGGCCGATCGGCGACGGCGTAGATTACGCGTCCATCCGCGGTCTGTTTGGAGACGATGAATTTGAAATCGTACATCCCGACTGTTCCTTCTCTCGCTATCCTGCCGATGGGTTTCATCTTTTGAAGAGCCTTCAACAAAGCCGACGGCCCGCCTTCGAGCAATAATGCGTGAAGGTTCTGACACTCGTCCGGGTTCGAGTAGCCGTTGATGTATATCCTCACATTCATTGTCGGGCCTCCGGTAGGCAACTGAGCAAGGGCCGAGAACTGCTCCGACTTGTCGCGCGCCAGCTCGGCATTCGCTTCTGTTTTGCCCGCGAATGGCAGCACGGGCGCCAACAATAGCAGGAATGCCGCCGCGATCATTATTTTTATTCTCATTGGTATATCTCCTAAAAAGGGCTCATGCGCGATCTTCTTTGTTGGCAATCCTGGTGCCATGCAAGGTCCGTCGCGCGAAGCTGAATCAGGCGAGCCGCGGCGTTCGCGAGCCAAACGTTCATGTCTGATTGCGTTGCATATAAATTTCATAGTGGACGACTAAGAACAAAGCGCCTTAGCGGCTCCGAACGAAATTACTCGCTGTAGTCATCTCTTCTCTCATTTGCGGCTGCCACAGCGTCTAGCAAACTGCATCAGTTTAGGAATCTCATGTTGTTGCGCTCATAATCGATCGCGGACAGTTTTTGTTTGCCGCGCACGGTATTTGCCTTACCCGAATGAGGGCTCGCGCAATCCGCAACAAATCGCATCCATGGATAGTCGAGTCGGATAGTCGAGTCCATCAATTCAATCAGAGAAGAGGTGACAAAAGATGTGGTTCTTAGCTTTCGTAGCCTATTTGGCATTTCTAAGCCCGGCGCCCGCTACATCAACCTGGATCGTCAGCCAGGAGCAAGAGAAGGCAAAGGAGCAGGAAAAGGCAAAGGAACAGGAGAAGGCAAAGGAGAAGGATTCCGGCGCCATGCAGGTCAAGGCCGATGCCGATGACAGTCAGAATAAGAACGCCGACCATCAATTTGTTATGAAGGCGGCGCAGGGGAATATGGCTGAAATAGAACTCAGCAAATTGGCGCTCAAAAAGAGCACCAATGCGGATGTCAAAAAATTCGCGCAACAACTTATCGCCGACCACAGCAATGCTCAGGCGGAGTTGAAGTCGATTTCTAAGGGAATGAATTTTCCAGCCGCCCCTGATCCGGGCTACAAGTCGACAGAGACCAGGCTGAACAAGCTGTCGGGTGCGGAATTTGATCGAGCTTTCATAGAAGAAATGGTCAGGGATCATGATCAAGCGGTGAGCGACTTCGAACAAGAAGCGAGCAGCGGAAGCGATGCAGCCGTAAAGGACTGGGCTTCAAAAACGGCGCCCGCTCTAAAAGAGCATCAACGAATGGCGAAGGACCTTGCGGCTAAACTCGGAGCCACACCCGAATCAAGCCGTTAAGATGCAGCATTCCCGAATTGTTCATGGATACTCAGGTAAGGCCAGCGATATCTTAGCCAGGGGTCAGCGCGCAACGCGCGGCCCCTGGTCACGGCCCAATACCCTTCAAACGCTATCCTCGTTCGCACTTTCAGTGCTCCGATGCATCCATGACTTGAGCCCTTGTTTGATCTGGGCCGTTGTTTGACACCTCCATGGCATCGCCTTAGAATGGCAGGGCCAGTCGAAAAGGAGACCTGAGAGTTGACTCCACTGCGCGGCCTGTATCTGTTTCTCCAATCCAATGAAAAGCAAGCAAGCTCGTTGATAGAACTGCTTCTGCGAACCAGTCCGACGGCGAAGTTTGTTCTTATCGTGCTCCTCCTGTTTTCAATCGCATCGTGGGCAATCATTTTCAGCAAGCTGATGTGGCTGCGAAAAGCCGAGCAATCGTCGCGTTCTTTTATCACTCATTTTCGAAGCCGCGCGAAGCTGTCCGACGTCTACGTGGCCGCCGAACAATTCGGCCAAAGCCCGCTGGCGGCGGTATTTCTCGCCGGTTATGACGAGATAGCAAACCAGATCAGCGAAGGATCGCCGGAAGTGCGCAGCCTCGACTCGATATCGCGAGTGCTGCAATCGGCTACCATAGCCGAAGTCACCAAACTGGAGAAGAGCTTATCCTGGCTGGCCACTACCGCAAACGCATCTCCGTTTGTCGGCCTTTTTGGAACCGTAGTTGGAATTATCATAGCTTTTCAGGGGCTAAGCACTGCTAACGCTTCGTCCATACAATCGGTTGCGCCCGGAATAGCCGATGCGCTCATCGCGACCGCTGCCGGGATTGCGGCTGCCGTGCCCGCGGCGATCTTTTATAACGCATTCTTGAGCCGAATAAGGACCCTGACCGCCGACATAGACCGATTCACGCTCGAGCTGCTGAATTTTGTCGAACGGCATTACGTTCGGGCAGGAGTGTAGCGAGGCGATCCTCCGCAAAATGGCCTTCACTAACAGACAAGGGCGTACTCAAACCTCGCTCGCCGAGATAAACGTAACTCCGCTCGTAGACGTTATGCTGGTATTGCTGGTTATCTTCATGGTTACCGCTCCGATACTACAGACCGGCATCGAAGTTAACCTTCCAAAGACTCGCGAGACGCAGGTCGAGCAGCCGAAGCCGAAGGCGGTCGTGCTCAGCATTGATAAAGACGGCAACGTCTACTTGAGCACGAAGTCGGAAGCCCGCGCCGTAAACGTTAACGATCTGCCGAAGCTGCTAACCGATGCGCTGGGCGAATCCGGCGAGCGAAAGGTATACGTACGCGGAGACGGAGAGACGCCTTATCGAATAATCGCTTTCGTCTTGGCCTCTTTTTCTGGATTGGCTCCCGCTCCGGAATTCAGTTCGTCGCGGCTGGAGAGGGTGAAGGCGGCGAGGGCGGAGGAGGCTCCATCGACGTAGGCATCGCCGATCCGTCCGCCCTGTTTGGCTTCGCCAAGCCTCGGGCGGTTTCGTTTGTAGGCGACAGCAACAGCGCCTTGAACAATGCAAAAGTCGAGACCGCCCATCCAACACCCGAACGGCCGGATGAGGTACTCCCAAGCAAGAGCGACAAACCCGATCCGGACTCAATCAAAACCGACCGACCGGTAGCTCCGCGAACCGAGCGAGTCTTTACGGGCAAAGACGAGCGAGGCCGGTCTCCGTCGATATCGGTGGATGTAGGTCGGAGCTATGGAAGCCCGACCCCCGCTACAGTCGGCGGCGTTGGCATAGGCTCCGGCGGCGGGATCGGCGCCGGCAATGGTCTGCCCGGCGGCTCCGAATACGGCAGGCGAATTCAAGGGATCTTCAGCCGGAACTACAATCCTTCTTCGAGCGATGCCGCATCGCAGTACATAATCGTGCTTGTGCGCATTGCTCGAGACGGCCGCATCCTGTCGGTAGAGAATGGACGCGTGGCTCACGCGAGCTTCAAGCAGCGAAGTCAAAGCGCGGATGCGAACTACGCGGTGGAGCGTTCGCTGCTGGCTTCCAATCCGCTTCCGCCGTTTCCAGCCGGGTTTTTGACCGGTGTTCAGGAAGCGGTTGCCGAGGTGTGGTTCCGTTATCCGAAGTAACCGGCGGCTGACGACTTCCTCGCGGGCCGTGTTGGAAACAAGCCCGCCGTTCGAGTGAAAACGATTATGGCCTCAATTAAAAACTTGTTGAAAGCATCATTGATCGCTCCGTTGCTTGTATTCACGCTGCATCCTGCGGCGCGGCCTTATACGCGCCAGGATCAGCCGGAATCAGGTCCGCTCCGAACTCAGCTCTCGAGAATAATCGTGACGCCCGGCGCCGGACCGAACCTCGCGCTGGCCGATTTCGTGGCGCGGTCGGCTGGAGTCAACGCGGCAGTGAGCACGTTCAATCAAGTCCTCGCACAGGATCTGGAGTTCGCGGCGGTTGCGGCGATGGTCGGCAAGAGCCTCAATCCTCGAACCCCTCTGCCCGATCCCGCGTCCTTGAAGTACGACGAATGGTCGGCCGATCCGGTGAAGGCGGACTACGTCGCGTTTGGAAATATCCAGGGCTCGGGCGACCTCTCCGCCGACACCTATCTCTATGACGTGAAGACTAAACAGCAGCTTCTCGCGTCCCGGCACTCGGGCGATCCGCGGAGAATGGCTCACGAGTTCGCGGAAGAAATCGTCAAGCTGCTGACCGGCCAGAACGGAGTAGCGACTTCGAAGATTGCTTACGTAAGCGGCGGCGGCATCAAGGTCATGGATTATGACGGCTTCAATCAGCGCGGCTTCGCCAGCGACGGCCCTATTCTTCTCTTTCCGCAGTTCTCGCCAGACGGCAGGCACATCGCGTATGTAAGCTATAAGAGCGGCGTTCCCAACATCGTAGTTCGATCGGCGGAAGGGGGTATCGTCGGCGGCACTCACTTCAACTCGACTACGACGTCTCCATCGATTTCGCCGGGAGGCCAACTCGTATTCAGCTCCGCGATCGGCCAGGGCGGTTCGATGGAGATCTATGTTTCGAGCCTCGATGGTTCGAACCCAAAGCGTCTGACACATACATCAAAGGTGGTGAACATTTCACCGCGATGGAATCCGAAAACCGGTCGCGAGATTGCATTCATCTCCGATCGAGGCGGGGCGCCGCAGATCTACGTCATGGATTCGAGCGGGGCCAACCAACGTCCTTTGATCGCCAGAGGCGGCCACTCCGATTCTCCATCATGGTCACCCGACGGCCGCTACATAGCATTCACGTGGGGAGGGGCCGGAGGTTATCAGGTTTTCGTAGCCGACGTCGGATCGGGACAGCTACTGCAGCTAACTTCGCGCGGCAGAAACGAGAGTCCATCGTGGTCTCCCGACGGCCGCCACCTCGTGTTTCAGTCCAACAGGACAGGCAGATGGGAAGTCTGGTTGATGCACATTGATGGAAGCGGCCAGCGCCAGCTCTCTCAGGGAGGCGGCCGAACCCCGTCATGGGGCAAGTAAGCGGGCAAGTAAGCGAGCAAGTAAGCCCCGGCAAAGCAGGCATGGTAGGTTTGCGGTTATTGAGTGTAGAATCCGAGAAAACCGCGCAGGAAAAACAAAATGCACCGGAATCGAAAGGAGCATAAATATGGCCGGTAGAGCTTCACGGTTTCTGTTCGTCTCGATCATCTGCACCCTGATCGTGATGGCGGTGGGATGCGCAAAGCCCAAGGTAGCCGTCCAGGTTTCGCGCAATCAGATTCAACAGGGTGAGGATGTCAAAGTTACATGGACCTCGCAGGACGCAAAGGCGGTCACGCTCAACGGAGAAAAGGTAGACAAGAGCGGCTCCAGAGTATTCAACCCGAATCAGACGACCGACTATACCGCCGTGGCGAAACGCGGCGATAAAGAAGTCCGCGACAGCAAGACCGTCAACGTCAACGGAAGGTCGGCTCATCCATCGATTCAGATCAGCGCGGACAAGGACGCGATACAGCGCGGTCAAAGCACGACGCTGCGATGGAGCTCCACTAACTCCGACCGCGTCAGCATAACCGACCTCGGCGCCGTTCCTCCGAGCGGCTCGCGCTCGGTGAGCCCGGCCGATTCCACTACGTACACGGCCACGGCTACGGGACCAGGCGGTACTGACTCCGCATCCACGCGGGTGACGATTACGGAAGACGCGGGCGAGGTGACCCGCCCTCGAAACGCGACCGGTGGAACATCGATGGGTCTTATCTTCAATCAGTGGGTTACGCCGATCTACTTCGACTACGATAAAGCCGATATTCTGCCGGAATCGAAGGACAGGCTCAGAAGAGCGGCGGGATGGCTCACACAGGCTCCGAACCGCTCGATTGTTTTCCGAATCGAAGGCAACTGCGATCCTCGAGGCACGGAAGAGTACAATCTCGGGCTTGGCGAAAGACGAGCGCAAGCCGCAAAAGAATTCCTGGCATCGCTTGGAGTCGAGTCATCGCGAATGTCTACGGTCAGCTACGGAAGGGAACACGCCAACGGAAACGATGAAGGATCGCCGTCCGTCGTTCCGTCCTGGGCGCATGACCGTCGCGACGAATTCATATACATCTCCGGCGGAACGCCGCCCAAGAGCCAGTAGAGCCATTTCTTTTTTCAACGGAGGGCATCGCAAACCTCCCGAAAATCGAGGGAATCATGAACCGCAGAGTAACCATATCCGCTGCGATAATCTTGCTGTCGTTTAGCTGCGTTTCCTGGGCGGCGAACGATAAAGAAAAAGATCAGTTGAAGCTCGCGATCGACGACCTGAAATCCGAGATAACTATTCTTGAAAGACAGGTCAGGAGCATGCAGGAGAGCCTGGATCGAAATAGCGGCCAGATGAGCGCTCTGATCATTCAGATCAGCGACAACGTGTCCGCGATACGTCAGGCGCAGGGCCGCGTTGCCGAGAGCGCGGCTTCCACAGCCGGTGAGGTGAATACGTTCGGCGAGCGCCTGGGATCGACGAACCAGAAGATGGACCGGCTCTCGGAGACCGTGGCGGAGCTGAAGAAGCTCGTTCAGAATATGCCGAAGCTTCCGGCGTTTCCGGAGGTCAACCCTGGGAACCCGGATATGCTCTTCGCCGCCGCCTACGCCGACTACTCGCGTGGGAACTACGACCTCGCGATCAGCGAGTTCAACACCTACGTTGAGAGCTACCCTTCAAGCGAAATGGCCGACAACGCGCAGTATTGGATCGGCGAGTGCTATTTCGGCAAAGGCGATATGGAGCGCGCAGCCGCGGAATTCGACAAGGTCATAAACAATTTCCAGAAAGGCGACAAAGTTCCCGGCGCGCATTACAAGAAAGCCAAGGCGCTTCAGCGGCTCGGCAAAAACGACGAGGCGCTCGCCGAGTTCAAGGCGCTGATAAAGCAGTTTCCCAAAAGCAATGAAGCCGCGCTTGCCAAACAGGAACCTATAGTTCAAACCAGCGAGCTTTCCGAACCAGTCGAACCTCACGGCCGTCCGGTGAAAGGCGGAACTCGCAAGCCAAATTAATGAGGGCGCCTGTAACGGAAGATATACAACAAGAATCACTGTACGGCGGCCCTCCGCGGCCGCCCGTACAGTGATTCTCAGACCCATGCTCAATGATGCTCAAATCGTGAGTCGAACTTGCCCGACGGTTCAATCTACTCCGTGAATTCAATCTACTCCGCGCGGTTCAACATCAAATCAATTCGCAGATCATCACTCACCGCCGAGATTGTCATATCACTCACGGCCTCGGTTCTGCACGCCAGACCCTTTGACTTTCCTTCGGGATGGTCGATCCACACTATGCAGTTGATGCAGTCGCCGTTCCAGCAGTAATTCCCGCGCATCAAAGCATCCGCCTTCGCATACTGAAAGCCGCGAAGCAGATTATTGTTCTCCGGCATCGAGAATCGGACCCCACAGACCGTTATCTCAACCAGCCTTTCGAAGCGATTGAAGAGCCCCTCATTCCAGGGTGCGTCAGACACTCTTGCCTCCGCGCGCTCCACTGAGTTGGTTCCACACCGCAACGGAATTCCTCGAAGCGCCGCGCTCGAGCACGGTGACATCATCCCTGCACGCGATGACCAACACGTCCGCGAGCCGAGCGAACAGTCCGCATTCAACCACTCCGCTGATCTGCTTTATCTCCTGCTCGAGGAGAAGAGGATCGTCCACCGGCCCCGAAGCGCAATCGACAATCCAGTTCATGTTGTCGGTAACGAATGGAGTCCCGTTGATCTCTCGTATTTTTGGATGACAGCCGAGAGAATCGAGCGCCCGCGCCACGACGCGAAAGCCGAACGGAAGCACCTCGACCGGTATTGGAAATCTGGCGCCGAGCCGATCCACGAGCTTGGACTGATCAACCGCGATCACGCGTTTTTTTGAGGCAACAGCAACCAGCTTCTCGCGAGTCAGCGCGCCGCCTCCGCCTTTGATCATGTTGAACTGTGGGTCCACCTCGTCGGCGCCGTCGATGGTTATGTCTATTTCGTCCACCTGATTCAGAGAAACCAGCTCAATTCCGACTTCGCGAGCAAGCTGCTCCGTCGCGTTTGAAGTCGGGACGCCTTGAATGGACAGGCCGGCCTCGACTCTCTTTCCAAGTATTCTTATGGCGTGCGCGGCAGTAGATCCAGTGCCGAGCCCGACTAGCTGACCGTCCCTGACGAACTCGACCGCTCGTTGCGCGGCGAGTATCTTCTCCGCGTCCCTGGACATTGCCTTCCTCTGGTTGACCCGCATCGGCGCGCCAATCGCGCTTTTTTCGCCCGAACCATACCATTCGATCAGATCATCGTTCAACTACACGGCCTGCTTTGCGCCCGTCAAATCGCGTCTGATAGACTGGGGTTCTAATGACATCTGAAACGAGTAAGAGGTTCGAATGCTTGTAATCTATACGAAGCCGGGCTGTCCATATTGCGCGAAGGCCCGCGAGCACTACACTGGGGCGGGTATCGCGTTCGATGAGCGGAACGCGCAGGATAATCCCCAATTCAGAAAAGAGATGCTGTCCATCACGGGCGGTGACCGGACGGTGCCCGTCATCGTCGAAGAGGGCCGCCTGAAACAGATCGGCTGGGAAGGCCGAGGCTGAACGATCCACTAGCCGAGCGGTCGCTCGGCTGACATCAAAAAAAGAGAAGATCACAAAGGACACGAATGAGCACTCAATCCACGTCTACGCACTTTGAGGGAGTTTTCAAAGATGCTTTATCCGCTCTGGCGTCAACGCTGGACGACCTGATGGCCGATCACGGAACTTCGTTTGTAAAAGCAGGCGACGACCGGGTCTACGCGCTCGGTGGAGACGGCTACGTCGTTGTTCTCGACGAAAGAAAATGGGATGGATTGGTAGAAGTGCTCACGCCGGACGCCACAATCTCCGTGCGGCCAACCGCTGAAGGGAAGCACGATGCATCATCGCCGAACCTCGAAGCGAGAGCGGTGGCCGAGAAGCTTCGAGAAGCGAATTCGCGAATTCGCGCGTACTACAACAAACGGTATTGGAAGACCCCGAAGACAGTCTGAGGCAAAAAGGCCGCTCGAAATCCAAGCGAACTTTAAGCGCGAAGCTAAGCCTTCTTTAGATAATCGTCGTTGCCTTCGAGCCAATCGCTCCTGACCGGAGCGAAGACATCGAGATTCTCCGTATCTTCGAGGGCCACCGCGCTGTGCGGCGTCATCGGAGGAATCCTCAACGTCTCCCCGCTTCGAACGAATACTTCCTGCCCTTCGACGACGAACTTCATCGCTCCGCTCAACACGGTAGACATCTGCTCGTTCTCATGGCTGTGAGTCTGAACGGTGCAGCCTTTTTTCAACGTGAACATTGCCATGGTCACGCGATCGCCCATTATATATTTGCGGCTTATGGAATCGGTGAGCTTCTCTTCTTCAATCTCGCTCCATTTGTGCAGAGTCATAGACACCTCGAAATTTGGATTAGTAAAAACAGTGTAATCCGGAGAGGGGCGAGCACAGGAGGCCCGCCCCTGAAGGATTTGAAAGCGCGCGGTCAAATAGAAATTTCAGTCTAGAAATATCTCGCCCTTGCCCGAGACGACTACGTCCCCTCCTACAAGGACCTTCTTCACGTCTTTGCCGTCCGGCTCAAAGACCACATCGATGTAGAGCAGGCTCGGGCGCTTCATTTCGAAGCCTTGCTCGCTAACGATGCTGAATCTATTGTGAACCCCATTCACCAGGCCGTGTCTCGCCAGATAGTAGCCCAGGGGACCGTTGGCCGAGCCAGTCGCCGGATCTTCGCCAACGCCCGCGCCCGGAGCAAAGACCCTGCTGTGAGAATGGCTGGTTGGAAATTCAGTCTCGGTAGTAAAGATCAAGATCGTTTCCGCGTTGGTAGCCTTCACTATGTCTTCCAGCTCGCTTGTATTCGGACGAATCCTCCGAACCGTCTCAATCGATTTCGCGGGAACCACCATTACGGTTAGCCCGTTGTAGATGATCTCAACAGGCAGATCCTCGCCTCCGATCTCATTCGCGTTAATTGAAAGCGCGCTCGCGAGCTTCTTAAGGTCGGAATAGACGCTCACCACCTTCGGAAGCGGCTGATTCATAGTCGTCCGGCCGGGCCGCCCCGAGACAGTCGCGACTTCAACGTTGATGACACCCACGTTGGTCTCTAACTTGACCGTAGTCAGGCTGCCGTCCGCCGGCTTTAATTCTTCGGAGACAATCACGAATGCGGTTCCTACAATGGGGTGTCCCGCAAAAGGCAGTTCCTTGCCCGGCGTGAATATTCGCAGTCGAAAATCGCCGTCGGACTCTGGAGGAAGCAGGAACGTGGTTTCAGAGTAGTTCATCTCCCTCGCGATCTCCTGCATTGTCGCGCTATCAATCCCCTGAGCGCTTGTAAAGACAGCCAGTTGATTTCCACAAAACCTGGTCGCCGTAAATACATCCGCTATGACAAATCGTGTGCTGATCACTTCTTGATCCTCCGTGAAATTGCTTTGCGTGCTCTTATGCCGGACTGTGGTTGCGTGACGCTGCTCGCGTCGTCAGGTTCTATGCGAGTCGTCTGCTTTCGCGACGAGATTGCAACGGTGGGTGTGCACTAGTTTCTTATCTTCGCAAGAAGGTCGTCGTCCTTCTTGTCCCGCCTGAGCGGACTTGATTGTTCGCGGTTGATGCGGCCTGTGGGAAGCGGCCGTGAGGGATTCATTGGAGCAAGCGCCGTTGAGCGCCGCTGGGTTGCAGCCGGCTGAGCGGTCTGACTTCGCTGGACCGATTGATTCGGCTGAGCCGGCGCGAGCGGCGATGATGATGATGATGACGCACCGCTCGGCGGATTCGACTTGGAACTCGACCGGGCTTGCGGTTGAAACGCGGTGGTGACCGGCGCCGAACCGAGCGCGCCCGTTCCGCGAAGCTGGGTTGGACGGCTGGCCATCTTCTGGCCGACCTTCGCGTCTATGAGCTTACCGGCATTTCTAAAGACGAATACCAGCCCGATGAGAGCAAGGCTCAAAACGGGAATCAGTACAAAGGTCTGCTGAACCGAAAGAAATGCGTATGCGAGACCACACGCTGTCAGAAAAGCCGCGCCGACCGAGATGCCGTGAATACCTTCGCTGATCTGTTTGCGAGCCCGTTTATATTCGCGGTCGCGCAGAGGGTCGCTGAAGCCGGTATCGCCGTTGATTGCCTGATTGATTATCGTGAGGCTCAGGCCGCAAGTCTTACAGAATTTCGCGCCATCGGCAGCCTGTGTAGAACAAGACGGACAATACATCGCAGACTGTTCCCTCGATCCTTGAAAGTTACCTTGTCCTGCTCTTCCCTTAAGATCTCCGAATGGCCCTGCGGGCTTTAGTTATGCCCAAGCAACGGCCGCCAGTATAGCACAACAGGTTGACGGTCTCTACAGCATATCGCTAGACTCGATTACCATTCGCGCCGCGGAGGAGTTCCTTGCGAATCATCAATCGCTTCATTCCAATCTTCATAATAGTGTGCGCATTTCAATTACCGATAGCGCCCGTATCCGCCGCCGCTCGCCCTGAATATTTACGTCAGACCGGCTTCTCAATCCCTGTAGTGAAGAGAGACTCGCTTCTAAACGGGCTTTCGCTGATGCTGATCGAGAGCCCCTCGACCGATGGGCTGAGGCTTCATCTCAGAGTCAACAGCGGAGCGCTGTTCGACCTGGCCGGTAAGGGCGGACTCGCGGATTTTACAGCCGGAATGCTTCTAAAGGGCGGCGGGGGATTGGCCGCGAAAAACATCGAAGAAATAGTCGAGCATTATGGAATTCGCATCAGCATAAAAGTAACGTGGGACTCCACCGACGTCGTGATGATCAGTTCGTCGAACGATATCGAAGCGATGCTCGATCTCTGCGCCCGACTCGTAGTCTCGCCTTCATTCGAGCAGGCCGAATTCGATGCGTTCAAGCGCACTCGCGTGGAGTCTCTAAAAAAGGGACCACCCGCGGCGCCGGAGGTTTTGAAGGAGAGGGCGCTTGCGGTTCTTTTCGGCGCCTATCCGTTCGGCCATCCGGAAGGAGGAACGGCGGAAAGCTTATCGAAGATCGAACGCACCGACCTGTCTTATTACCACGACAGATTCTATCTCGCGAATAACTCGGAGCTGCTGATTACAGGAAATACGACACTCGAGGAGATAGTTCGCATAAGCCGCGCAAAGCTCGGCGCCTGGAAGAAAGGCGCCATCGTGCCCGCGACTTTCAGGACTCCGGAGCCCCCTGCCGATCTCAAGTTGATTGTAAGCGATTCGCCGGGTGCGGCGGCTCAGGCGGTCGTAGCACAGATCGGGTTTTCAAGACGCGTTCCCGATTATCTTGCCGCGGCAGTGATGATCGAAGCTCTCGCGGCTTCAAATAAGCAAGCAGCGGTCTCGTTCGGCAGTGAGGTTTCCGTTCACACTGAAGCCGAAGCCCGATATCTTGCGGGGCCGATCCTGACATCGGTGCAAGCTCCGCCTGACAAACTAGCGGCAGCGATGGATGCGATCCTGAAGAACCTCCGGACATTCAAGAATGGTCAGCTCGACTCGCAGGCAATCGAGTCGGCAAAACAACGAGTCCTGGACTCCTTCCTTCGCGGCGTTCAAAGTGCTGCCGGCGTCGAAGATGCCTTGCTCGATATTGAGCTATACGGGCTTGGCCGCGATTATCTCCTGCACTTCGAGGAGCGAGTGAACGCGGTGACTCCGGCGGACTGCGTCAAGTCGGCTCAAAAGTATGTGGCTCCCGCGAGCTCCGTCCTGGCGGCAGCCGGCGCCGTCAGGGAAATAGAACCCGCTTTAAAGAAGCTTCTGACCGGCGGTTCCGCTTTGCATTGACGCCGCGCTTCCTTCTGCATTCGTTCAACTATGGCGAGCGAGCAAGCTTCAGGCCATCTAAACCAGATAAGTAAATCGGATGCGGTACGAACGATGTTCGCACAGATCGCGCCGCGTTATGACTTTCTTAATCATGCTCTCTCGCTCAACGTCGATCGGCGCTGGCGGCGCCGGCTGGTTCGGTCGCTCGCAACAGTGTTAGAGAGACCGGGGGCTCGCGTGCTCGATCTGTGCTGTGGAACCGCGGATCTTTCCATCGAGCTCGCTCACAATGCCGAGACCTGGGGCGTGGACTTCTGCCATCCGATGCTGAAACTCGGCGTACGCAAGGTAAGAGATTCACGGTCCAATGTAGTCCTCATCGAAGGCGACGCATTGAAGACCCCTTTTCCGGATGCCTCTTTTGACGCGGTGTCGATCGCGTTCGGCCTCCGCAATCTCGAATCGGTTCGCGAGGGCCTTATCGAGATGCTGCGGCTGATCAAACCCGGAGGCAAGGTTGCCGTGCTCGAGTTTTCCAAGCCGATCGTGCCGGTGTTCAGAAACTTCTACGGGTGGTACTTCAATCGTGTGCTGCCTGGAATCGGGCGGCTCATTTCGGGTTCGAAAACGGCCTACAGATACTTGCCGGATTCGGTCAAAGCCTTCCCCGACCAGGAAGCTCTGGCCGCAATAATGACCGAGGTTGGTTTTTCCGAGGTCACCTATTACAATTTGTTTTATGGCGTTGCCGCGGTGCATCTGGCCGAGAAGCGAACTCCGGAGCGGCGCCGCTGAGGGCATTCAAACGCGATGATGATTCATTTCTATCACCATTTCCCAGCCGCTACAATCACCACAGTCGAGAGAGGAGTCCATGACCGATAACAAAGGGATAGGCTTCTTCTCGGAGCGGTACGGTCTCACGGAGCGTGATATCGATAGACTGCTCGCGGCAGCCCTCGAGAAGGGCGGCGACTTCGCCGATCTATACTTCGAGTACAGAATCAGCAACAGCATCAGTCTCGAAGAGCAGATGATAAAATCGGTGACCAAGTCCCGGTCGCAGGGCGTCGGGGTCAGGGTGATAATCGGAGACAAGACCGGCTACGCTTACACCGATCTCATTGCATTCGATTCGATCGTAGCCGCCGCGCGCACCGCCGCCCATATAGCCCGAAACGGCGGCTTGACGACCGCCGCCGGAGTCAGCGTCTCGCCTTCTTCTCACGATTTATACCCCGTCGAAATTCCAGTCTCAGCCGAAGATCTCGATAGAAAAATTGAGCTCGTGATGGAAAGCGACCGCGCGGCCCGCGCGTATGACCGCAGAATCCGCGAAGTCCAATCGACGATGGCCGATGAAATCAAACACGTGATGATTGCGTCGTCCGATGGGAAACTGGTCGGTGATGTTCAGCCGCTTGCTCGGCTCGGCGTTATGTGCATAGCCGACGACGATGGGAATCTGCAGATCGGTCGATCCGGCGGAGGAGGCCGAATCGGAATCGATTTCTTCGAAGGCCAGCTCAAGCCGTCGGAATGCGGAATCGAAGCCGCCTGCCAGGCGATTGGACAACTCGACGCGATTGACGCGCCTGCCGGTAAAATGGAAGTAGTGCTTGGACCCGGCTGGCCCGGAATTCTTCTGCACGAAGCAGTCGGACACGGGCTCGAAGCCGACTTCAATCGAAAAGGCACGTCGGCGTTCTCCGGCTTGATCGGCGAACGAGTGGCTTCCGAGTTGTGCACCGTAGTAGACGACGGAACGATTCCAAATCGCAGAGGCTCGCTAAATATCGACGACGAAGGCGAAGCAACCACCTGTACGGTCTTGATAGAAAACGGAGTACTTCGCGCGTACCTGAACGACAATCTCAACTCCCGGCTGATGAAATCTCCGAGAACCGGTAATGGCCGCCGGCAAAGCTACAAATTCCTGCCGCTGCCTCGTATGACCAACACGTTTATGCTGTCGGGCTCCGATAGCAGTGAAGACATAATTCGTTCGGTAAAACGGGGGCTCTATGCCGTCCAATTCGGCGGCGGTCAGGTGGACATCACGAGCGGTGAGTTTGCCTTCTCCGCGTCTGAAGCATTCCTCATAGAAGATGGGAAGATCACCGTGCCGGTCAAAGGGGCAACGCTCCGAGGCAATGGACCGGAGTCGCTGAAGAACGTCACCGCCGTGGGAAACGATCTCCAGTTGGACAAGGGCGTCGGCGTTTGCGGCAAGGACGGCCAGAACGTTCCGGTAGGCGTCGGGCTTCCGACGATCAAGATCAGCGGTATGACCGTGGGCGGAACAAAACTCTAGCTTCAATCCCACTCGGCGCACAATTCGAATCACGATGAATCCATTGTTTGGCAAGCAATTCGCTGTTGATCTGGCGCGCGAAGCCGTCATTCGCGGCGCTTCCGCGGCCGAAGCGCTCCTCAGGCATCGAGTCGAGTTCTCTGTTAGCGTACGCCTTGGAGAAGTGGAAACACTGAAGGAATCGACGGATCAAGCCTTCGGGTTGAGAGTGCTGCTGGACGGAAAACAAGCATCGGTCTCCGGCTCCGACTTCTCTATCGAAGCCGTCGAGTCGTTGATCACTGAAGTGATCGATATGGCGCGCGCCACTTCGGCGGACGACAGCGCTGGGTTGCCCGATCCGAGCGAAATGGCCACAAGCTTCGCCGATCTCGACATCTACGATCCGGAAATCGCCGAATTGCCGACCGAGCAGAAGATCAACCTCGCATTGAGGGCGGAACAGGCTGCCCGGGAAGTGAGCCCTAAGATAGTGAACTTCGATGGAGGCGGATTCGACTCCAGAGTCGGCACTATGGTACTGGCGAACTCGCAGGGTTTTGTCGGCGAATATCGAGGCAGTAGCTGCACGATCGCTACCGTTCCCGTCGCATCGGACGGCGACCGCATGCAGCGGGACTACTGGTTCGACTCGCGACGAAAACTTCGCGATATGGATTCACCCGAAAAAATCGGGGCCGAAGCCGCGCGGCGCACGCTTCGGAAGCTGGGCGCTTCGGCGGTCGGCAATCAAAACGTGCCCGTGATCTTCGAGCCGAATGTCGCGAGCGAATTGCTCGAAGACATTTTTCAAGCCGTTTCCGGCGAATCGGTTTTTCGAAAGGCGAGCTTCCTTGTGGGGCAGCTTGGCGAACGCGTGGCCTCGCGCTGTCTCAACATCGTCGATGACGGAACAAGGCCGGCCCTCTTGGGATCGCGTCCATTCGACTCCGAAGGACTGCCTACTCGCCGCACCGTCGTCATAAACGAAGGCGTGCTCGAGAGCTATTTGCTGAACACTTATACCGCGCGAAAGCTCGGGCTGAGATCGACCGGAAATGCCTCCAGAGGGTTGGTCGGCGCGCCTGGAGTGGGCGCGGGAAACCTGATCTTGATGCCCGGCTCTCACTCACCCGAACAAATCATCTCTTCAGTCAAGAGCGGGCTTTACGTGACGGAGTTGATCGGGTTCGGCGTAAACGTCGTCAACGGCGATTACTCCAGAAGCGCTTCGGGAACATGGATTGAAAATGGCGAGCTCACATTTCCAGTGCAGGGAGTGACGATAGCGGGAAATCTCAAAGAGATGCTCAATGCCATCGAGATGGTAGGGAATGATATCGAGTTCAGGGGAAGCATCACGGCTCCCACCGTGCTCATTGGAAGAATGACCATCAGCGCATAGCGACAGCCGGAGACCTTCATGTTCGAACAACCCGAAGAAAAGGCCAACAAAGATCACTCTCGATTGATAATGACCGTCAGCGGCTTCCTTCTTGTCGTCGTCGTGGCGCTCACGATAATCGTCGGCACGCGGGCGTCCAAACATCCGGCGCCGCCGCTCGAAATGGCCAGGCCGGGCTCCGCCGAATTCGATTCATATAAGCAGTCGATAAAGATGGACGAGATCAAGAAAGCCACCGCAAAGAACATGTTCGGCAATATAGGTATGCTGAGCGCCCATGTTCAAAACGCCGGCGATAGCTTGATCACCGGTTTGCAGCTTCGCGCGGTCGCTCTCGGGTTTAACAACGAGATCCTCAAGGAAAAGACTATTACCCCGATACCGAAATCGCGGGAATCCCTCGGACCGCACGAGACTATGTTCATTGAAATACAACTCGAAAAGATCCCGGAGCCCGGCGATATTATGGAAATGACGATCGAGCTCGTTGGTTTCAAGCTCAAAGAATGAGCTTCTCTTTTATGCAGATGCGAACTGAGATTGTTCGCGCAACAGCGGTGTGAGGATCAAGAGATGAAAGAGGAACGACTGCCTCAGGAACTGACCGGCATATCTGAAAAACTCGACGCCGGTGAGCCTCTTACTTTTGACGAGGGGGTCGCTCTGTTCAAAAGCGACGACTTGCTTGCCGTTGGCGCGCTGGCGAATCGCGTTCGCGAACGGATCAACGGCGATATCACTTACTTCAACGTCAATCGGCACATGAACTATACCAATGTCTGCGTGTCCGACTGTTCGTTTTGCGGTTTCTACAGGCGAGTCAGACATCCGGAAGCATACGAGTGGACGGTCGAGGAGTGCGTTGAAATCGCCAGGAAAGCATACGGGGAAGGAGCGCGCGAGCTGCATATCGTGGGAGGATTGCATCCTCGATGGCAGTTCGATTATTACACGGGTTTGCTCAAGGAGTTGAAGCGCAACTTCCCGGACATGCACCTGAAGGCGTTCACGATGGTCGAGATCGATCACATCGGGCGAACCTGCAGGCTCAGCGACGAAGAGGTGATTAGCGGATTGATCGAAGCGGGGCTGGATAGCTGTCCGGGAGGCGGGGCCGAGATTCTCCGGGAGCCTACTCGAAGCAAGATCTGCGCGCACAAAACCTCGGGGCAGCGCTGGCTGGAGCTGTCACGGAAAGTTCACAACGCTGGAATCCCTACGAACGCGACGATGCTGTACGGCCATATCGAATCGTATGAAGACCGTGTTGACCACTTGATCCAGCTTCGAGACTTGCAGAGCCGGACCGATGGCTTCAGATGTTTTATACCGCTCGCGTTTCACCCGAAGGGCACGGCGCTCGCCGATCTCCCCGGCCCGAGCGGAATCGATTCACTGAAGACAATTGCGGTTTCAAGGTTAATGCTGCCGAACATCCCTCACATAAAAGCCTACTGGGTGATGTTGGGTAAACAGATCGCTCAGGTTGCGCTCAGGTTCGGCGCCGACGATCTAGATGGAACGATAAACGACGGCGGCTCGCTTATGGAGTCCTACCTTGCCGAAGGAAACGACAATCAATTGACGCGTCCGGAAATTGAAGACCTTGTTCGCGGCGCCGGACGCATACCGGTTGAACGCGACACGTTGTACGGCGCGATACAGCGAGAGCCGGCTCCATTAGTGGTCTGAGTGATCAAACCACGAAAGGGCCGCGTCATCGCTATAGGTAAGCATTGATTTAGATTCAGGGGTAGGGACATTCCAGGCATTCGGCTCGGTTAAATAGAGTCGCGGGAAATTATGAACAGTCTGTTGATCGAGGCGAGGTCTTTCGTGAAAGGCTGGGTTCTTTCTCTTTATGTTCTACGATACCTTGCGTTCAAGTTTTCCTACGCGGCGACGTAGCGAGATGTAATCGGTATCTGAGTTAAGCTTGTCTCGATTTAGCACCTCTATGGTATCGTTAATCCTCGATAGGCCATCGGCGATCTCGCGGCTAAGCTTGTCAAAGCGCTGCTCCATGGAGTCAAAGCGCTGCTCCATGGAATTGAATCCAATCTCGAAGTGCTTACTCAATTCCCCGACCTCCGTCCGTAGCGCCGCCATCTGCTCCAGTAGGTGACTGTTTTGATCGCTTGGAAGTTTCTTTGTTAGATCGCTACTGCTCATCAAATTACCCTTACGATAACGGTAAACAGCGTAGTCAGAATGAACTACGGCGTCAACAAAATACTGAAAAAATCCGCCGTGCTATCCCTTGACCGGTAAAGGTCTAGTCTAACAGGCGCTTTCCCCATTCGCCAAAGTCCGCAAGTCTATATGATTCACATGATACAGTCGTGATGCGTTTACATTTGTGCTTGCGTTTGCCTCCGAAATCCGTTCTCATGCGGCCACACTTTTGGGGAAACGGAGGGCGGACGAATGAGCGATAAGGAAAGGAAACCCCGCTGGTTTTCTGTCGAATGCCGGCTTGATCTGTTGGGAGAGGACATTGCCAACTGTCCAGACCGCGCGGGCGGCTGATGATTATGATGAGAACGGCTTGATTGCTCGAACGAAAACTATGCAGCCTGATCGAATCTAGGTTCTATGCGGAACTCGAAAATGGATTGAATCAAGCAGCCTCTGCGTTAGAATCGACGATAGAGAGATATTACGCGCTTTCTCTGGACACGTTCTTGAAGCGCTGGCGACCGAAATAGAACTACGCATTCTTAGCTATCCTGGGCTTCACCGTCAGCTAGGCTGTTGATTTTTTTGCAGAATCCCTTCCTGCACAAAAAGGGAGTCAAACCCGGCGTTTTTGTGCAAAGCCCCCCGTACCTGTAACCTCTGCCCCGTATCCTCTAACCTGTCCCCTGTACCTGTTCTCCCTCCCCTGTAACCTATCCTCCGCCTTGACTGCGGGACTGCCTACGATAGAATCTCACGGTCGAGCAACGATCTCGATTTAGTCGTGTGAAGAATCTCTGCGTGGAGGAAAAAGCACTATGCCTTATGAAGTGTATCTTTACTCAATCCCGAAGGTCTCGGACGACGGCAAGCAATCGATCCCCGGCCCGGACAGCAAGAGGCAGGAGTTCGCCAGCGTCGATCAGGCTCGATCATTCGTCAACGAGAATAAAGACAAGTACGACAGAATCGTTCTGATGGAATCCGGCGGCGATGGGCAGAAAGTAGTCGAGCGATATGTAGACGGCAACCAGGCCTGAGCCGCATAAGCTCGTTTATCAAGATTGCGCTCAAAGCCGAAGGCAGTTCCAGTCATGACATGATTGACGGGCTCTAATGGCGTCGACTCTACTCGTGATCGGGTAAAGCTGTTCCGGAATATCGCTTCAAGCAAAAAATCGCATCGCGTTGGTGCATTGTTCAAAGGTATTGCTTTCACCGGTCGCTTCTCGATCATAGCCTGGAGGTGCGCGAATGAAGAATCTACTGATGAAATATTATCGAGTCCTCTCAGGAATAATGGCAGTCGGATTGTTGTTGGCGATGCTGCCCTCTTATCACGCCAGGACAGTCGAGGCGGCCGCCATTCCGGCGAGTGATGAGATTGTCTTGAACGGCCTTCGAGAACGCGTGCTCGTTCGGCGCGATGAACGCGGGATTCCATATATTGAAGCCGCGAATGAAGATGATTTGTACTTCGCTCAGGGATTTGTCGTTGCAAGCGATCGGCTCTGGCAAATGGATTTGCTTCGACGCACCGCCGCGGGAAATCTCTCGGAGGTGCTAGGCCAGATCACCCTTGAAAGCGACAAGCGTCATCGCGTTCTTGGTTTCGGCGCTCTGGCAGACTCGCTCGTGAATCGATTGGCCGCGCCGGTTCGAGCTCAGCTTGAAGCATACTGCCGGGGGGTCAACGCATACATTGATTCGTGCGATGTTGCCAGTCTGCCTCCTGAGTTTGGATATCTGCAATATCGCCCTACACACTGGCGTCCGGCCGACTCACTGCTTGTCGGAAAGCTGATGGGCGAGACGTTATCCACTACATGGCCGCTGGACATCACGCGAGCCGCGCGAGCAGACCTCCCGCGCGACAAGCGTGATGCAATCGCGCAGGCGTCTTCTCCGTGGGAGGCGCCGGTTGCCTACAACGATGGCCCTGAAAACAAAGGCGCCGGATCTTCCGGGCGTAGTCGTGCGGTGCTCCATAACGCTGAGGCTATGGGCGGCATTCTGGAAGAGCTTTTCGCGATAAATAGAACCATGCAGGAGGCCCTTTCGCGGGTCGGACTCTACGCACCCGAGCTTGCAGCCAGTAACAACTGGGTCGTTTCTGGTAAGCGCACTGCTTCGGGCAAGCCGCTGCTCGCCAACGATCCGCATCTGGCGCCGTCGGCTCCTTCAATCTGGTACATGGCTCATCTGAGCGCGCCGGGTCTCAGGGTCGCGGGGGTCACTTTCCCCGGCACGCCGGGGATCGTGCTTGGACACAATCAGTACATAGCCTGGGGCGCTACCAATCTTGGCGCGGATGTTCAGGATCTCTACATCGAGCAATTCGATAAGGAAAATAAGAATCGCTATAAGGCTAATGACGGCTGGCATGACGCCCAGATTCGAAAGGAGACCCTTCTCGTTCGAAAGAACCTGAAGGATCCGGCGACCGATCCGGTTTCGTTTGATGTGACCGTCACCTCGCACGGGCCGATTATTTTGGAAAGAGCTTCGGTTCGATACGCGCTGAGATGGGTCTTGCTTGAATCCGATGCGGCTGAGCTCACTGCATTCTACGCAATCAATCGCGCGCGGAATTGGAAGGATTTTTGCGCCGCGCTAAAAGAATTCCCGGGGCCGTCGCAGAACTTTGTATATGCCGACGTCGAAGGGCACATCGGCTACTACGGCGCGGGCAAGATTCCAATAAGAAGAAAGGGTGACGGAAGTCTTCCATATGATGGGTCGGTCGATGAAGGCGATTGGACCGGCTATGTCCCATTCGAGAAACTGCCGCATGTTTACGATCCGCCCGGCGGCATGATTGCGACTGCGAACAATCGCATCGTAGGAACAGGCTATCCTTTTCATCTCACCAGCGACTGGGCTCCTCCGTACAGGGCGCGCCGAATCATGGATCTGCTCCAGGCCAAACAGAAGCTCACCCCCGCCGATTTCAGCGCGATCCAGGGAGACGTGTATTCGATCAGCGCCGCTGATTTCGCACAGCGATTCATAGATGTAGTAACCAAAGATGGAGGCGCTGGAGACGACCGCGATCTGCAGGAGACTCTGGAGCTGCTAAAAAAATGGGATGGTCGGATTCTAGCGGACTCGCGCGCCGCGCTCATTCTTTCCGAGACACGGGGCGCGTTCAGAGGGCGCGTTCTGAAGGCTGGTCTTGGCGCCGCCCTCGCCGCGCAGGCGAGCGGCGATATCGGTAGTACCTTTCTGGACTTTCTTATACGAGAGCAGCCTCGCGAATGGCTGCCGGCGGAATTCAAAAGCTATAGCGAATTGATGCGGGCCTGTGAAAAAGAGGCCCGCGAGTCTCTCACCAAGCGACTCGGCGCGGATTCCTCGCAATGGACATGGGGCCGCCTTGTCATCGGACGGTTTCAACATCCGCTGGCGATTCCTCTTTTGACAGGCGAGAAGTTCACCATCTTACCGTTCCCTCAGGCAGGCAGCAGCGGCACGTTTCCGACCGTCAATGTCGGCACTGGCGTCTCAATGCGATTGATTGCTGATGTCGCCGACTGGGATGACACGCATCAAGGTATAACGCTCGGCGAATCGGGCAACCCGGCAAGTCCGCATTGGACGGACCAGTTGAAAGACTGGAAAGCCGTAACTACGCCGATCTTTCCGTTCAGCAAGGAGGCGGTCGTAAAAGCGGCCCGGCAAACCGTGCAGCTTTCTCCCAAGCCGCATTGAGAGATGGCCGGCGAAGATCAAATAGCCATAGCCGCGGAATCGGCTATCCTGATTCGAAGCGCAGGAGATATCTCCGACGCGCTATCCGCGTCGTTTGGCAAACGCGGCTTCTTCCTTACCGAAACAGATTTGGCGCCCGAGTTCTTTGATCTTCGAACCGGGCTTGCGGGAGAGATGTTTCAGAAGTTGGTGAACTACGGCATAAGGGTCGCGATTGTCCTGCGAGATACGGCCGCGTATGGAGAACGGTTCTCGGAACTTGCTTACGAACATTCGTCCCATCCTTTGATACGCTTTGTCGGCTCAAGGGAGGATGCAACTGCCTGGCTGTTGTCTCAGAAGCTGTTGTCTCAGAAGCCGTTGTCTTAGAAGCTGTTGTCTTAGAAGCTGTTGTCTTAGAAGCAGGGCGGAGAGTGTAGACGCGTCCGAGCGCCTTTTCAGTTTTCAGTCTTGATGACTCAGGCCAATTCGGCCAGTTTCGCCCACCGTTCAACATCAGCCTCGAGGCTTACATTCAACGTCTCGAGTTCTTTATACGCAGCGTCGACGGCGACGAAATCGCTGGATGACTCGGCGAGTACGCGCTCGAGTTCGACCTTTCTTGCTTCCGCAGCCTCGATCCGTTTTTCGAGCTCTTCGAATTCACGCCGTTCTTTGAACGAAAGCTTTCTCGGCGTCTGCGAGGCCGCGGCGGCATTGGCGACCGGCTTTGCAATGTTGGCCTTTGCGTCCGCGCTTTCCGCCGTCCGGCGGTCGCGGGATTCGAGAAACGCGCTGTAGTTGCCGGGGCTTTCCGCGATTCGTCCATCTTCAAAGCGAAAAATGCTTTCAACCGTGCGGTCGAGAAAGTAACGGTCGTGGCTGACTACAATCAAACAACCCGCGAATGAATCCAGATACTCTTCAAGGCGAACGAGCGTCTGAATGTCCAGGTCGTTTGTCGGTTCATCGAGAATCAGCAGATTGGGAGCGTCCATCAACACTCGCAGCAGGTAGAGCCGCCGTTGTTCTCCGCCGGAGAGCTTCGAGATCAGGTCGTATTGCATTGCAGGAGGAAACATAAACTTCTCCAGCATCTGGCTCGCGGTTATAGTGTCGCCGTCCGCGGTCTCGATTCTCTCGGCTGCCTCGCGTATGTAGTCGATCACTCGCTGGCTTCCGTTAAGATCGCGCTTGTTCTGATCGTAATAGCCGATGACGATGGTCTGTCCGCAGTCTACGCGACCGTCGTCGGGTTCTATTCGCCCCGTGATTAATTCAAGCAGCGTAGTCTTGCCGGCTCCGCTCGGGCCGATGACTCCTATTCTATCGCCTCTCTTGAATGTATAACTGAATTCGTTTATGAGTTTCTTGTCGCCGTAGGACTTTGTTATTCGATCAAGCTCCAGAATCTTCTTGCCCATTCGACTGAAGCCGATGGAAATGTCGAGTTCGGCGCTCTCGGATTGCACCGGCTGTCTTTGCAGCTCTTCGGCTCGTTGTACCCTGGCCTTCTGTTTGGTGCTTCGCGCTTTTGCTCCGCGCCTGAGCCATGCCAGCTCGCGCCGCAGCAGCGCTTCCTGTCTTTCAGCCAGCACGGCCTGTTGAGCGTCCTGTTCGGCTTTCTTTTCCACGTAGTAGGCATAATTCCCGGCAAAGCTCCGGACGCGGTTCTGATCTATTTCAAGAATTCGATTAGTCACTCGATCGAGAAAGTATCGGTCGTGAGTCACGATCAGGAGCGCGCCGCTGAACCGACCAAGATACTGCTCCAGCCAGGCTATGGTGTCGGCGTCGAGATGATTCGTGGGTTCGTCGAGCAGGAGCAGATCGGGATGCGAGACGAGCGCGTGCGCAAGAGCAACGCGTTTGCGCTCGCCTCCGGAAAGCCGACCCATTTGCGCCGAGGTGTCCCGGATTCCGAGCTGAGTTAAGACTGTTCGGGCGTCTTTTTCCAGATCCCAGGCCCCCGTCAACTCGAGCTGATGCGCGAGCGCGGCGACTCTGGTCAGCAGTCGTTCATCAGTCGGACGCGAAGACAACTCCTGACAGGCAAGCTCATACTCTCGCAGGAGCCGCGTTGCTTCACTGCTCCCGGCGAATACGGCGTCTAGAACGGTCTGGTCGTCATCGAAGGCAGGGTTCTGCGGAAGATAAGAGACGACTCGTTCGTTGGCGATTACCGCGCGGCCTGCGTCGGGCTGCTCGCCGCCCGCGATTATGCGCAACAGAGTCGACTTGCCTGAGCCGTTCAATCCGATGAGTCCGACCTTCTCGGAGTCGTCCAGGCCGAACGTCACGTCGTTGAACAAACACCGAGGGCCGTATTTCATACTGACATTTTCAAGGGAAATGATGTTCATTGAATGTGCCGTCTTTATTTTGCGTATAAATTCCGTCCGCCTGGCGTCTATAGTTAGTGAAGGCGACCTGGCCAATTTACCTGGAGTTCTCTCAAAAGAGCCAACAAAGAGACGGCCCTCCATTCTTCCCTGGAATGGGCGGCCTGTCGACCGCTGTTGCGGCAAGACCAACCTGAGTTACGGCAACAGCGCAAAAATAGAATCCAAAGAGGAGAAAACCGATGAGTCTGACTTATAACCTAGTCCGGGATTGCCTGAATAATGTTGACGACGCAGCCGGCCGCTGGCAAATCGAAGGCGGCAAAGTATTCCAGAAAGATAAACACGTCGCGAACTACTCGAGCATAAAGCGAGTGAGTTGCGGCACAGCCGAGCAGAATACCGCGCAGCTCTGGGTCACGCTGTTCTTCCTGAAAGGAAAGCCGCCTGAGAACATCACCCTGCATGGCTCGCACGACTTCAACAGCGGAGGCGAAATCGGCAGCGTCAGCGCCGCGTCATCCGCTTTCGCCGCGCAGATCGGTAAGCAATTCAAAAGAGTCGTGAATACGCTCACTATAGGATAGCGATAAGCGGCCTTCATAGAGGGCCGTCCAACCAGTTATTTGCATCTGGTTGGTACGGCCCAGTACAACACGCGTAGAAAATTTCTTCAGATGCTTCGCCTGTTCATTAACGTAAAATTGAGGTTCGTCTTTTGCCGGAATCAGCACGAATTCAATGCGCCTTCCGGTCTTAGGGGAAAGAGATGAAAAGATCACTCTTGAGTTTTATCGCTGTAGTATTGATTGTCGCGGCTTACTCGCATCCGGCCCGAGGCCAGAGCGTCAAACCAAATTGCAGCCTCACCGACGCGACTAGTCCGACTCTTCACGGTGTGAGACTTGGCATGAGCGCTCAACAGGTTCTCGCCGCTTTTGCGGGCTCTGCCGAAAACGGCGATGTACGGCGCTCGCTGGAAGAAGCGAAGAAGCCCGAGGCCAACGACACCGCATACCTGACCTTCGATATGTCGAGCTCGCCTAAGGAAAAGAAGGGGGCGAGCGCGCCAAACGAGTCTCTGTCCGTGACGCTCTACAAAGGGCGCGTGATTGCTCTCGGAGCCACCTACTTCGGATTCAGCTTCAACAGCCTCGACGAATGGATCGGCAAGCTGTCCGAGTCCTTTGCGTTACCCGCTGCCCGTGAGTGGATTGCCGGCGCGAGCGAGGCGCCGAACAAAATCCTGAAATGCAATGGGATTGAAATCGAAGCCACGATAGAGGGCGGAAGCGCTTCAATCAGGCTCCGTAATACTGAACACGACAGGCTCATGCAGGAGCGCATTCGGGCTGAAGAAGAGAAGAGGCGAAAAGAATTCAGGCCCAATTAAGCTGCCGCCGACAACTCGGCGCGGCTCTGCTCCGAAGGCGTGCTGTTGATTTCGAGGCGTTCGCGGACGAAGCGGGCTCACCTCTTTGTTACACGAATCGGCGCGTTCAGCCTGAATGTCAGCGCGCTTTCGCCGGCAATTACCGCAGGGTCGCCTCGTGTCGCAAGCACGGCGGCGGTTCCAGCGCCTCCGCCAACCGCCGCTCCAATCGCGGCTCCCTTTCCGCGTCCTGCTATAGCCCCTATAGCCGCTCCGATTCCGGCCCCAATTCCGATTTTGGTGGCGTCTTTTGTCCTGGTTGTCTTGGCCTGCCGGCTTACCGAGCTTGTAGCAAGTTCCACCTTGCGGCCGTCAGCCAAGGTAAGCCTGGTCAGCTTGACTGCGATCGAAGCCACGCCGCTTACTCTGCCGCCGGGATCGGAGTTGGTTACGACACCTTCAACGGCAGCGCCCTTATTTGCTATAACCCAATCGCCGTCTACGATGGGACGCGCAAGCGTCGCCGTGAACGCATCTCCGCTCCTGTTGTTCTTCGTAGAAAGGGTCGACGTTGTGAATACCGAGAGATTTCTTCCCGCGGTCAGAGTGTAGGTGCGCGGCGGTAACGTCTCGGTTACGCTTGCAGTTCCACCGGCCCTGCCGCTTGCCGCCCCGCCAGAGCCAGCGGCCCCGCCGCTCGCGCCTGAGCCGCCTCCGGAAGCCGATGCGCCTCCACCGGTAGATCCGCTTTCGGCAGATCCGCTTCCACCGCCCGATGCACCGGGAGCCTGCCCGGGCGGTACTCCCGGTCCCTGGCCGGCCTGATCCGAAGACGCTCCTGTAGTCGGGCTTCCAAGAGGCGCTCCAGTTGATTCATTGGAACTTGTAGTCGGACTTGCCTGATTTGCTGGAGCCGGACTTGATTGACTGGATGACTGAGGCTCAGGTTTTGAACATCCAATCTGACTGATCGCGGCGATCATTAACCCGATGCCAACTAACAATGCGATTGCGTTCGTAGTTACTGAGCGGTCCTTTTCGCCAATGGCGACTGCTATTTTCATGATGTCCTCTGCCTTCCCTACAGAGTATAAAGATTGCCGAGATCTTTGAGACTGTCGCTTCGAGTCTCAGCTTCGATTCAGGCCCGGAGATGTTTGCTTGCTCACGATCTTCTCGATCGTATAAATCGGTTTGCCCTGAGATTCGAAGTAAGTTCTGCTGACCACTTCTCCAAGCAAGCCGGAGCAGATCAATTGAACCCCGGCAAGAAAAAGAACCATGCCGAATACAATCATCGGCCCGTGTTGAGAAAAGAGATCCGATCCCAGCACGATCTTCTTCACTATCAGCCACAGACCGATGAGCGAGCCCGCGGTCATGCTCATCAGACCCAACGGGCCAAAAAAATGGAGCGGCCTTGTCACATACTTGATCAGGAAGCGAATCGTCAGGAGATCAAACAGAACGCGAATGGTTCTCGAAAGGCCGTAATGCGATTGCCCGCCCGGACGCACGATATTGCGAATCGGAACTTCGGTTATGGTGGCTCCATTCCAGGACGCCAGCGCCGGTATGAAGCGATGCATCTCGCCATAGAGCCTAATCTGTTTGATGGTGTCCCGCTTATAAGCTTTGAACGTAGTGCCGAAATCGTGAATGTCGACGCCGGATAATTTCGACATCAGGATATTGGCGATCCGCGAGGGCAGCCGTCGCAGCAGGAAATTGTCTACTCTTCGCTTGCGCCAGCCGCTCACGATGTCGCAGTCAGTTTCCTCCATCGCGTTCAGGAGCAGCGGTATGTCGGCGGGATCGTGTTGGAGATCGCCGTCCATCGAAATGATTATGTCGCCTGCCGCATAGTCGAACCCCGCGGCAAGCGCGACCGTCTGGCCGTAGTTCCGCTTCAATCTTATCGAAATCACTCGAGGATCTTCTTCCGCCAGCTCCGTAAGAAGCCGGGCGGTCGCGTCAGTGCTGTGATCGTCTATGAAGATGAACTCCGCGGGCTCAAACCTGGAGGTCATCACGCCTGCTATCTTGCCGTAAAGCTCGCGAACGCTCTCCTGCTCGTTATGAAACGGCACAACGACGGAATACCTGGGCCGTTCGCTGTCATCGTTGAACATCTCAGTCAAGCTCCCTGAAACTGATCAGCTCTATGCGATTCTCCCGCATAGCATCCCTCACCCTCGGATCGGTCAGCGCATCAAGCTCGCGCTGCCGCTGGCTTTTGAGCCTCGTAGCAGCCCGTTCGAGGCTGTCATCGTGAACCGCCGGATGGCACATAAGCTCGGACGTTCCGGCGCCAATCATTCTAACCACATTGATCATCGCGGCGCTATCGAGCAGGCCCGTCAGGGAAACTCCGAAGAATCGATCCGGTGTCTTTAATCCTGCCCGCGCGGCCAGCTTCTTGAACGAGCGAGCGCGATAGGCCGTCGTCGAAGCTTGCAGAAACTGCTTCATGTAAACGCGTCGATTGGCGCGCGCCGCGTCCCCCGCCAACCAGTAATCGGATATCTTCTCGAATGGAAAACGCACTCGCTTGATGCCGAATTTATTGGCCGAGCGGGCCAGGGCCTTCGCGACCGGACCGACAATCTGCGAGTGTTTGTGCGTGTCGACGTGAGTGGGAACTATTCCCGCGTCGAGCACGCGTTCGATCTGCGCGTTGAATTCGATCTCTATCTCCCAAGGATTCATGCGGCCTCGGACGAGTTCAAGAATCAGATCCGACAGCGTGCGCCGCAACAGGCCCGAGCGGTCGACCAGCGAAGCAACTTTATTCAAGGGAGCTACGGGCCTCCCGCCGACTATGGCAAGGTGAACCCCGACTCCGAGCTGCGGATTTGCGCGCGCTATTGCGGCGGCTTCGTCAAAAGCCTGACCGTTCGCCATAATCGTGGTGCTCGTCAACACTCCGCTCTGAAACGCCAGTAATATCCCTTCGTTGACTCCGTGAGCGAATCCGAAATCATCGGCATTGACGATGAGCCGCTTCGCCGGCAGGCGGTCTCCCGAAGCGCGCTCATTCTCCATTCGGTATGTTGCTCCCAGTGAAATAGACCGCGGAAGTAACCTCGCCTTCAAACGAGCTCGACTGAAGAAGCGGACATGCCTTCTTTATCCACGCCAGCCTGTTTCTATTCTCAAAATAGACTCGACCGGGCTGGACGATTGTGAAATCGGCCTGGCGCGATGCGTCTGAATTCGCTTCCGTGATCTCGATGGACGTTATGTCCTGACGATTGAATCTTGCGAGGTAATATTGCATCACTCCGGGAATCTCGCTCGCGACGATCGAACCGGGCGGGGCGCTCTCCGCCAGAAATTTTATGCTCTCCCTCGCGCCCAGATCATAGAATTCATCATGCGGAAAGAACCAACCGATCCTGTTTCCGCCTATCGAATTGGTGAAGAGACCGGGACTGTCCTGATACCGTGCTAACGCGAGCGCGGGCAGCGCTACGATCACAACAAGAGCAGTACGGCAGCCCGCCGTCAGAGCGCGGCGCGGCAATCCGATGAGCAGATCATGAGAATCCGAGAGCCTGTTGATCATTCCGCGAAGATACGAATCAATGAGAACCGCGCCTATCGCGGCCGCCATATACACGAACGGAATCAGGCCGAGAGTATAACGAAGGAACTTCGATCCTACTATGCACATCGGCACAAGCCATGCGAACAACATCACTCTAAGAAATAGATATCCGCGGCGGTTGTCGCCGGCGTTTCTGCGTCGAAACACATCGACGGCGCCCGCCAGGAACATCGCAAGCAGCGGAAGAGGCAGCTTTACCGCCAGGTAGAGCCAGTAGAAGTACCACGGCGTGCCCGCGGGTGTGTCCGAAATTTCATTCGGATAAAGCCGGCCCATCATTATGTAGCCGTGATGGGTCTGCAGGTCTTCACTGAGATAGCTCCACAGATATCTCCACGTGTCCGGAGCGAAGATAGCAAAGTTGAAAACGAGTAGAGTCCCGAACAGTGCGCCGTAGTGCCGCACCCACATTCGGCGAGTGAGCGGCCGGTTGTTTTTACTATCATAAGCCGCAAGATAGTAGTAGAGCTGAAACAGTCCGATGTAATGCGGGAAGTACTTGGACGACAGCATCAGCCCGAACGCCGCTCCCGCGAAGCCATATAGTCGCTCCTGTGTTCTTTCATCGCGCTCGGGCCGGTTCTTGGCGAGGTTGTACAGATAGAACGCGGTGAGCATGAAAAAGACCAGCAATGTGTCTTCTTTTGCTATTCGATTGAACCAGACCGCGTTCAACCCGAGCGTCCACAATATCGATGTGATCACACCGATTCGAAATCCGAACAGAGACTGAGCGAGCAAGAAAAGAGGAACAACGGTCAGGGCTCCGAACAGCGCATTCGGCAGGCGAATCGCGGCCTCTTCGGAGACGGCCAGAACCGGCCGATCGCCGGCGATTCGATTCCATATCTCGCAGGCTTCAAGCGAACGGGCGCAGAGCATCTTCATCAGCATCGGATGCTCGGCGTTTGAGGCGAAGTCGCCTTGCGCGTAGGCGCGAACGGCGAACACCTTGTGTGTCTCGTCTTCAGACAGTCCGGCGGCGCCAAGATGGTAAGCGCGAACGAAGAAAGCGGCGAAGACGAGGACAAAGAGCAGCAGGATTACGCCTGGCCTGAGGCGCGGCGAAGTATGGACCTTCTGATTGAGAAAGGGTTCCTGGACTTGAACTGAGTTAAGTACAACCGCTTCTACAGTCTGCATGCGTAAGGACTCTTATTCCCGGTGATGTCGATCTGGCGCTACGCGGCGGTTTAATATTCAGAGATTAGTAAATCAGGACACCCTTTGTCGTTCATTAAAAGTTTGTGCATCTCGGCCGGTTCCCAATAGAGGTTGTTTCCTCGCGGATTGCGGATGCCTTAAGAATTCTAGAAGGCGTATGCACAAAACTCAACGCCTCTGTTTACTCGTTTGGCCAGGTACTGTGTGAGCAGCAGTCTGTGACCTTTTATAATACGCTGCATCCTTCCGATCAACGACCTGCAATATCGCTACCAGAGCCGCGAGTAGGCCTGAAAGGCCCGAGTCTGGAATTTGTCCATCGGAGGAATCAAGAGTGATGTAGGCCTGAAAGGCCCGAGTCGGGAATTTGTCCATCGGAGGAAGCAAAAGTGATGTAGGCCTGAAAGGCCCGACTCTGGAGTTTGTCCATTGGAGGAAGCAAAAGTGATGTAGGCCTGAGAGGGCCGACTCTGGAGTTTGTCCATCGGAGGAATCAAAAGTGATATAGGCCTGAAAGGCCGACTATAAAACAGCCAGGGGCAAGCGCGTAGCGCGCCGCCCCTGGTTCCAGTCCCAATGTCCTATAGCGCTGAAGGCGCTATATAAGCGCTTCGTTGCCGCGCTGCGCAAAAACTAACGATGTTGTGATGAAACGCTCATTTCGCACGTTCTCTGCTCGGATCGTTTGGCCGCTCAACACCCAGGGCGTTGCCTTGGGCCTGGAGTTTCGCCATTTGTTACCCTACCTGATCAAAGTTCGCGCTTATGTAGGCCTGAAAGGCCGACTCTGGGTTTTGTCCATGGGAGGAAGCAAAAGTGATGTAGGCCTGAAAGGCCGACTATAAAACAGCCAGGGCAAGCGCGTAGCGCGCCGCCCCTGGTTCCAGCCCCAATGCCCTATAGCGCTTCATTTCCCGAAGAGTTCCTCGACACTCTTGTTCAGAGCACGGGCAAGTTTTTCTCGTATGTGCGGAGTCTTTCGCTTTCCATGGATACAATAGGAGAGTTGAGAGCGGCTGCATTCCAGAGCCTCGGCTCCAGCCGTTATCGTTCCCCACATCCGTAATACTTCGAATTTGATTTCCAGCGTAGTCATCATCCAATCCTCCGTTGACAATAAAAGACTGACACAAAAGATTGGCCGCGAGCCGGTGACGGCCTTGAGCGGGCCGTCCGCGGTTGGCTCCTCGTGGAAGGTGTTATGACCACATTTACCGGCTCGCGACCAAGTCCTCAATTCATGGTTCTTGTTCATTCTGAGTCCAGCTCGAGTGAAAGCTGCGACTCATGACTGCTGAGAAGTATCACTGGCCGATCCACGCTCGGCTCGGCTCCATGAACTTCATACTCATCGATACTCATCAATCATCCTCTCGAACCAGAACTGATAGGGGATGTAAACAGGCGCCAGTGTAGACCGAGATTAAATCGCGGTCTACAACCAAGGCGTAGCGCGCATTCCTATTAAGTGGCAGCTTTTCCTGGTGCAAGCCGGGGCTCACATAATCATCGCTTTATCAGCGGGAACCTCGTGATTATTTATTGAATTAATGTGAACTCTTTTTCCGTTTATACTGGCCGGGCGCAACGCCGAACGCCTGTTTGAAATCACGGGCGAAGTGGCTCCTGTCTTTAATGCCGACCTTCGCCGCCAGTTCCTTAACGCATAGCGACTTGTCCTGCATTAGAAGCTGCTCGGCTTCGCGGATTCTTACCTGCTTGAGATATTGCATTGGGGTGACTCCGGCCTCAGTCTTGAACAGAAAACATAGGCGCGACATCGACAGCTTAGCTTCGCGGGCAAGGTCTTTTATTGAAATTGGGCGGAAGTAATTCGTTTCAATGAACCGCATAATTTCACCTATCCTGTAATCCATAACGCACCTCGACTCTGTTGGCTTTCTATTGAATAGAAAATGGGCGAACCGTCGCGGGGACGATGCCGATTCCTCGCGGAGGAGACGGAGCCAGGCCTCACCTCTTTGGCCTGGCTTGCGACTTCGGGCGGACTTCAAAGAAGTCGCTTGATTTCCTCCAGTGCCTGCTTGTTGAGGATTGTGATCGTCTGGCGCGTGCACGTAACGAAGCCGCTGCTTCGCAACTCTCCAATTCCTGTCGCGCGCGCGCTTGATTTGGAGCCGCCCGCGCTCGATCAGGCAGAGTAGCTGATTACAGGGCGTAATCCGGTTCGGTTTGAATGTCTGCTCTGGGAATCTATCGAGGACGGACCGATGTGAGTCGATGTTGATCTGGATACGCCCAACGATTTGAGCGATTTTGTTTGCAAAAAGCTCCCCTCGACCCCCGGTTATCGATTTGTGCCACCCGCGGTATCTCTTAATGCCGCCGCTGGCTTCGGTGGTTTGATCCGGCTCCTCTTTTCGAGTTTCAAGCCCGCTCGGGCGGTCATCGTCGGAAGTGATTTTCGAGTTGTCTCGTGCATCAGCCTCTAATATCATACACACCTCTTCTAGAGCGCCGCGGCGTGATCGGACAGAGAACTTCTGGCACGCCAACGCGCTTAGCTGGTGAGAGGGTGGACGCCATCGAGAGTGGCGGCCATCCGCTCATCGAGTTTTCGGGTACACCGTAACGCTATACTGCAATCCGGTTACGGTATGCTCTTTGAAGCAATGAAATATTTATTCGCCGTGGAAATGCGCTTGAAATTCCTCCGCGGTTTTTCGACGATTAGACCATGAATTGGCCTACGCAATTCTTGAGATGAGTGGAAGGCGGAGATGTATTAAGGCGCTCGTGGCTTGGCAGGCTGGCGCGCAGGATTGAGCAGCGCGAGGTTGGATGGGATGGGTCGTCGGCGTTGAAGAGGCGGCGCTCGAAATGATGTGAAGCGCCGTTCAGCTTCACGAATGATGAACGTTGATAACCGAGCGCGTTTCGTCGTCCGGTTCGCCGCCGTTTGCGAAGCAGTGGCAGGTTCCGATGGGATGTGTATTACGACAACGGAATGCTTGCGTGTGGGAAGTTTTTCCCGAAGCTCAGCTATGGTTTCATTGAACTCAGGATGAATGATTGAGAACGGTGCAATTCGGAGTACGACATTAAGAGCCTGTTCAACCTGACCGATTTCACCAAGTTCGACTGCATAGCTATTCAGTGTCGCTGAGTACGCCTGAGGATCGTTTCTCGCTATCTGGCAAGCGAGCGGGATCAACGCTTCAAGGTCAGCGGAGGCTTGATAGTGATCACCGTGAATGCTCTTGATTACCGCAATATGTCTCGCCGCTCGGAGCAAGGCCGCAATGTCAGAATTACGAGCGGCCCGGGCAGCCTCTAAGTAGAAGGGTAGTGATTCATCAATCTGACCAGCACAGAAATAAGTAAAGCCCTTAATTAGGAGACATCGTGACCGCAATTGGGAACTTAGCCTTTCGTCCAACAAGTGATCGACAATCTCTCGTGCTGTCGCGAACTCGCGCCGCTCACTTAAACAAAATGCTTGATAGTAACGAGCGATTTTCTTTGCATGATCGGAAGCAGACAGGCCAAGAACTGTCTGGCTGGCCATATCTACGGCTTCCACATCTCTCAACGCGTGAGCTTGTGCGGCAACGGCAAGCAACGACCTGCACAAAGACTCGATTTCTTCGTGCGCAAGCCGAGCACGAGCGAGTAGTTCATAAACTGCTCGCTGACAGCGTGTATGACCCGCAGAGACATGCGATTCGGATGTCCAAATCTGATTGGAGGGTAGAGTGATGAAAAGACTACTTTGCTGTGCAGCAACGATGCTGGTGATTCTCGGGCTCCCGTTCTGTGTCTCTCGGAATATAGCCACTACGAAATCTGTCCCATTTCAGCCGCAGGCGTTTGCAGGCCATACGGCGTCGAACGGCCGCTCATGTATGTGTGGTGATGCCGATTGCGTTTGCGATCCCGGCGAGCAACCGGCAGCCCTGAAGATAAATGCAAATCAACCGAAGACCTCAGCTTCTAATAAAGGAATTCCGAATCAACCCGTGATGCCAGACACCGAACCGGGACTGGCTATGCTGATCGTCGCGCTTCTCTTTGCGGTGCTCCTGCGGATGCGCTGACGACCAAGCGTTTTTTCAAATCTAGTTCGTCTTTCAAAATACCCTGCTTGAACAATGCCGCAGAAATGGAACTGACGGCTCAGGGGACTACTGCCGTTTGGCGGCGGCGGTATTCTACTACACGCACGTGCGTCACGCGAATGTTAATTTTGTTCTTTGGTACGCACTCGTGCCGGTCCAATTTGTGTTACGCCCGTACCGTCGGCGAATAAGAGCTAATCAAACAAGAGAGCATGAGGAGTAGCAGACTAAGCTTCCTCCGAGTAACGAAAATCCCTCTGATTATGTGAAGCCTTGATTATCGGTAGTGAAGCCTCAATTGATCTTTAGAATGTAGGGGCCGACAGTGATGAATGCTCGCTATTTTCGTTGACGCGATGATTCAACGTACATAGAAATTTGAGCGTTTTTGGTGCAACTATGTTTGCGTCTCTAACAAAGATACGAGGTTCTTTTGATGATCCAGACTACTTTAGTCGGTACAATCGCGGATTAAGAGACTAAGTCTTCACTGGTTTTGTCCGATAAGGAGGTCAATGTGCGGCGACTTAAGAAGTCCGATGCGGCGACTTAAGAAGTCCGACTCTCTCCTTCTGATTCCGATTCTCGCGTTACAGTAATAAGGAGGTCTGAGAAAATGACGGAAGGCTCACCTGACACATCTCTAGTTGACGAAAGGCTTGTTCAGGCTCTTTCGGCATCCGTGATCAACACCATTGATGATGTAATTAAGCTGATGGAAGACTTTGATAACATTCTTCCAAGTAATGATGGACTGAAATGGTTTAACCTTCTTTATTTGAGGGTGACTCAGGCTGTTCAACGTCATCCTCCGGCTGAGGGGTGGGAGAATCCACGGTTCCTCGAGCGGCTGGCTGTAATATTCGCCGGTCTATACTTCACGGCTATTGCCAGTTGGAAGCGTGAGGAGAAAAGTGTTGCCAGTGCTTGGGCTCCTTTGTTCAAAGCAAGACATAGCCGGAATATTATGAGAGTCCAGTTCGCTATTGCAGGAATGAATGCCCATATCAATCATGACCTCGCGATAGCCCTGGTACAGACCTCCGAGGGAGAGGGCATTGTCCCGCGTGGCGGTAGTCCAGAGCATAGAGACTTTGAGAAGGTAAATACCATCTTAGAGGTTGTCGCAGAGGAGGTGAAGCAGTTCCTTGCTACGGGAGTTGTTGAAGAAATAGATCAAGACCTGGGTCAGCTTGATGATGTGATCGCCTTATGGAGTGTGCGTAAAGCTAGAGAGACAGCCTGGACCAATGGCGAAATCTTGTGGCAGCTAAGACGGATTCCGGTATTGAGCGATGCTTTCCTTAAGAATTTAGATAGGCTAGTTGGCCTATCTACAAGAGGACTACTTATTCCAGTAGGGTGAATTCCACTCTTGGTTTCAAACCCCAACGGGGTTGTGCCCGCCAGCCCAGGGTTGCCGTAGTCGGCTACCCTGGGGAACGGCAGTGATTGGCGCCAACCCCAAAGGGGTTGCAGACTCGCAGAGTATAAAACGCAACTGACTGCGGCAGTCACATTTCAATTCGATACGCAATGAGAGCCGCAACCCCGTTGGGGTTGGAGGCAGAACGCGCTGTATTCCCAGGGTAGCCGAGTACGGCAACCGCTGGGCTGGAGGCTGCAACCCCTTGCGGGGTTGACGAACACCGGGGTTAGCGGACACAGGTTGACGGACACAGGTTGGCGGAGACAGGTTGACGGACACATCGCCATCGCGCGCGCGCTCCTGAAGGAGCCTCCGCAAGCAGGCTCGTAGGAAGGATGTTCCATCCAGCCAGTTGGCAAATGAGCTTCTACGGCAGCATTTCACTACAACGAAGTGAATGCAGTAGTGAAATGCTCCAGGTAATCCACTACGCGTTTAGAACAAGATAAGGCTTAGCGCGGGGTGAAGCCGCCGCGTGATGAGGGTTTTACATAGTGGCCGGCGCCGAGCAGCTTCCTTGCTTTATTGAGGAGATGGCGGTTTCCGGGACTGAGCAGGCCGTAGAATCTTACCTTGATGAAGCGCTTTGGTAAGACGTGCTGAAGGAAGCGGCGGATGAATTCTTCCGCGGAGACTTCCCGAAAGCATCCCAAAGGGATGTTGTGATTAATAGCCCGCCGATTTATCGGTGGGTAGGGGCACAAAACAAAGCGCTAGTCCCGAAGGGACGGCTGATGTCTCAAGATTACATTTCTTATGAAAGCTCCGATCAAATTGAAACTCGCAGAGACCATTCAGGTCGCACTTGTGAAGATAACAATCAGCCGTGCCTTCGGCACTTCCCAAGCAATTGGGACAGCAACCCACCAGTGAACTGGTGGGCTATTCCCCAGATGTCCCTCCAGGACAAAAGACAACATCCAAAACAAACACCGAAAACAAGATCCAAAACAACATTTAAAACAAATCCGGTGTCCAGAAATTTCCGCCTGCCCAAAGCAGAATGGAGACTCTGGAGCCCCTCCGTCCTGAGGGCAATCGGTTTGAGACTACCCAATTCTATAACCATACCGTCCTGACGGCGGGGTTGAGGTCGGCGCTTTGCGACACTGGCCTGATCAGATCAAAGATCGTCCATCGCGTGCCGAGAGTCTTTTCGAAGAAGAACTTGATTCCGCACAGGGCGATGGTAGTGGGGTGCAATAAAATGGGACTTTTATTCCGGCTCTTGTTTGACAACAATTACAGCGATGTGGCAGGGCTGGCTGCGCGTATTTGTGTAAGTCGTTGATACTCCAAGCGACGCCAGCGAGCTGTCACGTGAGTCCTCAATGGGACCTGACACCCAAGATCCTAGCCGTTTCATAGTCGAGTCCCACATTTAATTGCACCCATGGTAGTGGTTGGACGGGCATACTTCTTGACATTCTTAATGTAGAGGAAATACTGTCGGAGTTCTTCCTCGGTGATAAGGTCAGGTGACTTGTGATAATGCTCAGCCAGTTGGCGGACAGCTCGAACATATGCTTCCTGAGTACGCTCAGAGAAGCCAGCCAGTTGAAGAGTCTCGATCATACTCTTTCGCTGCATCTCGGTCATAACTACACCTCCAGTTCGAGATTTATTTTGGGGTAAAGGAAGTGTAGAGATTCAGATCCCGATCGAGAATGATCGAGCTATAGCGCTCATCAGACGAACGCGCCTGCGTCTGCGCATAGCGCTTAGTTCAACAACCGATTGCAGCGGAGCGCGTGCCCTCAGCTTCTCGGTTACTCCCAGTGCCGCTCACGCGCCCGTTGAATCAGGCGTCATACCGCCAATGTGGGTCGAATTGCTCGACACCTCATGCTATAGATAGCTACAGGAGATAATATGAATGACTCCGTCAAAATGGATATGAAGAACAACATAGACATCGCGCTGAAGGAGTACGATTCTTTGCGCAAAGAAATAGATGACAGATTAAATGCTCCCAAACTATATTTTGTACCTTTACTATTTGTTTTCTTTGGAGGTGTTCTGGCTGGAAAGCAGAGGCTCCGCTCGATTTAATCCTATTATTCGTCATACCAATACTCGTTACCTTTCTGAGCTTCGTAATTAATGCTGGATACTACATCCATAGAGCAGGCAAAAGAATAGCGCGAATTGAAGATAAAGTTCTCAAGCTGTCGGGCCTGCCTCTTCTAACCCATGAAACAGAGACTATAGTTGATAGACAGAGATTACCGTTGTGGCTTTCAATTGCAGGCCAAATAGCCGTGATGGTTTTCTATATTGCCACTGAGGGGTTTTTGTTCTTCGCACTTGGAATTAAAGCAGGCCAATTAGACAATAATTCCGGTCGGCTAATCGTGCTTAATCTATTGCTCGCTTTACCTCTATTGCTATTCTGTGTTTCTGGAATCAGGTTGATTACAACACATCGAGATATACTTGCATTTAAATCCAAGTTATTATCTGAACTGAAGTCAAAGGGATTAGATAAGCTCCTAGAGTCATCCTTAAGCAAGTGCGACGACACTTGATGCGAAGCCGCAGGCGGAAAGGCTTCGGCTGGGAAAGGTGGAGTAAGCGGTGGCTCTACGATGAACTAGGATTATTTAACAAATACCGAGTTCGCCGGGAGAGCCGGATCAATGGACAACCCAGGCTGCTCAATATCTAGTAGGGTTGACCGAAAGAGCAAAACGCTGAAAGCTGGCCCGGCTGGACAAGTCACATGACCCTTGAGGCGAAGCAGACAGGAAAGCGCAGTGCGGGAAATCCGCACGCTGCGTTTGACGAGGCGGGGGCTGGAAACGGGCTCACGGTCTGACTAGTGAGGCACTCCCAGAGGAAACGGGGAGAAGCGATAGGTCAGACCTAAGGAGCGCCGCGCCAGTCCTCGACCCTTACCTTAGGGGGCTGGGCGGGAGCAATCCTGCCCAGCTACCCGACCATCCGTAGATGAGATGCGAGCAGATGGTATACTCAACCCATGGAACTTGAATGGGATGAGGAGAAGAATGCTGTAAATGTTCAGAAGCATGGCGTATCTTTCGAAGAGGCGGCCACTGTGTTTGGCGACCCTTTGTCAGACACTTATGATGATCCTGACCATTCAGCAGAAGAGAACCGCTTCATCACTATTGGAAATTCAGAAAAGGGTAGGCTCTTGTTTGTGGCCGCACGGATCGAGCAGACGGCGTTCGCATCATCAGCGCGAGAGAACTAACACGGCAAGAAAGAAGGGGTTATGAAGGAAATCAATAGCGAACTGGAAGACGATCTCCGACCAGAATACGACCTGTCACAGTTGAAGAATAGAGTAAGGGGCAAGTATGCCAAGAGGTACAAGAAGGGGACGAATCTGGTTTTATTAGCGCCTGATGTGGCACAAGCTTTTCCCGATTCGGAATCCGTAAACGAGGCGTTGCGTCTACTAATAAAAGTAGCAAAGACAAGCCATCCGGTGCAACAGGACGTCATAGAACAAGTTAAGACTTAGCGCGGCGCGAAACCGCCGCGCAAGTCGGTGTTGACAAGCCAGGTTGGGATCATTTGGAGTTTAAGGAGGAGTTCAGTGGAGGCATTTAGGTGAGGATGTGGTCGGGTTGGGTGGTTGTAGTGAGAAGGTTGACTTGGATGCGAGTGTGGAGGAGCTAATCCGAGGGAAGAGGAGGCTAGAAGCGAGCGGCGGATGAAGATTGTTTGCGGGCGACGAGGCTGCGGGTGAGAAGAATCGAATTGTGAGTGACCAAGAGGGCAGAGGAATACTGTGACGGCGAGGGGAATGGAGGCTGCGTGAACGAAAAGAGATGAATAGTGGTTTGGTCATCATGGATTGATCAAGGAGAGCGTGACCTCAGGGGAGTGAGCGTGCGAACAAGCATCAAAGCTGATCCACAGGCGGGAGAGCAAGGGGTTGACTGGATGGCAAAGCCACAGGAAATTTTAGAGGGCCTTTTTGGGCGGAAGCATTAAAATGAGCAATCGTGTATTGCTTTCATCTCCGCTGTCACAGCAAGGTTAACGACCGTGAGTTGAAAGCGGTAAAACCGCGTCTCGTCAACGAGGCGTTATGTGAGGTTTGAGCCGTGTGCAGCGAAAGTTGCAGGCACGATTCTTAAGGGGCTGGGCCGGAGCAATCCTGCCCAGCTACCCGACCGCTGAGAGTAGCGAGGTCACAAAAAATTGGAGGTATATAGATGAAAAGAATTAATATTGCGGCTGACGAAAATAATAACCATGCCCGACGCATAAAAGATACGGTGGCGATTGTAAATGCTTCTCAGAACTATTTCTTTCTACAGTTCCAAGACATACCTACATCTATCAATGATAGAGAGCCAATAATTCGAGTGGACTCACTTCAGGACAGACTACTCGCTTCAAAACAAGCTGGACATCTCATTTGTATCACCTCACGTTCGCTGGAGGATAACTGGTTCTCACACGAATACCGAGAGTGTTCCATAATAACTACGTACGATTGGGAAGAAGTATTTGCGCCACCGTCATTACGATCATATTTGCTTTATCAAATTGCTCAATCGTTGATTGTGTTTGAGGCTGAACTTACTGAAGAAATGTTACTGCGACTAGTCCATGAGCCTCCGAAAGGATGCGCACACGACCTATGCATCGAAAAGCCGACTATCAAATTGGGAATGGTAGCAGGCAATTTATGCCTTTCCTGTGAGGGATTACTACTGCAATACGGGATGGATAAAAATGCCATAGATGCCATTAGGCGCATTCTTTCTGTTGTTCGTGATGAAGCGGTTGGTCGTCCCAAGGTACTTGACTATGCTTCCGCTTTCATTGTTATGCGTTTCAGTCACAATGATGAAAATGACAATGCCTATAGATACGGTATTTCACCTGGGCTTAGTGATGTAGGAATCAAAGTTCATAGAGGCGACGATACTGTTCGCTCCAATCAAATTCTGGACCAAGTATTACGCTCAATTGAGCGGAGTAGGTTCATCGTTGCTAAAGTAGACTCTGATAATCTCAATGTTTATTTTGAATTGGGTGCGGCAATGGGCCTGGGCAAAGATGTACTGCTCATCTCTGAATCTAGCTTGGTTTTGAATCTCCCCTCCGATTTGAGGAATTGGGAATGCCTCATTTATGAGAGAGGAAATTACGAACAGTTAAGGCAGAGAGTCGCCAAATTTTATCGAGACAATTTTGGTTTACGATGATGAATACAGTTAAAGCAATCGTCAGAGAAGGCAGAATAGAATTGCTGAGCAGGTTAGCCTTCCTGAGGGGACCGAAGTGCTAGTCACGATTCTTTCTGAAGAGGCAGAGTTCTGGTTGCAGGCGAGTGAGACCTCATTGGCAACGGTCTGGAATAATGAAGAGGACGGCGTTTATGAGCAACTACTCAAGAGGTGAAGTTGTACTTGTACGTTATCCGTTCTCAGATTTATCAGGATCAAAAGTCAGGCCATCTGTGATCATCAATGCGCCTCACTCTTCTAAAGACGTTTTCCTTCTTCCTTTAACCAGCAAGACCGCAACCCTGCTAGCGGGCGAATTTATAATGAATCTCAAGCGCGGACCCGTGTACCGGGTTGGACATTCCTGACGACGATGGGCCAAACTCTCGATGCCGCGGAGAGCGCGCAGCGGTCTTCAAAACAAAGCGAACTAAAGAAATTCCGGAGGTCTCGATGAAAAAAGCAAGCTGGATCCTCCTCACCGTCCTCGGCGTCGCGATTACGTTCTTCAGCCTGGTTTCGGCCTTCCACGCGTACCGCACCTCAGACGACTACGCCATCGGCAGCTCGAGGGTGTCCAGGGTCGCCGGCGGCGATGCCGTCATCGCAACTGCCCTGCGCGGTATCCGCGGCACGTCCGCAGCCTACGGGGCGGGCTTCGGCGTCCTGTTCCTGACCATCGTGCTTGGACCGTACCGGCGCGGCGACGTCTGGGCCTGGAAGGCGCTGCTCGTCGCCGGACTCGTGCAGCTTCTGCTCGTTCTGCTGCGCATACCGATGCTCGACACGCAGCTAGGCGTCGCCCCGGCGGTGACGCAGGTCATCCCCTTGATGGTGGGGCTCCTGCTCGACGTGGGCCGGCTCAAGCGCCCAGCGCAATGAGGCGGAGTTTTCCGCGACCGGCTCTTCTCGAGCCAGCACCAATTCCGCGTCGTGAAGAGCCCGCGCGCTGGATCTGCCTTGACCCAATCACGCCTTGGCTAAATAACCAGGATGGCCTTGCCTTGACGAGCGCGACCCTCTCCCCTAATCTCCGCACAGTCGACGCGGAGGCAGCGTGGAAGCCAAAAGCAAAGATCGACTCGACATTAACTCGGATAACAACACGCCTGACGGCCCTTCTGCTACGCTGCCGAGGACCCTCGGAGTCATCAGCGCCACCGCGGTTCTCGTAGGCACTACGATCGGCAGCGGGATCTTCAGATCACCGGCCAGCATCGCGACTCGAATCCCGAATGAACCACTGTTTCTAATAATGTGGGTGATCGGCGGGCTCTTCACGTTGTGCGGAGCGCTCACCTACGCGGAGCTCTCTTCGGTGTTGCCTCAGACCGGAGGCGTGTACGTTTATTTGCGTGAAGGCTTCGGGAGACTGCCCGCGTTTCTGTTTGGCTGGAGCCAGCTCACGATACTCAGAGCTTCGGCATTAGGCGCAATTGCCACGGTTTTCTCGGAATATTTGATCAGGTTGCTGGAGACTAATTCGCCCGAAGGCTTCGCAAGCGCGTTGCTGTCTGTCGGAATAGACCGGGCCGGTGCGGTTCATTATCTCGCTGCAATTTCCATCGTCGTCATTGCCGTTTTGAATGTTGTGGGAGTCAACATAAGCGCGGCTCTGCAAAACACAACAGCGACGGCCAAGTTCATAGCTCTGATATTACTGGTGCTGGCGTCGTTCGTTATCGGGGGACGGCTTCCGGCTCCGGAAGCGCTTCAGAATCTTGGACCGGCTGGAACTACTACGGTGACTTCATTCGGGCTGGCGTTGATCTCAGTGCTATGGGTCTACGACGGATGGGCCGACCTGACTTTTGTGAGCGGGGAAGTGAAGCGCCCGGAACGCAATCTCCCGTTCGCGTTGATCGCCGGAACCGCCATAGTCATCGGCGTCTACCTGCTTACCAACCTCGCTTACCTGCATCTGCTCGACATCAATCAGATCGGGCATTCAAAGCTCGTTGCGGCGGATACGGCGTTCAGAGTCGTAGGCGGGACGGGTGTGACGCTTGTCTCGCTCGCGGTGATGATATCGGCGTTCGGCACGTTGAACGGATCGATGTTGACCGGCTCGCGAATCTTCTTTGCAATGTCGGATGATGGGCTCTTCTTCAAGAAGATCGCGGCGGTGCATCCGAAATTCAAGACGCCTCACGTGGCTATCTCGCTTGCAGCGGTGCTCGCGGTGATCTTCGTGATGGTGAGGTCGTTCGAACAATTGGCGGACACATTCGTGTTGGGAATCTGGCCGTTTTACGCAGGCGGTGTCGCGGCTGTCTACACGCTTCGGAAGAAGCGGCCGGATATTGTCAGGCCATATAAGGCTCTCGGGTATCCAGTGACTCCGGCGTTGTTTTTGCTTGCGGCTACATTCCTGGTGGGCAACGCGGTCATAGATGACGTTAGAAATCTTATCTCATGGATGTCGGGACGAAGCCATGTCGAAGGCGCAGGCGGAACGTTGCTGGTGTTCGCTGTGATAGCGACCGGCATACCGGCATATTGGATCTGGCAAGCAACGCATCAACGAAAGAGTGCAAAATCATGACCGCAATCTCAAGACCGGTAGACAAGATCGTAGAACCCCAACACGTAGTCGAAGGAGCCGGTGTCCGGCTGAAACGCAGCATCGGAACACACTCGCTCGACCACCTCGATCCCTTTTTACTCTTAGACAACTTCGGATCTAACAATCCCGATGACTACGTAGCCGGGTTTCCTCTCCATCCTCATCGAGGCATCGAGACGGTCACGTATATGCTGACGGGAGTCGTCAATCACAAGGACACGCTCGGCAATTCCGGCAGCATCGGCGCCGGAGATATTCAATGGATGACCGCGGGCGGCGGAATCATGCACGAAGAAATGCCGCAGGCCCGTCCAGAAGGCAACTTCGGCTTTCAACTCTGGGTCAATCTTCCAGCAAGACTCAAGATGAGCAGGCCGAGATACCAGGACATCCGAGCCGGTCAGATTCCCGAAATCACCACCGATAGCGGCGCGCGAGTTAAGGTCATCGCGGGCACGGCCGCCGGCATTGCGGGTCCGGTGACCGGAATTGCTGCCGATCCCGTCTATCTGGACGTGACGGTTCCCGCTCACTCTTCGTTCAGCCACGAAATAGAACGCGGGCATACGGCGTTCAGCTACCTGTTCGAAGGCCAGGCCCGCTTTGGAATTGATTCGACCGAAGCGCGCGATGCGGAAGCAGTCAGACTCGTCGTGTGGGGCGACGGCGATTATATCAAGGTCGATACTTCGGCTTCGGAAGCGCGATTTCTTTTGATTTCCGGCAAGCCTCTGAATGAGCCGATCGCGCGCTACGGACCTTTCGTTATGAATACCCGAGCCGAGATCGAGCAGGCTTTGCGCGATCTCCGCGAAGGCACGTTCGTATGGTCTGAACAGGATTAAGTCCCGGTCCCTTCACGCGGACTGGAGGTCGAATAAGATGTCCATTGATAAGGATAATAAAGACAATATCTGGCCGGCGCTTCCGTTGGCTGAGTGGGCGGATACCTGTGCAACTCTGCATATGTGGATGCAGATCGTGGGCAAGATCGAACTGGCTCAGACGCCTTTGGTCAATCACTGGTGGAATACAACACTGTACGTGACCTCGCGAGGTTTAACGACTTTTCCGATGCCTTATCAGGAACGGACCTTTCAGATGGACTTCGACTTCATCGATCACACTTTGAGTATAAAGTGCAGCGACGGCTCCGGTAGAACAATCGCTTTGCGCTCCAGGAGCGTGGCGGAATTCTATAGTGAGGTCATGTCGGCGCTCGGCGAGCTTGGGATAACTATAAAGATATGGACTCTGCCGTCGGAAGTTCCAGATCCGATTCCATTCGAACAGGATCGAACGCATGCGTCCTATGATCCGGACTACGCGAACCGGTTCTGGCGAATACTCGTGCAGGTGGACAGGTTGTTCAAAGAGTTCCGAGCTCGATTTATAGGCAAGGTGAGCCCGGTGCATTTTTTCTGGGGCGGCTTGGATATGGCGGTGACTCGGTTTTCGGGGCGAAAGGCCCCGGAAAGGGAAGGGGCGGACTCGATCACGCGAGAGGGGTATTCACACGAAGTGATAAGCCACGGCTTCTGGCCCGGCGGCGGCGCCATAAAGGATGCGGCGTTTTATGCTTACTCGGCTCCCGAGCCGGCAGGGTTCAGCGAGGCTTCAATTAAACCGGCGGAGGCTTTTTACAGTCAGGACACGAAGGGCTTCGTGCTCTTCTACGATGAGGTCCGCAATGCGGCTTCTCCTGATGAAATGGTGATGGAGTTTTTGCAGAGCACCTACGATGCGGGAGCAACTCTCGCGAAATGGGATCGCTCGGCGTTGGAACGCTAGTGATAGATTCGCTTCGATCCGTATCGAAACCCTCCGGCGGGGCAGCAGAGCAGCAATTTATTTGAAATTGAGTTCGTCATAATACCCTGGTCTAACCGGCTATCCCTTTCTCATCTCGCGCACCGTCATACATCAAGGCGCGTTTGAACCGCCTCTGTTGCCCGACTGCGGCGTCGTGTTAAATTCCTGACTCGACATACCGTGCATCGTTGAGGGCGTTAGTGTCGGGGACGAAAAGCTACAAGAATGAGAGGCGCGCTCGCGGGCCGAAGCCGCGATGGCGGCGATGGTTCTGGATCATCTCCGGAGCGGTTGTCGGGCTCTTCCTTATTTACCACGCGACAATTCTGTACAGCGTCTTTCGATTCAGGGCGGTCAATCCCGAGGTCACAGCCTTGATGGAACAGAGAGCTTCGGAGGCGAAGGCCGCCGGGAAACCGGTCAGACAAGAGCAGACCTGGGTGCCTTATAACAAGATTTCATCCTCTCTTATTCGCGCCGTGTTGGCGGGCGAGGACTCCCGTTTCTTTGATCACGAAGGATTCGATTGGGAAGAGATTCAAAAGGCCCTCGAAAAGGACTGGGAAGAGAAGCGTTTTCACCGCGGCGCCTCTACCATCAGCCAGCAACTCGCGAAGAACCTGTTCCTTTCAACGTCGAAGAACCCTCTGCGAAAGCTGCACGAAGCTCTCATCACCTGGGAGATGGAGAAGATTCTGAGCAAGCGGCGCATACTCGAGCTCTATTTGAATGTGATCGAATGGGGCGACGGGGTCTATGGCGTGGAAGCGGCTTCGAGAACCTATTTCGAGTCAACGGCGGCGTCACTGGGGCCCGATCAAGCCGCGTTTCTCGCGGCTATAATCCCGAACCCTCGTGAAGCCTACAATCCTGATAAACATAAGGCGAGGGTCGAGAGAAGAAAGAGCCTCATCGCTCGTTTGATGCGCCACGTAGTGATTCCCAAAGACCTGATCTGAATGATCTGTCTACGCTTCATCGGTAATAGCTGACCGCTGATCGCTACTTTACTGAATCCCCTGTTTTGTGATCGGTGATTTGAAAACGAAGGAACTCGTGAATCGCACTCACTGCTTCTTTGTTGAGTGTGGAGATTCGAATGCGGCCGCCTCTTTCCGTAGCCTCAAAGTCATAGTTGATCGTCTCCCTTAGCCGCGTCATGCCTTCCACGCCGGGCGGGGCCTGCGCGTGAACCTCGAACGGCTTCGAGAAATCGCCGGCAGCAAACATTTCTCGGATCATCCCGAGGTGATGCCTTATCTGATCGCGGCTGGAAGTATCGTTGCTATCGTTTGCCTCAACTTCAATAGCGCCTCCGTTCGGCGCGAGCTTGAAATGATGAGTGGTCTTGTCCTGGTCGAATCCCATTGCGCGAGCGCCTCTTTCTTTCAAGGCTGCCATATGCGACTCGTGAGCAGGACACTTGTCCATTGCGGGATTATTCGGATGTTCGTGTTGGGCGCGTACGGCGGTGGATGTTGTGAGGATGAGACTGATCATCGCGATTCGATAAGATAATGGACTCATTTCGATCTAACTCCTTCGATGCTTTTGTCGCGGTTTCCCGCTTTTTTGAAATTGCGGATCGCGCGCCTTCGAGAGGTTTCTGCCGGTCAACGATTCGAGGAGAGCGGCGCGGCCGCCTGGTTGTGTACTCGATAGTTTTGCATCCCAATCGTCCAGTATGCTTGAAAGCTCATCGCGAAGCGCGATTGTTTCAACGATTCGTTGTTCGAGAGCGGCAAGCTTGGCGGCAGCGATCTCAAGAACGCGCCCGCACGGCGAGCCTCCATTGTCGCGAACGTTTAGAATTCCGGCGAGCTCGTCAAGCGTGAAGCCAATCGCCAATGCCCGTTGAATCATGAGCACTCGCTTGGCGGCCTCGGGTGGATACTGGCGGTACCGATTGCGTGATCGACCCGGTTTCGGCAGAACGCCTTTGCGTTCGTAGTGCCGCAGGGTATCGGTGCTGACGCCCGAGAGCCTTGCCAGCTCACCCGCCCGCAGGAATCCGTTTTTGGATGCGTCTCCCATCGACCGTGCCATTATAAGGTCTGGAATAGATTCCAGGGTCAAGCAAATTGTTTTTGCATGCCCTGCATCCAATGTAAGCCTTTGACGCCGGGCAGCGAGTATTCTCGAGTGCGTTGCGTTGACATTATTGCTTTGGACTTGATTGAATGCTGATACGTGTAACCGATTCGTGGTTTAGGCCGTTTTAGCCACATCGCTAGTTGATACTGAATCGAGTTGAAAGGCGAGTTGAAGAAAGAATGAGTCGCACGGGTAATGGCTTTTACTTAGACGGCATTCACCGAAACGGCTCCGAGGCAGAGGTGAGATGAAGAAACTACTGTTGTTCTTGAAGAGACGGCGGGCCTTGCTGATCGGCATCGTGGTCGTGCTTGCGGCCGGTGTTATTACAACCATTGTATTGACCAAGCGCACCGAAGCCAGCGATTTCATAACACAAAAACTCGAGCGCGGAACTATTGAAGTTACCGTATCGGCCACCGGTACTGTTCAGGCTGTTACGACGGTTCAGGTGGGTTCTCAGGTGTCCGGCACGGTGTCCTGGTTGGGCGCCGATTTTAATTCAAAGGTCTCGCGAGGACAATTGGTAGCCAAGCTCGACCCCGCCATTTTTCAAACTCAAGTCGACAACGCTCAGGCGAATGTATTGAACTCCCAGGCCGCCGTCAAGACGGCTACCGCCGATCTCTCCAGTCAACAGGCCAGTCTCGATTCAGCAAAGGCCAACCAGGAAGTAGCGCGAGTCCAGCGAGACGACGCGATAGCGCTCCTTAAGCGCAATCAGGCTTTGGTCAACGTACTGTCCGGCCGTGAGATTGAAGCCGCTCAGGCCGCGGCCAACGCAGCCGCCGCAAAATACACTCAGGCGGGCGCTCAAGTAGGTCAGGCGCAGGCTGCGATTGATTCCGCGAAAGCGAAACTCGAACAGGCCAAAGCGAGTGTCGCTCAGTCCAAAGCTCAACTCGATCAGGCGAAAGTAAATCTCGCTCACACGATCATCGCCTCTCCTATAGACGGCGTCGTGGTGTCTCGCACCGTGGATGTAGGACAGACTGTCGCCGCTAGTCTGCAAGCGCCCACGCTTTTTACCATCGCGAACGACTTAACCAAGATGCAGGTCCTCGGATCAATAGATGAAGCCGACGTCGGACAGATTCGCGAAGGGATTCGAGCTAACTTTACCGTCGATGCCTATCATGGCGACGTATTCAATGGGACGATCTCACAGATCCGCCTGAACGCTCAGGCTCTCCAAAACGTGGTTACCTACACGGCTGTCATAGATGTGTCCAATCCCGAACTCAAGCTCAGGCCCGGTATGACTGCCAACTTGACGATCCCCATTGCTAAACGCGAGAACGTGTTGATGCTGCCAAATGCCGCGCTCAGGTTCAGACCGAATCTCTCGGAGAAGGAACAAGCGGAGCTTAACGCGAAGATCGAAGCGATGCGCCAACAACGAGAAGCCGAGCGGCAAGCTGCTAAAGATCAAGGCGCCGAGAATCAACCGAAAGAAGAGGGAGCCCCTGCCGAAGAGACCGCACAGGCGCCCGCCGGCAATACCGCAAACGCCAATCGCGGCGGAGCAGAGCATAAACAACATCATGGAGAAGGCGACCAGGGTCCGGGAATGCGTGAGGGCGGGGAGGGTAGGAAGGGGAATGGTAATTGGCGTGGGCGCCGGGAGGGCGGCGCTTCGGAGGGCGGAGGGTCGGACGCCAACAGCAATGGCGGAAGGTCGGGTATGCACCGAGGCGAGCATGCCCGCGAAGGCGGCGACGCTAATTCTAACGGCGGGTCGCATCGAGGCGGGAGGAGAGACGGGGCCAACTCGAATGCGGAAGGACACGCGCGGAGGGGCGAGGGCGGACGCGACAAGGCTTCGGGCTCGGAAGGCGGCAGCGCTTCGGGGAGTAATGCGACGAAGGGGAATGGCTCCAATGGATCAATGGGCGGCGGTTCTCGGGATGCGGGCGGGCAGGGCGGTGGAAGAGGCGAAGGTGGATCGAGACGGCAACAGGGCCAGATTGTCTATGTTCTAACCGTCAACAAAAAGCTCGAGCCTCGGTTCGTCAGGCTCGGCATTACGAACGGGCGGTTTACGGAGATCATCTCCGGTGACTTGCAAGAAGGCGACATAATAGTTACCGGCCAGAACGATACGAGCGGCGCAAGGCCGCCGCAGGCGAATACGACGAATCCGCTACAGCCGCGTCCGCCGATGGGGGGAGGCCGAGGCCGATAGAGATCCGCTTCAATGGATCGGAAAACGAGGTGGCAGTGGGAGCTCAAGTGATCATCGGCGAAGAGGCGGCGACTCGAAAGGACGAAGAGCTGGAAGGCTCCGGCGCGTCCGCGCAAGAACTCATAACGCTGAACCACGTTCACAAGATCTATCAGATGGGCGACGTCGAGATACATGCCCTGAGAGGCGTCAGCCTCCACATTAAACCGGGTGAGTTCGTCGCTATAATGGGCGCATCCGGGTCAGGCAAATCTACCACGATGAATATACTCGGGTGCCTGGACAAGCCTACCAAAGGGCACTACTACCTCGAAGGTCAGGATGTTTCGAAGCTGACAAAAGATGAGCTGGCCGACATCCGAAACCGAAAAATCGGATTCGTGTTCCAGGGTTTCAATCTACTTGCGCGTACGACGGCTATAGAAAATGTGGAGCTGCCGCTCCTGTACCTCGGAGCGAAACACTCCGAACGAATTAAGAGGGCGACAGAGTGCCTCGAGTTGGTGGGGCTGGGGCAGCGGCTCCACAATATGCCCAACCAGTTGTCGGGCGGCCAGCAGCAACGCGTCGCCATCGCGCGCGCCCTCGTCAATCAGCCGTCGATCATTCTCGCGGACGAACCAACAGGTAATCTCGACAGCCGTACCTCGATCGAGGTGATGGGCGTTTTTCAATATCTGAATCGCGAGCGAGGAATTACTGTTGCGCTGGTTACTCACGAGCCGGACATTGCTCAGTACGCCAAGCGTGTAGTCGTGTTCAAAGACGGCAAGATCAAGCGCGACTACCTTGTCGATGACCCACGCTCGGCGAGCGAAGAACTGGAGAGCTTGCCGCCTGTTGATGTCGACGAGACAGAGGACGACGAATGAACCTCCTGCTTACATTCAAAATCGCTCTGAAGGCGCTTTCCCGTAATAAGATGCGTTCGATGCTGACCATGCTCGGCATCATAATCGGCGTCGGAGCGGTAATAGCAATGATAGCGATAGGCCAGGGCGCGTCTTCGCAGATTCAGAGTCAGATTGCCCAACTCGGCAACAACATGCTTTTTGTGATGGCCGGATCGTCGCGCACGGGCGGTATGCGCGGCGGCAGCGGTTCGACAAACACGCTCACCGTTGAAGACTCCGAGGCCATCGCACGCGAATGCCCTTCGGTGCGAATGACAACGCCCGGCGTTCGCGCGGGAGGCCAGCTTGTATTCGGGAATCAAAACTGGAGCGCCTCGAGCGGGATCATGGGCGTAAACGAAAACTTTCCGGACATCCGATCGTGGCCTGTGACCTCGGGCGAGTTCTTTACCGAAGGTGATGTCCGAACATCCGCGCGTGTCTGCGTGATCGGGAAGACCGTCGCCGACAACTTATTCGCGGGGGTTGATCCCATCGGCCAGACGATGAGAATTCGGAATCTTCCGTTCAGGGTTATCGGCGTCCTTAGCACCAAAGGTCAGGGGCAGTTCGGAAACGATCAGGATGACACCGTAATGGTGCCGTATACGACGGCCCAGAAAAAAATGCTGACGATAACTTACATCAACCAGGTTATGGTGTCGGCAATCAGCCCTTCCGCCACCTTCACCGCCGAGAACCAGATTTCTGATCTGCTGCGCCAGCGGCATAAACTCGGGCCTAATCAGGAGGATGATTTCTTTGTCAGGAACCTGACCGACGTCGCCGAGGCCGCTGATCAGTCGTCCAAGATCATGATTAATCTTCTTGCGTCGATCGCGGGAGTTTCGCTTATGGTCGGCGGCATAGGAATCATGAATATAATGCTCGTCTCGGTGACCGAGCGGACTCGTGAGATAGGAATCCGGATGGCGATCGGCGCCCGCAGCAAGGTGATCCGCCGTCAATTCCTGATTGAGTCGATCACGCTGTCTTTCGTCGGAGGATTGATCGGCGTCCTGTTCGGCGTCGCCGCCGCGATTACCATATCGCGCACTCTTAGCTGGCCAACGTTGATTTCGCCGGCATCGATATTCATCTCTGTTATCTTCTCGATGCTGGTAGGAATTCTTTTCGGCTACTACCCCGCGCGCAAGGCAGCCTCGCTCGACCCAATCGATGCATTGCGGTACGAATAGGCCCTGCCCCCGGTGAGTTCATCAACGAGCGGGATTCATCCGAAACACTCGGTCTCGACCTAAGATCGGCGAGATATTGAAACTTGTGGGCGAGTGTTGCTGTGGTCCATAATTGATCTTTGTCGTTTCGCTGGTCTTCGACCGCCCAGGTAGACATAGTGACGGCGGATAGCAGAGCGGGCAGGGACGCTCTAATTGGTTGCGGATTCGGTCTCGTGATCGGTCAACGCAGCCAACGCAATCATACAGGCTCGGAAGTAGATCAAAGGTAACAATGCAAGCGGTGTTTGAAGCTTCGAACAAAGTCTCCTCGTTTTTTCGTTTTATCCCCACATCAAAACTGAAATTGGTCTCCGGCGGCCTGGCGGCTTTTGTACTCTGCATAAGTATGTCGGGTTGCGGCGGCACGAAAGCCAGCAGCGGCGCGCAACCCGCGAGGGAGGCCGTCCCCGTGACCGTGGCTAACGTGGTCAGAAAGCCGGTTCCTCTGCAGGTGCGCGCAATAGGCGCCGTCGAGGCGTTCTCAACTATCCAGGTGAGAGCACAGGTCGGCGGCGAGCTGACCGCCGTTCACTTTCAGGAAGGTCAAGAGGTCAAAAGAGGCGATCTGTTGTTCACGATCGATCCGCGCCAGGCCCAGGAGTCGATTCACCAGTACGAGGCGGTAATCCTGCGTGACGGCGCCCAGATCAAACAGCTCGAAGCCAATATGGCTCGAGATCAGGCGCAATCCCGGCATGCTCAGGTTCAGCTCGAGAGATATGATTTGCTGCTGAGTCAGGGAGTGGTTTCCAAAGACCAGCAGGAGCAGCTTCATGCGAACGCTGAAGCCCTGACCGCGGCTCTCAGAGCCGATCAGGCGGCTATAGCCACCGCTCAAGAGGTGATGAAAGCCGATCGAGCGACTCTTGAAAATGCGAAGCTGCAGCTTGCCTACTACACTATTCGCTCGCCTATTGAAGGCAAAACCGGTTCTTTGATGGTGCATCAGGGAAACCTCGTCAAAGCGAACGATGTACCGCTGGTCGTCATTAATCAGATCAGCCCTATCCGTATTTCCTTTGCCGTTCCCGAGCAGCAACTGGCCCAGATCAAGCAGTATCGCAACAGCCTCAAGGTGGCCGCGGCCATACCCGGTCAGGACCAGCAACCGCTCGACGGATCTATCAGTTTTGTCGACAACATGATAGACAACACGACCGGAACCATTCGCCTAAAGGGAGAGTTCGCTAACAGGGAGAAACGGCTCTGGCCGGGACAGTTTGTCGATCTGGTGTTGACGCTGACGACCGAGCCCGATGTCATAGTGGTTCCTTCGCAAGCAGTTCAGACCGGACAATCCGGACAATTCGCATTCGTGGTGAAAGACGATTTGAGCGTCGAGCAGCGGCCCGTTGTGCCGTTGAGAACGTTCGAAGGCCAGACAGTCGTTTCGGCTGGCTTGCAGCCTGGCGAGAGAGTCGTCACCGACGGCCAATCTCGCCTCGTCGCGGGCGCGAAGGTCGAGATCAAAAATGAAACAGCGGCGAATGGAGAAGCGCATTAATGGATCTCGCGGGGCTTTTCATTCGCCGGCCCGTAATGACCACCTTGGTCATGCTGGCGATACTTCTGTTCGGCGTGATGGGCTATCGGTTGCTGCCGGTCAGCGATTTGCCCAATGTCGACTTTCCGACCGTTCTCGTTTCGGCGAACCTTCCAGGCGCCAGTCCGGAAACCATGGCCTCGAGCGTGGCGACGCCGCTCGAGCGACAGTTCTCGACCATTGCCGGGCTCGACTCGATGACTTCGACAAACAGCCTCGGCAGCAGCCAGATTACGCTTCAATTCAGCTTGAGCAGGAACATCGACGCGGCCGCGCAGGACGTTCAATCGGCAATCGCCCTGACGACGTCTCAGCTTCCGGCCAACATGCCGAGCCCGCCTTCTTATCGAAAGGTCAATCCCGCCGACTCGCCGATTCTCTTTCTCGCTCTGAACTCCAGCACGCTGCCCTTGTCGGCCGTTGACGAATACGCCGAGACGTTTGTAGCGCAGCGAATCTCGACCATCAGCGGAGTCGCTCAAGTGCAGGTGTTCGGCTCGCAAAAGTATGCGGTTAGAGTCCAGTTGGATCCGAAATCGCTCGCGAGCAGATCTATCGGTCTCGACGAGGTTGTTAGCTCGATTCAAACCGGCAACGTCAACCTGCCGACCGGCACGCTGTACGGTCCATATCAGGCGTTCACCGTTCAGGCGAGCGGACAGCTCACCGATGCGAAAGCCTATAGACCGCTGATTGTCGCGTATCGCAACGGCTCGCCGGTGCACCTCGACGAATTGGGGCGCGTGATCGACAGCGTTGAAAATGACAAGACGGCCAGTTGGTTCAACGGAGCGCGATCGATAGTGCTTGCGATTCAGAGGCAGCCGGGAACAAACACCGTCGAGGTGGTCGACAACATCAAGAACCTGCTGCCCACGTTTCGAGCCCAGATGCCGGGATCGGTCAGACTGGACATCTTGTTCGATAGATCCGAGTCGATACGTGAGTCCGTCAGCGACGTTAAGTTCACGCTCGTGCTGACGACCTGCCTGGTAGTGCTCGTGATCTTTTTGTTCCTCCGCAATCTTTCCGCGACCGTGATACCCAGCCTGGCGCTGCCGATGTCGGTCGTGGGCACATTCGCGGCGATGTACCTTCTTGGTTACACGCTCGACAACCTGTCGCTAATGGCGTTAACGCTGTCCGTCGGCTTCGTCGTAGATGACGCCATCGTCATGCTCGAAAACATCGTGCGCCACATGGAGATGGGAAAAGGCGTGCTCGAGGCGGCGCTCGACGGCGCTCGCGAGATCGGTTTTACAATCGTCTCGATGACATTGTCGCTTGCAGCCGTATTCATACCCGTCCTTTTCATGGGAGGAATCATCGGGCGCCTGCTTCACGAATTCGCCGTGACGATCGGCATGGCGATATTGATTTCCGGCTTTGTGTCGCTGACATTGACTCCGATGCTTTGCAGCCGCTTTCTTCGGCCGCCCAAACAACAGAGCCATGGAAGGCTGTACCGAGCCTTCGAGAGCTTTTTCGACGGAATGCTTCGAACCTATGACTGGAGCCTGAAGCATGTGCTCAAGCATCGAATCGCGACCATGTTTACGCTGGCCGCGGTGCTCGTTGTCTCGATCTATATGTTCATGATCATTCCGAAGGGATTTCTGCCGAGCGACGATACGAGTCAGGTATTCGCGGCGACCGAAGGGGCTCAGGGAGTTTCATTCGACGACATGGCGCGCCACCAGCAGGAGCTTGCCGCCATAGTTCAGAACGATCCAAATGTGGACAGCTTCTCGTCGAGCATCGGGCAGGGCTCGTTGAACGCCGGCCGCTTGTTCATGCGACTGAAGCCGAGATCGCAGCGCGTGGGTGTCGACGAAGTCATCCAGGAGTTAAGGCCGAAGCTTGCAACCGTGCCCGGCATACAAGTCTTTCTCCAGAATCCGCCTCCGATTCGAATCGGAGGCCAGCTCACAAAGAGTCTTTATCAGTTCACGCTGCAAGGGCCGGACACAACCGAGCTCTATAAGAACGCGACTACGCTCGAGGGGAAGATGCGTGAGCTCGCACAGCTTCAGGATGTGACCACCGACCTTCAAATAAAGAATCCGCAGGTTCAGGTCGACATAAATCGCGACAAGGCGCAGGCGCTTGGAGTGACGGCCAATCAAATCGAAGAGGTTCTATTCAACGCGTATGGGTCTCGGCAGATTTCTACGATCTACGCGCCGAACAACGAGTATCGGGTCATCGTCGAGCTCGAGCCTCAATTCCAGAAAGATCCGTCGGCGCTGTCGATGCTCTATATTCGTTCGAGCAAGGGCCAACAGGTTCCACTGAGCACCGTTGCGAAACTCACGCGCACTGTAGGCCCTCTTTCAGTTAATCACCTGGGGCAATTGCCGGCCGTCACTGTCTCGTTCAATCTCAAGCCCGGAGTCGCGCTTGGCGAAGCCGTCGAATCCGTGGGCCGAATGGCGCGCGAAACGCTTCCGTCGAGCATCACTACCAGTTTTCAGGGAACCGCTCAGGCGTTTGAATCTTCGCTGACTGGACTCGGGCTGCTGTTGTTGATGGCGGTGCTGGTGATTTACATCGTGCTTGGAATTCTCTATGAGAGCTTTATTCACCCGCTGACGATTTTGTCGGGTCTCCCGGCCGCCGGTTTCGGAGCGCTTCTGACGCTGCTGATCTTTCACAAGGATCTCGACATTTACGGCTTTGTCGGTGTGATAATGCTGGTCGGCATAGTCAAAAAGAACGCGATTATGATGATCGACTTCGCGCTCGAGGCCCAGCGAAAAGAAGGCAAGAGCGCCGCCGACGCAATCTATGAAGGCTGTTTGATTCGATTCCGCCCGATCATGATGACGACAATGGCGGCACTCATGGGAACGCTTCCCATAGCGGTGGGCGCGGGAGCGGGCGCCGATTCCAGAAGATCGCTCGGTCTGGCCGTCGTTGGAGGATTGCTAGTATCTCAGTTGCTGACGCTGTATGTTACTCCGGTCTTCTACACCTATATGGAATCAATGCGCGAGAGGTTCAGCCGGCGCAAGCTGGCTCACCCCACGCCGGTTGATGCCGCCGCCGACTGAGTATTCTATTTCTTTAGATCCGAGCTAAAGTCATAGAAACACGCAACAGGTTGCCGTCCAGATCGGCGGCGGTGAATTCATGTAAATTCCATGGCTTGGACTCCGGCTTCGAGACGATCCGCGCGCCGCGCCCGCTCCAGGCTTCATACAACTCGTCTACATCTTTCCTGCTGTCAAGGTTGAGCCAGATCAACACCGGTCCGGTATTGCTGTACTGTTCGCGAAATGCAGCTGCTTTTCGGCGGCTTACATCAGACACCGAATTGGCGTAGATGATGATCCGTATGCTTGTACGTCGCAGCGCCCCATTCCTGCCTCGATAGCGGCCCGAACAAGGGGTGCGCCGGCCCGAGGCCTTCGCATGGACCAAGGCCAAGACGCGTGAGCAGGTCACGCAAGCGCGTTTTATCGATTTCGAAGTCGTCGCTTGGCACGCCTTGTAGAAGCTCCGGCGCCGTGGGAGCCCCTTTAGGAAACGGAACCACATACAGCAAGAGGTGCTTCAGCGGAAAAACCTGGAACACTCTCTTTCCCTTCGGCTTTACCGGCAGCTCACCCAGTGCCATCCTGGTCGACTCGTGAAGATGACTGAGCATCTCGCCCATACTCAAACGGCCCCATTTGCGCGGCGAGTTTGGTGTGAGGGCAGCGAGCCGTCGCATGATACTCTCGCGGTCTGCGGCCTCAAGCAGCGTACGCATCGATCACTCCTCCTTTTTGTCAGTGCTCAATATTCTCCGCATTCGTCACCTTCCCATCGTTATCCAGTACGAACGTCAACGTAACTAAATCTATATTTCTGTAACCCAGGTAGTACTTACGTTGCCGGGTTTCAGAGCGATGGATTTCTTCACATCTTCTTTTCGGGACACCGAGTCGGTGCGTGTGCTGAGGGACGCGAAATGGGCAAATAATGCCGGTGTCGGGAAAGGGATGACAATGTATTTTCGTTACTCCGTCTCCATCACGCGCTCGAGCTTTTTCAACAGATCGTCCACCGCGCGGCTTTCATCTTCAGCGGACAATTCTTTGCACGTCATCAACTCTTCGCGAGACGCCGAGAAGTCGCCTTGCAGCGCATGCACAAGCCCGAGATGAAAATGAACCTGAGCGAAACTCGGTTCTATGTTGCCGGCAAATTCGTAGTGCAGCCGCGCTAATGCCAGATCGCCTGCGTCAAAATAGAGATTCGCCAGATTGAAGTGCGATTCGAAGTGACGCGGCTCTTCTTTCAATGAACGCGTAAAACAATCGAGGGCTTTGCTGTTGTGGCCCGCGTCGAACTCGAGTATGCCGAGATTGCAGTATGCATCGGCTACGTAGTCGCCTTCAGCGATCGCGTGCTCGTATGATTCGACCGCGCGGTCATTGCCCTGTTCGTGCAGCCAGAGCGCCTCTTCAAACGGGCCTCGCTTCGGAGCGAAATCCAGGACACGGCCCTCGGCGGTTTGAAAGAGATTCATCTGGCCGCGAAGCTCAGCGTCGATCTCGCTGAGAGTCTTGCCCGCGGCTTTCATCTCGCGCACGCGACGAAATTTTGCCAGCGCGCGGAATTCAAACAGGAGTTTGTTCTGATCCGCTGTTTCGAGAGGCTGGATTACGCCTTCACGGGTCCAGCGGCGAATCCAGTGTTCGCTCAAGCCGAACAACTGGCTTATCTCGCGTACCGTGTAGGTTGACTTTACTGCCTGGAACCCGAGCGCCGCCGGAGGCCGCTCGGGCCACTTCAGGATCTTGCCCTGAGATTTATTGGACATCGGCTTTTACTGCGATTCTATTAACTTGCTTTGCGCTTTCGCGCTTTTGCCGGTTTCTCCTCCTGCTGGACGGCTTCCGTTTCCGCGGGCTTCTTTGCTTCGCCCGTTGCCTTAACCATTTTGCTGCGTTGGGACTTGGCTTGCTCGATGCTTTCTTTGAGCGCGGTCATGATGTCGATGGTCGGTGTTTCCTTCTCTTCGGAGACCACGATCTCTCGGCCTTCGATCTTTGTTTGAATGAACTCCTTCAGAGCAGCTCCATAGCGATCTGTAACGTCGATCTGTGAGAAGCTGGTCGCCATCGTAGCCACAAGGCTGCGCGCGAGCCCGAGAGCGCTCTCGTCAAAATCGCGAACCTTGTCGAGCTGCGGAACATTTCGGATATCGCGAACTTCCGAGGCGTAGTGCAGCTTGTAGGCGACCAGACCGTCGCCTTGAGGCGCTATCGCCACCACGTCTTCGCGGTCTCGCAAGACGACCTTGCCGACCGCTAGCTTGTCGGTTTGACTCAAGGTCTCTCGAAGAAGCGCGTAGGGCTTGGTCGACACGTCTCCGTCGGGACCGAGATAGTAGGCCGCGTCATACAGAGTGGGATTGATCTCAGCTTTATTTACAAAGCCCTGAATCTCGATGATCTTGGTTGTCTTGAGTTTTACCTTATCGATGTCGTCCTTCTCTACGATGACGTACTGGTCGGGCTCATACTGATAGCCTTTGACTATTTCGTCGTTCGTGAGCGTCTTTTCGCACACCTTGCACCGCTTGTCGTATCCGACAGGGCCGTTGTCTTCGCGATGAAGCTGATTGAATCTGATCGCCTGGGTCGAGTCGATGGCGTTATAGACACGAATGGGAATTGTGACCAGCGAGAATCTAATGTGGCCCTTCCAAATGGATCGCATATGCCGTCTCCTTAAGCGGGGCGCTTCCTCGGATCGATGCTGCATTGTAATAATCCGGCGGCGAGAGGGTCAAGCAGTTGAGTTTCAATCGACTTATTGATTTGGGCCGCGCCAGCCCCTATCATTCCCGCGATGCCGCGGAGGCAATTGTGAGATTGCGACAGGAATAATTGCGACAGGAATAATAATGAACTACTCCGATCAGAAACTACTCACCAAGTCAGCGATGCCTGTAGGGTATCCGCTTGGCATCGTCAGAAAACTGCTTCATCGGGGAGCGAGATCTCATCTGGCGAAAGTATTCAACAAAGCGCATCCGGCGGATGCGGCGCGTATGCTGGCGCTGCTGGGAGCTACCGAGCGACAGCAAGTGTTCTCAATCCTTCTCGCCGAATGCGAAACGGCTCAGGTCGCCGCGATCGTGAGCGAGCTTGAGATCGTCGATAGCATACCGCTGCTTCAATCGGTCGGAGCTGAAACGACGGCGCGTCTCTTGAGCGAGATGCCTGCTGATGACGCAACCTCGCTTGCTTCGCGCTTGCCCGAACCGCTTGCCGCCGAAGTGCTGCGATTAATGGAAGCGGCTCCGGCGGCTGAAGTACGCGGACTGCTCGAGCACGAAGAACGTACCGCGGGCCGCATAATGACGCGCAACTACTTTGCTCTGGAGGAAGACGTCACGGTGGCCGAAGCCATAGCCGCGCTCCAGCGGCGCAATGAAGAGCTCGAGATGGTGTTTTATGTTTACGTCATCGACAAGCACGACCACCTTGTCGGCGTGGTTAGCTTGAGAAAGCTATTGACGACGCCGCCTTCCAATCAGTTGCGCAAGATCTTTTTTACGGACGTGACCACGGTGTCTACGAACACGCCTCAGGAAGAGGTGGCAAAGCTTGTTGCGCAGTATAACCTGCTCGCCGTTCCGGTCGTCGATCACGAAGACAAACTGGTCGGCATCGTAACCGTCGACGACGTGATAGACGTCCTGCAGGAAGAGACCACCGAAGACCTGCTTGCGCTCGCCGGTGTCGCCACCGAAGAGCACCTGAGTACCAAGCTTTCGAGGTCGCTTCGTTTGCGGGCTCCGTGGTTATTGATAAATCTCGGCACCGCTTTTCTCGCGAGCTATGTCATTTCGAGATTCGAAGGAACAATAGGACAATTGACCGCTCTGGCGGCCCTGATGTCCATCGTTGCGGGAATGGGAGGCAATGCTGCTACGCAAACGCTCACGATAGTCATTCGCGGAATGGCGCTCGATGAGCTGGTGTCTGTCCCCTGGATTGTACTCAAGGAAGTTGTAGTAGGCGGAGCAAACGGCTTGATAAACGGATTGGTCTGCGCCTTTGTAGCAGGCCTGTTTTACAAGAGCTTCTGGCTCGGGGTGGTGCTGGCGGCCGCGATGGTGATCAACCTTGTGATTGCAGGCACCGCCGGAATTCTTATCCCAGTGGCTCTGAAAAAACTTCGGATTGATCCGGCAGTGGCTTCGACGGTGTTCGTTACAACATGCACTGATGTGGGAGGCTTCTTTTCGTTTCTCGGCATTGCCACTCTGTTAATGCCTTTGCTGAGGGGCTGAGCATTTTGCTATGGAGCAGGTCTTGAGGCTGGGCGGAATCGAATGATCGGTCGGTCAGTATTAGAGGCGCATTTCACTTACAATTGCAGATCAATGTAAGGGCGGGGGTCTCTGCCCGCCCTTCTTCGAGATTGTATCAGCCGTCTGTTCACTGACCTTCAGTTATTCGACGGCGACGTTTAACAAGTTTGAAAATTATGAAGGCCGCGATCCCCGCGACGGCGAGCCCAACGCCGGCGCCTTTGGTCCATTTCTCGAGCAGCGCCCAGCTTCGACCGAAAAAGAATCCGAGCAACGCCATCGTTACCGACCAGATCAACGCGCCCAGTGCATTGAAACACAGGAAGCGAGGCCAGGACATGTGAGACGCTCCGGCGAAGAGAGCAGTAAAGACCCTGAAACCGGTGATGAAGCGCGCTACCAGTACCGTTTTGTCTCCATGAGCGACGAAGAAACGTTCCATTGTTTGGAATCGCTGTTCGGTCAGAAAAACATACTTGCCGTAGCGAATGAGGAGACTCCTGCCGAGACGATGGCCGATCCAGTAGCCGCAGTTATCGCCTATGACGGCGCCGGTCATTGCGATAAGCATAACGGCGCCCAAATGAAAATAGCCTTGAGTCGCGAAGAAACCGGCCGCCAGCAGGATCGTTTCTCCGGGCACCGGGATTCCGGCGTTTTCGAGCATTACCCCGAAGAAAACAATCCAGTAGCCGTAATCGGCAAAGAGTTTGAGCAGCGTATCGAGTATATTCAACCAGCAGACCTCGCCGCTTGATCAACGTGCAAGCGGCTCAAAAAGTTCTTTGCGGCAGGGGGGAAGCTTAGATCGAGGGCATAGCGGATAGTCGAATATCTTAATCGCGCGAATCATATATTACTTCGGCAACATTAAGTTCAGGCGCCTCTTCCTCGGCGCTCTCCTTTCAAAATTGAGCGTGAGGATCTCGAGGGAATTTGCTCCGAATTTCTGAACAGAGTGAGCTGTGCTTCCTGGCGAAGAATTTCCGACTCCGGTTCCAGCCTACCGTCCCCGCGAATGTGAATCACGTTGATGCCGCGCCCTTCTAAAACGGGCGTGATCAGCAAACGGCGGTGACAGCGCGACGGGTTCTCTTCAGCGCACATAATGGCGATTCGATAGCTCTCGAGGCCGCGCTCAAGTCTTTGAATGCCTTCCAGGAAGAGCGAAGATCGGGCCAGTTCACGATAAAGCACATGACCGTTTGCATCATAGAAATCTCCAGCTTCAGGTTTTCCGCCGAGTTCGTTGCCGAGGAATAAATATCTGAAACCGCTTTCCTCCAATTTCCGGCTCAAAGACTTCTGTTGAAAATGAGGAGCATATTTGGAGTAGGGATGAGAGCGCACATCGACCAGAACATCGATCTTATGCGATTCGAGCAGCGAGAGGAACTTCTCGATCGACTGGTTTGAATGACCTATTGAAAATACTACTTGTTGAGCTTCGTCTCTCATTATGCTTGCCTGAAGATCAACACACGGTCGGCCTCCATGCAAGGCGCTCTTTCCACTCGACACTGATGCGAAGGCCGGTTCTTCAGGAGGGGCGGCCGTTGAGGGCCGCCCGTACATTCGTTCCGCAAAGCGCAGCGTCAAGTGGAAAGGAGCTTTCTTACATCCAGAGTCTCATTTCAGCCGTCTGAAGAGATTGAACCCGATAGTCCAGTTGCTCGGGCTTAAGACGAGATTGCTTGAGTTGTATCTCGCTGTGGTAGTCGCCTGAGTGTTTGAAAACGTCAACGCGAATACGTGACGGCCTATGCGCTTCTGAATTCCGAATCCGATCTCAGGCTCCGACTCGTTCACGAGTCCAATACGGTTGAATTTCGAGTCGAAGATCGGATCGACCCTTCCCATTTTGAATCCCACTCGAGGCGTGAATTCAAACATGAGAGCCACTGACGGCCTGATCTTCGCATCCACGCCGAAGCCGAATGAGCCCGTGTGCTGACCGAGCTTGAATGCGGCGACGGTAGGATCGAACGGGAAGAAGTCTTCGGGTCTGGGATTGAATCGGCCCTGGCCGTTCGAGTTTATGTGAACCGCCGGTGAGAAGAACACGTGTGCGTACTCGGTGACGCTTCGAGAGACCATAAGTTGAATATTCTCGGTATACGTCTCCGTGAAGTTCCGGTCGCCTTCGATGCTGCCGTAGAGCTGCATCTCAACGGGCGAGCGGCCCGCCTCGTCCAGCAGATGGAACCCTGCTCCCAGCTCGATTGTCTTGCTGAGCCCTTTAGTCGAAATCGGAGATCGGTATGCTCGCACGTACAGGCGATCGGTTACTCCATAGGTCAATCCAAAAGACGAAACCGACAGGCTGTCGAGCCCCAATAGATCGTTTGAAATTCGCGAAGCGTGCTCCTCCCCCCGCTCCCCTTCGAGAGATCGCAGCGGTTCGGCGAAGCGGTGAGTGAATTCTACGTTTATGCTGTGGCGCGGAACGCGCTTGGGGGTGGGGAGATTGATCAACTTGTAATCAAAGGTTTCGTTGTCCGTGCCGCGGGCCTGTTTTTCGGCCTCTCTCTTGTCGCGAGCGGCGGCTTCGTGCGTCTCGTCGTGTATCGCCGCGGGCGTTTCCGCCAGGGCCGCAACCGTTTTCGCGTTGGTATCGATTCTCAACTTCTCGCCGCTCGGCGACTCGACGATGACTACGCCGGGAGAGTTCGGGTCGAAGCTTACCTGCATTTTGGCGGGGGTTGCTTGACCCTTCGTGACGATCAGCTCGCCCTTCATCTTGTCGTGCCCGTCTCCGCAGAAGTCGGAGCAGTAGAACTGGAACTTGCCCTCTTTGGTCGGAGTGAACTCGATCGTCTCATGACTGTGCGCCGAGATCTTCTTTTCGATTTTTAAGGCATCAATTGCGAAGCCGTGATCCACGTCCTGCGATGTTACGATGAGTCGGACTTTCTCGCCTTTGTGGACGGTGATCTTATTCGGGACGAATTCATACCTCTTCGCGGTGATTCTTATTTCGTTGACCAGCGCTTCCGATGATTGCGCGAACGCAGGCGCCGCCGCGCACGCAAGCAGGAATCCGAGCGTGCACAAAGCTCCTTTTACCGTTTTCATTCGACCGCCTCCTGTTTTTTTAAGTGAGTGAATGGCTGTCCCCCTTGTCGGAGAACAGGTGAGTATAAAGCAGATTGTAATCTTTTTCCCAGACACGGTGCAGAGCGAACGAACTTCGTAAGAGTCACGAGAATTCCATCTCAAGTGGAGGCGCGGGTAAGTAGTAAAAATACGGACGGCCGCTATGGGCTTCTATTGGGCGAGCCTTTGAGCTAGCTCCTCGTCGGTAACGGCGGGCGCGAGACAGGTGTAGTTTCGGCATACGTAAACGGTGGGCTTTCCGCCAACCGCTGCTTTGTCTTTCAGGAGAGGGATGGACGCTTCATCAGCGGGGCGTGAATCCGGCGCGAGGGCCAATACCTTGTTCGGGATAAATTGTGAGTTGATGATCTCAAGAAAATTGCTGACCTCATGTGACGAGGGGTCGCCGATTATGGCGATCTCCTTGGGCTCAGAAAGATAGAAATCAAGCGCGCCGAGCATGTAACCAAACGCACTGGGAAAGCGCTCCATAGCCTCGCGCATCATTCTGAGAACCGCAATGGCCGGCCTTTGATATTTATCCTCGCCGGTGAGCAGCGAGAGCTTCAAAAGCGTTAGCGATGCCACGGAGTTTCCCGAAGGCGTGGCATTGTCAAAGAATTCCTTCATTCGGGTAATAAGTTGTTCGTGGTCGTTGGACGTGAAGAAAAAGCCGGCGTCGGATTCATCCGAGAAGTGCTCGATCATGGCATCGGCAAGCTCACCAGCGCGGTGCAGATACTGCTCTTCAAAAGTCGCCTCATACAACGCAAGCAGCCCTTCCGCTACATAGGCATAGTCTTCTATATAACCATTCAGCTTTGCCTGTCCGTTCTTATAGGTCCTTAAAAGCCGGCCGTTCTTGCACAAGGAATCGAGAATGAAGTTCGCGTTGCGCTCCGCAATCGCGCGGTAGTCGTCGCGTCCCAGGATCGAAGCGGCCTCAGCAAAGGCCGTAAGCATCAGGCCGTTCCAAGCCGCCAAAATTTTGTCGTCGCGGCCGGGGCGCACTCGCTCTTCTCGAGCGTTGAAGAGCCTTTTCTTTGCGGCGTTGATCGTCTTCCGCAATTGATCCGAATCGATTCCATGGCTCAGGGCCGTTTCTTCGAGCGACACGGGCGTGTTCAATATTGAAGCTCCGCCTTCGAAATTGCCTTCGCCGGAAACATTGAAGTAGTCGCAAACAACTTCGCCGTCGCCGGGGCCTAGTATTTCCAATACCTCCGCTTTGGTCCAAACGTAGAATTTGCCTTCTTCTCCCTCGCTGTCGGCATCCTCGGAGGAATAGAAGCCGCCGGACCGATCGGTTAAATCTCTTACGACGTAATCGAGTGTCTCCTCGGCTATGCGCCGATAGAGCTCATTGCGAGTAGCTTGATAGGCGTACAGATATGTTCGCGCGAGCAGGGCGTTGTCATACAACATCTTCTCAAAATGAGGGACAAGCCAGTGCGCATCTACCGAGTATCTATGAAATCCTCCGCCTAGCTGATCGTACATTCCGCCGCCCGCCATCTTCGTCAGCGTTAGCTCGGCCATCTCGAGGGGCGCGGTGGTGTGGGTCCGCGCCTGTTGACGCAACAGGAACATGAGGCTCATCGAAGGCGGAAATTTCGGCGCCGCGCCGAAGCCGCCTTCGACGCTGTCGAAGTTTCGCCCAAGCCCGACGTACGCCTGATCGAGCACATTGGCGGTGAGCATTTCGGCCGAGCCGTGGAAGCGATTTGCCTTGCGGAGCTCATCGGTTATCGCGTCCGCGCTGCCCGCAACGTCGTCTTTTCGAGTCTGGTAGGAGTCGGCGATCGCGAGCAGTATTCGCGTGAAACCCGGCAGGCCGCGGCTATCAATCGGCGGGAAATAGGTGCCGCCATAGAAGGGCTTCAGCTCGGGCGTCAAGAACACGGTGAGCGGCCAGCCGCCGTGGCCGATCATCATCTGAACCGCGTTCATGTAGATGGAATCTATGTCGGGTCTCTCCTCGCGATCGACTTTTATCGAAATAAAGTTCTGGTTCATCAGCGAGGCGATCTGTTCGTCTTCAAACGACTCGTGCTCCATGACGTGACACCAGTGACAGGCCGAGTATCCGATTGAGAGAAGGATCGGCTTATCTTCGGCGCGTGAACGTTCGATGGCTTCGTCGCCCCAGGGATACCAGTTCACCGGGTTATGCGCATGCTGAAGCAGATAGGGACTCGTTTCGTTTATGAGCTTATTGGTGTGCTTGTGGTTTGACATGGATCTGATGCTGATTGGGCGATTGTGATATCAGCGGCGCCGCCCGCGGAAGCAAGCGGCGCCGGGATAATCAGGAGTGTTTAGGACAACGCGAAATCGAACTGCTCGCGATGTATTGCGGGATCGGCTTCGATGGTGACCGAACAGTTGAAATAGGCTTCGATTTCGTCGAGAACCTCGCTTTCTCTCGCACGAAATGCCTCGGCGACATCCGGCGCGACTCGCAGGGTGACATCGCTGGCGCCTTGCATCTGGCGGCTCATCGCTTTGGCCTGCTCCAGTATTTCGAAGCACATTGTCTGCGGCGACTTCACCATCCCGGCGCCCTGACAGTAAGGACATGGAGTGCAGAGCGTTCGTTCGAGCGACTGCTTGACTCTTTTCCGAGTTATGGCCACGAGTCCAAAGTCGTTGATCGCGAGAATCTTGGACGGCGCGCGGTCGGCCTGAAGCTCCTGTTGCAAGGCCATCATCACCCTTTGACGGTTCTTTCGTTCCTCCATATCGATAAGGTCGAGCACGATAATGCCGCCGAGATCGCGAAGGCGAATCTGACGCACGATCTCCTTTACGGCATCCAGATTGGTTCTCGTGATTGTGTCTTCGAGCCTGTCGGATTTGCCTACGAACTTACCTGTGTTGACGTCGATCGCAACGAGAGCCTCGGTCTGATTGATGACGATGTAGCCCCCGGATTTGAGCCATACGCGCGGCTTGACCGCCTTGTCGATCTCCGCTTGAACGCCGTACTTTTCGAGAATCGGCTGGCTGGCGGTGTAGAGTTTGACTCGCTTGACCAGCTTTGGATTTATTCGGTTGACGAACTCGACAAGCCGGGCGTATTCGAGCTCGTTGTCGATCCTGATCGCGCTGAAGTCATCCGAGAGATGGTCGCGGAGGATGCGCTGTACAAGATCGAGATCGCGGTGCGTAAGAGAGGGAGCTTTCGCCTGATCGGTTTTTTTCTTGATGTCGCCCCATGTTCTGAGCAGATAGCGCATGTCGTCGATCAGTTCTTCTTCGGTATGCCCCTCGCACGCGGTTCGCGCTATGAATCCCCCGGAAGCGCCCTCACGTTCTCGTTGGCCTGCCACGATTCGCTTCAGCCTTATACGCTCGGCTTCGGAAGCGATCTTGCGCGAGACTCCAACGTGATTCACGGTAGGCATGTAAACCATGTAGCGTCCCGGCAATGCGATATGTGATGTGATTCGAGCGCCCTTTTTTGCGATGGGCTCTTTCGCGATCTGAACGAGTATCTCCTGGCCTTCGTGAAGAAGTTCGCTGATTGTCGCGGGAACTCGTTCGGGCCGGCGCGCTGTTCGCTGCCCGACGAATTCGTTTCTTCGCGGCGGCGGCGTCCTCCGCGCGGGCGGACGCCGGTTTGGAAGGGAAGCGGGCGGCGGAGCGGCCGCCGCTGGAGCGGCTTCGACTTCTGCTTCGCTCGCTGCGGCTTCGAATTGGACTTCATCGGGAATGGCGGGCTCGCCTTCCTGTACGCTCTCGGCCTGGGCCTTGTCATCTTCGGCCGGAGGCGGTGGTTCACGCCGCCGTCGCCGCCCTCTTCCGCCGCGTCGGGCGGCGAATTCGGCGCGCGGAGGACGTTCCCGAACCGATGCATCGGCGTCCCCCCCCTCCTGATCGACGGACTTGGTTTCGGCGGAATCGTTTATCTCCTGGTGAACCGTATGGCTCGGATGAATGTCGTCGCTCGAGGCAGCTTCGCTCTCTCTTGTTTCGCTCGCGAATTTATCGTCGGCTCCGCGAGGCAAGAACCTCTTCTGAATAAAATCCGAGATGTGGCGAAAAGGCGAGACCGAGCCCGTGTCTTTAGACTGTTCCGCGGATTGTTCGGATTCGCCTGCGTAATCAGACGCGGAGCCCTGATCAAATGAGGACATGGATTCGGACGGCTTCGCCGAAGCATTCTCGGCGGCGCCGTGCACCTCTTCATCGGCATCGGAAACGCGATGAAAACTCGGGTCGGCAGTGAACCGGGCTCGAACGCTGCCCACGCGGACTTCGGGTTCGGGTAGCGGCGGAGCCGAAGTTACCTGAAACTCGGATGATTGTGTGCGTTCAATTATCCGTTCTTGCACCAGAGCGTCCTTGAGCATTTCTCCGGCGTCCTGAGAGGCATCTTCGTCCACGACCCGCTCGAATTGAGAGTCGAATTCCGGAGCTAGATCCAATTGTTCGCCTTCGGGCGCGCTTTCAACTTCGGCTTCTTCGCGAAGAGGGGGACCCGTTCGCCTCCGGCCGCCGCGCCTCGTCGGTGCGGCGCGCGCGCGGGGCGCTCTTCGAGGACGGCCCTTTACCGGGACGACCTCGGCTGCGTCGGCTTCTTCTTCGGGAGCGGAGATGTCTTCGGCAGCGAGCGGCTCCGCCGGTACGAACTCCGGTTCGACGAGAGCAGTTGTTTCGAACCCTTCTCCGATAAACTCGGTAGACGCATCCGCTGGAGGAGCCGGTTCATAGTCCGGTCCTCTGGCGAGCTCCGCTTCAATCTCTTCTTCGCCAGCCGGCGGTGGAATGACGCTCTCATTGACAATTTCCGCAAGCTGCTCGACCGCGTCTTGAATCGGGATCATTCGCTTGTCGTCGGCTCGCGGCGCTTCTCGCGATGGCGTCGGGAAAGAGCCCTGGCCCGGCCTGCCGGTTCTATTTCCGAATCCACGGTCGAACGCCGGAGCACGGCCCCGGTCCCGTTGGGGTTCTTCGGTCTGCTCACGTACATCCGAGACGTCTTCTTCTTCCATCAACTCCGCGAAATCGGAGACGTATAGAAAAGCATCGCGTTCAAGTCCGATGTCGACAAAGGCTGATTGCATACCGGGTAGTACCTTCATTACCCGGCCCTTGTAGAGATTTCCCACGACCCCCTGATTTTCATCGCCGCGCTCGACGTAAAACTCAGTCACCAGCCCGTCTTCCAGGATAGCAACTTTTTTCTCGTGCACATTTGCACTTATGATCAACTCTCTCGTCATTTCTTCTCCTGTTCTCGTGCGCGCTCTTGAAGCGCGATTGAGGATCGGCAGGCTGGATGGTATGGCGTCGATCTCGACGATATCCGAGGCAGTCGAGTGGTGGAATGCGAGATGTTCCGTCCGCGCAAAGGAACCAGCATTAGCTGGCACGAAACGCCGAATGACTGGGCGAAAAACGTGCGGGGCAATGGGCCGAGGAATTTCGACCTTGCCTCCGACAGGCTGAAGCTATTCCAGCTCCGATGCCTGTTAACACGCGCTCAGTTGAACGATAATGCACTCTACGCGCCTGCTCTAGTTGAGCAGTAGCCAACCTTTTCCGTGCTTTCCTCAAGCACACGACTTTCAAAAATCTTAAACTGCCGCGGCTCACCGCGGTTTTAGTTCCTGCGTTCAGCCGCAAATTTGTGATTGCGGCACACAAATGCTCGAGGCCAATAGCCTTTCTCAAGCAACTCCGTTGATCTGGCCATATGCGTTGCTGCTGCCGCCGGCCGCGGGAGCGATGCTTGAAACAGACTGTTCGGCGTCGAAAAAGAGACGAACTCGGCGAATTCGTGAAGGCAACGTAGTCATCTCCTGACTTGTCAATTGATAGATGGCTGCGACTACTTCCGCCGGTTTTATTCCTCCGTTAGGCGATATGACCGTGACAATTCTCAGGTGATTCGAAGTTTCGTCCACCTCGGCGCGGATTGTGTAGCGCCTCACGTCGACGCGCTGGACCTTGTTCCGATGCGACCGCTCCAGAATAAAAGAGTCAGTGCTCAAGAACGCGTCGATGAGGTGTTTGTGAAGCGAAGAAAATAGCGGCTCGGACCCGATCATCCGTCGTGATGCGGCCAGAATCTCTTCCGCGTCGAGCTGGACAATATATTCAGCCCGGTTGACCGTCTTAATCAGCGAGGGCGCGCCCGCGGTAAGCTTCTCGAGCGCGTTGAATCTAAGCCCCGGCGGCAGCACCGAGTTCATTCTCTTGAGAAAGTCCGGTTCAGCGAGCTCGTCAGGGGACTCAAAATCGATGAGCTCGTTTTCACCAATCAGACCGACGCCCAACGCCGGTCCGTACTGAATCAACGGCATCGGATGGAAGCCCTGGCTGTAGCCGAGCTCAACGGCGGCACGCCGGAACGCTCTCGGAAGCGCGCGAGTTAGATCGAGATGAGACAGATATTTCACTTGATCGAGCTTCGCAAAGACGGCACGGTACTTCCGCAGCGCATTTCTTTCTTGACTCGTCGGCTTGTCGGCTGATGTCTTGCCCGATCCGGAGGCCTTCTGAATCTGAATAAGCGGGCTTGTCTCTTGTTTGAGCGCGGCTGTTCGCTCCGCGTAAGTTCTTACCTCGACATGCATCGAATACGCTTTCTCGAGGTGTTCCCTTGAAAGCGTCAGATCGCACTCAAGGCCGCAGTTGTAACAAAGGAGCGGCTGCGAGGCCACTCTTTCGAATTCATCGCTGGACGGAGCAATAGCCGTGGGGCGACCGTCGATAACCTTCACAGGCAGCTCGCACGGCGGAGATATCCTGGCCTTTATGCCTTTGATGTACTCGCGAGCATTGAACTCCCGTTTGACCAGGGTGTCGATATGATCCCACGGTAACTGGACAAGCGGGCTCGACGTGGAAGCGGACTCCTTTACCGGGAACTCTTTTAAATAGGGTCCGATCTCGACCCCTTCAATTCGAAAAGCCTCCATCCACTTGTCGAAGTCGAAATGCTCGGTCCATCCATCGAATCGGCATCCCAGCCGCCATGCTCGCTCGATTACCTTGCAGAGATTGCGGTCGCCGCGCGAGATGACGCCCTCGAGCAGAGAAGTCTCGGCGTGATGGACCTTGACGTCGATGCGATATTGCCTCCCGAGTTCTCTGAGAAGCCGCTGCTTTTGTTTAATAGATTCGATGTCTTCCTGCTCGCACCATTGAAAAGGCGTATGCGGTTTTGGAACGAAGTACGACGCCGAGCAGGTGACCTTCACCGCCTTATTGAATTCGCGCCGGCCCAGCTCGCGGACTTTGCGACCAAGCTCGGCTATGCCGCGCACGTCTTCTTCGGTTTCGGTGGGCAGGCCGATCATGAAATACATTTTGATTGCCGACCAGCCTTCGGAGAAGGCGACCGAACAGGACCGCATCACGTCGTTCTCGGTAATGTTTTTGTTGATGACGTCGCGCATTCGCTGAGTTCCGGCTTCGGGCGCGATTGTGAATCCGGTCTTACGGACTCGCGCGATCTCGCGAGCCAGCGATTCGGTTACACCGGAGGCGCGGAGCGAGGACACCGAGAAGCTGACCTTGCGCCGCTCCAGCTCTTCGCCAAGGTGTTTAACAAGCGGCTCCAGGCAGGTGTAATCGGCGGTCGAAAGCGAGGTCAGGCTCGTTTCGTCATACCCGCCGCTTTCGATTCCATTGAGAATCGTCTTCACGATCTCTTTCGGATCGCGTTCGCGCACCGGCCTGTAGATGGTGCCCGCCTGACAGAACCTGCATCCGTCGACGCATCCCCGAGCGATCTCGATCGAGACCCTATCGTGTACGGTCTCGATGGCGGGAACTGGAGAGTCTGATGGAAAAGGATACTTGTTGATGTCGACAACGCGGCGACGAACCGGAAACGGAATCGTCTTGTCCTCAGGTTCGTCCACAACGAGCAGTCCGTGATGCGGGCTTTTAGAGGCGGTGTACAGCGCCGGAACGTACATACCTTCGATTTTCGCGAGCTGCCTTAATACGTCGTCTCGAGAAAGATCTCCAGAGTCTTTTAGCTCCGTGTATCGCGAGACCAATTCAGGAAATGTTTCCTCTCCGTCGCCGATCACCACTACGTCTATGAAATCGGCGATTGGCTCGGATGAGTAAACGGTTGGTCCTCCCGCGATCACGAGCGGGTCACGGAGCGTCCGTTCGGCGGAACGCAGCGGGATCCCGCCAACGTCCAGCATCGTGAGCAAATTCGTGTAGGTTAATTCGTATTGAAGCGAGAATCCGACTATATCGAATTCGTTGAGAGGCGTGAAGGACTCAAGCGACAAGAGAGGGATGCCGCGTTCGCGCAGCCGCGCTTCCATATCGGGCCAGGGAGCATACACGCGTTCGGCCGCCCATCCATCCGGTTTGTTGAGGAGTTTGTAGAGGATCTTGAGCCCGAGATGGCTCATCCCGATTTCGTATACATCGGGGAAGCACAGGGCGATACGCGTGTGAACGTTCTCTTTCTGAACCGCATTCCACTCGCCGCCAACATAGCGCGCGGGTTTTTCGACAGAGGGCAGGATCGCATCCATTGCCGCTCTATAATCGATTTGTTTCATCACCTAGTTCACGAACCTCCGCAGCCGCACGCTCAAGGCGAGGCCTATGCAAGCAAACACGGAGATTATAGACGTGCCGCCCAAACTCATCAACGGTAATGGGATTCCCATAATCGGCATTAAGCCGACCACCATGCCGAGGTTACATGCGATGTGAAACATGAAAAGGCCTACGAACCCCATCACCATGAGCGCTCCCGCACGATCGCGGGAGCCGAGCGCAATAAGGCAGAGCCGCCAAATGAAAACGGAATATAGCGCCAGTATGAAGAGGATACCGATGAGGCCGGTCTCTTCGGCAAGCGAAGCGCCTATGAAATCGGAATAAGCATAAGGGAGAAATCCGAGCCGGCCCTGTGTACCGTGCGTTATGCCCTTGCCCAGAACACCGCCTGATCCTACCGCGATCACGGATTGCATCGTCTGATAGCCGTATCCGCGAGGGTTCGCTTTCGAGGGATCGATGATGACGATGATGCGTTCCTTTTGATAGGGCTTCAGGTGCGGATAAACCGCCAGGAGACCGACGACGCCGGCGGCAATACTTGCCGCTACAAGCGCCTTGCGCATTCCGCCGAGAAAGAGGAACACGCCGAGTATCGGAATATAAGTCAGCGCCGTGCCTGTGTCCTTCTCGAGAATGATCAACACGACCGGCAGAATAACGATGGCTCCAAGAATGATGATGTCCTTAAGACTCAGCCCCTGCTCCCGCTTCTGTGAGATGTACCGGGCCAGCATCAAGATCGTAGCCACTTTTGCGAGCTCGCTTGGTTGTAAGCTGGTTCCGGGGAGTCTGAGCCATGCCCGATTTCCGTTGATGGTCGCGCCAAGAGGCGTCAACACGAGGATTAATAAAAAGAGCGAGCCTGCGTAGAGAAACGGCGAGACCTCGACCATTATCTTTCGATAATCGGTGAATGCGAATACGCAGGCGCCTATCACGCCGAGCGTGAGCGCTACGAGCTGCTTCTTCCAGAAATCAGTTCCAGGAGCCGAGCTGAAGATACCGAGACAGCCGAACAACGTGAGCGCAATGGGAGCGATCAGCACCGGCCAGTCTAGGTCTCTCAGAGTTTTTCTATTCAGTTCAACCACCTATGAAAATCGCGCTTTGCTATCTAGTTATTTGCGCCGGCTGATCATTACGAGCAAGGAAATCGCGAACGACGGGATGGCCGAGCTTCTTGGAGTAGTAGCTGGCAAATATCATCTTGGTCTTAGGAGCGGAAGTTCTTCCGCCCTGGCCGCCATGTTCAGTCAGCACGACCATCGCGATCTCAGGCCTTTCTTCCGTATGGACCGGGGCGAAGCTGATGAACCATCCGTGATCCTGATGTTCCTTGGTTCTGACTTTTTCTTTTGCTATTACCTGGGCGGTTCCGGTCTTGCCTCCGATGTTGAAGCCGGGCAGCGCGGCCGCGGTTCCCGTGCCTCCTTCGTTGACTACGCCCCAGACAGCGTAGCTGACCGTATCGATAGTCGTCTTCGATAATTTTAGATACACCGGTTTGTCTTCGTATTCTCGCTCCGGAGCTTTTTCGGTCGAAAGCACCTTCTTCATCAAATGAGGAGTGTGGAATTCGCCGCCCATTATGATTCCCGCCTCTGCTCGCAAAAGCTGAATAGGCGTGACCGCAACTGAGCCCTGTCCTACCGAAGCCAACACCGTATCGAAGTCTTTCCAGTTCGGCTTAGTCGCGCGGTCGGGAATGAATCCCTTCTGTTCGTGAGGCAAATCGATCCCGGTTCTCTGGCCCATCCCGAAGCGAACAACCCAGTCGTGGATCAGGTCGACACCCATTTTCAAGCCGAGCCTGTAGAAATATCCGTCGCAGGAATGAACGACCGCATAATGGATTTCCGGGGAGCCATGGCTGCCCATGCAATGAACGAAGCGATTGCCTACCTGGATGCCGCCGCCGCACGCAAATCGGGAACTGGAAGGAGTGATTATTCCTTCTTCCATCGCGGCGGTTGTCATCATCACTTTCCAGGTCGAACCAGTCGGATAGATCTCCTGAATTGCTTTATTGAGCAGAGGCTTGGTTGGATTATTGGTAATCGCGCGGACCTCATCGCGGTTTTCAGCGGAGATGACGTGTTCAGCAAAGACGTTCGGATCGAATGACGGCTTGGAGACCATTGCCAGCACCTCGCCGTTCTGCGGATTCATCACGACGGCTATGCCGGTCTGATTCGCTGCATCGAATTGCTCCTCGGCTGTTTGCTGAATATCGAGATCCAGCGTCGTGACGATGTCCTGGCCTTTGATGGGCTCGACCCGTTGCAACTCGCGTATGGTGCGTCCGCGGCTATCCACCACCACGATGCGTTTGCCGTTCTTTCCGCGAAGTATTTGATCGTAGGTTCGCTCGAGACCGGCCTGGCCGATGATGTCTCCCGGGCGATAGCCGAACTCCTGGAACTTCGGTTCCTCGAGTTGAGTGGAGCTGATCTGCCCGATGTAACCGAGCACCTGCGAAGCCAGCTTGCCGTATTTATAGACGCGCTGCGGTTGTTCTTCCGCGGAGATCTCGGGATGTTCGTATTCGTGCGCGCTTACCCATTGGCGATTGGCTCGCGTTGCGTTTTGCTTCACTAGAACAGGCTGAGACTTGGGCCGCTTGAGATCGCTGAGCTGGGCAACCGCTTCGGTGCGGTCGATGTTCAGTTCTTCGACGAGCACTTTCACCGTCTCATCGAGACTGGTCATCAGATCGGGCGAAACGACGATGTTAAAAGCAGGCGTGTTATCGACGAGAGGTTTACTGTAAGAGTCCAGTATGGCGCCGCGGGGCGCTATGATCGGTATCTCGCGGATACGGTTGTTCTCGGCCTGCTGCTGATATGACTGGTAATGAGAGACCTGAAGGACCCAGAACCGGATGGCGAGCGCCGCAAGCATCGCCAGGATCAGATAAAGCAGCGAGCGCAGCCGCAATTCGAAATTGAAGGGCTCGTCTCTGAGGCTCGACTTACTCATAGAACCTCCGCTTTATCGTCGTGCTGCCGGTGCGTGGAAATATTCGGTCAAGAAGGATAAACAAGATCAGCCCCGCTGCTGTGTCCCCGATTGCTTTATAGAGGGCGAGCTTGAGCAGTTCGTCCGGACCGTTCGTCAGGACGTTTTTCTCAAGTACTTTGCATAATCCCACGAACAACACAGTGTTAGCAATGGAAGCCACCGCGGTCACCAGAATGCGAACCGGCTTCTGTTCGAGCGAGAACCTTATACTGCCCATCGCGATTACATATCCAAGCAAAGTAAATGAAAAGCCGCGCACTCCGATTGCGTCCCCGCCGCTTACTATATCGAGCCCGAGCCCGGCCGCCATGCCAACGAACATCCCCTGGATCGGCGAGCGCTGCAAACTGAAGAACACGGTTATGACCAGCGGCAGCTCTACGTACTGAAAGAAGCTGAACCTCTTTGCAAAAAGAATCTGGAGAAGTAGCGCGACAACGATGCTCGCGGCGATCTTAAATGTCTGCACCCTTCGGATTTCCTCGCGATTCGAGTATCGGCATTATTTGAATGCTTCCAGCGCCTTCAGATCCTTTGGTTCAATGAGCAAAACAAACACGTGTTCGACCCGATCAACGGGCGCCGACGGTTTGACCAGTATCTTTTTCCAGGGAGCGTTTGCGTCGTTCTCGACCGATTCGACGGTTCCTACGGGAAGCCCTTTCGGGTAAATTCCGTCAAGCCCCGTCGTGATTATTTTATCGCCGACCTGCACGTCAACGCTGGCCGCGACGGCTTTCATCTCACAGCGGGAGTTTTCTTGTCCGCGAATCTCGCCCATTTCGCGCGATTGCTGAAGCATCGCGCCTACACCGGCGTATCGGTCAGTTATCAATTGTACGAAAGAGGAATTAGGGCCGACCTCGATCACGCGGCCGACGATCCCGGATGAAGTCAATACGGGCATGTCTTTCTTGATGCCGTCCATGCTTCCCCGGTCTATCGTAAGGCGTCGAAACCACACGGCGATGTTGCGCGAGACCACACTGGCCGCGAGGCTCCTGAATCGAGGAAGAAGGCGGAGACCAAGCTCGGCTTCGAGATTATTTTTTACGGCGGCTTTTTCGACTGCCTCGTCCCTTTCCTGCGTGAGCCGTTCAATTTCGATCTTAAGTTGAACGTTCTCATCCCGGGCGTGCCGCAATTCAGCGAATCCATCGAAAAAGCCGGTTACTCTGTCTATGGTCCATCCCGTGCCCTTGGCCACGGGCGTGATCACCGCCATCACCCATGCTCGCAAGACGGACTGATCTCCCGCCTGGGTTCTCGCATTCCAGGACATTAGAAGCACCTGCAAGAGCAACAAGAGGCCGAGGAGCAAAGGTGCCTTGTGCTGCGCCGTGTTGGTACTCATAGAATTGCGCTTATAGATCGGGCCGCCGTCGCATCGCGATTGCTAACGGATTCCGCACCAGAACACAGTTGACTGTGGTAATTGCGGGTGGAGGGGTAAGACTGGGCCGAAATTCAAGATCATCGATAAAATCGCCGAATATGAAAAATTGCCGGAGTTTTATGCCTTGCCAAATTGCGCATCGCCGCTTCGGCCGCCTCAAATTCTTCATAGCCCGTGATGAATGATCGTATTCTCCCAGCCGACGCGGCTCAATAGTCCGAAGTCGGCAAGCATCTTGCCTGCTCCAAGCGCAACCGACGACAACGGATTTTCGGCAAGCGAAACAGGCACGCCGGTTTCGTGCATCAACCTTCTGTCCAATCCTTTCAGGAGAGCGCCGCCGCCGGTCAGCACGATGCCGCGCTCGGCTATGTCGGCGGAGAGTTCGGGGGGAGTTCGCTCGAGCGCGACGCGAACCGCGTTGACAATGGTCGTGATGGGGTCGGCGAGCGCTTCCCGCACCTCTTCGTCGGTGATCGCGATCGTTCGAGGCACGCCTTCAATCAGGTTGCGCCCTTTGATCTCCATCTGCAGCTCTTCGTCGATGGGAAAGGCGGAGCCGAGCTCCGGAAGACCGGCTCCAATCGCGGCCGCCATCGCTTCCGCCACCAGATAGACCTTCGAGGCTTTGGCTCTGTAGGCGGCGTCCTCCACCGCCCGGCGCTCAACCTGCGTGATCTCGCCGGGAACTCCGATGACGACGCGCGGCGACACCCAGGACCGTCCATTATGAGCCTTCTTGATGAAATGCTGGAGCATCTTCTCGGTTACTTCGAAGTCGGCGATCACTCCGTCTTTCATAGGCCTGATCGCCACGATGTTGCCGGGGGTTCGGCCGAGCATCTCCTTTGCTTCTTTTCCGACGGCTTCTACTTTATTAGTGACTTTATTGATTGCGACGATTGATGGCTCGCTTACGACAATGCCTTTGCCCTTGGCATAAACAAGAGTGTTTGCTGTTCCGAGGTCTATAGCAAGATCGCTTGAGAAGGGATTAAAAAGGTTTCGCATCCTCATCAGGTTTTATTCTATTGACTCCTTCTGAACGGTCGGTTGCCGCCCGGCCGCTTTGCGCACGCCGTAGTTCGTACTTCATATTGGATAAGCTGAGCAGGCGAATAAGACAAATTACCAGGGCCCGAACAAAACAACTGTTGAGATTCGAATGCTGTCATTCACCAATCGCGACTAACACGGCCTGAAGCACGCAACAGTCCCTAAATCCGGATGCGCTCCCACTCTGCTGACCCGCGAGCCTTCGGCTTCTTTCTCTCGCGCCGTCCGCAGTTCGCACTCGGCTAGCTCGAATTATCACTGAATTACCAAGGTACAAAATCTATCACGCGGTCTCCGAAACAATCAAGAAAATTCAACGAATTCGGGCGGTTAGAAGCATAAATTGCGGACTCAACGGCCTGCCGTCGGGAGGTGAAAGGTTAGGTTTGACAGTTCCGTTTTTAAGCCCGTATAATCACAAACTTTCTCTACATAGCTTTTTCCAACGGAGGGCAGATTCGTGACTTTTGCAGTGATAGAGAGCGGCGGCAAACAGTTTAAGGTCATCCAGGGCGAGATCGTCAATGTGCCTTCGATAGACCGGCCGATCGGCCAGTCAGTTGAATTTTCCGTTCTGGCATACGGTGACGCTGACGGTACACAGATCGGTTCTCCAGCACTTGAGGCGATAAAAGTGACCGGCGCCATAAACGGGCACGGGCGCGATCGCAAAGTAATCGTCTTCAAGAAAAAGCGACGCAAACAATATAAGAAAACCCACGGACACCGGCAGAATTTCACATCTGTACGGATTGAGTCCATCGGCTAGAAACGCCGGCGCGTGCGGCGCCGCATCGGCTGTTTGTCGTCAGTTTTGTCCGATACTAGTAAGGCCACACAAGAGAGGGATTATGGCTCATAAGAAAGGCGTGGGGAGTTCACGCAACGGAAGAGACTCCAATGCACAGAGGCTGGGCGTGAAGCGGTTTGGCGGCGAATCCGTATTAGGAGGCGCGATTCTGGTGAGGCAGCGCGGCACCAAATTCAAACCGGGTTTCAACGTGGGGCGGGGCTCCGATGACACCTTGTTTGCTATGGGCGCCGGTATCGTGAAATTCGAAGAGAAGGGACGGAAAGGAAAATTCATCAGCGTCTATCCGAAGGTATAGCTCGCAAGGTGAATTCGAGACCGTATTCTCACCGTCGATTATTCCTACCGCTGAGCCTCTCTTCAAAGCACCGGCCTGCTCAATCTTTTTATCCTGGCTGAGTCTTCAAGACTCAGCCTTTGTCAATTGTCTATAATGGAACAATGCAGTTTTTAGATCGAGCCAAAATCACAGCTAAGGCGGGACGCGGCGGAAACGGCGTTACGGCGTTTCGAAGAGAGAAGTTTGTCCCCAGGGGAGGACCTTCAGGCGGGGACGGCGGGGACGGCGGCTCGGTTTTCATGGAAGCAACGAATCAGTTGAACACACTCTTACAATTCAGGCTCAACCCTGAGTTCCGGGCCGGCAATGGATCGCACGGCGAAGGCAGTAATCGTCACGGACAGAACGGCGAGGACGTGATGATTCCGGTACCGGTCGGCACACTTGTAATCAATCACGAAACTCAGGAGACGCTCTACGATTTAGTCGAACCTGGACAGCGCGTGGTGATTGCTCGCGGCGGCAGAGGCGGGCGAGGCAATGCGCGATTCGCAACCTCCATCAATCGAGCGCCGCGCTATCATCAGGACGGCGAGCCCGGTGATGTAATTAGTCTACAGTTAGAACTGAGATTGATCGCGGATGTGGGGTTGGTCGGATTTCCAAACGCCGGTAAGTCGACATTGCTGTCACGGATTTCCGCGGCGCGCCCGAAAATAGCGGACTACCCCTTCACTACGCTTGAACCGAATCTGGGAGTGGTGAGTTGGGACGATGAAAAGACATTCGTCGTCGCCGATATTCCGGGTCTTATCGAAGGAGCCCACGAGGGCGCCGGATTGGGATTGGATTTTCTCAGACATATCGAGCGAACGTCTATTCTCGCGCACGTCATTGACATTTCGTCCGTTTCGGGAAGAGATGCAGTTGAAGATTTTCTGATCATCGAAAATGAGCTTAACCAATACAAGGCCGAATTGGGCGAGAAGCCGCGCGTCATCGTAGCTTCGAAGATGGACGCGCTTGACGATGAGTCGAGACTGGATCGATTAAGGAGCTTTTGCCAGGAGAGGGGCCTCGAGCTGATCGAAGTCTCTTCGGTCACCGGCAAAGGCATCTCGACGCTGAAACGCAACCTTGGCAAAAGGATCGAAAACGCCGCGGCTTTAAATCGATCCAATAACACCGTCATCCCCGAAAGCGCGGACCCGGCTGGCGCGGTTTCGAGGTGAATTGCGGCGACTATGCATTCCAATTCGAAGCGAATCGGCGTATACGGCGGCACATTCGATCCGATTCACAACGCTCATATCAAGGTAATTCATTCAGTTTTGAAACAATTCGCGCTGGATGAGCTTCTGATTGTGCCGAGCCTTCAGCCGCCTCACAAAAGACCGGACGCCGTGCTTGATTCCTATCACAGATATGCAATGGCGGTGCTGGCAACGGCTGACCTGCCGCAGGCCCTTGTATCGACGATGGAGCTTGATGAGCCGAGCAGGCCATATACTTTTGAGACCATTCAAAGGCTCAGAAAATTGGCGGGACGGGAAGCTTCGATATTCTTCATAATGGGAATGGACTCATATCTCGAGTTTCCCGATTGGAAGAATCCGGGTTTAATTCTTCTGGAATCAAACTTGATAGTCGTGACGAGGGGCGCGGAGCTCAGTATTGCACTCCAAAATCGTCGATTACCGGCGTTTTCCAATACCGGAGTGATCGATTTAAGGGCAGATTCAAGTACGCCGAATCTTGACAATGAAAGAAGCGGGGCTGTCTTCTTGACGGATTACGGCACAGGAGTTCTTTCCTCAACCGAGATAAGAAGCCGCATTCGAGCCGCGGCGGGGGTTGATGATCTGGTTCCCGCGCAGGTTGTGAGCTACATCAAAAAGTATCGTCTTTATATTGATAAAGCATCGTAACCGAACTGCTGGTGGAGAAGAGATGAGTATTGATTCGAACAAGAGCGCGATCGATGAAGAAGACGAAGCGTACCTGACGGCGTTGAACGCGGCATGCGATAAGAAGGCAAAGGACCCGGTCGTACTTGACCTCCGAAAAGTCGCGTCATTCACCGACTACTTTCTTATCACAACCGGGGCCAGCACGAAGCAGGTGCAGACAATTTCGGACGCGGTGGAGCAGGCGATGCGGGCCGAAGGACGGCGGCCGATGCACAGTGAAGGCTATAGCAACGGAGAGTGGATTCTGCTAGACTACGGCGATTTGATTGTGCATACGTTCGTTGAGTCCACGCGAAAATTCTACGATCTGGAGCGTCTGTGGAGAGATGCGGAGCGCATTAAACTGGATCTCGACGAACTCAGGCGAGAGTAACCTCAGTATCCACGCGATTGCTTTGAGGGTCCATTGACATGCAGCTCGTAACCAACTCCGCGGTGATGAAGAACGTATCCGATCTCATCGACCGCGTTGCAGGCACCGACGCGAACGTCCTGGTGATAGGAGAGTCGGGAACGGGCAAGGATCTGGTCGCGCAGGCCATTCACGACCGGAGCCATCGCAGAGATCGTCCCCTAACAAAAATAGACTGCGCGTCACTTCCCGAAGACTTGTTCGAATCCGAGTTGTTCGGCTACGAGAAGGGCGCTTTCACCGGCGCCTCTGAAAGCAAGCCGGGCCGTTTTGAAACCGCGAACGGCGGAAGCCTTGTGCTCGATGAGATAGCCGGCGTCAGCCAGTCGTCCCAAGCCAAGCTCCTGCGCGTGATCGAGGAGCGGATCTTCGAACGCCTCGGAGGAAAGCAATCCATTTCAATTGATGTGCGAATAATCGCGCTTGCCAACGTGGATTTGAAAGAGGCGGTCAGAGCGCGGGCTTTCCGGGACGATCTTTATTATCGGTTGAACGTAGTAACCGTGGCTCTGCCGCGGCTTGTCGAGCGTACCGAAGACATACCTTCGCTTGCCGATCAATTCGCAAAACACTTCTCATCCCGCGGCGGCCACAATGGAATTCGAATCTCGGGCGACGCGTTGAAATCGCTCGAGGAATACGAGTATCCCGGCAACGTCCGCGAGCTTAGAAACATCATCGAACAGGCCGTGATGTCCGCTTATGGCGATACCATCGGCCTTTCCAATCTGCCGGAGTACCTGCGGTCGGCAGCGCGGCTTATTCAATCAAAGCAGCGCAAGCCCTCGCTGGCGGAACTCGAGGCCGTGTACATTCGAGAGGTGCTCGAGTTCACCCGTGGGAACAAGACAAGATCCGCCGAAATATTGGGCATCAGCAGAAAAAATCTTTATGAAAAAATGCGAAGGTACGAGATAGGACAGCTCAGGTCCCGCAAGGCTGATGAGCAGTTATGAAACTGCGTTTTGTGTGGGTAGGAAAGACCAAAAGCCAGCCGCTGAAACTTTTGATCGATGATTATTCGGAGCGGCTACGGCGATTTTCCCGAATTGAGATCGTCGAGATACGAGACGGCAATGGCGGGGAGGAAACGGCGCTCTCTACGGAGGCGGAAGATATTTGCAAACGACTGGAGGGCGATCCCTTTGTAGTTCTGTTGGACGAGTGTGGACGCGCGCTTGCATCGGTGGAATTCGCCGCATTTCTCCAGGAGAAAATGACGAAGGGGTACAAGCAGATTTCCTTTGTGCTCGGGAGCCATTCCGGTGTCGGCGAACGCGTGAGGCAACGGGCCGACATGCTGCTGTCGCTGTCTCGCATGACCTTGACGCACGAGATGGCGCGGCTGATTTTACTCGAACAGGTTTACCGGGCGAATACCATAATCCAAGGCTTGAAATATCAGAAATGAGCGGTTGAGAGAAACCGAGGAACACATTAGAATCTACCCTTTGTGACTACGGACTGATTTCATCAGGAGCTATTGATGGACAAACGAAAAATAAAACAGTTGGAAGCAAAACTTCAGGGCCAACGCGACCTTTTGCTCGGAATGGTCGAGCGGACCGAAGACTACGGTCGTGAGGCGAATCGCGACATCAGCCAGGATCCCGCCGATCAGGCATCGAATTCATACACCAAGGAATTATTGTTTTCTCAAAGTACAAACGAGCGAAACATCTTACGGCTGATCGAGGAAGCGCTCGATCGAATCAGCGAAGGTAGTTATGGCGAATGTGTAAATTGTGGGGAGGATATTCAGGCGAAACGTCTTGAAGCTCTTCCCTGGGCTCGCTACTGCATAAAGTGCCAGGAACTACAGGAACAGGGTTCTCTCGTCGAAGAAGAGGTCTGACCGCCGCTCGTATTTTACGAGCCTTCTAAACCGTCCGCGATAGACAAAACCGGGTGCAGCCTGCCTCTGAAAGGCACAGTATAGAAAGAGACGCCTCACTGCTCGTTCGAGGGCTCGGCCGAATCCGCGATGCTGTAGTATCGCTCGCTTATCCCGCCGATTGTCGGGTCTGTGGAGAGTCTCTGCAGAATTGGCACGACGGAGTCTGCTGCGCTCAATGCTGGACAAACCCGGAAATCACAAGATTCTTCGATCGCGAGACATCGTGCGCCAGATGCGGAGCGCCGCTTACGCGGACGCATGCGAGCAGTGAAATCAAACCCGCGGATTCAACACGGCCTTCCTGCGGAAGGTGCGTGACAATGCCTTTGGACGCCGCCCGAGCTGTCGGCGAGTATGGCGGTGCGATTGAAGCGTCCATTATCTTCCTCAAGCAACATCCATATCTCTGCAAAAGACTCCGCCGGTTATTAGTAGATGCTTATCAGCGTTTTCGGCCGGATCTCGCGAGCGATCTCATCATTCCAATACCGCTGCATCGACTACGCGAGAAAGAGCGGGGCTTCAATCAGGCCGATGTCATCGCCCGAGTTCTCGCAAGCGAATTGGCGATTCCGGTTGGCAAGAATATTTTGAGTCGAGTTAGGGCTACGGCGCGGCATCGCCTTGGAATGGATGCTCACGATCGATCCAGATCCGTTGAGGGCGCTTTTGAAATCGCCAAGGCCGGCGCCCTTCTCGGCGCTCGCGTGCTTGTAGTCGATGATCTCTTCACGACAGGAAGCACTATTTGCGCAGCCGCCCTCTGTCTGCGTGAAGCCGGAGCCGAAGCCGTATCGGCGCTGACAATCGGAAGAGTATTGCTGCATTGAACGAAATTCAATTGAGTCGCTTTTCAGGAACACACTGGCAGTTCGAGGCCCCTGGCTTCATTTCTTGACTGTGTCTCGGGGGTCGGGGAGAATCCCGGAATGACTCGCAAAGAGATACTGGATAAGCTTGCGCGGAGCGCGGCCGATATAAAGAATCAGATTGAATACATGCGTGATATCGGTGTCGGCAATCTGCCTTCACCCTCGACATCTTCGAGCAGCGATCGAACGATTCAATCAACGACAACTTCTCCCATCTCGAAAGCACCCTCAGGGCCGCCAAACAAGAGTGAGCCGCCTCGGCCGAGCGCTAATCAGAACGCTCTGTTCTCTGCAATTTCTGACGCGGCAGGGCAGGCCGATATCTCACTAGAGGCGATTAGGACCGACATTGGCGATTGCACGCGATGCAAGCTGAGCGAATGCCGAACCAACATAGTTTTCGGGGAAGGGAATCCAAACGCCGAGCTGATGTTCGTAGGCGAGGGGCCCGGGGCCGATGAAGATAGAACGGGACGTCCGTTCGTCGGCAGAGCGGGTCAACTGCTGGATAGAATGATAGAGGCGATGAAGCTCAAGCGCGAGGACGTGTATATAGCGAACGTGGTGAAGTGCCGTCCGCCCGGAAACCGCACTCCAGAACGTGACGAAACGGCTACCTGCGAACCCTTTCTCTTCCGTCAGATTGCGCTTATCAAGCCGTCGGTTATCGTCACCCTGGGCCTTCCCGCCTTCCAATGCCTGTTGAAAACGAACGAGTCGATGTCGAGATCCCGTGGAGTATGGAGAGAGTGGAACGGTATCAAAGTAATGCCTACCTTTCATCCGGCATACCTGCTTAGGTCACCGGACAAAAAGCGCGAGACCTGGGAAGACCTGATGAAGGTAATGGAAGCTCTTAATATTTCAGTGTAATGGAATTCCGGGCTGCGGCAGCAAGAATCAGAGCCTCCGCGGAAGCTGAAACCTGATGCAGAACTACTTACCGCCCTCTGCATCACTCTCGCTGAAGGGACAAAGGAGAGATTCGCCGCGTCTTATAAATGAGGATGAGGCTGAATCCTCGAGGCGCGCATCTTTAAAAAGCAGTCCCGACAATAGACCGGTCGTCCCTGACTCGGTTTAAAGGGAACCGTCGTCTCGACTCCGCACAAGGCGCATTGAACAATTACGACAACGCGCTCTCGTGAGGTATGGTTTCCTACTGTCCCCGTGCTCGCAGCTATTCGTTCGTTCTTTTTCTGTTTGCAGAGCTTGCATCTCTTCGGGTCGTTCTTCAATCCTTTGTCAGCGAAGAAAAGCTGCTCGCCTGCAGTAAAAACGAATTCTTCACCGCAGTCGATACACCTCAACACCCTATCCAAATACTCGTACACTGTGGGCCTCCGTCGTCCGCTCGACTAATTCAAACTAGAGTGATAATGCCTGTGTGGATCAATGAAGGTGTGCGCACACAGTAAGGGCGTATTCCACTAACACGAAAACAGAGACTCATTCGGACGACCTACCTCCTAGGAGTCGGACTCACGAACCTCAGTACATTCTCTTTTTAAATCTTTTAGCGGCGTTTTAAGAGACCAGCCTGCCATTATCGCCTTATTTCAATTCGTGTCAAGCAGTTTGTGAGAATAATTGCTAAGCGGTAACCCAATCAGGCCAGCGCGCTGGTGATTTGTTTCACAAAGAGCCGTTCGTTGTTAAATATCAATACCGAGATCATGCCTGCAGAGACATTCAGTTGGAACTACGCAGTATCAGAGCACGGCGATTAAATCTAGGCGTTGCTGAAGTCCTTTTTGTCAGGCCTCTTTATTATGATGAGATGCGAACTTGAGTCTTGTCCCATTGACGAGCAACCCTCTCAAGGCTACTGTTCGTTTCGTATATTCAGACGAGGAGCCAAATGTCGCATCGCGGTGACCTGACAGAACGAATGGTATTGATTCCCTTGCTTCTGGCGGAGCGGCCGAGGACGCAAAAAGAATTGACTAAGGCGTTCGGCGTGAACCGCAAAACGGTCAAGCGCGATATAGATATATTGTCTCTTCACTATCCGATCGAAGAGGAGGTCCACGGGCGCGAGGTCCAATACTGTTTCAGTGATGGTTACCGCTTCAAGCCGCCGCCGCTTACGCCTTCGGAGCTTGCGCCGTTGTTGCTGGCGCAAGAGTCGATCGCGGCGACCGGGCTGACCGCTTTCGGATCGCCGTTCGCCGAGTTTATCAATTCAATGCTGGTGAAGGTGAGGGCCTCGCTTCCTCAGTCGCTGCGTGACCGACTCGATCGTCTTGCATCGATCTTCGGAAGCGCCTCCGCGCCGGCGAAAGACTTTGGCCCGCACGCGGAGACGATCGAGCGACTGACCAACGCCGCCATTGAACAACGACGCGTATTGTTGCGCTATTACTCGATAAATGAGGATAAGGTCAGCGATCGCGAGGTTGATCCGTATTCCGTCTACTTCGATCCTGATGGCGCTACACTGAAGCTCATCGCCTACGATCATCGCCGCAATGCAATAGCCCCTCTTGCCATCGATCATATTAGATCCCTGCGGGAAACCGGCGACTCCTTTGAACGCCCAGAGGGATTCAATCTGCGTGAGTTTCTGGCGGACAACTGCTTCAACGGAATTCATGGCAAGCCGATGCTGGTTCGGCTCAAGGCCTATGGAGTTACAGCGCGCGTCTTTGGCGAGCGTACCTTTCATCGTTCACAGAAACTGATCGAACGGAAGGCGAGAACATCTGAAGAGGACGAGTCAACTACGATCGAGCTTCGAGTCGCGCGAGGCCGGGGTTTGGTGCGTTTCATTTTGAGTTGGTCTCCCGATATCGAAGTTCTGACTCCGGAGGAATTGAAGCAAGAAGTAGCAGAAGCGCACCGAAGTTCGCTTGTTCGATTAGACGCACAGAGTTAGTCTCGCCGCCCTCCTCCTCAATTTCGGCTCACAATAAAAAAAATCTACCCCCCTTATCGACCTGTCCCCGTACCTGACCGCAGTCGATAGTAATCTCACTACCGCGGGCACGACAGAGTCGGGAATGACCGGGCCGAAAGGGCCGAGCGGAGCCGGGCCGGGCTGGAAGAGCCGGAAGGATCGAAAGGCCTTGACGGAGAGAATTGGCAGAAAAAGGTCTGGGAAGAAAAAGTTGGTAGAAAGAAGTTCACCAGGAAAAGGCCAGGAAAAGATTTGGCAGGAATAGATTGATTGAAAGACCGACTGGACGGGGTCGAAAAGATCCTGACGAGGTAATTAGTCCCAGGGTTGAGGAGGAGGAGGTCCGCATAGGCAGGAGAGGCAGAAGATCCGGCAGTGCATCGGATCATTGTGCTGAGGAGGCTACGTTCCAAGCAGTTAGTGCAGTCGGGACATTGAGCCCCGAAGCCCGTGGGCGGGCGGAAGGTACCTGCGAGCCTGCCGTCCGCTCCACGGGGAATAGCAGCAGTTCGATATGAAAAGCGGATCAGTTTTGAGCGATAGATTTTGTTTGAGTACGAATTGATCTTGAGCATTGATCCTGAGCAGGGACGGCTTAGCAGGTTGAAGCAGGCGACGCACGCCATCATTTCAGTCGCTCCTGTATAAGCCAAGGGTGGTTATATAAAGGCCGCAAATATTGATCGCGATAATAGAGCCCCCCGAAGCCCGTGGGCGGGCGGAAGGTACCGCGATGATAGAGCCCCCCGAAGCCCGTGGGCGGGCGGAAGGTACCTGCGAGCCTGCCGTCCGCTCCACGGGGAATAGCAGGGATTTGGAGCGATAGCGAATGCCCTTTGATGTAAAGGATCTACGCGATAGGTTTACCTGGAAACAGGAGCAGAATAGCCTCGAATCAAGCGGCGCCATGCAGGACACCAATTCATTGGCGCTCTGCTTCAAGTTGGCGCGCGGATCAAGATGATAGAGCCCCCAGGAACCGTGGTGCGGGCGGCAGGTACCTGCGAGCCTTCCGCTCGCATCACGGGCGTTACCAATGTTGTGGTAAAGGCGCGCGAGTTTGAATTGTCTAGTTGTGAAGAATTTTTGAATGCGATGCCGTGAGCTTGTGCAGGCCATACGTTGTAGAAGCTTTACAAAGCGCGTGAAATCACGCCGCAGGTAGATTGTTGAACGCGATCGGTGGAACGCTGCGATATCTCCTACAAAGCGCGATCATAATGCGCCGCGAATAGATCGATTCAGCAATGCTGCATTGAAACTTTTAAGACCGTTTTTACGAGGACGGAGGCCCCCGAAGCCGTGCGCGGGCGGATGGTAACTGCCGATCCATCCGCCCGCGCCACGGAATCCGACTCCGAAGCTTAATCAGTATTCTCTCAAATATCGTCGCGCATGAAAGATCGCATCTAGTCATCTTTCGTCGCCGAAGTCCCCGACGATACGCCAGCGAACGATGAGTTGGCCGATTCAGTCAGCGAGCCGATTTAGTTCAGCGACTGGAGTCTCAGGTCGCGGCTTCTTTAGGGGCTAAGTTACTTCCCATTTTTTCTGATGCCTTCTATTGATTTGAATAAATCTGCGTGGGCCAATCAACGAGCCTGAGGAAGGACTATAGATGGGGAGAACAGTCTTTATGCACGGGGCACATTCGCGCATGGTTGCTCATCCTGCCCTGCTCTGTCTTGCCGAACGAGAAGCCAGATTGTCGCGCGAGCTCACATAAACTTGCCGCGCCTTCGCCCTCCGGTCTAGCTGGACGCGTTTCAATCACAGGTTACAGGAAGCGAGATCGTTTTTGACCGAAGCGCCTTCAACTTGAACATTGGAATCTGGTAGTAGCTCGCGTCAGCGGATTCATCATTGAGGCATGCTTGACCCATTCCTTCAACTGGACACCGGGTAGATAGTCGCGCTTGCCTATCAATGTAGTGATGCGCTCGGATGGTTAGAGCTTTTCAAGTTCCAACCATGTGTTCAGTTTTACCCCGATACGTCATTTAGCACGCAGCCAATTTTCGGCAAGACAGTAATAAAACCTGGTTGAACATTAGATCAATCGTGCAATTGTGCCTGTCGTTCGAAGTCCCTGCGTCGTGAAGCGTCGGATTGTGAAGCCCGTTGATGCGCGGATGCTTGAAACGATCCTCTATTCGCTTGCTTGCAGCGAGTAAAAGTCATAAGATTGCCGATCTTCAAACACAAAACGCGCGGATTCTCGGTTCGTATCCGCTTGGATTCGAAACATGTGGCCGAGGTGACTTTCCACCAGGCAATCCTTTGGGCTGAGCACTCGAGGCCAATGCCATGGCGTTCGAAAGATAGAGGAGAATCATGAGCAAGAAAATCACACGTCGTAGTTTCGTCATAAGCGGCGCGGCTACCGGGTTAATTGCTGCAAAGCCCGGTCTGCTTTCCGCGAAGTCCCCAACGATTATTACGGGTAACGGTGTGAAGCCGGTCGTTATTTCATCCGCGAACGGCAATAGGTTCAAGAACGGCGGCGACGTTACTTGTGTACAAAAGGCGTTCGCGATGATCACCTCAGGCGGCGACGTATTGGACGCGTTGATAGCCGGTGTGAATATCGTCGAACTCGACCCGCTCGACGACAGCGTCGGTTATGGCGGGTTGCCGAATGCCGAGGGGATAGTTCAGTTGGACTCCTGCTGCATGCATGGACCAAAGAAGCGGGCCGGAGGCGTGGCTTCTATCGAAGGAGTGCGAACCCCGTCGCTTGTCGCCAAGGCTGTTATGGAACAAACGGATCATCACCTCATAGTAGGCAAAGACGCTCAGGCGTTTGCTCGCAGCGTCGGATTCAAAATCGAGGACGATCTGAATACGGAACATTCGCGAAAAGTATGGCTGGAATGGAAGCGCCGAACGGATCCTAATCACTACCTCGATCCAACCAAGCGAGCCGAAGCCGGCCATCGAGTTGCGCTCGAGATGGTTGCTGAAGGAAAGATCGATCGCGAGCATCTGTACGGCACGATCAACTGCGACGGCGTCAGTCCGAACGGCGACGTGTGCGGTGTTACAACAACCAGCGGCCTCGCCTGGAAGATTCCTGGTCGCGTGGGCGATTCTCCGATCCTCGGAGCGGGCCTCTACGTGGATAACGCAGTCGGCGCCGCGGGTTCGACCGGACGCGGCGAAGCCAATCTGTACAACCTCTCCTCCTTCCTTATTGTCGAGAACATGAGACGCGGCATGCATCCAAAAGACGCCGCTCTGGATGCCTGCAAGCGAGTCAAAGCCAACACCATCGAAAAACGCCTGCTCAACGACAAGGGCAATCCTCGATTCGACCTGAATTTTTATGTAGTCAACGCGAAGGGCGAATACGCCGGGGTTTCTTTGTACGAGGGGGGCAGATTTGCCGTGTGCACCGAGAACGGGCCCCAGACTTTGCACTGCGAGTCGTTGATTGCGGGCAAATCGATGGAGCAGTAGAAACTCGTTAGAACTTGCAAGCAGCCTCATATAAGAGGACAGTCCAAAAACACCAGCGGCGCCTGAAAAGAACAGGCGCCGCTTTTCGCGTCTTTATTCCGGTTGTGCTTTGGCTATTGCTTCTTCAGCATTGCATCGCGCTTCGCCTTGAACTCGTTACCGGCCTTCCACTCCGGGTATTTGGCGCCGTTCGCGATCTCGTATCCGACCGTGAAAAAGAGCTGAAGATCTTCCACCGCGCCCGCGAGGTTCCAATCGGGTTTAATCTCGTCTGACGGTTTGTGGTAATCGTTCTCGGTATACTCGTCGCGCTTTTTCATTCCCCAGCCTTTCGGCTTTCCAATAAAATCGACGCCTGCTTCAGGATCGAGCGCTGGTACGCCTTGCTTGGCGAAGTTGAAATGATCAGACCTGTAGTAGAAGCCTTTTTCAGGTTCCGCATCAGGGCTGAGAACCCTGCCTTTGGCCGCGGCGGCTGTGCGCAAGATATCATCGAGCGTCGAATTTCCTAATCCGATCACAGTAATATCGCGAGTTCGCCCCCACTGATTCAAGCCGTCCATATTTATGGCCGCCAGTGTTTTCTCGAGCGGATAAATGGGATTTTCCGCGTAGTACTTAGATCCGATCAGGCCTTTCTCCTCCGCGGTGACCGAAAGAAACAAGATCGATCTGCGCTGAGGTTTCTTCAGAGCCTTGAATGCACGGGCCGTCTCCAGCAGGCCTGCCGACCCTGAAGCGTTATCCAGCGCTCCGTTATATATCTTGTCGCCTTTTTCGTTCGGCAGCCCGATTCCGAGGTGATCCCAATGCGCCATATAGATGACGTACTCGTCCTTGACCTTTGGATCCGAGCCTTCGATTTTGGCAACAACGTTGTTCGAGTTGATTCGACGCAGCTTGTTCTCGATCGTCAGCTTCGCATGCGCGTTGAGCGGCACGGGTTTGAAGTCGCGGCGAATCGCGGATTTCTTTAACGCGTCGAAATCCTTGCCCGAACCCTTGAATATTTCGCGCGTCCTTTCATTCGTAATCCAGCCTTCGACGTTGACGCGCGACATGTTGTTGTCTTTTGAGACGAGATCGAAGTTCTCGATTGTAAAACTTCCCTTTGGAACGGCCCACGGGTAACCAGCCGGCCCGGTCTCGTGTATAACGAGCACCCCGGCCGCGCCTTTTTCCGCGGCAATCTCAAATTTATAGGTCCATCGACCGTAATAGGTCATTGCTTTACCGCCGAACATCTTCGGGTCCAATTTGCCGGGCGTTTTAGGGTCAGGTATCGGAGGGTCGCCAACCAGCATCAGGAGCACCTTTCCACGCACGTCCATCCCTTTATAGTCATCCCACTTGTATTCGGGAGCGACGACTCCATAGCCGACGAACACCATATCCGCGTCGAAGCTCGTGCGGTCGACTACGCGTACTGTTCGAGCGACAAAATCATCTCCGAATCGGAGCTTCGTCGCGTGACCGGCGACATCGACTTTCATATCGGTGTTCTGGCTGGTAGTTATCCCGACCAGCGGTACTTTTTGAAAGTAGCTGCCGTCCGTGTTACCCGGCTCCAGACCGGCTTTCTTGAACTGATCGGCCATGTAATTTATCGAAAGCTCCTCGCCATGCGCTCCGGGGCCGCGGCCTTCAAACTGATCCGACGAGAGAGTTTTAATATGGCTCATTAAATCGTCGGCCGTGATCGCCTCCAGAGCGCTGCGCGGCGGTTGAAGAGAACCGGCTGGTTTAGATTGTTGCGCGGGAATCGAGCCGCCGCCGAATATCAGGACAAGCATTGCTACGCACAATTTCTTCATCAGGAGCACCTCGTCAGTCGTAATGGTGTGGAACCGCGGAAAGAAAGCTTACACAGATTAGGCTCAGAGAAAAAGCGCGATATAGGATCAAGGTCAAGCATTCTATCGATGATCCATCGCCGTTGTTCTCGAGTACACGTTCAAGACTCCGGCGCATTTCAAACTAATGTAGTGCGGGCACGGAGGCCCGTCCCTACAGCGTTCGTCATTTTCTCCGGCACATGACGCGTGAGCGTGCGCGAGGCATTGAATCAAATCCTTACCTCTTCCGCACCGCTAACCTCTATTGATTAATCCGCGCAAAAATAGCGCCTCCGCCTACCGCCCACATATGCGCCGCATCGCTGCCGGCGATGCGATATATAGGGCTATTCTGCTCGAACACGATCTGCTCCGCGGTCCAAGTCTTTCCGGCGTCGCTCGTATGGTAAATATATCGCCCGCTGTTTGAAGTGACCCATCCCTCATTTCGATTGACGAAGAATACGCTTCGAAGCTTCTCCTGGTCGGTGGTCATCAACGGTTTCCATGAATTACCGCCATCGGTAGTCGCGATCAAGCGCCCGCCTTCCTCTTCTTCCGCTCGCGCGGCCGCCCACCCGTTGAGGGGATCGATGAAGTGAATGCCGTATATTGAGAATAGCTTAGAAATATTTTCAGAATTGCCGGGCCGCGGCTCCAGCCCGGTTGTTTGTTCCAGCCACGTAGCGCCGCCGTCCATCGTGCGATAGACAGCGCCCTTGTATGCTCCCAACCATCCAGTCTGCTTGTCTATAAAGAAGACCTCGTTGATCGGGTAGGGAAATCGACGCTGGGATCGCCAGGTTGCACCGCCGTCCGTCGTCGCCAGCAGATCACTGGGGCGCGTCTCGTCTTCCGCGACGGGACCGATGGTTCCCATCCAGCCATGCTCGGCATCAGTGAAGTAAGCGCACGTCGGAACCAGTGACCCGCCGATCTTCGAAGCCGTCCAGCTAGATCCTCCGTCCGTGGTCTTCAATGCTACGCCAATGGGTGATGAGTCGGGCTCAGGCCCGCTGGGATAGGAGCCGAACAGCCAGCCAAGCGTGGGGCTTACGAAATGGACCGCGTTCGCGCGATCGATTTCAAAGCCGCTCACCCTGAGTGGAAACTCCACCCAGGTCTTGCCGCCGTCCATCGTGCGATGAATGGAAGCATATCGTTTCACGGGATCGGCGGTGGTCGGAAAATCTCCCGCGACAAATACTATGTTGCTCGACACAACTGATATTGCGTTAAAGGAAAAGAAAGCGAGGTTCGCCCCGACGAATTTTCCCGACAATGAAGCGGGAGGCCGATATTGGGCGATCCACGTCGGTTGTTTTTGCGCGTTGTTGGAAATATTTGCATTGCGTGAAGGAGAATTCTTGCAGCCCGAAAGAATGAGAGCCGCCGATGCCAAGGTGCAAAACAAACGGGCGCTTGTTTTGAATTTCATCGATTACCTTTTTTGTTTTCAAAAGTCTCTTTGATTTCGAAGTTCTACTGGACGGCTGACTGGCGAGTTCTCCGGTTCATTTGCTAAAGCGCCAGCAGGCTAAGCTCGATTATGTCGTTCGAGCTCGCTTTGATCGATTGCAATAAATTCTCCGAAGGCGCTTGATCGAGGTGAATGCTGACGATGGCGGCTTGTGCTCCTTCGAATACAACGTTTTCCGTCTCCTGCACGTTTATTCCATCGGCTTTTAGACGCGTGAATACCTCCGCGAGCACGCCAACGCGGTCAAAATGGCGAACGACGAGCAGGTGAGTCGCGGGCGACTTTCTCGCGATATTGACGACGTTGGGAGCATGACCTCTGTCCTTGTATTCGAGAATTATTCGAACCGTTTCATCGCTGATGGCTTGCTGGGCCTGGTCAGTCGATGCGCCGATATGATGCGTGCCGATCACTCCATCGAGCTGGAAGATCTTATCTTCTACAGATCCGGCGCCGCTCGAGGGCTCTCCGGGAAATACGTCGAGCCCGGCGCGAATGCCCTTCTCGCGAACCGCGTGTTCAAGCGCGGCGTGATCCACGACTTCCGCTCGCGCGGTATTCACAAAGAATGCGCCGGGCCTCATTGCCGCAAAGAACCGTTCGTCGCAGAGATTGCGCGTTTCATCCTTAAGAGCGATATGAAGGCTGATCACATCAGCATCGGCCGCGACTTCCGCGGGCGATTCCTTTAGTTGCACTCCGAGCTTCTGCGCGCGATCTTCGGTGAGCGAACGGCTCCAGGCTATGACCGGCATCCCGAAGGCGGCGGCGCGCGGGATCATTTCCTGTCCGATTCGGCCGAGGCCGATGAGGCCGAGGGTTCTTCCAAATAAACCCCTTGCTTTGCTGTATTCTTTTTTATTCCATACACCGCGTTTCATATCCACGGCGTTGTCCGTGAGCCGCCGATCAAGAGCGAGTATGAGTCCGAAGGCCAGCTCGGCTACAGCGATCGAGTTTTTGCCCGGGCAGTTTGCGACGAAGATGCCTCGGGCGGAGGCCGCCTTTACGTCGATGTTGTTATAGCCCGCGCCGGCTCTCACTATGAGGCTCGCTCCTCCGGCTTCAAGCATATCCGCCGTGATTACAGTTGAGCGGACGACGATAACGTCGGCGCCGCTGTCCCGGATCGCCTCCAGCAGGCTCCCATCCTTAAGCTCGGCGTCGTATACCACTTCGCAGCCCGCTTGCATCAGCCGGGCGCGACCCTCTGCAGGAAATTTATCGGCGATTAGTATTTTCATTCTTCACCTGATATCAAGTGGCTGAGAAGTCCGTCGCGCAATTTAGGCTCGAACCACGTGGACTTGGGCGGCATTATCGCTCCCGCGTCTGAGATCGCCATCAATTCATCGAGCGACACCGGGTACATTGAAAAAGCGACTGCCGCGCGACCGTCGGCGACCATACGCTCGAGCTCGGCGGGCCCGCGTATTCCTCCCACGAAATCAATGCGCTTATCGGTGCGGATGTCGGTAATACCCAGGATCGGCTCCAATATCCTGTCTTCAAGGACGCTTACATCCAGCGAGGCGATCGGGCCGAGCGGCTTAGTTACTTCCGAGAGAAGCGACAGCGAGTACCACTGGTTCTCGAGCCGCATGCTGATCGCGCCCTTTTCGGCCGGCGAAGGCGGACCCCCGGCCTGAACTTCGAATTGCTTTTCGAGAGTACTGAGCAACTGCCGCGGATTGAGGCCGTTCAGCTCTTTGACGATTCGATTATATGGCAGTATCTGAACTTCATTCGAAGTGAATAAAACGCAAAGAAAAAAATTGTAAGCTTCGTCGCCGCGATGCGCGGAGTTTTCAGCCTTTAGTGTGTCTCGAGCGCGTGCGGCGCTTGCCGCCCGATGATGCCCGTCTGCTATGTAGATCGAACGCACCGATTGAAACGCCTCAACCAGCGGCTGAACATTGCTCGCGTTGACGCGCCACATCGTGTGTTGAATCTCGTCCGGGGCTACAAAATCATAAAGCGGATCCGAGTCTTTTGTCGTTGCAAGGATCTCGTTGATCTCCGGCCGTTGACGGTAGGTCATGAAAACGGGACCGGTCTGCGCCGATATCGCAAGCATATGCCGCGTGCGGTCGTCTTCCTTGTCTTTACGAGTGCGCTCGTGTTTCTTGATGATGTCGGCGTCGTATTCATCCATCGAACAGCATGCCGCGATGCCGGTTTGCGAATGGGTTCCCATTTGGAGCCGATAGACATAAAGGCTGGGTTGCAACTCAACCGATAGCGGCGCTTCTCGTTTGAGAGTTTCAAAGTTCTCCCGGGCTTTTGCATAGACCTGATCCGCGTAAGGATCGGTTCCGTCAGGCAGGTCTATTTCAGGCCGCGAAACGTGTAGAAAGCTCAGGGGGTCTCCGGCCGCGAGGGCCCTCGCCTCGGCCGTATTGACTACATCGTAGGGCACTGCCGATACCGCGGCCGCGACGTTTGGCTCCGGCCGAAGCGCTCTAAAAGGACGAATTGTTGCCATCGAAGTCTCCTATGATTAGGTTCCAGGTGTCGGGTGTAGGCATAAGCTCCATGCGCGCCAGCGGCAAAAACTGGAGACTAAAAGCTACCTACCCTTCCTTAGTTTTTCAAATACCGCGGCGACGCTCCGCTGGTGCTCTTCCGATTCGAGGCAGCGCCTGAAGCTGCTTCTGATCGTCTCCATTGCGGCGGCTGTATCCAGATCGATCAAGGCTCGGGTTAGCCGCTTCGTCTCGAATAATGCCGTTCTTGGTTTTGACGCCATCGTTTCCGCCATTTCCATTGCGCGCCGCATCAGTTCATTCGAGGGATAGACGTGATTGACTAATCCAATTCGGCAAGCTTCTTCGGACGTTATGCTTCGACCTGTCAACGCCATCTCTTTGGCGTGCGCGAGGCCGATAGATTTGTACAGCGGATGAATTATCTGCGTAAGCCCGATGTTGATTTCGGCCTGGCCGAATACGGCTTCGGACGCGGCGAGCCTGACGTCGCAAAAGGCTGCAAGATCGAAGCCTCCCGCAATGGCAGGACCGTTAACCGCGGCTATGACCGGTTGAGGCAGGTTCCAGATCAGGCTGTAGAGGGACGTGACCTTATCAAGATGATCGAGTTTCTCCTCGATACTCCAACTCAACAACAGATCGAGATCAAGGCCGGCGCAAAATGTTTTTCCGGCGCCCGTGATTACAACGACCTTTAACGAGAGATCCGCTGCGGAGCTCTCGAAGCAACTCGTCAACACACTGACGAGCTCCGGATTCAGCGAGTTGCTCTTAGACGGACGATTCAGCGTAACCGTCAAGATGTCATTGTTTCTGCTGGTGACTACGAGGGTTTCGTCCATTCAACGGAACCAATTGCTAACCTGAAAACTGATCACTCATTGCTGAAAGCTGACCGCTAACATCCGACCTAACAGCTAATCACTTGCTACCTGTTTCACCGTCGCTTTTCGCTCGACCTTGTTCCATCCGACCGATATTCCCTGGAGCGATGCGAGTGTAGACTTGATGGCCACGTAGTACATCAACTGCCGGTAAAAGAAGCGCTGCCAGAAGAGCCACACAAGGAGCCGCTTATTTTCCTTGGGCTCGAGGAAAAACGCCAGGGCCGCCGCCATAAAATCAACCGCGACAAACAACGCGTAGTAGAACAGGACTCGCCAAAGTGAATCAGGAGTGTACTCGTTCGGATGATAGAGCTTGTTTACGCCCGCAAGCACCAGCGTCACCAGCATCAAGAGATCCATAGCCGGCGAGATCAACGGAAAGAATACCTGGAAGATAAAAATATTCGGCAGCGCGACAAAACCAAGCGAGCCGAACCTCGGCCGAAACAGCGCGTCCGCGTGCCGCCAGGCAGCCTGAAGCGTCCCGTACATCCAGCGATAGCGCTGGCGGATAAAACCTCGAACCGTGTCCGGCGCTTCTGTCAGTCCTATCGCTTCATCTTCGTAGGCGATCGAATAGCCCAATTTCAGGATGGCCATCGTCAGGTCGGCGTCTTCGGCAAGAGTGAAATGATTGAAGCCGCCGACTCGCAGTACCAGTTCGCGCCGCCAGGCTCCGACCGCGCCGGGCACCACGGTAATGCAGTTCAGGGTATTGAATGCGCGGCGATCGAGGTTCTGGCTCGTCACGTATTCGAGGGCCTGCCAGCGGGTGAGCAGGTTGATTCGGTTTCCGACTTTCGCATTGCCCGCGACGGCTCCGATCTTTGGATTGCAGAAATGCCGCACCAGCTTGCTAATCGTATCGCGCGCAAAGACGGTATCGGCGTCGAGGGTGACTATTATCTCGGCGTCGGTGTTGGCGACCCCGAAATTGAGTGCATCCGGCTTTCCTGAATTGTGCTTTCTGAAGAGCCGCACGCGAGGCTCGTCTTGAAACGCCTGTCGCGCACGCTCGAAAGTACCGTCAACCGATCCATCATCGACGACAATGATTTCAAAGCCCGGTGGATGGCCGGAGGCCAACAACGAAGTGATAGTCTGCACGATTACAGTCTCTTCGTTGAACGCAGGCACGATAACGGCGACGCTTGGTGAATAGCCCGGATCGTAATGTGCGTGGCGCTCTCGCCATCGTTCGACAATGGCGAGCGCTCCGATAAAGAGCAGTCTTCCGATTCCGAGAAGGATGCCGGTTAGAAACAGGACGTGCAGGACGATGATGGCGCCGTTGAGCGTTCCAAACGCAGCCCATCCGGCCCACGCCTGCCACGCGCGATCCGGCGGAATGGGAGGCATTATCTCGTCGCGAGATTTTCCGAGAAGCTGTGAAATCGTGACGAGCTCGAAGCCTTCCGCGCGCAGGCGCGCGATTAATTCCGGCAGCGCCTCAATGGTCTGCGATCTGTCTCCGCCGGAATCATGCAACAACACTACGTTGCCGTCGCCGTTCTTGGCCTTCGCGATAGTCTGGTCGATGATCTCCTGAGCTCCCGGCCGCTTCCAGTCGCCGGGATCAATAAGCATGCCGACGGTGAGATAGCCGCGGTCGGTCACAAGCTCCAACGGCTTCACCTCATCCGGTGTGTTAGGTTCGGAATCTTCGGCGAACGGCGGCCGGAACAGGTGCGACCTTCTGCCGATTACGCTTTCAAAAAGAACTTGGGTTGCGCGAAGCTCAAGGCCGAACTGAGTATCGGAGATGTCCGCGATGTTCGGATGGGTGAATGTGTGATTGCCTATGTCGTGCCCTTCGTTGACCTCGCGTTTCAGCAGGTTCGGGTTCTGTTCACCGTTCAAGCCGACGACAAAAAACGTAGCGGGGCAATTCGCTTTCTTGAGTATGTCTAGGATCTCCGGCGTGTATTGAGGATCGGGGCCGTCGTCGAATGTAAGGGCGATTTTATTCGGCACGGCGCCGTATCGCGCTATGACATATGGCGACGGAAACTCGTTGAACTTAATCGAGGTTATCAGTCCGCGTTCCGGGTCATAGCCTATTTCACGGCTCCCTTCTTTTGGCTTCTCTCGAATCTTGAGAATATCGCCGTTGAGCTCGTAGTCGAGTCCGTAGCCATATCTCACCGCGCTCAGTTTTGCCGCTGCCTCACTGCCGAGAGGCTCGTCGTGCCCGAAGAAGGTCCATATCGACGGATCTTCGGCGCCCATCCTCCACAATGCGACTCCACGAGGCGCAAAAGGTCTTGCAATGGCCATCTGATTGAACGCGGTGACGGCGTCCAACATCCATACCTCGTGCACCTCTCCTTCATTTTCCTCGTACTTGAACGTTGGATTCAGCGAGCCGGGGCTCATCTCGATATCCACTCTGGTTTCCTCGTCGGACGATTCCTTGGCCGTCAGTATTGCCTCTTCAAAGGTCTTTACCGTGGGCTCGCCGTTTCCGGCCCAGTCGTACGCGTAGTTGCCGATTGCTATGACCATCTTCGACGCCGGAACGTCGTTTTGCCGCGTATGGAGCACTTCTTCGAACCAATCCAGCCCGGCAATCGGACCGGGCTTGCTGCCCGAATAATGTTCGTCGTACGCCATCAAAATAAGATAATCGACGTCGGTGGAAAGCCTTCGATAATCGAACGAATCATTGTTTGCTGGAACGTTGACCGAGAGCTCGAGCCCTTCCTTGTGAAGAGCGATCGCAAGCTCCGTGACGAATTGATTCAGGCCGGCCTGTGCTTCGTCCAGCACACTTTCGAAGTCGATGCTGATGCCCGCAAATCTTTCCTCCCTTGCAAAGTCGAGGAGTTGTTGAATGCAATTCGCGCGGGCGCGGGGATTGTCGAGCATCGCCTTGAGTTTTTCGGCCTCCCATTTTCCCTTATCCTGGACGCTCGCCCCTTTTGTGCTCAGAGCGTAGAAATTGTTGACGAGCGCGAACACGGGAAGCTTCGGCGCTCTGGCTCGAACATAATCAAGCACCAGTTTTTGGCGTTCCGGATCGTTTTCGTGGAGCGTGCCGTCCGCATCCTGAAGGCTGTAAAACTCTGCTATGAGTACGTCGAGATTGTTGATGTTCTCTTTGAGCGAGCTCATGCTCGACTCGTCCCAGTTGACATAGAATCCGAAATCGAGGCGATCGTCCGAGACTATACGGGGCGCGTCTTGATGACGAAGCTCGTACAGCCGCCGGCTGCGCTCGAACTCGAGCCGCTGCTTGGCCTCGTGTAGAAGCCGTTGGCGCGGTGTCAGGAACTTGTCAGGCAGAGGAGGCGCGGTCGCATGGCCCCCATTCGGAAGAATGCTCGATTGCGGAAGGTTGAGGTCGGGCAGCTTGGGATTGATGAGGATGCTGACGATCAGCAATCCGAATAGAATTGAGAGCGCGAGGCCGGTGAGAAAGACTCCTCGCCGCAATCGCGGCCAGCGCTTATGATCCGGATCAAAGAATACAGGGACTTCCCGGTTGTTTCTCATTTAACTCTGCGAGCGTATCTCTGTGAGCGGACGACGCAACCTCCGGTATGGCAATTAGACTGGCGCCGCTTGTAGAGGATATTCAAGCCTGTAAGAAATCTTCGTTCAAGCGCTCGCCGATTGAATATAATACACCGACTTTCGCCCGATAGAACATCCAAACCTCGTCGTATGAAGAGGCAGATATTAATCGCCGTTCTGATTACCCTGATTGCCATCGGGTTCCGGATATTTCTTGCTTCGAAGCTTACCAGCGAGGACGAGGGCGATGGAAAATTCTACTCTCTCATCGCTCAAAACCTGATCGATCATCACGGATATTCCGGCAACGAAGAAGAACCTTACAATCCCACTTTGTCCCGAGTACCGGGCTATCCTCTACTGCTCGCGGGAATCTACCGAGTCTTCGGAAGCGACAATAAGACCGCGCTTCATACCATTCAGATTCTCATCGACACGGCAACGACCTGGTTGATCGGATTGCTCGCGCTGGCGTGGGCTCCGCTCGAATGGCCCGCCGAACGCCGGAGGACGGCGCTAATATCGGCGCTCACGCTTGGAGCAATCTGCCCGTTTACCGCTGTGTATGTTTCCACTGTGATGACCGAAGTCACCGCGATGTTTCTTTCTACGAGCAGCGTTTTGGCGGCGGCCCTGGCAACTAGATCTCCGAGACCGCGGCGACTATGGGCGTGCGCTGGAATTCTGGGAGGGCTCGCTGCGATGGTTCGGCCCGACTGCGGCATATTTCCCGCAGCCGCGGCGGCCGCGTTTGGGCTTGTTAGTCTTGTGAGAGCTCGCCGCGCGAAACGCGAAGGACAGCGCTCGGAGAGTCGAGCGGTGCTCGTGCGCGGACTTGTCTATCCCGCGATTCTGGCGCTCTGCCTGGCCTGTGTGCTGGCGCCCTGGACGATCAGGAACGCGCGTGTGTTCGGGGTTTTTCAACCTCTCGCGCCTCCAGCCGCCAACAATCCGAATGAGTGGGTGCCGACCGGATACATCGCATGGCTGCGAACGTGGGTAGATCGCGAGCAATACGTAATCGTATTCGAAGACGGACTGAATGCTTATCCGATAGAGGTCGATCAAGCCCCCGAATATGCGTTTGATTCGCCCGACGAACGCGAGCGGGTGACCGAGCTCTACGGGCAGTATAACCACCCTCCAAATCCTATACCGCAGGAAGAGCGTGAGTCCGGAGAAGATGGGGACATCGGCCAGATCGAGTCACCGAATGACGACTTCACCGGCGAAGAGTTCAAAGGCTATCAGATGACCAGAGAGATCGATGCTGCATTCGGCGAGATCGCGCGCGAGCGAATTGAACGGCATCGGTTCCGTTACTACGTGACGACCCCCGTTCGGCGAGCGTTCCTGATGTGGTTTGATACTCACACGCAATATTATCCGTTTCAGGGCGACCTCTTTCCGACTTCGGATCTCGATTTCGACAAGAAGCAGCACTACTGGCTTCCGGCATTTCTTTTTGTCCTCTGGATCTATACTGCGCTTGGCGCCGTTGGAGGATGGATATTGCTGCGGTATAAGAGCGCTCGAATATGGCTGCTGATGTTGACGCTTTTGATTGTGCCGAGGCTTGCATTCCTGGCGTGGCAGGAGCATCCGGAGGTTCGCTACACCGTCGAGTTTTTTCCATTCGTCACGGCGGCAGGCGGCCTCGCGATCGCTGGAATTCAGTGGCGGAAGCTCTGGAGGTTTAATTTCCGGCGACGCCGCGCTCGAACCTGAACCGCCGTTTGTTGATCGAAACGACTTCGAAACTAGACGACTTGTATCGTGGCCCTAATGAAAAGATATGTGATCGCGGCAGTAATCCTCACCGGCGTTGCGCTCGGTTTTCGGTTGTTTCTCGCCTTGAAGCTCGCCAACGATGAGCCCAATGACGGCCGAATGTATTCCCAGATCGCTAAGAATGTGATTGAGCAGCACGTGTATTCGATCGAAGAACAGCCGCCCTACGATTCAAGCTACATTCGAGTGCCTGGTTATCCTTTATTTCTTGCGGGCGTCTATAAAATATTCGGCATCGATAACAACCGGGCGGTGCGAATCGTTCAGGCTTTCATTGACACTGGCTCCTGCTGGTTGATCGCGCTGCTTGCTTTCAACTGGGCTCCGGAGTCGTGGCCCCGGCGAAAGCGAATTCGAGCATTCTCGTTTGCTCTTGGACTGGCGGCGGTTTGTCCGTTCGGCGCGATCTACGCGGCTACGATACTGACGGAAACGTGGGCAATCTTTCTTGCGGTCTTGTGCGCGCTAACCGCCATGCTTGGGTTCAAGGCCGATCGCCTGCGTAGCTCCTTGATCCGCTGGTTTATCACCGGGCTGCTTGGCGCATTACTGACGATGGTTAGACCGGAAGGCGGGCTCTTTGTTGCCGGTCTCGGCTGCGCGTTTCTATTAGTCGAGCTCAATAAGCTCTCGCTCGGGAGAATTCTTGCGAGAGAATCACGACCCGCCCTGCGGAGGCTTTCGGCGTGGGTCGTCGCTCTGTCATTTGGGTTTGCGATAACCTTGATGCCCTGGACGATAAGAAACGCCCGCGTATTCCGGGTGTTTCAGCCCATCGCGCCCGCCAACGCGGCGATGCCCGGTCAGTTCTTTCCCTATGGTTACACCGCGTGGACGCTGACGTGGATCGTCGATCAGAAGCACGTTGAAAGCACGGTATGGCCGCTCGGTGTTACTCCAATCAAGATCGAGAGCTTTCCTGATTATGCGTTTGACTCAGCCGATGAGCGCGCGCGGGTCGAGACGCTGCTGAATGAGTACAACAACCCGCCTTCGTCGATTCCTCCCAAGCCGCCGGTCGTCCAATCACCGGCGGAATCGTCCAAGGCAAACGAAAAATCTGCTGACGAGAAATCGGCCGACAGCGCGGAGGAATCCGCGGACAGCGCTGATTCAGACGAGCCCGATGATGAAGATGCGGCGGACGCTCCCGCACCGGGTCAGCCTAAGATTACCTCCGAAATCGATGCGCAATTCGGCGAGATAGCAAAAGAGCGAGTTCACAATCATCCTTTGCGAAGCCATTTTGTTGTGCCGCTGAAGCGCGCCGTATCGATGTGGTTTGATCCTCACGCCCAGTACTATCCATTCGAGGGTACGATCTTCCCGGCGCGGGAGATGGATCGGTCGCGACACCAGCAGTTCTGGCTTCCTTTTTTTATGATGCTGACGTGGGTCTATACCGCGCTCGGCTTAGCAGGGCTGCTCGTTCTATTTAGAAATAAAGAGACGAAATATGTGCTTTTGATTGGGTTGATCGCTATTCCAAGGATAGCGTTGCTGTCGCTGCTGGAATATCCAGAGCCGAGATACGTAGTCATTCTTTTTGCATTCGTCGCCGTATGCGGAGGTATAGCGCTGGCTTCGATGGAACGGCGGCGCGCGCGAGGGGATGTCGCGGGCGATCAATTGAAATCAATCAGGGTTAGCGCAATTTTTTAAAAACGAGCGCGGAGTTCTTCGAGCCGAATGCGATGCAGTTGCACAGAGCCGTATCGATTTTTACGGCGCGTCCAATGTTAGGCACATAATCGAGGTCGCATTCGGGATCGGGTTCCGAGAAATTGATAGTCGGCGGCGCGAAGTCATGCTTCATTCCCATCAGCGTCGCGACTGCCCCGGCCGCCCCGGAGGCGCCCTGCGGATGTCCTATCATCGATTTTGTAGAACTGGCCGGAATCTCTTTGGCGCTGTCGCCGAATCCTATACGCACGGCAGCCGATTCGGTCTTGTCATTAATCTTCGTAGCCGTTCCGTGAAGATTGATGTAGCCCACCTCGTCGGGCCGCAAGCCCGCCTCGGCAAGAGCGAGCGTCATTGCGCGCGCGGCTTCGTGGCCGGTGGGCGCGATCTGAACGCGATGATATGCATCGCACGTTGATGCGTAGCCGGCCACCTCCGCATAGATGTGAGCGCCTCTCGCCTGCGCTCGCTCCAGGTCTTCGAATATTAGAATCCAGGCGCCTTCTCCGAGAACGAAACCGTCGCGATCCGCGTTGAACGGCCGCGACGCCGCTGACGGCTCGTCGTTGTGCTTTGTCGTCACCGTTCCCATCCGGCAGAAGGCCGTCATCAATCCGAACGTTATGCAGGCTTCCACGCCTCCGGTAATCGCTGTTTCAAGCTGACCCAACCTGATCGCGTTGAGCGCATAGCCCATTGCGTCGGTCGAGCTGGTGCATCCCGTGGATATGACATGGCTGCGCCCGTGAATCCTGTAAGCCATGTTGATCTCGCTCGAGATCATGCCGACGAACGAAGCTACAATCGAATACGGGCTGACCTTGCGATATGCCGCCTCGTGGTCTCCCCGGTCGTAATACTGCTTGTACTGTCGTTCGGCGAACTCGATGCCTCCCGCTCCCGTTCCGATGATCACTCCGATGTTTTCGCGTTCGGCCTCATTCATTGAGCCGAAATCAAGCCCGGCGTCGGCGGCCGCTTCGTCGGTGGCGAAGAAAGCCATCGGCACGGCTCGCTGGACCCGATCTCTATCCTTCTTTGAGACGTAGCAGTCGAAATCGAAGTCCTTGACCTCGGCGGCGACTCGGCAGGAGAGCTTCGAAGCATCGAAGAGCGTTATCGGTCCTGTTCCGCTTTTGCCGGCGGCGGTTGCCTCCCAGAACGCTTCGCGGCCGATGCCGTTCGAGCTGACTGCGCCCATGCCTGTTACGACGACTCTTCGGAGTTCCATTGCTTGCCTCTACTTGGGGGACTTGTCCGTGCTGGCGAGGTGATTCTACGCCAAAGGCCGGGATGTATCCATTCGAGGAAGGTCAACGGGTGCGCGACATAAATGTGGGGCTAGCCGGCGCGGCGAGCGTCCCAGTGATCTTCATAGCGATTGTTCAACAAAGAGCATCTTAGGTGAATGATCGCGTTGGCGCCGCGAACTGTCCACCACATGCCGCTCTGCTTGAGCCTTCCGCCGATCACGGTCT
>QHVH01000099.1 GCA_003222245.1 Blastocatellia bacterium AA13 | reverse complement strand
GTCCGGACGGAGCCGGAAAGGGAGCAGCCAAAAGCTTGGTCTCCGACGAAGTCAAGAAAATGTCGGACGAGGACATCACGAAATTCCTGGCCAGCAACCCGAAGCACGCCTCCGCTAACAAGGCGCTGACGCCCGAGCAGGTAACTGCGGTCATCAGCCATATTCGCGGACTCGAGAAGAAGTAGCCAGACCGGCTGTTCCTGGGTGCGCCAGACGGCGGGTAGCTTGGGCCATGTCGTCGGGCAGACAGATCGGGGTGTCGCGTGAAACCATCAGCCGGGAACGGGCTGGGCGAAACGTCGGATGAGCGTACCTTGATTGGACGTTCAGGGAACGTTACGCAGGACCCGCACCCCTTCAGGCACAGCCCACCCGAGTCTGGAAGGCAATCCCTCCAGACTCGGGTGTTCCTTTTTGACTCGATTTCGCAGCCGATACTGACGCGTTCCATTTGCTGGCCCGCGCGAATCGTCCCGTTACATTCTGCTGGCGATCCAGGCGATCGCGTCTGTGGCTTCCGAAATCAGCGGAGAAATTCATGAGCAAGGCGCTGTTGTATGACGCGACTATGTGCATCGGCTGTAAACAGTGCGAAGCAGCGTGCGCGGAAAAGAACAAGCTGTCCTATAACGATGCGATCGCTGCCGAAGGCCAGCAGTCAGACCACAAGTTCACCGTGGTGCTAGCCAAGGGCGAGAAGTTCATGCGCAAACTGTGCATGAACTGTTCCGATCCTGCCTGTGCCTCGGTCTGTCCAGTCGGTGCACTGCAAAAGACCGCCGCCGGACCGGTGATCTATGACGAGAATCGCTGCATGGGCTGTCGCTACTGCATGGTGGCCTGTCCGTTCGGAGTGCCCAAATACGAATGGAACAAGGTGCTGCCGCGTGTGCAGAAGTGCACGATGTGCCCAGACCGGGTAAGTCAGGGCAGGGCGACCGCCTGTGCCGAGGCGTGTCCCACCGGCGCCACCAAGTTTGGCGACCGTGACGATCTGATCACGGAGGCCCAACAACGAATCCGGAACAATCCCAACCAATACGTGAACCACATTTATGGACTGAGCGAGGTAGGTGGCACCTCGGTTCTGTTGCTGTCGGGCATCCCCTTCGAAGAGTTCGGATACCGCAGCGATCTGACTCGCGATCCACTGCCCATCCTCACTTACCGCGTGTTGTCGCGGATTCCGGACTTTGTGCCCCTGGGTGGCATGCTGCTGGGCGGTATCTGGTGGATTACCCATCGCCGGGAAGAGGTGGCCGCTATCGAAGGTGGCCTCAAGAAAACAGCTACGGATCAGGCGAAGGAGGACACCCGGTGAAGGTCAAACTCACTTTCTGGAAGTTCGTTTTCCTCGCCTTCATGGCGGCAGGCACTTATGCCACGGCAGTTCGCTTCATCCGCGGTCTTGGTCCTTCTACGAATTTGAACGATCAGTTTCCCTGGGGAATCTGGATCGGCTTCGATGTGCTTTGTGGCGTGATGCTGGCCGCCGGTGGCTTCACCCTTACGGCTGCCGTACATATCTTCAACATCAAGCGCCTTCGCCCCATCGTGCGCCCAACTGTCCTTACCGCATTTCTCGGATATCTCCTGGTCTGTGTGGCTTTAATGTACGACCTGGGGCGGCCCTACCGGATCTGGCATCCGCTGGTTATGCGAAACCCGCATTCTGTGATGTTTGAAGTGGCGTACTGCGTGATGCTCTATACCACGGTTCTTTCTCTCGAATTCGCGCCCATTGTGCTGGAGCGTTTCGACCTGCAAAAACCTTTGAAGATTATCCGCAGTGTGCTCGTTCCACTGGTTATCGGCGGTGTGATTCTCTCCACCCTGCACCAATCGTCGCTCGGCACGCTGTATTTGATCATGCCGGAGAAGCTGCATCCCTTCTGGTACAGTCCGCTGCTACCGGTCTTCTTCTTCATCTCTGCGATTGCCGTTGGGCTTGCGATGACGATTTTTGAGTCGTCACTGAGCGCGAAACATTTCGGACGCCAACTGGAGCTTCCGATTCTTCAGGAACTCGGCCGGGTATTGTTCGTGGTCCTTGCCGTGCTTGCCATTCTCCGCTTCGAGGACTTGTTCCATCGCGGCATGCTGAGGCTGCTGTTTCGGCCGAGCTATGAGATGTACTTCTTCTGGCTCGAAATCTCTCTCAGCCTGATTCTGCCGCTCATCCTGCTCTCTCGTAAAAGCCTGCGCCAGCAAGCAGGCGCACTTTATCTCGTGTCAGTCCTGGTTGTGCTTGGCTTCATTACTAACCGGCTGAATGTAAGCATCACCGGCTTGGAATCGGCCGCCGGCGTGCACTACGTGCCCAAGTGGACGGAGGTGGCCGTGACTGGCGCCATCATCGCGGTTGGGTTCGCGCTGTTCGGGCTGGCGACAAAGTATCTGCCCATCTTCCCTGGGGACCACGAAGTTGAGATGGTAGAGCCAGTCGCCGCCCAACCTATTGCTCGCCAAGGCGCTGTTCTGGAAAATGCGGCAGATTGATCCAATTCGTGATGCTTGGAACCGCTGGCGACACCTGCACCATAGCCTCAGCGCCAAGCTCATTTCACGGTTGCTCCTGGCGCTACTAGTGAGCTTCGGTCTTCTCGGCTATCTCAACATTCGGCTTCATCGGCAACACCTCGAGACCGCTGCTCTCACTTCGGCCGAGCGCGTCAGTGACGTCATCAAGCGCAGTACCAGCTACTACATGCTGCGCAACGATCGCCAGGCGCTCTACCAGATGATGCGCACGATGGCCGATGAACCGGGCATGGTGCGCGTGCGGGTGTTCGATCAGGAGGGCCGGATCAGCTACTCCAGCGATGTGGGCGAGATCAGTCGCACTGTCGACAAGAACGCGGAAGCCTGTTATGGATGCCACGCCCAATCGCAGCCGCTCAGTCGTCTAAACCGCCCCGACCGTTTCCGTATCTACCGCGCCTCGAGCGGGGAACGCGTCCTCGGAATTGTGACACCGCTGGAAAACCAGCCGTCCTGCTCCAACGCCGAGTGCCACGCCCATCCCTCAAGTCAGCAGATTCTCGGCGTGCTCGACACTAATTTGTCTCTCGCCCGGGCCGACGCACAACTGGCGCAGGATAGCCGCCGCATGGCCCGAACGAAGAGATCGTCTCCTGCGCACGCACCCTGGAAGAACGGGTCGCGCAGAAGACTCGAGAATTGCAGACCGCGCACAATCAGATGCTGCACGCAGAAACCATGGCCTCGATCGGCAAGATGGCGGCCGTGGTCGCGCATGAGATCAACAATCCGCTGTCCGGCATCTTGACGTACGCAAAACTGTTGCGCCGATGGCTCGATCAAGGAGAAACCGGCGGAAAGCATCGACAGGATACGGAACAGTGCCTCGATCTTGTCGCTCGTGAAAGCCGGCGCTGCGGCGACCTGGTGAAAAATCTTCTCACCTTCTCGCGTTCCGGGCCCATGAATCCCACACCGACCGACTTGCACATGGTCATTGATCAGCTGGTTCGCTTGGTTCAGCCCAAGTTGGACATGACCGGCATCCAGTTGCAGTTGGACCTCTCTGCCGATCTGCCGCCGCTTAGTTGCGACGCAGCGCAAATGGAGCAGGTGCTGCTCGCCCTCGTCAGCAACGCAATAGACGCAATGCCGCGAGGCGGGAATTTGTGGCTGGACACGCGCCTGCTGGCAGATCGCGAGGAAATTGAAATCCAAGTTCGGGATGATGGTTCCGGCATCCCCCCCGACATCCTGGCCCGCATTTTCGAACCGTTTATGACGACGAAAGAGTCGGGCCAGGGTGTTGGTCTTGGACTGGCAATAAGTCACAGCATTGTGGAGCGCCATAGGGGCACAATTAGCGTTCAATCGGAACTTGGGCGGGGCACCACGTTCACTATCAGACTGCCGCTGAATGGCCATGACGCGGAGTTGGCGGGCGTAGCGGCGAGCGACGCCAGGAAAGGTGGGAGACCGTGAGTGAACAAGCGAAACTGCTCATTGTCGACGATGAGCTCAGCGTTCGTGATTCTCTGGGTAAATGGTTTCGAGAAGAGGGCTATGTGATCGGCGCCGCCGAAAACGGAAGCCAGGCATTATCGCTAATGGCGGAGAACTCCTGGGATGCGGCTCTGGTCGACATCAAAATGCGTGGGATCGATGGAATCGAATTGCAGCGGCGCATGCATGAGATCGATCCCAACCTGATGGTGATCCTTATGACCGGCTATGCATCGGTGGATACCGCTGTTCAGGCTTTGAAGAATGGAGCCTACGATTACGTTTCGAAGC
>QHVH01000098.1 GCA_003222245.1 Blastocatellia bacterium AA13 | reverse complement strand
GCGCGACCCGGACTTGCCCGCTGAGGCGCAGGAGGATCCGCGCTCCGAGCTGGTCAACCGCCTGCTGGAACATGAGAAATTTAAATCTGCCGCGCAGATGCTGTTGCAGAAGCAGCAGATCGAAGATGCCGTGTGGTCGAATCCGGCTCTGCGGGAGTTTAAAGACGCAGAGGGGACGGAACCGGAGCTGGCGGCGGATGTCATCGACCTGGTGAAGACATTTCAGAAGGTGCTGGACCGGGCGAAGTCGCGTCCCATGCTTCAGGTGGATGAGGAAGCGGTCACCGTGGGGCAGATGATCGACTATCTTCGGCGGCGTCTGACTTTGGAAGAGCGCCCGGTACGGTTGCTGCAGTTGTTGCGGAGTGTGAATTCGCGCAATGCGCTAGTCTGCACCTTCCTGGCGTTGCTTGAAATGGTGCGTTTGCAGGCCATACAGGTGCGGCAGGATCGCTTGTTTGGTGAGATCGTGGTTCGCAAGCACACGGGCTTCGACGCCATAATGAATGAACAGGCCGCGGTGCGCGACGATTGGCGCTAAGTCTTCGAGCAAAGGCTTAATTCAATGAGTCTGAAAGCAACATTGGAAGCGATTATTTATGCGGCGGAAAGTCCGGTGACGCTGGACCAGATTGTCCAGTTGGTGAAAGAATCGACTCCTGCTGAGAATGACTCGGACCTGCGATCACAAGTGAGGGCCACGATCGAGGACATGGTTGCGGCTTACTCTACTGAGGAACATGGTGTGGAGATTCGTCAGATAGCCGGCGGGTACCGCATGGCGACTAAGCCCGAGCAACACGACGTGGTGCGCGCCTTTGCGAAGAGCCTGAAGCCGCCAATCCGGCTATCCCTTCCAGCACTCGAAACCTTGGCTGTGATCGCTTATAAGCAGCCGGTGACTGTCCCGGAAATCAGTGAGATCCGGGGCGTCGACTCCGGGGGCGTGATCGCAACTCTGCTTGACCGAAAGCTCATTACGACGGCAGGACGAAAAGCTGTGATCGGCCGCCCCATTTTGTATAAGACGACAAAGGAATTCCTGCTGCGCTTTGGTTTAAAAGATGTTAACGAACTGCCCAGCATGGAGGAATTTGAGAAGTTGGTTGCCGAATCGTTCCAGAGCGACCTGCTGCCTGCGGAAGGTGGCGTTGCGGATGCGACCGGCATTCCCAACGACATCGAGGCTGCCGGGGGCGAAGAGTTGCAGGCGGAGGTTGCGCACCAGAGTAGTTCGGAAGAGCACGCGGAACCGGTGGAAGCACACGCGAACGCGTCTGGATACTCCCAGGATGGGCCCGAGAACGAATCTAATTGAGGCGCCGATGTTCCTCAGCAGCCTCCTTGAACTGAGTTAGTCATGCCAGTTGAACGTCTTCAAAAAATTATCGCAGCTGCGGGTGTTGCTTCGCGCCGCAAAGCCGAAGAACTGATCACCTCCGGCCGCGTTGCAGTCAACGGACAGACGGTCACCGAGTTGGGAACGAAGGCCGATGCGGAACGCGATCACATTCGCGTCAATGGGAAGCTGCTGCACGGGCCTGAGCGGCGGATTTATTTGCTGTTGAACAAGCCGAAGGGATACGTCACGACCGTGAGCGATCCCGAAGGGCGTCCTACGGTCATGAATCTACTGTCCGGAGTGAAAGGCCGGGTCTATCCCATCGGACGACTCGACTACGCCAGCGAAGGATTACTGCTGCTTACCAATGACGGAACCTTAGCGGAGAAGCTGATGAAAGCGGCTTCGCACGTACCGAAAACTTACCTGGTGAAGATCAGCGGAAAGCCGGAAGAGTCTGCTCTGGCGAAGCTTCGTGCGGGAGTTTCGATTCCATCTGGCGATGGCAAGCGACGAGTGAGAACCGCCCCAGCCAAGATTCAGATCATCAAGGACGCGCCCAATCCGTGGTATGAGGTGACTATCATCGAAGGCCGTAATCGCCAGATCCGGCGCATGTTTGAGCAGGTTGGCCACCACGTGGAAAAGATTAAACGCGTGCGCTACGGATCGCTAGAACTGGACGTGCCGCCTGGACGATATCGCCAGCTGAAACCACCCGAGATCGCCAAGCTACTCGCCTCAGCACGGTGATGTCAGAACCTCCCCGGAACATTTCGCGTTGCATAAAGCTGGACGCGAACGAGAGCCCGTTTGGCGCTTCGCCAAGAGCTATTGAAGCCATGCGAAGGGCAGCGGAAAAGGCGAATATTTATCCGGACAATTCCGCGCGAGAGCTGCGAGAGAAACTTGCCGGGATTCACCGAGTTGGGTTCGATCAAGTGCTCGTGTCAGCCGGGCTGACGGATCTGCTTGGAATCATCGCGCGCTTGTTGCTAAAACCGGGATCCAACGCAGTCACCAGCCAGCGCTCGTTCATTCATTACGTGACGGCAACCAGGCAAGCTGGGGGAGAGCTGATCGAAGTGCCGATGCAGAATGACGGGTTCGATCTGCGTGGCATCGCGTCGGCCGTCAACGAGAAAACCCGGATCGTTTTCCTCGCGAATCCAAATAACCCGACGGGAACCCTTTTTGATGCAGTCGCTACTGATGAATTGCTCGACCAATTGCCGGATCACGTAACTGTCATTCTGGACGAAGCCTACTACGAATATGCTCAGTACTTCGCCGGTGAGCGCGGGATTCAGTATTCGCATTCGGTTGAGTATCTTCGACAGAAGCGCAACCTGCTGGTGCTGCGGACATTTTCCAAAGTGTACGGACTGGCAGGAGTGCGAGTCGGGTATGCATTCGGTGCTCCCGGAATTCTCAAGCAAGTGGCGGAGGCGCAGTCCACGTTTGCGGTCTCTGTTATAGCCCAGGCCGGTGCGTTGGCTGCTTTAGACGATCGTGATCATGTGCAGCAGGCGTTGGAGAGCAACGCCAGGGGGATGAAGTTCCTGTTCGACGGTTTGTGCCGGCTGGGCTTGTGTCCGGTCCCAAGCTGGGCGAATTTTGTTTATTGCGATGTGCGGCAAGACGCCGCTGCATTCGCTGCCAGGATGGAAGAAAGAGGAGTGCTGATTCGCTCACTCGCACCCTGGGGAGCGGCAACCGCGGTTCGCGTCACGGTGGGGACGGCGGAGCAGAACCAAGCGTTCCTTCAAACGTGTGAAAAGGTCTTAGAGCCTTAGTCGAAGAGTTCGGCTCTAAATCGTCACTGCCCGTTTTCTACCAGCGGCAACCTAGCCGCGCCAAATAGTCCCGCATCGCTGCCCAACAAAGCGCGCGTAATGATGGTGTACTTACCGGGACGGGATTCGACCTGTGCCGAAGCGCCCTGCTCTCCTGCGTGAAATGGCGGAGCAGTCGCGGCATAGACCATGCAGAAACCGCCTTGGCGCTGAATTCGGCGTCCGTACTGGCAGCGTGAGCCAAAGTAGTAGAGCGACCGCTGGCAATGGCTTCTTTAGCCATGCGCATTACTGCGCTTGCGGAAGCATATTGTTCAACACAGCCCAGGTTGCCACATCCGCAACGCACGCCCTCGGGTTCCACGGTCATATGGCCGAATTCGCCAGCCATGCCATTCATGCCGTGCCAAATGTGGCCGGCGAGCACGATTCCGCCTCCCACGCCGGTGCCGAGCGTGAGCATTGCCATATCGTTCACACCGCGGCCGGCACCCAACCACTTCTCACCAAATGCGGCAGCATTGGCATCGTTCTCGAGGATAACGCGGGTGCCCAGGCGCTTTTCTATCTCATCACGCACCGGGTAATCTGACCATCCCGGCAAGTTGGGGGATTCCCGCACCATGCCGGTCTCGAGATCAATAATTCCAGGCACACCGATGCCGATACCGCACAGCGACGCACGCGTGTGGTACTTCTCCGAGAGGCGTTTGATGGCGTCGCACATGTCATTGAGCACGTGATCACGGCCCAATGCGACTTTTGTACCGAGGGTGACTTTTTCGATCAGAATGCCTTGGTCGTCAACAGCAGCGATGCGAAGATTGGTGCCGCCGAGATCAACTCCAATAGATAAGTTCGACATAAGTGAAGGGACTAAGAGTAACACTGGGGAAAAACGATTGTCGATTCAGGGTGGTTGCCGCAGCTGCGGTTCGCACAGTAGAAGCAGATTGCGCGCTCCGTCGGAATGTTAAATCCCGATACCTGTCTTCCTATTTGCTACTTTTGGCAGTTCGCGCAGTAGTGGCTGCTACGGCCGGCAATCACAATGCGCTTCACCGGTGCTTTACAGACAAGGCATGGCTCTGCTTCACGGCCATAGACTCGGTGCTGCAACTGGAAGAAGCCTTCCTCTCCGTCGGCATCGACGTAGTCGGAGATAGACGAGCCCCCAAGAGCGATGGCTTCCTTAAGCACCTCTTGAACGGATACGTAGAGGCTGCCCAACTGCTCACGGGTGAGGGTAGCAGCGCGACGGCGAGGCCGGATTCCCGCACGGAATAGTGCCTCATCGGCGTAGATGTTGCCAACGCCTCGCAGGAGCTTCTGGTTCAGCAGCGCGCTTTTTATGGGAGTTTTGCGTCCTCGGAATAGTCGAACAAAAGTTTCAAGATCGACATCCAGGGGCTCGACACCGCCTGCTTCGAAGCCGCCGTTGCGCGATACGCTCAGCCGGCCAAAACGGCGTGGATCGACGAACCGCAGTTCGCGTCCCGAAGCGAGTTGCGCGATGGCATGGGTGTGCTTATCAACTGGAGCACCCGGTGAACAGACAAGCATGCTCCCTGTCATCCCAAGGTGGACGATCCATTGCGCCAGTACGCGCGCCTGCGGCTTCTTACCGCGCGAGGTCTTTGGCGTGGCCCTGCGTTTCGGTTTGCGATTGGAGCGGGAACGGAGTCGCTCGAGATCAATCACGATATGTTTGCCCATGCGCCGCACGCCAGTGATGCGCGAATGCTCGAGTGTGGCGCCGATCTCGGCGGCAGGAGACTTCAGCGGCTCCGGTTTTGAACCCAGCCAAACCGAGTCGATGACGTCACCTGTCACTCGCTTATCCAGGCCGCGAGCGATGGTCTCGACTTCGGGAAGCTCAGGCATAAAAAAGCAGTCTACAAGAAAAGTCGTCAGTCTTCGGGCTTCAGTCTTCTGGCTTCGGTCTTCGGGCTTCAGGCCCCAGTCGTCAGGCTTCACGGCTCAGTCGTCAGTCCTCAGACGTCAGTCGTCAGGCTTTCGGGGTCCACAATCCGTAAGCCGTAACGCTCCCCGGGGTCATATCTGACAAGCTTGGGGCCTGAAGACTGCAGACGGAAGACGGACGACTACAGTCTGAGTAATTGCCGTTCCACAGCAGCTCACGGTATGATTAGAAGTACACACCTGATCCGCATAAATCCCTGTAATTCAGAACT
>QHVH01000018.1 GCA_003222245.1 Blastocatellia bacterium AA13 | reverse complement strand
GTCAGCTTTACTTCTTCTGCCTTTAAGATTCCTATGGCTCTCTTCCTTTCATTCCTATACCTCCCTGCCTTTCTTCTCTTCAAATTACCCTGCTATTCTTTTTCTGCCAAGCACCACTAGCTTCCAAAGTGTTGTGCGTGAGATTTGGAGCGCTTCACAGACTTCGGGAATGGAGTAGGTTAGTTTCGGAGTGTTCTGATCAGCCATAGAAAAGCCCTTTCGACGTTCTAAAGTTGATTGAGCTTTTCCGTGAAGCCACTGCGCAGATCTTTTTCCGGTACTTCTTTGTCCGCGCTAGTGCCACCAAGTTAACACAGCTATTTAGGGCCCATCAACTTAGGGCCCATCAACAAGAATTTTTCCAGTGTTTGGGGCAAGCTGCGAAAAGGTGAATGAAAAGGTGAGTAAATTAGAAAGGCCGCTCTCGAAGCGGCCTAACTTATTGATTTTATGGAGCCAGCGAAGGGACTCGAACCCTTGACCTCCGGTTTACGAAACCGATGCTCTACCAACTGAGCTACGCTGGCCTTCTTAGATGACTAGAGTTTAATGTCCTATCAGCAAAATCTGTTATCTCTTCTTTCGCTGAACTCATTGCAAGAACTTATTGCAATGAATTGATCAGCTTTTTCTGATTTATTTTGTACAACATTGCACAGATTCGGTCAGTTACTAGATCGAGGAAAATACTAGAGCCACAGTGACGTGTCAAGCATAGCCCTTCGAACTGCATAGCCCTTCGACTGCATAATCCCTTCCCATAGCACCCCCTATCGAACTGCATAGCCCTTTCTACAGCATCGCCCTTCCGACAGCACCCCTTCGAACCGCATAGCCCTTCGAATAGACTTTCGTTGAGTGAAGGATGGGCATGGGCAAACAGCCTGCGTAAACAGCAATAACTCAGTAAACGAACCACGACGAAAGAAGGCCCGACTAGTATCGGTCCCGTAGGTGATTGCGATCGGATTGATTGCCGCGCTTGTGGAGACTTTCACCTCCAAGTAAGAGCGCCCGCCCTGCCGGGCGCATGCACGCATGCAAATAGGGCGGCCTGCGCGGGCCGCCCTATGTTAATTATCGAGATGTCTGGATGCGAAAGTGTGACGTAGTTCTTAGGTCGCAAACTCGTAGTCATCGTTGCGGGTCCGATTTCGAGAGCTGTTTATTGCAGCGCGTTTTGTCGGCGCCGCCGATTTGGCCGGAGCTTGTTTTAAGATTTCAATGGCTTTCTTCAACTGGATGTCTTCAGCGGGAGGCGTCGCCTGCGGTTCGACCTTCGGATGGACGGTCTGAGGTGTCTCGTCGCTGTCGTCGTCATCGGAGTCGGTCGGCGCGACTTCAGGTTCAGCGGGTCGCTCGACCTTGACGGTCGGCGTGACGCCCTCTTCAATAAAGGCCTTGCCGCTCGCCGGAGCGTACTTCGCCGTCGTTATCAACAACGCACCGCCGTCCGATAGTGAAAAGAGCTTTTGTTCGGTTCCGGCACCGAAGGTTCGATCGCCAACTACTTCACCTCGCTTCTGATCGCGCACAGCCGCTGCTACTATTTCGGCCGCGTTGGCCGTTGTTCGATCCGTAAGAACTGTAAGCGGACCATTGAACATTACTTTATTGGGATCGGCTGCGAATGATTGCAGGTCGCGGCTCTCTTTTCCTTCCAATCGCGCCAGGGTTCCGGTTCCTATAAAAAGGTTTGCGACTGCAACGCCTTCTTGAAGCTTGCCGTTTGATGAATCGCGCAGGTCGAGAATTATTTTCTGGGCGCCCTTTGCTACCAGATCGGACAATTGAGATTTGACCTCATTAGCCTTGCCGTCAACCAGAGTCGTCACTCTGATATACCCGATGCCCGCCTCTTCCGCGCGGCTCTCGATTACCGGCTGAATTATTCTAGCCCGAGGAACGCTGATTTTTCGCGACTGGCCGAGATGAACAATGCGAAGCTCGATGGGAGAACCTGCAGGCCCGCTAAGGAGTTGCTGCGCGTCATACAGACTCAGCTCACGTGATGGAACTTTACCGATGTACTCGATGAAATCGCCTTTGCGGATTCCCGCTTGATCCGCCGGTGAGCCCTTAAGCACTGCGAGCGTGTAGGCGTATCCGCCGACTTTCGAAAGGACCACGCCGATCTCAGCCTGATTGGCGGCGGGATTGTACTGTTTGACTTGTTCCGGGGTAAGGTAGGCGCTATAAATGTCGACTCCTTCCGCGAGTCCTCTCAGACTCCCGATCCTGACCTTTTCCAGATCAGGTTGATCGACATAGTTCCGAATTATGTGGCTGAGCACCTCATCGAATACTTCAAGCTGATTGGCCGGGCTCTGGCGCGCCACTGCCTCGCCGGTCTTCGTCATTAATCCGCCGATAATAGCGTAGAAAGCTATCATCGTTGACAGCACAACAACGGCAACTCTTGCTTTAAACCGCATTATTAAATAACTCCTTGGCTGGCTTCGAGCATTGATTATGTTAAACTGCGCCGACATGTTGCGCAAGGATTAGCTGGGCTGGGCGGCGACCAGATTCATTGCGTTGTTTGATCATAATGCCACTAACCCATGTAAGAGCAGCGGATGTTAATAAGTCATTTGATTTCCGCCTGACAATCCGTCTTATACAGTGGGGAAGCCTACTCTTCGAGAGCTCTTGAACTTCGCAAGCCACTTCAAACGAATCCCGAAAAGGAGAAACGATGGTTACACGATATTCCAAGCCCGCCTATACAGTAGTGATCGCGGCGGTCTTTGCACTTGTTGCGGTTGTTGTCTGGCACTATAGCACTGTTAGAGGATCGGCCCAATCACCCGGGTCTTTTAACTCGGCTGTTTTTACCGTCACGCCTGATGCGGCTCACGGGACTGCGACCTTGAATTTGCCGAGCTCTCCCGGCCCCTTCTCTCAATTGGGAATCATAGCGTCCGCGAACGGCGGCGGTGGTGTGTTTCGCAGGATGGGCACGAAATTCGCCGACGGCTCGACGCTGGTTGTAGATCAGTACGACCTGACAAGCTTTAACGGTTCCATGACCGCCTCCGGCAGCTTGAGCGATGTTGCCGTAGGCGATCAGACTCAGTTGCTCGGACTCACGGGCGCGATAGGCACATTCCGGTTCAATACCGGCGGCGTTGTTGCAATAACCGTGGTCGACCCGGCATCAGGAGCATTTACCGCCAGAATTCGGCCGACCAATTTTGGATCATCAGATCGACAACAATCCGGTGTACGGTCACCAGTCGAGTAGAAGATGTTCGGGGCGGCTTTCGCGGCGCGTTAATTAATTACCGCGGGCGCCGTCCCGATCAATTCTGGGTCCGTGGAGGATTCGTTAACCGACCATTCCGGCTTCATCGATTCCGGCTTCATCGTCAAAGACAGCAAGGCTCAGCAACGCTTGCCAATCGTGATTGAGCCGTACTTCTGATCAATGCCGGTCGCCCGCGCCGGCAGGAAGGCAGTCATTCTCATTGTCTCGCGATTCGCACAGATTCGCTGCGATCGATAGCTAAGGGCTCCGTTGCTGAATCCGTGCGCTCACGGCGCGGGGGATGGGCCGTCATACCTCAGCTCGAGGGCGGAACATTGTAGAGCAGACGGAAGAGTTCCTCGATTCGAAGGATTACAAGCTTGAACAGACTTATCGGCCTCATATCGAAAGGCGCTCCGTATATTTCGCTCGGCAGTATATTTCACCGGCATTCATCTCGGCCGCTTTGCTGACGGCTACAGCAATTGTTTTAGATCCTGCTCGAATAATGTCTTTGATCTGGAGCCGACATAAGTCTTCGTGATTTTTCCAGTTCGGTCAACCAGGTAGGTAGTCGGAATGCCCTGGCTTACATCATAGCCTGCCATCGCGGATTGGCCCTGGATCATCATAATCGTATAGTTAACCCCGAACTTCTTCATAAATGGTTCCACGGCCGCCGCGCCGCCGCCTTGCGGAGCGATCGGATCGATGGAGACGCCGACGACTTCAAGGCCCTGATCCCGATATTCGTTTTGCAGAGCAATGAATCCAGGAATTTCAGAGCGGCAGGGACCGCACCAGGTAGCCCAGAAATCGAGAATTACCACCTTGCCCTGAAACTGCTCCATGCTTTGCCGGACGTTGGTAGTCACAATCGGCGTGGCCGAAATTGGAATTTGCGCCGTGTTCCTGGGGCCGCCGCCGGACATAGGGCTGAAACAACCGACAAGCAGCATCGCTGCACCGACTGCCAACGGCGCCGTCAGAGCAACGCGTTTCTTACTGGAAGATCTATTCTCTTTCATTGAGGCCTCTCAATCGGCGGACGACTCTGCCGCCACTTTCTACATCAAGAACGCGGGACTTGCAATCGATCCCTCGTGCGTGAAAACAAGCCGAAATCGCCGCGCTTATCTGATCGATATCGTCTAGCGCAAGAGCCGTCACCGATGGACCGGATCCGCTCAATGCAACACCCAGAAGTCCTGGCAAATCGAGTTTGTCCGGCAGCTTCAAGGCATCCTCGAGACCCGGCACCAGCGCAGCCCTGTACGGCTGATGAAGCCGGTCGCGCATCGCCTCTTTCACCAGATCGAATCGCCTGTTAACAAGAGCGCCCACCAGCAGCGATGCTCGCTGGATGTTGAACACGGCATCCTTGTGCGAGATGGTCTCGGGAATCACTCTTCGAGCATCTTCGGTGCGGAGCTTGAAGTCAGGTATAGCTACAATGACCGCCAGCTCGGGCGGCCATTCAATTCGCGTCGCCAGCACGTCGCCCGAGTCGGTTACACAACTGGTAACAAAGGAACCGAGCAGGGCAGCCGAAACGTTGTCGCTGTGACCCTCTATCTCAGTGGCGTATGCGAGCCGTTTTTCGATCGGCAGGCGCGTGCCCGACAGCGCTTCGAACAACGATATGCCGGCTACGATTGCCGCGCCCGACGATCCGAGTCCTCGCGCAATCGGTATCTCATTTTTGACCTTCAACAGGGCCGGCCTGGGATCTATGCCCTCACGCTCGGCCACCCTCTTCATTGCACGGAGTATCAGATTCTGCTCGGGCGCGCTTTGAAGCTCATCGGCGCCCTCGCCTTCAAAGGTAATCGAGCCGGACGGATTGGCGGCCGGCTCGACTTCGACCGTCAGGTAAAGATTCAGGGCGAGACCATGAGCATCAAAGCCGGGTCCGAGATTTGATGTTGATGCTGGAACGCGAATTATCGTCACTGGTGAACCTGTTCTATCGATAGCTCTCGATCAATTTCCGTTTTAACTTTGACCTCGGGCATCGTCCCGCGGACGGCTTCGTTGTTTCAAGACCAGGTCAACGCCGAAATCGAATCCGCGCCCGCGAATGAGGAACGGAGCTTGATTTCTCTTTCGCGCGCTGCGGATGTGAGCCCGAATGCCGTCTTTCCAATATTATGTGGCTCGCCAGCAGCGCAAGCAGGCGGTGGCCGAATCTTGCCTCTCTCTTCATCGTAGACTTGATTTCAACGTGGAACGTAGTTTGTGTTCGCCGCATGGTCTCGTACCTGAAAATCATGAGCGTCGACGCATAGAACTCTTTGTACACCGTGAGCGACGTCTGTGAGCGGAGCCGGCGGTCCATAGTTCGAGATATGCAAAAGTTGTCCCCTTCGGCCGCCTCGATTCTGAGATCTTCTCGGCGATGAGGGTTGTTCCGACTTCGTTCGATCAGGGAGGATTCATCGCCGTCGTGACTGATTATGTTGATCCTTCGCCCCAGCGCTCCGACTCTTATTTCGAGGCGCACACCGTCGGATTCGTAAACAGCCCCGCGAAGGCCTTGCCAACGGAGGCGGCCGATCACTCGGCCCTCTTTGATAAAGAGGTGTCGGGCGCGACTGCAGCCTTCGCGGCGGACGACGATCTCGCCCTCGCCGATGAAATCGCGATCCATGGCGACCGATGCGCTAAGAATATTTGCCTCTGCCTGCATGGCTAGGCTCCTATGTACTGAGAGTAGAGACCGCGAGCTACAGCCGGGTCGGTAGTTCCGCGTATGATGCTTCGCGCGTCACGAAAGACGGTGATGTCGTAGTCGTCTACGCGAAAGCGAAGTAGAAAATCATTGAACGCCACTTCGCCCAGGGGCTTCAGACGAGCGGCGAGCGACTCGAAATCAAGCGAGTTTGAGCCTGACCTTCCGATCTGAACAGCATTGCGGCCGCATAGCGTCGTCGCCGCTTGCCGGCCTTCGCCTCGCAGATAGTCGAACCGCTTCAGCCCGCAAGCCCGGCACTCCGGATCTTTATCAATAGCGGCGAGCGGAGTTCGGTTTATCGCGAAGTCCCACACATTAATCCTGATTAGCGATTGATGCAGCTTTTGGCGTGCGCCTACAATCAGCTTCAATGCTTCCGCGGATTGAATCGATCCGATCACCGCAACGATCGGGAGTATCACTCCGGCGGTATCACAGGTCGGGCCGGAACCGGGGTCCGGCATATTTCTAAGTACGCATCGCAAGCAAGGAGTTTCGCCTGGAATGACTGTCATCGTCAGTCCGTAAGAGCCTACGGCTGCGCCATAGATCCACGGTATCCCTTCTTTCACCGCGGCATCGTTGATCAGAAATCGTGTTTCGAAGTTATCGGTTCCGTCCAGCACCAGATCGGACTCCGCGAGCAGGTCCTCGATATTCTCGTAGTTGACATCGGCGACGATGGATTCAACTTTCACGTCGGGGTTGATGCGCTCGATTCTGCGGGCGGCGGCTATAGCTTTCGGAAGCCGATCGCGCGCGTCGGTTTCTTCGAACATAATCTGACGTTGCAGGTTGGACTCTTCCACGAAGTCCCGATCTATCAGGACCAGATGTCCTACGCCTGCCCGCGCTAACGTCTCCGCCTGAATTGCTCCGAGCGCGCCGCAGCCTACGATCGCAACGCGGCTCTCCTTTAGCATCTTCTGGCCCTCGCCGCCGATGCCTTCGAAGAGAATCTGTCTTGAGTATCTCTCGTTAATCATTAGCTCTCACAATGGAGACTCAATAATACACTATGCGATCACGAGAGGAAGAGTATGGAAATCTTAGTTGTGTGCGATCACGAGAAGCGTCGGCGCTCGATTCAAAACGCAGGGCAATGCCAATCCAAGCGACTCCGGATCTAACGATGCGAAACTCTCGTCGAGGATAACCAAGTCAGCCCCTTGAAGCAGGGCTCGAGCGAGGAATAGGCGGCTGCGCTCGCCATGCGAAAGCTGCCACCCGGTCTCTCCGACGATCTGCAGCAAGCCCGCCGGCATCCGGTCTATCAGGTCTCCAAGTCCAAGCTCGCGACAAATCGCTTCGGCCTGTGCGAGGTCGCTTTGCTCCGCCGGCCAGCGACGCCCCATTAATAGATTGAATGCCAGCGAGCCGGTCAGAATGTGGTTCTCATGAAACTGCGGAGCTTCGGCCGTCAGTCGTCGCCATCCTCGAGCCCCAACAGTCTGATAGTCGAGGCCTCTCATCAACAGCAGACCCGAGTCAGGGAATCGAAGTCCCGCCATGATGGAAGCCAGGGTCGACTTTCCGCAGCCGGACTTTCCTTCCAACATCAGGCGATCGCCTACATGGATTTCGAGGCTGCAACCGCGCAGTACGGCTTCTTCTCGATCGCGGTATCGAAATACGAGGTCCTGAGCCTGGACAAGCTTCGCCGCGCCTCCGGATATTCGCTCGCCGGCGGGCTCGTTTCGCACTGCGGCAGGGGCCGATCCTTTTACGTCGGCTCTACCGGCGGCCGCGAATAACGGCGCCACTTGCCTCCAAACGATGATCGCTCCGGCCAATTGAGCGAGGCTTCCGGCAAACCGGCCAAGCGCCTGATAGCCCAACAGTATTCCCGCGAGACCGACCGCGACCGATCCAATCGAGTCATATTGAGCTGCAAATCTCCATGCGACTGTGGAGAGTCCCAGTAGAAGCCAGCCGCGCGGTATCAGACCGGTGAGGAAGATCGTGGAGCGATCCATCATCCTTGACTTATCGAGGTACTGAGCCAACGCGCTGTCTTCGCTCTCATGCCAGAGCTCGCGAGCTTCCTGCGCGAGCCGAGTTCGATGACCGATCATCTTCTCGACGAGTTCGTTAGTCATTCGCAGACGCGATTCGGTCCATTGTTTGAGTTGCGACCAGTAGCGCCACGCCATCAACGCCGCAATCATTGCCCAGCCGAGAAAAAGAGCCGTCTTCAGCAGCCCGCCCGCGCTCAGGTTTATGACAAGCAGGGCCGTTGCGAGCTCGATAACCGCAAGCAGAGCCATAAATCCGCCGCTAAGGGAAAGCGCTTCGACCGCGGCGGACTCAATCACGAGGGCGAGCTGTTGTCCTGCGCCCTTATATCTGAGGTCTTCGAGATCAAGCTTCAATGCCCCGGATAACAGCCGCTGTTTTATCAGCCCGCCGAGCGCGAATGAGATGACCCCTTGTAGCCAGGTTGCCACGAGTCGAAACGGTATCATTGTTATTAACAGCAGGGCCCACGCTATCAACCAGGGCTTTTCAAAATATCCGAGCAGTGCTCCTCGTCCGACAAGCCACCACGCTCCAAGCAACAAGAGATGTTGCGTTATCTGAGCGCCTACGAGAGCCGCCAGTCGCTGAGGAATTCTGATGCCGCGCGCCTGACGCCAAAAAGCCGCGCCTGGAGGAAGCCGCAGTAACCAGCAGCCGTCTATACGCGCTAGCCGAAGCCGATCTCCGATGAGCGCCTTGCCGATGCTCGACTTCCTGTGCCGAGCGATCCCCGCTTCTTCGAGCAACAGGCCCATCTCCGCGGCAATCGGCGCTTCGATCGATTCGCATAGAACGTCACGCAGATCTTGTGTTTTGACCCAATGGATATTTCCGTCAGGAGCCAGGAGCCCCGCTTTCTGTTTCTTGCTGTACAGCATCGCCAGGAATCTCGCCGCGGGCGTGCCGGGAAGACGAACGACCGCAGGCGCGGCGCGGCGAAGGAAGCTTTCCAGCTCAGAGTGCGGGACACGCACGGGTTCCGCTTCGATTCCGAGTCGATCAGCCGCGAGCTCAATCCACTCCCCTAATGCCGCGCCGTCATCGCGGATTTGATGTAGACGCGCGCCGCCATTCAGATGTTCGCCGCCGGAATACATACCTCCGCGGCTAGCGAGTTCTCGAATCGCCTCTCCCAAACTCTCCGCGGACCAACTCGCGGAATGGATTTGTTCAGCGCGGTTCATCGGTCGCCTTGTCGCTCTTCTATGGAGCCGTCCCTAAAAGACAGGCGGCGCCAGATTCTGTTCGAAGTCATTTGGGCTCGGGCGTCTTGTTCGGCATCGAGCATTGCCCGATATCGAGATTCCCGCTTAAGCAACTCGGCCGGTTTGTCGTCTTCCGCAATGCAACCGTCTTCGACAACGATGACGCGGTCGAAATCCGCCGCTTCCGCCGCGTCGTGAGTAACATAGAGAAGAGTCGCGTCGCTCCACAGGGCTCTTGCATTTGCAAGCAGCCTGCTTCGCTGTTCTCGATCGATTCCTCGAAACCCTTCGTCGAGTATGACCAGTCCAGCTTGTGGGCGCATCATTCCGCGCGCAAGCCGCACGCGTTGCCCCTCACCGCCGGACACCAGCGCTCCGCCCTCCCCGAGCATCGTCTGTAATCCGTTTGGAAGCTTTTTCAAAACCGGCGAGAGTCCGGACTCATCTATGACGGAGCTCATATCCAGCGACGAGCCGCCGGTCATTCCGTAGCTGATGTTATCCATCAGAGTTCGATTCCAAATCTGAACCGACGGATCAACCCAGACGGTCCGGCGTCTCAGTGATTCGATCATAGGCGCATCAAGCGGAAGGCCATCGACCGTAATGCTACCGGAGGCTGGGCGGCCCCAGTCCAGAAGCAATCCGACTAGACTCGACTTGCCTGCCCCTGATTTCCCTACGATGGCGATGTGCTCACCGGAGGCGATACGCACGCTGATGTCCCGCAATATTATATGGCCCGCCGCGAGTACGCTGACCTCGTTGAAAACTATATCGACACCCGCGGTATGAGGCGTCTGCTCGACCGAAGAGGAATGGCCCATTCGAATGATATCGCCATCATCCGGAGCGCCCAGAGGCTCTAGTAGTCTTAGCACTACATTGCGGTACGCGGGATATTGCAGCGCCGTAAACGCGAGCTGTTGTCCTAGAGCGGGAAGGCTCAACGCCCAGTAGATAAGCAGTAACGAATTGCCTGCATCGCCGGCTCGCGCCGCATAACCAAACACGATCCAACAGGTCAACCCGAGCGCTATCATCGACTGCAGCGCATCCACGGCCAGCACTCTTCTCTGCAGCTTGAGACCCGAACGGGTCCACTGAACGAGCAATCCCTCGTGCTCCCGCCTTATAGCCCGCTCAGCGCCATGCGTGCGAATCGGAACCAGTCCAAGCAGCGCATCGAGGTAAAAGCGGCTCAACCCCGCAAGGTGGGTGCGCACCCGAAGATCGCTTTCGGCCAGCAGCGGCTGCGTCAAAAGAGGCAGCACGAGTCCAGTGATTGCGGCGAAGATCGCAAGCGGCGCGCTCGGCGGGTCGAGCCAGCAGACTCCGGCTGTCGTCAGCACAAGCGTGAACGAAAGCCTTATCAACTGCCCCGCCATGCCTGGAAGCAATCTCAAGAGATACAAGCTGTGACCGCGCTCAGCCATATCCGAGGTCAACCTGCTCTGAAAGTAGCGGTCGCCGAGCCGAGGCAGTTTTTCGAGAAACAGAAGCCGCAAACGAGTTTCGAGACGCCTGCCAATCCGCAACAAGCCGGCCGTAAGAGGCAGCTCGAGTACTAACAGCGATGCCGCGAATATCAACAGCGCGCCGAAGGCCTCCAGCCGCTGCGTTGGGAGCCCGAGTTCGCGCCCGATGCCCAACAGCCCTCGAAACAAAAGAGCTTCGAATACAACGCCGAACGCGGACGCAAACAGGCCGAGCACAATCGCGAATGGAATCAAAACGCCGTCGGCTTCAAGCAGGCCGACAAGTTCTCTAAGCGGTCGCGCAGGCGGGTCCTCGAGCGCTGCCATTAACTCGGGCGACAGGTGACGCCTGGGCCGATCATCGACGACCGCGGGTTCGCTTGCGGGCTTCCTTTGGATAGCTCCGCGGCTCCGAACGACCACGGCTCCCCTCGTGATCAGGATGTCGCCATCGACGCCGCTTTCGGGAGCAGCCGACACCGACCAGTAAGCTTCCGGAACGAGCTGATGTGGGTTTGTTCTCGCGACACTCTTCTCGAAGAGCGTTCGGAGCAGGCGAGAGCTTTCGCGTCCCTTGCTCAATCCGCCGGACCGCGCCATCGACTCCACCATTCTAGTCGCGGCATCAAGCGCGGCGATTGAACGCCAGGAGGGATCTTCAAGAGCTTCGCGGATGATCGCGGCGGCCCTTCTCTCCTTCACTCCCACCAGACCCATCCGTCTTCGTAACGGCGCGGTAAGCTCGTCGCTGCCGGCCCACGCGCGCCACGCATCGCCGGGAACAGGAAATCTGTGAATATAAATTTCATTCAGAAAGCGATGGGATATTTGGAAACGCCGCCCGGTCGCGGGATCCATGATCTGGACGAACCGCCCGTGAAGGCGCCACAGAACGACGAAGTGGTTGCCTCCGTTAGGCAGGCTAATGACTACTATGGCGGGAAGCGTTCGCGCTTCGGCTATCAATAGATGTTCCGCCGGAACGATGACCTGTTCGGCGTCGACGCCGAGCTCAACCGCGACTTCTTCGAGAGTATCAATGGAAGTGCCGTCGAGATCGGTCTGGCAGGCTTCTCTGAGACGGCCGTAGCTAACCGACACGCCCGCGCCGTCCAGAAAGCACTTGAGAGACGCCGGACCGCAGTCCATGGCTGATACCTGAATGACTTCAGGCGCGATGAGGCGCTTCCTGATCAATGCGCCTCCGTCGGTTCAGGCGATATGGAGAGCCTCTTACCGGCCGCGCGAAATAGCAACGCAGCAGGCGAAGCTCGATCGACTTCGATCTCGACGACGCCAGGCAATCCATGCTCGAGTGGAATGGCGGATGCTGAATCGCGTTGAATCGCGAGATCCACTCTGACGCCTCCGTCGCGCGGCTCATTGGAGACGCGTGAGACCGTCGCATTGATCACGCCGTACTCGGTCCAGGGAAACGCTTCCAAACGGAACCGTGCCCGTTGGCCCGGATGCACCCATCCAAGCGCCGACGATGGCGCGAAGTACGCTACCAGCTTGACCTCGCCTGCCGGAATAATCGTTCCGAGTTTTTCGCCTGCATGAATGACGGCCCCGTGGCTCAGATCGACCGACTCGCCGATTCGGCCTGTCACGGGCGATGTGATCTGCCGTCGTTCGAGCTCGTAAGAGAGTTGTTCGATGGAAGCCGCGGCGGCGCTAGACTGGCTGGCGATCGCCGCGATCTCGCGCCTTAGCGCTTCCAGCCGACCCTGCCCGTCTTTTTCCTTACCCCGCAGTTCGGTTTCCAGCCGCCCGATAGCGAGCCTCACCGCGTCGGCTGCCGCGCGCCGTTGTTGCTCTTCGGCTCTGGCGCGTGACAGCTCGGCCTCCGACAGCAAACCGGATGAAGAAAGAGTCGCCAGTCTATCCGCCTCGCGTTTGGCGTACAGCGCCGCGGCGTCGGCCTCCTCGCTTCGCTTCCGCCCTTCGGCTATGGAGATTCGAGCCGCCTCGAGTTGCTGAACAAGCGAGGCTTCCTGGGATTTCAACTGCTCTACAAGCGCGGTGCGCTGCGGCGAAAGCATCTCCAGCCGCGTTTTAGCCTCCGAGAGCTTCAGCCTCTCGGCTTCCGATTCTATCTCGACCAGTACATCGCCGGCGTTGACATCGCGGCCGACGGTGAGATTCGACGCAACCACGCGGCCCTCGTACGAAGAAGTAACCGGCCGCACCGCGGCATCCACTTCAAGCCTCGCTTTTGTACTGATCTCGTAAACGCTGACGCGCGCGGTCCCGAACCAGAAAAGCCATGAAATCAGGACCACCGCAACAAAACAGAGAGCCAGCATCGAAGGACGAAAGCGGTCGAGTGCAAGCGACCTCATGGTTTCCGAAAAATGGACCGACAAGGTAGACCTCCAACAATAATGCCGTACAAGGGACTACATGAAAGCAACACGGCGTAAACACTTCAAGCCGCATGAAGATCGTGAAATCTTCAGCCGGGAGATCAAGAGCTATAAAGAGAAGAGGAAATCCATCGGAACCGTGACTACTCAGGAGGGCTGCCTTGTCGTCGGGCAAGATGAGGACACCGTCCTTCAAAAAATCGAATTCGGTCAGTACGACCTGATGTACACCAACAATGATCGCCGTCGTTGATCTCCACGGACACTTCGGTCTGTGCTTGACAATACCCACGGTCAGGCAAAGAATTACGCGCGAGAGCCCGGCCGGCTCTCGCATAATATTTCGAGTGAAGGAGGCGCCACACATGGCTTCTGAAAAAAATGAGACTCCGTTCTTCGCGCGCTATCTCGAGGGTCAACAGTTTCCACAAGTAAAGACCGGCATCAAATCCGGATTGATGACGCTCAAATACCCATCCGACAGCGATGAGTTAGCGCATACGCTCAAATATCCATCCGACGGCGACGAGGTATAAGAATCGGAAGCACTGAGCAGTACTCTGATCAATTTCCGAAGTGATCAATAAAAACGTCCGGCTTATCCGATGAGCGCATTCCGGTTCTAGAATTCAAACATGGGAGGTGATTTGAATGACTGAAAAAGGCAAGCAGGTTCCATTCTTCGCACGCTATCTCGAGGGACAGGAATTCCCCAGAGTAAAGACCGATGTTCGCGCCGGGCAGACTCTGAAGTTCCCCAGCGATTTGGACGAAGCCGTCACGCTCAAGTACCCGTCGGATGGCGACGACAATCCACCATCGGTTTGATCGACGAACTTCAATAACTTCGAATAGGCCATAGACCGGCTGCTCTACAAGAGCTGGTCTATGGTCTGTTCGTTTCTTGGCAATCATCCAGCCCGTGAACGACCTCGTCCTCATACTGACTCACACCGCCGATCACTATACCGTCGACCGCGTTGCGGCCGCGCTCGCGACAAGAGGCGTCAGGAGCTTTCGCTTCGACACGGATTCATTTCCTCTGGAAGCGCGCGCATCGATTCACATCGATTCGTCTCGCCCGGATTCGTCCGGCCCTGCTGAGCTACTCACGCATAAAGGGGTCACGATCAGGTCAGATGAAGTCCGCGCGGTCTGGGCGAGAAAGCTGTGGGCGCCCAGTTTCGATCAGGCGCTCGATCCGGAGTTTCGAGCAATGTGCTCCGCTGAATCGGCAGCGATGCTGCAAGGATTTTTTGCCGGATTGAATCACGCTCGATGGGTCAACGATCCTGCCTCCGATTACAAAGCGGAGATCAAAATGCGGCAGCTCCGCACGGCAATCGAAGCCGGGCTTCGCGTTCCGAAAACTCTCAACACCAACGACCCCGAGCAGGCGCGCGTATTCTATCGCGAAGTGGGCGGCGCAATGGTGGCGAAACTGCTAAAGCCGCTTTCGACAAGCATGGGCGCCGCGCCGGTTTTTATGTACACGAGCGAAGTCGCCGAGGAAGATCTCGCCGATGCCGAAATGCTGCGGCATAGTCCGATGGTCTTTCAGGAGCGAATCGATAAAGCATCCGAGCTTCGCATCGCCTATGTCGCGGGAAGCCTCTTTGTGGGGGCGATCGATGCGGCACGGTCGGCGCGCGGACAGGTGGACTGGCGGCTGGCTGATCCGAGCGAATGTGTCTGGCAAGAACAGGAGGTTCCAGACGACATCGCTTCTCGTCTCAGAGATTTTATGGCCAGGCTTGGTCTGATTTACGGCGCGATTGATATGATCAGGACTCCCGAAGGCGAGTACGTATTTCTTGAAGTCAATCCCGCGGGCGAGTGGGGAATGCTGGAAAAGAATCTCGGCCTGCCCATATCCGAAGCGATAGCCGAGGCTCTGGTGAGCAAATAAACTCCTCTCGGGTTTCCGGCCGGCCGCTTCGAGACAACCGGACTCTATCCTCAGGTTTTTAAATGACTGTTCTAATAATCACGAAGACCGACGACAACGAGTGCATCGAGATGGTGTCGGAAGCGGTGAAAGCGGAAGGCGGTGATGCCTTCAGGCTTGATACCGATAGATTCCCTACCGAGTTGAGACTGGCCGCGCGTTATGAAAAAGGCGAAGAGCGAATCAGAATAGTCTCCGACAATCGTGAGTTGGATCTTCGTGACGTGTCGGCCGTGTGGCACCGGAGGCTGAATATAGGCGGCCTTTTGCCAAAGACAATTGATCCTCAACTCCGTCATGCGTCGGTTGGCGAGTCCCGCTCGAGCCTCCTCGCAATGCTTGCGAGCCTGGATGTATTCAGGATGGACAGCCTTCAGAGAATCAGGCACGCCGAACACAAACAACTCCAGCTTCAAGTTGCGCGCCGACTCGGGCTCGACATACCGAGAACACTTATCAGCAACGATCCTGAAGCCGTTCGCCGTTTCGCCGCCGACTGCGAAGGCCGAATAGTCACAAAGATGCTCTCTTCGTTCGCGGTCTATGAAGATGGTCTCGAAAAGGTGGTATTCACCAACCCTGTGTCCGAATCCGATCTGGCCGATCTCGACGGCCTGCGATTTTGTCCGATGACCTTCCAGGAAATGGTTCCTAAATTCCTGGAGCTTCGCGTAACAATCGTCGGCTCTGAGGTATTCAGCGCCTCCATAGATCCCGCGAAGTCCGAACGGGCGGCATATGACTGGCGCCGGGACGGAGTCGGTCTTCTGGATGCGTGGGCATTCTATGATCTGCCCGCGGATGTCGGCGAAAAGCTCTTGAAGCTGATGGACTACTTCGGACTGAACTATGGCGCAATCGATATCATACTCACGCCTGACGGACGGCACGTATTTCTGGAAATCAATCCTGTGGGCGAATTCTTCTGGCTCGAACGCTGTCCGAGACTTGCTATATCGAGGGCGATCTCACGCGTGCTGCTCGGTAAAGCCTCGCGAAGAGAATAAAATCGCAATCTTGTTAATAGTTGAGTGCAGCTTTCAGATCATCCCCCCCCGGCTTGACGTTGCTATCGGACTTCACAAAGAATGCTAGCCCATTATGACGAGCTCTACGCCCCGTAGTGATGGCACTCCTCGACTCACCGGAATTCAATGGCTCATCTGCATAATCGCAAGCATTGGGTTTGCCTTCGATACCTATGAACTGCTGATGCTCCCGCTCATCATCAGGCCCGCCATCGAGCAGCTTGGGGGATTGCAGTTCGGAACGCCTGAATTCGCGCGATGGCGCGATCTGATGTTTTACGTTCCCGCCGTTTGCGGCGGCGTCTTCGGCTTATTGGGCGGGTATCTGACCGATCGGTTGGGCAGACGCCGAATCCTCACCTGGAGCATTCTTCTCTATGCCATATCGGCTTTCGCGGCGGGGTTCGCCACGACCTTGCCTGTCCTGCTTGTCTTGCGGTCGGCCAAATTCGTAGGCGTCTGCGTCGAGTTCGTCGCCGCAACAGCGTGGCTCGCGGAACTCTTTGACGATCCGAAGCAGCGGGAAAGAGTCATCGGGTGGACTCAGGCTTTTTCGTCGCTCGGCGGATTGATGGTCAGCTCGATGGCGCGGGTTATTTCCAGCACGTCGCAATCGCTGCCTTCAATTCAAGGAGGCCACGATATCTGGCGATATATTCTGATCTCGGGATTGATTCCGGCGATACCTCTAATAGTGATCCGGCCTTTCCTGCCCGAGTCTCCCGTGTGGCGCGAGAAAAAAGCAGCGGGAACCCTGAAGCGCCCGAGCTTCGGCGAAATCTTCAGGCCCGAGCATCGACGAACCACGATAGTGACCGCGGTTATCTTCGCGTGCAGTCTTGGCGTGGCGTTTGGAGCTATTCAACAGACTCCGCAGATCGCCAGAGACCTTGCCGAGGTCAAAAGCATCGCGACCCCGGCCGCGCGTGAAGGCGTCATTTCAAACGTCCAACAGATTCAGGAGTTCGGCGGGTTAATCGGCAGGATCATTCTCGCGCTGCTTGTGGTTCGCATAACGTCTCAACGCAAGCTGCTGAGAATTTTTCTGATTCCCGGTCTGATCATAGTTCCATTCGTATTCATTTATCCCGCCGTTCACAGCCTGGCGATGCTCAAGTGGGGCATCTTCTTCGCGGGCTTATTCACCGTGGCTCAGTTGAGTTTTTGGGGAAATTACCTGCCGAGAGTTTATCCGACTCATCTACGCGGAACCGGCGAGAGCTTTGCGGCGAACATCGGCGGGCGAATGGTCGGGACATCCGCCGCACTGATCACCACACAGTTTGCCGCGTTCATGCCTGGCGGCTCGCCCGCGACCAAATTGTCATATGCCGCGGCTGGAGTCGCGTTGCTGGTGTTCGCAATCGCGCTTGTGGCTACATTCTGGCTTCCGCAGCCCGCACAGGAGAAACTCCCCGAATAACAAACGGTAGTAGAGAACCCTTCTCGCACCGGCTCGTTGGACCGTTACAAACGGTAATAATTCTCGCGTTAAATCCTACACTGAATTACTCTGGCCCCTGGCAAATCTATTCGCAAAGCTGATCACATTTTTGGGGTCGTTTGTAACATCGTGTTCAGGAATTCTTTTGGGGAAATATGATTTGCGCTTCAACTTTTCTTTTGAGCAATCTTAAACAGGTTATTCAATGTCGAGAGCGGGACTTTCTGGTACACATTTGTGGCATTCCGGGCTCTGTCCGATTTTATATCGGTTTTTCTTCTACAGCATGTAGACTGACGTGAATCGTTGTGCTATATTGGCCGCCGCAAAAAAATAACAGGCAAAGTCATTCAGCACCGACGCCCCGCCTCGGGGTTGTAGATAGTGAAAATTACAAGTTGCGTTTTTAATACCTTGAATTCCAAGGTTTCACTAGTCTTTTCTTCGATAGATTTTAACAATTATTGCTACGAAAAGTAGCTTCCCGCAAGGGCTGATTTCTTACGCTATAATTGCGTCCTAATACGCCTCATAGTTTGTTTTAACCCATCGGAACTCGGATCCGATTTGGGGTTGTGAGGCGTAATAACTCACCTTTGTTCCAACACAATTGACTCGTAGTCTGATCAGGCTATTTGTGTCTAATAGCCGACCGACACCGGGAATGGCGATGCATAGTGTCTCTTTTTCGAGCTGCGATCAGCCTCGCACTCTTATAGATCTCCTTCGAGCGAAGGCTGAAACTCGTCCAGCCGACACCGCCTACCTTTTCCTGGAAGAGGGCGAAATCGATCCGATTCAGATCAGCTATGCCGAATTGGACCGTCGAGCCCGGGCCGTGGCTTCCATGCTTGCGACGCTTGGACCACCGGGAGCGCACGCGCTCCTTCTGTTTCCTCCGGGCCTGGATTTCATCGCAGGATTCTTTGGTTGTCTTTATGCGCGAATGATTCCGGTTCCAGCCTATCCGCCCGACAGCGCTCGCCTATCGCGCTCGTTGCCCCGGCTTCGCGCGGTGACCGCGGACGCGAAGGCGGCGGTCGCGCTAACAACCTCGGGCATATTGTCGATGGCGGAGCAGGTTTTTCCCGCGGCCCCGGATCTCAAGGCGTTGAAATGGGCAGCCGCGGATTCCGCCGCTGAGCCGGCGGAGGGTTTTCAGCCGCACGGCTCCAGCGAAGACGAAGTGGCTTTCTTGCAGTACACCTCGGGTTCCACAGCCCAACCCAAGGGCGTGATGCTGACTCACGCGAACCTCCTTCACAACGCCTCGCTCGTATTCAATGCCGTCGGTCATAAGGCGGGCGATAAATACGTCTCTTGGCTGCCGACTTTTCACGATATGGGTTTTATGGCAGGTGTGCTGCAGCCGCTGTACGCAGGCATACCCGCCGTATTGATGTCGCCGGTATCGTTTCTGCGAAACCCGGTGCGCTGGCTCCAGGCCATCTCTCAATACAAGGCCACGACCAGCGGAGCGCCGAACTTTGCTTACGATCTATGCGTCCGAAAGGTGACCGCCGAAGAGAAGGCGGCTCTCGACCTCTCGAGTTGGACCGTCGCCTTCAACGGCGCGGAGCCGATTCGCGCCGAGACATTGGAGCGGTTCTGCGAGGCGTTTGAACCATGCGGATTCCGGCCTCAGACATTGTTCCCGTGCTATGGACTGGCGGAGGCCACGCTTATCGTATCGGGCAGCCCGAAGACCGAAGCTCCGATCATCAGGCGGTTCGACTCTGAATGCCTGAAGAGCGGAACCGCCGTTCCAGCGGCGGATAAGACTGCTCGCTCTCATACTCTGGTTAGTTGTGGTCAGACGCTCGGTGATCAGCATGTCGCGATCGTCAATCCTGAATCGCTGAAAAGGTGTAAGCCCGAAGAGATCGGCGAAATATGGATATCGGGCCCAAGCGTCGGAATAGGCTACTGGAGCCGCTTCGAAGAAAGCGCGCAGACCTTTCGCGCGTTCATCATGGGAGACGCCGCCTCAATGGGAGACGCGGCCTCAATAAATGAAGGCCCGTTCCTTCGAACCGGGGATCTCGGTTTTACTCAAGACGGTCAGTTGTTCATAACGGGACGGCTGAAAGATCTCGTCATCATAAGAGGGCTCAACCACTACCCGCAGGATATCGAACGCACCGTCGAGGAGTGCGATCGCGCGCTGAGACCGGGATGCGGGGCCGCTTTTTCCGTCGAAGCGGGCGGCGAAGAGCAGTTGGTGATCGTGCAGGAGATAGATCAGCGAAAGGACTTCGATCCGGACGAGATCGTTTCCAGGATTCGAATGGCAGTTTCGGAACGGCATGAGCTGCAGCCGTTCGCGGTCGTGCTGCTCAAGCCCGGCGGCATTCCGAAAACTTCGAGCGGAAAGATCCAGCGGCGACTCTGTAAATCGGGATTCATGGAAGGCAGTCTGGAGACCGTTATCGCGTGGCGACATACTGAACGAGAAACAGCCGCACCTGAAACCGCCGCGACGGCGCTCGTGTCGCCTTCACGCGAATCCGATCGAACTGCCGCGGAACTCGAGATGGCGCTTGCGGCGTTGGCAGCTCGCACGATCGGGCTCTCTCCTGAAGAAGTCGACATTAACCGGCCGATTACCCAATACGGGCTGGACTCGCTGATGGTTGTGGAACTGGCTCACAACATCCAGACCGGTCTCGGGATCAACGTGCCGATGGCGAGCCTGCTTCACGGATACAGCATCGCGGAATTGGTTCAGAATCTGGCCGCGCCGGCGCTCGAATCGCCCGCGACGCGGGGGTTTGAATCGGAAGCGCGGGCGCGGAAGCGGACCGCGGAAGACCTCAATGAGTATCCGCTCTCGCATGGTCAGCGAGGCTTGTGGTTTCTGCAACAGATCGCGCCCGATAGCGTGGCTTATAACATAGCTCGCGCCGCGCGGGTTCGCGGCCCTGTCGATGTTGAAGCGCTGCACAGGGCCTTGCAAACACTCGTCGACCGGCACGCTTCTCTTCGAACCAACTTCGCTCTAACAAGCAGCGCGCCGGTGCAAAGAGTGAACGACGGTGCAAAGGTCCACTTCACGCGACACGATGCGTCGAATTGGAATCGAGAGACATTGAATGAATCCCTGATCAGGGAGATGAACACGCCGTTCGCTCTCGATGCGGACGCCTTGCTCAGAATAAGCCTGTTTACTTTAAGCGAGAACGAGCACGTGCTGTCGCTGACGGCGCATCACATAGTGACGGACTTCTGGTCGCTCGCGCTATTTCTGAACGAGCTCGGAATCGCGTATGCGGCGGAGAAATCCGGAGCCGAAGCCGTGCTTCCGCCGCTCGAATTTACCTACGCTGATTTCGCTCACTATCAGGCGGACGTGCTTGGGCGAGAAGAAGGAGCGAGGCTCTGGGCATACTGGAAAAGCCAGCTCGCGGATCACCAGCCCATCCTTGATCTGCCAACCGATTATCCGCGCCCCGCGCTGCAAACATATCGCGGCGCAGCCGAGCCGTTTGCATTCGACGAGGAGCTGAGCGAACTGCTGAAGGAATTTGGGGCCGCGCGCGGCGCGACTCTGTATATGACTCTGCTCGCCTGTTTCCAGGCGCTGCTGTTTCGGTATTCACGCCAGGACGACCTGCTTGTCGGCTCGCCGAGCGCGGGCCGTGAGCGCGCCGAGTTCAGCAGCGTGATGGGATACTTTGTCAATCCGATCGTGCTGAGGGCTGATCTGTCGGGCAATCCCACCTTCGAAGAGTTCCACGGCCGCGTAAGAAAAATAGTTCTCGAAGCTTTTGAGCATCAGGCGTATCCCTTTTCGCTTCTGGTGGAGCGGCTTCAGCCGATGCGTGATCCCAGCCGTTCGCCTCTGTTCCAGGCGATGTTTGCGTTGCAGAAGACGCATCTCCTTAATGACGAAGGGCTCGTCTCATTCGCGCTCGGTGATGCCGCCGTTACTTTGAACCTGGGCGGGCTCGTGCTTGAGCCGTTCCCCGTTGAGCAGAGGATAGCTCAATTCGATATAACGCTGATGGCCGCGGAGATCGGAGGAAGGCTCTCCGCGTCGTTTGAGTACAATACCGACCTCTTCGATCGCACGACCATCGCGCGAATGGCAGGCCATTTCCTAACGCTCGTCGAAGGGTTGGCGCGAACTCCGGATCGACCAATCGCGCTGGCGCCGTTGTTCAGGCAGAGCGAGTTGGAACAGTTCCTGTTCGAATCGAACAAGAGCGAGTGCGACTATTCGGCTGAAACCACTATCGACCGGCTTTTCAGCACGCAAGCCGCTCTGCGGCCCGACTCTCTGGCTCTCTGCTTCGAAGACGAAGCCCTGAGCTATGGCAAGCTCAATACAAAGGCAAACCAGCTAGCGCACCTGTTGCAGTCGAGGGGCATCGGCAGCGAAGCCATCGTCGGCATCTGCATGGAACGGTCGGTCGAGTTGGTCGCGTCGCTTCTTGGCGTGCTAAAAGCCTCGGCGGCTTATCTGCCTCTCGATCCAGCCTATCCGGCGGACCGGTTGAAATTCATGGTCGATGATTCCGGAGCGAGGCTTGTGTTGACGCATCAGCGCTTCGCGGCTGTATTGCCCTCCGACGTGGAGAGCCTGCCGGTCGATTCGATTTCGAACCTGTTGTCGAACTACAGCGGCGACGATCCGCATCCCGGACCAGTTCCGCGGAATCTGGCGTACATCATCTACACCTCGGGCACGACCGGCAGACCCAAAGGCACGATGATCTCGCACGAATCGCTCGCCAATGCGCTGCTCTGGTTCGAGTATCGCCACAAAGACGCCTCGCTAAAGAGGGTCATTCAGAAAAGCTCGGTGAGCTTTGACGTATCGGCCTGGGAAATCTTCTGGCCGCTGGTCTCAGGAGGCGTGCTTGTCCTGGCGAGACCCGGAGGGCAATACGACTGCTCGTATCTGGAACGGCTGATCAACGAGCAGGAGATTACGACGATCAACTTTCCGCCGGCGATGCTCAAGCGAATGATCGACGAAGGCTCGATGCGGAGATGCGGATCGCTTGAGTATGTGGCGTGCGGAGGCGAGGCGCTTTCGGTAGAGCTGATGAACGACTTCCTCGACTCGTCAGGCGCTGATCTTGAAAATTTCTACGGCCCTACCGAAACGACTATTTCGTCGAGCTTCTGGCGCTGCGAGTCGCGCCCGGATCGACGAGTGCTGATCGGATCGCCTTATGCAAACACGACCTTTTACATTTTGGATGAGAGCGGATCGCCGACTCCGATCGGCGTGCCCGGCCATCTTTATATAGGCGGCTCCGGAGTCGCCAGAGGCTATCTCGACCGGCCTGATCTGACCGCCGAAAAGTTCGGCCCTGATCCGTTCAGCTCGACGGCAGGAGCGCGATTTTATCAGACCGGCGATCTTGGAAGACACACCGCGGATTTCAACGTCGAGTACATCACGCGCATAGACGAGCAGGTCAAGATTCGAGGCTACCGGATCGAGCTGGCGGAGATTCGGAGCCGGTTGTCCGAGCATCCGTCGGTACTGGATTCGTCCGTAATCGTGCACAATTCCGAGTCGGCCGGTAAACGCCTAGTAGCTTATGTCGTTTGTGAGCGAGTCCATTCGCCGGCAGCCGCTGAGTTGAGGGCTCATCTCAGGCGGAGCCTTCCGGAGTATATGACGCCTTCGGATTACGTCTTCGTCGATGCGCTGCCGCTAACTCCTAACGGCAAGCTCGATCTGCGAGCGCTGCCGCCGCCCGATGCGGATGCGGAATCGGCTGACGAATTCGTTCCGCCTTCGACCGCTGTCGAAGAGATTGTAGCCGCGGTGTGGGCCGACGTGCTGAATCGCACCCGAATTTCTCTCAACGACAACTTCTTTAATGTCGGAGGCCATTCGCTTCTGGCAACCCAGGTGGTGTTCAGGATTCGGAACGTCCTGAAGGTCGACCTCGCCGTTCACCAGATTTTTGAGACTCCGGTGCTGGCAGATTTCGCCCGCAAGCTCGAATCCACGATTCGATCGCGGGTGCAGCGGCCGGTTCCGAAGCTGACTGCGCACGGTGACGACGGTCCGGCTCCGCTCTCTTTTGCCCAGCTCCGAATGTGGCTCCTGCACTGCCTCGATCCTGACGACCCGGTCTACAACATACCAATGGCCGTGCGGATCGCAGGGCCGCTGAATGTCTCCGCGGTCGAGCGAAGCATCAATGAAATCGTGCGTCGCCACCAGCCGTTGCGAACGGTGTTCGCGGCTTCACAGGGCCAGCCGGTCGGCAGAATCCTTGCCGAGCCTGCTGTTCCGCTGGTTCACATTGACGCCGGCGACATCGAAGAATCGAAGCGATTGTCATTTGCAATGAATGCCGCGGCTGCCGAAGCCAAACAGCCTTTTGACCTTGCAACCGGCCCGTTGATTCGTACGAAGTTGATAACAATAACTGAAGCCGATCACGTGCTGCTGGTCACGATGCATCACATCGCCTCGGACGGCTGGTCGATCGGGGTGTTTTTGTCGGAATTCGCCGAGTTCTATGAAGCACTTTCGAATGATCGTCCCGCTGCGCCGGCTCCATTAACGTTCCAGTATTCGGACTTCGCGCGGCAGCAGCGAGAATCCTTCAAAGACGAAGCGCTCGTCGAGCTGCTTAACTACTGGAGAGAGCGGTTGAGCGGAACTCTTCCTGTCCTCGAGCTTCCACTCGATTACGCTCGGCCGCCGATCCGAAACTCAAAAGGAGCGCAGCATCAGTTCGAGTTGGGCGAGAACCTGAACGTTCAACTGGCCGCCTTCAGCAGACAAGAGAGCGCGACCTTATTCATGGCCTTGATCTCCGGGTTCAATGCGCTGCTCTACCGGTACACCCAACAGGAGGATCTGATCGTAGGCGCCCCGGTAGCGGGCCGCTCTCTTCCCGAACTTGAAAGCTTGATAGGCTGCTTCATCAATACCTTGGCGCTGAGGACCGATCTCTCGGATCGGCCGACGTTCCGCGAGCTTATCAACCGCGTTCGAGATGTCTGCGTCGGCGCATACGCGCATCAGGATATGCCTTTCGAGCGATTGATGGACGAGCTTGTCGTCGAGCGCGACCTGAGCCGCAATGCGATCTTCCAGGTGATGTTCGAGCTCCAAGCCGGTTTCGAGCCGTCGTTCAACCTCTCCGGGGCGCGGGTGACTCCGCTCTACATCGAGCGCGGCTCCTCGAAGTTCGATCTCACACTCAACATCACTCAGGGCGAGCGGTTGACTGGATACGTCGAATACGACACCTCTCTATTTGATGCCGGCACGATTTCACGCCTCGCCTCGCACTTTCGCAATCTTCTCGAAGCAGCCATAGAGAATCCCGACACCCGTATCGCATTCTTGCCGATCATGTCGATGGCGGAGCTCCGGCAATTGTGCTTCGAGTGGAACGACACGAGATTCGACTTTAGAAATGACGGTTGTGTTCACGAGATGTTCGAAGCTCAGGCAGCCAGAACGCCGGACGCAGCCGCGCTGGTATTCGAGAGCCGGATCCTTTCATACCGCGAGCTGAACAGAAGGGCGAACCAATTAGCGCGGCGCTTGAGAGAAGCGGGGGTTCAACCGGACGCGACGGCGGCGATTTGTATGGAGCGCTCGCTGGAGATGTGGATTGCCGTCCTGGCAGTCATGAAGTCGGGCGCGGCTTATGTGCCGCTGGATCCTGCCTACCCGAACGATCGTCTCTCGTTCATGCTCGAGGACTCCGGCGCGCGGGTGGTGCTCAGTCAGCAAGGGCCGGCCGAGCTCCTGTCATCGCACGACGCAACGGTCTTACTTGTGGACGTCGAATTAGCGTTCGCCGGTCCTGAAGACGAATGCGACATTTCATCCGTAACGGCTCCGGAGCATCTCGCTTACGTGCTCTACACTTCAGGCTCAACCGGAAGGCCCAAAGGCGTCGCGATTGAGCACAGGCAGTTGCGCAATTACATACTCGGCGTAACTCGAACGCTCGGTCTTGATGGGATGAAGACCTTTGCAGTCGCGTCGACGTTTGCGGCCGATCTAGGCAACACGGTTGTCTTTCCATCGCTATGCGCGGGTGGATGCCTGCACATAATCCCGGAGGATACGGCTTCCGATGCCGATGCGATGTGTGAGTACCTGGATCTTCATTCTATTGATTGCATCAAAATCGTGCCGAGTCATCTTGCGAGCCTTCGTTCATACACGCGCGATGAACAGGCGATGCCGGGACGCTTGTTGATACTTGGCGGCGAAGCCTCTCAGAACAGGTGGATCGATGAGCTTCGCGGCGAGAACCCCGACTGCGCGATCTTTAACCATTACGGCCCGACCGAATCAACAGTGGGGGTCGTGACGTATCGTGTAGAAGCGAGCCGCCCCGAACATCCTCCAGTGCTTCCTCTCGGCAAGCCGCTCCCCAACAGCCGGGTTCATCTTCTGGATAGAAATGGCGAAGCAGTTCCGGCCGGCGTCCACGCCGAGCTGCTTATTGCCGGAGACGGACTTGCTCGAGGCTATTTCAACCGAGCCGATCTGACGGCTGAGAAATTCGCGCCGGATCCGTTTGCTGAGACGCCCGGAGGCCGCCTCTACCGAAGCGGAGACGCCGCGCGATACTCCCGCGACGGCAACGTACACTTTCTTGGCCGCATAGACGATCAGGTAAAGATCCGAGGCTTCCGAATCGAGCTCGGTGAAATAGAAGCCGCGCTCCGCGAACATTCCTTCCTCGAAGAAGCCGCCGTGCTTGTTCGAGGCGAGGCCGGCGAAAAGCGGCTTGTCGGATATGTGGTTCCACAAGCCGGCAAGCAGCTCTCGCCGGGTGAGATTCGGAGTTATCTCAAGCAGAGGCTGCCGGACTATATGACTCCGGCCGATATCGTACTGCTCGAATCGCTGCCGTTGACGTCGAACGGCAAGATCGACCGGCGCGCGCTTCCAGAGCCCACTCCAGCGCTCGGCGCAGGCGGCGGCTATGTTTCTCCGCGAAATCCCACGGAGGAACTGATCGCGAACGCGTGGCGCCAGGTCCTCGGCATTGAGCGGATTGGAGCCTTCGACAATTTCTTCGAGCTCGGCGGGAACTCGCTGCTCGCCACCCAGGTCGTCTCACGCTTGCGAGCTTCGGTCGATAACGGCATCGCGCTGCGCAGCATCTTCGAATCGCCGACCGTAGGTGCGCTGGCGGAGCGTATAAAGAAAGCGCGGACGGATGCACGTTTCGAAGCGCCCGCGATCGGTCGCGCCTCTGGCGAGGGGAACCTGCCGCTTTCGTATTCGCAATGGCGGCTCTGGTTCCTGGATCAATTGACTCAAGGCAGCTCGGTCTACAACGTGGCCGTTGCGCTGCGGCTGACCGGCGCGCTCAACGTGACCGCGCTTCAATCGAGCATCAATGAAATAGTTCGGCGCCATGAGATTCTGCGAACTGTATTCGCGACTTCGGATGATTCGGCGATCCAGCGCGTCCTTGCGAATCTCGATATCAATCTCGAGCTGACCGATCTGACGCAATTGCCGGAATCCGGCCGCGATCGGATTGTATCCAGACTCGCCGCGAGCGCGGCAAAGACGAAGTTCAATCTGGCCGAAGCGCCCTTATTAGGCACCGGGCTTCTCAAGCTGAGCGCAAGCGATAGCGTCCTTCTTCTGACGATACATCATATCGTTTGCGACGACTGGTCGGTTGGAATCTTCGATCGAGAGATCTCGGCGCTCTACGCGGCGTTCTCCGATGGATTGCAATCGCCGCTGTCAGAGTTGCAGTTGCAGTATGGAGATTTCTCTTCGTGGCAGCGACGCTGGCTGATCGGCGACGTCCTGGACTCCGAGATCGCGCATTGGAAACGCCGGCTGGGTCCGCGGATTCCCGTGTTGGAGATTCCGACCGGAAGACCGCGGCCCAGAATACAGAGTTTCCGCGGGAACGTGCTTTCGTTCGAGTTGCCGGCGCCGCTGTCGGAATCGCTCAAGCGAGTCAGCCTCGAACGCGGCAAGACGTTGTTTATGACGCTGCTGGCCGGATTCGCCGTGACGCTTTATCGCTGTTCGCGGCAGGACAGAATTGCGATCGGCGTTCCGGTGGCCAATCGCAATCACATCGAGACGGAAGGGCTGATCGGTTTCTTCACGAATATTCTGGTCACGCTGATTGATCTGTCGGGCAATCCCACCTACGAAGAGCTGTTGGAACGAGTGCGAGAGGTGACGGTGGATGCCTACGATCACCAGGACGCGCCGTTCGAAAAATTGGTCGAAGCTTTCAATCTGAAGCGCGATTTGAGCCGTCCGGCCTTGCGCCAGGTCGCATTCGCCTACGAACAGGCTTCTCCTGAGCGCATGGAGATTCCCGGCGTGGCCATCAGCCGAATTCCAATCGAAAGCGATACCGCGCGGCTTGATCTGACCCTGTTTATCAGCGACGAGAAATCCGGTTTGAAGGGTTCGCTGGAATATAACTCGGACATCTTCGACCGAGGCTTGATGGAGCGATTTGCCGATATGCTTCGAACGGTTTTCGAAGACATAACCGGCGATCCAACTCGCGGCTTAATTGCTCTGCCGCCGCTCGTAGACACGGCGTCCGTCGACACGTCAGCCGAAACGGGGCTTCAAACGAAGCTCGAAGACGCGGCGATGTTGGCTTACGAGCAGTCCAATATGTCCGCGAACCAGTTGTTGTTCTGGTTCAGTAAGAAGCTTCAGCGCGATGTTCAACTCTATTTTGATGAGGTCACGGTAGCTTTCACGATTCAAGGAAGGGTGGATGAGTCACGGTTTCAACAAGCATTTCAGAAGGTCGTCGACGACAGCGATGCGTTGAGAAGCACTGTTCAGGAAATAAACGGCGCTCCCTGCCGATACGTTCATCAGGTATTTCCGTTCTCGGCGCCTTGCATCGATTTCTCAACCGAGGCCGATCCGCGGAATGCCGCGGAGAGATGGCTGAGCGCCCATCAGGCTGCCCAGCTCGATTTTTCGTCGCGCCTTTTTGATTGCGCGCTCTTGAAACTGGCCGATGACAGATTCGTGTGGAGCCTCAAGATAAGCCACATGATTTCCGATTTGTGGTCCGTTTCCGTACTGGTGAAGCGCCTCTCCGGTTATTACAAACTCTCTATCGGAGAAGGGCTCGACGAAACCGAGCCGATGCGCCCTTATCAGCACTACCTTGATTCAGAAAAAGTCTACAGGAGATCGCCGGGCTATACGCGAGCCGAAGCTTACTGGAATCAGAAGCTCGCGTTGGAGGTGACCTCAAACCGATTTTATCGCGGCAGCTTTTCAAAAGAGACGACGCGCACCGAACGCGTTTCGAGGGATCTTGGACTCGAGCGGAGCCGGAGAATAAGGGTGCTCACCGGCGAAGCGGGTCTGTTCTCACCGGCGGTATTTTTCGCGTCTCTGCTGTTTGCCTATCAGCACCGCATCAGCGGTGAACCGATTTTGAGAATGGGCACGCCGCTCGCGCACCGCCCTGACGATTTCGCCGGCACGATCGGCTTGTTCATCAACGTCTGCCCGCTGCAAATCGCTATGAACCCCGGCGAGACCTTTATTTCACTCGCGAGAACGACACAGACGGAGATCATTGAGAGCGCGAGGGCCCAGCGATATGCGGTTCGAAATCCCATTCACGGAAAAGCCTACGATGTATATTTCAACTATCAGATAGCGGCTTTCACCGAATGTCTCGGCTTGCCGGTCGACTTTGATCTGATCCACTCGGGTCACTCGAACGATCTCCTGGCGATTCAGGTGCGCGACTTCGACGCTTCGGGCAGCTTCCGGCTGGATCTCGACTTCAATATCGAGGCGTTCGATAGAAATCAGCGTGTGAGGGCGACCGATCATTATCTACGGCTTCTCGATTCGTTTCTCGAAGATTCAAACCGGCCGATTCAAACCGCGGGCATGCTGTCCGAGCACGAAATCGAACAGACGCTCCATGCGCTTAATCGAACCGCCCGCGAATACAATCAGACAGGAAGCCTTCACGAACTGATAGAGGCCCAGGTTAGAACGACGCCCGATTCGATCGCGCTGATCTACCAGGACACGCAACTCAGTTACGCCGGGCTGAACCGGAGCGCCAACCGGCTGGCTCGCGCGCTTATGCGAAAGGGCGCTTTTTCGGATTCAACGGTCGGAATCTGCATTCAAAGATCGGTGGAGATGGTCGTATCGCTGCTTGCGGTGCTCAAGGCGGGAGCCGCATACGCGCCGCTCGATCCGGAATATCCGGCGGAACGACTGGCGTACATGATCGAAGATGCGGCGGCTCCGGTTCTGATCACGCGATCCGAATGGGAAAGCCGATTGCCAAAGCACACCTCTGCCGCGATCTGCGCCGCGATCTGCATTGATGTCGAATGGCAGAGCGTTTCTCTCGAATCTTCCGAGGACCTGAATCTGGATGTCTCCGAGCAGAATCTTGCATACGTGATCTATACATCGGGATCAACCGGCAAACCGAAGGGCGCGATGATTCAGCACGCAGGCATCCGCAATCGCCTGCTCTGGATGCAGGAAGCGTACGGTATGACGCCCCAGGATCGTGTCCTGCAGAAGACGCCGTTCAGCTTCGACGTTTCCGTCTGGGAATTCTTCTGGCCGCTTATGACCGGCGCTTGTCTGGTAGTAGCCGAGCCGGGCGGCCATCGGGACCCGCTCTACCTGATGAATGAGATCGATCGGACCGGCATCACCACGATCCATTTCGTTCCGTCGATGCTCCAGGCATTTCTCTCCGACTACGAACCGGGCAGATGCACGAGCCTCAAGCGTGTGATGTGCAGCGGAGAGGCGTTGCCGCACGAGGTTCAAGAGCGCTTCTTCGCCTCGCTCGCCGCCGAATTGCACAACCTGTACGGACCAACCGAAGCATCTGTTGATGTGACCTCGTGGGCTTGCGTGAGGAACGGGAATTCCAGAGTCGTGCCGATCGGGCGCCCAATTGCGAACACCAGCATATTGATGCTGGATCGCAGCCTGAACGCATTGCCCGAAGGGATCGCCGGCGAGCTGCACATCGGCGGAGTAGGAGTCGCGCGCGGATACCTTGGCCGGCCGGATTTGACCGCCGAGAAATTCATTCCCGATCCGTACTCACAAACACCGGGCGCCCATCTTTATAAGACCGGCGATCTGGCGCGTCACCTTTCCGACGGCAGCATCGAGTTTCTGGGAAGGCTCGATTATCAGGTCAAGATTCGCGGCTTCCGTATCGAGCTCGGCGAGATCGAAAGCGCGCTCGCGAGCCATCCGTCGGTTCGCGAAGCCGCCGTCTTAGCCAGAGAAGATAATGGGCATCAGCGGCTGGCGGCTTATGTAGTTGCGGCGCCGGGGTCCGAGCTCGCGGCCGCCGACTTACGCGCTCATCTGAGAGCGACCTTGCCCGAGTATATGGTTCCATCGGCAATTTTGTTCATGGACGCGATGCCGCTCACCGTTAGCGGCAAGCTGAATCGAAGCGCGCTTCCCGCGCCGGAAGAAGGACAGGCGTTTGCGGTGCGGCCTTTTGTCGCGCCCGACTCGCCGATTGAGGAGATTCTCGCGGGCATCTGGCAGGAGATACTCGGAGTCGAGCGGATAGGAGTAACCGACGATTTCTTCGAGCTGGGAGGCCAATCGATTCTCGCGACCCGGCTTCTGTCCAGGCTCCGGCAGCAACTGTTTATTCAGATACCGCTGCGGGATTTTTTCGAGGCGCCTACGATCGCGAAGCTGGCGGAAGCGATTACGCAGAGCCAATACGAACAGGACGAAGAAGAGAGAGAGATGCTGGCGGAGCTGGTCTCCGAAATCAACGGTCTGTCCGACGAAGCCGTGAAAGAAATGCTTCAAGCAGACGAGGCGGAGTCCATCGAAAAAGCGATGGAACATTATGAGTAGGAGGAATGGTGGCAAGCGAATTTGAATCGGCCGAAACCGATAGGCCTAACCCGAAGGGTTCGGGGCTCTGGGGCAACAACAACTTCAACATTTTTTGGGCGGGGCAAACTTTCGATGCACTCGGCGATTCGGCGGCTCTGATCCTGATCCCCTTGCTGGTGCTTGAGACGACCGGTTCCGTCGCGAAGATGGGATTGGTTACGGCGCTGATCGGTATGGGCAACCTCCTATCGAGCCTCGTCTCCGGTGTTCTCGTGGATCGATGGGATCGCCGAAGAGTGATGGTCTTTTGCGATATCGGAAGGATGGTGTTCTATCTGCTCATTCCCGTCGCCGCTTCGTTGGCGGGAATGAATCTGTGGCTGATCTGCGGCATCGCGATGGCCGCCGCCTACCTTACTACATTCTTCTTTATTACATATTCGACCGCCGTCGCTAACATCGTCGACGCGGAGCAAATCACCGAGGCTAACGGGCGCCTGCAGGCCACGGTAGCGCTGGCTTATATCGCGGGGCCTATGATCGCCGGTTTCGCGTCTAAAAGACTGAGCGCCGTCAACGCGCTTTCGGTTGTTGCCGTCTCATACGGAATTTCCGCACTGCTGATGTTTTTCGTCAGGCTCAGAAGAGCTGTTGAAGCGGCCAGGGTGAAAGAATCGGCAGGCAAAGAGTCGTGGCTCGATAACCTGCTGCTGGGAGCCCGCTACATACTGCGGCATAGAGTCCTGCGGCCGGTTGCGCTGCTCTTCGCCGTTCTTACGTTTGTATCCGCTCCGACGGTGAACCTGGCGATTTTTCGACTGAAGAACGATCTCCATCAGGGTGACGGAGCAGTCGGCGTAGTCTTCGGCATAGCCAGCATTGGAGCAATAATCGCGGGAGCGATAGCGTCGCGGCTCAGGAAGAAGAAAGGGTTTGGGTTCTCGTTTCTTGGAAGTACGGTTCTGCTGTCGGCGGCGATTATCTTTCTGGGGCTGGCTCCTGGAGCTGCCTCCATGGCGCTATACGCGATGATCTTCAGCTTTGGGAATACTGTAAGAAACGTGAATACGATGTCCTTGCGACAACAGCTCGCTCCTGATCATCTGCTCGGCCGAGTATCCGCGGCCTGGTGGACCATGCTGACGGTGTTGGGCCCGATGGGAACGGCGCTTGGAACGGCGGTAGCAGGTCGAGTCGGCGTCTCGCCCGTTTTCGCGGTGATTGGAACCGTCTCGATAATTACGGCGCTCATCGGGTGCTTCACTCTGGCGACGTCTCGAAGACCGGAAGATGAACACGTCGAATTGCGGGTGGAGGCGGTAAGCGCGGCTTCGCGAGGCTAAGGCGCAGAAGAATTGAAATGAGTGATGTGGTGAACAACATTGCGGCGATGTCGCCCGAGAAGCGCGAGCTCTTGTTGCGCCGCCTGGGCAAGAAAAAAGCCGAGCGGGTCGGAACATCGAAGCAGCCGACCATCTCCGCTCGGGCCAGGAACGCCGCGCCCATCCCTCTCTCGTTTACGCAACAACGGCTATGGTTCATACATCAGCTCGATCCGAATAGCCACGCTTACAACATACCCAGGTCTCTCCGACTGAAAGGGCGGCTCAATCTACCGGCGCTCGAGAAGAGCCTCAACGAAATCGTAAGGCGGCACGAGATTCTTCGGACGTCGTACTCGACAGTGGACGGACAGCCTGTTCAGGTGATCTCTTCCTCACTGGAACTCGCCCTGCCGAAGATGGACCTGCGTGCCTTTCCTGAGACGGAGCGCTTGGACGAAGCGTGCCGTATGGCCGCCGAGCTTGCCGTGCTTCCGTTCGACATGAGTCGAGGACCGCTTATCCGAACCTACGTGATCAAGCTGGACGATCAGGATCATCTATTGCTCGTGATAATGCATCACGTAGTTACAGACGTCTGGTCGCTCGGACTCTTCTTTCGCGAGATGGCCGCGCTTTATGAAGCGTTCATCAAAGGCGCCGCTTCTCCGCTTCCTCTGCTTTCGGTGCAATATGCGGACTACGCCATCTGGCAGCGCGAGCACATGCAAGGCGAGGTTCTGGAATCGAGAATCTCCTATTGGAAGAAGCAGCTTGGCGGCAAGCTTCCGGTGCTGCAACTGCCTTCGGTTCGCCCGAGACCGGCGGCGCTCACGTTTCGCGGATACGAGGTTGCTTTTGTGCTGGATCGCGGCCTCACGCGAAACCTGAAGACGCTCAGTCAGCGCGAAGGCGCCACGCTCTTCATGACTCTGCTTGCCGCGTTCAAGGTGTTGTTATTCCGCTACTCCGGACAGACGGATTTGATCATAGGCTCGCCGATGGCCAGCCGAACCCCCATCGAAACCGAGCGATTGATCGGCTTCTTCGCCAACACGGTGGTGTTTCGGACCGCCTGGGAGGGCGATCCCTCGTTCAGTACACTGCTGAAACTGGTTCGCGAAACAGCCCTCGGCGCTTATGCGCATCAAGACCTGCCCTTCGAAAAATTGGTGGAGGCGCTACAGCCAGAGCGTAGCCCGAGTCACACGGTTCTTTTCCAGGCCTTGTTCGCGCTCCAGAACACCGCTATTCCCGATTTGAAGCTTCCCGATCTCGAGGTGGAGCTTGTCGGAATCGACAGCGGGAATTCCAGGTTCGATGTGTCGCTGCACTTCACCGAATGGCCCGACGGCTTAAAGGGCCTGCTGGAATACAGCACCGATCTTCTTGATTCGACAACAATTTCGAGAATGATCGGGCACTTTCGAACGCTGCTCCATGCGATCGTAACCGACCCAAACAGACCAGTTTCCGCCCTTCCAATGCTGACCGAGCCCGAAGAGCGGATGATAGTCGAGTGGAACTCGACTCAAATTGAGTTTTTGAGTCGAGTACTACTTAACCGCTTGATTGAGTCTCAAATCGAGCGGACTCCGGACTCAATCGCGGTGATTTTTTCAGACCAAGCCGTGTGTTATCAAGAGTTTAACCGGCGTTCTAATCAGCTTGCGCATCGATTGCGCAAGCTCGGTGTTGGTCCCGACATCCCCGTAATTATTGTGATGGAGCGGTCGCTCGAGATGGTGACGGCGATTGTCGGCGTGTTGAAGGCGGGCGGCGCGTACGTGCCCATTGATCCGCTGTATCCGCCGGATCGCATCGCGTTTATGCTGGAAGATATACGGACCCCGGTGGTATTGACGCAGCGCGCAGCCGCCCGGTACCTCCCTCGCGATCTTCCGCACGTCGTGTATATGGAATACGGTTGGAGCGGGCCGGAGGCCGATGAGAATCCATGCGTGCAAGTAGAGGCCGACAATCTTGCGTACATCATTTACACCTCGGGCTCGACCGGAAAGCCAAAAGGGGTGATGAGCAGTCACCGAGGCCTGCGGAATCGGCTGCTCTGGATGCAACAGGCATACGGCCTTACACAGTCGGATTCGGTGCTCCAGAAGACGCCTTTCACCTTTGATGTTTCAGTATGGGAGTTCTTGTGGCCTCTAATCACCGGCGCGCGGCTTGTGGTTGCCGAGCCCGGCGGCCATCAGGACACCTCGTATTTGGCGGAGCTGATTGGGAGCGAGCGGATTACTACGCTGCACTTCGTTCCATCGATGTTGCGAGTTTTTCTGGAAGAAGAAGGATTGGATTCATTGACCTCGGTCAGGCAGGTCATGTCGAGCGGCGAAGCGCTGCCGCCTGAGTTGCCGAGGGCGTTCCGGAACCGCTTTGGCGCCGAGCTGAACAATCTGTATGGGCCGACTGAAGCATCCATCGATGTTACTTACTATCCGTGCGCCGAATTCGTCGAGCCCGGCGGCGTGCCGATAGGCAGGCCTATTTCCAATACTCAGATACACATTCTGGATTCCGGGCTGTTGTCGACTCCGATCATAGTTCCGGGAGAATTGCACATTGGCGGCGACGGGCTGGCGCGAGGCTACCTGGATCGGCCCGATTTGACGGCGGAGAGATTTGTCCCAAGCCCGGCGGATGGCGAGCCTGGAGCCCGACTCTACAAAACCGGCGACCTTGCCCGCTGGCTCGACTCCGGAAACGTCGAGTATCTGGGCCGCCTCGACTATCAGATAAAACTCAGAGGCTTTCGGATCGAGCTTGGAGAGATTGAAGCAGCGCTCGCCCACCATCCGGGAGTGAGAGAAGCAGTCGTGGTCGCCCGCCCGGACCGGCAAGGGGAGACGCGGCTAATCGCCTACACCGTAGCGCGAGTGCAACCCGCACCTTCTACCGCCGAGATGCAGGAGTTTCTTCGGGAGAAGACGCCGGCGCATATGGTTCCATCGGCATTCGTCGCCTTGGAGTCGCTGCCTCTCACCACGAGCGGCAAGATAGATCGAAAGGCTCTTCCGGCATCCGAAGCGACTGGTCTGTCGAAGAAAGCGTTCGTGCCGCCGATATCGACGACTGAAATAGCAATCGCCGAAATGTGGTCCGAGCTTCTGGGAGTCAAAGAGATCGGCATAGAGGATGACTTCTTCGACGTGGGCGGCCACTCGCTTCTGGGAATTCAACTCATGTGGAAGCTTCGCCGGCGCTTCGGCAGGAGCGTTCAGGTGACTACTTTGTTCGCGAAGCGCACGATCGCCGAGCTTGCGGCCCTCATTGAAGAAGGGACCGAAGTCGCGACGAACGAGGTGTTGGTCCCGATCAAGGCTGGAGCAGGCGCGCCCTTGTTCTGCATCCATCCGGCAGGCGGGCACGTGATGGTTTATAGAGATCTCGCCGCCGCGCTCAATTCAAACGCGCCGGTGTATGGCCTTCAGTCCCGAGCAACGGACGACGATCCTACATCTGAGCACGAGAGCATAGACGAGATGGCGCATTCATACGCCGAGGCGATAACAAAAGCGCACCCCGCCGGTCCTTACCATCTTGCGGGCTGGTCGATGGGCGGCGTGGTCGCGCTGAGCATCGCCAAAAAGCTCGAAGAACGGGGTCACCGAATCGCGTTCGTAGCGCTGATCGATTCATATCTCAGACAAGCCGGATCATCCGCGCAGCCGAATCCGCTGGAGGGGCTTGGGCTCGCGTTTGGAGGAGTGATGGCCGGAGCGTTCAGGGAAATGGAGGAATCAGAGCGCCAATCGCTGCTGGACGAATTCATCCTGCTGGCTCCCGCTGAACGGGTTAGGCGCGCTATCGCCTGGGGCCGACACAGAGGGCTGCTTTCCGAGAGTCTCGCGCCGGAGATGCTCGAACAGCAGATTAAATTGTCAGAGACACACCTCGAGCTGTTAAGCGCTCATTCCGCGCCGATAGTCACTGCACCCCTTTACATCTGGTGGGCGAAAGACAACCTGCGCGAGGGGAGATCGCGGACGGACTGGGCGAGTCATTCGAGAGGCGAGGCGCGAATCGATGAATTGGAAGCGAATCATTTTACGGCGCTTCGACGGCCCAATTGCGAACGGATCGCCGCGCGTATCGGCGAATTGATGGAACTTCAATCGTAAAAAGGGAGGCGTGATGAGCAGTGCAACACTCTACAACGCTCGCAAGGACAACATAAGCCTGGATGCGGAGCTCGGACGTCTGCATAACCAGGCGAATATGAACGTGGCGAAGGAGTCTCGTATCCTGACGGCCTGCGGCCTTCGCGACGGGATGTCGGTGCTCGAAGTCGGATCGGGGCCGGGTTTCGTAACGGAGTGGCTATCGGCCCTGGTTCCCAACGGCTCAATCACCTGCGTCGAGATAGATCCGGTGCTTGTGAAACACGCCGAGGAATATTTGCGGGACAGGGCAAAATGCAAATGCAGCTTTGTTGCGGGCTCGGCGACAAAAACGGATCTCCCGGACAACGCATTCGATTTCGCTTATACGCGTCTGGTGTTCGAGCACCTGACGGAACCGCTGGCGGCGGCCGGCGAGATTCTTCGCATGCTGAAGCCAGGCGGCACGGCGGTTTTTGCCGAAGGGGACTTCTCGTTGAACAGTATCTCGAATCCGTTTGTTCCCGAAGCTGAGCGTATACGGGAGAAAATCGTTCAGCTCAAGAAGTCGCACGGAGGTAACGCGATGGCCGCGCGGAGAATGTGGTTTATATTGAAATCCGCGGGATTCCGAGATATAGATTACGACGCTATCGTGTTCCATAGCGGGGAAAAGGGCCTTGACTGGTTCTATCCTCAATTCGACCCGGACCGTGTAAAAGCGCTGGTGAAGATGGGCGTCGTGTGCGACGAGGAGTACAAAGAGTACTGCGCGGGGATCGACGGTTTTCTCAACTCCGAAGAGGCATTCTTCATGCGTGTCTTGCCGGTAATATCGGCGCGAAAGCCTGAGATGGGTTGACGGTCCAAGAGCTAGGACAAGGGGGTAACAAATAAAATGGGCGGCACGCTATTACAGGACATCCGATTGGCCATCAGGATATTGCGTACGCGGCCGGGCTTTACTCTGGTCTCGTTGTTGATCCTGGGTCTTGGAATCGGCGCCAATACGGCGATCTTCAGCATGGTGAACACGATCATCCTGCGCCAACTGCCGTTCAGCGATCCCGGAAAGCTCGTATGGATCTGGTCCTCTCGCACCGACAGGGACAAGGCGCCGTTTTCAATACCCGACTACATCGATCACAGAGATCAGAACACGACGATGGAGCAACTGGCCGCCTTTACCGATTGGAGCGCCAATCTAACCGAAAGCGGCGACCCCGAGCGGTTGTTGGGCGTACGGGCTTCCGCCGATAGCTTCGGTCTGCTGGGCGTGAGCGCATTTACCGGCCGAACTTTGATTCCCGAGGACGACAAGCCCGGCGCGCAGCATGTAGTCGTCTTGAGCAACGGACTGTGGCTTCGCAGGTTCGGCGGCGACAAAAGCATCGTCGGCCGGCAGGTCATCTTGAACGGCGAGGGCTACACGGTTGCCGGCGTTATGCCGCCGGAGTTCATTTTCCCCGGATCGAAGGCCGAAATAATAGCGCCGCTTTCAATGGACACGGACTTCCGGCGACAGAATCGAGCGGCGAATTTTCTCAAGGTCATCGGCCGAATGAAACCCGGCGCAACGCTTCAACAGGCGCAGGCGGACCAGGACTCTATCGCAAGGAAGCTCCAGCAGGACTATCCGACAAGCAACGCCGCCAAACAGGGCGTCAGATTATTCCGGCTGCAGGATGAGATCGTGGGAAACTTCTGGCTCGGTCTCGCTTTATTACTCGGGGCGGTCGCTCTCGTTTTGATGATCGTGTGCCTGAACATCGCGAACCTGTCTCTGGCGCGGGCTTCGTCCCGCCGCAAGGAGATGGCGATTCGGAGCGCGCTCGGCGCGAGTAGAGGCGCCCTGGTTCGACAGCTTCTTACCGAGAGTTTGATTCTCGCGCTCGCTGGAGGTCTGCTGGGCATCGCGCTGGCCCGACTTGGAATTGAGTCGTTGATAGCGTTGAGTCCCGCCGGGCTTCCTCGCGCGGCGGAGGTCGGCCTGGACCCCTCCGTGCTGATCTTTACTCTCGGGCTTTCGATTGTTACCGGCGTAATCTTCGGCTTCGCGCCGGCGGTTCAAGGCTCGCGGACCGATCTGAATGAAGATCTGAAAGAAGGCACTCGCGGCTCGACTGTTGGAAGCCAGGTCAAACACGCCCGTGGAGTTCTAGTCGTACTGGAAGTAGCTATCTCCCTTGTACTGCTTGTGACGGCAGGACTGTTGATCAGGAGCTTTATCAGGCTTCAGTCGGTGAGGCCGGGCTTCGATTCCGACAACTTGCTTGTGCTCCAGATGTCGTTGCCCAAATCCCGATACGCCAACAGGCAGGCGGTGACGACGTTCAACGATCAACTGTCTCTGCGGCTCGGCGCTCTTACGGGAGTCAAATCGGCGGGGGGGGTCTCGATCGTTCCTATGAGCGATCTGATATTGCGGCCCGAGTTCACGATCGTCGGTCGGCCTCCTGTCTCACGCGCGGAGACGCCTTTGGCTCAATATCGGATGGCGAGCCCCGAGTACCTGTCGACGATGGGGATACCGCTGTTAGAAGGCCGGGGGCTTAGCCCGCTCGATACGGCCGCCACGCAGCCGGTCGTCGTGATCAATCAAACCCTCGCTCGCAGATATTGGCCGAATGAGAGTCCGCTCGGCTCGCACCTCAAGATAGAAGGAAGCGATCGCGAGGCCGAAGTCGTCGGCGTCGCCGGAGACGTGAAACAATACGGGCTCGATGGAGAGCCGACGTTCGACATCTATGCGGCGATGGCGCAGGCGCCGGATGGGGCCGTTCCGTTTCTTACGAATAACCTGTTCTGGGTTATGCGCACCGACGGCGATCCGCTCGGGTTGCAGTCCGCCGTTCGAGACGAGGTCCGGAACGTAGACAAAGATGTTCCCACAAGCCTGAGGACAATGGATCAGGTCATGTCCGCGCTCATCGCTCCTCGAAAATTCAATCTATTGCTTCTCGAGATTTTCGCGGCCGCCGCCCTGGTGCTTGCTGCGATAGGGCTGTACGGGCTGATCTCGTATAACGTGAATCAACGAAAGCACGAGATCGGAATTCGCATGGCGCTTGGCGCAAGAAGAAGCCATGCGATCAGGATGATCGTCAGCGACGGCGTAAGGATCATTCTCGTGGGATTGGCGGTCGGCCTGTTGAGCGCATTCATCCTGACCTCCTTGATAAGGACCATGCTTTTCGATGTCGGAGTGCGCGATCCGCTCACTTTCGTGGCGGCCCCGATACTTCTATTCGGAGTTGGATTGGCGGCGAGCTACCTGCCCGCATTAAGGGCGAGCCGCGTCAATCCCGCGGCGGCGCTCAGAACCGAGTAGAACGACTGTTTGGGGCCGGCTCGAGTATTTCATTTCATTTCCGCGGTAATTCGGATTGTTCCCCCTGAAGGGGAACGCGCCAATAGCCGGGGGCCAGCGCAGCGCAGCCCCCGGTGCGCGGGGCGATTTGTTTCCGAAGCCATTTTTCGGATTGTTCCGTGAAGATGGCTATAAGTCGGCGACGCTGCGAGCAAAAAGTAAAAAATTCCTCTTAGCTCTAATCGACGGTTCTAAAAACAGCACCCAGGAGACAAACATGACAAAATATCAAGCATCGGCCGCGGACGCCGTGCTCGAAGGCGCAAGGAGCGCCTCGAACGGTTTGCAACTCAAGAAGGTGTTTCAGCGGGACCCGGAGGCAGTCAAAGAGTGCATCCAGTTGTACGCCGACAATCCTCTCTTTGGCGCAACCGAGGAATGGACGACCGAGGACGATCCATACCGCCGTGCGGTCAGGCCGCATGTCCTCAAGTACATCGATTTCACAAAGACATTGGCCCGGCGCGAAGCGCTCAACTACAGCGCGCTTGCGGCCCAGCGGCTCTTGCTCAACATCTATGAGAGCGATCTGGTCTTTCTTCCCGAAAAAGGCTTCGCCTCGAAGAGGAAGGATTTCGAGTTGTTCTATTCCCAGGAGACCAAGCTCCTGGGTGAGCTCGCGCGGCCCATTCTGGAAGACCACGTGTTCAGTTTTCTGGATAAGGAAGTGAGCGTATCCGGCAAATGGACGCCCGCGATATTGAAGTCTTATCTGGACGATCTTGTTCGCGAAGCCAACCAGTCCGAAAGCAGATCGGTAGCCGCGATCCTGTATTCGCCCGACCGTGAACGTACGGCGTCGTCGTTTCTGATTCAACTCATGATGGACTTTTTATCCGAGGCGTCGGCGATGATTCGCAACGTCGGAGGCCGATTCGGCCCCATACAATCGGAGCTGTTCAAAGTCATCGTCGACGAATACGGCTACGGCGTACACGACACGAAGCACAGCACCTTGTTTGAGCGGACGCTCGAAAGCTGCGGCCTTGAAGCGCAGACCCATGCCTACTTCCAGTTCTATCTGACTTCGTCGATGGCTCTCAGCAACTACTTCCATTATGTTTCGCGAGATCACTCGAAATTCTTCAGATTCCTGGGAGCGCTCGCCTACACCGAAGCGACTTTTTCGCATACTTGCCGCCAGATATCCGAAGCGCTGCGAACGGTGTTCGGGGCTAAAGCCGACACGCGGTATTTCGACGAGCACGTCCACATCGATCTCCATCACGGAAGGATGGTCTTCGACAAGATCGTAGTGCCGGCCCTCGAAAAGCACGGCGACATCATTATCGAGGATATAGTTCGGGGCATCGAAGAATTTAGATTGTTGTCCGAAATAGCCGAGTCCGATTTCGTCGAGCAGTCCGATTGGAGTGACAGGGGCCTGGAGTATAAGGGCCTGACCGAGCCGCTGCTGGAGAGGATCACGAGCGGTGCGGTGAAATGCCGCCAGGGGACCTACGTCGAGCCGCTCGGAGAATTGTCGATTACTCACGTGCACGACGCGGATGAGCTATGTCTCGTGGAAAGCGGTGTCATGGACTTTGTCACCGGCCACGACCGCAAAGTGCCGCTTCACCCCGGCGAAGGAACCATATTGCTTCACAACCGGCTGCATGGAGCGCTTATCACTTCGAAAGAAGACTGCGTCTACCACATCTATTCGATCGACGACTACAAAGCGTGCTTGTCATAAGATTCGATCCAACACAGTACAACTATATCCTGGCGGGCGAAGAGCCGTACTTTGTGCTTCGCTTTCCTGAAGGCGGCTCACTGGTTTCCAGCGCCCGTTGCCTGCATCGCGGAGGGCCGCTTCATCTGGGAGAGTGGGCGTCCGCCGATCAGTGCCTGATGTGTCCGTGGCACGGAACCAGATACTCGAAAAAGATTCTGGCGAAACGTGCAGTCCCATCCGTCGAAAACAAGGGGCTGATCAGCATGATTCTCGATGTTTCACCGGAAACATCGGTGCGGCTGTACAAGCGAACCGGCGTCGCCGATCCGCTGTGCGGCCGAGATTCTTGATCAGTTAACCAACCGAACCACTACACAGCCAAATACGAGGAGGAAGAGGATGCAAGAGCGTCGTAGAATCGAACCTGCGCCTGAACCAATCGGCCACGCCGTCAACTCTTTCAACGAATGGGATCCTCTCGAGGAGGTCGTCGTCGGCGTGGTTAACGGAGCATGCGTCCCGGAGTGGCATGTGACGCTGGAGTCAACGATGCCGCTCAATCAAAAGAGCTTTTACAGAAGCAACGCCGGCAAGCCTTTTCCCATGGAACAGGTGCAAGCCGCTGAAAGAGATCTCGAAGGCTTTGTTCATATACTGGAAGCTGAAGGCGTGGTAGTCCGCCGCCCTTCGATCGTCAATCATGCGCGGCCGTTCAGCACTCAGGATTGGTCCGCGCCCGGCGGCCTGTATGCCGCGATGCCGCGAGACATTCTACTGGTGATCGGGAACGAGATCATCGAGTCTCCGATGGCGTGGCGCTCCAGATACTGGGAAATCAACGCCTATCGCGAGCTGCTTTCCGACTACTTCAACGCGGGGGCTAAATGGACATCCGCGCCAAAGCCTCAACTCCGAGACGACCTGTACGACTACGACTACGAAGACCCGGGCGAGGATGGAAGCCCGCGGTACTGCATAACGGAGTTTGAGCCTACCTTTGACGCGGCGGATTTCATCCGGTGCGGAAAAGACATCTTCGTTCAACGCAGCAACGTCACGAATCTCATGGGAATAAACTGGCTCCGGCGGCATCTCGGCAAGGAGTACACGATTCACGTCGTCGAGTTCAAAGATACGCACCCGATGCACATCGACGCGACATTTATGCCGCTGGCTCCTGGAAAGGTGTTGATCAATCCCGAGCGGGTGTTTGAACTGCCGAGAATATTCAGAGGATGGGACGCGCTGCAGGCTCCGGAGCCGTGCATTCCCGACGATCATTGTCTCTATATGACCAGCAAATGGATAAACATGAATATCCTGATGCTCGATGAAGAGAGAGTGATCGTCGAGAAGGGCGAAGAAACGCTCATTCGAGCAATGAAGCGGTGGGGCTTTAAGCCGATCCCGTGCGGTTTTCGAAACTTCAATTCCTTTGGAGGCTCCTTCCATTGCGCTACGGCCGACGTAAGGCGGCGTGGGACGCTTTCCTCCTATTTCTAATCACAACGGGAGAGAACTGCGATGCTTGGAAAGCAAACATTCTTGCTGCAGGGTGATCTGCTTGGCCGATTCGCCAAAACGGGTCACGGAGAAATCGAGCCGGGAAGCAAATATGCCGCGGGAACCCAGACCGCGCTGGATCATCGTTCCCCTGATCTGGTGCGGTTGCTGGTGTCTCAAGGCCGGGTACACATGGAAAACATGCAGTACTATGACGCAATGAAGTGCTTCGAGGCCGCCGTGTATCTCGATCCCGATCATGAAGAAGCGAGCGTCGGCCTAAAACGCGCGCATTGTAAGATCGTTCCTCGCTGGCACTTCGCCATGCTTAACGACGACGAGCGAAACCACGCGTATGAAATGGCCCTGAACCGCGCGGTCACTTCCGAAAGCATCGTGTTCGATATCGGATCCGGGTCCGGGTTGTTGGCGCTGATAGCGGCGCGCGCGGGTGCCAGGCAAGTATTCTCCTGCGAGATAAACCCAACCGTTGCGGAGCTCGCCCAGGACACGGTCCGGCTAAACGGCTACGACGACCGAGTGAAAATCATTAATGAGCGGTCGACCAAGCTCCGGCTCGGAGTCGATCTGCCGGTAAAGCAGAATCTGCTGGTTACCGAGACAGTGGATTGCGGTCTGCTCGGCGAGGGCATCGTCGGCTCCATAGCTCATGCCAGAGAGCACCTGCTGACCGAAGACGCTCGTATAATCCCCTGCGCAGCCACTGTCAGCGCCGTACTGGTGGAAAGTAGGCGCCTGCAGCGGCTCAACTTCGTTGAAAAATCCTGCGGGTTCGACGTGAGCCCGTTCAATCACTACGCGACGCCCGAGTACTTCCCGGTCCGCCTCGGGGGATTTGAATACGTCGAGCTTAGCGAGCCGTTCGATGTCCTGCATTTTGATTTCGCGGGAGCGCCGATAACTCCCTCGCAAAGTATCGTGAAGGCGCCGATAAAAAGAGATGGCGTCTGTCACGCGATCATATTTTGGTTCACCCTGTACCTTGACGACGACATCTCGGTGTCGAATCAGCCGGGCAGCACCACTCACTGGACTCAGGCCATGGAAGCCTTTCGCAAGGGGATTGCCGTGAGAGCAGGAGAGCCAATAAACATTCAAGCCGAACACGATTGCTCGACGATCAGTTTTAAGATCATCGGCCCACGTGAAATCACCGGCATCAACGCCGCTTCCTAACAATCAGACGAGGTTACCTAGTGGCTCAGAAGAAGACGGTTCGCGCCGCCTGCCCTCACGACTGCCCGGATACCTGCGCGATGTTGATCGAGGTTGAAGATGGGCGCGCTGTCAGCGTGTCGGGCGATCCCAGTCATCCGCCGACCCAGGGGTTTCTGTGTACGAAGGTGGCGCGATATCTCGAAAGAGTGTACAACCCCGATCGCCTGCTCTATCCGATGCGCCGAATAGGGTCGAAAGGCGAAGGCCGCTTCGAGCGAATAAGCTGGGATCAAGCTCTCGACGAAATCGCCGAGCGCTTCCAGGCTCTTGCCGAATCTAAAGAAGGTCCGGAAACCATACTTCCGTTCAGAGCCGGCGGAACGCTCGGCATCGTGAACGGATCGAGCATGGATCGGCGCTTCTTCAACCGCCTGGGCGCGAGCAGGCTTGCGCTCACGATATGTTCGGCCGCCGGTTCGGAAGCGATACGACACACCCTTGGCGGCGTGTACGGCACTGACCCCGAGAACTTCTCTCGGGCCAGGCTCATCGTGCTCTGGGGGACGAATACGCTGAGCACCAATGTTCACCTCTGGCCGAAGATCAAGGAGGCGAAAGAAAAAGGCGCTCGCGTAATCGGCATCGATCCCTACCGAACTCACACGATGGATCATTGCGACCAGCATATTCAGATTCGGCCCGGAACCGACGCCGCGCTGGCTCTGTCGATGATGAACGTGATCGCCAGCCGCGGTCTGCAGGACACGGACTACATAGAGCGGCATACAATCGGCTTTGATCGATTGGGCTCGCGAATAAGCGAGTTCCCGCCCGCGCGCGCGGCCGCCATCTGCGGAATTACCGAAGAAGAGATAACAAATTTCGCCGTCGAATACGCTGCAACGCGTCCGGCTGTCATTCGCACGAACTACGGGCTTCAGCGTCATGCGGGCGGCGGAATGGCGGTGCGCGCAATCGCGTGTCTGCCCGCGATCGTCGGTTCATGGAGAGACAAGGGAGGCGGGCTGCTCTTCGCTACGGGGGGCATGTTCAAACTCAACGAGCCGGCGCTGCATCGACCCGACATCACGCGCGGCAATCCGAGAACGATTAATATGACCCTGCTCGGCGAAGCGCTGACCGAAGCAGCTCCGCCCGTGAAAGCGCTCTATGTCTATAACTCCAACCCCGGTGCGGTCGCTCCTGATCAATCAAAGGTCGATAGAGGGCTTCGGCGCGAAGATCTCTTCACGGTTGTGCACGACCAGTTTCAAACCGACACCGCGGATTATGCCGATATAGTCTTGCCCGCTACGACCCAGTTGGAACATCGCGACGTTGTCCGGCCTTACGGGCACTATTACCTCGTTTATAACGAGCCCGCGATTGCTCCACTCGGCGAAGCGAAATCGAATTGGGAAGTGTTTCGCTTGCTCGCGGAGCGCATGGGATTCAAGGAAGACTGCTTCCGAGATTCGGAAGATGAGATCATCGGGCAAGCCCTTTCATCGGGAGATTCGGCGCTCGAAGGGGTGACCGTCGAAAGACTGAAGAGAGAAGGTTGGGTGAGGCTGAATCTGCCGGAGGTCTTTGCGCCGTTCGCCGATGGCGGCTTCCCCACGCCGTCAGGCAAGTGCGAATTATATTCCGAGGGGCTCGCGCAAATCGGCCTCGACCCGCTGCCCGCGTATATTCCGCCTCGTGAATCTCCCGACAGCGCGCCGGCGCTTGCGGCACGGTTTCCGATACAACTGCTCTGCCCGATCGCGCGGACGTTTCTGAACACGTCCTTTTCCCATCTGGAATCTTTTCTCAAAAGCGAGCGAACGCCGTTCATCACGATCAATCCCGAAGATGCCGCTTCTCGAAGCATTGCCGACGGCGAACTGGTGCGCGTCTGGAACGACCGTGGTGAGTGCGAGCTGACGGCTCTGGTCTCAACAAGAGTCAAGACCGGCGTGGCCGTAGCTCCTTCGACCTGGTGGAAGAAACTCAGTCCCGGAGGACGCAACGTCAACTCGACGACTTCACAACACCTGACCGATATGGGGGCGGGCGCGACCTTTTACGACAACCTCGTACAAGTGGAAAAGATAACTCGGCGCTTCGCGGAGGCGGGCGGCGCGGATTGATCTTGCGGCGCATGGACCTTGAGGAAAGGACGAGGAGATAACTGTTGTTCGAGAGAAAACCACTCGCGTCTATGGCCGCGGAAGCGGGCAGTGAAAAGCGGCTGCGACGAGTTCTCGGAGCCGCGGAACTCACGGGACTCGGCATCGGCGCAATTGTTGGAGCCGGAATCTTTGTTTCTACCGGAGCCGCGGCTCGCGACATCGCGGGGCCGGCCCTGATGTTGTCGTTTGTCGTGGCCGGAGTCACTTGCGTGTTTGTCGCGCTCTGTTACGCCGAGCTCGCGTCGATGACGCCGGTCACGGGATCGGCGTACACCTACGCATACGCCACCCTCGGAGAGTTCCCCGCGTGGATCGTCGGATGGATACTGGTGCTGGGTTACGGCGTCAGCGCCGCCGTAGTAGCACAGGGAGTTTCACGTTATTTTCAGGATCTGCTTGGAGTCTTCGGATTGAAATTGCCCGCCGCGCTCACAAGCGCGGCGATGGACTATAACCCCGAGCTTGGACGCCTTGTGGCCACGGGAAAATTGCTCGATCTTCCGGCCGTGCTTGTGACCGCCATCGTAACAGTGATCCTCATTGTGGGAATTCGCGAAAGCGCGAGGTTCAACGCGTTGATGGTCGTCGTCAAACTCGGCGTCATCATGTTTGTCATAGGCGTCGGTGCGTTGTATGTTCACACGGAAGCATGGACTCCGTTCGCGCCATACGGCCTGACCGGAATCAACCTGTTCGGCAAGACTATATCGGGACAACATGACGCCGGCGGACAACCTCTGGGAATGCTCGCGGGCGCGGCAATCGCCTTCTTCGCCTATATTGGATTCGACTGCGTGGCCACTTATTCCGAAGAGGCTCGCCGTCCGCGGCGCGATGTTCCCGCGGGAATAATTGCCTCGCTCTCGATCTGTACAGTGCTCTATATCGGCGTCACGGCAGTGCTGACCGGAATGGCGCCGTACAAAACACTCGATACCCAGGCGCCTATTTCGAGCGCCTTTGTACAAGCCGGTCTTCCGTGGGCGCGAGTCCTGATCTCGACCGGCGCGCTCACTGGAATAGTATCGGTTGTGCTGGTCAGCATTCTGACCCAGACAAGAATACTGTTGGCGATGGCTCGCGATGGGCTCATTCCGGGAGGTTTGTTCGGGGCTCTACACGAGCGATTCCGAACGCCGTGGAAAGCGACGCTGTTTGCCGGAATATTCGTCGCCGTGACAAGCAGCCTGCTCCCGATCGGCGTGCTCATCGGTCTCGTCTCGATCGGAATACTGCTGGTCTACTTGATTGTCTGCGTCGGCGTGATGGTGATGCGGCGCATTCAACCTGAGGCCGAGCGCACATTCCGTGTGCCGTTCATGCCGGTCGTGCCGCTGCTCGGTGTTGCAAGCTGTCTGTTGCTGATGTTGTCGCTTCCATTCGAGCACTGGCTGCGGCTTTCGGTATGGCTGCTGTTGGGGCTTGCAATCTACTTCGGCTACGGGCGCCGAAACAGCGCGCTCTCTTTGATACCCGCTGCAACCGCCGCCGCTTCTTTGGAAAGAGAATAATTATGGATACTGTAGCAAACACGGATTTCACCAGGACGCTCAACCGGCTCGTCGAGCTTTCAATAGACGGGTACTACAATCCCTACACCGAGCTTCAATGGGAAGAAGCGCTTGACGACGAGCAGTGGTGGATGCCGGCGAGCCTTCTAACCCTCTACGACACGAAATTCATCGATGAATTCGATGAGCCTCAACTGATGAAGCTCAGTAAGTGGGAAAGCATTCACTTCTACAGTCTGAACATCCATGGAATTCGTGAACTCTTGATCGAGGTCACCAAACGAATTCACTCGCCCGGCTATGAGGGGGCGTCCGAGTTCTTTCATCACTTCATCGGAGAAGAAAACGAGCATATGTGGTTCTTCGCGAAGTTCTGCCTGAAGTACGGCTCGAAGATCTATCCTGACAAGTCGATGAAGATGAACGTGGCGGAGCTGGAGTCCGACATTCAGACCTTTCTCGTGTTCGCGCGAATCCTGATCTTCGAAGAGATCGTCGACTACTTCAACATCAGGATCGGGAAAGATGAATCGCTTCATCCCGTGATTCGGCAGGTGAACAACGTCCATCATCAGGACGAATCGCGTCACGTGGCCTTTGGACGCCAGTTCGTGGCTCAACTCCATCGGGATCTTATCGCGGCATACGGCCATGCCCGCCTGACCGAAATCGAAGGCTATTTAAGAAGGTACATCGACGCGAGCCTTCAATCGTTTTACAACCCCGCGGTCTATCGCGACGCCGGCATAGAGGATGAATACCGCCTGCGATCCGCGCTGCTGAAAGAGCCCGGCAGAACACGCCAGCATGAAAAGATCATGGGCCGCACGACGGATTTCCTGATCAAGAACGGAATTTTGTCCGAGGAGAATTCGACATTATGAGCACAGCCGAAACCGCGAGTTTGCTTCCGAAGGTCAAAGCATGGCTCCTCGCGCGCAAGCCGGAGGCCGGCGACATAGAAATGGATCTCGATCTTATCGAAAACAGGCTGATCGATTCTCTCGGTTTTCTGGAATTCGTCTTTTTTCTGGAAGAACTGGGAGGGCGAGAGATCAAATTCGACGGAGACTCGCTTCACAAATTCCGCAGCCTGCGCGCCATAAACGAGAATATATTCGGGGCACAGTAATGAACGATCCCTTCTTGTTCGATGTGAGAAACGGGCTGGCCACGCTGGGCCCTTCGCTTGTCAGGATACGAGATCTGCTGGAAGCGAGGTTCCTGGCCTGGGCGGACGAATCCGGCGCCGACAGAATGATCTTCGCGCCGCTTATGAGGATCGAGGATCTCGACAGCCTTGATTACTTTCGCAACTTTCCGCACTTGGCATTGATCGTTTCGCCGATTCGTTCCGACTGTCTCACCGGCGAATACGCAAAGGGCGATTCCACGCGCTCGATTCCAAGCGAGCATCTTTCATCGAGCCAGTACGCGCTGCCATCCGCCGCATGCTACAGCATCTACCTGCATCTGAAAGGCAGCGTGATCGATGAGCCGCGATATGTAACGACAGTCGCGTCATGCTTCAGGAATGAGAAGGAATACACCGCGTTATCCAGGCTGTGGGGATTTTCGATGCGCGAGATTGTTTGCATCGGCTCCTCCGAAGCGGTTCAGGCGCATCTCGCTTCGTCTAAGAAACGAGTCAGCGACTTCGCCGTGGAGATCGGCCTGCCCCTCGAGATTGAAGTTGCCGCTGATCCTTTCTATGAGCCGCAGAGCTCGCGCGCGGTCATGCAGAAACTCTTCCCCGTGAAAGAAGAGTTCGTTTACGGCGGCTCGGTGGCGATCGCGTCGACGAATTTCCATCGCAACTTCTTCGGCGAACGGTGCAACATCCGAACCGCGGACGAACAGGCGGCCTTTTCCGGCTGCCAGGCCTTCGGAATCGAGCGATGGCTGCACGCGCTGCTTACCCATTTCAAACAAGACACCGCCGCAATCGAACGCGCGATCTCAGGCTGAGAAAGCCTGCCCTTCCCGCCTATCAAGACATCTCACATTCCGGTCACTGCTCGTTCCCCGCTCTTTTTTATCCTGGTAGAGTTTTGCGCCATTTCCTGCTCTAATCCGCATGAGGTTTACAATGTCGGATACATCCAACGCCGTCTATGGATTCCTGCTCGATACATATGAAACTGAGGTGCTGAAGATCACCGGCATATGGTCGGCGTTTCCAGATTCGGCAGTGGACTACAAGCCTCATCCTAAATCGCGGACGGTCATCGAGCAGATCGAACATCAGGTTCAATCAGAGGGCCGCTGGATGAAAGCGATGCTGGGAATCGACACCGGCGACTTCTACCCATCAGAGCGCAGCAAACAAGGCTACATAGAAAAATACCGAGCTGACGCCGCGCTGCGGCTCGAAGCGATGAAGGCAAAGCCGGATGACTGGTGGACGGAAACAACGACATTTTTCGACGTGAAGAGGTCAAAGGCGTGGGTTCTGACTCGCAGGATCAATCACGCGACCCATCATCGAGGCCAGCTTCTGGTCTATCTCAGACTGCTCGATCAACGCGTGCCTTCGGTCTATGGACCGACGGCGGATACGGGCGATCGAGTGATCTACGACTTCGAGGATGCGTAATCTCGCTGAAGATCCGTGTCCATTAAGCGAGCATCGGCTATGAAATCAGTTATGGTGGGCGGCCATACTCGCAATATCGGAAAGACGTCGGTTGTCGAAGGCATCATACGAGCGCTGCCCGACATCGGCTGGACGGCCGTCAAGATAACCCAGTTCGGGCACGGCGTCTGTTCTCTGAACGGCGAGTCGTGCGGCTGTTCGGTAGACGAGCATCAGTTCGCGATTACGCAGGAGCGCCGGAGCGATTCAGGCACGGACACGGCGCGCTTTCTCGCGGCAGGAGCGAAGCGGTCGTTATGGGTGCGAACCAAACAGGGCGAATTGATCGCCGCGCTGCCCGCCCTAAGAGCCCAGCTCGCTCGGGATGATTTCGTCATTATCGAGAGCAATAGCTTGCGCAGGTTCATTGAGCCCGAGCTCTTCTTGCAAGTCGTCGATCCGTCGAACGCCGATTTCAAACTATCTTCCCAAACCTTCTTTGATCTTGCCGATGCGTATGTCGTCGTCGATCAGAATACCGATTCAGATCGAAGAGACTCACAAAAGCAGGCGATTTTGCTCGAACGAGAGCTGAAGAAAGGAAAACCCTTTCTGCCGGTCAGATCAGAGGATCGCTTCGTATCTGACTTGCTGATCGAATTCGTACGCGTTCGGCTTCAAACGTAGAGACCGAAATCCTGAACTGCCTCTCCACAAGCAATCCCATCTCCTGCCTCCTTTATCGCGCTATCCGCGAACCTCGCCGATTTCATTTGAATGCATTCGATTGATTCTTACGTCCATTCATCATGGAGGCGGGACCCGTGCCGGATTTCCGGCGCGCGCGCGAACTCAGTCAGCAGCGGAACCGGCATGCATTTGAAGCTTCTGAGGCCTCTTTCGCACACAACCCAGATCGCAGGAATTTGAATATTCCCGCCCCGCTCAGGGAATGAAGCGTTGGCAGCGGTTTTACCATTATCGGGACTCAGTCGGATTTATGCCCTTCTACAGGCTCATTCTTGGCATCCTCTGCGTGTGGCGGCTTACTCATCTTTTGAACGCGGAAGATGGACCAGCGGATATGCTGGCGAAGCTCCGATCACTGGCAGGAAGTGGTTTCTGGGGCGGGCTGCTGGATTGCTTTTATTGTTTGAGTATCTGGGTTGCCGCTCCATTCGCCTACTGGATTGGGAGCGGCTGGGACGAACGATTGCTCTTGTGGCCCGCCTTGTCAGGCGCGGCAATACTGCTGGAGCGCGGCACGGCCCCCTCGATCGCGCCTCCGGCAATCTATCTCGAAGACGAGGAGAAAAGCGATGTCTTGTTGCGGCAAGAAGCGAACGAGCTTAAAGGAGACAATGACCGGTCAGAGATTTGATAATCAGCGCCGGTCTTCGCAGGCAGCAACCGGCGCAGCCCTGACCTTCGAGTACATCGGATCTACAGCAATGACTGTCGTGGGTCCGATCAGCGGCAATAGATACAGGTTCTCTGGTCCCGGAGCCCGAGTTGATGTCGACGCCCGCGACCGCCTCTCGCTTGTGGCGGTTCCCAATCTCAGGGAAGTTCAAGGTTAGTTCGATCGGCCAACCTGATATTCGATCTTTCAAAGCCGAGGGCTTACTTATTTCTTCATCGAACCCGCCGAGGCGCTTGAATGCGAGGCTGTCATCAAGCGTTCAATCTCATCCGGATCGGATGGAATCTTCGCGCTGAGCTTGACCAGACCGCTTTCCGTGATCAGGTAGTTATCTTCGATGCGGACGCCCAGTTTTTCATCGGGTATATAGATGCCGGGCTCGATAGTGATTACCGAGCCGACAGGCAGCGGTTTTGAGTAATCACCGACGTCGTGCACATCCATTCCGAGCCAGTGGCTCAGTCCATGAATGAAGTATCTATCCAGAGTGTTTCCATGCGAGTCGCGAAGCGGACTCGAGCGTATCACTTCCGACGCAACTTGTTTCAGCGAGGCCGTAGTGCTTTCGCCAAGCTTGAATGCTTTCTCGGCGGCGCGCTGTGCATCCAGCACTAATTGATATACCTGGCGCTGGCGCTCGGTGAATCTGCCCGAAGCGGGATACGTTCGCGTGATATCGGCGGTGTAGTAGCTGTATTCCGCGCCTACGTCCACCACGACGAGATCGCCTTCGTCAATTCGCTTCTTATTTTCATTGTAGTGCAACACGGTTGAATTGATCCCGGAGCCTACAATGGATGGATAGCCGGGCCGCTCGGAGCCGTTTCGAGTGAACGCGGCTTCGATCACTGCTTGAACCTCGTATTCGAAAAGGCCGGGTTTGACTGTGTTCCGGCAGTCTCGCTGGCCTTCTCCGCTTATGTCGATGGCCTTCTGAAGCAGCGCCTGCTCGCCGGCTGATTTTATTTTCCGCATCTCTCCGATGGTTCGTGAGACGTCGAGTATTCGATATGCGGAAGAAACTCCGCGCAAAGTTTCAACGAATCTGCCCTCTCGCGTCATGATCGCGTCGGACCCGCCCGGCGCCACCGTATAGATTTTTGCGGTTTGGTTTCTTCCCTCTGCTCTGGCCGGAGCCGAGCCGACTATGTCGAGAAGAGTGCTGAAGAACTTGTCCGAAGCCATCACCTCTCGAATGCCGAAGTATTTCTCGGCTTCAGCTCCAGGTCCCATTTGAGGCCCGGTCCATTTTTCCTGGATGAGGTTTCGTGCCGGAATAAACAGAATCTCCCGCCCCGGTTTATCGGGAATCAGTCCCGCCGGAACCAGAATCAGGTATGCGCCGGGAGTCTCGACGCCGGTCAAATACATGAAGTCGTTCTTTTGGCGAAAGCGCCCAACCTCGCCCAGATCCTCTTCGCGAGCCCCAATCAGAACGGTAACGCCGTCCTTTACCTGGCTCATTAACTTCTGCCTTCGCGCGGCGTATTCGCTCGAAGGCTGATTCGCAAGCATTACGTCGCTAGCGTGTGCGGCTTGAGTCAGGATGCCGGATAGAATAATTGCCGCGGCGGCCAGCACTGCGCTGCGAATCAAGCACGCCTTTTTGTGGAGAGCGATTGCAGAGGGGTTTGGTTGCGTCATGTCTTTCTCCTGAAAGGAATGTTGCGAGTGATGAGCCCGAAGCCGGAATTTCGGGGATTCAAAGCATACAACAAACATTCGACCGCCGAAAGAAACGGAATGAGACGGCATAACGCCAGGCAGGCATTTTCAATGTCTGCCGCAAGGCCGCCGGTTTACCGATGGGTCTGGAGTTCGCGGAACAAATTATGCGGAAAGGTGGGGCCTGGGGGAGCAGGGATTGCGGCGGCGGCCTCGGCCGAGGGTGCATGCCGGCGGGCCAGCTCGAGTTTCAGGCTCTCCTCGCCGCGAGCCATCGCCCATCGATGATTGGCGGAGAACAGCGGCTTAAGCAAAAACGAAAATGCTCTCAAAAGCGGTTTGTCGGCTCGAAGCTTCCAGTCATAGATGACGTTCACGGTGGATCCATTCTGTTCAAGAGTCCAAATACCGCGCCCTTCGAAGTCGCCTTCGGCTACAAGTGTGAAGCCATACGGATAATTCGATTCGGTCACTCGAAACTTCCATTTCAGCGTGTATGGAAGCCACCCCTTGGTGTAGAGGCTGACCACCTTGCCTATGCCTTCGGAGTCGCCTGGTTCAAGTTGCTCGACTCTCAGGTATACCGAAGGCCACCAGCGAGGGAGTTCCCTCGCGTCCTTCAAGACATCGGCGACTTCGGTTATTGATCCTTCTACTCGCCAGTGCGTAATGAAGTGATAGTCGTTGGCTGCCATTGTTCGGAACTCGTGACCGAGAATTGATTACGGCGCCTGAGCCGGGTTTGGATTTGATTCGACGAGAGCCTCTTCGCGCACGAACTCTTCAAGCGCTTCACTCCAGCGCCGAAGGGGCGCCAGCCCCAGACGCTCCGACATAAGACACCGCATCGCGGAGTTTCGGGGTCGAGGCGCCGCCTGATTCAGATCCGCGCGCTTAACCGGCTCGATTTCGACTTCGCTCATGCCCGCGAGATCAAGCGCCATCCGAGCGAACTCGAACCATGTGGCAGTGCCGCTATTGGTGACGTGGTACAGCCCGTACACCTCACGCTCGATTATCGTTATGATTCGCGCCGCAAGATCGGGCGCATAGGTAGGAATCGATGTCTGGTCGATCACGCCCTTCAGCCTCGCACCGGCTCGAGCATAATTGAGCACCTTGCTTCCGAAATTCTTTCCGCCCAATCCGAAAATCCAGGATGACCGGACGATGTAACATCGGTCGGTCTCCTCGAGAGCAGCGCGTTCGCCGGCTAGTTTGGATTGCGCATACACACCGGAGGGATTCGGTGCGTCATCCTGAGTATAGAAGCCTTCTTTGTCTCCGCTGAAAACGTAATCGGTGCCGATGTGAACGAATTGCGCGCCGATTGCCTCGCACTCGCTTGCAAGATATCGCGGGCCTGCTTCGTTCACGGCGTAAGCCCACTTCGGATCGGTCTCACAGCGATCTACGTCGGTTGTGGCAGCCGCATTGATCACGGCTGCCGGGTTAATCGATTGTATTCGGCGGGCGACATCGTCATGCCTGGTTATATCCAGCTCCGCATGCGCCAGCCCGATGACTTCCCGTCCCTGGCCCGTCAGTCGTTCGACGAGACAGCGCCCAAGGAGTCCTCCCGCACCCGTAATCAGAACCGGAGCTTTGCCGTCACTCATGTGAACTCGCGCAGATTCTTTTGAACAGATCGAAGGCGATATTTCGGCCGGTGACAACGACCGCTGTACGGCCGGTGTTAAACCGGTCGTCGTCGAGTGCGGCGATGCCCGTGGCCGCCGAGGCTTCAATAATCAGGTGCTCTTCGCGAGCTGTTGTCGCAATCGCGCGCGCCATGGCCTCTTCGCTCACCAATAGTATGTCGTCCACGAGACGTTGAATTATTGGGAAAGTTATCGACTCGGGCTCGATGTTGCCCGACAGCCCGTCGGCGATCGTGGGTTCCTCCGCGATCTCGATTATCTCGCCCGCCTCAAGAGCCTTGATCATCGTGGGCGAAGCCTGGGGTTCAACGCCATACACCTTTATTCGAGGATTTGTCTCTTTGATGGCCGCCGCGACCCCCGCGATAAGGCCGCCTCCTCCTATCGGCACGAGCACGGCATCGAGCTCCGGCGCATCTTCCAATATCTCGAGCCCTATCGTGCCTTGTCCGGCTATCACGTCAGGATCGTTGTAAGGCGGGATAAATGTTATGCCGGTTTCCCGCTCCCTCCGGCGCGCCCAATTCTCGGCATCGTTATATGTGGCTCCGTGCTCGATCAATGTGACAGGGTATCGCCTGATCTGCTCAACCTTGGTTCGTGAGGCCGAAGTCGGCACGATGACGGTTGCATCCAGGCCAAGCGCTTCCGCCGCGTGAGCAATCGCAAGCCCGTGATTTCCCGCCGAAACAGTTAAAAGTCCGCGAGCTTTTTCTTCTTCGGTGAGCGCCGTCAATCTTGCCGTTGCTCCTCTGATCTTGAATGAGCCGGTGAGCTGCAGGCATTCCAGCTTGAGCAGAATGTCGCGCTCGCCGATGGACATGCCGCGAGAGCGCTCTAGCGGAGGACGCCGCACCGCGGAGGCGATCCGTTCGCGCGCTTGTTTGATTCTATTCAGATCGATATTCGTCACAGTTCATTCCGTCTTTCCCTGAAATACACATCACGCGTTAAAAACAAGGTGTACTTGCGAATCGGTCAGTAAACATCAAGATCACACGCCGACACAACCTTGCCGCTGCATGCTCCCTGTTATTTATTCCTTTCAAATACCGCGGCAAAGAATCCGTCCATATCATGCCTGTGTGGAAAAGTTCTGATGATGCCGCCCTCGGACTCCAAATCCGGATACGCATCCGGGCTCACCAGTTTGAAGTCAGCGGCGTTTTCGAGAAAGCGTTCGACGATAATTTCGTTTTCTTCCCGTTCGAGTGAGCACGTTGAGTAAACAAGCCTTCCGCCGGGCTTAACAACCTGAGCGGCGCGTTCGAGCAAAATGGATTGAACGCCGGAGAGCCTTGCTGGATCGGTTGGAGAGAGTCTCCATTTGATTTCAGGATTTCTACGCACCGTGCCGGTTCCGGTGCAAGGCGCATCAACAAGCACTCGATCAAAAACGACGTCGCTCAAGAACGGCAGGTTTCGCGTGCCGTCCATTGCAATCGGAGCCGCCATCCGGGCATTTAAGCGGCGGCTGATTTCGGTCAGCGTAATGAGCCTTCTGGGATTCACGTCGCAGGCGATTATCCACGCGGCGTTGCGAGTCAGCGATGCAAGATGGGTTGCCTTCGATCCCGGAGCCGCGCAGAGATCCAGAATTCGCTCGCCCGGTTGCGGGTCAACCAACAACGACACAAGCTGCGAGGCCTCATCCTGGATATAAATCGCTCCGCTGGTCATCGCATCCTGAAGGATCGCGGGATCGCCGCTCTCCAATATCAACGCGCCGGGCACATAGGCCGACTCGCGAATCGTCAAGCCTCGTCGTTCCAATTCCGATACAACGCTCGCATTATCAAGCTCCTTGCACCCATTCACCCGAAATGAGACGCCCGCCCGCTTATTGTTCGCCTGCGCCAGCCGCGTTGCTTCTTCCTCGCCCAGCAAGGTCTCCCATCGGGCAATGAGCCACTCCGGATGCGAGAGTTCCACCGCCCGCCTCTGAGCCGAATCCGCTATTGTCCGGCCGGGTTGATCGCCGATGTTCGCGGCAGCCTTCCGCAGAACCGCATTCACGAGTCCGGCTGCGCTTGTTACGCCGGACCGTTTCACGAGGTTGACGGATTCGTTCACGGCCGCGGAATGCGGAACTCGTTTCAGATAACGAATCTGGTAGATGCCGATTCGAAGAGCGACAACCACCTGGGTGTCCAGCCGGGAAACCGCGCGATCCGCATAAAGCTCGATGAAATAATCGAGCGTCGATTGATGCCTGAGCACTCCCAATACAAGCTCGCGCGCGAGAGCCCTGTCCTCCGGTAGACGAATGTCATCCTGTCTTGCGGCTAAGAGGTCCGAAGAATAGGCGCCGTTATGAACTTTGAGAAGTATTTCGAAGGCCGGCAACCGCGCCGGGCTTATGCTGATCTTACCAGTGCGCGCCTCTTTCATGCCTCACCTGAAACGTTCGCGGAAGAGCCGTTCATCGGGATCACGCAGCCGAACAGGTCGTCGCCTTGCCGAAGCCTCATGCCGTTGGCGAAGTCCCAGGCGGACATCCTGCGCTTGCCTTCGATCTGGAGCTCAAGGATCAAGAGCGCGGTCTGTTCAGCACACGCTGCCCTTATTCCGGAATGATCGATAGAGATGACCGATCCTATCCTGTATTCCGGCCGCGCCTGCGATTCTTCGGCGCGCCTTATCATAAGCCGCTGACCTCGAAACGTCGTGAAAACGCCGGGCCACGGTTCAAAAGCTCTTACTCGATTGGAAATTTCTTGAGCGGTCAGCTTCACGTTGATTAGTCCATCTTCGCGTTTGAGTATGGGCGCGTAAGTGGCTTGCGCATTGTCCTGTGCAATCGGCGTGATGCGTCCCTGTTCGATCTTCGGCAGTGTCTCAGAGAGGACATCGGCTCCAAGCTGCGACAGCCGGATGGAAAGCTGTGAGGCGGTCTCGCGCTCTCCAATATGAATCGCCCTTGCAGCGAGAAGGGGTCCAGTATCCATGCCGGCGTCCATCTGCATGATCGTTATCCCGGTCTCGCGCTCGCCATTGGCTATGACCCAGTTGATCGGCGCGGCTCCGCGATAACGCGGCAGCAGCGAAGCGTGAACGTTTATGCAGCCGAGCCTTGGAATCCTAAGCAGCCATTCCGGAAGAATCTTGCCGTAAGCCGCGACTATGCATGCGTCGGCTGCGGCCTCTTCGAAAACGGCGCGAACCTCTTCGTTGGCTTTGATCCTGGCGGGCTGATAAACGGGAATGCCGTGCGACTCGGCGGCAAGTTTCACCGGCGGCGCGTTGAGCTTCTTACCCCTGCCGGAAGGTTTGTCCGGTTGAGTGAAAGCGGCGACGATCTCGCGGCCGTCGTGAACGAGTCGTTCCAGTGTAGGCACGGCAAATTCGGGCGTTCCCATGAAGATCAACCGCATTCATCATTCATACATCAGCAATCAGCGGTCAGCAATCGGTGGTCAATTCAATCGGGCGAGGATCTAACGGCGGCAAGCCGCGAACGGCTGGATAGTGGGTATTAAGGTAATAAGGCATAATCCTCAACGCCAACATAGGTAGAATAAAACAAAGCGAATACCGTTGCTCGTGGGATGTTGGTCCGATAACATTGGGCCCCGTGAGCGGAACAGACCTCGAAAAGGCAGCCTGCACTCCGATTCCGCTTGACACTTCCGGATTCAATCCCCATGCGAATCTTCCCTTTGGGCTAAAAGCAGAACATATTGGCGCTGCAATGAGCGACTTCCTGAACTTCCTGGGATTCATAAACAATAGACTTTTCGAGGAGAAGATATCCCGGCTGGAATCGATAATGATGTCAGCCAACTTTAGCAGTCTTGTTGGGGAGTTCATGAATGCTCGGATTCCAAAACACTGTGCAGGCGTTGTGAAGAACAAATATCATAACGGTCATCCTGATCTATTGCCGGCCGGGAGATTCGAAGGCGATGCGGCGCAACACGCAGGAGAGGGTATAGAAATAAAAGCATCTCGATACACATCAGGCTGGCAAGGTCACAACGCAGAAGATACATGGCTTATGGTATTCGTGTACGATAGCAATCGGGTGGCGGATGGCCCAGATGATCCAAGACCGCTGCGGTTTTTGATGGTGATGGGAGCACAACTTGAAAAGTCGGACTGGAGCTTCTCTGGGCGCTCAGAAGAGAGTCGTCGAACAATAACAGCGAGCGTAACAAAAGTGGGCTTTGAGAAAATGAAGGCGAATTGTATCTACCGGGCTCCCAAAGCAGACATTAGCTTGGAAGAAGTGGAAGCTGAGCTTGGGAGTGTAGCGCCGCCAAGCGAGGAGTAGCCTTAATACTTAGCTGGTAATAATCGAGATAGCGCTCAATACCAATAGCAGATAGTCCTATAGCCTCAACCGCGGCTATCGTTGACCCCGATCCCATAAAGGGATCGGCAATGATTCCTTTGCCAAGCGGAAGAGCTGAATACACAAGCTGGCGTAAGAACGCCTGTGGCTTGAGACTGGGGTGATTTGCGATAGCACGCTCCTGCTGTGGCGTTCGAGTGCTTTGAATCACATCATTAAACGGAAGCTCATTTGGCGCACGGCGCAAACCGCCTGTCTCAAACTCTCGCAAGCAATCGCTGACTTTCATGTTCGGAAGCATTGGCTTTCTTAGAATTCCCCACGGTTCATAACAGCCACGAGCCATTGATTGAACTTCCGGGAACTCTTCTTCTGCGTTTTTTGGCCTGTCACCACCCCGCAACGTTCGAACCAAACGGATAATTTCTCCCCGAAACTCCAAGCCGCCAGCAATTAGAGCGGAAAAAACAAGCTGAGAAAGAAAGGAGTTACTGGCGATGAAAAGATGGCCTCCGGGTCGCAGAGCGTGAACTAGGGCGCGGCTCCATTCGGTGAAGAACCGCCGCAATGTCTCGCGCTCCTTTTCGTTGAGTGCAGTAAAGCGCGGAAGGGGAGCGCGTTTGTGTCCATCAAACGAGGGCGGAATTCGCCAAATACCACCGTTTCCATTTTCCCGCTTTTCAATTTGGTCAAAGTCGTACTCTTTGACGCCATAAGGAGGATCAGTAACAACCGCGTGAATGCTGTTTTCGGGAATACGACTCAACCATTCGAGGCAGTCAGCGTGGACAAGGAGAGAATTACCAACAGAGTGAGACGTATAATCTAGCGCGAGCTTCTTGAGCGGGGAAGAGGTTGATTGTCGCAGCGTTGCTACCAAAGGCGCTCTCCTTGGCGGCAGAATACTTCGCAGCCACGCGTATGGTCAAGGGCGCAAGGAATGGGCGCAAGGAATGGTCGCAAGATCAAACTATTTCAGGGCGGCAACACACTGTGACCCCACTACCAGCTGCTGCTTGATATGCGTTATGCGGTTGTCTAGAGTCACAGTAGAGTGCTATGAATTACGGTTTGCTTTTTGGTCCCGCCGTTAAACTTAATCGGTCAGGACCATCGCCAGGCGGGCCGAAGCCCGCGGTACTTGTTGTTTGCAGCATTTAAGAATCACTGACCGGCCGAAAAGGGCCGGTCGGCAGGCACTCGGATCGAGGTCACCAGGAGCCTTTATCTAATGTCTATAAAAGTCTCGCGACACTTCGTGTTGCGCAAGCTCCACCAGCTTACGGGAATCCTCCCGCTCGGCATCTTCCTACTCGAACACTTCTACACCAACTCCAAAGCTCTCGGCTCGGTGTCCGCCAACCGGACGGGCATCCAACTCTTCAACGAAGCCGTCGGAGATTTGCAGTCCTTGCCTTACGTCCTGTTTGTCGAGGTGTTGGGCATTTTCGTGCCGCTGATTTATCACGCGGTCTATGGTCTCGTGATTACCTACGAGGGAAAGCCGAACGCGGGTTCTTATGACTTCGGGCGCAATTGGCTCTATGTGATTCAGCGCGTCACCGGGGTGATTCTCTTTGTGTTCATCACTTTTCACGTACTCAATTTCAGGTTCGGCTTGATTCCCGGACTGAACACGCGGTCGGTCGCGGCGCATCCGGATCAGGCTTTTCAAATTGTCCGAGGCGAGTTCCTGAATCCAACGATCCTCTTCGTTTACTTCGTCGGAATTGCGTCGACCACGTTCCACTTCGCCAACGGGCTGTGGCTGTTCCTGATAGATTGGGGAATCGCGGTTGGCAGGCGCACACAACGGCTGGTCGGCTATGCGTGCGGCGTAGTCGGAGTCGTGCTGACGGCCATTGGGATAAACGCGGCCCTCGCTTTCATACACTGATTGCGAGCATCAACAGAAAATCTCTAGGACTGCAAAATGGCGAATGCTGATATTCGAGTCTCGGTCATAGGCGGCGGGCTCGCCGGATTGATGACAACGATCAAGATTGCCGAACAGGGTCATCGCGTCGACCTGTTCTCGCTCGTGCCCGTGCGCCGCTCACATTCGGTATGCGCGCAGGGAGGCATCAACGGTGCGGTCAACACCAAAGGCGAAGGCGATTCGCCTTTGGTTCACTTTGACGACACGATTTATGGCGGCGACTTTCTCGCGAATCAGCCGCCGGTTCGAGCAATGTGCGAGATGGCGCCCGCCATCATCTATATGTTCGACCGCATGGGCGTCCCGTTCTCGAGGACAGCGGAAGGCCTCATAGATTTCAGGCGCTTTGGCGGAACGAAGCACCATCGCACGGCGTTCGCCGGAGCTTCTACCGGTCAACAGTTGCTCTATGCGCTTGATGAGCAGGTTCGACGATTCGAGGTCGAAGGATTGGTCACTAAGTACGAATGGTGGGAATTCCTCTCCGCCGTTCTGGATGACAATCAGGTTTGTCGCGGCCTTACCGCGATGAATCTTCGAACCCTCGAAGTAAAGGCATTCCCTTCCGACGCGATAGTGATGGCTACCGGAGGCGTGGGCTCGATCTTTGGAAAATCCACGAACTCGGTGATCTGCACGGGCTCGGCACAGGCGGCTCTTTATCAGCAGGGAGTGAAATACGCAAACGGCGAGTTCATTCAAGTCCATCCCACGGCTATTCCGGGCGAGGACAAGCTGCGGCTTATGTCGGAGTCGGCTCGCGGGGAAGGCGGCCGGGTCTGGGTTCCCAAAAAGCAAGGCGACGAGCGAGACCCGTCGTCGATTCCCGAGAGCGAGCGATGGTACTTCCTCGAAGAGAAATACCCGGCCTACGGAAATCTGGTTCCCCGCGATATCGCAACGAGAGAGATCTTTCAGGCCTGCCTGGACGGTTACGGCGTAGGCGGCGGCAACATGGTCTATCTCGACCTGACCCATATCCCCGCCGAGACGCTCGATCGTAAGCTTGGAGCCATTCTCGAAATTTATGAGAAGTTCGTCGGCGACGATCCTCGTCACACGCCGATGAAGATATTTCCCGGAATGCACTACACGATGGGCGGCATCTGGGTCGACTACGATCAGATGACCAACGTTCCCGGAGTATTCGCCGTAGGCGAGTGCGATTATTCAATCCACGGAGCGAATCGTCTGGGCGCGAACTCGCTTTTGAGCTGTATCTACGCGGGAATCGTGACCGGTAAGGCGGCAGTCAATCATGCGACCGGCGCCGGACGCGGCGAAACGCTAAACGGTTTGCACGAGGCGGAATTGAAGCGGCAGGTTGCGATCAACGAGAAGCTGAAGAACCAGCGCGGGCCCGAGAATGCGTACAGCCTGCACGAAGAGATGGGCAAGTGGATGACCGATCACGTCACGGTTGTTCGCTACAACAAGAAGCTCGAAGAAACCGACGCAAAGCTTCAGGAGTTGATCGAGAGATTCGACGGCATCGACATCAACGAAAAGATCTACTGGGCTACTCAGGCGCTTCCACACGCGCGCCAGCTTTACAACATGCTGCTGTTGGCGCGCGCAATAACTCTTGGAGCGCTCAATCGCAATGAATCGCGCGGCGCCCACTATAAACCTGATTTTCCGGCACGCAACGACGAGCAGTTTCTCAAGACGACTATTGCTACGTATTCGCGCGAAGGCCCCGAGTTCAGCTACGAACCGGTCGATATATCGCAAATCAAACCGCGTCCGCGAAAATACGACGTCGATAAGAAGGCGAGTTAGAGCCTTAACGGTGTGGAAAAGGTCGAGAAAAAGAGATGGCAGACACTGTAAGATTGAAGATCAAACGGCAGGATGGTCCCGACACAAGCGCGCGATGGGAAGAGTTCGAGGTGCCGCATCGCAAGGGTGAAAACCTGCTCACCTGCCTGATGGATATTCAGAAGAATCCTGTTACGGCTGACGGCAAACCTACGACTCCGGTCGTCTGGGAGTCTAACTGCCTTGAAGAAGTCTGCGGCGCCTGCACGATGGTCATCAACGGCAGAGTCCGCCAGGGCTGTACCGCGCTTGTGGATAAAATCGAGCAGCCCATCAAGGTCGAACCGATGACGAAGTTCCCGGTCGTTCGCGATCTGATGGTCGACCGCTCGCGCATGTTCGAATCGCTCAAGAAGGTTCACGCCTGGATCGATATCGACGGCACACACGACCTCGGGCCCGGCCCGCGGGTGGCGCCCGACGTTCAGCAAACGCGCTATGTGCTATCCACGTGCATGACTTGCGGCTGCTGTCTTGAAGCCTGCCCGCAAATAAACCCCAGATCGCAGTTCATCGGCGCAGCGGCGCTTAATCAAGTGCGGCTGTTTAACGAACATCCCTCCGGAGCGCTGCATAAGGATGTGCGGCTCGAAGCGATCATGGATGACGGAGGCATTTCGGACTGCGGAAACGCGCAGAACTGCGTGCAAGTCTGCCCGAAGAACATACCGCTGACGGATTCGATAGCAGCGCTCTACCGGGAGACGACGTGGTACGGTTTGTTTAGCTGGCTGAAGAGATAACTCGGTAAAAGAGTACTCGATCGGGACTTCTATTTTATTCGCAGAGGCGCCGTATCGAGAAATAAGTGAGTTCCTGCATTCGCAGGTTCTCCGAATGCCATTTTTTGACGCTTCCTGATTCTCGGAATTCGCAGGCCGGCCCGCGCGAAACCTCCGCACCCGACCAGGTTTGAAACAAGCTCTACCAGCCTGTAAGATCACTCCGCCGATTCGGGAGCGAGCGATTTCCAGACCATCACTCAGGAAAGAGGCTGCCTCGGCTTGCCCTAGAAGGTTGCCCATTAGAACGTGGAATCACCGATGCACCGGCGCTCGCGCTGAAATCCGCTGAAGGATACGGCGGCGCTCATCGGCGGACCTAGCGTGGGTCATCGATGCCAGGAGGCGAGATGTATTGTCCTGGATGCGGAGCGAACAACAACTCCGAAATAAAATTCTGCACTCGGTGCGGAACCGATCTCGCGGCCGTATCCGAAGCGCTTGCCGGTAACAAGAGCGATCGCGCGGAGCTTGACGAGCGGATGGTGCGGTTGTTCAAAGACTACTACGAGGGCAGGAGAAGCGTGATGATCGGCGCGGTGGCGCTGGCTATAGGAATGGTGAAGCTGCTGCTGGGCGAGCTTCTTTCAATGCCGGACCGATTCCCCTATCTGTTCCCGTTTCTGGTTGCGTTTAGCATCTACGGTCTCCTCACTCTCTTCTCGGGTTTGTCGAAGTGGATCAGCGCTTCAAGTGAGATCAAAGCCATCGAGCGGGCGTCCTCGCCGGCCTCTCTGTCGACGCCCCATCGCCAACCGCTTCAAGCGGCGGCGAGCTTAGATGAGCTCTCCAAGAGTTATGACACCGATGCTGTATCGATTCCCGCCAGCGTCACCGAATCGACCACTCGACAACTCGCCGCGCGGAGCGAGCTTCCAGAAACTGAAGCGAGATCTCATTAATATCAAATGCCGAAACGGACCGATCTTCATAAGATAATGATCCTGGGCTCGGGCCCAATCGTGATTGGGCAGGCCTGCGAATTCGATTATTCCGGAACTCAGGCCTGCAAGGCGCTTCGAAGCGAGGGCTTCGAGACAATCCTGGTCAACTCGAATCCCGCCACGATAATGACCGATCCCGAGCTGGCCGATCGCACTTACATCGAACCGCTTACCGTTGAATGCGTTCGCGCGATTATCGAGCGCGAACGGCCCGATGCGGTGCTGCCGACGGTTGGCGGGCAAACCGCGTTGAATCTCGCCGTGGCGCTTGCCGAAGACGGAACACTTGACCGGCTAGGCGTTGAATTGATCGGCGCTAAGCTCGATGCGATCAAAGTCGCCGAAGACCGGCTCCTCTTCAAGCATGCGATGGAAGAGATCGGTCTGGCGATGCCGCGCTCCGGCTACGTCGGATCGCTGGATGAAGCTCGGGCTCTCATCGGTGTCGTCGGCTATCCCACGATCATACGGCCGTCGTTCACGCTCGGAGGAACAGGCGGAGGGATTGCCTTTAATGGAGAAGAGTTCGATGAAATCGTGCTTCGAGCGCTGGACGCATCGCCTACGCACGAGACTCTGATCGAGCAGTCGATCATAGGATGGAAAGAGTACGAGCTCGAGCTGATGCGCGATGTGTCGGATAACGTCGTCATCATCTGCTCGATCGAAAACTTCGATCCGATGGGCGTTCATACCGGCGACTCGATTACGGTCGCGCCTGCCCAGACTCTGACTGACCGCGAGTATCAGGTCATGCGCGACGCCGCCATTAAAGTCATCAGAAAAGTCGGCGTGGAAACCGGCGGGTCGAACATTCAATTCGCGCTCAACCCTTCCAACGGCGATTTGATGGTAATCGAGATGAACCCGCGCGTATCGCGTTCATCCGCGCTCGCTTCAAAAGCGACGGGGTTCCCCATCGCGAAGATCGCGGCCAAGCTCTCCGTCGGGTACACGCTTGATGAGATACCAAACGACATCACGCGCAAGACTCCGGCCAGCTTCGAGCCGACGATAGACTATTGCGTCGTCAAGATACCAAAGTGGGCGTTCGAAAAATTCCCGAACTCGGATGCTACCCTCGGAACCCAGATGAAGTCCGTCGGAGAAGCAATGGCCATAGGGCGGACGTTCAAGGAGGCTTTTCAAAAAGGGTTGCGTTCGCTCGAAAGCCGAAGCGGGTTTCGCGTGCCTGACGGACTCGACGATGCCGAGCTGAGAAGGCGATTGACCGTCCCATCAGCCGAGCGAGTCTACTTCGTCATGCATGCGCTGGAGCGAGGATACTCAATCGACGAGCTTCACGAGCTGACTCGAATCGATCCGTGGTTCCTCGACAACCTTCTTCAAATTGCCGAGTGCGAAAAAGAGATCGCGAAGCTCACACTCCGTACGATCGGGCCCGGTCGGCTCAAGCGGTTCAAGCAAATGGGGTTCTCGGATCAGCGAATCGCGCAATTGACCGGGGCCGCCGAAGCGGAAGTGCGAGCGCTGAGAAAAAGCCTCGGCGTTTCTCCGGTTTATAAACGCGTCGACACTTGCGGGGCCGAGTTCGAATCACACACGCCTTATCTCTATTCCACCTATGAGGACGAAGACGAAGCCGATTCAAGCGATCGCAAAAAGATCATCATTTTAGGATCGGGGCCGAATCGAATCGGCCAGGGAATCGAATTCGACTACTGCTGCTGCCACGCGGCGTTCGCGCTCAAGGAAGCCGGATACGAGACCATAATGGTCAACTGCAATCCGGAAACGGTCTCGACCGACTACGATACTTCTGATCGACTCTACTTCGAGCCCATCACCTTCGAGGACGTGATGGAGATCGTCGAGCACGAACAGCCCCAGGGGGTCATCGTTCAGTTTGGAGGTCAAACACCCTTGAATCTGGCCATGCGATTGCTCGCCGCGGGCGTGCCCATTATCGGCACGTCGCCCGAGTCAATCGATCTGGCGGAAGACCGGAAGCGATTCGGGAAGCTGCTGCGGGAATTGGATATTCCGCAACCGCCGAACGGCGCCGCGATATCGATCGAAGAGGCGCGCGCGGTTGCGATCGGCATCGGATATCCCGTTCTTGTGCGCCCCAGTTATGTGCTGGGCGGGCGCGCGATGCAGATTGTGTACGACGAGTCTACGCTCAACAACTACATGACCTACGCCGTCGAGGCCTCGCCCGAACATCCGGTACTAATAGATTCATTCCTCGAAGACGCGGACGAAATTGACGTGGACGCGCTGGCCGACGGCGACCGCGTAGTCATCGCCGGCATACAGCAGCATATTGAAGAAGCGGGAATACACTCCGGCGATTCCTCTTGTGTGCTCCCTCCTTTCTCGATAAGCCGCGATCACCTGGACGCAATGAGGCGCTACACTCGCGAGCTGGCGAAGGCGCTGAATGTCATCGGGCTTATGAACATTCAATTCGCGATCTCGCAAGGGCGAGTCTACGTGCTTGAAGTAAATCCACGGGCTTCGCGGACTGTTCCGTTCGTGTCGAAGGCAACCGGGCACCCGCTCGCAAAGATCGCTTCGCTTCTGATGGTCGGTCACAAGCTATCGCAGTTCAACCTTCCGGATGAATTGACGGTCGATCGCTTTTATATCAAGTCACCTGTATTTCCCTTCGTCAAATTTCCCGGAGTCGATCCTATCCTGGGTCCGGAAATGCGATCGACGGGTGAAGTGATGGGAATCGCGGAAGCATTTGGGGGAGCCTTTCTAAAGGCGCAGCTTGGAGCAGGCACGCGGCTGCCGCGTGAAGGAGCGGTTTTCATCAGCGTTAACGATCAGGACAAACGATCGCTCATCGATCTGGGTCAATCGCTGCTTGATATGGGATTCACATTGGTGGGAACCCGCGGAACTCAGCGCCGTCTGGCCGCGGGAAACCTCCCCTGCGACTTCGTCTATAAAGTAAATGAAGGACGGCCGAATATCGTCGACCTGATCAAGAGCAAAAAAATCGACCTGGTTATCAACACGCCTCTGGGGCGAGCGTCATTTTACGACGAGCGCGCCATTCGCCGCGCCGCAATGCAGTACTCGATACCCTGCATTACAACGCTGACTGGAGCGGCCGCTGCCGTAGCCGCGATCCGATCCCTGCGCGAGGAAGATATTCAGGTCCGCAGTCTGCAAGAGTACCACGCGCAGGCCGCCGCGCGATGACCGCGGTACTTCCCCCATTCATCACGCATGCAACAGTGCTGCATCTTTCCCGGTCTTATTCGCACGAATTAGACTGCTCATCCGCGGGAAGCTATGCTATCAACATATGAACCATAGAGATCTAATAACTGTCGAGGCTGACAAGCGAGGGGGAAAGCCCTGTATTAGGGGAATGCGAATCACCGTCTATGATGTTCTTTCATATCTGGCCGCTGGCATGACAGAGCAGGAAATTTTGGATGACTTCCCTTACCTGACGAGAGAGGACATCCTGGCCTGTCTGGGATACGCCGCCGATCGCGAGCATCACCAAATGGTAATTCACGCGTGAGATACAGGCGCTCACTTCTTCGAAGCTGCTACGGCTTTCACTATCTGGGTCACGATCGCGACGGGAGGCTTTTGAGTGGTATGAATCTTCAACTTCGACTCGGCATAGAGCGGTTCGCGTCTCGCCAGCAGCGCCTTTAGCTCTTCCATAGCGGAGGGCCGCCCTTGCATCGGGCGCAAGTCACCCTGTTTTCGCATTCTCCTCATGAACTCTTCCGGCGTTGCATGAAGCCAGACGGTAAAGCAGCGGCGTTTGATGGATTCCCACGTTTCCGCGTCGCTGACCACGGAGCCTCCAGTCGCTACTACGCAGCCGGTCGAGCTTCCGAAGAGCCGTTGAATCGATTCCCGTTCGAGCCGCCGGTAATAAGCCTCGCCATGAGTCTCAAAGACTTCACCGAGCGACATATCGGCGGCCTCTTCAACCCATCTGTCCACCTCGACGAATTCCGTCTTTAGTCGTTTCGCCAGGAGCGGTCCGACCGTCGATTTGCCGGCGCCGCGCAACCCGATCAAAGCAATGAATCGGGCGTTTGCGGTTCGGCCCGTACGCTGCCGAAGCCATTGTTGGAACTCCACAAGATCTTCGTTTCCGGAGTCGGCAAGCAGCCTCCAGATTTCGGCGCGCAAGGAATGATCATCCGCAAGCGGCGGCGCAAGCTCGACCAGCGACCGTCCGAGCGCAACCGAAGCTCGCGCAAGGCCCGCGATTGATATGTTACCGATGCCGGATTCGAGTTGATGAACGAACCGGGGTGAGAGCGCGGCCAGCGCGGCGAAATCTTTGACGCTCAACCCCGCTTCCAGGCGAAGCGCCCGCACTCGCCGCCCGAGGGCGTCCAGCAGAGAGGCCTTGAGATCGTTCTGATCCACGATTTTAGCGCATTATAATGCGCTTGCTTACGATGTCAACAGGTAGTATAGTGCGGCTCGCTTCTGGGCGGGATACGATCGGCTTTTACATTGCGGGTGAATAATATGACCCCGGAGATTTTATGAACCGGGCTGGATTTTATAACTTCGACTTGGAAACCGTGGACAGGCCGCGCCTCCGCGAATTGCAGGACGAACGGCTGCACGCCTTGTTGCGCGAGATTGGCGACAATCAATTCTACCAAGAGAAGTTCCATATCGCGGGAATCCCTATTGAAGAGATCGGCACGCTCGAGGAGCTGAAGAAAATTCCGTTTACGACCAAGTCGGACCTGATAGCCGAACAGCAAACTCACCCGCCGTATGGAAGGCTTCTCACGTACCCCATAACTCGCTATCGTTATCTGCACCAAACCTCCGGCACCACATTCCAACCCATAAAATCGCTCGATACAAAAGAGGACTGGGAAGGATGGCTGCGCTGTTGGGGATATGTTTATAGAGCCGCCGGCGTGCGCGAAGACGACCTGGTCTTTTGCGCCTTCTCGTTCGGCCCTTATATAAGCCACTGGGCGGCAATAGAAGGCGCCCGTCATATCGGAGCGTTGGCGCTGTCGGGCGGAGGATTGAATTCCGAGCAGAGGCTCCGGCAAATAATCGACAATCGCTGCACGGTGCTGGTATGCACGCCGACCTACGCGCTTCATCTCGCGGAGGTTGCGGCATCTCTTGGCATTGACCTGCGCAAATCCGCGATTCGAATAAGCATTCATGCGGGCGAGCCCGGCGCCAGCGTGCCCGCCGTGAAGCAATGCATCGAACGTGAATGGGGCGCCGAGTCTTTTGATCACGCGGGCGCTACGGAAGTTGGAGCATGGGCATTCGATTGCCAGGCCCGGAGCGGCTCGATTCATCTCAACGAGCTGGAATTCGCCTTCGAAGTAATAGACCCCGAGACGCATAAACCGGCTGAGCCCGGAACTCGCGGCGAGTTGGTGATTACAAACCTCACCAGAACCGGGATGCCCGTGCTGCGCTATCGTACCGGCGACCTGGTTGAGCTCGATATCGAGCCATGCGCCTGCGGGCGCTCACTGAACCGGATCCGAGGCGGCGTTCTCGGGCGAGCCGACGATATGCTGATCGTGCGCGGAGTGAACCTCTACCCGGCGGTGATCGACAATCTGCTCCGCGGCTGCCCGGGTGTCGCGGAATACGAAGTCGAGATACGGCGGATCGGCGGGATGGACGAGCTGCTGTTAAAGATCGAAGCGAGAAACGGCGAGCCGTTCTCGAGCATCGAGCGCGCAGTTCTGGCCGAGTTCCGCTCGCAGCTAAACATCAGAGTAGGCGTCACGGAGGCTGCCGCCGGCAGTCTTCCGAGGTATGAGTTTAAAGCGCGCCGGTATAAGCGCGTCGCCGGATAAATAAAGGGCCGGATGAATTAAGAAAGGAGCGATCTATGAGGGCACATCGATGTCTCCGCCTTATCCTCGCGGGTGTAGCTCTGCTCTGCGGCGCCGTGACGGCCTTCTCGCAATCGACGGCCGCTCTCGCGCAACTCAACGGCACGGTCCAGGATGAAAAGGGAGCGGTAATCTCTAAAGCGACGATCACTCTTCGCGAGATGGATACGAATCGGGCTTATTCGGCGACGTCGACCGATGCCGGCCTGTACGTGATTCCCAACGTAGCTCCCGGCCGCTACGAATTAAAAGTAGCCTCCAGCGGATTCACGAACTACACCCAAACCGGCATCGCTCTCACCGTGGGCCAGACCGCAACTGTGAATGTCGCTCTCAAGGTCGCCGGGGTCGCGGGAGAGTTGACCGTTACCGGAGAGGGTCCCGCCATCGAGCCCACGCGAACCGAGATAAGCCAGGTCGTCAATAGAAAACAGATTGAATCGCTGCCCATCAGCGGCAGGCTCTTCACCGATTTCGCGCTGCTGACTCCCGGCGTAGCAACAGGCCGCACGAGTCTTCAATCTACCTTCACCGAGTTTGAAGTTACGCGGGTCTCCTTCGGCGGAATGCGCGACCTGAGCAACATAGTCACCGTAGACGGAGCCGACAACATCAACACCGTCACCGCGTCGCAGCGCGCCACGCCTTCTCAAGAAGCAGTGAGCGAGTTTCGTGTAGTCAACAACAGTTTCGGCGCCGAGTATGGCCGAGCGCTTGGCGGCATAGTCAATATAGTAACCAAGTCCGGAACCAATGAGCTTCACGGCTCGATCTACGACTATTTTCGCAATCACGCCACGGATGCGAGATCGCTTTTGCAGCCCTCTCCCCAGGCGAACACGCTTCGACAAAACCAGTTCGGCGGAACGCTGGGCGGCCCGATCAAGAAGGACAAAACGTTTTTCTTCCTCAACTATGAGGGCCAGCGGAGGGCGGAATCACCGACCTATCCGGCGACGCTGGTGAATAATCTGGCGGCAATCAACGCGGCCAAGGGTTTTATGGGCCTTGCGCCCGAGGACCTCAATGTACTCAAAACAGCGGACACGGATAACGGCATATTCAAGCTCGATCATCAGTTGAATGAAAAACACCGGCTGTCCGTCCGATACAACGTCGAAGACGCGCGCGATCTCAATCAACTCGTCGGGAATACGCTGGACGGCGGAGGGATCGGAGCCCCTAGCAGCGGGCACGATCTCTTTCTTCGCGACCAATCACTGGTGGGCGCGCTTTCATCGCAGCTCGGATCGAACCTCGTCAACAACGTTCTCGCTCAGTGGGCGCGGCGGCGCTATGACTTTCCGGGGGTCACAGGCCAGCCGAATCTCGACATTCCAAACACGCTTCTATTCGGACATAACTTCGGCGTGTTCGATTTCATCGGGGAGTCTCGCGAACAGGTGTCCGATACGCTGGCGCTCGTGAAGGGCTCGCACGTGATGAACTTCGGCGGGGATATCAACTTCCTGCAGAACAAAGTGACGTGGCCGGGATTCACGCCGATGCGAATAGTTCTGCCGGGGCTCAACTGCCTGACCGACTTCGCGAACTTCGTGAACAAGAACGGCTCGCACACTCTGCTTCCGCAGATCGCGGGCGAATCGCCCTGCGTGCTCCCGCCCATATTTCACGGAACTCCGATCGTTTTCTGGGGCTCTCCGCTTGGATCGGGCAGCGTCACCGAAGGCAGTCTGCCGCCCGTCATCCCGACAACCTGGGAAAATGCGTTCTTGCCGTCCCTTACGGAGGACTTCAACGTCCACCTGAACCACTCGTACTATGGTTTCTTCGCTCAGGATCAATGGAAGATAAACTCCAAGCTGACTTTCAACTACGGGTTGCGGTGGGATTTCGAAGGCGGTCTGACGAATCAGGTGAATCACGATTGGAACAACTTCGCGCCGCGAATCGGAATCGCTTATTCGCCGGACAGCAAGACCGTGATTCGAGCGGGCGGCGGCATTTTCTTCGACCGATACAATCTATCTTTCTTGTTCGTTACGTCGCCGCAGCGGCCGCCGTCGCTGGTGATAGATCTTTTCAATGGACAGCCGACTATGCTTCCCGGTCCACGAAAAGGAGCAAGCAGCGCTGGCTACTCGTTGAATCAGGAACCGACGGTCATCACCTCGACAGGGATCTTTCTGGCGAACGCCGCCGCGGATGCGCGAACACTGTTATTGACGGGCCAGCTTCCGCCGAATTTCTTGCTCCCGCCGAACGGAGCAGGCGGCAGATTTCTCAACACGGTCGCCGTTGATGGAGTCGATCCCCACAGCCGGACATCGTACTCACAACAGGCGAGCATTGAGATCGATCGTGAAATCGCTCGAGGCCTCACGGTCAGCGCGGGATATCTCTTCGTTTCAGCCCACAAGCTAGTGCGGCCGGAAAATCTGAATGTTTCCTGCGCGCCTCCCGCGGTCGCGCAGCGCGACAGCAATAATGTCGTCATAGGCTGCACGGGGCTGCCGCGACTGCCGGACGGCAAGGATCTGTTCAGCGGACCTGAATACAATGCGGGGCTCGTCTACTACACCGACAACAGCGGGAACTCGATCTTCCATGGCCTGACGCTCCAATTGACGGAGCGAGCGGGCAATTATTTCCATCTCAACGCGAACTACACTTTTTCGAAGACGCTGGACGATGGAACATTCACAACGTTCGTCAGCACTCCGCAGGATCTATATAGGCGAGGCCTTGAGCGAGCGAATTCGAACCAGGACGTTCGTCACCGCTTTATTGCGAATTTCGTGGCGACCGGTCCGGAGAAAACGCTTCTGCGGAATTTCGAATTGAGCAGCATCATAACCGCTCAGTCTCCGCGGCGATTCACGATCTTCGCGGGTTTCGATGTCAACAACGATACGAATCCGGTGACCGATCGCGTCGGACTCTCGACTCGGAACAGTTATCTGGGCGACAAACTGGTCTCGTTAGACCTGAGGCTTTCGCGGTACTTTCAGTTGAAGGAGCACGTTAGACTGACTCTGTTCGCCGAGGGATTCAATCTGCTGAATCGCGCGAACGTCGACGAAGTATTCAGCGTGTACGGCGCTCCGGATTTCATCGGAAGCGTTCCGCGCCACTACAAGGATGGGGTCGTAGATCCGGCGAATCCGGGGTTTGGCAGTCCACGGACGGCATTCAACCCGCGACAGTTCCAGTTCGCGGCGAAGGTGATTTTCTGAAGACTCGATTCGGCAGTCGGATCATAAGCTTGATTAAAGTGAATGGAGCTAAGACAGATTTGATGGTTTGAGGAATATAAGCGCCGAGCGGGGATTAAAGGCGACCTGCCCGCTAGAGCAGGTACTCGCCTCTAGAGGAGGAACACCCGCGGCGCGGTGCGAGCGCGGCGCGGCCCGTTACGAGGGGATGTACGACGGGTCGCCCGCGTTTCGTGCTAGTGGTAGGCTGAAACTGTAGCTTGTGTTAAAAAGATTACGGTATGAGTAACGGGTCTCAGGGAAACGGGAAGCCGCTAAAAGTCATAGGCAAGCCCTTCCGAAAAGTGGATGCCCGCGCCAAGTGCACGGGCCAGACATTATTCGCGGACGATATTGTGCTGCCCCGCATGCTCTTCGCGAAGCTGCTACGAAGCCACGTTCCACATGCCTTCATCAAGCGCATAGACGTTTCAAGGGCCCTCTCGTTGGCCGGCGTTGTCGCGGTCATCACCGGTAAGGATCTTCCGATCCCATACGGAATTCTCCCAGTCAGTCAGGACGAGCATACCCTCTGCATCGACAAAGTTCGATTCATAGGAGATCCCGTTGCGGCCATCGCCGCCGTCGACGAAGACACCGCCTTCGAGGCGCTCTCGTTGATAGATGTCGAGTACGAGCAGCTTGATACGATCGGCTCGATAGAAGAAGCGCTTTCAAAAAATGAGCCGCGCATTCACGACTACGGCGACGAGGGCAATATCCACAAAAAAGTTCACCTGGAGTTCGGCAGCGTGGAAGAAGGGTTCGCGGAAGCCGACTTGATCCGTGAAGACGTATTCTTCTACGAGGGAAATACCCACCTGCCGATGGAGCAACACGCCGCGCTCGCAAGGTTCGACGCCGACAACAAACTTACGCTTTGGAGCTCGACTCAGACGCCGCATTACGTTCACCGCGCGCTTGCAAGAGTACTCGAGATATCCCCGAGCCACGTTCGGGTGATCGCTACGCCAAACGGCGGAGGGTTCGGTGGAAAGAGCGATCCCTTTAATCACGAGATCGCGGTCTGCAAGCTTTCTCGGATAACCGGCCGGCCGGTTAAGATCACATTGACGCGTGAAGAGGTCTTTTATTGTCATCGCGGACGCCATCCGGTTCTGATGAAGGTGAAGACAGGCGTCAAGAAAGACGGCGCGATAACCGCGATGGACTTTCAGTCATTTCTTGACGGCGGGGCGTATGGAAGCTACGGCGTCGCTTCGACCTTCTATACGGGTGCGCTTCAGACTGTAACTTACCAAATACCGCGGTACCGGTTTCGAGGACTCCGCGCGTTTACGAACAAGGCTCCGTGTGGTCCGAAGCGGGGGCATGGAACACCTCAGCCTAGATTCGCTCTCGAAATTCAGATTGATAAGATCGCGGATGAGCTGGGCCTCGATCCCGCCGAAATGCGCCGGAAGCACCTCGTTCCGCCGAACTCGCTGACGGCCAACTATCTGCGTGTTGGTTCGATGGGCCTGGACGCCTGCATCGAGAAGGTGGTCGACGCTTCGGGTTGGAAAGAGAAGTTTAAAAGACTGCCATATGGTCGTGGGATCGGTCTCGCTTGCGGCTCGTATCTGTCGGGTGCGGGGCTGCCGATCTACTGGAACAACATGCCGCATTCAGGGGTTCAGCTTCGGCTCGACCGGCAGGGCGGCGTTTGCGTGATGTGCGGCTCGACGGATATCGGACAGGGATCGGATTCGATCCTGGCCTATATCGTGGCTGAAGTGCTCGGCATAGATCCGTTTGATATTCGCGTGATTACCGCCGATACGGATCTTACTCCGGTCGATCTTGGGAGCTATTCGAGCCGAGTCACGTTGATGACTGGAAACGCCGCATTGCAGGCCGCTGAAAGAGCGCGTGAGCTACTGACGCTCGCCGTAGCTGAAAAGCTAAATGCTCCGATCGAGAACATCACATTTGCGGAGCGGCGCGCCTTTGACGTCGAACATCCGGAAATCGGCGTCGGTTTTGCGCAAGCTGTTGAGCTCGCGGAAGCGAAATTCGGGACCATCGGCACTGTCGGCTCTTACACGCCGCCGCCATCGGCCGCTCAGTTTAAGGGCGGCGGGGTGGGCCCATCGCCTGCGTACAGTTATTCGGCCGCGATCGCCGAAGTCGCAGTCGATCCCGATACCGGTATCACGAAAGTCGAGCAAATCTGGATCGCGCACGACGTGGGACAGGCGATCAATCCTGTGCTCGTGATGGGACAGGTGGAGGGCAGTGTCTACATGGGGCTTGGCGAAGCGCTGATGGAGGATATGGCCTATCGAGGCAAGCGGAATCTCGTGCACAAATTCCCGTCGCTTCTTGAATACAAGAGTCCGACTACGCTCGAGATGTGCGACGTTAAAACATTCTTGATCCAAGAGCGTGATTCGGCAGGTCCGTTCGGCGCGAAGGAAGTAGGTCAAGGTCCGCTTTTGCCGATTCCGCCGGTGATTGCAAACGCGATCTACGATGCAGTGGGCGTGCGCGTTGACGAAGTACCGATCACGCCCGAAAAAGTACTTGCTGGAATTCGCGCCGGGGCTCACGGAAAAGAGGCGAGGTATGGACCGAGTTCGGCGCCGGAGATCACCTGGCCTGAAGCGCTGCATGTGGCGACACCTGCTGAAGGCGGCGACGGCCGGGCCGTTCCTCGCGACGTGGTACATAAATAGCGATCAGCTCTCAGCGATCAGCAAGAACTGACTGATGAAAGCTACTCGCTGAAAGCTAATCGTTAAAAGCTAATTATGATGCGATTGCCGCAATTTGAATATCTGTCGCCTCGAACCGTAGCCGAGGCGGTCGAGATGATGACCGATGCTGATCCGGACGCAAGATTTGTAGCCGGAGGCACCGATCTCTATCCGAATATGAAACGGCGGCAACAGACGCCCAAAACAGTCATTTCCGTCATGCGAGTCGCCGAATTACGCAATATCCGCGGCGACGAGTATTCGGGAATTACCATTGGCGCCAGGGCCCTGCTCAGTGAAATCTGCCGGCACAAATTGATCGAACAAGTTTATCCGGTGGTCACGCAGGCGGCGCGACTGATAGCTACGCCGTTGCTGCGGAACATGGGCACGATAGGCGGAAATCTTCTGCTCGATACCCGATGCAATTATTATGATCAGAATTACGAATGGCGGAAGGGAATAAATTTTTGCCTCAAGAAAGACGGCGACATCTGTTGGGTTGCGCCAAGCAGCCCGAAGTGCTGGGCAGTGCAGTCGTCGGATCTCGCCCCCGTGATGGTTGCCGTTGGAGCAAGGTTGAAATTCGTCTCGGTTCGCGGAGAAAGGGTCGCTGAGGCGGCGGATCTATATAAGGATGACGGGATCGAATATTTGCATAAGGAGCCGGATGAGCTGTTGACGGAAATTCAGTTGCCCCCGCCAGGCCGCTTGCGAAGCTGTTATCACAAGCTCAGACGTCGCGGCTCCTTTGATTTTCCGGTGCTGGGTGTGGCCGCTGCGGTTGAAGTCGCCGAAGGCGGAGTTATTGAGAGAGCGCGCATAGTGCTCGGCGGCGTCGCTCCAGCTCCGGTCGAGGTCAAAGAAGCGGAAGCTCAATTGGTAGGCCTGCCCTTCGACGAACAGCGCATAGCCGCCGCCGCCGAGGCATGCTATCTAAAAGCGCGCCCGCTCGATAATACCGACTTCGTGATGGGCTGGAGAAAACAGATGGCGCGTCCTTTTGCATTGCGCGCATTGCAGGAGCTCAGGCAAAGTTGCGGCCTCACGCCTTAATCGCCTCCCTGCTTCTTCGATTGGAATTAGTTCGACTCAAGGTCAGCTTGATTCGAGGTTTGCCTGATCTGGGGAAGGGGCCCTGTGGTAAGGGAACCCCTGGGCCGCACTGGAGATTTAAATAACAAATCTTCAGCAATGCGTAGTTACTACCCTTTGCCACAAAGCCCCTCCTACCCACTCCACCGCGTGAAACTCAGATGGAGCGGATCGCTCTACTCTCAAATTCTCAACACGCGAAATTCAAGTCCGGTTTCCGCGCAACTACATCCACTCACAAAGTGGATGCTGCATCGGTTTTCTCGCAGCCTCACGCCCTTTACTCAAAGTTTTTTTACGTGACATGTATCACGAAGGTAGCGTTAGAGAACGCAGTAGGCCCCACTGGTTCAATAGAGTTCACCGCGCAGCTACACATGGGTTCTTTTCGCGAGTTTGAAAGTTGTCATGCGATTGAGAGGGATAGGAGTCGGATCAGAATCGAGTGCGATGTACCCGAGAGTGTTGAGGCCGAGATTGAGCGGTCAGTCTTTGGAAAATGGGTGATCCGGCGCCTTCTCTAGTGATCCATCATCCCTGCCGATTGAGTCTTTTGTTCTCCGGCCGCATTCAGCGGTGCGCGGCAATTACGTCAGCCGACGATTATCGGTTGCAGCAAGGCCGTCCATCGCTGAATCTTCCGCATCAAGCAGTCTCAATCGTCTTTCACAGATGAGGCAGAGTCTCAGGTGCGTATCGGCTCGAGCGTGAGCTACCTCGTCGAGTTTATGCTCTCTAAAGCAGTCAAGCTCGTCCTCCGTCAAATGGTCGAACTTCGCATCCCACAGTTCGTTTTTCGCATCGCCAGGTTTCATCTCGAGCATATCCTACACTGGGTTCGAGAATTGCGCGCAATTTGATTATCGCACGTTGGCGGAGCTTGCTCACAGCAGCTTGTGTCAATACCAGTTCTTTGGCGATTTCAACGTCCGACTTGCCGACCCAATAATGGCCTGTGAGGATGTGCGCCTCGCGGTCGCTAAGCCTCGATATCGCTTCTTGAACCAGAACCGTTTCGTATTGACGCGCCGCTGAAGCCATCCGCGGCGTCACGTGCTCCTCGGGGTCCGGCAGCTCATTGGCAAAAGAGATGGCCACGGCGTCAAGCGCATTCATTATCTGTTTGGATGTAAATCCGCTTGCCTCGGCTATCTCATCAGTTGTCGGAGCGCGACCCAGTTTCTTCATCAATGAATCGTGGATGGTCCTGACCTTTCGGAGCCGCTCGCGTTGGTGCCTGCAAAGGTCTCGCGAGAGTTCGGGATTCCGAAAGATGGCGCCCCGGATGAATTTTCGAGCATACGTTTTGAATTCGTAGCCGGCCATCGGATCGAATCCATCTACGGCTTCCATCAAACCCCTGATCCCTTCCTGCAATAGATCATCGGGATTTGCCCAGGAGGTCATTTTCGAAATCTGAGCAACCCAGAATCTTACAATCTTGATGTAAGAGAGAATGAGTTGCTCGCGCGCCGCATCATCACCAAGCCGATACCGTTTCCAGAGCTCTAACTCGCGTTTATTCATTCTCATCTGCTCCGTACAACCTGCGCATAGTGATCTTTCGCAAAAAAACAAAAGATCAAAGAGTGGCCGCCTGCTCACAAAGTGCTTCAGCCGAGCTGAAAATCTCAGGACGAATATTGGCCGCATTCCCGTTTCGGGTACCGTCATGCATGCGCAACTCGTGCAGTAGTGAATACTCCGCGCATATAAAGACCACGGATCGAGCACGAAAAAATTTTTTCTCCATTGTCCAGTTGCAATCGTTTCCGGCCCATAGAGCAGCCGGGACCGGCAGACCGCCGGTTCGACCCTGAAACGAAAGGAGAAGCAAATGGATAAAGGAAAGGTGTCTTTAAAATCGGTCTTCGGAAGGAGCATCCCGGCTGCGACAACGCGATTCAAGATCTGCTCTCGGATAGCACTACTCCTGATCGCGGCGATTCCTGGAACGGTGAAAGCCGCAGCCCCTAAATCGTTGAACTGTTTCGACGCATGCGAACAGTCGCTCTCGAACTGTGTGCAGCAGTCAAACGGAAATCCCACGCTCGAGGCGCGTTGTCAGGACACATATGACTTCTGCGTCGAGCAATGTATGATTAACCCCTGACCGTTTCCTTTAACGAAAGCACATCCGAATCGCTTGCGGTCCAGTAGGTGAGGCAAGGCCGCAAATAAAAAACTGGTGAAAGAATAATTACGGATCAGCCCGGCGAGGACGGCGTGCGTCGCCTTCGCCGGGCTCCACTTAAGGAATGAAAAATAAAAGGAGAGATGATGAAACAACTGCTCTACGCCATAACTCTGGTAGGGCTAGTCTGTATCGCACTGTCGGCTAGCTCGAATACGACCTCTCAACAGCTCGGCTCCCTCTCAATAGAGAAGATTCTCCGAGCGCACAACGTGCCGCGAGATGCGCCGTTCCTTTCTAACTGGACCGCGGAAGCAGTCCGAACCACTCACTACGCGAGTGATGTGGATGCGGGCGCTCCCGGTATCTTTCAGCGAAAGCTGATCGTTTCTATTGAAGGAAATTCTTTTCGGCGAGAGAAGGCCGACCCGCTTGGCGTCAGAGAAGAGATCGACGCATTCGACGGCCGGACAGCTTCTCACAGCACGTCAGAACAAGGAATGGCAGTTGACGGTACGCCAAGCGACTATCGCCGTCGAAAGGCCGTCGAAGTTTCAGTCCATACTTTTGGTTTGATTCCGGTTCTGAAAGAGCTTGCGGAACACAGCGCAAAAATAGAATACAACGGCCGCTTGGCCGATCTTGACTGTTTCAAAGTCCGAACCAGCTTAGCCCGAATTTCTCAACGACCAACGAACAGTTGGGTTGACGAGAGGAAAACTTGCTTCGAGCGCGAGATGGAGGGGGGCCGGGCGGCGGTCCCCCTCCATCTCCTCCAATCTGGTGCGTGTGTTGGGCGAACAATAGTCAATTTGCGGGAAAGAATATCTTCCCGCCCAATCGAAGGTCGGTAATCGAGCCTTTCAAATTAGCGGCGTAAGGCTGATCGGTCTATGTTTCAGGAACTCTGAGCCGCTGCCAGACCAAACCGAACAGCTCCTGCCGCGGATACGCGGTCGATAGCGAGATCTTAATGCGCCGCACGCTGATCGAGATTCTCGCGCCAATCTTGAGCAACTTCTCGCGAATCGTCCCGCAGTAGGCTCCCGCCAGTTTTGTTCCCTTCAACCCGATACGACGCACTTCATTGAGCAGCAAATATCCCAGGCTTGCCAGCCACAGCCGTAACTGATTCGACTTCAACCAATGTGTCGATGTCCGATCCGCAAACAGATCCAATTGTTGTTCCTTGATCCGATTCTCCATCTCTCCGCGCGCACAGTACACTTTTTCATACAGGTGCTTTGCGTCCAGCACCGTCACGTCATCCTTCCAGTCAACGTCGAACTGAGGCAGCGATGTAACTACAAACCGAGGGTTTGCTTTCCCAATATGCTCCGCTTTGGCTATCACCCGCCTGGGACGACTCCATGTCTTGAGCGTGCTGTAGAGGAACTCGCTGAACACCCGCGCTGGTTGTCCGCTGATCTCATATCTCAACTGCGCCTGCTCCATCCGCTGCTCAATCGCTTTCAACAGCCGTGGGTTCTGCGCCAGCCCCAAAATGTAGTACACACCCGGCTGCTGTTCTGCCCACGCCATTATCTGTTCCCTACAGAATGCGTTGTCCCCCCTGATCACGATCTCGGTCTTGGGCCACCGCTTGCGTATCTGCCCCACGATTCGCTTGATCTCATCCAAGGCCCCGTCGGCCGCTTCCTTATCCGCCGTCTTCAACTTCGCACATAGCAAATAGTCTCCACAGAAGATGTACAACGGCAGATAGCAGTAGCTGTCGTAGTACCCGTGAAAGTACTTCCCCTCCTGATTCCCGTGCACCTGGTCATCGGTCGTGTCCAGATCCAGATATATCCGCCACGGCACTTCCCGTTGCATTCGCAGAAAATGCGCCACGTAGAATTCTTCTATCGCCTCCGGCTTCGATTCTATCTTCTTGTACTTCCCGTCCCGCCTCCCGTCCCCACTGTATAACTCCAGCCGGTTCAGCGTGCTCTTGCCCGCCAGCGGGTTCCCCTTATCTTCCTCACACCGCCGATCCTCTCCGGTCGGATCGGCTCGTCCACACAACATCGCTAGCAACGGGTCTACCCGCAGTTGATCGTGATCATTCAAGTCTTCGTATCCAAGTGCCAACCCGAACACTCGTTGCTTGACCAACTCCTCTACCGTGAATTCTATGAATCTTGGATCTCGATAATCTACGAAGCACTTCTTCGCAAACTCCTCCACGATCGATTCCTTCAATTCCAACTCCCTCAGCAACACCGCCCCTCCATTAGAACTTATCTTCCCTCCATCAAAATCCGCCTCCACTCGCCGCCTTCCGTGCCCTTGAAACAGCATTATCTGCTCGTTACACTCTGTCATCATTAGCAA
>QHVH01000017.1 GCA_003222245.1 Blastocatellia bacterium AA13 | reverse complement strand
TGAAGCGACCCGAGAAGGACGATGGCGGTCGTAGCTGAGCATAGTACCGAACTTGAGCGAGGAAGGAGCTGCTCAAGGAGAAGGTGGGGAACCGAGGCCCAAGGGAGAAGGATGGAAAGACTCTATCGGGCAGTCGAGCAGGCATGGCGTTACTGGTTGAGTCGCCGGAGCAACGAGAGCTACCTCTCAGTGGAGAAGTTCGCGAAGCTGACGACGAAACTTCCCCTGCCCCGGCCCAGGATCGTGCATAACATCTGAAGCAGCGGCAGGGCAGCAAAAGTTCTGCGCTAGAGTTGTGCCGAGACTCTGGTCACCGAGGAACCGGATGCGTCAATCGCGCACGTCCGGGTCTGTGGGGGGCCTGGTCGAGTAACCGCCGGGCCTACCCGGCAACGGAGACCGCAAACAATCGCTCAAATGAAAGCCAATGCTGCATGCGGCCCCGCTGATGCGCGCCGTTAAACCCTCTTACCCGCAGACTCGATTTAGCTATTGGTGTATAATTCCAAAGCGACATATTCTCTGGATAAGCGGGGCTAGATTTATGAGTACGGATATAGGTTCTCTAATTGTAAGCTCTCCCGAAATCCGACATGGCAGACCTTGCATCGCGGGCACCGGGATTACTGTCCATCGCATTGCGATATGGTACAAGCTGGGGCACAGCCCGGAGGAAATCGCACGTCGTTATGGGCATCTGACGGAGGCGCAGGTTCATGCCGCGCTGGCTTATTACCACGCAAACCGGGATGAGGTCGAAGCCGAAATCGCTGCGGATGAGACTGAAGCTGACCGAATCGAACAGGAATATTTAAGGGAAGAACGCACCGCCTGATGAAGATTCGACTCTACTGCGACGAAGATGCAATGGATGGCGACTTGGTACACGCTTTACGAATCCGTGGCATTGATGTGACCTCGGCGCTTGAGCAAGGCATGGTAAGGCGGCCAGATAGAGATCATCTTGAATTGGCTACTTCACAGGGTCGCGTCCTGTATTCTTTTAACATCGGTGACTTTCAACAGCTTCATTCCGAGTACTTGGCGCAAGGCAAACCGCACTCAGGAATCATTCTAGGCCAGCAACAGAGATATGGCTTGGGCGAGCAGATGCGGCGTCTATTAAATATTGTGGGCCGTGTTTCAAATGAGAGGCAGCCTCCTATTCTTAAGTGCTTGGTGAATAGCAGGTGAAAGTGTGCATTACCCCGAAGATGGTCTAACGCTATATGAAAGGACGCCCCTTCGGTCGTAGCTTGAAGTTCCAACCGTCAACCTATCACCAGGAGGAACATCCAATGAACAATCTGAAGTATGTAGGTCTTGATTTGGTTATCATGGATTGATCAAGGAGAGCGTGACCGCGGGGTTCCATCTAATCGGGAGCGGGACGGCGGCGGCCCGTGACGGCGCATCGCCCTGGGCGATTCACCGGAGCGCGCGGAGGTGGTTTGTTATGAATCGCCCACTTGCATCTGAATTTGATCGTCTCCCGCGCTCCGGGTGATCTCTTCGTTGGGCGCTATCCTGCGCATGATATGCTAGGCTCGGAGAATTGAATATGAAAGTATTCACTGCGGTTGTGGAGAAGTGCCCTGAAACAGGGCTGTATGTTGGATATGTGCCTGGGTTTCCCGGTGCACACTCTCAGTCTGAGACACTAGATGAACTTAATGAGAACCTCCGAGAAGTGATAGAAATGCTGCTTGAGGATGGGGAGCCTAGGATTGATGGGGAGTTTATCGGTATTCAAACCGTGAAGGTCGCTTGAAGTATGGGCAAGTATCCCGTACTGAAACCAAAAGATGTTGTCGCGATCCTCGAGAGGCTTGGCTTCATAGAAGTCCGACAGCGCGGCTCTCACAAACAGTTTCGCCATCAGATGGGCGATGCACAACAGTACCATTTCACGCCGGCCGGGATATTTCGCCAATCCTTCTGAGACAAATTGCCAAAGACGGTTGGGTTGACTGTGGCGGCGTTTCTGCAGAACCAATGACTGGTACTAGCAAACCACGCCTAACGAGATACGGCTTAGCGCAGGGCGGAGCCGCCAACAAGCCATTGCGGCGGAAGCCGTGCAGCACAAGTTCGTATGATTCTTCGCAATGCTGTTAACGGCCCCGTTGATCGTCTCGTTGGCCGCCACAACGAGGCGCCATATGTTTAAGTTAACCAATACCGGTTCTTCATGTCAGCAAGTTGTATGATGGGCCGGAAAACGATCTCTTGGGAGTGACTATGGAAGGCATTCAATTCTTCACCAACGACAAGGGTGAAAGGGTTGCCGTACAAATGATCTCCGAAGCATGGTGACCTATGGGAAGATGTTTACGATAGTCTCACAGCTCGCAAGCGATCCAGGGAACCAAGGGAGTCGCTTGATTCCGTTAAAGAGCGCCTCATCAAACAGCGAAAGCTGAATGGCTGATTACTCGATCACTTTTGCACGATCCGCACGGAAGGCGGGAGAGGCAAGAGGTTGGAGATGGTGGTGGAACAAGGGCACAGGGATGCTGAGACGCGAAGCGGATGGGCGCTTGATAAAGACAAGCTTTTCGGCGGAGACTTCCCAAAAAACATCCCGAAGGGATGTTGTGATTAATAGCCCACCGATTGATCGGTGGGTGGGTAGGGCGCAAGACAAGTCGCTAGTCCCGGCAGGGACGGCTGATGTCTCACGATTACACTCCTTATCAATGTTCCGATCAAATCGAAAGTCGCAGACGCCATTCAGGTCGCAATTCTTGATATAACAATCAGCCGTGCCTTCGGCACTTCCAAGCAACTGAGGACCAGTCACCCACCAGTGAACTGGCGGGCTATTCCCATATGTCCCTCCGGGACAAACAACATCCCAAAACAACCTTCAAAACAACCTTCAAAACAAATCCCTTCAAAACAAACCCCTTCAAAACAAACCCCTTCAAAACAAACCATGGATATCCACGGCGCCTCTGTAGAGCTGCCAATACATTCAAAACAAACATCCAACACAAATCCGTTGTCCAGAAACTTCCGCCTGCCCAAAAGAGATGGCAACTCTGGGCGCCTCCGTCAGGAGGGCGATGTTTATAGAGTGACCGGCCATTACGTCCGGCCTCCTTCAAGGAGACTATGTGCCTTTCGGGGACGATTCAAATATTCATCGAAGAATTGAAACAAATGGCGCGGTTGATATGCTACGTCGAGCTTCTATAATAGCGGGGTCGCCATCCCAGTTTTCCGAGGTTCAACGTTCGTGCAGGCCGCTCGGCAGCATAGCCGAGCGTTAGGCCGCAACGCCGTTCAAGCGCCGATGCTCGATCGCGTTACGAGGTTAGTTTCGATGATCCGACAGCGATTCACTTCTCCAGAATCGCTGATCACAATCGGCGGTATCGTCTTCATCTTCACGCTCGCGGTCTCCGCCGTATTCGTGCGCGAGATCCTCTGGATCCGCTTGGCGCAGGCGTCTCTGTACCTCACCGCGATTTCTTCTGAGCATCCGGCTGAGTCGTTGGGGCTAGTTCATCGACGCCTCCGCGGCAGGCCTCTGGAACGCGCTGGCCATGTTCGCGTCGCCCCTTTTCGCCGAACTCATCGAAAATCCGGCGCGACCCGACCTCATTCTCCAGGGCGTTGCCTGGCTTGCCAACCTCGTCGTCGTGGTCGGGAGTGTCTTGGACTACGGGAGATTGCCAATCAAGTCTCGACGCGACATCGGAGGGCTTGTCATCGCGTTCCTCGGGGCGACTGCCTTGCTGGTTCTTGCGACCGCGATTCTTGCACCGGATTATCTCGTTGCCTTCACGCGAGCGCGCCGCCGGCACTGGCCATGGATTCGCTCGTGATGTGCCGGGCATAGTCTTTGGCGCTCTGGAAACTCGAGATTGAGCCTTGGGCGCGGCGGCTATGTCGCGCCCTCAGCGCTAAAAGGGTATAAGGGTTGGAACCAGGGGGACGCGCTACGCGCTTGCCCCTGGCCATTTTATAGTCGGCCTTTCGGGCCTTACTTGAGCACGAACACTCGGTGCGGTATGGGACAAATCTCCAAACTCCAAATGCGCTCAGCGCTTAGTTCGGCAATCGGTTCAGAAATCGGTTCGACCCGAGCGTGTCACGCGGATTTCATAGGGATCGCTCGGTGTTCTGTCGGTGTTTTTCCGCACGCCGGGTCAACCGCGGCGTTAGCGGATGAAATGAGGCATCAATGACTACAACCATGAAGCCGCGCGTCACGTCCTTTGCTCCACAGTTTCTTGTCGACGACCTTGAGCGCTCGATTGAGTACTACGAGAAGCTTGGCTTCACATTCGGCGAGCCGTGGGATGGCTTCTACGCCATCGGCCATATAGACGGACTGGAATTACACCTGAAGGAAGCGCCGAAGAATCAGGACGAGCGTCGGCGCCGGCGCGACAATGAGCACCTCGACGCCGCGGCCGGTGTGGATGGCATCGAGGGCTTCTTCAGGCAGTGCGTCGCCAACGGCGTCACGATTCTGAAGCCGCTCACGCCTACCGCGTGGGGTACGAAGGACTTCTATGTAGAGGATCCGGACGGCTACATCATCTGCTTTGGCGGCAGCTCCATGGCAGGCTAACAGGTTAAGGCTTAGAACAAGCGTTCCAGCGGACGCCGCGCAGCGCAGTTCTCATGGTTTCTCGCAAGGCCGTTCGCGGCGCGACCGTTGGGCGGGAAGGACCGAAAGGAGTTCACATGACCCAAGCAGAGATATCCGGCATCTCGCCGTTCTTCATCGTGCAAGACGCCGCGGCGGCGCTCTCGTTCTATCGCGATCGGCTTGGATTTGAGATCACGTTTCAGGGGCCCGCCGATGATCTTTTCTTCGGCATTGTCCGCCGAGGCGGCGCAATGATCATGCTCAAGAGCGTCGGCGTAGCGCCGCTCCCAAACTATAAGCGCGAGCCCGCGGCCCGCTGGGACGCCTACCTTTACGTTCCTGATCCCGATGCATTAGCGGCAGAGTTTGCCTCGCGCAATGTCGAATTTTCTGAACCACTCAAGGATACTCACGACGGTTTGCGGGGATTCGAGCTCAAGGACCTTGACGGCTATGTTTTGTTCTTCGGTCGTCCTCGGTCGTGAACATTCGCAGGTCGCCCAACGGGACTTAGCGCGCGACGCGCGAGGACGCACGCGCGTGAGATTCGGCGTTGGGCGTCTACTGGGGGGAGCAAAGATGAAACACCTATCATCTATAGAAGATCAGGATTTTCGGAGGGAGTTTGAGACCTGTAGATTCTCTCCCGCTGAATTCAACCATCGTGCGCATATAAGGCTGGCCTATGTCTACCTATCTGTATACGATACCGACACCGCACATCAATTCATGAGAAGCGCATTACTAACGTTTCTTGAACACCATGGCGTTGATCTATCGAAATATCACGAAACCATGACAAAGGCATGGATCGAGGCGGTACGCCATTTCATGGAGAATACTCCGAGCGGCGAATCATCCGATCTTTTCATTGAGAAGAATCCAAGGATGCTCGATCCGAAGATCATGATGACACACTACTCGGCAGAGGTGTTGTTTTCGGATGAAGCCCGCGCGAAGTACGTGGAGCCAAATCTAGACCCGATACCAAAGTATCGCAGGTAAGCCACCAAGGGACCATGGAAGACATAATCGCGAAAGCCGAACATTATAGAGTACGAGCGCATAGGAAGGCTCGAGGTCATTTCCTCGCTGAAAGTCGAGCACAGCGCCTGAACAATCTGCTGGGTGTCCCGGTGGTCATCACGACGACCATTGTAGGGACAACCATCTTTGCCACGCTCGATAGCACGCCGGATTTCCGAGTGAAGATTTCTACCGGGCTCCTATCGATTGCTGCCGCGGTTCTTGCCGCCCTCCACACCTTTTTCAGATATTCGGAACAAGCTGAGAGACACAGAACTGCCGCGGGCAATTACTATGTCGCCTATCGAGCACTGGATCTGTTCAAACTCCGTCAATCCGAAACAGGCAACCAGGATCGTTCTCGCGCGATTGATGAGCTGGAGACCATTCTTTTGCAGTTGAATCAATTCGACAAAGAGAGCCCTGAATTTCCCGACAGGTTTTATGATCAGGCTGTCAGGGAAGAAAAGATCGATAATGACAGCGTGTAACGGCAGGCGGGTTACAACACAGGTAAGGTCACAACCCTTACAGAGTCACAACCCTTACAGGGTTGCGACGGCAAATGCGCCTCGGTTCCCAAGGTAGCTGACTACAGCAACCTTGGGCTGTAATATGCAACCCCATTCGGGGTTGTCAACTCCCTGCTGACGTAGCTGGGTATAGCTCGTGCGTAGTATGCAAACCCATTCGGGGTTGTCAGCGGGTGCTGACGTCGCTGGGTATAGCTACCTCGGGCGTAGTATGCAACCCCATTCGGGGTTGTCAGCGCCGTGCTGACGTAGCTGGGTATAGCGACCTTGAAGTATGCAGCCACATTCGGGGTTAACGCAGGCAGGGCGCCTGCGCTACCAGAATGCCTGCGCTCCCAGGTGCGCAAATGGCAAACCCAGGCAATTCCATCGGAGTGGTATGACTTCTGCACCTGATCTGCGAGACACGATTTTTGGCGCGTGGAAAACGAATAATCGCGTCACGATCTTTCTGATCGAGCATATACCCGCCGAGCTCTGGGAAGCCGCGGTACCCGGAGCACCACGCCGTACTATTCGAATGATTGCGGGTCACATCCACAATGCTCGGTGCATGTGGATCAAGACGCTCGGCAAAGAGCACGGCATCGCAGTGCCGCGCAATGTCGATCGATACAAGGTGAAGCCTGAAAGTCTCATTCCGGCGCTGGAGCGCAGCGGCACGGGGATTTTGAATCTTCTGAAGTTTGGCTGCGATAAAGGGGGAAGCATTCCACCGACTTCCGCTTATGTATGGCCCAACCTTCCGCTCGACGTCGGACATGTTCTCGGCTATTTCATCGCCCACGAAGGCCACCACCGGGGACAGATCGTGATGCTTGCGCGCCAATTGGGATATCGCCTGCCGGTGGAGGTCACCGGCGGACTCTGGCACTGGTCAAAGCGTTCACGAGAAGTCTAGAGCTTATTGTGTTGTTGACGCCCCAACTTCGGGCGGAGCGCAGCCGCCCGTATATGGGTTGAACGATTCTCCGGCGGGTAGCTGCATGGATCGTCGAGAAGTTTCGCTCGTGGAGCTATTGCAATGGCGATGTCGAAACGCGATTCACAAGGGACGAACTGCTGACGAATATCACGATTTACTGGACGAAACAATTAATTCGTCTTTTTGGCTTTATTATGATGCCGCGAATGCGAGCGCGATGACGTGGATCGTTGAAATGGCCAAGAAATGGGTAGGCTCGTCCGACGTGCCGACCGGCTTTGCGAGCTTTCCGCGCGATATTCTTCCGCCGCCGCGCGAATGGGCGGAACGGTTCTTTAATATTCAGCGCTGGACGGAAATGCCGCGAGGCGGACATTTTGCCGCGATGGAAAAGCCTGAGTTACTCGCCAAAGACATTCGCGCTTTCTTTCGCCCTTTATGAAAATTGAGCAAGGGATAAATCGACAACAGCAATGACTTTGCCTCAAATGGTTATGGAGCACATTCGCCCGGCGGCTACTCTCTGGCGGCGGCGCTCGTCTCCGAAGTCGTGATGACCCTGTTCTGTCTGCTCGTGATCCTTGGGGTAACCGACAAGCGAGCGCCCGCGGGGTTCGCACCCATCGTCATCGGACTCGCGCTCATCCATCTGATCAGCATCCCAGTCACCAACACATCAGTGAATCCGGCAAGAAGCACCGATGTAGCAGTTTGGCAGACAATTGGTAGTCCTGCGCGATGGCTACAGGCATGCGTATCGTCACAACAGTTATCCTGTCGAAGCCTCCGAGCGAGGTGTGGCCGCTTCTATGCTCATCCAAGATGGACCAGTTGGCGAGTTGTGCTATTCTTACGCCGCCCGATCACCGCCTTGCCCGACAATCGCCTGTTTTAACCGAGAAAGGCGGGGTGATCGAGGTGTCGGAAACATCGTCACTAAACTTCTCTGGAGGATACGCCCGTGGTTGATTCGTCGAAGAACCCCCCACTTCGCCGCATACTCTTTTGTACACTATCGGCGGCAGCTTTTTTGCTCCTGGTAATCGCGCCTGCTCTGGCTCAAGGCACGGCTCAGGCGCCTAAGGCAATAGCCAAGACAACCGAGATTCCGTTCAAGTCTCACGACGGATACGACATGCTTGGGAAGCTGACGGTTCCCGATTCACCTGGGAAGCATCCCATCGTGATCTATATGCAGACGGCCGAGGGTATGACCATCGACGTGAAGCGCACGAACCCGCGAGGCGGCACGTTCAACTATTTCGATTTGTACCGAGAGAAGCTGCCTCCAATGAACGTGGCGTTTTTCAGCTATGAGGGACGCGGGATTCGCCTGGGCGATGACCCTCCTCGCTATGAAAAAATCGATTGGAATATCTACAACACGAGCACGCTTGAAAACAAAGTCCGGGATGCGTTGACCGCTATTCAGGTCGTGAGCCGCCAGCCCGGAATCGACCCATCTCGAGTCTTTCTCATCGGAGCCAGCGAGGGAACCCTCATCGCCTCGGAGACTGCTTCGCGCGCGCGAAAGGAAGTCGCGGGCTTGATCCTCTATGGAGTGATGTCGGGCACGATGAGAGACACTTTCAAGTACATCTTGACCGGAGGCGCGTACCTTCCGTATCGCGAGTCCTTCGATACCGACAAAGATGGAAAGATCTCAAAGGCCGAGTTTGAAGCCGATCCGCACAAGTTTCGCCAAAGGGCCTTACGGAACGCCTCCTTTGAAACCTTCGATGTGAATAAGGACGGGTTCATCACTGAAGATGACATTAAGGCGCCGGGCAAGCCTCTGCTGGATGCGCTCGAGACCGACAACTATGCCCTGCTCAATCTGTGGGCAAAAAGATCGGCCGGTGTGAGCACTCCCGAGAATTGGTTCAAAAATCATTTCGAGCACCCTCCGATCTGGACTTTTCTCTCTCAGCTCGACATTCCGATCGGATTTTTCCAGGGCGTAGTGGACCCATTCGTTCCAGTCGAAGGCGTGAGGCGGATGGAGGCGGAAGCGAAGAAAGCAGGCAAGACGAAATGGGAATTTCACTATTTCGACGATCTCGAACATTCGCTCGGCATCGCGGCCTATTTCACGAGGGGAGTTATCCCCGAAGGACACAAGGCGATCTTCGATTTCATTGCCGCCCGCACCGCTGACAAGTAAGCGACGTGTTATTTGGACCAGATGGAAGGATAATGTCCCTGGGAGAAGGCGACGCCTTCGGCCTTGGCGATAACCTTGTCGATAACGACCGCAGTCCGGATAGAAGAAAGGGAGGACGTTTAATGGACACCGCGCGCGAATTCCTTCGACACACACTGGCTACTCTGGCTTATAGGGGCGGCAAGATAATCAAAGACGTGCCCGATGACTTTGCGACTTTCCGCGCAGGGAATGGGGTTCGGACTCCGATCGAGCTGCTCGCGCATCTTGGCGACCTAGTTGAGTGGTCGTCGAATATGGCGCAGGGAAATCCGGCCTGGAATCCGGCGGCTCCATCGACGTGGAGTGAAGACTCCGAGCGCTTCTTTTCCGCCCTCAAACATTTCGACGAATATCTGGGGTCGGATGGCGCGATTGGCGCGCCCATAGAGCGATTGTTTCAGGGACCTCTGGCGGATGCGCTTACTCACCTCGGACAACTCGTAATGCTGCGGAGAATCGCCGGGGCTCCGATGCGAAGCGAGAACTATTACAAAGCGAGCGTAGAAACCGGCAGGGTCGGCCCGGATCAAAACGCACCTCAATACGAGTTTGATTGATCGCAAATTCCAACCTCTTCTCGCGGCCGTCGAAAGACCGAGCCTGGAACATCAGCCGGCGGGTGACGCAGATCATGTCGACGGGGCCTTACATTCGGGCAGTGAAGATAAGAGCACTTCTCACGCTCCTGCTATTGCTGTCTGTCTCTGCTATGGCGGAAGACTGGCCGGAGTTTCGAGGTCCGACGGAGCAGGGCATTTCAACCGAACGCGGGCTTCCGCTGACCTGGAGCGAATCGAATAACGTCAAGTGGAAGACGGCCATTCCGGGGCGAGGTTGGTCTTCTCCGGCCATACTCGGAGATCGCATCTGGCTTACGACCGCAACGGACGGAGGCAAATCGCTTCGAGCTATTTGCGTCGACCGCAACAGCGGCGGAATTGTCCGGGACGTTGAGGTCTTCAAACTCAAGAACGCGGGGCCGATCAACGGCAAGAATAGCCACGCGTCTCCGACGCCGGTATTGGAAGGGGATCGCGTCTACCTGCATTTTGGCGCGCGAGGAACGGCGTGCATCACTCAGTCGGGAGATGTCGTTTGGAAGACGCGACTGGATTACGACAATGGGCAACATGGTCCGGGCGGCTCGCCGGTGCTCTACGACGACCTGCTGATCGTGAGCTGCGATGGACAGGATATCCAGTTCGTAGTCGCGCTGGATAAAGCTACGGGAAAGACTCGCTGGAGAAAGCTTCGAACAGGGTTTCAGGCATACACGACGCCGTTGGTAGTGCGCAGGCCGGAAGGGGACCAGATCATCAGCCCGGGCGCGTTTCGCGCGATCGCTTATGATCCTCGGACGGGAAAGGAACTCTGGGAGGTGAGGTACGGAGAGGGCTTCTCGAACGTTCCAAGACCGGTCTACGGGAACGGTCTGGTGTACATCTGCACGGGATTTCAGGAGCCTTCGTTGATGGCCGTACGCATCGACGGACATGGAGACGTGACGCGAAGCCACGTAGCCTGGGACGTGAAGCGAGGCGTGCCGCTGACCCCTTCTCCATTGTTGGTGGGCGACGATCTCTACTTCATCAGCGATAACGGCATCGCTGCTTGTCTTGACTCAAAAACGGGTAAGGAATATTGGCATGCCCGCATAGGCGGCGGCCACTCGGCCTCTCCAATCTATGCAGACGGCAGAATATATTTTCTCAGCGAGGAAGGGGAGTCGGTCGTGATCGCCCCAGGCAAAGAATTTCGCGCGCTTGCGAGGAATCAAGTTGACGGCATGACGCTGGCGTCGATGGCTGTCTCCGGCGGCTCAATTTTCATCAGGAGCCAGACCCACCTGTATCGCTTGATGCAGTGAAGTAGAGGCGAGGTTCGGGATCGGCCGTAGTTCGTCGTAAAGTCACCAGGGCCAATGGACGTGTTGTTAAAACGAATAATCGCCGCGCTGGTATTTTCCTGCATTCTATCTGATGCGGGAGCGCAGAATCCGGGCTCGTCAAGCGGCGCCCCGAAACTGAAACGGTTCTGCTCGAGACTCGAATCGATCTTCGACCGCTACTATCCGAGGGTTGGTTTGGCAGTCTGAAATCATAACCAGGAGTCATAAGCCGGGAGTCACGATGAAAAAATTTGTCTTACTAATATCGATAATGAATGCAGCGGCGGTCATTTGCCTTGCTCAGGCAAGCGGCAACGTGGGTTATTCACAGGCGGGGGGCAGCGCGAGGGCCCGGCAAAACGAACGAGCCAAACGAGTGCTTGGACAGGGAGATGCTCCGCCTACTGCTACGAGCATGTTCATTGAGGCCAGCGTGCTGATGAACGTGAAGGCCGACGAATACGTCGCCGTATTCGGAATTGCCGAGGAGTGCGCCGCAATTCCAGATTGCGGCAAGAAGTTGGACGCCCGCATCGGCGAATTTACCACTGAGCTGAAGCGAATGGGGATCGGAAGCAATGACACCTACGTAGATTTTGCCGCGCAGAACAAAATCTACGGCTACGCGGTCGAAGGCTCTATCGCCAAAGAAAAGCTGGTCGGCTTCGAGCTAAAAAAGAATATAGCGGTTCACTACAAAGACAAAGGATTGCTCGATCAGCTTGTAATCGGGGCCTCGCGCGCACAGATCTTCGACCTGATAAAAGTAGACTACATCGTGGCGGATCAATCGGCGATTCAGGACAGGTTGATGGAGGAAGCCATGAAGATCATCAACCGCAAGACGGTTAGATATGAGAAGCTCTCAGGAATAAAGCTCCTGCCTCCGGCCCAGGTCTATGCCGAACGCCCGAGCACCTACTATCCCACCGAGATGTACGATTCCTATGTAGCAAGCGAGTCGGAGGAGATCAGCCCGGATTATTATCGCCAGCGTTACACGATTCAAAGCGCGCGAAAGAGCAGGACGTTTTTTTTCAACCCGCTCGGCGCGGACGGCTTCGACTACGTGATAAACCCGGTGGTGATCGAGCCGGTCGTTCAGTTCACGCTCTACCTGAAAGTGAAATACGAGATCGATCAGACGAAGAGGTAGCGGAATAACTACAACTTATTTCCATCTCGCGACGGAGGAGCCGAGTTCTCCTGACGCGGTTCGTCGATTGAATAGGTGATGCCCGAATACTGCATCTCTTCCCACGTCTGCGGGCCCCATCTCACCGCTATCTTCGGATCGGGGTTCCATGGGTTGGCGGTCGAATTGTCATAATGCGCGACCGCTTCCAGCCGCGTTCCCTTCGGAATTGCTATTGGTTTTGAGAATGTATAGTAAGTCTGCCAGTTGAAATCGTACTTCGGAACCGACAACACGACTTCTTCGCGTCCGTCGGGGAAAACAAGCTTATACGCCCAGCTCTTGCCCCTCAGATGAGTATGCGGAAAGAGCGCCCAGATGTGTGCATCTTCGTTGAATTCAATTGCCGACTCGACTGCAGTGTCGCTCGCTCCCGGCGGAATGACGAACATCGGATTAACGAACGCGCTGTTGCGGATCTCCTGTTTTGGAGGCTGCTTCGCGAAGATGACCCCGACGCTCGATCGGTCTTTTGCAGCCGTACCCGTCGAAGTGTAGTGAATCTGAAAACTGAATGTAGAGCCGGCCTTAATTTTAAGAGCGGTCCCGGGCGCAAATGTCATTGCGTTAGTGCCTGGCGCTGTCGTTGCGATGAGCGAACCCGGTATCCCGGCGTGATTGAGCGACTGGTCTCGGCCGGGCTCATTTCGACGTCCCGATGCTCGCGGACCAACTTGCGAAAAGCCCGCGGCCCTTCTGGCGCCCGGTTCGCTGCAAAATACAAGGATATGATGTACCACGCTGCGCGCTCCAGGCCGCACTTCGATGGCTTGAACCCACTTATCTTCCGTGAAATTTGTCGGCGCCGAGAAGAACTGATAATCGATTGTGCCCGACTCCGGCACGTTGAATTCCTTAGTCATGCTGATGACGGCATCGGGCGTGCCGATCTCCCAGCCGCTCGCAAACTTCGGAGCCGGCGGCAAGTCTTTCGGGTCTCCTTTGGGCGCGCCGCCATCGGCCCAGCTAATGAGCGTCGCCTTCTCCTGATCGGTCAGTCTGCGGTCGTTTGAGAATGTTCCCCGAGATTGTGTCGCATGCCAGGGCGGCATGTTTCCAAGCGAAACCTGTTCGCGAATAGCCTTTGCCCAGGGCCGGGCCTCTTCATAGCTCAGCAGCGACATCGGCGCAATATCGTCGGGTCGATGGCAGCCGGCGCAATTCTTGAAGATGATCGGAGCGACGTCTTTTGAAAAAGTCGGCGTCGCGGACGGGCTTGTATGCCCGGCTCGCAGAGTGGAAAGACCAAGCGCTAGCGCAGCAACAGCCACACAGAAAAAGCGAGTATTTTTCATCGTCAATCTCTCGATAGTTTGATCTGGCGAACAGGGCATTCAATATAGCACAGGTCGGTTCTCGCGATCATCGAGCAACGGCAGGAAGATGGGGAGAAGATTATTGTGGCCGGGGATTGTTATGGCAGGGCTGTGGACTTGCTGGTTTCGTACAAACCGGGACTCACTGGTTCGAACCAGTCCGCCCGCCACGGTCTCCTTGAGCCTGCTGAGAAGTATTTCTTTCTCGTTGCAATTATTTTGGATTTCCGACTATACTTCGCTTCGTTGTTTCAAGCAGTACTGGCGATAAAAAGAGGGCGACGCTCCTCTTGGCCCGAGAGAAGACCAAGCAATTTTAACTGTTCTTTGGAATAATACCTTTCCTTTTTTGGCGCGGAGTCGTAGTTCAGTTGGTTAGAACGCCGGCCTGTCACGTCGGAGGTCGCGGGTTCGAGTCCCGTCGGCTCCGCCAAATTTTAGCCCGAGTTTTCGCTCGGGCTTTTTTTGTGGTTCGACTGCTCGAGCTTTGCGGATATAATTCCGTCATTAAAGTCCTATGATTACTGTTGATCAGGCTCTCGCGATAGTCCTTGCTTCAGTCGAACCGCTCGGCAGCGAATCAGTTCGGATCGATCAGGCGCTCGGGAGAGTGCTGGCCGAAGACATCGTCGCGGACTGTGATCTCCCGCCCTTCGACCGGGCTCGAATGGACGGATATGCCCTCATCGCGGCTGATGTCGTCGATACGCCTGCGACCCTGAGCCTGATCGGCGAGATTCCGGCTGGTCAGAGTTTCGAAGGCACGGTGTCGCGAGGAAACGCAGTCAAGATATTTACGGGCGCGCCGATTCCGCTCGGGGCTAATGCGGTTCAGAAGGTCGAAGTCACGGAATCGGACGGAGCAACGGTTACTATAAAAGAGCGGACGGAGCCCGGACAGTTCATTACTCCGCGGGCAAGCGAGGTTAAATCAGGCGACACGGCGGCAAGGAAGGGTGAGGCCATCGGTCCGGCAGTGATGGCCGTGCTCGCGTCCTTTGGTTACTCATCTGTCCGCGTTGCGATACAGCCGAAGATCGCCGTCATTTCAACCGGAAGTGAGCTGGTCGAAGTTGCTCAGAAGCCTGTCGGGGCCCAGATTCGGAACTCGAATACTTTTACGATTGCTTCATATGCAAGTCAGGCCGGGGCCAGAATAGAGATACTTGGAATCGTTCCCGATCGATCTGAAGATATCGTGAAAGCTCTGGAGGCCGCGGCTTCCCACGACCTCGTAATCACCTCGGGCGGTGTTTCGATGGGCGATTATGACCTCGTAAAAGCGGTGCTGTTGGAAATGGGAGCGAATGTATCGTTCGACAAGGTCAGCATTCGTCCGGGCAAGCCTACGGTATTCGCGCGTCGTGAGCGGACATACTTCTTTGGTTTGCCGGGAAACCCCGTCTCCACTTCCGTCACGTTCAATGTATTCGTGAGGCCGGCGATAAGGAAAATGCTCGGCGCGCAAAAGACGACATTGCCGACCGTGACGGCTCGCGCCTCTTGTGAAATTCGGGACGGTTCGACGCGAAGGAGCTATTTGCCTGCTCGCGCTTTCATAAGCGACAAACAAATGACGGCTGAGCCCTTGAAGTGGGGCGGATCTTCGGATTTTGTCGCTTTTATGAATGCAAACGGACTTATAGTCGTTCCCGAAGACGTTCACTTGATACCCGCCGGTTCGGATATAGAACTAATGCTATTGAATCCATTCTGATCCGAGATGAGGAAGAGATATTGAATTCCGACACCGACATTGCTCGCCGCTATCACGAGCAGACGAAGCACTCCTACTGGAGCATCAGGACCAACCCCCACTATCTGGATTGGTACAACAAGCCCGAGCCGTTCAAGGTCTATCCGAAGCTCACGCCGATAACCCTGCCTCGCGATTTTACTCCGTCCGGAATCTCCGCACTCGAGGCGTTATCGAAGAGCGCGAATTCGGATGCCGCCGGCGAGCTGGATCTCGATACGTTAGCCAGTCTGTTGTTTTACACGGCTGGTGTGACGAAGCGCAGACCCTTTCCGGGCGGGACGATTTATTTCCGAGCCGCCGCATGCGCCGGCGCTCTCTATCCCATCGAGGTATACATAGTCTGCGGCGGAATAACGGGGCTTGACGCGGGTGTTTACCATTTCAATCCCGGAGACTTCTCACTGCGGATGCTGCGCGAGGGCGACTACAGAAGAGCGCTGTCGGAAGCCTCGGGCGGATCTGACACCGTAGCACGGTCGCCGGTCACTGTGATTTATAGCGCCATAAGCTGGCGGAGCACGTGGAAGTACCAGAGCAGGGCTTACAGGTATCATTACTGGGACAGCGGAACTATGCTCGCTCACTCGATCGCTATGGCGGCGGCTCACAACCTGAGACATCAGATTTTAATGGGATTTGTCGATGACGAAGTTAACCGTTTGATCGGCGTCGACGGAATCCGTGAATTCGCCGTGGCCCTTGCGACTGTTGGAAAACCTGAAGCTGATAGCGGCCGAACGCGGACCAACAGCGGAGACGCGAATCATTTCCCGATAGATCCGATTGCCCCCGAGACTATACCGCTATCGAGGAGCGAGGTTGCGTACCCGCTGATACCGGAGATGCACCGGGCGTCATCCTTGCTGAGTTCCGATGAAGTAGTCGAGTGGAAAAAAACGCGGTATGCGATCGAAGATCCGCAAGCCGATCCGTCGACGGCTCCTATTGAGCTTCTCCCGAAAGAAGAAATCATCGATGAACCTATCGAAAAAGTCATTGAGAGGCGCGCTTCTACAAGGCGATTCGCGCAGAAACCTATCTCCTTCGAAGATCTATCGACGATCATTGATAAAGCCATCGATAAAGCCGTTGATAAAGACATTGATAAAGCCACTGATAATGCCATAACTCCTACGGCCGCGGATGTGTGCTTGGCGACGAATACGCTCTATCTGATCGCTAATGATATTCAAGGACTGGAGAGCGGAGCGTACTACTTCAACGCGAGCGGGAGATCGCTGGAACAACTAAAGGCAGGCTCCTTCAGAAGAGAAGCTGCTCACCTGACGCTCGATCAGGATCTGGGAGGCGAGGCGGCGGTCACGTTTTTTCTGATGGCCGATCTCAATCGAGTTCTTGCGGCTTATGGAAACAGAGGCTATCGAGTCGCCGAAATGGAGGCGGGGATCATAGGCGGCAGAATATATCTGACCGCTTATGCACTGGGACGCGGCGCGACCGGGCTCACCTTCTACGACGATGAAGTCACCGAATTCTTCTCTCCACATGCCGCCGGCAAAAGCTGCATGCTCGTGGTGTCCGTCGGAGTCCCAGGCAAGCGGCCGATCTACTGAACTGGATGGACGGATCGCTCATTATCGACAAGCCGGCGGGAATTACCTCCCATGATGTCGTAGCTCGCGTGCGCCGCGCGTTCAAGATAAAACGCGTAGGTCACGCCGGTACTCTGGACCCCTTTGCCACTGGAGTCCTTGTAGTCTGCGTTGGAGCGGCAACGCGGCTGGTTCAGCATCTTGTCGGCCTGGACAAGGAATACCTCGCGACGGTTCGGTTAGGTTTCGCGACTACGACCCAGGATTTGACCGGAGAACCGATCTCCGAAACAAGGGACGCTCAAACAATAACCCAGCAAGAGGTACGGAGCGCTCTAACCGAGTTCACGGGTGAGCAGAGGCAGACGCCTCCTATGTTTTCGGCCAAGAAAATTGGAGGCCGGAAGCTGTATGAGCTTGCTCGTCTCGGCGAAACTGTTGAGCGCGAGCCGGTCGCGATATCGATCTACTCGGTCGAGCTGATGGACCGCGGTGACGGGCCGCTTCTGCTCAGAGACGACTGCACGGTCGAGTTTAATATGCGAGTAAGATGTTCCTCGGGAACATACATTAGAACCCTGGCCAACGATCTCGGAGAGCGGCTGGGTTACGGCGGACATCTGACGGCGCTTCGACGCACGCGTGTCGGAGAGTTTGAAATCGCGCGATCTATCACACTCGAAGAACTTGAAGCCCGAGCGGCATCAGGCGATGCAGCATCGGCTTTAGTAAGCCCGTCCGCGACCGCCGGTCATCTTGCGAGAGTTGTACTAACCGATGAAGAAGCCGCGCGAGTGATGCACGGGCGAGAGGTGTATACGGATGGTTTGGAACCAGGGGCGTTTGTTCGCCTTTGCGACCAGAACGATAACCTGATTGCCGTTGGTCAGGTTGCGCACGATGGCGGCGTCATCCGGCCGCGGACCGTGCTCTGCGGCGCTTGATCTCCTACATACCTTCTTCGTCCGCGGACGGTCCGTAGATTGACGGCACCGGAATATCGTTTAGCCTCAGGTAAACACCCAGTTGGGCGCGGTGGTGAATAATATGATTCATCACGAAGCTTCGCAGCACCGCAATTTTCGGCATTGTGAGAACCGATTGCCCATTGGAAAGAAGCGACCATGGTTTCAACAGATCTTCGTCCGTCGCTTGCGCGATTGACTCTCGCGCGGCTGCTACGTTTTTATCGAATGTAGCCAACAAATCGGAGGCTGACGAGGCAGTCGGGTTCTTCAGCTCTTTGCCGCCGGGAGCCATATCGAAAGAATCAGAGGTTATGGTAAGCGTAGCCCAGCCTGGCAAGTTTGCTACGTGACTGGCGAGCTCTCCCATTGCGAACGACTTCTGGTGCGGCTTCCAATCGAACTTTTCATCAGGGATTCGTTCGAGCGTTTTGCGAGTATTTGCCATCTCGTGATCGAACTCCGGCAGCAGTGATTGGCTGAACGACATGATAAACCTCCAGACAATTTGTAATCGAGTTTCGTTACGGTGCTATAAGGTATAAGAAAATTATCGCCGGTGTCCAATCTCGTGATAAGGCACGCGGAACTCGACGATCTGCTTCGCGGATATTTTCCTTTTGTTTTCTCTCAAGCTCGCGGATGGCTCTTTAAGAATCACGAAGAGCGCGGCGTTGTACCGCGACGAGATCGCGCAGAGTTTCTCATCCAACTGGATCAGTGCCGCGGCTACCCAATTACTTTGCAGTTTTTTCAAAAGCGGTACTGCCGCATTGTAAACACGATAGATCGTTTCCGGGAATCGAGAACCCTGCTCGATGTTCTTAATGGGCAGCAACGAGGCAAGAAGGCTCAAATGAGGACTGACTATTCTCCGGCTGGATACGCTGTAGCCTTCGTGCTTCAAAAAATCGAAGCTGGCGAGATCGAAACTGTGAAGATGTCCGTGAGGAAGGTGCTGGTCAACGCTGTGAGCCACGGACTCTTGTGATTCGTGCGGAACCGTGACGATTAACGCGTTGCGAGCAACCCGGAGTAGCTCTCTGACGCCCGCTCTGAAATCCGGCAGGTGCTCGATGCTCTCGCTGCATAGCACAACGTCGAAGGAGCCGTCGCGATAAGGGAGGTTGTGGAGGTCGGCCGCGTCCGAATCGATGCCGAAAATATCGCGAGCCCGCTTGCAAGCTTCTTCGGAGAGGTCGCAGCTTCGTGATTGAACTCCGAAAAACCTCCTAACGAGACCGGCGCGGTAACCCTCCGCGCCGCCGGCATCCAAAAACGAACCGAACTCCAGTTGAGCCAGCGTTTTCATGATCTGATAAGTCCGAATGTACTTCTCGATAAGCGCGGGCTCGCAATGAAATCCATGGAAGCCATAAATCGGCTGGTGCGCTATATAGATACCGGACTCGTCTACCGCGCTGAACCGTTGTTCAAGCCATATCTTTGTTTTCTTAGTGTATTGGTCCATTACATTCGAGTGGCATTATAGGTGCTTGATGGCTCGCGGGTCACCGTCGGAGCGGTTCGGTGTACGAAGATGCCTTTCGAAGCGCCGTTCCAATGGAAATTAACAGTTGCCGAAGGAACTTAGGCTGTTCTATAAGCGAACTCGGCGTAACAAGTCCGCCTGCTGTTTTAGCGCGGCGGCAATTGTCGAATACAGGTATGAGGCGTGAGAGGCCGGCTCACAGAAGGATTGTTTGGCCTCGAGAGTGACGCCTTGCGCCGTGTGCTATAATCCAAGCCACTCGGGGAAGCTGCCCAGATGTTTGATAACAAGTGTTGTTGAGCAAGCACGAAGAGAACGTCATCTACCTTGAGTGCGGCCGTATAAAATGCTCGGGTGGATGGCTGGCGAAGCGATCCGGGTTAGTTGACCCCTATTCGAACGTAGAGCGCGGCTCTAACGCTCGCGCAACTTTGGCTGAGCTGCCCGGTTTGAGTTGTGGGCATCATAGTGCCGCCGGTCGGCCTCCAAAGTGGGAATCGGAGGTTATTTTATGGAGAAAAGCGATTTCAATATCAGCGAGCTCCTTGAAACACATCGCCGGGACCGCGAAAGGCTATCCTGGGACGGAACATTTCGTGATTACTTTGAACTAGTACTGCAAAACCCCAACGTATCAAAGCTATCCCACGCGCGAATCTGCGACATGGTCGTCAACGCCGGGGTCGAGAAAGTGAATGAAGGCTCCCGGGACGAGATCACACGCTACAGATTCTTCAGCAGCGAGCTCTTCGGCATCGAAGGGCCTATTTCAAAAATAGTTGAATACTTTAAATCAGCCGGACAGCGGCTCGAGGTGCGGAAACGCATCCTCCTTTTGATGGGTCCGGTCGGCGGCGGCAAATCCACGATAGTGACGCTGCTCAAACGCGGGATGGAGGCCTATACCCATACGCCGAGCGGCGCGGTCTACGCCATAAAAGACTGTCCGATGCACGAAGAACCGCTGCATCTGATACCGCCCGAGCTGCGCCCGGAGGTCGAGCGTCACTACGGGATCTACATCGAAGGGGAGCTGTGCCCTCAATGCCGTTACAATCTCGAACACGTTTATCACGGCCGACACGAAGACGTGCTGGTGCACCGCATCCTCTTCTCTGAAAAAGAGCGAATCGGAATCGGCACCTTCGCGCCTTCGGACCCGAAGTCCCAGGACATCACCGAACTGACCGGCTCGATCGATCTGTCCACCATCGGCGAGGTGGGTGTGGAATCCGATCCTCGCGCGTATCGGTTCGACGGCGAGCTCAACATCGCGAACCGCGGCGTTATGGAGTTCGTCGAAATGCTGAAGGTCGATGAGAAATTCCTTTACTCGCTGCTGACCCTGAGCCAGGAACAGAGCATAAAGACCGGCCGGTTCGCGATGATCTACGCCGACGAATCGATCCTCTCTCACACAAACGAAAACGAGTATCTGTCTTTTGTAGCCAACAAGAAGAGCGAAGCGCTACAGGACCGAATCATAATGATTCGAGTTCCCTACAATCTGAAGGTATCGCAGGAGGAGCGAATCTACGACAAGCTCCTGAATCAATCCGAAGTACTTCGCAACATTCATCTCGCGCCGAATTCGCTCAAGATCGCCGCTATGTTCGCCGTGATGACGAGGCTTGAAGAGCCGAAGAAGTCGAGCATCGACATTGTTAAGAAGATGAAGCTGTACGACGGCGAAGATGTAGAGGGCTTCAAGTCCAAGGATGTTCGAGAGCTTCAGGACGATACCGTCAGGGAGGGAATGGACGGAATCAGTCCCCGCTACATCATCAATCGGCTCTCGACCGCTCTGGTAAAAGACAACATTACCTGTATCAATCCAATCGACGCGCTGCGCGCGATCAAGGACGGCTTCGAGCAGCACACCGGCATTTCGGGCGAGCAGCGCGAGCGTTATCTGAATCTCGTCTCGGTCGCCCGCCGCGAATACGACGATATCGCGAAGAACGAGGTTCAAAGGGCGTTCGTCTATTCCTTTGAAGAGATGGCAAAAGGCATCTGCAATAACTATCTCGACAACGTAGAAGCCTATTGCAACAAGGAGAAGCTGAAAGATCCGATCACCGAAGAAGAAATCGAGCCGGATGAAAAGCTGATGCGTTCGATCGAGGAACAGATAGGCATAAGTGAGAACGCAAAGAACACATTCAGGCAGGAGATACTGATTCGGATCTCAAGCCACGCTCGAAAGGGCAAACCGTTCGAGTACAACTCTCACGAACGATTGAAAGAGGCCATCGAGAAGAAGATATTCTCCGACCTTAAGGATGTCGTTAAGATCACGACCTCGGCCAAGCAGCCCGACGCGGATCAGCTTCGCAGGATTAATGAGGTGCTGGACCGGCTCGTTTCCCAACACGGCTATTGCACCGTGTGCGCCAACGAGCTGCTGAGTTACGTGGGCACGCTGCTGTCGCGATGAGGCTCGAGGCCGGCAGCAGGTTTCGATCCCGTTGTTCGCACGGTGCGGCGAGGCCGACCGCAAAGAGGTTGGGAATAGCATGTCCGTAACAAGAAACGATTGGTCGCTTCAGCGCAAGGGACAGATCGATCAGGAGCGTCACAAGGAGAGAGTGCGTGACGCGATCAAGAAGAACCTCGGCTCCATTGTCTCGAATGAATCGATAATTCTTTCCGACGGCAAACGCGTCGTGAAGGTGCCGATTCGCGCGCTGGACGAGTACAAATTCAGATTCGATTATCGCAAGAAGAAGCACGTAGGCACCGGCGACGGAAACACAAAAGTCGGTGATGTCATCGCTCGCGAAGGCGACTCGGGCGGTCAGGGGCCCGGCCGCGGCCCCGGGGCTGGAGCACAGCCGGGCAAGGAATACTATGAAGCCGAGGTCGATATCGATGAGATCGCCGCGCTGATCTTCGAGGATCTTCACCTGCCTTATCTTGAAGAAAAGGCCAAACACGCAGTTCCTTCCAAGACCACCAAGTTTACCGAGATTCGCCGTTCGGGCATCCTCGCGAACCTGGACAAGCGCCGCAGCATGGTTGAGAACATCAGGCGGCGTGCTCGTAAAAGCGGCGAGGCCAATCTCGGCCCGTTCAAAAAAGAAGATTTGCGCTACAAGACATGGGAAGAACAGATCACCTATGAATCCAACGCCGTTGTCATCGCGATGATGGACGTATCGGGATCCATGGGTGAGTTCAAGAAGTATATAGCCCGTTCGTTTTACTTTTGGATGGTGCGATTTTTGAAGACCAAATACGATCAGGTGAAGATCGTCTTCATAAGCCATCACACCGAGGCGCGCGAGGTCACCGAGGAACAGTTCTTCACCCAGGGTGAATCCGGAGGCACCGTTGTTTCGTCCGCCTACAAGCTCGCTATTGATATTATCGCGGAGCGCTTTCCTCCCGCTCAATGGAACGTGTACCCGTTCCATTTTTCAGATGGAGACAATTACTACTCCGACAACGACGAAGCCGTGCGGCTGGCGGATTCGCTGATCACTACTTGCAATCTGTTCGGCTATGGTGAAATCGGCGAGGAGGGAGCTTCAAGTTATCGGCGCTCGTCCGGCGCTCTGTTGTCGATCTTCAAAGACAGGCTGAAGAGTCAGGATCGATTTGTCGGCGTTCGCATCGACGATAAGGAAGACGTCTATCCGGCGCTGAAGGAGTTTTTCGGGAAGCGCGGCGAAGCGGCTTAAGAAGCGAAGCGGCTTGAGAGAGTTGGATGATCGATCGGGAAGTTAAAGAGCTTGAGACCGCAATCGAGCAGATCTGGGATATTGCCGTCGGCAAGTTCGGCCTTGACCCTTTTCCGGTTCACTTCGAAATCGTGCCTGCCTCGGTAATGTATGAAATCGGATCATACGCGCTGCCGGGCCGCTATTCACACTGGACCTTCGGCAAGGCCTATCATCGAATGAAAATGATGTACGACTTCGGCTTGTCGAAGATATATGAAGTCGTAATAAACTCGAATCCCTCTTACGGCTTTCTTCTCGAGACAAATTCTCCTATTCAGAACAAGATGGTGATAGCCCACGTCCTCGGCCACGTGGACTTTTTCAAGAACAACGCCTATTTTTCTCGGACGAATCGACGAATGGTGGACGAGGCGGCCCTTCACGCGAGACGCATGAGCGAATACGAGTTTACCTACGGTAGAAAAGTCGTGGAACAGTTTCTCGACGCCGTGCTGTCTATCGAAGAACACATCGACCCGAACGTCTTTATCAGAAAGACAGAGCCTGATCCGAAGAAGAAAAAGAATGAGTCGCGGCCTCAGGGGAAATACGATGATCTTTTGTCGCCGGCTGAGATCGAAGCGAAAAGCGGAGGCCCCCAAGGGGCGGATGACAAGGTCAAGTCCGGCCCGGCGCTGCCGGAGAAAGACATCGTTTACTTTCTGATGAAGCACTCTCCGACGCTCGAGGATTGGCAGAGAGACATAATGGCGATGTTGCACGAGGAAATGGAATACTTCGTGCCGCAGATGCAGACCAAAATAATGAACGAGGGCTGGGCCTCGATCTGGCACTCCCGGATAATGCGCGAGATGGATCTTCCCACGCACGATTACTTGGAATTCGCGGAGCTTCATGCCGGCGTTGTTTCTCCGCACAAGGGACAGTTGAATCCGTATTATCTCGGCTACAAGATATTTGAGAACATCGAAAAGCGCTGGGACGATCCAAGCAAGGAGGATCGGGAAAAATTGAAACTGACCGGCGGAACCGGCCGCGAAAAGATGTTCGAAGTTCGCGAACTCGATAATGACGCATCGTTCCTCAGAAACTATCTCACCGAAGAACTGTGCGATGAACTGGATCTCTTTGTTTATGAGCTTGTGGACGAAGAAGAGTGGACCATTACCGAAAAGAAATGGGAGCGCGTGCGGAACCATCTTGTCGGAAACATGACCAATTTCGGGTTCCCCTATATAGAAATAACGGACGGCGATTATAATGGAAACCACGAGCTTTACTTGAAGCATCGACACGAGGGCGTCGACCTCGATATGAAATACGGCAGAAAAACCCTCGAATACGTACACAGGCTATGGGGTCGTCCCGTCCATCTTGAAACTATTCTCGACGGCGATTCGCTGGTGCTGCATTACGACGGCAGCGAGCACGACGAGGATTGAGTCAAAACATCGCACGCATAGTTTTTCTTCTCAACCGTATAAACTCGCCTGATTGGAGATCTGAAACCTCTTATGAGAAACCGTGTGATTGCTCTGACCGCTCTGTCAATTGCAATGTGTCTTATGTTCGTAAGCGCTCCGCGCTCTCGCGCGTGGGGCGATGACGGACATCGCTTCATCAACCTTGTCGCCGCTCAGAAATTGCCGGACGACATGCCCGCTTTTTTCAGGAATGCTTCAACGCGTCTTTCATATCTCGGGCCGGAGCCGGATCGATGGCGCGACACTCGGGAATTGTACAGCGCGCTTCGCGAGATCAACGGACCGGATCATTTTGTCGATATAGACAAGCCTGAGAATTTCGACGGCCTACCGGACGACCGCTACAAGTATACGGACTGGCTCCGAACGCACGGAAAGGATCCCAAGCTCGTCGGCTACCTGCCGTACTCGATTCTGGAAGGGTATGAGAAGGTTCAGGTCATGTTTCGCTTATGGCGCGATCCTCAGCGAGCCGCCGAGCGCGAGCAGATCGAACAGAATATAGTCTATTACGCTGGGGTCCTCGGCCATTATGTAGCGGACGGCTCGCAGCCGCTGCATGCCACTATTCATTACAATGGCTGGAGCGGCAGCACTAACTCCAACCTTTCGACGCGAGAACCGCTGCACGGAAGATTCGAGAGCGAGTTTGTCAGGGCTCGAATTAAGCCGGATGATTTCAGCTCTCTTGTTAAGCCCGCGGAGCGGCTCAAGGATCCATTTGCGGACATTATGAAGTATCTCCTCGAGACGTATTCGAATGTCGACAAGCTCTACGCAATGGAAAAGACGGCGCGTTGGGAAGGCAGCAATGCCTCGCCCGAAGCAAAGAAATTCGTTGCGGAGCGGCTGGCGGCCGGGTCACAGATGCTGGCTAACTTGTGGTACACGGCGTGGCTGGACTCGTCGGGCAAGTCTTAGAGTTGTGACTTGAATGCGTAACGGAGTGATCTCCATTTTATGAGACACTGAAAAACAATGTAGGGGCGGGCCTCCGTGCCTGCCCCTATACAAGTTTTAGAGCACACCGTCATCGCCAGACGAGCCCTCGTCGGGCGGCCCGCGACTACACTCCGGCTGTCTTATCTTTAATCCATGAAAAAAAATGCAAAGACTTCGAGCCTCCTGGTTCATTAGGTTGACGGGAGGCTCTCAAGCCAGAGCACGGACTGGAGCTTTCAAGAAAATATTCTTGGGCAGCCTCCCATCTAGCCATCAAAAACGGAGTCCGGCAAAAATGAAAATGAAAACAATAATGGCCGCTCTGGGATTCTCCTTACTCATATCCGGAGCAGCATTCGGGCAGGGTGTTATAGTTCCTCGACCCTGCCATTCGTGCCCACCCTTACCGCACGCTCAGCCCCTGCCGAGAGTGCTCAAAATCAAATCCCTCAATATCAACACGAAGATCGATTCTCAGGTTGCAACTACAAAGATAGAACAGGTCTTCGAGAACGACACTCCTTACCGGTTGGAAGGTACATACTTTTTTCCTATTCCTGAGTCCGCGTCGTTGTCCGACTTCGCGATATATGAAGGCGACAAGAGAATCGCGGGTGAAGTAGTTGACCGGACAAGAGCGAGGGAGATCTACAACGATCTCGTACGCCGCATGATCGATCCGGGACTTCTGGAGTATGTTGGAAAGGACCTGTTCTCCGCGAATGTGTTTCCGATCGAGCCCAGAAGCTCCAAGAAAATTGATCTGACTTACACGCAGGTAAGCAGGGCGGAAGGAGGGACAGTTTCTTACGTCTATCCGCTTGGCTCGGGCCGGAGAATCCAACAGCAGCCTATTGGCCAGGTGGCCGCCAGCATAGAGATCAACTCGCCGGTCGATTTAAAAAGTATATTCTCCCCTTCTCACAAGGTCTCAATAACTCGCGACGGCGAGAAGCGCGCCCGGTTGAGCTTTGAAGGAAGCGGCGAGGACGCCCAAAAAGACTTTCAGCTCTACTACACGCTGTCCGACAAGGAATTCGGGTTGTCGCTTCTGACTCAACGGGAGCCCGGCAAGGACGGCTACTTCTTGATGCTCATATCTCCGAAGGTGAGTCTTAGCGAAGAGGAGCGGCTCGCCAAGGACATCGTATTCGTCCTCGACACCTCAGGTTCTATGAGCGGTGAAAAGATCGAAAAAGCCCGCGCGGCGCTGAGGTTCGGAGTTGAATCGCTCTCACCAAAGGATCGGTTTGACATCATTTCGTTCTCGGGCGAAGAGCACCTGATGAAGAGCGGGCTTATAGAGGCCTCGAAGGAAGCGAAACAGGAAGGGCTGCGTTTCATACACAATCTGCGGGCTGAAGGCGGTACTAACATCAACGATTCCCTAATCGGCGCGCTCAAGCTCTTTCATGGAAACGAACGACCTTCGATGATTGTATTCATAACCGACGGGCAGCCCACGGTCGGCGTCACCGACGTAAGCCAGATAATCAAGAACGCTTCCGCGGCCAATCACGCTAACGTCAGGCTGTTTGCATTCGGCGTCGGATACGACGTGAATACCAATCTGCTGGACAAACTTTCGGCGGACAATCGCGGCACAAGCGACTACATCGAGCCGCACGAAGATCTCGAAGTGAAGATATCGAACTTCTTCGCGAAAGTGAACTATCCCGTCTTATCAGACCTCAAGCTGGATTTCGGAGGCGGAGTCGAGATCGAGAATATATACCCGCGTTCTCTGCCGGATTTATTCAGAGGATCGCAATTGACTCTTGTCGGGCGTTACAAGAGCCACTCCGCTAATTGCACGGTTCGCCTCAGCGGCAAAATGGGGTCGCGCGAGCAGACGTTTACGTTCATTGAGCGAAGTTTTCCGGCGGAGAAGACCGGAAACGAGTTTTTGCCTCGACTGTGGGCCACGCGGCGCGTCGGTTACCTGCTCGAACAGATGAGGCTCAACGGTCAGAATAAAGAACTCGTAGACGAAATCGTCGCGCTGGGCACGCGGTATGGAATCGTAACTCCCTACACATCGTATCTCGTGACCGACGACATCAAGGTCGCGAACAGCCGGCCTCTTCCGCGCGACAGGTCAACCCGGGCAAGAGTCGCCAACGCTCCCGGCAGCGGCTCGGGCGGCCTCGGAAGCACGATCGAGCAGGTAACGATTACGGGAAGCGCCGATGTCGCGGCAAGCAAGGCGGAGAAATCCCTGCGCGAGTCTGAAGGAATAAACGGAGCCGATCAGACTCTGGCAACCACGCGTACCGTCGGCGATAAGACGTTTCTCCTCAAGGACAACATATGGATTGATACCGAATTCAAGGACGGATCAAGGCTGTCTGTAGTCGAGCTGAAGTTCGGCAGCGATCAGTTCTTCGCGACTATATCTGAGGAGCCGAAGCTAGCCGACTACTTCGCACTCGGTGAAAAAGTCATAGTCGTATTCGGCGGCAAGGTCTACAAAGTCGAATGATGTTCGGAGAAGGACATCCGGTAAGGTCCATCGTTGAATTGGTGGGCCGGGAATTCGGCCGCTTTTTTCGCAAGGCGTGAGAAGTCTCAAGCAGATACGCTTCAAGAAGAGCAGTAGCTAAGCTAGCCCCCTCCTACTTGTAAATTCTCGACGGTTGGCCTTGGTTACGACTCACGTCTACGTCGGAGCGCAGGCATTCGGCCTGCGCTCGGTTCCTGGGAGCGCAACGAACGCGACAAGTCCGAGCCGGGCTCCGATTATCAAAAAGGACGCCTGATTCTGGGAGCGCAGTCATCTCGCCTGCCATTGGAAATACCGAACATCACAAGTGCGAGCCGGGATTACAAGAATATGGGTCCTTACGAGAATAGACGTTCTACTTACTGAAACTTAATATAACCCTTCAACCGGTCTTTCGCTGTCTATCACTCTTTGAGAAAATCCAGCGGAGGGCCAGCTATGAAAATCCTGATCAGCGGAGCAAGCGGTCTGGTCGGCGCCGCGGTTGCGCAATCACTCACCAACGATCACCACGAGATCATTCGGCTGGTAAGACGTGCGCCGAGGTCGCGCGAGGAAATCGAGTGGAATCCGGATGCAAACAAGCTCGATGCGTCCGGCCTCGACCATATAGAAGCGGTCGTTCATCTCGCGGGAGAGAGCATTGCATCCGGCCGATGGAATAGAGAGAAGAAGGCTCGAATCCGCGATAGCAGAGTGAAGGGGACGCGCTTGTTGAGCGAAACGCTCGCAGATCTTTCACAGCCGCCCAGGGTTCTCGTCAGTGCATCCGCTATTGGATATTACGGAGATCGCGGAGACGAGGTACTTACCGAAGAAAGCCCGGAGGGTAGGGGGTTCCTTGCCGAAGTCTGTCGTGAATGGGAAGCGGCTACGGGTGCGGCGCAGGAGCGGGGCGTTCGCGTGACAATGATGCGATTCGGGATGATCCTCAGCGAACGCGGAGGCGCGCTCACGAAGATGATGCCGCCGTTTAAGATGGGTGTAGGCGGACGAATAGGTTCGGGGCAACAGTTTATTAGCTCGGTTGCTCTGGACGACGTCGTTGGAGCGATTATTCACGCTATAGGGACTGAGTCTTTGACGGGCGCGATTAATATGGTCGCTCCGAATCCCGTCACGAATGAAGAATTCACAAGAGTCCTTGGGCGGATACTATCAAGGCCCACGATCTTTCCATTACCAGCTTTCGCGGCGCGACTCGCGTTCGGTGAAATGGCTGACGAGCTGCTCTTGTCCAGCGCAAGAGTTGAACCCCGTAGATTGCTGGAGTCAGGTTATCGATTCCGATACGCCGACCTGGAAAGCGCGCTTCGATCTATGCTCGGTTGAATTGGGCCGGCAACCGCGAAATGCGCCGCGGATGAAAACCAATAGGCATCTGCACAGTGCAGCCAGCTTGAACACATCGCGGACTACTCGCTAGACTGATCCAATCGTGCCTGACGTTTCAACCGAGATTGCCATTGTGGGAGCCGGGCCGGCCGGGGCTCACCTCGCAACGCTCTTATCGAGCGCAGGCCGCGAGGTTATGCTATTCGATCCAAAGGGGGCATGGGAAAAGCCGTGCGGCGGCGGCGTCACTTCCCGAGCGTTGAAAGAATTCTCGTTTCTTCTCGAAAGCAGCAGCTATCCCAAGAAGCTTATTAATCGGATCACGATGGTGTCGCCATATGGCCGTCGAGTCACGCTAAAGGTCAAAGAGCCCTTCGTAATTTTCTCGCGAAAGATCCTGAACGGCATGATCCTGGACAGGGCAATCGAGGCTGGAGCGAACTTCGTCAAGAAAGCGGTATCGGACTTCGTGCGCGTAGAGAATGGTTGGCGAATCAAGACCGCCGACGGCGATTCAATCGATGCCAAATTTCTGGTTGGCGCCGATGGCGCGGCCAGCGGCGCCAGAAGAAAGCTCCTTGGAATATTCCCGAAGGAGGATCTCGCAGTCTCCTTTGGATTCAACGTTGCGGATGAAGTGGGCTGTACCGATGATCAAGGAAAGCCCCAGGAGGCTTTCGTAAGTTTCTCTGAAAATCTGACCGGTTATATCTGGGCATTTCCGCGGCCCGGTGTAATGAACTTCGGCATTGCTTCAAGGCTTGGTGAACGGACTACTGACGATTTGCGGGCGCTGTTGAATCGCTATGTGAGCGACTTCTACGGCGGGAAGATGCCTGATGAAGAGCGGCTCGAGGTCTTCGGCGCTAAGATTCCTGTCCTGAATACGAAGAGTTGGCGAAGCCTGAAGGCTTCCGGCGACCGCTGGGCGCTGGTCGGAGATGCAGCGGGCTTTGTCGATCCAATTACCGGCGAAGGGATATTCTACGCTCTCAAGTCGGCCGAATTGCTCTCCGAGTCCTTCACGGGAGAGAAAACTCCCGTTTGTCCGTCTGAGACTGGTCAACAGGGTTCGGCTGATGCGATGCCGCGTAGCGACTCTGATGTGACCTCCGCAACAGACTATGGCGATGTAACCCGTAGGTACGAGAAGCGCTGGAGAAAAGAGCTGGGAACGGAACTCGAACGCGCTTCACGAATGGTGACGCGATGTTATCACGGAACTTTCCTTGGTCACGTGTTCAGTGACGCTACAATATTCCTCGCTAAGTATCATCACGGAGTGCGCTGCGTACTGCTAAAAGCAGTCATAGGCGAGCAAAGCTACGTAAATCTCAAGCGAGATCTGCTGCGAAGCGCGTTTCGAATTGCCTGAGCTTGCTGACCTCGTAGAGCGTTCGCTCTCAGCACGGCGTTTTGGTCTGTCGGGCCGCCAAGTAAAGCGTGATATATGAGGAGAATCTCTCGAATGTCGTAAGAGAGTTAGTTACAGTCTTTGCCGCTACGCAAACTTGAGAAGAAACTGGCAAGCAATTCTCCTCGGCCTATGGTGATAGTATGCCGCGTTGAACGACCAGCGCTTTTGGGGCATCGAGGTAGTTGAAGATTCGTCCCAGGATTATCAAAATCGTTAAGCCATAGCACACGATAAAGCTGTACATACCGGCGCGGTATCCCCACTTCGGATGCGGGCGTTGCATTCCCAGTTTGTCGGCCAGCAATACTTCCCGATCCAAAGCATGATAGGCCATGCTTCTGAACCGCGTTGCGCCGTATACGCAGACTGAGTTGACCAAAAAGATAAACAACATGATTAGCAGAGCGGTTCGTATTGACTCGGCTGATAGCAATTCTTTGAATGAGTAGCCGACAATGATTGGATAGAAGATTAAAAACTGCATGTATCGAGTCATTATGAATCGACGCTCGGCTATGAGGTGCTTGTATTCTTCCAGTATCAGTTCGCCATCACTCGAAATTGAAAGCTTCCTTTCGGCCTTGTCTAGCAGGGTCGCAACCTGGTTCTTCTTGCTCTCTCTTTTCTTCATAGGCGGTCGCTAATTGATCGCAGCAGCGCGGCGGCTCCCAAATTTGGCCTATTATATGGAATTGATTAATCAGCGGCAAGCAGCCCAGGTCTACAGACAGTAGCCCAAGGTCTATTGCTTTCATGATAGAGGCCTTCTTCTAATAAACGTGATCGACCAGGTCGAATCACTGATTGTGTGCTTGCTAACCAAAACGGAATTGCTAAACTAGAGCGGCGATTCTTGGATTGGTCGTCCGTCGGCTCCGATTACAAACCTGAAGGAACATAAGTGGCGCCTAAAGCAAACGAACGCTCACCGCTCGCGATAATCTTCGTCACCGTGCTTGTCGACCTCATCGGGTTCGGCATTGTCATTCCGGTGCTGCCGCTCTACGCCGAGCGCTTTGGCGCATCCGCGGCTGTCATAGGGATGCTGCTCGGCGTTTACTCGGCGATGACTTTCATCTTCTCGCCTGTTCTCGGGCACTTATCGGACCGGGTCGGCAGGCGGCCGGTGCTCCTGTTCAGCATCATCGGAACCTCGCTGGGCTTTCTGCTGATGGGATTGGCGCATACGCTCTGGCTTCTGTTTCTGGCCCGGATTATCGACGGCGTAAGCGGGGGAAATATTTCGACTGCGCAAGCCTATATAGCCGATATTACGTCTCCTGAAGATCGCTCGAAACGGATGGGGCTGTTGGGGGCGGCCTTCGGACTGGGCTTCATAATCGGCCCCGCCCTCGGCGGATTGATGAGCCGCTTCTCGCCCGAAGCTCCATTCTTCCTTGCGGCGGGACTGGCGGCGGCCAATGCTATAGCTCTTTATTTTCGCCTTCCTGAAAGCCTGTCGGCCGAGCATCGCAGTGATGTTTCAACGCGGCCGTCGATAACGAGGCTCTTTGAAGAGCAGGGAAGCTGGCAACTGACTGCTGTTCTGGCTACAACGTTCTTCGCTACCGTAGCCTTCGCCCTGCTGACTGCCATCTACACGCTTTTTTCATCGCACCGGTTTCAGTTGGACGCGACTCACAACGGATATATTTTCGCTTACCTGGGTGTACTTGGAGCAGTAATTCAAGGAGGATTGCTCGGGCGTCTGGTGCGAGTCGCTGGGGACAAGCGATTGGCCGTGCTGGGCACCGTTTTTCTTGCCCTGAGTCTGTTTGCATTGCCGATGAGCTCCACCGTGTTTATTTTGATGGCGGCGAGCACCGGGATGGCAATTGGTAATAGCCTGTCTACACCGACTCTGAGCGCCCTGGCTTCAAAATGCGTGGGACCTCAATGGCAGGGCCGCATTTTCGGAGTGACTCAGTCGGTATCGAGCCTTGCCAGAATCGTCGGGCCGATTCTCGGAGGATGGCTTCTCAGTCGCGACGATGCGATGGCGCGGATTTCAGCAAGCTATGCTTATCCTTATGGGCGAACTCCGTTTTGGACTGGTGGAGTAATAATGGTGGTCGCTTTCGTAGTTTCGCTGTCCATCGGCTCGGTTCGCGAAATGGCTCGCACCGCGGCCAGCGAAGGCGACTGAGTTGAGCAAAATCCTGCGCAAGTCGACGAAAAATTGATGTATCAGCTCTGTGTTTTCATCCACATTTTGATGGCCGCCGTTTGGATCGGTGGTTTGATCTATACTGCCGCGATAGTAGTGCCGTTCGCCGTCGGGCACGACAAAGAAGAGCGGCAACGAATTCTCCGGAGCTTCGGCAGGAGGTTCAGGCCGGTGGCCTGGTCGGCGGCGGCGATTGGAGTGCTCACTGGATTTGGAAATCTGCTCCTGCGCCTGACTCCGATCGATCTTCACCAAATCATCAGCGGCGAGATCTTCGATCCGCATAAGGTAGACAGATTCATTGCAACCTGGCTGCCCTGGAAGGTCGCTTTTGTCGTAGTGATGCTAATCCTGATGTTGTTCCACGATGTGACCAGCGTTCAAGCAGCGCGTAAGTTCGAGGGCTCGCGTGATTCGGCGCCGGGAAACCGGGCCGGTACGATGGCGGCGAGCATCGCTCTGATAATGGCGTTGTTCGTCTTGTATTTTTCCGTGCGGCTGGTTCGGGGTTGAACCGGGGCAGGTGACCGGATCACTTCACGTCATCGCGCGCGTTCCGTTGCCTGATCGCTTCGAATAACACGATTCCTGTTGCAACCGAAACATTCAACGATTCAATTCGGCCGGCCATCGGTATGCTTACGACGGCGTCACATCGCTCCCTGACCAGACGATGCAAGCCCTTGCCCTCGCCTCCCAGTACCAGCGCGAGCGCGCCGGAATAGTCAAACTCTGTATAAGGCATGCCGGCCGACTGATCGACGCCGACCACCCAGACGTTTTTCTGCTTAAGAGAATCTATAAAAGAAGCAAGGTTCGTCACCTTCGCGATCGGAAGGTATTCGACGGCTCCCGCTGACGTCTTTGAGACAGTCTCTGTCACGTGAGCGGCGCGCCGCTCCGGTATTACTACCGCGTTCGCGCCGGCGCATTCGGCCGTGCGTATGATCGCTCCGAGATTATGCGGATCTTCAATTCCATCGAGCACCACAAGCAGAGTCCGCGAGCTCACACTGTCGAGGATGTCGCGTTCATCGGCATAAGTCGCGCCGGCAATCACCGCGACTACGCCTTGATGATTTGCATTGCCGGTGACGCGATCGAGGGCCGCCCTGGGTTCTCTCCGCACGGGAACTCCGGCGCGCCTGGCCGCGTCGAACAGTTCCCTGAGTCTCTCGTGTTTGGCCCCTTCCGCGATGATTATTCGCTCAATTCGCCGCGAACCGGAACGCAGCGCTTCGAGGACCGGCAGGAGCCCGTAGGCATTCGGCATAGTTCTTCAAACTCCGCGGCGAGGCCTCTCACGACGCCGCTATACGACGTTTCGTTCTCCCCGATGCGAAGGATCGGTGAACCGTTCTAATGAGAAGCAAGGCGCATCCGGATCGGCTTCACCGGTTCCGACGATCATGTTCGCGAGCATTCTACCGGCTGCCGGGCAATGCTGGAATCCGTGCCCGCTGAATCCATTGATCATATAGAATCCGCGAAGCGAGGGAGCGGCGCCGATGATCGGCATGCCGTCGGGAGTCATCTCGTACAAACCAGCCCACGCGTGCGCGATGGCGGAGTCGCCCAGCGCCGGCAGCCGCCTGGAAGCAAACGGAGTCAACCGCTCGAGAAATTCCCAGCTCACGCTCGTGTCGAAAGTCGGCCCTTCGTCTCGATCGCCCATTCCAAACAGAATTCCGGAGCCCTCTCGATGAAAATAGAACGTAGTCTCGAATTCTATGACCATTATTCGCGATGCGGGCGCCAGGGGAGGCGCGATCGGCTGCGTTATGAAGATGTGGCGGCGATAGGGAAGCACCGGAATATTGAGTCCGGCCATTGCGCCGATGTTGCGCGCGTATGGTCCGGCCGCGTTTACCACACAGTGTGTCAATATCTCTCCACGAGTCGTTTGAACCGCGACGACGCTGCCCGATTCTACCTTAATGCCGGTGACTTCAGCCTCACGGATGATTTCTACTCCAGCCGCCTGAGCGAATTTTGCGAATCCCATCGTTACGCCGTTTGGATCCGCGATACCATCCCTGGCGCAAAAGGTCGCCCCCAGAATTCCGTCAACGTTCAAGCCCGGCGCGAGCCGGGCCGCTTCGGCCGGCGACAACTCATCTACCTCTACGCCCAGGCGCTTCTGCATTTCAACGTTCGTGTGAAATGCATGCCTGTCATCCTCGGTTGAGAGAAGGAAGAGGTATCCATCCTGATGGAGGTCGATGGGCGAGCCGACTTCTTCCTCGAAGCGCTCGAAGAACGCTATCGATTCAATTGAAAATCTGACATTGGCTTCGCTGGAGAATTGATGCCGGACGCCTCCCGCATTTCGGCCGGTTGAGCCGGTTCCAAGCATCGTGTCCCGCTCCAACAGGACTACGTCGGTCACGCCCAGCTTTGAGAGATGAAAGGCAGTGCTGGCGCCCATACATCCCCCGCCGATAATGACAACGTCAGCGGTTTGCTTCACCTGCGTCTCCTCGCCGGCCGATCCTTATGATTTCTCTCCACCACTCGTTTGTGTGGTGTGCCACGACCGCGCGGCTGCAGGATGTGATTCATAGCGCCTCGAGAAAACCCGGACCTTTATCGTCGAACGATTCTATTGTGAGTCAAACAGCGGGTCAAACACAGACCGGCTGCGATCGGTATTCCGAGCGAAGCCAGAGGCAGAAATCGCCTTCCTCAGCGAAGGTGACTTCGCTTTCTCATTGAGCGTATATGGTAATACTTATTTTTCAGGCCCAGTGTAGCGGTTCACATCAGTGAGTCGAATCACCCTGCGGACATTCTCCGCAATCAATGATTATTGTGACATCTAGTCATCGAATTGATTTGATCTATTTGACCGAAATTCGTCTTTGACCGACAGGGCTGCGTCGTCTCGACCGATATCACTTAGCCGACTCAGCCGGCGCTCGGACCATCTGTTCGAATTAGCGAACGAGCATGTTAAAGCTCTTTCGTGAGTATGCATTAAGCCCCTTGGCAGCGGTCAATTGTTCAACCGGCAATCTCTCCTCGTCTCTCCGCGCGAAGGGCGTTCGGACCGTTCAAACTCGCAGATGGCACAGGTGTTGTAGTATGAGGTCGAGTTTTCCGACAATGAGATCTTTTCAGATTGCCAACTCGCTCATTAATTTTTGAGCATTTCTCAGGAAGTTCTAGGGCTTATGAGGCCCATCTTAAGTTGTTCTTTCGTTAGATAGCTCGCTCAGGAGCACACCGTCACCAGGACCATTGCGCTTCATCTGAAGACGTGGATCGGTCCGCCATCGCGCAAGGAAGTCCGGTTTGAAAAGGAAAATTAGATGAGAACAAGGAATACCGCGGCAAGATTGCTTGTCGCTTACATGGTTGTCCTTCCCCTGTTGAGCTCGCTCCCTCACTTTGAGCGGCTCGTCCCCTCGGTGCAGGCAGCGTCTCCGACACGTAAGGTCTCTCCTGATCTCGAGTCAATGGCGAAGAGCAAGCCTAATGCTCTCGTTCCCGTGATTCTTCAGTCGCCGCGGACGGCGCAGGGCGGGCTCGTTACCGCGGTGAGGCAGGGAGGCGGCCAGATCACCAGGGTCTATAAGAATATTTCAGGTATGTCGCTTCTGATCCCAGCGAGGCTGGCCGTGCCGTTGGCCGCTCGAGCCGACGTGCGCTACCTGTCTTTGGATCGCAAGACTCATCTGGCAGGCCATCTCGAGACTACGACCGGGGCGGACCTGGCGCGAACGGAGGGAGACGCGGTTACGGGACAGATAGATGGAGGAGGGATAGGCATTGCCGTGCTGGACTCGGGTATTTTCACCGGGCATCACTCATTTCTGAATCGCATAAGCGCAAGCGTAGATCTGACCGGCGAAGGCAGGACGGACGATCCTTACGGTCACGGCACTCACGTGGCTTCAATCGCGGCCGGCGGCAATCACGTTGCGGGCGGCGCCTATACAGGAGTGGCTTCTGGAGCCAATCTCATTAACGTCAGGGTATTGGATTCAACGGGGCAGGGCTCGACGGACGCGGCGATCGCCGGAATAGATTGGTGCATCGACCATAAGGCCGACTACAACATTCGCGTACTAAATCTGAGTTTCGGCGCTCCCGCGGTCGACTCTTATGTCTTTGATCCGCTGTGCCTCGCCGTCAGGCGCGCGATCGATGCGGGAATCGTGGTCTGTGTTGCCGCCGGGAATCTCGGGAAAGACTCCAACGAAAATAAACTCTATGGCGCGATACATTCGCCGGGGATCGAACCTTCCGCGATCACGGTAGGCGCGGTTAACACTCTAGGAACAGATTCGCGTTCGGATGACGGCGTCGCGAGCTACAGCTCGAGAGGCCCGACGCGCGGCTATTACACGGACGAGGCAGGCGTTTCGCACTACGACAACCTGATAAAACCGGATCTGGTTGCGCCCGGAAATAAGATTTTGGATGCCGAGTCTCCAAACAACGCGCTGCTCGCGATCAACCCTGCGTTGGAAGGCGGCGTAAGCACATTGACCGCTCACAAGATGATGTTTATGAGCGGCACTTCCATGTCGACGCCTGCTGTTGCCGGCGCCGCCGCGCTTGTGATTCAACGAAACCCCTGGCTCACACCTAACCTGGTAAAAGCGGTGCTGGAGTACACAGCCGAGCCGCTGAGCGGGTTTAATACGCTGGAGCAAGGCGCTGGAGAGCTCAACGTCGAAGGCGCAGTGCGGCTCGCCGGCTTGATTACGACGAATCTATCCATTCTCCCCGTAGGCGCGGCGCTCCTTAGCGGGGCTCCGCCCGTTGAATCGACGACTATCGGAGGCGCCACATTCAGTTGGTCCGGTGGAATCATTCAGCGATGGAATTTCATCAGCGGCGCGGCGTTGATAACGAAGTATCAGGGAGTCTACAGCGCCGGCTCGCTACTCACAGACGGAGTCGTAGTCTCGAACGGAGTTCTTTTATCGGACGGCGTGCTTCTGTCCGATGGGGTGCTTCTATCTGACGGCGTTCTGTTATCGGATGGCACTATGCTGGCGAGCGGAGTTCTGCTTTCGGACGGTGTTCTATTGTCGGATGGAGTCCTTCTATCTGACGGAGTGCTGCTCTCGGACGGTGTTCTGTTGTCGGATGGCATAGCTTCGGGGACTGCCGCCGCTTCAACAGCCGCTGCGATGAGCATTCTCGCGGGAGACAACACCCCAGGAGTACCGCGTATTGTGGAGGGTTCAGCTAGCTGGTAGCCGGCGGTTGTATTCCAGCCGCCCCATTTTGCAGAGACCGATGTGAATGGAGTAAATGATCAAAAGCGCCGGAATCAACAGGCGCGGGAGAGAACGGAATGAACACAAGGGAAGAACAGAGAAGAATACCTGCTGTCGCAATGCTCACTATAGTGGTGGTAGCGGCAGGAGCGGCGGCGATAGCCATTGCCGCCGCACATCGTCTGGTGATCAACGAGCATGCGTGGCTCGTCATGGCTGCGCTGGCCCTCTTGATCGCACCCGTGAGCACGATAAAGATACCCGGGGTGAAAGCCGATATAGTGCTCGGAGACGTGGTGACATTCACGTGCGCGGCTTTATTCGGCCCGAGCGCCGCGGTAATAGCCGCCGTCGTGGATGGAGCCGTGACATCGCTCCGTCTGACTAAAAGCCCGGGCAAGTACTTCTACAACGTGGCCGTTTGCGCGGTATCCATGGCGGCTGCCGCGGCATCCACGCGATTTGCCTTTCCTCTCTTTGGACAAGTCGGACAAGCTGGATCGGGAGTCGCGCTCGCGTCGTTGGAACAGCTTGGCGCTATAGCGCTCTTCACATTTATCTACTTCATTGTTTCTACAATTCTGGTCGCCGGACACATCGCGGTCTCAAAGCGAATAGGGCTGCTCAAGCTCTGGCGCGAGAACTTTCTCTGGTCGTCGATAAGCTACATAGCCGGCGGAGCCGCCGCTTTTACCGCAACCCTGCTGGTTGGCCGTATCGGTTTTTTTGTGGTTCCCGTCGTTATCGCGGTGATGGCCTTTGCTTTTGCTTTCTATAGAACTTACTTTGCAAAAGTGGAGCTCGCGAACGAACGTGTCGAGAGTATCGAGAAACTCAACTACAACGTAATCGAAACGCTCGCCGCATCGATAGGCGCTATGACCTCGTCCGTGAGCATGAACCTGAGAAGGGTCGACGCCCTGGCGCTTGAATTTGGACGCGTGGCGGGCTGTTCTGACGAAGAACTGAAAGCGCTCAGAGTTGCCGCGCTGCTTCACGATGTCGGCAATATAGTAGTTCCTCATCAGATACTCGAAAAACCGGGCAGCCTGAGCTCAGAAGAATATGATCTGGTCAAACAGCATGTAAAAGTCGGAGCCGCGATGGTCCAGGCAATCAATTTTCCATATCCCGTCGCCGACATTATCCGTCATCACCACGAGCGATTCGACGGGTGCGGTTATCCCGGTCGTCTGAAAGGTGATCAGATACCGTTGCCCGGGAGAATACTTGCAATAGTGGACTGCTACGACGCGCTTACGACCGACCGTCCATACCGATCGCGGTTGACGCGGGAAAACGCGCTTTCGGTCATGCACGAGAATTCCGGCAAGATGTTCGACCCGATGCTGCTCGACAAGTTCCTGGCCATAGTCGGGTCGGCCGATGACGAAGCTCTGAAAGCCCAGTCGGAAGCCGTTATAGTGGCCGAACTGCGGACCGAAATAATCAGCCAGATACGGAGTTTCCAGGCGGCCTGAAAAAAGAGAAGCGGGAGGTAATAGCGGCAAACTGACTGAATTCGGTCATCGAATTGGTAAAGATTTGATCGATTGACCGTATGTAATTAGCGCCACGATTTATGATCTAGTACTCTTACGGCGCGTTCTCGGTGAGACTCTTCATGGAATAAGTATTGCAATTAATTGAAAAAGAGGCTGGCGAGCCCGTGTGTTTCAATCCAGCTCAATCGAGCGTTCAAGCAGTTGAATTCCAGGAGGAGAATGGAGCGAAGTCCATCCAAGCCCGAGCCTGTCCTGACCCGCTTTTTTATGTTGATCGTTTCCGCGGCGGGTCTTGGCACCTTCGTATATTCGCTCCTGCAGGTCGTTGCAACCCGGCCGCGAGTCGAGTGGCTGCTCTTGAGCGCAGTCACTATTCTGGTCATCTCGCGAACTGATATTAAAATTCCCAAGATTTCCGGTACGGTAACTGTTTCCGACACATTTCTTTTCATCTCCATTCTTCTTTACGGAATCCATCCCTCGGTCGTGCTCGCCGGCGTCGACGCAGCCATTTGCTCTCTTCACTATAAGAATAAAAAGCGGGTAGTGCCGTTCAACATAGCGGTGATGAGCCTGTCGATATTCCTTTCGGGAAGCACCGCGACTTTCCTATTCGGAGACCTCACAAAGCTATCGCATGATCTCGGGCAGTTGATTCTCGCCGGAGGGTCGCTGGCGCTGCTTCAGTATCTCTTGAACACCGGGCTTGTGAGCGCGGTGAACTCGCTGCGCCTCTCGCAGAACCCGTTCAAGATGTGGGCTGATTCATTTCTCTGGGCTTCGTTGTCCTATTTCGCGGGAGCGCTGGCCGCTTGCGTAGTTGTAAAGCTCATATCGGTCATTCAGTTCTACGCCTTTATCATTACGGTTCCGATTCTTGCGACGACCTATCTAACCTATAAGGTCTATCTCGAAAAGGTCGAGGCTTCGATACAGCACGCGGAGCAAATGGCCGAGCTTCACCTGCGAACGATCGAAGCTCTCGCCATTGCTATCGACGCGAAAGACGAGGTCACGCACGAACATGTTCGAAGGGTCCAGATCTATGCCACGGGCCTCGCGCGCTTGTTCGGGCTGGCCGACTCGGAGATCGAAGCCTTGCGCGCAGGCGCTTTATTGCATGACATCGGAAAGCTCGCGGTTCCCGACTACATTCTCAATAAGCCGGGCGCTCTCACGCCGGCTGAATTCGATAAGATGAAGGTCCATACCATCGTCGGAGCGGAGATTCTGGAGCGCGTGGGATTTCCTTATCCTGTAGTTCCGGTTGTTCGACATCATCACGAACGATGGGATGGTCGCGGGTATCCTGACGGCTTGAAAGGCGATCAGATACCCATCACCGCTCGGATTCTGACTGTCTCGGATTGCTTCGACGCCGTGAGGGAGGATCGTCAGTATCGCAAGGCGATGAGCCGCGAAGAAGCGATCGCCTTATTGAGGGACGGCAGCGGCGCCTTCTTTGATCCGGACGTAATTCGCGTTTTCATGGAACACCTGCACGAATTCGAATCCGAGATTCGGCGCCAGCGAGTGGATCGCCAATCCGCCGAAGGCAGAGTTGAAGAGAACAAACTCCTGAAGGACCGCCCGGTAGATACCGGCCAATTGGCTTTTGAACGCATCCGCAGCGCGCATCGCGAGGTGCTGACGCTCTATGAGATCGCCCAGACGATTGTCACCAGCCTTGATTTGAGAGACACGTTCGCCGTGTTCTCGTCCAGACTCGCGGACATCGTCAGCTATACGACCTGTGTTCTATATCTGCTCAAACCCGATTCGGACGACTTGGAAGCCGCGCACGTCAGCGGCCGCAACAACGAACGGTTGAAGGGCCATCGAATGTCGTCGGGCGCGGGCATAACCGGCTGGGTCGCCGCCAATCGGCACCCGATGTACAACTGCGATCCAAGGCTCGATTTCGACGCGCTCAAGGTTGAATTGGAAGAGCAATACAAGACCGCGATGGTTGTGCCGCTTCTGAAAGACGGCGAGGTGCTCGGAGCTCTGGCCCTCTACTCCGTCGACTTGCAGGAATACGACCCCGATCATCTGAGGCTGGTCGAAGCCGTTGCAAAGCTAGCTTCGGACGCCATCGCGAACGCGGTTCACCACCAGAGAACTGAGGCGAGCGCCCTTACCGAGCCTCTCACCGGGCTTCCAAACGCGAGAGCTCTCAGACACCGGTTTGAAGAAGAAGCGGACCGGGCGCGCCGGCACAGCGACAGTTTCTCAGTCGTGATGATGGATCTGGATGGATTCAAAGCCGTCAACGACCGCCTCGGCCATCAGCGTGGAGACGCGCTATTGAAAGAACTGGCGCGGGTGTTGTCGACGCATATTCGCTCTTCGGATTTCATAAGCCGATATGCCGGGGATGAATTTGTCGCAATCCTTCAGGTGGGTTCCGATGAAGTGAACGAGTTGATTCACCGCATTCAAAAGGAAGTAGACAAGTACGACTTCAGGATCATCGATTCCACGGTAAGCGTGGGCCTGAGCGTCGGGTGGGGCACCTTCGGCACGGATGGAGAAACTCTCGACGAGTTGCTGCTGGCCGCCGATCGCGCGATGTATGCGGACAAAGCAAAACGAAAAGCGATAATGAACGCCGAGTCCGCAAAGCGCGCGGATGTAGGTTCCTATCGAGTGATGTAGAAGCTGAAGCCGGCTCTCAAGGCCGCTTCCAGGGAGAGCGGCGTCGATCCATCCCCTGGCCGCTCTCGTTGTCAAACCGGCCTGCCGCTTGAATCACGATCAATTCTCTGCCTTTGGGAACTACGGACTGCTTGCTTCCAAGTAAGCCTCCGGCGGGACCTAGAACGGTTACCCGCAGCGTCCTTCCAGGCGTAAGCCCGCAGGTATGAAATCTCCCATTCATTCCGGTTCGGCCCTCGGTTACGTTCGACGAGGAAGTACCCGGCCCTTCGACAATGACTACTCGGATTCTTCTGATCGGCTGACCTCCCTGATCCTGGACCAAAACGGCCACGCAACCCTCCCGCGCCCCGGGTTCCGGCTCGGGTTGTTGAGCGGACTGCTCGGTAGGCCTGGATGGAGGCTGCGGAACAACAGGCGGCTTCTCTTCAGGTTTCGAATTGGTCGCCGTCGCCTCGTTGTTCTTGGAATCCGCCTTCAGCGGTTTTTCTTCTTGATTGGACGATGCGCGAGAGTTCGAATTCTTGTCTTTGGCTGGTGTTTGCTCAGGTTGAGTCGAGGAGTTCTCATTGGGAGGCGCCGACATTTTAAGATCGGGAACGGCGCCTTGATCCGGCGAAACTTGTTCGGGAGACGTGGTCGCGACCGCATGGCGACCCGGCGCTCTAATGATGAAATATCCCGCCGCCGACAAGGCAAGGACAAGAACGACGGCCGCGCTCAGGGCTGCTCGCTTCTTTGCCTTGGTCTGAGAAGTGTAGGTTGTGAGGTTGTTCGGTCTCGGCCGGCGATCGACGATGAACGGCAGCGAAATAGTCTTCGTCGCGCCGACCTCGTTTATTCCTACGGTGATGCGCTCTTTTCTTATTGCGCCTGACGGGCTCATTACTTCGATATCGTGAGAGCCTTCGGGCAGCATTACCGTGGCATGCCCTTCGGCATTGACAACGGCTACGGCGTCCGCGCCTACGGTGACGCTGCTTCCGACGGGCAAGCTGTCGATGACCAGGACCGCCGTCTTCAATTGCTCGCCGCCGGGAGTCTTCTTGGTAACCGCATCGACTGGAGCCGTCTCTTCTATTCGCGACGGTATGGCCACGGTCGGCCGGGCGGCGAGCTGTACCTGCAACTCTGTTTCTCGGTGCTGATCGAGTGACAAATCGATCTTGTAGGAAGTAAACCCCTGCTTTGAAACTTTAATATTATGAATTCCGCCGGTAATCGCCGGGATTGAGATTCGTCCCGTCATAGGATCGGTCGTTCCTCGAAGAATGTTGTCGACGTAGACGTCGGCGAGACCGGGTTGACTCACCAGCAGAAGATTTGCGCTGGGCTTGCCGCCCCGGAGTTCTTCCAGCATTTCATCCGCGGTCGAGTAACGATCGTCAGTTTTCTTGGCGGCCGCTTTCTTTATGACGGCTTCCAGATCAGCGCCGACGCCAAACGGCGTGAGCAAGGGCAGAGGAGCCAGCTCGTGCTGGGATCGCATCTCCGACCAGAACACCGCGGGATCGGTCGCATTGGATCCGAAAGGAGCTTTCCCTGTGAGCATCTCGCAGAGAATAATGCCGGCCGAATATATATCGGTGCGCAAGTCGATATTCGGGCTGCCGATGATTCTCTCAGGCGACATATAAGCAGGGGTGCCAAATCCTTCACCGGTCAGCGTGAGGTTCTCGCCTCCGATCATCTTGGAGATGCCGAAGTCGAATACCTTGACGCTGAGAGATTCGCTGTCTTGAGTGATGATGATATTTTCGGGCTTGAGGTCGCGATGTATTATGCCGTTCTTATGGGCGTAGCTTATGGCTTCAAGAACCTGAATGATGATTGATACGGCGCGATCCGGCGCTATCCTTCCGGATTCGACGATCTCTTCGCTCAGAAGTCTGCCTGATACGAACTCCATCACGAGGTAATAAGATCCGTTGTCTTCGCCAAAGGTATAAAGGCGCGGAAGGTTCGGATGATCGAGCCGGGCCATTGCCACGGCCTCTTGAAAGAATCGCTGCTTGATGGAGGTGCTGCGTGTATGCTTCTTGTGAAGTTCCTTGACGGCTACGATTCTGCCTGGATTGCTAATGTCCTCGGCCTTGAATACGGAGCCGAATCCTCCGCTGCCGACATAGTCAATAAGGCGATAGTTGCCAATCTGTCTGTTGCCCATCTGTGACTCCGTAAAATTCCGACCGGGACTTCCGCTTCGAAAGGCAGGGGCGGCTCAACGCTGAAGGTCAGCCCGTGAACGACTCTCACATTCTCACATATGGCCCAAACACGGTCAATGAGAGCGAAATTTTGAGCGGCGCCATATTTTGAGCGGCGCCATATAACGGATGCTTTCACTCCACAACCGGCTGTCGTCCGCGGTACTTCCAGGGCCGATCCGGGCCGCACGTTTGGGATTGCACCCTTGCAACTGACGAGTCCGTTTTACAGAGTCAATGCCGGAACTCGAAAGAAATGGTCCGGACTCGTTGAGTGTCTACGCGATGCTCATAGTCTGATTAAATCGAGACAAAGAGCACGATGAAATCGAGCTCCATCATCGATAGAGCCGGCAGATCGGTGGCTCTTTGTAACCGAGGCCATCATACCTTTTTGGGTAGCCGCAAGCCTCGTATTGTACGTCACACAGCATTTTCGACCCCGAAGCACAAGGGCCTTGTCAATGATGATTGACCTATGTAAGAGTTACTCGGCGATTGACCCGGCTTTAATTCGCCTGCTGAAGCCCTACCGGGTTCGCGCCCCTCTCGACGACTCCTGCAATCAAAGAAAGATAGAGAGACGAAACTCACAAGGGGAATGGGAATGGCAATGAGAACTTCCGCGCAGCTCGAGCGCCGTCGATTCGAGCGCGCGCCCATCACTGCAACCGTAGAGTACGAGCTCACCAATGCCAGCAGCGGTCCTGGCCGCGTAAGAAGAAACCTCGCGAACATAAGCACGGGCGGATTGTTCATAAACACCGAAGAGCAGATTCGAGCGGGAGCGCGAATGGTTGTGCGCTTCGAGCTTCCGAACCGTCATCGTGTCATAGCGGTTTCCCGGGTGGTCTATGCAAAAAAGGGCCAGGGCCTCGGAGTTGAGTTCATCAATCTCGACACCGAAGACCTCGACGAGATCACGACCTACATCGACTCGCTTGGCTGATTGCCTATCTGAAACAAAAGGATTCACAGAAGGAATTCTTTGAGCTATCCTAGTCGTGATTTAAGTCTCCTAAGCTCCCCTTATCACGTAATAGATACCCTTGAATAAGGCTATTTCGTGTGTTATAAAACAGCCGTTTGCTAGTCTGCCCTCAATTCATTCACTGCCCGTTATAAACTGAACTATTCAGCAGGCCCGACTATCCTGTTCGGCGTCTCGTCGCTCGGGATTTCAAGCGCGGCACGAGCGCCGCTCTCGAGCCGCTGGTTTTCCGCGAGGGTGTATTCGTTGCAATTGGAAATTTCAAAACTGGTTTGTTCCTTGTGCAAGAACGAGTATGTGCTCGAGAACTCCACCTCTTCTCTTACAACTCAACTCTGTCCGGAATGCAGATCCATCATCGATACCATAAGGCCGGTTCAGAGGACCAGCGGCACGCTCAGTCACCGAGGAATAACGGCGCCCGAGCGACCCCCTCCAGTCTTAATACAGGCGCCTTTGCAATCATCGTTTCCTGAGAACGGGCAGAGGGAGATTGCGGTCGAGACGCCGACAATCGACGATCAGATCTTCGGCGACGCGCGCATTCAAGGCGAGCCGCCGTCCCATTTCCCCGAACCTCAGATTGCGGCGCCTTCGCAGAGAACGCCGTTTCCAACCTTGGATGCGATCACGCAAGATGATTCCGATGAAGAGCACCAGTGGACTCTCGTCGTCGGAGAAGAGAAGCGCGAGATATGGCCTATCATCCGCGCCTCGCTTGTAGTGATCTCGATACTCGCGTTCGGCGCCGCCGGCTACTTGTATTTCGTCCGCTGGAAGAGCGGACCCGCGAATGCGAACACGCAAAGGACACCGGAACAATTGAAGGCGCTGGCCGCGAAATCAAACGAAAACGCAAAGCCGCAAACCGAAACCACGCAGCCTCCGTCCTCTACCGTAGCTACGAATCAGCCGCCGGCTACGGTAGAAAAACCGGTTGTGGAGCAAGGCCCAAAGGATGAGCCGGCGCCCGGCGTCAAGCTCGTTACTCTTCAGGCGGCCTCTTTTCCAAATGAAGCCGCGGCGACTGCCTACACCGAAAAACTCATAAAGGCGGGAGTACCGGCTTATGTGATCGGCGTCGACCTGCCTCACAAAGGGCGATGGTACCGCGTTCGCGCCGGCAAGTTCGAAAGGACGGAAGAAGCGAGATCCTCTATCGCTCAGTGGCAGAAACGGGCCGGCAGCGCAGGCCTCAGCATTCAGTGGATAGTGCTCGACTACGAAAAGCCGTAGCAGAGGAAGATCGATGCAGGAGTTCAATCACCGGGATCCGGTTTATACAAAGACGGTGGACCGCTACTCGCGGTACATCGCCTCGCCGGGCCAGCGCTTGAAGTTCCTGAGAACGATGCTGAATACGCGGCAGGCTCCCAGCGCGGCCTGGCAGCGCTGGTTGAACAGGGTTCCATTTGTCGGTTCGCTGCGCGAGCGCGCGGTGCTGGTCGTTGAAGTATCGAAATACCTGCCGGTTGAAACGAAGCTGCCGTTTTCGCTGAAACTAACGGCGCTGCTCTACAAGCTTAGAGTCGCCGTTTATGCGGCGGCGCTCGTGGTCGCGTTTTCGTTTGGAATCGGCGCGGTATACGTCGTCGGCAGAATATCGGCATCCCTTTCGGTCTCGACCGAAGCAAAAGAAATGAACGGTTCATCGCCAAACCACATCGCGAAGCGCGACGGCTCGGAAGCGGTCAAGGCCATTTCCGCGATGGGTTCGACCGCCGGACTCCCGCCTGAAAAAGTCTGGCTCGCTGAGAGCGGCGACGGATACGAGTTCTATAGCAACGGGGCCCGAATATTGACCGAAATGGAAATTGTCGGAGATGTCCGGCGCTTTTTTACATTCAAGCTCGATCGAACATCCGAGCTTCCGGCTAACACCGATATCGCGAGCAAACCAGTCGGCATCGTTTTTCACATCTCGGAAAGCGATATAGTACCGTTCAACGACCGAAACAACTCTTCGCTCAAGCATGCGTCTCGAGGGCTCCTCGAGTACTCGCGCGAACACCGCTTGTACAATTACGTAATCGACCGCTTCGGCCGCACCTACCGCGTGGTGCGCGATGAATACGCCGCCAATCACGCGGGAAACTCGCTATGGAGCGTTGGAAAGAACATTTATGTCAATCTCAGCGCGAGCTTCATCGGCGTTTGTTTCGAAGGCAAATACGAGCCGGGCGCGGCGATTGGACCCGATGCGATCAACGAACCGCAGATCATGGCGGCGCGAACGCTCACGGCGGTTTTGCGATCGAAGTACGGGATCGCCGACGAAGCCTGCGTGACTCACGGACTGGTTTCGGTCAATCCTTCGAACAAGCTGATGGGTTATCACACGGATTGGGTTTCGGGGTTTCCGTTTGAAGCATTAGGACTGAGCAACAAGAGCAGTAGCGAGCTAGTAGCGGTATCACGGTTCGGATTCACTTACGATCAGGCATACGTGGCTTCGGCCGGCGGGAGCCGATGGCCCGGGCTGGATCAGGCCGAGGCGAAACTGAAAGAGTCCGCCTCAAGGGATGGTATAAGCGTCGAGCAGGAGCGCGCCGCCTTATGGAGCGATTTCCAGCGCGCTTATGCGATGCAACATGCTCTCGATCGCGAGCGAGCGCGCGGCGAATCGGAGCAGGCTGAGTGATGACGGTCTCACCGCCGGCTCGCTCAACCAGCAGTTATGAACAAGGCTGATTTGATCGCCGAAGTGGAGAAGCGCACGGGCCTGAACAAAGCGGCTTCGTTGCGCGGCGTAGAAGCTACGCTGGCGGCCATCAAAATCAGTTTGGAAGCCGAGGATTCGGTTCTGATCACGGATCTCGGCAGGCTTGAATTGAAACCAAAACGAAGCGGTCTGCTTCCACCGAACGGAACTGGTCCCCGCCCGATTCCGTCCGGCAAGGCCGTTAGATTAAAGGCGACCCGAAAAGGAGTCGCCATCCTGAACACTGAGCCCCAATCTAACAGCGAGATAGAACTTACAATTGGAGGCAAAATGGACAAGAAGAACGACAATTCGAACGAAGTCACTCCGACGACGAACTCGGCGCTGGGGCTTGATGTGGGAACCAGCCGCCTGGTGCTGGCCAACGGATCGGCCGAGAGCGTCAAGACGAACGCGGAGCTGAACGCGTTTGTTTCGGTGCCGTACTCGAAATTCACCGAGAACATCCTGAAGCAGAATAACGTCACCTATCAGTTGAACGGCGGCAGTTCTCTCCAGATCTTCGGCAATGAGGCGGCGCGGTTCGCCAACTTCTTCAACGCGGAAGTTCGCAGGCCGATGCTCAACGGCACTCTGAATCCGACCGAGGAATACTCGCTGCCGGTGATGGAAGCCATAGTCGAACAGCTTATAAAGAAGACTAAGAGAGGCGAGAATCTCAGGTTCAGCGTTCCGGGTCCTCTTCGCGACGGCGGTTCCACCGATCTGGTCTACCACGAAGCGATGCTTCAGAACATGCTTGAATCGCTTGGCTACAACGCCAGAGCAATCAACGAAGGCATGGCCGTGGTCTACTCGGAGCTCGAGTCCGAGAACTTCAGCGGCATCGGCATAAGCTGCGGAGGCGGGATGTGCAACGTAGCGCTCGCTTTCATGTCTCTTCCGGTATTGACCTTCAGCATCGGCAAGGCCGGAGACTACATCGATCGCAGCGTTGCTTCGGTTACGGGCGAAACTCCGACGCGAATCCGAGCTATCAAGGAAGAAGGCATCGACCTTATCCGCGAGCCTCGCAACAAGTACGAGAGCGCGCTTCAGGTTTATTACGAAGATGTCATTCTTTCGCTCGTCGAAGGCCTGAGAGGCGAGATAGCGGCGACCAAGAATCTGCCGAAGATCGAAAAGCCGATTCCAATCGTCGTAAGCGGCGGCACAGCCAAGCCCAAAGGGTTCATCGACCGGTTCCGACAGACGATCGAGCGCGACGGATTCCCGCTGCCGCTGTCCGATATCAGACTGGCCGACGCACCGCTCACCGCGACTGCGCGAGGCTGCCTGATCGCGGCGCTGTACGACGCATAGGCAGGCGTAGCTTAGGCTATCGAGATCGCTTTTACGGCGTTTGCGATGTTGCTGGAATCACCGATCGTGAGTTCACGGCGGCAGGATAGTATTCTACCCTGCCGACCTGCCGCCCGTTCTCCGAGGTGAGGTCGCCGCTTGCGATTGAACGCCGTTGCACCAAAGCGAACGCGGGCGATTCTCTTAATCCTCGTTTTCCTGGCTTCGGAAACACGAAGAACTGAATTTTAGCTCCAGCTCGGCTCACGTTAGAATCGTCCAGCATTGCATGGACTATGTGAAGTCCCATTGATCCGGTCTAACCGCATTGTGTCCTGCCCAATCGCTTTGGTAATATCCCGCGCAATCGGGAGGAATCTATTATGAAAAGAGCATCAGGTGTGACCAGGCGCAGCTTCATCGCGAACGCTGCTTCAGTCGGGCTTGTGTTGCCGTCGATTCTCGACAAGGGGCTCGCCGTGAGCGCTCCGGCGACGGCAGTGAGCCCGCTATCAGAGACCGAACCTCTGAGGCTCCATCGCAACGAGAGCTCATACGGCCTGCATCCGGGCGCCGTTGATGCTGTCCGCGCGGCCGCAACGGGAAAGCCGAATCGATACCCGATCGAAGAGCCGAATGCTCTGGTCGAGGCCTTAGCGAAAAAACACGGCGTCGACAAAGAGAATATTCTGCTGGGGAACGGCTCGCTGGAGCTGCTCCGACTGGCCACTCAGGCGTTTTGCTCGCCGCGACGCGCGGCGGTAGTTGCCGAGCCCACCTATGAAGCGGTCGTCTCGTATTGTCCGCTCATCCACGCCCGCTCAATCAAAGTTCCTTTGAATGCGGAGCACAAACACGATCTTCCGAAGATGCTCCACGCGGCGTCGACCGGGGCGGGGATGATCTTCTTTTGCAACCCGTCCAATCCGGCGGGCTCTTTTGTGGAAAAGGAGCAGGTCGAGCGGTTCGTCCACAAGATTCCTCGAGGCGTGACGCTGCTGGCCGACGAGGCTTATTACGACTACGTCGATACCGATCGTTATGAAAGCTGCCTGCGGTACGTCAAAGAAGGTCTGCCTGTAGTCGTCTCTCACACATTTTCGAAAGTTTATGGAATGGCGGGATTACGAGTCGGCTATGCGATCGGCCGCAAGGACCTGATCAAGAAAATGACCGGCTACCGCCTTGGCAACAGTCCCAACCAGATCGCCACCGCGGCTGCCCTGGCCGTTTTGAAAGATGACACGTTCGTCGCGCACGTCCGTAAGCAAAATGTCGAAGTTCGAGATTACATGTATAAAGAGATACAGGCGATGGGTCGGACCTACATTCCGACGGCCGCCAATTTCGTCATGATCGAACTGGGACGTCCGGCAAAACCTATAGTAGAAGCGCTCAAAGAGCGTCACGTGCTGGTGAGCCGCTTGTTCCCGTCCGTGCCTACTGATATGAGGGTGGGATTGGGAACGATGGCCGAGATGAAACTCTTCGTTAACATCTTTCGAGAAGTGATGGACGCTCACCCGGCCTGAGACTTCCGTTACCAGGATGAGATTCGGCCATTGAGATTCGCGGCTTTTTTCTTGTAACCGCGCGGTAGCTTCTCATGTCTTAGCAGCCAGGCGGGCGGGCTCGCGGCCGTGCTTCCACTGGCGCGGACGCGAACACGCCCCGCCAGATAAATCTCCGAATCACACAAGGGATGAGCCGAGTAGACCGGATCGATTGCGAGTCGCAGTCGTCCTGTGTATTCTGTCTATCCCTATTTCACATCTCCGTTACCTTGTAAGTTAAAGAATTCGATTCGATGGAGGAGACCATGAACCGAGGACGCTTGCTTGCGACCTGCAAGGCGTGCGCGCTGGCAACGGTATTTGCGATGTTCGCTACTGCGTTCCCAATCAGTGGCGCGACCCCGCAAAAGAACGGAAAAACCAAGCCCGCGACCGCTCAAACCGACGACGAGGGTTACACAAAGAAAATAAAAGAGTACACAACCGAGCCGTTCTTTCTGACCGAACTGGTGAACCACCTGCCAGCGTCGGACAAGATTCCGACGCCGGAAAAAGTCCTCGGGTATATCGTAGGCACTCCCGACAAACTGACCTACACGAAAGATCTTTATCGCTACTTCAGGGAGCTCGAGAAGGCGACGCCGCGCGTCCGGTGCTTTACCGCTCCCGAGCGTTCAGAAGATGGCAAGGAGCAAATGCTCGTGGTCGTCTCCGACGAAGCCAATGTCGCCAAGCTTGATCGCTACAAAGAAATCACGGCGAGGCTGGCTGATCCTCGCAAGATCAACGACGCCGAAGCCCAGCAGTTGATCGGGGAAGGGAAGGCGCTGTACTGGGCGTCGGGTTCTATTCACTCGCCCGAGACTGGCTCGCCGGAGATGTTGATGGAGCTTGCCTATCGGCTTGCGGTTGAAGACAGCCCGTTCATCGATGCAATTCGCAAGAACGTTGTCGTAATGATCACACCCGCGCTTGAGGTAGATGGGCGCGACCGGGCCGTCGATCAGTATTACTATCGCAAAGCCAATCCGGGAAAGGCCGCGCCTCCATTGCTCTACTGGGGCAAATACGTAGCACACGATAACAATCGCGATGGACTCGGGATGGCGCTCGCCCTGACGCGAAACATGATGAGGACGTTTCTCGACTACCATCCGGTAGTTCTGCACGACCTGCACGAATCAGTTCCGTTTCTCTACACATCCACAGGCACCGGGCCTTATAACGCGTGGCTCGACCCGATAGTGATTGACGAATGGCACGTGCTCGCTTATCACGAAATTGAAGAGATGACCAAGCGCGGTGTACCGGGCGTTTGGACGCATGGGTTCTATGACGGCTGGGCCCCGAACTATATGTTTTACGTCGCGAACGGCCACAATTCTATCGGCCGATTCTATGAGACTTTTGGCGGGAATGGGGCCGATACCGGAGAGCGAAATGTGGGGCCTCAATCCCAGCGCGACTGGTTCAGGCCCAATCCGCCGCTGCCGCGCGTAAAATGGTCGATACGCAACAACATCAATCTGCAGGAGTCGGCAATCCTGTTCGCGATGAATTACGTAGCCAACAACAAAGACCGATTTCTGAATAACTTTTATCTAAAGAGCAAGCGCTCGATTGCAAAGGCCTCCAACGAAGGTCCGGCCGCGTGGGTGATCCCCGGCGACACGCCGCGTCCGGTCGAGGCGGCCGATACGGTCAACCTTCTGAGATTGATGGGAGTGGAAGTCAATACCGCTACAAAAGAGTTCACCGCAAAAGATCAGAAGTTCCCGGCCGGCTCTTACATAATCCGAATGGATCAGCCTTATTCGCGTATGGCCGACATGTTGATGGACACACAGTACTACAACGTGAACGACCCGCGGCCCTATGACGACACCGGATGGACTCTGGGAGCGCTTCGCAATGTAAAGACAGTTAGAGTGACCGAGAAGAGCGTTTTGGATACTCCGATGGTGATGCTCACCGGCGATGCAAAAGTGCGAGGGCGCCTCGAGGGCGCTTCCACGGCTGGCTACATCATCAATCACAACACGGACAACACGCTGGCGACGCTTCGGTTCAAGCTGAAAGACGTGAAGATCGGCGCTGCCGAAGATGGCTTCAAGATCGGCGATCAACAGTTCAATGCGGGCTCTTTTGTCATCAAGACCGAAGGAAACCCGTCCGACTTGAAGCAGAGGCTCGAGTCTACGGTGACCGAGTTGGGATTGACCGCGCAGGCGGTCGACAAGCTGCCCGAGGTCAAGACTCACGAAGTCGCCGTGCCGCGAATCGCGATCGTGCACACCTGGACCAATACTCAGAATGAGGGCTGGTTCCGGGTCGAGTTCGACCGCTTCCAGATTCCTTACTCGTACATATCCGACCACGAGCTGCGCGAGACGTTGAATCTGCGTCAGAAGTACGACGTGATTATCTTCCCGCCTGTATTCGGATCGGCTCAAACGATAGTAAACGGCACACCGAAGCGCGGCGATCCGATTCCATGGCAGAAATCCGACATCACTCCTAATTTCGGTTTGTCTCCCGATCAGACCGCGGACATGCGCGGCGGCATGGAGCTACGAGGCGTGCTGAACCTTCAGAAGTTCATTGACGAAGGCGGTCTCTTCGTTTCCGTAGGGGGTATCGCGGCCATACCGATCGACTACGGAATCACGACCGGCGTAAGCATAACCGAAAGCCGCCAGCTTCAGGCTCGAGGCTCCGTGTACAATGCGACGTTCGCCGATCGTAAGAGCCCGATCGCGTACGGCTACGGCGATTCGCTCGCGGTCTACTTCAATCAAGCGCCGTTGCTCCAGGTTGCAGCGGGCGGGGGCGGATTTGGAGGAGGAGGCGGCGGCGGCGGAGGCGGTGGTGGAGCAGCCGCGGGGGGACCACGTCCCTCGGGGCGCGGAAGTCTGAGCGATCCGGATATCGTCCAGGCCATGCCGCGAGCTACAGCTCCAGCGGCTCCCCCGCAGCGAAATGAAGACGGGATCCCTGACGAAGTGCGGCAGCAACTCGGGCCGTTGGTCGTGCCTCCGAACATGCGTCCTCGCGTCGTCCTCAGGTTTGTTCCGGATGAGAAGAACCTGCTCATAAGCGGAATGCTCGCTGGAGGAAATGAGCTTGCCGGGAAACCTGCCGTGCTTGACGTTCCAGTCGGGCGCGGTCACGTAGTGATGTTTGCCGTCAATCCGATGTGGCGCCATCAGACACAGGGCAGTTTTTTCCTGTTGTTCAACGCCGCATTGAACTATGACAATCTTGGAGCAGGCCGTTCGGAACCCCGCGGACGCGGTCAACAAACTCCCGCGGGCCGTGAGGAACGGTAGCGGTCGCCCGAGCATCCGTGCTGTGCAGCATGATAAGGGCGGAGTCACCGATGTGACTCCGCCCTTTGTACGTGCGCTCGGCTCGTTAATCTGACATATACGGAGAGGCATCATCGATGAGGTGAGGGCGGCAGCATATCAGGAGATCTTCTTGTGCGCGTAAGGGCCGTGCAAGTGTACGTGCCGGAGTTCGGTGGATGAGTTGTCGATGCGCTCATTGATATTGGTTTCCGCAAGCGCCGACAACAGGCCGGGCACAACAAGTTGATGGAACATCTGGCTCATGCGTTGAGGCGTGTATGGCATGTTGTGATCAAGCCACCATTTGAGAAGACCAAATATCTCCGCGGCGATGTAGCGGGATATGACTGCTGTAGGCGCTGCCGGCTGCGCCTTTTCCGCTAAGGAGGCGACAAGCGAGTTGTCTATAGCCTTGGTCAGATATTCAAGACCGCTTTTGAAGATCAAATCGGTCTTTCTCGATTTCACCAGAGCTACGTAAAAGCGGTGAAAATTCTTGATATGGGCGAACAGCCCCTCCACCGGTACAAACCGGCGTAATCCAGCTTCATCCCATTTGATATTTTCGACGAAGTGATCAAGCAACTGCTCCCAACTGCTCAAAAAGAGATCTTCCTTGTCGCGGAAATGCGCGTAGAAGGTCGAGCGCCCCACGTCCGCGCGATCGATTACGTTCTGTACGGTGATTGAGTCATATCGCTTCTCGAGTATCAACTGAGTAAGCGCATCGCTTAATGAACGTTTTGTCTTGCGGGCCCGGCGGTCTTCTCTCTTTTCTTCTTTGGGTTTGGTGCTCATATGAACGAACGGCTGTATCCGCGTCGAAAGCGCCGAGATGCATCCGGTTACCACGTTTATGTCGGTTACTCGATGGAGAGATTCTACAACAGGGCGGCGCGAACGGCCGCCCCGTAGAATCAGTTTATTAATGTGTATCGTCGCGGGTCATTTCTTTCGCGCCTCCCACGAGCCTTGCCTTCCTTCGGTGCGAAACTCTCCGCTGAATACGCCGTCTTTGAGTATTCCAGTCAAAGCAATCGATTCGTGAGAGGCGAAATCGAGATCGCAACTCAACTTGTTATTCGTCCACTTCCCGTTGCGAAGAGTACCTGGCCCGGTGTGTTCGGACTCACAGGTTCCACTCACTCTGTCGCCTTCGAGTTTCAGCTTTAGCGCGAAAGGCGCGGTGTAGCCTTCTAGATTAAATGTTGCGTTCCACTCCCCCGAGAGCGGATCTGATCGGCGCCCGAACATCTCGTGATGAAATTCGGCCATGGAACAGGCTGACAGCCCGACCACCCCGAGCACTACGACCGCCGCCGCCATATACATTCGTAAACTCATTAGCATTTTTCCGTCTCCTTGTCCCGGCGAGTTGAGCCTCAGCCAGGTTTTCGTTTTGATGAATATGTTTTCTCTGTCGTCTGAAACCTATACGGTATTGCTCGCATAAAACCAATAGACGAGCTTTGCGGATTTGTAGGTTTTCGAACAGAACACAAGTGTTTGTTCGGAAACCCAGGCGCCAGGTGTCAGGTCCCAAGCGTCAGGCGGGTGTCGGGCGCCAAGGCCCGCAAGCGAATCAGTTGGATGGGTTGAATCAAAAGACAGAGAGGCGTCGAGTTTCTGAGAGAGTTTTGGGAGTCAGCGGTTACGCGGTCGAGTCTTCGATCATCAACTCCATCAGATCGTCGCGGACTGAGAACCCGTGGCGCTCATATCTACTGATCACATCAATCCTCGCGCTTGATTCGATCAGCCGAGGGTTATAGCATAAGTTCGCGATTCACATTACAGAGAAAATGTGATTATCCCACTTTGATTTTGAAGGTCGCCGAGCCGCGATCGGTTAAGGCTCGTGGAATACTCTTTCCCGGCCAGGACGTGAACGGCGGCGGAGTGAGAGATGCTTGAAATGAACAAACTCTACAAGAATGCCGAGTTTCTCTCCAACATCGCGATTATCGTTGTTGCGATACTGTTGACGGTAGTCGTGGTCAAGCGGTTCATCATCAATAGTCCGACGTCCGCTCCCGAGATGAAGGAGGTCGCGGTCGGCGACAAGCTCTCCATACCAAACGTGTCCTGGGAAAAGAGTCGCCGTACGCTGATCATCGTACTAGCGCAGGGATGCCATTTTTGCGCCGAGAGCGCACCTTTCTATAGACGCCTGACTGAAGAGGTGAAAAAGCCGGGAGATGTCAGGTTCATGGCGTTGCTGCCTCAGAGTCGGACAGAAGGTCAAAAATATTTATCGGATCTAGGCATACCAATACAGGACATCGAGCAAGCGGACCTCGGCTCCATCAATGTACGCGGAACTCCAACCCTGATCCTGGTCGACAATTCCGGAATCGTAACCGCGAGCTGGGTCGGAAAGCTCGAGCCCGATAAAGAAGCGGATGTGATTAATAAGCTCCAGTGCGAGAATTGCGGCTCATAAGCTCATTGCATTTCAGATGCAAGGGCTCCGGCGAGGCTCGCCGCAATTAGAATAAGCGCCTCGCAAATTCGGATGATCAACAAATAACGGAAGCAAGGAGGAACTATGAACAGTCATCCCATGCGAAGATTGCTGCGCAAGTTTGCCATTCTGGCGATACTTGTTGCTTGTCTTGGGTTCTTTACGTTGTCGCCTTCGAATGGGCGGGCGGCGACGTGTTGCACCAGTTGCCAAGATAATTACGATTCCTGCGTCACCGGCTGCGGTGAGCCGGCCTCAGGAGGCTGCCTCAGGAGGCTGCCTCTTTTTTTGTCAAAGGCTGCTGAACCGATGTAACAGCACCTGCGATCCCGGTTGCTGATACTCTTAACTCCGCGGGCGAACCGATCAGACCGCCTGATTGGTTCGCCCGCGTCTGATTCGCTCGCGAGCCTAAGCAATCTTCTCAAGCATAAGTAATCTTCGAACCAGCGTTGTCCGCGGCAATCAGGTTGCTATTGTTGTCACGTTCGTCCGCACAAGCTCATTTTACTTCCCGTTCTCGTCATTTTTTTTTGGCTTCCCTTTTTGTTCTTTGCTAGAATCGCACGCGAGCACGAGGGAATGCCGGTTCGATGTAAAGAGGGTTTCGTTGCAGGTAACCGGCACGGGTTCCAATTTTAAGAATTAGATCTGAGCCAGTTGGTTAGGACTCTTCTAATTGCGAATGAGTCCATCCCACGCTGGCGTTGTTTGAACATCTCGTCGAAGTCAAAATGGATGCGATTGGAAGCAATGACCGAAGTGACGGTCAATTGCTTCGCTAGTTTTCGCTGGTGGATCGGGTTTACATGCCGCTGGCGTCGCGTGCCCGGTATGATGAGATCTCAGGCGGGAAGCGCTCGGTTTCTTCACGCGGGCAAAGGCCTCTCGAATGTCGGAACGGCCGGTGAGCGTGACGGGCGAGCAATTTCCACAAGACCCTCCGCCGCGCATATTCTGTTCTGATTCGGCGTGCTTTTGATTCGGAACGAGGCGCAAAGTAACAACACCGCATTGATAAGAAGCTCTGCGGTCTAATCAGCTCGCATCGTGCGAGCAAAACAATTCACTCGGCCTTGTCGTGGGGAACGGACGGCGCTCCACGCGAGTAAACGCATAACAACCCAGCGCGCACGCGGGCTAGTCTCTGGATTATCCTGAGTTGCGCATTCGCAGGCAGCAACCTCGCTATTGTTTCGGGCGGGTTCGAGCAGCGGCATAGCCCTGCTCCGTCGCGTCCGGCAAACTCGCGCGTCGGATTGGCAAATGTAACACCAATCCAGCGACTTCGCTGAAAGATGGGTTTATGAATAAAGACGGTAAAGAACAATACGAACAAAAAAGTGAATACGGTGAAGGGCTTTGTCTGGCATTTGCCTCGCAATCGGCGGATGACGAGGGCCCCGGTCTGAAACCGGTGAGATTCAGACGGAGGCACGCGTTAACTGATAAAACCAAGGCGCTATCGGCGTGGGCTCTCTCCCGCAGAGTCGGTTATCTTCAAATCGAGATACGTTCCACCGCGGAGAATTTTAGTGAGATGCCGAGGCGTTTCTTTGAGTCGAACGAGACTATACCCTGCGACCGCTCGTTGTTTCTGATCGAAGATGGCTCGGTTGTGATCAAGCACTCACGACACGACTATTTCGTCAAAGAAATGGTTCCCGGCGGCTTATTCGGCGAGATGCCGTTTCTGGGACAGACGATGTTGTTGACGAAGGCCGTTGCCGGTCCTCTTGGAGTCAAATTGGCCGTTATGAGCGAGGCCGGCGCTCGCGATTGGATTCGCTCCGATCCTTATGCGGTTATCGAGTTGGTCGTTCCAAGGCTCGGAGAAGTGGCGAGCGATCATTTCAGATCGCAGTTTCAACTCCACGATTCTCGAGTCGCTGCGCTCTTACTTGATCTAGCCGGCGCGGGCGATGTGGTTGAGGGTATTACGCAAGAGACGATGGGCGAGATGATCGGCATCTATCGGGAGACTGTTAATCTGGTGCTGAATGAGCTCAAGACAAACTGCCTCATCGAGACCAGGAATAAGAAAATAGTCATCTTGGATAGACCAGCGCTCAAGGCTCTGAGCGAGCTGTGAGGATTGGCGACGATCCGGAATGAACCGGCTGTGTAGCGCCTTCAGCGCTTGAAGTATATTGGCGTCGTGACCAGGGGCAAGCGCGAAGCGCGTCGCCCCTGGTTATGTATAAGTCGACCTTTCAGGCCTGAGACTTAAGTGCTGGGCGATTATCGATGCGTCCCTGGCGGAATTCAGAAAATCCGTATCTTAATATCAGCCGGAAATCTCTAATCACTCTCACTTAAATTCGCACTGCGCCGGCGACAGTCCTTCTCATCAATTCAATTAAGCACCTTCCTTGAAAAGCGTTTCCTTGCACAAGCACCGGCGCGGTTGTTAGACTCGCGGTTTAATCAGTTCCACTGTAACTAGATAGGATCTACAAGCGAGATTAAATGAGTACTACAGACAGTGTTCCACAAGCGGTCGTGAGAAGAGGGTTCGGTCTCAAGGATGAAATCAGGGATTCAATAGTCAGTGATTACCACAGCGACCTCATCCGCAGAATCAGAGAACAAGCCAACACGCTGCAAATGGGACGGCTGACCTTTCGGCTCGCCGAGGAATTTGGATTTTGCTATGGAGTCGAGTTCGCTCTGAACCTTGCTTACGAAACCCAGAAAAAATTCCCCGATCGGCGCATCTTTCTTACAAACGAAATCATTCACAACCCCCGAGTAAATAATCGGCTCCAGGAGATGGGCATCGGTTTTCTTGAGGCCTCGTCGGAGAATCCGGCGCGGTTCGCTCATATTACCGCGGACGACATTGTTTTGATTCCGGCCTTCGGTGCGCCCGTCGACGAGTTCAGGGAACTGAAGGACAAGGGTTGTCTCGTGGTCGATACAACCTGCGGTTCGGTAGTCGCTGTTTGGAAACGCGTGGAGAAATACGCCCGCGAGGGATTCACCGCGATCATTCACGGCAAGTACGCTCACGAAGAGACCCACGCCACCAGCTCGCAGGCTCTCAAGTATGAAGGCGGAAAGTATCTGATCGTGCTAAATCAGGCCGAGGCGCAATGTGTCTGCGATTACATCGTCAACGGCGGCAATAAAGACGAGTTTCGCAAGAGGTTCGAGAAGGCATGCTCGCCGAATCTGGATCCTGATCGAGATCTCGAACGAGTCGGCCTCGCCAATCAAACTACAATGCTGAGCGGTGAGTCGCTCGAAATCGCTGAGATGTTTCGGTCCGCCATCGAGCGTAAATACGGCTCGGAGGCGGTCGCCGGGCAGTTTCGCCATTTCGATACGATCTGCACGGCTACCCAGGATCGCCAGGACGCCGTCAATAAGCTTGTAGGCGAAGACATAAACCTTATGATCGTGATCGGCGGCTACAACAGCAGCAACACCACCCACCTATGCGAAATCGCCGGTCAATACGTTCCCACCTATCATATAGACGACGCGGGCTGCGTTATCTCACCATCTCGCATCCGCCACAAGAAGGTAGGAGAGGTGACGGAGATCTTTAGCGACGGCTGGCTGCCTGACGGCAACGTAACTGTAGGGCTTACCGCTGGAGCGTCCACGCCGGATCGCGTAGTAGGCGAGGTCGTCGACAGAATCGTCAATCTTACCTTCGCGGAGTAGTGACCCCGGCCGGCTGTGCTATACTCTCTCGTTCCAAAACCGGATCACGTGATGAGAGAAAAGTACGAAGTGGTCATCGGCCTCGAGGTTCATGCTCAGCTAAAGACTGCTTCGAAGATATTCTGCTCTTGCTCGACTGCGTTCGGGGCTGAACCGAACTCGCATACGTGTCCGGTCTGTCTTGGATTACCCGGCGCGCTGCCGGTCTTGAACGGGACCGCGATCGAAATGGCCGCGCGCGCGGCGCTCGCGCTGAACCTGAGAATCAATCACGAGTCGATCTTCTCGCGAAAGAATTACTTTTATCCTGATTTGCCGAAGGGCTATCAGATCTCTCAATATGACCGGCCGTTTTCCGAGCACGGCTGGGTCGAAATTCCTACCGCCGAGCGCAACGACGCGGGTCACGCCAAGGAATGGCGTTTGAAGAAATTCGGTATTACCCGGCTCCACATCGAGGAAGATGCTGGAAAGTCGCTGCACGAAGGGCTCCGCGAATCCTCCTCGAAATCCTACGTCGACCTTAACAGAAGCGGAGTGCCCCTGGCGGAGATCGTATCGGAGCCGGATTTTCGCTCTTCTTGGGAAGCCTACGACTATATTCAATATTTGCGGCGCACCCTCCTGTACGTAGATGTCTGCGACGGCAATATGGAAGAGGGAAACCTTCGATGCGACGCCAACGTGTCGATACGGACTCGCGGCTCCGAGAGATTTGGAACCAAAGTCGAGTTGAAGAACCTGAACTCGTTTCGGTTCGTTCAAAAGGCTCTCGAGTACGAAATCGATCGGCAGATCGCCGTGGTGGAGGCTGGTGACCGGGTAGTTCAAGAGACTCGCTTGTGGAACGAGCGCGAAGCCAGGACATATTCGATGCGGTCCAAAGAAGAGGCGCACGACTACCGTTATTTCCCGGAACCCGATCTTCCGCCTATCGTTGTTGCCGTCGATCAAGTCGCTCGAGTTCGAGAGGCGCTTCCTGAATTGCCGGAGCCTCGCCGCCGCCGCTTCGTCGAGGAGTATGGCCTTGCCTTCGACGATGCCGCGCAATTAGTAGACAATCGCGCGACCGCGGACTTCTTCGAAGAGACGGCCAGGGACAGCGGTAATCCGAAGGCAGCCGCAAACTGGATACTCAACGAATTGGCCCGCGAGCTCAAGAGCTCGGGTACTGAAATAACAGAGAGTCCGCTTAAATCAGATAATCTCTCCGAGATGATCAGGATGATCGACAGCGGAGCCATCAGCGGCAAGATGGCCAAGGAAGTTCTGACGGAAATGTGTAGAAGCGGCGCGCCCGCCGCCGAGATAGTCAAAGGCATGGGAGGCGGGCAAGTATCCGATGAGTCTCAAATCCGTGAAATCGCCGCGCGGGTGGTCGAATCGAATCCCAAACAACTCGATGAGTATCGAGCGGGCCGGACCGCTCTACTCGGCTTTTTCGTCGGCCAGGTTATTAAGCAGAGCGGCGGCCGAGCCAACCCACGGATCGTGAATGAGGTAGTCAAAGAAATCCTTGAAAGGTAATTCGCGCAAGATGAGAAGGCTCTGGTTGATGACAGTCGTGTTGCTGTTGCTTTCGATCCCGCTTGCTTCGTGTGGCGTCTCCGAACCGGCCCCCGACCCCGAATCACTGGCGATCCTGGAAACCACCTACGGTCAAATCGTCATAGAGTTCTTCGCGCAGGACGCGCCAAAACATACGGCTAATTTTCAAGAGCTGGCCCGAGAAGGCTTCTACAGCGGCACGCGCTTCCACCGCGTCGTCAAGTCGGCGAAAGACTACATTGCGATACAGGGCGGTGATCCGAATACCATAAGCGGAGATCCACGCACGTGGGGGCAGGGGCAGCCGGGACAAAAGACCGTCCCCGCGGAGTTCTCGAAGACGCTCAAGCACGTGCGAGGAATCGTATCGGCGGCGCGGAAGTCGAACGATATAAATAGCGCCACGAGCCAGTTTTTCATATGTAGCTCACCTTCCCCACAATGGGATGGCCAATATTCAATCTTCGGACGCGTGGTGGAAGGCATGAACATTGTCGATTCGATTGCCAGGGCGCCGGTATTTCCGAATACAGATAAGCCGCTCGATCCGGTGGTTGTGAGTCGTGTTTATCTGGTCAAGCGCAGCGAATGGAAGCCCGGTGGAAATAGCGCCGGGCAATAGTCTTGACAACGGAATGAAACGTGGTGAAATAGTGCGAGTAATCGGCCGCCATCGCCAGAGGACAAGATGCAGCTAGCCCGCGTAATCGGCACCGTTGTTTCTACGGTAAAGAACGACCTGCTTCGAGGTCGGAAGCTCCTCGTTATTCAACCGCTTGACCGCTTCTTAAAGGACGCGGGCAAGACACTGGTCGCTCTCGATTCGGTGGGAGCCGGTGAAGGTGAGATAGTCATCTGGTGCCGCGGCAAGGAATCGTCATTTCCATTTACGCCGGATGAGGTGCCTACGGATTGCACCATCACGGGTATCGTGGATAGAGTCAATACGATCTAAGGGGAATGGGGCTCATTGCATAACGAACTATGATTCTTGCCAGGGTTGTTGGTAACGTCGTCGCAACTCACAAGAATGATCGATATGAAGGCGGCCGCCTTTTGATCGTTCAGCCGATAGATCTGTCCGGCCAGGACGAAGGCGGAGAATTGCTCGCGCTTGATTCCGTTGATGCCGGCGCGGGTGAAACCGTCGTCGTCGTTCGCGAGGGATGGTCAGCCTCTACTGCTTCAACCGGTAAAGCAGGCGCCGCCATAGATGCCGCAATAATCGGTGTAGTCGATTCGATCAAGATTGACCGAGAGCTTTGAACCCTTTCCGAGAGTTTTCCATTTTGCCCCCTCAACGCCTCCTCCTGAACCGGACGCGCAATTTCCTGATAGGACTGCTGTGGTTTCGGTCGCACAGAGTAAATACAAGAGTCGGCGGAAATTCCTTAGGAGCTTGAGATGCGCATATCGGCGGAGTTGATCCTAAAAGAGAGTACGGGTGATCGCGCGTTGAGCCTCGATCGGCCGGTGTTTAGCATAGGCCGCCTCGACGACAACGACCTCGTTCTCGACAACCCCTACATTTCACGATATCACGCGGAGATAATTCGAAGCGGAAATACCTTTCTTGTGCAGGATCTCCAGAGCACATCGGGAAGTTTCATCAACGACGAGCCGATAAGAACCTCCGTTCTGAAGGATGGAGACAGGCTTAGGCTTGGCCGCGGCAACGGAGTCGAATTCCTGTTTTGCTTGCGCGCCAAACAAGCCGACGGGCACGCCGAAGAAGGCTTCTCGCTCAACCCGGTGCGCGTGATCGCGCCTGACGATGCGCGATTTATTAACACCGGCAAGCTGCCCAAGAGTCAGGATCTCGCCGATGAGACCGTTGATCGACTGCGCTCGCTGTATGACTTTACGAGCGAGGTGCTGGCCGCCCAATCGTGGGATGATTTGACGACGATGCTCTTGAGCTTTCTCCGGCGAACCACTCGCGCGGAACGCTGCGCTATTCTGCTTCACGACGAATTGAAAGATGAGCTGACGCCCGTAGCCTGTTATCCGGGAGGACCGGGAGGAGCAAACTCATGGATGCCGAGCCGGGGCATCGTCGGCAGGATATACAACGACAACATAGCGGTGCTGAGTTTTGACGCTGCTTCAGACGACCGATTTTCCGCGCGCGAATCGGTTAAGCTTCAAGCGGTCCGAAGCGTGATCTGCGCTCCGATCGGATCGAAGTCGCGGGTATGGGGCGTCTGTTATCTCGATACTTTGACGGCCGATCGAGTCTTTGATGACGAAGAACTCGATTTCACTACGGCGGTAGCTCGCCAGGCGGGACTCGCGTTCGAGAATCTGCATCTGCTCGAAGAGCAGCGCCGCTCGCTTGAAAGCGTGTTCCGAACTCTGTCGGCGACGATCGGCGCGCGAGACGATTCCACTGGGGGCCACTCGGCTCGGGTTGCCGCCTACTCACAGGGAATCGCGCGACTGATGGGGCTTTCGCAGAAGGAATGCCGAGTCATCCATTACGCGGCGCTTCTCCACGACTACGGCAAGATCGGAACTCGGGACGACGTTCTGCTGAAACCCGCGGAGCTGACGCCGGAAGAATACGAGCACATAAAAGAACACCCGCTCCACACTTATCGCATTCTATCGAAGATTCATTTTCCCGATGAGATGATTGATGTGCCGATGATCGCTGGCTCTCACCACGAGCGGTGGGACGGTACAGGCTATCCGCACGGACTTGCCGGTGAGGGGATTCCGTTGGGCGCTCGAATAATTGCAGTGGCCGATGCCTACGATGCGCTGGTGGAGGAGCGCGTCTATCATGAGGCGTTGAACCCGAAAGACGCTTTGGAGGAGATTACGAAGCGGGCCGGCAGCCACTTCGATGCAGGCATCGTGGAGACCTTTATCGAGTTCTACAAGCGCGATATTGAACCTCGAAAGGCTCGAAGCTCTCCGACTAGAAAATCCGGCGAATAGAAGAGCCGCCCGGCTCGATCTATGCGGCCGTATCGCAGCCGGAATAATCGGTGACCTACTGTTGAAAAACAATGTAAGGGCGGGCGTCCCTGCCCGCCCTTCTTCGGAAATCGTGTTCTTCGAAAAAAGTCGACCACGGAGATATTCGGTCCGTTTCTTCTGTCATTGGTTCTTCGGAAAACATAGTTGACCACGGAGGGGCGGCGGCCGCGGAGGGCCGCCCCTACAGTGATTTTAAGGCGGTGTTGTATACTCAGCTTTGCGACGCTGTATTCAGTCTAAAATGAAGCTCAACATCGTTTCTTAAAAATGCAGTTTAATATCCTGCGACTATTTCTCTCATTTGGCGTAGCCCTCTGCTCGGTGCTCCTCCTGCGATTCGCGTGGGATCTAACCGCGAGAACATCGTTGCTTCTCGGCGGCCCGTTCTGGGTCCTCGTGTTAGCTTCGCTCGCAATAGCGGCAACAAACCTGATTGGCGTTCGACGAAACACCGAAGGCGGATCGGTTGGAAGAGGGTACAGGATCTTCTTTCTTGCCGCGATTCCGCTTGGCTTCTTTGCATCTTCGCTCGACTGCACAGGCCTGTCCTTAAGTGGGTGCACGCCGTTTTGCACATTCGTAAAATCCGGCTGGGCGCCTGCGATCGGATTAGTCGCGGCGGCGTATTACTGGTTCGCACGACCGGCTCTTCTCGCGCTGATAGCTCTAATGAGTCTTATTCCAATCGCGCCGCACTGTTTGTGTTACAACCCGGCGAACGCGTGGTGGATCAATGCGATCGGAAGAAGCCCTGAGTGTTACTCATGGGGCTTGATGGTCAGCGTGATCGCCATAAGCTCGCTCCGCTGGAATCGCAATCCATTCGCCTCGATGACGATCTGTCTGATGGTCATAGGCGGCTCGACGGCATTTTTTGTAGGCCATCACTATTTCGGAATTCCCTGGTGACGGTTTATCGTATGCAGGATCATAATGAGATCGCCGTCTAACGGTTTTCGGGAAAGAACGCAATCCAGGATTCGGATCAACTGCTAATTGGAGGAAAGTCATGGTAACGAGAAAAGGCGGTAAGAAACCACCGAGCGGCACGGCTCCGGCGCGTGCTTCGTCCCCCGTTGATGAATTGTTGAGCGCGGCAATGGAACGCGGCGACGGAAGCCTTGAAACCGGCCGCTATCTGGTCACCTACAAAAAAGGCGCCGCGGAACAAGGCCCGCAGACATTAAGCAAGAAAGGAATGCGCGTGGCCGATGCACGCGAATATACAATGCAAGCGGCAGCGGCGGAGAGTGTAGGCGATGCCGATGCATTGTGGTTTCCAGAGATTGGAGTGGCGCTCGTCGGCGGTGAAGCCGCCCAGGAACGCGGCATGAGCGCAAAAGCCGCCGCCTCAGACAACTCTGTTGAGTCGATCGATCCGGAGTATTTTGTGTTCGCGCAAGGCAGCCCTTCCGAATCCCTGCCCGGTTTCTCAGAGACCACGCTAGAGAATGCGACCAGCGAATACCTTCGAGGCTTTCTCAGCGCGGCGGAAGCGATCGCGAGGGACCTTCGTAGAGATGTGACCCCGCCGCAAGTCGAAGGGGCCGAGAAGGCTTCCGAGGCCGATGCGACCTGGGGCCTTAATGCATGCAGAGTCTTGCAAAGCGCTCAAAGCGGAGCCGATATAAAGGTGGCGGTGCTCGACAGCGGCGTCGATATGGGCCATCCGGATCTTGTCGGACGTTTGTCGGCAGCCCGGACGCAGAGCTTCGTGGGCCAGCCTGTACAGGACCTCCATGGCCATGGCACTCACTGCATCGGCACGGCGTGCGGTCCCCAATCGCCGGAGGAGTCCAAGCCGCGATACGGCATCGGATTCCAATCCACAATTCTTGCCGGCAAGGTGTTGAGTAACTCGGGCTCGAGCGTGGGGTCGAGCGTTCTGGCTGGAATCAATTGGGCGATTGCAAACGGTTGCCAAGTTATTTCGATGTCCCTCGGCACGCCTGTAGGAGTGCAGCCCTACTACACGGCGGCAGGGCAGGCGGCGTTATCTCGAGGGCTCTTGATCATAGCCGCCGCGGGCAACATTGGGTCCAACACTGACGCGCCTGCCAACTCTCCGACCATAATGTCCGTGGCGTGGCTCAATCCGAACCTGAGCCCGAACCCGTTCTCCAACTTGGGCAAGATCGACATAGCGGGTCCCGGCCAGGATGTATTCTCGACGCTTCCGATGCCGCGGCGCTACGGTGTGCTGAGCGGCACAAGCATGGCGACCCCCCATGTGGCCGGCTGCGCCGCGCTGTGGGCCGGTAGCTCACCTTCGCTGCGGGGTCCTAGCCTGTGGATGAAGCTGCAAGCTACCGCGAGACGGCTGCCGTTCCCAGGTATACGTGTAGGAGCGGGCCTCGTGCAGGCGCCGTAATCGCCGGTGTGCTACCCTAATAATTGTGGGGAACATCTTCCCTGTTGAATTACAGGTCAGGCAGGCGCAATATGCCGGAAAAAAAACACTGGATCATCACGGCCTCCGGCGATCGATCACTCCGCGATCTGAAGAAGAAACTGACTGAGAGCGGATTCACTGTCGATCAAGAACTCGAAGAGATCGGGATCATTACAGGAACTGCCGATGACAGGATCGCGGAGAAGGTTCGGTTAATTCCTGGTATCGCCGATGTGTCTCCGGATATTCCCGTTGAGATCGGGCCTCCTGATGCGGCAACGTGGTAGCTCCGCCGCATGCCGCCGTGGCTGAAAATAAATGCCTCGTAATTTGATTGGTCGTGTAAGCCGAGCGAGGAAATATCTCAACCTGTCTATCTAATCCTCATCGCCGGGTCGCCCATCAGTATCCACGTTCGTCGAACATCCATATCGGAGATAACGCGCTTTGCGTTCATAGCCGCTTCGCCGATCGTCATCGGTTGAGCTCCGAACAAGAGCCGGAACATTTCTTGATCCATTACGACTTGAGGATCGGCCTCGCACAATCCTGATGAAGTCCAGACAGCGACCGCCCCTCCGTTTGGAGATTTCATCAGGGTCTCGCCCAGACATTGGGTGAACACGTCCTGATAGAAGCCGTTCAGACAGTCCATTATCACAAAGAACGGAAGCCGACTTCCGTTGGTCAGGGCATTCGCGTCGTCTGTGGTCAACAGGGGTTCGGTTCCCCATCGCTCGACAGAGCCGTGTCCGAAGTAATGTACGATTAACTTACCGTTTGTTATTCCGCTCAGGATCTGGCTCCTCGCGGTTGGAACGTCGAGCTGGCTTCGAAGCACGGAGCTCACATTGAAAGGCGAGGGGATCTGAGCCTGAATCGAAGCTGCTTCATCCGTAAAACTGAACCCCAGATCTCGGTCGGTGGCAAGCATGATTTCGTTCTGCCAGCTTCCGACCGGCTTGTTTAAATCGTAGTTAGTGATCTTCGATATGATTCGTGAAGCTTCGGTCAATGTGCGAACAGGCAAGCGCCCAATCGCAAGCTCCGGAATCCCGTCGTTGTCGAAGTCAGCCAGCCAGTCGTCGGATGCGGTTTCGAGAATGTTCGTGTTGATCAGTTTTGTTGGAACAAAGTCGAACGCACCGAGCGCAAGATAGTTTCGAGGGTCAAATGTCGCATCTCCGACAAGCAAAACGAAACGCGGCTTCTTTAGCCAGGTAGTGCTTGCGAGCTGGAGAAAATCCTTTATCGCCTGAGAGCCCTTCGAGCCGTAGCCGAACTCATCGTAAACGTCTTCGACGTCGGCCGCCATAACGGACAATCCCTGAGATTCGCGCAGCGATTTGAGCGATCCAATGCTGCTCGCGAAGTTCGAATGCACGATTATGATCTCGTCCGCGAAGTTGCCGCTGCTATGCAACGACGATGGTCGATTCGCTTTGACATCTACAGGCGTTTCAATTCGGTCTTCAGAAAAAGCAAGAAAGCGCCTCTGGCCGAAATCCTGAGGCGAGAAAGTAACCGAATAGAAGGCGGATGACTGCGATACTGTCCCTAGAATTTCCTGCGGCTGGTCCGGAGCGGTTATGTCTATAACTCGGATTCGGGAATTACTGAAGCCTCCGACTCTCGTCGCGGATTTGTCTTGCGTCGTGAGCACCAGCGCGTTGGAGTCAGCGTTGTAGGTGTGCGAGTAGGTGAGCCGGATGAAGTTGACCAGACTGACATCATCCGGGCCATTGGTCGCGGTTATGTTGACGATATTCGCGCCTTCTCGCAGCAGGCCCGGCTGAATCGGTATTGTGACATTGCCGAGGCTGCGACCGTCAAAAGAGAATTGCCCTACATCGACGCCGTTAAGCTTTAGCGTAATCCGGTGATCCGGATTCTGATCGGGAATATCATTCACTCCCTGCAAAGAGACTTGTAGAGCGGCAGGGGTCAGCGAACCGGTGTCCAGATGCTGAACCGTAAGCGGCTGATCGAGCGGATCGGAACTCACGATTCCGCCGAAGAAATTGTCCGCGTCTCCGTTTCTGAGCGCCGAAAAGTAAATGAAGCGCTCCTTGAATTCGATTGTGTATGGAAAACTCGCCGCGCCCGCCGACTGTGATCCGGTTGCCTTTGTCTGTTTGATTCGCGCTCCGGCGGTCGAGCCCTTGACGAGCCAATACACCTGCGTGTCCGTCGCCAGAGTGTCGATACCCGTGCCATAGAACTCGATGTAATCCGCGGCGTCGAACTTACCGTCCTGCTCACCGAATACAATGATCGGCTGCTGAATTCCGTTCAGAAAGAGCTGAAGCTTGCGAGGATCGACGCCACTTTCGAGACCGGCCGCCATCAACTGGGGCTGTCCAACTCGATACCAGCCCTCTTTGCGAACCGAGAGCTTAACCGCGGATCGAGCCGCGATGTCCCATTGTGTTGTGATGGAAACGCCCGGAGTAGTTGCGGCTTCGAGCCGTTGTTCGAGTTGAACTGGAAAACCATTTTCAATCGAATCCCTTCCGACTCTGCTGAGTAGCTTTGCGCGTTTCGCGCCTCGGGCATTGCCGGACTGATCCACAGGTATGATCGGCCCGCGGAGCACGCGTTCGCCGTTTAAGTCGACATCTTCGATCCAATAGGCAGGCGCCTGTCCGTCTCGAGGCAAGTCATCCCACCATTCGTACGATCTGGACGTTCGTATCCCCTCCCCAGTTGTGAGAGCCGATCCTGCAATCAAAGATGGATTGAGATGGGTTCGCATCCCATTGCGCTCCCTTGTGATATTGAATCCAAGATTGTTGACCTCATAGCCGGTCTTCCATTTGAGCCAAACGCCGTTGTCGTACCTCGTAGCTTCAATGGCGGTTACATCGGCTGCAGTCGGGGCGAGAGGGCCGATTGCTAGGAAGAGGATCTGTGTCGCTACGGCATCGTTCGTGGTCCAACTCAGGGTGAACCCGTCGGTATTCAGGCTCGAGAGATTGGCTTCGGCGTCGATGGCGGGTGTGTTGTTGTTGACCTTCATGAAGACCTTGCTGGTCTTATCGATTCCGTCGACGCTGGTTGTCCCGAGGTTGTCGGTGTCCTGAAAAGCGGATGAGCCCTGCGTCGTACCGTCCGACGCTCCGAATCCGAATCGAGTATGCACAACCGCGTTCGCCTGAGCGACGTCTTGAAAACTCGTGAGCATAACGAGGCTCGGTTTGAATCCGACTCCCGTAATATTCTGCGTCGCGGTTGCGGCCGCCGTGCTCTTGTTGAAGCTTCCCGGTTTTACGTTGACCCCTTTCAAGGCTATAGAGAACGCCTGCGTTGTTTTGGCGTTCGCAGTGCTGAAGTTTACGGTGAAGCCGTCGGTATCCATTGAGACCCATGAGGCTTGCTTTGTTACGCCGAGGGCGTTGTCGAAGGCGAAAACGCACGAGTTTGTTAGCTGCCCGCGCTGTGTATCACTGGTTCCGCTCGCGTCGACGCTGAAGATATCGGACACCCACTGGTCTCCGTTCGCATCCATCACGCCGAGGCCGAACCCGGCATTCACGTCGTCCGAACTTGGCGCGGTCACAAAACCGCTGTTGGCATAGGAGTGAATTACGACGTTGGGCCTGAATCCAACTCCGGTCACGGATTGATTTCCTGTCGCCGTCACCATCTGCCAGCCGATCACCTTTGCCGAAACATCCGAGCCGCCGATCGCAATGAAGTGAATGACATAGGCGGTTGCGTTGTTAGTGGTCCAGTTGATTACGAAATTTGTTGAATTCCAGGATGTGAAGTCGCACTCAGCGAGTACCGTCTCGCCCCATTGAATAATCGTGAGGGCTTTATTGGCCACTCGGCGACTGGCGTTGGACGTGCTGACCGCGTCCTGACTCGAAGCCCCGACCGACTTGCTGGTCGTTCCATCCATTGCGCCGAAGCCAAAAAGGAAACTCGAGCTGAACGATTCGTTGGTCTTTCCGTTCGTCCAGAAAATTATGACCTTTGGAGTTGTACCAAGACCGTGAGCAACGGTTTGAGACGCGGGAGCCGCGCCGGTGCTCTTCGTGAAGCTTCCGACCTTGAAGGCGCTCGCCTGGGCGACATCGGACAATACAAGAATTGCGCAGGCGATTATGAGACCCGTAATAAACCGGGCCGCCGGCTTCGGAGTTAGATTCTCAAACGGCCCTATAGCGCTTGTACACATGCGGTTTCCCTCAACAGGGGCCACGCCGCGCGTCCTTGTCACCCGTTTTGTTGCTGCGCGGGTGGTTCTTCTTCCGTGGATTTATCCGATGCCGCACATTGAGTACGGCATCGGATCCGTTTCATTGTTGGTCGCCCGCTCGAGGCCTGGCGGGCGGTTTACCTGCTCAAACGGGTGGCTGGATCACCCATTAATATCCAAGTTCTTCTTGTGTCCAGATCAGTGGTAGCTCTCTTGGCTCTGACAGTCGCCTCGCCGATCGTGAGCGGCTGCGGCCCGAATAGTTGGATGAACAGATCCTTGTCCATCTCGAGCTGCGCTCCCGGGTCCGTGAGGCCTGATGAGGCCCAGACTCCGACCGCTCCGCCATTCGGCGCTTTCAATAAAGCCTCGCCGAGGCTTTCGGTATAAACGTCGTGAAAGAATCCATTGAGACAGTCCATCACGATGAACAGAGGCAATCGGCCGCCGTTAGTCATCGTTGCGGCATCACTGGACCGCAGCAGTGATTCGGCTCCCCATATTTCCACCGAGCCATGTCCCAGGAACCCTATTAGTAGCTGACCCGAGGAAATGCCATTCAAGATAGCGCTTCTTGTTGATGCGGCATCGCTCTGGCTGCGCAGGGTCTTCGTCACCGTCATGCTTGGCGGTACGAGAGCCCCGACTTCGGATGCAGCTTCGGTGAAACTGAATCCTTCGTCGCGGTCGGCCACGAGAAATACCTGATTGTTCCAGGTTCCCGCGGGTCGGTTGGTTTCGTATCCGACAATCTTCGAGACTACCCGGGACGCTTCGGCGAGCGTTCTCACCGGGAGCCGTCCGATAGCCAGATCCGGAACGCCGTCACCATCGAAGTCCGCGAACCAGTCATCCGAAGCGGTTTCGAGAAGCTGGGTGTCTATCAGCTTTGTCGGCACAAAGTCATAGTTACCAAGGCCAAGATAGTTGCGAGGATCAAAGCTCGCATCACCCACCAACAGCGCGAATCGCGGAGCGCGAGCCCAGGAACTCCGCGCGACCTGCAGGAAATCACGAACCGCCCGAGGATTTTTCGCGCCAAAATTGAACTCGTCGTAAATGTCCTCTATGTCGACGACGGAAACAACGAGACCCTGGGATTCGCGCAGCGACTTCAGCGGCGCAAGGGCGCCGATGAAGTTTGCGTGCGAGATCATCACGAGGTCGGAAAAATTCCCGGCGCTGTGCCAGGAAGAAGGCTTGTTGAACTTCAATTCAGCAGGCGATTGAATTTGATCGTCGCTGATGGCGAGCAGCTTCCGGGCTCCCGTGTCGAGCGGAGAGACCGTTATCGAATAGGCGCCGCCAAGCTGCTGGATGTTTCCGAGTAGTTCTTGAGTGTCGCTTCCGGTCGTTACGTCAAAGACGCGAATACGCGAGGTAGAGAAACCATCGATTCTGACCTGGCTCTTATCGGGGATCGCAAGTTTCAATGAATTCGAGTCAGCAACATAGGCGTGGTTGTAGGTGAGCCGAATCCAGTTTAGGAGACTGACGTCTTCGCTCCTGCCATTGGCGGTGAGTGTGATCGTGTTCGGGCCTTCGTGAAGCAAGGACGCGGCGACCGGCATGGCGCCGGCGGTCAGCGACTGTCCATCAAAGCTGAACTGTCCGACAACTGACCCGTTGACGCTCACGGTGATCTGATGATCGGGCGCGACACCCGCTACATCGGTGACCCCTTGCAGCGATACCTGCAGCGATGCAGGCGCCGCCGCGCTCGCATCCATATGCTGGACAGTAATTGTTTCGTTCAAAGGGTCGCTGCTCACGACGGAGCCGAAGAAGTTATCGGCGTCTCCGTTACGCAGGGCCGCGAAGTATACGGTTCGCTCCTTCAACTCTACCGTGTAGCCGAAGCTTGAGCCGGACGATTTCTGCGGACCTGTCGCTTTGCTCTGTTTAATTCGCAGACCATTCTGCTTGCCTTTGACGAGCCAGTACACGCGTGAGTCGCCAAAGGATGTGTCCAGCCCTGTACCATAGAACTCGATGTAATCGGTCGCGTCGAATTTCCCGTCTTGCTCGCCCGCAATGAGCATTGGCTGTTCGCTGCCGTCGGCAAAGAGCTGCAAGCGGCGCGGATCGACGGAGCTTTCGAGACCGGCTGCTAACAGGTCGGACTGTCGCACGCGATACCATCCTTCGCGTCGAACGGCTATCTTCACGGCCGCCTGGCTTGCCAGATCCCACGAGTTAACAGTCTGGCCCGCGCCTCCGCTTCCCGCGAATTCGATTGGCTGGTCGAACTGCTCAGCCGGACCCGCCGTCTCTGAGACAGGACGGCCGACTCTGCTGAGCAGCCTTGCGCGCTTTGCTTCTTTTGATTTTCCCACGCCGATGGCAGGAATAAACGGTCCGTGAAGTTTTCGTTTGCCGTTCAGGTCTATGTCTTCGAGCCAGTAGGTCGTGCTCTCGTCGGCGTAGTCGTCCCACCAGGAATAAGACCGGCCCGCGGTCAACTCGGTGTCTGGTTGTGTCAACAATGCCGAGCCCGCGATGACGGACTGATTGATTCGCTCGCGGAGCCCTCTTTTTTCACGGTAGACGTGAAAGCCGAGGTTGTTTATCTCGCGGCCGGTTCTCCATTCAATCAAGGCCCCGTTCGAGTATCGAGTGGCGGTGAATTCGGTTAGATCGACCTGCGTGAGAGTGCCGCATTTGAAGCCTGGAATGGTGCTGGGCAGAACGTTGAATACCGCGGTGGCTCCGGCGCCGTCGGTTGAGCCATAGTTGTCGTTTGATGTGGTGGTGATGCCGTGCGCGCCTCCCGTCACAGACACGGTGACGTTTGCGGCGTCATCGCTCAGCGCGACGAATCCGCCTCCGCCGCCTCCGCCCGGCCCGTGGCGCTCGCCGGGAGTCCCGTTCGCGAGTTGATTGTGCCATGCGTCGCCGCCTCTGCCGCCTTTTGCATTCACGGTCAGTCCCGCGAGGCCGCTTCGAAGCGACGTTACTACGACGCTGCCACCCGCGCCGCCCCCGCCCCCGCCGTCATTGTCGGTATTGTTGAAAGCGTCCGCGCCGTTTGCGTTGATGGTCCCGGCGCCGAAGACCTTTCCCGCTTGAATGATAACGATGCCGCCGCCCGCCGCTGCCGCCGACGCGGCGGTAACGCCAGGCGTATTATTGCGGGTGCCCGCGCCGCCCCCGCCCCCCATCACGATTCTGCTCGCGGCTCTTTCCGCAAACGCGACGCCGCCGAAGCCCCGGGTCGTAGCCAGGTTAGAGTTCCAACTGTTTCCGCCGAGGCCTCCCGCCCCGCCGTTCCCGCCGCCCCCGCCGCCCGAGTTCTCATCGTTAGCCGGCGCATCGCCGTCGGTGCCGCCCCCGCCCGCGTTTCCCGGAGCGCCTCGCCCGGAGCTTCCGCCGGGGTATCCGTCGACTCCGGTATCGACGACTGTGTCGGTAGTCGGGTTGTAAAGGAAACGCGGCGTTCCCGCGATACCTTCACCTTTTGAGCCGTTCGCATTGTTGGCCGCAGTAGTGACGTAGTCAGTGTTAGCGCCGGCGCCGCCTGCCAGTTGTCTTCCCGCGCCGCCTCTAAATCCAAGCCCGCTGACGGACACTGTTCCGCCAAGGGTGAGCACGTCGCTCACGTTGAGAGCCAGTATTCCGCCCGCTGTTCCGTTCCATGCCAGCGCCGTAAGAGTGCTGCTCAATGTCGCCGTCCTGTACTGCGGAACCTTCACGACCTGAAATCTCCGCTGGCCCATCGTTCCGGTTGCCGCGGCATTATTGTAGGCGTTGATCAACCCGTTTCCGGCGCCTGCTCCCGTGATATTGAATGTGCCGCCGGCGTTGGTAATGGCGCTGGTCGCTTTGACGAACTCATACTTACCCGACTGATTCGCGGGAGCATATCCGCTGCCGGGATCGCCGTTGACATTGTCGCCATACCTACTCGTGTTGGCGAAAGTGATTGTCGCATCCTGCATTTGAATGACCAGCAGGAGGTCGCCGCTGGCGATCGCGCTGCCGGCGTCTCCGGTCGCGTGAGCTCCGACGGTGAGGGAAGTGGCTGCTGCAGCCGGGCTCGTGGTTCCGGGGTAATAGGTGTTGACGATACCCGTCAGAGTCCCTCCCGCCCCGTTCGCGCCGGGAGTCGCGCAGACCTGCGCAAAGATCGGTTGAGCAGACGCCAGAAGAATAAAGGATATAATCGCGAGAGATAAAATAGCGCTGCAGTTTTTTCTGAGGACCCTTGATTTAATCATATATTGACCGGAGTCGTACGACTTGGGGGGAGGCTAATCAAAACGGGCCGTACATTGACGTCTTTTCATCAATTTCAAACGACGGTTCGATCATCCGCATTCTTCAGTGGCGCGACCCGTCTTAAATTCGGAGTAGCCGACTTTACCGGGCCAGAGTAAAGCGCAACGAAGATAAATACAAAGTCCGTGCCAGCGTAACGGCCCGGTGATGGCTTCTTAATTCACCAAAAATAGCGTTATAGCGCACGCAGTTTGTTTCAGAAATCCGCATATACATCATAAGTCAGTCATTGTGAAGGGAGTCGGTCATTGCTAAACACATACCGCTTATGCCGGCGCCTTCTGTGATTCGTGTTTGTGTAGAGAAGATCGCCGGGATTGTGTCCTTGCGATATAGCCGCTTTTGCTTCAGCCTGAAGGCAATCCGCCCAAGCAATTGAATCGTCCTGCTTGCGGCTCGATTGAGATTGATGGTTCTGCCGCGTCTTTGGACGGCGATCACCCGGCCGAGCAATCGGCCTTCGGTTACGGGCTCATCAGGGGCATAGGCGGCGTCGCCGCGTAGGATGTAGACAGACTCTTTTTCGCGCTTCTCGATCTTCATCAGCCTGTGTGCTACGACTCCCCGTTCGCTTCGATAAAGGATTATGTCTCCTATTGCGAATCGGCATCCGGAGAGACTTTCGACGGTGATCAACTCGCCATCGCGAATAGTCGGGTGCATACTCGTGCCGCCCGCGCGAAAACGCACTCCATATCCATCGCGAAGCATATCCACGCAGGTCTCGTTGAACAATGCAGAACTCATCCGGTTATCGTCGCTATGCGGCCGATCTATTCGATCATCCCGTTAATGAAATCGACGGCCTCTCTCGTGGGAGTAAAAGTGAGCTCCGCGCAATGCACGGAGGCTACGACTTCGCTCATAAATCCAAGAGTGAAATCCAATCCTTCGGAGCTGTGAAAAGGGGGGAAGCTGCACGCAAATAATCTTGCTATAGCATTCGCCTTTGATAATTCCGCGAGGCGATTTTCGGGTCCGTGCTTTATGAAATAAATGTGGTCCAACCTGGCTTTTGCCGGGCTGGCCAGTTCGGCGTCGCCGTGCCACGGCGTGCCGTGCATCCAGATCTCTTCGCCGATCTTTCGGAGAATGATTCGGTCGTCGCTCAGAATCTTGACGCCGTCAATATTCTCCCAAAGGCGCGCCGTTGTTGTTTTGCCGGCGCCCGATTGACCGGCAAATAAGCGACCTCTTCCATCCGAATCGATCAGCCCGCAGGAATGCATTTCTACTCCGCGGCCGAGCGCAAGCCAGTTCAGAACGATCAACTCATCAAGCGGATATTCGAGAGGATAGATAGCCGCGCCCTTTTCGAAGCTATTGGAGTTCAGGATAACGTGGCCCCTGGTGAACTCCGGATTCAGAATCGCCAATTTATAAGGGTCAGTACCGAGTGTCGGGCTGTTGAAGGAAAATAGCCTGTCTCCATTTATGTCGAACAGCTTCCAAACCGCGCCCGAATCAAAGAGCAGAGGAGCGCGAGGTTCTTCGACTGATCCCCACGCCGCGGTCAATTCGATATCGGGAGTGCAATCATTGATGAGGAATTCACGCGCCGCGCCTTCGATGGTCAAAGTCAAAGCGGGATCATCAGGGATGAGCCTTACCGAAACACCGGCTATTTCTAGCTGGATGCTTTTAGCCTTCGTGGCAGCCTTGATCTGTGAAAGTGCGATGGACATCTTAGACTCGTCTATCCGGCTCGCTATGATCCAAGAGAGCTGCAGGCCGACGGGAAGTTGCAGCGGCCAGAGCCGGGCCCCGCCGAAGCCGCGGTCTTGCAGCTCCCGAGTACCGCTTCTTCGGGCCGTAGCTCTATCTCGGTAATCTCGGGTTTCCTATACGATTTCTTCTGAATTTCTTTTTCTTCCATTCTTCAACCTCTTCGTGCTTGTCGCGCGGGCGGAGCCAATCCTTGATGAAGATTATTTGGGACCGCAGGAAGCGCATCCTCCGCCGCAGCCTGTGCCCGCGGATTGAGATGCAACGGGCAGGTATCTTTTTGTCACATCCGGATTCATCTTCGACCTCCGATGCATGGCATCGAACGCCTCTTTTAGCTCCGCGTAGCCGCTTCCGCCTTCGCAATACTCGCAGGCTCCGTGTTCGGGTACTCTCATACCGATGGCTTGAGCGCGCATATGTGCTACCTGGCAGAGAAAGTCGACCGGTGATTCCGGATCGCCGTTTTCCAACTCGCCGTTCGCGGGGCACATTCCGCACATGGCTTTGATCTGGCAGTCGACGCACTTCGTCATCGTGCTGATCTTTTTTTGCCGTCGAACTTTGTAGAGGAAATGCTCCCAACCTTCGCGGAAGCCGCCCTGTCTGAGATCGAACTTATCGACCTGCGACAACACGCAGATGCTCAGCAGGCCCTGCGGATCGATGGCGAATGAGTTGACGCCTCCGCCGCAGTGATACAGTTCGCCTGCGGTCTCGACTGATTGAACGGGTCTCGTGTATTTGGAAGCAAAAGACTTCCAGGCGTCGATTCGCTCAGCGTCCTGCAGGTCGAACTCGACAATCTCTTCCGGCTTCAACCTGATGGCAAGCGGGCTCTGCGAGCAGTCGATTCGCGGGTTGATCATGCTGTCGAATTTGCATTCGAGGCCGAGCTCTTCTTTGGAGAATCGAACCATATCGAATATCTCGTGCTTGTTGATCGTGACCGCGACCGTCTTGAGCTTGAGCGGCACCCCCCGTTCCTTGAGCAGATGAATTCCTCGCAGGCACATGTCGTATGAACCGGGAATTCCGGTGAGCCGCTCGTATGTTTCACGGGTTCGGCCGTACAGGGTGATCTCGACTGAAAACGGCATCCATTCAGCCAGATAGTCGGCGATTCTCGGCGTGACTAGAGTGCCGTTAGTGAACAGGGTTATGAGGAGCCCGTTCCGTTTTGCGTGAGCGTAGATGTCCAGGAAATCCCGGCGCGCGAATATCTCGCCTCCGGTGAAGAGAAGCCAGAGGCATCCTGCTTCGGTAATCTCGTCGAGGATGCGGCGATGCTCGTCTAGAGTCAGCTCCGAGCTTCGCGCGCCTGAGTCGTCCATCGCGAGATTGTTGTAGCAATGAGCGCAGGTGAGCGGGCAGCGCCGCGTGACTTCGATTGTGCCGTTCACCGGAATCCGATTCGCGGATACCCGATCGTGAAAGGCCAGGCTGAAATCTTTGTAGCGCTCCATTTCCATAGTGCTTGCGTTACGCTTCCGTTCTGCAAATCAAACCCGTCAGCTCGAGCCTCTCAAGGAACTCAGCCACGTCTCCTGCTGCTATTTCTGTTGGGACTTCATATTCATCCGCTATCGCGGAGGCGATGCAGCCGATATCGGAAGGCGCTTCAAGAGCTTTCCAAATCACCGTTCCAATATCATTAAGTGTGTAAATTGAATCCAGCGCGCCCACTCGATTTTGAACCGGGACGAGAATGGTCTCGCCGGCGATACTTCGAGTCACTATACCTTCTTGTCTTTTATAGAGTGTTGAAATGGTGAAACCTCTTGTGGTTTTAAAACCGCAATTAAACAGAATATCGAGTTATGAGGGGGTCGGCTGCCTTGGGGGGATACGCAATTCTGAGCCGAAAAACAATCAGAGGCCGGGGTCGATACTATACACGCGGCAATCGAAAGTCAATAATTAAGTACGCCAATTCAACACTCGAAGCTCCCTGATTCGGTACCCGCTTCTTCGGTTCAGACAACCAGCTAACGTCTTGCCAATGCGTCGAGAGTTATCTTGACTGACCTTAGATGCAACACGGGAGTATCGGTGGGTACGGAGCAGCCTGGCCCAATGATCAGTCCTTTCGTGCCGCACTCGTCTACCGTCTGCCTGATCTGGTTCGTCACTTCTTGAGGGCTGAGTCTTGTAATGACTGCTTCATTGATTCCACCCATAACGGCTCTTCCGCAAATCTCGCGGCCGCGAGCAAGATCGGGCGGAGTAGCATGGTGAGACCAGTTGAAGGCGTGCGCAGGGTAGTTCGCTGCCTGCTCGAAATGAATTCGGCCGCCATGGATGTGCAGCACGTTGAACCTGCCGGACATGGCGCCCGCGAGAACCTTTAAATCGAAGGGCCTGCCCCAGGTCTCATAAGCTTCGGCGCTCATCACGTCTTCCGAAGCGGCTCCTAACGAATAGAAAATTCCTGATGAGCCTCTTGATATCGACTCGGAGGCATAGTTGGCAAGTGATTGGGCTATGCGCTCCATCGCTGATTGGACTGTTTCCGCGAATCGCTCCAGGGCGTGCGTCAGGCCGTTGGAGCCGGCCAATCTTCGAGCTACCGTCCACGGGCTGAAGATTGTATCGATGAACAACGCTTCGGCGCCGATCTGAGTGTTTATAAGCGAGACCACCGCCAGAGGCTTGCTCCAACAAGGATCGCCGGATTCGTGGACCTCCAACCGGTTCCAATCGTCCTCGGTTTGAAGAGACGACAAGCCTTCAGGAAGCGGATATGGAAAGTCATTCATCACCTTCAGGAAATCGAGATCATACGCTCGATAAAACTCTACTTCGGTTTCGGCGTGCTTCTCCGGGTCGGTGTGCTGTAAGCCGAAGTGATACCAGAAGCTGAAAGGGAGACGATCTACTTCTTCGTTATTTAGTGCCGAAGTGACGCGCTCTATTTTATTCATCGGTGTGTCGCTCGTCTTAGGATACGCAATCAGTCTACACGAGGATTCTCATCGGGTCATCGTGAGACGCGGCGGCGATATGAAAATGGCGACGTGGAATGTTACGTGTCATTGGTGAATTGCATACAGGCCGTGGAGCGCTTCGGCTGCTCCCGATGTAATCAAGCCTGTAGACAACTTCCGCATGTATGGAGCGATCTTTACACGTTTTCAGTTTCGGGCTTAGTGCTTCGCGCAAGTGAATCAACCCTTTAGTTATTTGAGACACGCAAACGTCTGGCTTCGTTGAGCGGCACAGCCGTTGCGGGCAGCCGCCTGTGCGACGGGCACCACTGTGGGTCTCCTGATCAGCGTTGCCCGGTAGCATCTCTTAGAAGGCATCGAGGAAGAATTTATGAAGATTTTGATTACCGGAGCCGGCGGCCAGTTGGGAAGGTCATTGCCGGCTGCTCTCTTTCGCCACGTTGTGACTACGCTGCCGCACAAGGAGCTCGATATTACCCGCCTCAATCAGG
>QHVH01000016.1 GCA_003222245.1 Blastocatellia bacterium AA13 | reverse complement strand
GAGAACGCGAAGCAGCCGTTGAATCCAGCCAATCCGATAGGAAACAACGCGGTGCCGTTTGACCTGTTGGAAGGGCCTACAGCGCTTCACTTCACCTCGGTGACGATACCGGGAACGCCAAACCAGACGGTGGTAGTGGGATGCCCGCCGCGGCCGGACACGACCGGACAGTTCTGTCTGGATTATTGCCGGATGGACTTGCTTGGAACGAGCAGCAATCCGGTGATCGCGGGCTTCTCGATAGGTAATCAAAACGCACTGAACCCGCCCGGGTTGTGTTCAACGAACCTGAGCCGAGCGGCAGTGGCGGCAGACGGATCGCAGTTCCTAGCGCAGCAGCCAGGAGACGTCGATGTAGTGGCGCAGTGTCTGTTGGGCGAAGGAACGGAGCCTGAGATCTTCGAATTCTTCCAGGGAGGAAGCGGGCCGAAGATCGGGTCTGGAGGCGAAATCACGCTGACGACGCCGGCGTTCGACCTGAGATTCGAAGGTAATGACTCAGGGCTAGCGGCGGCGATCCAGACGAGGCAGCAAGACCGGAACCGAGGTCGAGTATGCTTCTTCGGGACGACGTGTCAGTTGCCGCCCAATCCGATCTGCGCGGCAGTGTTGCCGACGTTGCCGGTAGCGGTACCGCCTGGCGACGCAGCAGTGGGCAGCGCGGCAGCGGCAACGCCGAACGGAGCAGGTCAGAAGCTGGCGACTCCGACAGCCGGAATCGTCAACGGGCTGTGCAACGTTCAGTTGAATATAGTCGGATGCGGGTTCTTCCCGAACCTAGTGACGACGATCTGCCAGGGCTTCGCGGATCAGACAGGAATCCCGCTGCAGCGGCCTGGCAAGACAGTGACGACAGCGTTGACGTTGAATTGCGACACTAACGGAGACGGAGTGCCTGATCTGGCGATTCCGTTGACGGGAGTAACTCCTGTTAGCCCGAACCTGGTGCGTGGAACGTTGCAGTCATTAACACCGCAACTGCCGGGTACAGTCTTCCCGCTGACCTGCTGCGGCGGTGTCGCGACATTGACTTCAGTCACGACGTTCACCGCGGGCAACAACAACATCTTCAACGTGCTAGCGCAAGTTGGAGGGTTCACGCGTACGACGACGTGCGCACTGGATCTTGGCCTGAGAGCGCCGGTGGTAATCTCGGCGTCGCCGTCAGGGCCGGTGGATTGCGCGAATCCGCAGGACATCATCATAACGGGCGCGTGCTTCATTCTTCCGAATGGAGCAGCAAACGTAACGTCGGTGTTCGCGGTAGACGCGGCGAATCCGAACAACGTGATACAGGCGCAGAGGTTCGTAATACTGAGCCCGAACCTGATCGATGCGTTGTTCAGCTTCGGAACAGCAAACGCGGGCAAGACGTTCCTGATCTTCGTCAGCGGGCCGAACGGAACAAGCCGGAACTTCAATACAGCGCCGGCTGGATGCGCGATCGGCAATGAGCAGGGGATCCGAGTAACGTTCACCTGCAGAACCGCGACAGCGACGAATAACGATATAGCGGTTATTCGTGGATGTTCGGTCGATCGTGATGCAGCGGGTAATTTCGCGCTGATAATCACAGGAGAGAACTTCAAGGCTGGCGGACGCCTGACAGTTGGAGGCACGGAGCCGCGCAAGGTGAAGTTCAAGGGCGAAGTGAGCGCCGGCACGAGCATCTTTAATAAGCTTGTCGTTAAGGGCGCTTGCAATTCGCTTCCCGGGGATCTGATCTACACAAACCCGGGTCAGGCGGATTCGGTCGCTTATCGATGCAACGACTCCTGCAATTAGGGCGTCATCAACCATAGCTCGGTGAGGGCGCCGCCCTCACCGGATATTTAGAAGAGGACCCATCGAATGGGTCCTCTTTTTTTAATTGAGAATGCACAGGAACTGATTTTCAGGAGAGAGAATCGATGAAGAAAACTCGCCTGAGACTAGCTTCTGATCGGGTTGGAGGGTTTAGCTTCCGAGCAAAGCGCTTCGAAGACTGGGCTCCTGAGCAGAATTCACGAGCCCGACGACAACATCTCCATCGATCAATTTGGTGTCGCCCCTCGGAACGACGGTATTCGGACCGCGCAGAATCGCAATGAGATTTGCTTCGGAGGGTAGATTGATTTCGCGGACGAGTTTTCCAGTCGCCGGCGATGACGAGTCGATCGGATATTCCAGAATCTGAAATGCGCCGTCATGCAAGCTCAGGAGCGTCTTTATGCGGATCGTAGGCAGTTCGCGTTCGATGACGTGCTGAATGATCGCAGTCGAGCTGACCGTCGAATCGACGCCGAGTCTTGCCATAACCGCCTCATTCTTTGGGTTCGACGCGCGCGCGATTGTCTTCGGCACGCCAAAGACCTTCTTTGCTACCTGGCACGCAATAAGATTGTCCTGGTCGCTCCCCGTTGCGGCGACGAACACTCTCGCGCGACCTGCCCCGGCTTCTTCCAGGACATCGTGAGTAGAGCTGTCCCCGATATACACGGGACATTCAAGCTTGTTGGAGAGCGCCGCTGCCCGAGGTGCATCTTGTTCGATCACCGCAACCTCATGGCCGCTGTCGAGAAGCGCGCGCGCAAGATTAACACCAACTTTTCCGCCGCCGGCAACCAGAATATATCGAGAGTCGTCGCCCGGTTGCCTCGATCGAGGCCGAGTTACTAACGGAACAGCCGGCTCTTGAATTCCGCGAGCGGCCTTGTCCACGCGGTCGACTATTAAATCTACGGCATTCAGGGTCGGGCATACGATGGTCAGGAGCGCATCCTCCTGGGCTGCTTCCGCGTGGCTAGGTTCGTATATGCGCGCTATGGCGCGAGGCACCTTAAAATGTGTTCGGGCGACGAGGGCCGCCATCAGATTGACGTTGTCGTCGCGGGTTACAGCCAGCAGTACATCGGCGTCTCCCATTCCGGCTTCGCGCTGAACATCGACATCGATGCCGTTGCCTTGAACCAGGTTGATCGGCTCCAGTTGGGACGCCGCGCTCAGTCGGGTGCCTTCTTTGTCTATTATAGAGAGCTGATGACCGTCTTTATGAAGTGCGCTAACTGTGCGCGAACCGACCCTGCCGTAACCTATTACCACTATTCTCATCTTTGTTAACCTACCCTATCAGCGAAGCCTCCCGCGATCAAGAACCTCGCCTCGATTCCCTGGTTCATTACTCTTTATTGAAAGCCGATCTTGTGGGCCGGACCGGTCTTGAAAACCACAATGGTCTCCGAAGCCCATCAGGTCCAGGAGCGCGCCTCGTTTTTCCGAGCCATTGCCGATATATCTGATGTGAGAGATTGGTATCGACCATAACGTCGCCATAACGATCGTCGTCCTGGGTTTTCACTATTCGCACTCGTTGATGCCAGCAATGCATTCCGCTTACTGGATCGGGGTGAACCGGAAACGCAAGGTTTTGATGTACTCCGGCTTCGCGCCACCACAGCAGGTTGGAATCAGGATCGCTGCTTGAAAATGGTGCGACGCCTTCCAATTGGCGCAGCCGCCATTTTTGCTTTCCAAGCGATTCAATCTCAACGAGCGCCGAGGCCCAGCGATTAGTGCCTTCACCCTGCCTGACCCTCCATCTCCCCATATGATGCGAACACGCCACGACTCCCGGCCGTATGCCTTCGGTCAGCCACACTCTTATCACGAAATAGCCGATCTCGGTCTTAACCCTGACAAGCTGGGCATTTTCAACACCGTTTTTCTCGGCATCAACGGGATTCATCCAAAGCGGATTCGTGTGAGATATTTCGTAAAGCCATTTTGCGTTGGCCGATCGCGTGTGAATCAAGGTCGGCAGCCTGAAGGTAGGCACGAGCAAAAAATCACCCGAGCCGAGGTCGAGATCTCGCCAATAGACATGGCTTTTTACATAGCCGGGAATGGCATGCTCCGGCCATTTCCATTCGGCCATGGTCTTCGAATAGAACTCCAATTTTCTGGACGGCGTCGGAAATCCGCGAAGAGCCTCGCTCTCCATCATGAGTCCGATCGTTTTCTTTCCATCCGGAGAGTCGGCATAAACCAGGCCTTCCGTACCGACGGAGCTGCCTTCGCGCTCATGGGCGGGAATCGAATGTTCGTTCTGCTCATAGATTCCCGACTTCACCATGTAAGCCCCGTGCTTTCTCATATACTCGAGCGGGGCGAGACCGCTTTTGGCGGCGGCTTCGGGAAGCCCCGGAACACTGTTTTCAAATATCCATTTGTAGTATTCGGTGACGCTGATTTTCTCTCCCGGTCTATACGGCGACTCAAAATGGCGACGAATCCCGAGCTCTCCATCCGGGTCGATGCGCCATGACAACTCAATCCAGAACTCGTCTTCTTCCCAGACCTCACCGGGATTCGATTCGTAGGTGAATTCGATGTGCTCGCCCTTATTCTCGCGAGCTACGCGCGTGACGGGCTGGCGGAAGGATATCCATTGCGAGGCTTGAGTCTCCTGGCTCATCAAGTCGTGTCTTTCGGGTCCCAAGCCCATCGGCAAAATATAATCCGCGTACAGAGCGGTCTCGCTCCAGACCGGGGTCAACGCGGCGTGGAGCTCGATCCTGGACTCGTCTTTGAGCATCTCGATCCAACTCATGCCGTCCGGGTTTGTCCATACCGGGTTGTATACTCGAGTAAAGTAAGCCGCGACCTTGCCCCTGCCTTCCTTGAGCAGGTGCGGCAAGAGGAAACTCATCTCGTGATGGGCAAGCGGATATTCGATAGGCCACAGAACTTCGCTCCAGACATCCTGGGGTTGAGGCTTGGAGTGCGGAGCCGGCACAAATTTGTCCCAGGTATTTGGCGAAACACCGCCTTTGGTCCCGATGCTGCCGGTCAGGACATGCAGGAGCATAAGCGCTCGCGCCACCTGCCAACCGCCGAGATTTCCGGATGCGGCGCTGCGCCAGATATGCGCGGCAAAGGCGGAACCCGCGGCGCCAATCTCCCTGGCGATAGCGACTATCTTGTCGGCCTCTACTCCACATTCATCCGCCGCGAACTCCGGCGTGAACTGCGAATAGAGAATGCGCAGCTCATCAATGAACGTATCGAATGTGCAGGGCAGCGACGGCCGTTCGATCTTTAGGAACTCTTCCCAATTGACCCATCTTTTAACAAATTCAGCGTCGAACAGTTTTTCGTCCAGAATGATTCGAGCCATCGCCAGAAGCATGGCGGCTTCCGTGCCTGGCCATGGCGAAAGCCACCAATCAGCCATCGAAGCCGTGTTTGATAACCTCGGATCGACAACGGCGAGCTTCGCGCCGTTCATCTTCGCGTCGATTATTCGCTGGGCGTGCGGGTTAAAATAATGTCCGGTTTCCAGGTGTGCGCTCAAAAGCAGCATGAACTTTGCATTAGCGTAGTCCGGCGAAGGACGGTCCGCGCCTTGCCAGAGCGCGTATCCGAGCCGCGCGGATGACGAGCAAATGTTCGTATGCGAATTATGCCCGTCGACCCCCCAGGCTTGAAGCACTCGATCCATGTATCCGTCCTGCCCGGGGCGGCCCACGTGGTACATCACTTCGGTGCGGCGGTTCTCTTTGAGCGCGGTTCTGATCTTTTGCGCCAGAGTTTCGAGAACTTCATTCCAGGTTGTGCGCTCCCATTTGCCTTCGCCGCGCTCGCCCGTCCTTTTCAAAGGATAAAGAATTCGTTCGGGGTCCTTAACCTGATTGATTGTGGCGGGACCCTTTGCGCAATTGCGACCGCGAGAAGCGGGATGAAGCGGATTGCCCTCGAGCTTTTGAATCTCGCCAGTGGCTTTATCGACGTAAGCGAGGAGCCCGCAAGCCGCTTCACAGTTGAAGCAGACCGTCGGAACCAGGCTGTAGTGTCGTTCTACTTTTTCGGGCCAGCGCTTCGCATCGTATTCAACCCAGTCCTCCCACTGATCGACCGGCGGATAGTTGGAAAGCGTCTGTGAAGCAAGCTCTTCCGGATTATCATCATCTATAAGGGTCATATTTTGAGAGGCTCAACTCAGGGGAACTGCCTGTCCTGCTTGCACCCACGTATGCTCCCAGCAAAAGACGCCGAGCAGAGACAGGAACGAAGCGGTTAACACGAGATAAGATGCAAGCGGTTCGGGTAGAAACAGCGCGCCGGCGACCGCTGCAATAGGCGCCGCCAGCCCAATCAGAATTGCACCGCGTAAAAACATCTTTCGGAAGATGCCGTGCGTAATCAATCTGATTGTGCGGTGTCGCTCGATGGATTCGTCGGAAGAGAAAAGCTCGCCCGAGATGAATACTCCGTGAGCAATCAGGGAGCCGAGCAGCTCATAGGTCAAGAAATTCAAGCTCGCGGGCTCCATTGGAGCGCCGATTAGCAACGAGCGGCCCATTGCGACAATTAACAATCCAGCAGCGCCGGCGATAAGTGATTGAACGAGCAGGTGCGGTAACACCAGCGGGCTGTTCCAGAATACGCGGCCTCGCGCCTGCCGAAACAAGAATGCCGAATATCCGGCAGTCAACGCCGCGAGGATCACGCCCAACCACATCAAGGGCGGTCTTATCAGATCTATCTCGAGTACATAAGCTCCCAGCCAAATAGAAACCACGCCCCCGAATGCAAGAAGGGTATACCCGCCAAGCACGAGCCACGATTTCCACTGAGGCCTGAACAGAATGCTCAGGAAGCGCTCCGGCCGTTTCAGATCGAGAACCAGTAGAGCTGTGGTTACCGCCAAAAATGCAAGTGCAACAATTGGCGCCGCAACATCGAAGAGCCATCGATTCATCGTTTGCGATAACGTCAGAGCGAGGGCGGCTACGATGAATGCGCCGGCCGAAACAGATTTCGTAAACAGATAGGCGGAGACTTTCCAACCCCATGGCCGATCATGCGCGACGTCGTATGTAGTCCTGGCCTTAGTCTCCGCTTGGAACATCGCCTCCTGATCATCACGGATCGGATCGGGTTTCTGTTCAGCCCAAATGTACCCTCCGGAGTGGGTTTGTTCGACGGGCTTTAGCGCGGCTGAGCTTGTTTCGATGTAGTAAAGCTTTGGAAGCGTTTGAGCCTCGGGCTTTCGGACTTGAGTGTTTTCGGAGGCGATCAGCGAAGATATCTTTGATAAAGGATTGTCCAGGTCTCCGGCAATAATGGCTTGCTCGGGACACACGACAACGCAGGCGGGTTGCAGGCCGAGCTCAACGCGATGCGCGCAGAAGTTGCATTTCTCGGCTGTGTTCGTGAAAGGATTTATGTAGAGAGCGTCGTAGGGACAGGCCTGCATGCATGCTTTACATCCGATGCACCGTCGTCCGTCGAAGTCGACTATTCCATTGTCTCTTTTGAACAATGCCGTCACCGGGCAAATAGTGACGCACGGCGCATTCTCGCAGTGATTGCAGCGAAGCACGGCAAAAGATCTGCTAGTGTCCGGATACTGGCCCTGTTCGACGTATTTGACCCAGGTTCGGTAGGAGCCGAGTGGAACTTCGTTTTCGGATTTGCAGGCGACGGTGCAGGCGTGGCAGCCGATGCATCGTCGATGGTCTATTACGAATCCGTATTTCATGCGAGGCGGCTGCCCATTACCGCTCTCTCGTCAGACGGCATGGATGTGTGTCTGAAACAACAAGGCTCTTGCATTTAGATCCCGGCGCCTCCGGTAAAGTACCCCTCTCTCCATCGCCCCACACGGCCGCTGAGCGGGCTGTACGTATTGAGCTCGGAGAGGGGAGGCGCATAGCAGTGCAAGGTAACCATGTGCTTATCGTCGGGTTGCATGTTTAGCAGTTGGTGGATGTCGGGAACGTCGGCCCCGGTTATGCTGCCCGGAGAGCGCTTGAAAGTATTTTGCGGCCGTACGTGTCCTTCGGGCATTCGCTCATACATTGTTTCGGTAAGAAGTCCTTCACAGACCATCACGACGCCGACTGATCCGCCGTGGTCGTGGATCGGTGTTCGCTGTCCGCTGCGCCAGCATAGGAGCAGCAACTCGGCAAACGGGCCGCGGACGATCAGATTTCGCGCGTAGCTGCGGTCGGCAAACATCCGATATGGGTGGAAATCACGTTGACTCACGAGGAGGGAAGAGAACCAATTCTCTACATCCAAAAGAGAAGGGATTTCGGAGAGGTCCTTTATTCGATCTATGAGTTCTTGCAGGGTGTGTTCCGCCGGCTGCGACGCATCCTCTGGCTGGACGATTACGTTGGTATCCCTGACTTGCATCAGATGACTTGCATCAGACGGTTCAACCGAATTCAATGCTGCGGCCTCGGCGTGACAAGCAGGCCGGATGCATCCTAAGTCTACCTCCGACAATTGAGATGTCAAGAAAACGAATTCGTTAGAGGAGGCTTATTTCCGGCGGCGTCGAGTGGTTGCAAAAAACTCCAGGCCCAGGTCTGTCTATCGTCTTCTCTTCGATTGTCGTGAAGATTTCCGTTTGACGCGCGCGTCCCTGGCAGCGGCTTGAGTTGTCATAGGCTCGGTCGATTGGCTTCCAGTTGATACTCCGGCCTGGCGTTCATCCGGACGTCCAGCAAGACGGGCGGTCTCGACAGGTTCCAGGTTAACTCCCCAATCCGTGGCGATCAGGAACAAGAGACCGCAAAGCACGAGCGTGAGCAGATGATAGCCTATGATCAGCTTTCCACTTGCGACAAGCAAAAATACTATGCCGCCGCACACGGCGAGAAAGAATACTCTGGACAGAGTGAGCTGCCCGCTCTTAATAACTTTTTCTTCGGGCATGTGGGTCCTTCCTTGCTAAAAGACGAAGCGAGATTATCACGGATGGCTGGGACTGATTTCAACCTGAATCTAAAGATCGAAAAAGTAACGGCGGGTACAACGGCCCGCCCTTACTTTTTCGCTATCGCTTTATATGAAGAACGGCGCAAGAACCAGTGTGATTGTCGAAAGCAGCTTAATGAGCACGTGCAAACTCGGTCCGGCCGTATCCTTGAATGGGTCGCCGACCGTATCGCCCACGACCGCCGCTTTATGCGCGGCGGATCCTTTTCCGCCGTACGTACCCATTTCTATGAACTTCTTGGCGTTATCCCAGGCTCCGCCGGCGTTGTTGAGGAAGGTCGCCACGAGAATTCCAGCGATGGTTCCCACCATAAGAAATGCCGCTACGGTTTCAGCGCCCACTCCCAGCTGGCGAAAGATCAAGCCGACCGCGATCGGCATTCCGACGGCAAGAACCCCTGGGAGCACCATTTGTCGCAGAGCAGCCCGCGTGACTATATCGACGCAGGCGGCGTAATCCGGTTTGTCGGTCCCTTTCAGTATTCCAGGTTTCTCCTTGAACTGGCGGCGCACCTCGTTGATAACGGTGTAAGCGGCTCGTCCTACGGCCTTGATCGCAAAGGCCGAAAACAGGAACACGAGCATGGCTCCCAGAAGCGCTCCGACGAAGACCTCGGGCTTTGCTATGTCAACGGACTCGAGCCGTTTGCCGTAATTTCGAACCTCGTCCAGATAAGCCGAGAAGAGTAGGAAGGCAGCCAGCGCGGCCGAGCCGATCGCATAACCCTTAGTCAGCGCCTTAGTCGTGTTCCCAACCGCATCCAGGCGATCGGTCTTCTTCCGAATCTCTTCCGGTTGTTGGCTCATCTCGACGATGCCGCCGGCGTTATCGGTAATCGGACCGAATGTGTCCATTGCCAGAATGTATGCGGCCGTTCCGAGCATCCCCATCGTCGCGACGGCGGTGCCGAACAGACCGGGATGGTCGGACAGCGGAATCCCCGACTGATTACCCAGATAGTAGGATGAGACTATCGCCGCGGATATAACGATCACGGGCATCGCGGTACACTCGAAGCCCACGGCTATGCCGGTGATTATCGTAGTCGCTGGACCTGTTTGAGCGGCTTCCGCAATTTCCTGTACCGGCCTGTATTTGTATTCGGTGTAGTACTGAGTGATGAATACGAAAGCGATCGCGGTCGCGATGCCGATCACCCCGCAGAAGAAGAAATAAATCCATGCGTCCGGAGCAAGCGGGCTCTGAAGCAGCCATCGGGAGCCGATAAAAAATCCGATGATTGCCAGGACGCTCGTCGCGTAGTATCCACGATTGAGCGCCGTCATCGGATCGGCATCTTCTTTTGTTCGAACCAGCATAACGCCTACTATCGAGGCTATGAGTCCGAACGCCCTGACTACGAGTGGAAAGAGGATGCCTTTGAGTCCGAAATATTGATAAAGGCCCACGCCGAGGATCATCGCGCCGATGTTTTCGGCTGCGGTTGATTCGAAGAGATCGGCGCCGCGTCCCGCGCAGTCGCCGACATTGTCGCCGACGAGATCCGCTATGACAGCGGGATTGCGCGGATCATCCTCCGGAATGCCCGCTTCTACTTTGCCTACCAGATCGGCTCCCACGTCCGCTGCTTTGGTATAGATGCCGCCTCCGAGCTGAGCAAACAGTGCTACAAAGGACGCGCCAAAGCCGTAGCCGACGATCATGAACGGTATCTTGCGGGGATCTATTCCGCCCAGGAGATTGAGCAGCGTAAACAGTCCGCCGACGCCAAGCAGGCTCATTGCGACGACGAAGAGACCGGAGACCGCGCCGCCCCTCATAGCTATCTGGAGTGCGCGATTGAGGCTTGACCTTGCAGCGGATGCCGTTCGGATGTTTGAACGGATTGAAACGAACATGCCGATGTAACCCGCGATTCCGGATGAGAGGGCCCCGAGAATGAACGACATCGTTACATATCCCGCCAGAGGAAGGCTCTCCACCGGGTCGACATTGTTATGCGGCCGGAGAAAGGCATACAGGACGAATATGACCGCCGCGACCACGACGCTAAGCATCGCGATCGTTCTATACTGGCGCCGCATGAACGCTTCGGCGCCTTCTTTAATCGCGTTTGAAATGGCCTGCATAGCCGAAGTGCCGGTGTCATTGCTGAGCACATTCGAGGTCAGCCAGCCGGCAAAAGCCAGCGACAGAACGCTAATGACCAGTACCAAAGTCAATTCCATATAATCTCTGTGTCACTCCTTAAGTGTCGAGATAGCAGTCTACTACTTCAACCGACTTACAACTGAATTGAGACGTGATACTTGTTTCGCGGACTGAAGGCCCACGAATCAAAGATGGGCCAGCGAAAACACTAAGAATAGCGAAAAACTAAAGAGGGTTTTATAGCACAACGAAGAAATCTTGAGCAAGGAAATCATCCTTGCAATAACTTCTAATTGTGGGCTTTCGCTTGAGGAAAATCCGCCTTTAACATTGACCGAGAAGGCAAGCGCTCTACGCCGCTTAAGCCAGCAGCAATCGCAGGAATTTGCGCTTGCCGACCTGTACCACGGCCTGTTCCGCTGCAATGCGAGTTAGCTCGAAGGTAACGTCGGTAACTTTTTCGCCATCAAGCTTCACGCTTCCCTGTGTTATGAATCGCTGGGCTTCGGATATAGACGACGCCAGACCTTCCGCCGCCAGGAGTTTGACCAGCCGGATCGACTTGTCCTGGACTGTGACCGCGGGCATCTCCTCCGGCATCCTGCGCTCCCGAAACATGCGGTCGAATTCATCGCGGGCGGCAACGGCCTCGCTGTCAGAATAGAAGTCGCGAACCACTCGCCATCCGAGATCCGCTTTTAGATCGCGCGGATTCAACTCGTTACTCGCGGCCCTTGCTCTCATCTGCTCCATCTCGGACGGCGAAAGATCCGTCAGAAGCTCGTAATACCGCCACATCAACGCATCCGATATCGACATTATCTTGCCGAAGATTTCTCGCGGACTCTCGGTGATGCCGATGTAGTTGCCGAGGCTCTTCGACATCTTCTGCACGCCGTCCAGGCCTTCGAGCAGGGGCGTTGTCATTATCAGTTGCGGCTCTTTGACGCCATATTCGCGTTGAACCTGCCGCGCCATAAGCAGATTGAATTTCTGATCGGTTCCGCCTAACTCGACATCGCAATTGAGCGCCACCGAGTCGTAGCCTTGCACGAGCGAATACATAAGCTCGTGAACGCTTATCGGGCTCTGTGACTCGAACCGCTTCTTGAAATCGTCTCGTTCCAGCAACTGCGCCACGGTCGCTTTGCCGGCAAGCCTGATGAAATCGTCGGCGGAGAACCGGGACATCCATTCGCTGTTGAACCGGATCTCGGTCTTATCCCGATCCAGGAGCTTGAATATCTGTTCCTTATACGTTTCGGCATTCTGGTTGATCTGTTCTCGCGTGAGCGGCGGCCGTGTAATTGAACGGCCCGACGGATCGCCTATCATCCCCGTGAAGTCGCCGATGAGAAAAATGACCTGATGGCCCAACTGCTGGAAGTGGCGCATTTTGCGAATCAGAACAGTATGGCCGATGTGAATGTCGGGCGCGGTAGGATCAAAACCGGCCTTAATTCTCAAAGGCTGGCCGGCTTTGGCGGCGCGCTCGAGCTTTCGAACAAGTTCTTCGTCCGGGATGCAGTCGACGGCGCCTTTTTTCAAGTATGCGAGTTGTTCGGCGATTGTCATTTTTGTTCGTTGCTCAATATCCTACGGCAGCCCCTCCAAGTCTGGGATCCGATGCGCCGAGCCGCATGCCCGTAGAGGCCTCCACCATTACTCCGTGCGCATCTCCAATAAAGCCGGAGCGGTCGCTCAATTTCTGACCGATGCTCATAAGAGCGGCTCTGGTATCGCCGTTGATTCCCATCGGCTCCCATCGCACTACGTCGGGCATCCACTGATGATGAATCCTCGGCGAGTCAATAGCCTGCTGAATGTTCATGCCATAGTCAATTACATTAACAACTACCTGCAGGACGGTGTTGATTATGGTGGGGCCGCCTGGGCTTCCTATGGCGAATACGAACTTGCCGTCCTTCAGCACGATCGTAGGCGTCATCGCGGAAAGCGGCCTTTTCTTGGGAGCGATTGCGTTTGCCTCGCTCTGCAACAATCCGTAGGCGTTCGGCACGCCCGGCTTGGAAGTAAAATCATCCATCTCGTTATTCAATAAAAAGCCCGTGCCTCGCGCGGTCACTCCGGACCCGAAGCTGTTGTTCAACGTGTAGGTGTTAGAGACGACATTGCCTTCCTGATCGATAATCGTGAAGTGGGTTGTTTCCGTCGACTCGTAGCTGACAGGCTTTCCAGCTCTGATGTTCTCGCTTGGCGTCGCATGATCCGATGCGATCGTCTTCGCGATCTCCGCCGCGTATTTCTTGGAGATCAAACCGGCAACCGGCACTTTTACGAAGTCAGTGTCCCCCATGAATTCAGCGCGATCGGCAAAAGCGCGACGCATTGTCTCGATCAGCAGGTGCAGCTCCGCGGACGAGTTCCAACCCATGCGAGCCAGGTCGTAGTGTTCAAGAACATTCAACATTTCAATGAGCGCAGCCCCCCCGGAAGAAGGCGGCGGCATCGTCAGGAGCTCGTATCCGCGATACGTGCCCTTCAAAGGATTCCGAATCGTCGGCTCATATCCTTTAAGATCCTGAGCGGTTATTAGTCCTCCGTTGCGCTGCATATCATCCACGATCAAGCGAGCGGTTTCGCCCTCGTAGAACTCTCGCGGCCCCTTTTCTTTCAGCCTCGTCAGCGTTTTCGCCAGGTCCGGTTGAGTAATAGTGTCTCCTTCCTCGTAATACTTGCCGTCGCGCAGATATATCCGATTACTGTCCGGGAATTTCGCCAGAAGTTCCCTGCTCCCTTGAATACTCCGAACAGTCTGGTGATTGAGCGTGAATCCTTCCGCCGCCAGCGCGCGCGCCGGTTCGATAACATCCGCCCACTTCAGTTTTCCGTGCCGGCTCAAAGCCAGAGCAAGACCCGAGATCGTTCCCGGCACGCCGACTGCTCTGTAACCGACTGTGGAAGCATTCTTGATGACTTCGCCTTTTTCGTTCAGGTACATATCACGGCTTGCGGTGAGCGGGGCGCGTTCGCGGTAATCAATTACTTCCGTTCGGCCGTCCGCGCGCCGGATCATCATGAAGCCGCCTCCTCCGATGTTGCCCGCCGACGGCCACGTCACGGCCAGAGTGAGGGCGACGGCGACCGCCGCATCAACGGCGTTGCCCCCGCGCTGCATCACGTCGACTCCGACTTTTGAGGCAATCTCGCTCACGGATGCAACTATTCCGTGCCGCGCGCGAACGGGTTCGCGGGACGCCGCGCTGGGCGCGACTACGGCGCCGGTAGTGAGAAGCGCCAGCAGGAGAATAGCGGTGAAAGCCCTTTTCATTGAATGCCTCCTTCTTCCTCTCTCAAAATCGATTTTTATTATCGGCCTGCTTTCAGGCTCAATTGAAGAGACTCGCGTACCAGCCAATCAATTCACGGCCGGCGAGAAGTGCGATTATAGCCGAAGGTCCCAGGAAAACACCGAACGGTATTTCCATTCTGAGACTTTCTCCTCGCACAAGCATCGCCAGGACGCCGACTATTGATCCCATAAGAGACGCCACGAAGATCGTAAGGAACGTCAGTTCCCATCCAAGAAATGCTCCAACCATTGCCATCATCTTCGCATCGCCCAAGCCCATTCCTTCGACTTTTCGTATAACCAGATAAAGCCATCCTACCAGCCAGAGGCTCCCTCCTCCCGCTAGAGCGCCAAGCAGCGCTCCCAAGAGCCTGTGAGTCCATATCGGCGAGCTGATCATCGCCGAAGCAATGTGCTCCGTTGCGTTCAGTGGAACCGGGAGCGGCGCCAGGACCCTGAGCGCCAGCAGGACAATGAATCCCGGATAAGTAATGACGTTCGGCAGAATCTTATGGCGGTAATCGATGAATACGAGCGGCAGAATCAATGAAACAAACACTACGTCGCCGAGAAAGGCGAGGGTCAGCCCATCAAGCAGGTAAAGGAGAAGGTAGACTATTCCCACCATCGCTTCGACGGCGGGATATATGAAGGAGATGTGAACCCTGCAGCTTCTGCATCGGCCGCCCAATATCATATAGCTCAGAATCGGCACATTATCGTAGGGCTTGATCGACGCGAGACAGGACGGGCAATGAGACGGAGGTAATACGATCGACTCGCGGTTGGGCACTCTGGCAATGACGACGTTGAGAAAGCTGCCGACAATCAAACCAAAGAGAAATACCGAAAAACCGATGAACTGAGGCGGCATGTCCTGGATCACTGGTGTCTCATTTATACGAGCGAGTTTGGTTTGCGCCGAGGGGGCAACTCGATTAAATTAGCGCGGCGGGTCCTTGTCAAGCTAAGCGGCTCGATTCCGCCGACCAATCACCGCGGTTCTAACATCAAGAGCCGGCGTGGCGCTTCGAGTGCGAGCGTTTATCCCCCCTGCGTTTCTCCTGTTGTTCGGGAAGCCCGCATCGAGGTGCGGCTGTTCTTATGCGAATTCTTCAGGTTTGCTCAGCCAGTCAATTGGGCGGCGGCGAGATTCACGTTTCAGATCTGGTTCGAGCCCTGTCGGAGCGGGGACACGCGCTCTTTCTCGCGGTGCGTCCCAACAGCCCCTTGAGGCCTTTGCTTTCCGGCGTCATAACCTCGTGGCACGAAGTCCCGATGAAGAACTCTCTTGATGTCAAATCGGCTGCCGCAATCACGGAGATCATAAACCAGTACGGAATCGACATCGTCCACGCGCACGTGGGCCGCGATTACCTGATGACTGCGATGGCAAGCCGCAGAGCCAGAAAGCATAAACTTGTGCTGACGCGACATCATTATCTGCCGATAAAACAAAACGCGATCTACAGATGGATGTTGAAAGATGTTTCGGCCGTCATAGCGGTTTCGGCCGGTGTGCGGGAATCCGTGGTCGAGCGGCTTGCGCTTCCTGAAGAGCGCGTGCACGAGATTCCGAACTGGGTCGATCCGAGCCGCTTTCAATTGGTCGACCGCGATGCAGCCCGAGCGATGTTCAGACTCAATGCGAAACTGGCGGTAGCTTGCATAGGCCAGATTACTCCCGCAAAGGGACAAGAGGACTTTGTCCGAGCCGCGGCCCGTGTCGCCCGCATGCGAGCCGACGTCGAGTTTCTTATAGTCGGAGACGAGCAGGACGAAAGGCAGCCGTTCAGCAATAAGTTATCCGAGCTCGCGGCGCAGCTTGGAATGGGAGACCGTCTTAAATTCCTGGGTCACGTCGAGTTTCTTCCCGACCTGCTTGCCGCTCTCGATGTGGTTGTCGTGCCATCCTGGGATGAAGGGTTTTCTCTGGTTGCCATCGAGGCGCTTGCCGCCAAACGGGCCGTATTAGCCTCCGATGTGGGAGGCATTCGCGGAATAATCAAAGATAGCCAGACGGGCTTGTTGGTTCCTGCGAGGGACTCGAATGCGATGGCCAACAAATTACTCTGGATGCTTTCCGACGCGCCGCTTCGGGAGCGACTGGCTTTGCAGGGGCAGCGCGACGTTTACGCAAGGTACGGCCGTGATCAAATCATAGATCGCATCGAGTCGCTCTATCTCGACCTATTGGAGAGTGATGCCGACGAAGAAAAGTGATGCGCGAATTGCCGCGCAGCTCGGCGACAGCGTTTCCCCTAATGAGAAACCGCGGCGGAGAATCTCCGCGACGATTATTACTCTCAACGAAGAAAGAAATATCGCCGACGCCATCGAGTCGCTTTCATTCGCGGACGAGATCATTGTTGTAGATTCCGGCAGCACTGACCGAACGCTCGAAATCGCACGCGGGCTCACCGAGCGAGTGTACGTAAAGGAATGGCGAGGGTACTCAGCGCAGAAGAACTTTGCGGCGGCCGAAGCGCTTCACGATTGGATATTCAGCCTCGACGCGGATGAACGCGTATCTCCCGATCTTGCTACGGAAATCGACGCTTTCAAAGCCTCTCCTGATCAGCCTGCGTCTGCCTACGAAATGTCGAGACTCCCGAATTATCTAGGTGGTTGGGTAAGGCATTCGGGTTGGTATCCCGATCGCAAGGTCCGTCTCTATGATCGTCGTAAGGCGAGATGGGTCGGAGATTTTGTTCACGAAGAACTGCAGGTGGACGGTGTAGTCAAGCGTATCAGCGGCGATCTTCTGCACTACACAGTCAGAACAGTTTCCGAGCACGTTCAGCGTAGCGATAGATACACTACGCTCGCCGCGGAAGAGATGCTCGCGCGAGGCAGGACGCCTTCTATATTGGCCATTGCCCTGGCGCCTCCGGTTACATTTTTCCGGAGCTACGTTTTGAAACTCGGCTTACTGGATGGAATTCGCGGTGTGGCCATCGCATTCTTCGCGGCGTATTACGTTTTCTTGAAAAATTTGAAATCCTGGCGGAAGGCGAACGAAACCCGAACGGATTCTGACAATCATGACAATCACTGAGCAGTATTCGATTGCTTTGACCGGAAGCCGATGGCTCGCCCCTCCTGAATCCGAAAGGGCCGAGTCCCATCGCGCTTCAGTCGTGAAACATATCGGTCGCGTCACTCCAAATTCAGGCGCCGGTCCTTCTTAGCAGAAGTAGAAGCTGAGATCTACGACCTCTCTGAAACCGGAAGATTAAGAGACGGTAAATGAGGTGGATTTCTGGCCCTGCTGCGCGCCATCTTCGTTTAGCAGGATGACGTCGAGCTTGTATTTCCCCTTTGGCCAACCCGCTGTTGGCGCGGAGAAAGTAAAAGTGGCGGAGCCGCTGCCCTCTAGATCCAGGCTAGTCTCCAGGCCGGGTATAGGTCCGGTCTGCTGGCCTTCGACGTCCTCGACTGCCAGGCGCCCCCTGACCTTTACTTTGCCAGGCGCGTTTGAAATTACCGCTACCGCATAGATGGTATCGCTTGTCGAGAACCTGCTTGTTTCCGAGCTGACGGCCTTATCCGTGCCGAGCTTCAGTGCGCTTATGTTAGCGGTAGATACGCTGAAACTGCACGCGCCCGCTGTCAAGATCAAGATTCCGAGACCGATTCTGAAAGACCATTTCTTGCTTGCCATTAATTGCCTCGTTCGTTCTAAGGAATAAAAGAGTTCTACAGAAGGATGCTGCTGGGGGATGGTTGCTATCCGATGGTACGTTGATTCGGGCATATCGGCAAGCACGGGTACTGTCCTAATCTTGTGTTGCTCAGTTCAGGCGATATATGAGGAACTGGAGTTATGCTCGCAAAGCTGCGGCGCGAATGATGGCGATGATTGTTCAACTCTCAGGCTCTCCACGGGTTCCTAAATGATGGCAGTGAGTGTTCAATTCTTCGACTATTCCCAGCAGTTTTCCTAAAACGATTTTCTTTGCGACGCTTGATTGAGAATCGCACTGATACCGCGTCGTGGGACGAGCGCCGATTTTTGAGCGGCGTCCTTGCCGGTGAATTCCGAACTCACGGTTCCGCGAACATACTCAACAAAAGACTCGAAGTCTCTCTGCATTTGCTTCATCTTTTCCAGCATGTTGAGGATTATCTCGATTCCCGCGATATTAACGCCCAGATCGCGAGTCAAACTCAGTATGACTTCAAGTCTCTCGATGTTCTCTTCGGTATAATAACGCGTGCCTTTGGGTGACCGTGAAGGCGTGATCAACCCTTCGCGCTCATACATGCGCAGTGTCTGCGGGTGTATGGCGTACTGCTCGGCCACCACGCTGATTGTATATTTTTTCGGCTTCTTAGCTGCTCTTGCCATTGCTTGGAACCTCTGTCCGGTCTGCGTCGTCGCTCTTGGAGCCCGTGCGAGTCATTCCGCGCTGCTCATCTTCCCTCAATTCGATCGCGGCTTTTTGAGACGTGGACAGCAGCTTTTCCATCTGCAAGCCGCCTGCTCGAGCCATAGACGGCATCAACCCTTTTGAGTCAGCGAGATCACGCTCGAACTCTTCCGTAGTACGGGACCGAAGCCGCCTGTTCTCATTCGCAAGAGCCAGGAAGGCGCCTGCGATGACGAGCAATACCACGAGCCATATTATCAACTGAACCATCTCGACCCCGGCTTTTACTCCAGACCCATTTCTTTACGCGGGCTCTCGGGGTTGTGATAAGCGTACTTCTGAAGCAATTCTTTTGTTTCTTCGCCAATCACTTTGGGCAGCGTTATCTTCACCTCGACGAACTGATCGCCTCTAGCGCCGCCGGCTCGAAGGCTTGGCGCCCCCCGGTCCCGGAGCCTGAACTTCTGTCCCGATTGAGTGCCGGGCGGGATTCTCAGAAGCGCCTTTCCATCGATAGTGGGCACTTCTATGCGAGCGCCCAGCGCGGCCTCCGGAACCGTGATCGGTATCGTGCAGTAGATATTATCTCCCTGCCGCTTGAAGTACTGATGATCCTCGACATTGGTGATTATGTAGAGATCACCTGGAGGTCCCCCCAGAGGGCCCGCGTGACCTTTGTTCGGAACACGCACTCTGGAACCGGTGTCGACGCCGGCAGGTATTTTGACGCGGATGCCTTCTCTGATCGCGCTGATACCCCTGCCGTTGCAAGTAGGGCATCTCCTTCCTACCGTGCCCGAGCCTCCGCACTGCGCGCATTTGCCGCTGGCGCCGAATATACCTGTTTGCTGTCCGGAGCCGCCGCAATTCGGACAGGAGACTGTACCGCTCCCGGCTTCTCCCGTGCCTTTGCACGACGGACACACGTCACTGCGATCGATTTCGATGCGCTTCGTTACTCCGGCCATCGCTTCATTGAACGTGATCGTGATGCCGTATTCGATGTCCGCTCCCTCTGAACGCCGGACACGTGAGCTCTGGCTCCTGGAACTGCCGAACAGTTCGGAAAAAATATCCTTGAATCCGGTAGCTCCGAACTCGGAAAAGTCGAAGCCGCCGCCGGGAGCCGATCGCGCACCGGCAGGAATCTGATCGGAGTAGTAGCCGTATTGATCGTAGACTTCCCGCTTCTTGGGATCGGACAGAACATCGAACGCTTCCGAGATCTGCTTGAACTTCTCTTCGGCGTCTTTGCTCCCCGGGTTGACGTCGGGATGGTGTTTGCGGGCGAGACGCCGATAGGCCTTCTTTATTTCGTCAGGCTTAGCCCCGCGCGGCACACCCAGCACTTTGTAGTAGTCGGTATTCGCCATCTATTTAAAGTAGTATTGAAAATTGTGGCCCGCCTGTACGCGGCTGGCGCCGCCGTCTAACGAGCCACAAAATTCATCAACTTTACTTTTTGTCAACGTCGACGTACTCGGCGTCAATAACGTCGTCGCTCCCGCCGCCTGAGGCTCCCGATGCTCCAGCTCCGTGAGCGCCCGCGTCTCCGCCGGGTGCACCCTGAGCCGCCGCCTGCTTGTACATTACTTCGGCCAGCTTATGAGAGGATTTCACCAGTTCATCATAAGCAGTGTTTAATTCGGCGGCATCCTGGGAATTGAGCTTGCCTTTTGCCTCCGTCAAAGCGCTTTCGATTTCGGCGGCAACCGATGCATCCACTTTATCGCGGTTCTCGGAAAGCGTCTTCTCGGTCGAGTAAATCATGCTGTCGAGTTTGTTATGCGCTTCGACGCGTTCACGAGCCTGTTTGTCTTCGTCGGCGTGCGACTCGGCTTCGCGCATCATCTTGTCGATCTCTTCCTTTGAGAGACCGGACGATGCCGTGATCGTTATCTTCTGTTCGCGACCCGTGCCGAGATCCTTCGCCTGAACATTGACGATGCCGTTGGCATCGATGTCGAAGGTGACTTCGACCTGCGGAACGCCTCTCGGCGCTGGCGGAATGCCTACAAGATGGAACTTACCGAGCGTGCGATTTTGTGCTGCCATCGGGCGCTCGCCCTGAAGCACGTGAACCTCGACCGAAGTCTGATTGTCGGAGGCGGTGGAGAATATTTCCGACTTGCGGGTCGGGATCGTCGTGTTTCTTTCAATCAGCTTGGTGAAGACGCCTCCAAGCGTTTCGATACCGAGACTGAGCGGCGTCACATCGAGCAGAAGCAGATCCTTAACCTCTCCACCGAGGACACCGGCCTGAATAGCAGCGCCGACCGCTACGACTTCGTCGGGATTGACGCCTTTGTGCGGTTCCTTGCCGAAGAACTCCTTAACGAGTTGCTGTACCTTGGGAATTCGGGTTGAGCCGCCCACCAGCACGACTTCATCGATCTGGCTCGCATTCACGCCCGCGTCCTGCAATGCTGCGCGGCAGGGCCCCATGGCCCTTTGAAGAATGTCGTCGACAAGCTGCTCGAACTTGGCTCGCGTCAGCTTCATGACCAGGTGTTTTGGTCCGGACTGGTCGGCCGTTATAAATGGCAGATTGATCTCCGTCTCCATTGTCGAAGAAAGCTCGATCTTCGCTTTTTCCGAGGCCTCTTTCAGGCGCTGAAGCGCCATCTTATCTTTTGAGAGATCGATCCCCTGATCTTTTTTGAATTCGTCGGTGATCCATTCGATCAAGCGCTGGTCTACGTTGTCGCCGCCCAGATGCGTGTCTCCATTGGTGGCTTTTACTTCCACAACGCCTTCGCCTACTTCGAGGATCGAGATATCGAACGTGCCTCCGCCGAAATCGAACACGGCTATGGTCTCGTCTTTTTTCTTATCGAGACCGTAAGCAAGCGCCGCCGCGGTAGGCTCGTTAACGATTCGCATTACTTCCAGACCGGCGATTTTGCCGGCGTCTTTAGTGGCCTGCCGCTGGGCGTCATTAAAGTAGGCAGGCACTGTGATCACGGCCTGACTGACCTTTTCGCCGAGATAGTCCTCGGCGGCCTGCTTCAACTTTTGTAGTATCATCGCCGAGATTTCGGGAGGCGAGTATTCCTTTCCGCCGGCGGACACGCGCACGTCGCCGTTGGAGGCTTTGGTGACTTTGTAAGGCACCATCTTCATCTCTTCGTTGACTTCGTCGAAGCGCCTTCCCATGAATCTCTTGATTGAATAAACGGTGTTTTCGGGATTAGTGACTGATTGTCGTTTTGCTACCTGCCCGACCAGGCGATTGCCGTCCTTGGTAAATCCGACGACGGACGGGGTCGTCCTTGCACCCTCGGCGTTCGTAATGACTGCTGGCTCGCCGCCTTCCATCACCGCCACAACCGAGTTCGTGGTGCCCAAATCGATGCCGATGATCTTGCTCATAATTGACTCTGCCTCCAGATTCAAAAGTTCATTGGCATACTAATATATGAGTGTATCACTGTCAACTTTTTTAATATGCTTTCTATCGATTTCCTGCCAATTCTCTACGGGTTTCATGCGATGTGGGCAATCTATGGCCTGTCAATGGCCTGTTTTAGGGCCTGTTTTAGATATATTTGAGAGCCCGCGACTTGGTTTTGAGATAGGCGGCGTGCTGTCCTTCGGCTGTTGAGCGCTCAAGACGCCTTGCTTGACAGTCGATGGGTGCATCGATATAGTAGGCCCGTTTTAGGTTCCAGGCAGGGCGGTTAGCTCAGCGGTAGAGCATCGGTCTTACAAACCGGGGGTCACTGGTTCGAATCCAGTACCGCCCACCATTAGGTTCAAAAAAAGTACAGACGCTTTTAGTACTATATGTTTAAGTTAGCCATACCAGTTCTTCATGTCAGCAAATCGGCTCTTGCTGCGGATTTCTATTTTGATCGCTTAGGATTCAGCTAAAAAATTTGACTACCGGCCTTTTGGCGGCCGGACCCATGCTACATGGGCTTAACGCGAGACGGAGTGGACTTGCACATTTCATCGTTTCCCGATGATGGAGTGTCGGGCGGGGGTAGTGTTCCTGGTCGTCGAATACGTAGATGCGTTGCGTGTGGAGCTTGTCGCAAAGGGGGTTGCAGTCGCACTAGAACCGACGGATCAAAGTTGGGCAATCGGGAGACGTACGTGGAGGACGCTGATGGCAACAGCATTCGTTTCGTCCACGGGGGCGGTGGCTAACAATGGCATCAACCGGAGCCGCCGAAGCGGACCATCTGCGTACCAGTGGCTCTTTTGGACAATGCTCAATAGCATATCTTAAACACAATGAGAAGGTTTGCGTTTTTTGATGGCGACAATATAGGTAATACATTAGACAACTTATTCAATAGTGGTAGGATAGACGATGCAAAGCATTTGTCTGAGAGTATCAAGCGAGCAATATTCCAAATCGAGACACTGGTGAGAGCGACAGATGGCGCCGAACTAATTATCGCCGGGGGTGATGATGTATTAGTCAAATTCGATTCCGAAAAAAGTGGACCTGAATACTTACAGGCAATTTCCGATCTATTTACTAAGTATACTGGTCTATCTATGAGTTGTGGCGTTGGCAACAATCTCAACCAAGCAATCGGCAATCTGATGTTAGCAAAACAAAATAAGGGAACAACAAAATATCCTACCGAAAAGGAAGAACTAGAGAGCACACGCCTCAAGCCGAAGAAATTGTTGATGTTTGCTACTTCAGACAACCCCGATCCTTATGTAAATGTTATAGTTCACTGCTCGGACCATCATAAACCTCTCACTGAGATCGTTTTGATAGGTATAACTGGTGATCGAGGAAGAGTAGGCTTAATAAAGCATTACTTGAAAAATTTGCAGGAATCCATTACTAAACAGATTGATTGTTTAAGTAATGGATGCTACTTGGAAAAAGAAGAGAGTGGCTGGGAGCCAAAAGAGCTTAAGCTTGAAATGCCACATCGCCAGAGATATGATAAAGTGAAAGGGATAAAATTCGATAACAAGCCAATCATTTATGACGAGTTAGAAGATGAAATTTCGACACTCTTGAATTCTACGGATTCATATGCGTTTATCTTTGACGTTACGGCTGTGCTGAAAAGACATCTGGTTGATGTTTATAATATACTGAGATTCAAAAATGTAAGTTCAATATATTCATTTGAATTTCTCTACAGCCCTAAACACAGCCACAAAGATCTAATTCACAATTTAATATACAAGGAGACATACGATTATACCTCTCTCGCCAACAGCATATATACGAAAGACAAGATAATAATGACTGATGAATCAATAATCTCAAGCATTGAGTTTAATAAAATGGCTTCTACATTGAACGCTTTGCAAATAGAAAGGGAATACCTGGAAGATAAAATTGCTACAATATTTGCCAGACGAGTTTTTATAGGTATTTCTTTCCTATGGGTGGTGGCTATTGTGGGGTTTTACAGGCTTATACTAAAGCCGGAAGGATGGAACTGGCTTGAGCCTCGATACTCACTTTTGTTACTTATATGGGCGGCTATCAACTACATACTACCGGGACTATTTGCTGATAAAGCCATTATCATAGATCCAAGGAAATTTGTTCGGGTGCTTAAGGAACGAAAGAAAAAGCGATTGGAAGCATCTAGGATTGTTGAGGACAAAAGCCTGACATAAATTGTGGCCTAACGCTATATGAAAGGACGCCCCTTCGTGGTAGCTTGAAGTTCCAACTCTCAACCGATCACCGGGAGGAACGTCCAATCAACAATCTGAAGTATGTAGGTCTAGACGTGCATCAGGCAAGCACCTCGGTCGTAGTCCACGACTCGGAAGGTAAGGTCCTTATGCAGTCAACTATCAAAATTACTCCTGAAGCGCTCCGGGATTTAATCCGCGGTCTATCAGGTAGTGTTCATCTGACTTTGAGGAAGGCACTCCGGAACTCGGCATAGTGGCGAAGCGTATGAACTGAAGTGCGCTTATTGATGCGGCTTTCTTTGAGCGCGGCACGAAGGCGTCCTGAACGCTGCTGTTGTGCATCGGCTCAGTAGACTCATTCAGATTAATATGAGCCTTGCCTTCGGATGGAAACAGCCATGGCACAAGACGATCCTTGCCGCCCTTTGCGTGCCGGACGTGCAGCATCATCCGATTGCTGTCGATGTCGGGAATTTGAAGATGAGTTCCCTCTTGAAGCCTCATGCCGCACGAATAGATTGTGGCAAGGCAGACTCGATAACGGGCAGTCGAATCAACGACAGAATCTTTCGCACCTCTTGGATGCTGAGGATGGTTGATAGTTTCTTCTGGCAGGCGGGCCTGATCACGTCAAAGATCGTCCATCGCGTGCCGAGAGTCTTTTCGAAGAAGAACTTGATTCCGCACAGGGCGATGGTAGTGGTTGGACGGGCATACTTCTTGACATTCTTAATGTAGAGGAAATACTGTCGGAGTTCTTCCTCGGTTATAAGGTCAGGTGACTTGTGATAATGCTCAGCCAGTTGGCGGACAGCTCGAAACATATGCTTCCTGAGTACGTTCAGGGAGGCCAGCCAGTTGAAGAGTCTCGATCATTCTCTTTCGCATCTCGGTCATAACTACACCTCCGTTTCGAAATGTTTCTTTGTCTAAAGGAAGTGTAGAGATTCAGATCCCGGTCGAGAATGATCGAGCTATAGCGCTCATCAGACGAACGCGTCTGCGCGTAGCGCTTAGTTCAAGAAGAGATTGCAGCGGAGCGCGGGCCGCGCCGCTCTCACGCTTTCTTTGAGTGCCGTGGCCCGCGCCCGCTGAATCAGGCGTTAGCGGGACAGGCGCACATCGCAAGTAGACAGGCTCACTGGAAGGACGCGATGAGACGAACACGAACTTTTCATCACTCGGCTTTACACGGGCCAAGACGGCCAGACGCACGCCGAAAAGATTGAGGCCAACTTCACTGCCGGAACTCCGAGTGACGTTGCGCAATTGATGAAGGTGACCGGAGCCGAGATCCATCGGGCAAGGGTCACATAACAAGAACCCCGCGAGGTAGCTTCCCGCTCCAGAGTGCGCAGCGAAGACATTTTAAGTTGCCTAATCATTTTACCGCTGGCAATTGAAGCCCATGGATAAGAACGAAGAACTTTTTCAAGAGATGAACTATCTCAATATCAAAGAGTATCAGGGCTTTTGCGATAAACACAAAATCCCGTACCATATCCACATCATGGTCGACGGTCGGCTAAAAAAGACCAGCGAAAAGGATCGTAAGACTATTGTCCTGGCGCGAATGCGAAAGTTTGTGGCCTCAGGAAAAATTGAAGGCCCGACTGTCTTTGCTGAGAACGTTGTGAGTTTTATTAAACTCACAAATATTGCGCCAACCACAAAGCTTCATTTTGGCCAGTACGACAAGAACAATACTCAGTTTCTGAAAGTCATGAAAAGCCTAACAGGTGGCAAGTTTAAGGACGGCGCCATCGCTCGTATATTAATTCGTGAGTTTTGGACCGACGGAAAAGCGCCGACTCTTCGGGAATATGCCAAAGCTTGGTTGGTTTCCGAGGTTGGAAATCTGGAGAATCACCCGGAAGCGGCCTATCTGACCGATCGGCGTGCCAACGGGCCCGACGCGGATTGGAAAGCACTCCGAATTAAAAAAGCAAAATCAGTTCTCGCCGTTTTGAACAAACTGGATCGCTAGTTTGTGTTGCAAGAACAATCGACAGAATACTCAGCATTGCGCCGCAAATCAAAGCCAAGGGTCATCCTCTGAGTTTCAGAGTTATCCGCACGTACGGCACTGGCAAATGGCTGGCTAACAGGCCGCTGCAGCCGACGAGCGGCGCGAATACCAAGATAATGTGAGAGTGGACGCGCCGCTCGGGGCTGAACGGCTATCGTAAAGCCGCGCGGGAGGCGCGTTATGCTATTCCATCTCAGCGAAGAGTCAGGCATCGGCCGGTTCGAACCGCGACCGGCGGAATACGCCGGCAGGCTGGTCGTGTGGGCTATCGACGCGCACCGCCTTCACAACTATCTGGTGCCCCGTGAATGCCCCCGCGTGACCTACTACGCCGGACGCGAGACCACCTCGGCTGATGTAGAGCGGTTTCTTGGGTCGAGCCCGGCGGTCGTCGCAGTCGAAAGCGGCTGGTTAGAACGCCTGCGCTCGTGTCGGTTGTACTGCCACCATATGCTGCCGGAAACGTTCGAGTGTACGGACGCACGATGAACTCAAAAGCCCCCGCGGACTCGCGGATGTCATCACCTCAGGCCGCCCTGTCTCCTTCAAACACCGGAGCCTGGTGTGAAATTTGATTCATGAACATCTCTGGTGAAGAAAGAATCGAGCACGCTCCAACGAGAGGTGAGGATTGAAGCGCAGTTTCATGCGGTCGTTCATTCGCAGGTACAAGTTCGTGCTCTTGTTTTGGGCCTGTCTGTTTCTGGCAGCGGCCATTATGCTCAGTAGACATAACGGCTCGATGCCGAGGAACTCAGTAACAAACAGCTCTGGGACAGATTCCGCTACTCGCTCCAATGCGAAGGCGCCCCCGAAAATGGAGCCCCTGCCAGCACCCTCGCAGTCTGATAAAGCAGCGGAAGAGGCTGACGTAGCGAACGCGATCACGTCTGCCGATGTCCATTATCTTGCTTCGCGAAATCTACTGATACCCGTTCAGGGCGTCGCCGCCAGTCAGTTGCGCGACACCTTTAATCAAGCCCGCTCCGAAGCCCGCCGGCACGACGCGATCGATATATCGGCGCCTCAGGGCACTCCTGTTCTGGCAGCGTCGGATGGTAGTGTGATCAAGCTCTTTCAGAGCGATAAAGGCGGCGTGACGCTATACGAGCTGGATCCTTCCAGCCGCTACGTTTACTACTACGCTCATCTGATGCGCTATGCGGACGGGATTGCCGAAGGAACACAGTTGCGGCGCGGTGATGTAATCGCCTACGTCGGCGACACGGGCAATGCCGGAGCCGGAAACTATCACCTTCACTTTGCGATCTCAAAGCCTATTTCGCCGCACGGATGGAGCGGCGGCAATCCCATCAATCCCTATCCACTGCTTATGCGGAAATGACAAAGAAACGTGCTTTGGCGCTATTTTCACCGATGCGATCTGTCGCAGGCGATGGCCAACGATTCATGTTCGATCGTCATACGCTTGTTTTATTTAGTACACCGTCTCTTCGATTTCTGTTGCGCCTTCCGGTTTACAGAGACGCAGCGTTGAACGACTATTTCCGTCTTCGGGCAGAGCGTGGCGCAGCGCTTTTTGGCGCGGAGCCCCCATCCAACTCGACGGGTGCAGGATAGCCCTTTCCGGCCAGTGCCGAAATCTGAACGATCATCTCCTTGCTGCCGCTAATTGAACGCGTCACCTTTCCACTTGGGCTGCTGTTCTTCGACTCTTCTTTGCGCGGACCACTTTTTTTCGATTTGGTGGAGGGCGCTGAGGAATTGGCATTATCTAATTTTTTCGCGTCCGAAGCGTCCGTGGTCGGCTGACCGCGTGCGTCGCGAGCCATCTGATTGAGGGCGCTCGTCACTTCAGCCCGTTCGCTATCATTCAACTGATCCATGGTCACGCCGTACGATTGCAGCACTCTAGCCAGATTCTCTTGCGTATTCGTTCCGCGGTCGTAGACATCGCGGTAGATATGAAGTTTGCCGTCTTCAACGGTTATGGTTTCATAGCGCAGTTCCACGGGAACCGGCTTGCTCAGCTTCACCGTCTTTGTATCTTTCTTGTTTTTCTCAAACTCACTGATTTGTTCATCCGACAGCGGAGTGCCGGAGAGTTGCGCCAGTCGCCTGACAAAATCGTTTATCTGTGGAGTTGTCAAGCCTACGCATCCGTGTGATGCGAAGCCGCCAAGTTTTGCCGGAGCCTTGCCGCCGTGTATCAACGATGGCAAGCCGATTGGAATTTTGATCGGCCCGAGCGGATTCAGCTTATCGCCTGCTTCGATTTTTTCTCCGACCTTGACTTTGCTTCCCGGTGACTCTACCCACGCTTCATCGGGTGGTGTCCAGGTCGGGTTGAAGATGATTGTCTCCGCTTTGCGCTGTCCTGTTGGAAGAGGGAATTCGGGATATCCTATGCCGATCTTATAAGACTTGATTAGCTTCCCGTCTTCAAACAGATCCATTCGAAACGCAGGCGTGTTCACGACAACCCGGTTGTCTTTTGGAACCCCAGCCGCAATCGCGCCCGAGTCCCGCGGTACGGCAGATGGAGATGTCCCCGAAGGCGAAGCGCCTCCCGATGTTGACGCGGCGGCGTTGCCATTCCAACGCTCGTTTACGAAGGCGACCAATTCCCGGCTCTTTTCTTCGCCAATGATGGCCTTGCTCTTCTCGAGGGCGTCCTCGCGGGCGGCTCTGGTATTGCCGGCATATTGGTCGTCGTTATCGGATTCGCGCAGTTTGGACGTTTCGCGGCGCGCGATGCTCCTGAGACTATTGACCTGATCGTCCGTGAGCCGCAGTTTCGATTTGAGATCTTCCGCAAAGCCTTCCTGCGCGAAGAACGCATCAATCACGGCCAGAGTCACGGCTTGAGTATTGAGCGCAGCATCGGGCGTTGGCGGCGCCGGTTCCGGGGCGGTTGGGGGGGCGCTTGCCGCATCGGTGTTGGCGGGCGGAGTAGATCTATTGCCGCCGTCGTTGGACGATTCGGTGACGCATGCGGCGCCGGCCAGAAGCGTGAAAACAGCCGCGACGACACTGATTGATCGCAGAATATCGTTCATCTTCAAGCGTCCTTCGTGCCTCGATCTTCAGGGTTGAACCGTAATATTGTTTATGACAGTTTGAACTCCGTTGACCGCCTTTGCGATCGTCTCGGCCCGCTTTTTGAGGCCCTCGTCGGGAACGTTGCCGGTCAGCGTGGCGGTCCCGCCGGCGACCTTCACATTAACTATCTGGCTCCGCAACTGCTCGTCATTTAGCAGGCGCGAGGTCACCTCGATTTCAATGCTGGTGCTTGAGGGAGCGGTATTAGGCTGAGTCGCAGGCTGCGATGGTGCGGGCGCCGGATATGGCACAGGCACTGTAGCCGGCTGAGACGGGGGCACGGTGACTACTACGGGCGGTTGCGGTTGATTGGGCGTTTGCTGCGCGGCCGCGGCTATAGCTCTCTCTTTTTCCAGCGCTTCATCAGTGTTGTTTCGCTGGTTGTACACAATCAACAATGCAATTACTACGGCGGCGGTGACGGCTGCGAGAACGAGAGCGGTTATAGCCACGCCCGATATCCTTCTCCGGTCGCTGACCACGGAGTTGTACGAACTCTCAACCATTCGACGACCCTCTATAGGAGCGTCCTCTACTACTATTCGCTTTTCTCTATTTTCGCTCAATTTTCTACCTCCTCTCGTGCGTCTTTTGTGCGGAGCGTTGATATGAACGCTATGTCTCAACGCTATGTCTCCATGACGAAGCAACAATCGAGCCACTGCTCGATGCGGCAGCGCAGTCGATCTCCAACTGTCGAGAAGGACGGAGGCGCGACTGCTTCGTAGGTTTCTTCTACTCCACAGCCCGATGCAATGATCTTGCAGGCATAGACGATAAGAGATGAATTACTTCACTGTTCGATCAATGAAGAGTGTATTGAGATCGAGAAAGAGAGTATTAGGATCGGGGCGAGCAACTGCACTTAACTATAGGAATATCGTGCCGTCTGGAGCCCGGAATGAAGCCTGGCGTATTAATTCCGCTATGTTTTACCGAGGTTATTTACTCGTTTAAACTCCAGGCGGGCCTTTCCCGCTTCGTTCGATTTGAACTCGCGTACCCACGATCGGATGGTGTCGACGATTGAAACATCGGCGACCGGTCGCTCCTCTTTTTCCTTAGAGGGTGACGACTCGGCCTTGATTAGTCGTACTTTCATTGTTGTTGGTCCTTATTAGCTGACGCCGAAGCGCCCAATTCGCGTTGTTCACAAAAAGTCGAACAGACGACCTTCTACGATCCCGCTTAGATATACCGTCTCCTCGTCAGCAATCCAAAGATAGCCACCAGAACCGCCGCTCCTACAATCGCCCAAACGATAGGGAAGTGAGTCTCGCCTATTTTCATTGCGAATATCTCAGGCAGCCTGAACTGTTTTACGGCCCAGCTTCCAATCAAAGCTCCAATGAAGCCCAGAGCAATGGAGGTTAAGCACCCGCCTCGCGAATACCCAGCAAGTCTCTGTCCTATGGCGCCGGTGAGCCCTCCGACGAGCAACAGAATCACTAAATTTTCCACAGTCAGGTTCATTTGCACCTCGGATGTCTCCGGTGACGAGAGCGAAATCGTACACACGCGGACGCCCATGACTGGAACGGAGCAAATTTCGTGCTTTTCAACCCCTCGCTCGGGCCTCAGCGACTGAGCGACATGGCTCCCTCCGGCGTCGGCTCCCTTCCGCTGATCTCGGCCGTCGATCCTTGTTGTGGCCGGTTTTACGACAATAAGGCCATCGATCTCGCTTGATCGCCGCTCGAGAATCCAGTCGCCGTACGGTTGCGGCCGCGGCAGCGATAGCGTTTAATCTCTGCGGATTCGCCTGAGGCCTGCTTCATTTCATCAGCAACTTCACATATGGAAGAATCGATTATCACTCAAGACCGCACGAAGCTCTGGATGTGGCGAAGGCCGGCGCCTCAAGCGGTAGCCGAAGCAATATTGGTTCACGGTTTTGGAGAACACAGCGGAAGGTACGGGGCCCTGACATCACACCTCAGTGCACGGGGTTGCTCGGTTACCGGCTACGATCAGCGAGGCCACGGCAAGTCGGATGGCGCGCGCGGCCACGTCGAACGGTTCAAGGACTACGAGGACGATCTCGGGTTAATGATACGCCGGGTCGTCAGCAATGAGGCTCCTCTTCCGCTTTTTCTTGTCGCTCATAGTATGGGCGGCCTGATAGCTCTGAGGTATCTTCTTCGCAACGACCCTGCGATACGAGGCGCGGTTATTTCAGCCCCTCTCGTCGGCGTCGCGGCTCGAGTTCCTCCGCATAAACTTCTCATTGGCAAAATAAGCGCGGCGCTGATGCCGCGCCTGACTCTCAATAATGAAATCGATCCGGCGGTGCTAAGCCGCGATCCGAATGTTGGAGCCGCCTATGCAGCCGATCCGCTTGTGCACCACGTCGTAAGCGCGAGGTGGTTCGCGGAGGCAACCCGGGCAATGGAAGATCTCACGCGGCGCGCTTCCGAGATTAAGAAGCCTCTACTAATACTTCACGGCTCCGATGACAAGCTTGCAAGCTACGACGCAACGGCGCGTCTCTTCCCTTTGATTGGATCGAAAGACAAAGAGCTGCGGACTTATTCAGGCTTCTACCACGAGCTCTTCAATGAACCGGAAAAAGAAGAGCTCTTTTCGACCGTCACGAACTGGATATCCGGGCATCTGGCTGCGTGACGACTCACGCCAAGGAGAAGACATCAGAGCGGCGACAACAGTAGTGCAGGAGCCTCTTTCAAAGCGGGCGCGTAGGCGGATCACCCGGCGGCTCATCCCCTTCCTTTTTATTGTCTACATTATTTGCTTCCTCGATCGAGTCAATGTCACGTATGCGAACCTCGAGATGACTCGGGACTTGAACTTCACGAGCGAGACGTACGGTTTTGGCGCGGGGATTTTCTTCATCGGATATTTTGTTCTGGAGATTCCTGGAACAATGCTGGTGGAGCGTTGGAGCGCGCGAGGCTGGATCGCGCGAATCATGATCTCGTGGGGCGTTCTGGCGACTTGTATGGGTTTTATTCATACGGCCGGTCAGTTCTACGCGGTCAGATTTCTGCTCGGCGCGGCGGAAGCCGGCTTCTTCCCCGGCATAATCGTCTATCTGAGCCACTGGTTCAGGGACGAAGACAGGGCGAAGGCTGTAGCGTTGTTCATGGCGGCGGTGCCGATCGCGAACATTGTGGGCTCGCCGATTTCGGGTTTACTGCTCGGCGTGAACTGGCTCGGACTCGCGGGATGGCGCTGGCTGTTCATCGTTGAGGGCGGGCCGGCGATCATTTTCGGAGTAGTTACGATCTTCTATCTGACGGACCGGCCGAGCCAGGCGGCGTGGCTCTCTGAAGACGAGCGTGAATGGCTTGTTGAAGAGTTGCGGATCGAGCGGCAAAGGAAGAGTGAGGCGCGCTCGCTCACAGTGTTGGAATCGCTCAGACACCGCGGAGTTATCGTTCTCGCGGTCGCGTACTTCTTCATCATCACGAGTTCTCTTGGGCTCAACTTGTGGCTCCCGACCATCGTCAAGAGTATCTCCGGGCTGACGAATTTTCAGGTCACTCTTGTGTCGGCGCTGCCCTATTGCTTCGGACTCATTGCTATGATCGGGCTTGGCTGGTCATCCGATCGAACAAAGGAGCGGCGCTGGCATACGGTTGCTCCGATGCTTGTGGCGTTCGTGGGGCTCGTGTTGAGCACACTGGTGAGCAGTAATCCGTTTCTTGCAATCGCGATGTTCTGCGTTGCGGCGGCAGGTTTGTTTAGCTACTTCCCGAGTTTTTGGGCGTTGCCGACCGGTTTTCTCTCGGGTTCGGCCGCCGCCGCGTCAATAGGCTTGATCAATTCGGTAGGCAACCTCGGCGGGTTCGTCGGACCGTTTGTAGTTGGCTTTGTGAAGGAGGCGACAAAGTCATTCACCGGTGGAGTGCTTTATCTGGCCGGCTCCGCGCTAGTGGCGGCAGTCCTGGTGTTGATGCTGAGAAAGGAAGATTGCGTTTTGACGGAAGGGTGAAGATCAATGTATGGACGGACCTCCGTGCCCGCCCTTTTTGCGCTACGGTCTATTTCAGTACTGGTCTCAATAGAATTGATTCTGTCGGCGAATCTGAAATAAGCTCTCTGGCTTTGATCTTACACTGCCAATGCTGGAGCCTCATTTGACCAATAAGCACTATCATCTCATCGGGATCTGCGGTACTGCGATGGCTTCGCTTGCGGGAATGCTGAAGACCCAGGGCCATCGCGTCACCGGCTCGGATGAGAATGTCTATCCGCCGATGTCAACGCAGCTAGAACAGCTTGGAATACCGGTGAGCGAAGGCTACAAGGCGGATAACCTCGCCGACCGCCCGGATATTGTAGTTGTCGGCAACGCCATCACTCGCGGCAACCCCGAGCTCGAGTATGTCCTTAACCAGAAAATGTATTACACGTCGATGGCGGCTGTCGTCGAAGAGAATTTCATTCGAGGCCGTCATTCAATTGTGGTTGCGGGGACGCACGGCAAGACCACCACGACGTCTCTTATGGCATGGGCTCTCGAGTGCGCCGGTATGAACCCTTCGTTTCTGGTCGGAGGTGTCGCCGAGAATTTTCAGTCTTCTTTCCGAGTGACGGCGGGCGAGTTTTTCGTGATAGAAGGGGATGAATACGACACAGCTTACTTCGACAAAGGTCCGAAGTTCATGCACTATCTTCCGGATTCGGTGATACTGAACAACGTCGAATTCGATCACGCTGACATCTATCGCGACTTTGACGCGGTGAAGCTCGCGTTCAGCAGACTCATAAACCTCATTCCCCAAAATGGGCGCCTGATCGCGGGCTGGGACTCGGAGGCCGTAAGAGAGCTTTCGCGAAAAGCCTTTTGCCCGGTTGAGAGTTTCGGGACCTCCGACGACGCGCGATGGCGAGCGACGAATCTTGATTTTTCCGGAGAGATGACTTCTTTCGATGTGGAAGCAGGCGGCGCGCGATTCGAATCGTATAAGACGCCTCTGGCCGGCGCCTTCAACATCAGGAACTGTCTGGCCGTTGTAGCCTGCGCTGAACTTCTTGGTCTCGATCGAAGCGCTGTTCGAAACGCGCTCGCGGAATTTAAAAGCGTCAAGCGGCGAATGGAAATCCGCGCGGTCGTCGATGGAATTACTATAATCGATGACTTCGCTCATCATCCGACGGCGGTGCGCGAAACGCTGTTTGCGGCTCGCCAGAAATATCCCCACGGCCGAATTGTCGCGGTATTCGAACCGCGGTCTTTCACGGCGCAGCGCAAGGAATTCCAGAAGGCCTTCGTCCAGAGTCTTTCCGAGGCCGACGTCGTTATTATTGCCGGTCTATTCCATCCTGAGCGCTACACCGCTGAAACGGGCATTTCGCCTGCCGAGATGATCGGGGCGTTGAGAGATTTCGGCCGAACCGCTGAGTTCATAGAAGCTATAGACGGCATCGTTTTATACCTGTCTGAAATGGTCGCAAGCGGCGACATTGTCATTGGAATGTCTAACGGTTCGTTCGGCGGGATTCACGGCAAGCTGATAAAAGAACTCGAACGGCGTTCTAAATAAGGTTGATGAGATCTTGGCAAGAAATGCTTTGAACGAAGGATATTTTTCTTCGGGCTGGTAACGTTTTTCGATCTCGCTCCACCTCCGATCGGAATCCGGTTCGGCGGATTTTATGAAGCGGAGATTACTGATTGACAGCCCGCGGAGCTGGAGACGAGGCCCGTTCGCGCTCGATTCTGCCCCGCAGCACGTTCTTGATTCGTTTAGGCAGAAAATACTCGGCGATTTGAGAGATTCCCGTCACAAGCTCCTTCAGGTCGGCTTGTCCGTGCCAGTGCTCGCTGATGACACGTTGATCCGCGCGGTTCAAGAGGCGTAGGAGCGCTATGGCTACCAGGTACGCGTCGTCCACGAGTCCAATGAACGGTATGAAGTCCGGTATTACGTCGATTGGCGCTATAACGTAGATGATCGTACCCGCGAGAATCGCCTTGTCGGCTGAGGACACTCTCGAGTCGCGAAGTAAGGAGAATAGAAGCCTGACCAGATTGGGCAGGAACAGCAGCATCTCGATCATTCGGGCTTTCATCGTTCGTCGCTTGCTCACAGGTTGATACCTCTCGAATAGACTGAAAAGGATTTTAGAGTTGCGGGCTTCCCTGGTCAATCCATCGGCTTTCTCCTGTGATTTATAGCAGCCGATGATGCTTGTTCGGATTTTGACTCTGTGATAGAAGTCGGTTCGCGTTCGAATCCAGCTATCCGGGGATGATGGCTCGCGTAGGATCGGAGCGATCCCGTACGACCATACTTGGCAAAGTATAAACGAGATTTAACGAGGTTCAATATGGACTCAAGCGTTCGCTGGCGTCTATCAGTGATGATGTTCCTTCAATACATGGTCTGGGGAGCATGGTCGCCGGTGCTGTCCGCCTACCTGGAGAGAATAGGCTTCAGCGGCACGCAGACCGGTTGGATCTACGCGATGCTTCCGCTCGGATGCATGATAGCGCCGTTCGTAGGCGGCCAGTTGGCCGATCGCTATGTCGCCACCGAAAAGCTCCTTGTCGCGTTGCATCTGGCAGGCGGAGTATTGCTCTGCGCCATGGCAGGCGCGGGCTCTTATCATCCCTTTCTCATCTTAATGTTCGTCTGGTCGCTGGTATACGCGCCGACTCTTGCGCTCACCAACTCGATAACGTTTCATCATCTGCCGGATGCGGAGAATAAGTTTGGGCTGGTGCGAGTATTCGGGACTCTCGGTTGGATCGCCGTCGGCTTGATGCTGACGGCGCTTCGAAAAATCTGGCCGGAGGCGCACGGACTGCCGGGTCTTGGAGGAGCTGACAGTCTGTGGCTGGCCGGAGTTCTATCGTTCGCGCTCGGCCTGTTCTGTATAGCGTTGCCGCGGACCCCGCCTGCAAAGTCCGGCGCGAGCCCCTGGGCTTTTCTTTCGGCGTTAAAGATGATGCGCGATCCCTCGTTCACTCTGTTTATGATCATCGCCTTCGTGGTTTCGACCGAGCTGATGTTCTACTATGTGCTGACCGCGCCCTTCCTTCAGGCGATCGGTATCAACTCCGATAACGTTCCGGCGGTGATGACGATCGCGCAAACGGCGGAGATCGGAGCGATGCTTACCCTGCCGTGGATGCTTAAGAACTGGGGTGTTCGAAAGACGATGGTTGTCGGGATACTATCGTGGCCGATCAGATACGCCGTGTTCGCATATGGGCAGCCCACCAGTCTTGTAATAGCGGCGTTGACGCTGCACGGATTGTGTTACGTCTGCTTCTTTGTTGTTGCTTATATTCATGTCAACTCCGTAGCGACCCCGGATATACGAGCATCCGCGCAGTCGCTGATTACGTTCGTTACACTCGGGCTTGGCATGTACATCGGCTCGTTGCTGGCCGGTTGGATACGCGACTACTTCACGACTGCCGACGCCGCGACTCAAATCGTCAACTACACGAAGGTGTTTCTGGTTCCCTGCGTTTTGACGACGGTATGCGCGGTCATCTTCTTCTTTGGCTTCAGGGATCGAAGGCGGGAAGCCGTTCCGGCTTGAGATGATTCGATCGTTTGAGCCGGTTCCATCCCTGGGGAAGCCTCAGCCCCGGTACACAGTAAGCTCGCGCATGCTCGGAATGATGTTGTAATCAGGGCGATGCGTGTAGAATGCGACTTGTCCGGCCGATCACCTGAATGCCTCGCTCCCTGACGGGAGAAACCCTCGGAGGCTTCGTGATCCGCATTCTCCCGATGTGATCCTGCTTTAATTCGTGCTTGCTGAAATCATTTATCTCTCAGGAGGTCAAAAACTCATGAAGTTCCGGATAAATCCCACCTCGCTTCTTGCGGCCCTATTAACGGCGATGTTGATGCTGCCGCTGGCGGCCTTCTCGCAGGAAGCAAAGAACGACGACAAAAAGAAGGATGATAAAAAAGAGGAAGAGCTTCCACTCAAAAGCGCCGAGAAGATTGAATTCACTACCGACGAAGGCACCTGGATGTCTCTCGATGTCTCTTCCGATGGAAAGATGATCGTATTCGATCTGCTTGGAGACATCTATACGCTCCCGATTGCAGGCGGTCAGGCGAAGCGGATCATCGGCGGGCTCTCATTCGAGAGTCAGCCGAAGTTTTCACCGGACGGGAAACAGATTGCTTTTTTGAGCGATCGAAGCGGCGCCGAAAACATATGGGTCTGCGATGCCGACGGAGCTAATCAAAAAGCTATAACGAAGGGCCGCAACCAGGCATTCGTTTCACCGTCATGGACGCCGGATGGACAATACATTATTGCCTCGCGAACGGATCAGGCGATCGGCACATTCGCGATCTGGATGTATAACAAGGATGGCGGAACCGGTGTAGTGGTAGGTCCGCCTGACCCTCCACTGCCGACCGCTCCAACCGGAGAGCCTCAAAGGCCGCGGCCGAGCAGGCTCGGTGCCGTAGCGTCGCCCGACGGCCGCTTCATGTATTATGCGGTGCGGATAAACTCATTCACCTACAACGCTACTTTCCCGATGTGGCAGATCGTCCGATTCGACCGCGATACGAGCGAGACTTCCACGGTCACGAATGCTCAGGGAAGCGCTATGCGCCCTCTTCTTACGCCGGACGGCAAGAAGCTGATCTACGCAACGCGCTTTGAGCTTGGAACCGCGCTTCGAGTGCGTGACCTCGAAACCAGCGAAGAGAGATGGCTGATCAACAACGTCACCAGAGACGATCAGGAATCCAGGGCCACCCGTGACACGATGCCGGGATATGCGTTCATGCCGGATGGCAAATCCCTAATCGTGCCCATCGACGGCAAGATCAAGCGTGTAGACTTCGAAACCGGCGCCGCCTCAGTCATTCCATTCATGGCGAAGGTCGAAGCCGAGATCGCGCCGAGGGTCTATTTCCAGAATCGAGTAGACGACGGCCCTAACGTAAAAGCCCGGTTGATACGATGGCCGGCGCTGTCTCCGGACGGCAGGCGAGTCGTATTCAGCTCGCTCAGCAAGCTGTGGATCATGGATCTGCCTTCGGGTACGCCGCGACGACTGACAAACTCGACCGCGGGAGAGTTCATGCCGGCCTGGTCGCCGGACGGACGGTATGTCGCATACGCCACCTGGTCCCGAGAGGGAGGACATATATTCCGGGTTGCGGCCGACGGCGGCGCTCAGCCTGAGCAGTTGACCAGGCGCGCCGCCTTCTATTCCGACCCGGTCTATTCACCTGACAACTCAAAGATCGTTTTTGTGTCCGGAACGACACGCGATCAGCTCTACTCCGATCTCAAGCCGCACGCGGATATTTTCCCCGACTCAACGATGATCGCGGAAATAACCGGAATACAGCGCGATTCCGGGCTCGATCTCCGATGGATTCCAGCGGCAGGCGGAGATTCAACCTTGATCGGCTCGACTCAGGGCGGAGAGCAGCCGCATTTTTCCAGCGATCCGACCCGAGTCTATATGACCACGTTCATGGGCCTGACCTCCGTGCGCATCGACGGATTCGATCGAAGGGTTCATTTAAGAGTGACGGGCGCCGGCACGTCATTCGGACCGTTTCAAGGCCCGCCGCCCGCGGAGGCGATCAGGATTTCACCCGACGGGAACTCGGCCTTCGTGAGCCTTCAGAATCGGCATTACCTTGTAACAGTGCCCAGGCGCGGCAAGGAAGTCGTTAACGTCAGCATCACTCCAGGCGGACCTTCCGCTGTTCCCGTTAAGAAAATGTCTGTCGAAGGAGGCGATTACATTCAGTGGTCGGCCGATGGGAAGTGGATGACGTGGGCGTGGGGCGACAGGTTTTACAGACAGCAGCCCGGCGCCGACAAACCCGAATCGATCGAAGCGGTCGTCGAAGCGCCGCGCGCCCGTCCAAAGGGGACTGTTGTGTTGAGCGGCGCGCGGCTCATCACGATGAAGGGCGATGAGGTAATCGAGCGCGGCGACATCGTCATAACGGACAATCGAATCGCCGCCATCGGTCCTAAAGGAAAGGTGGCGATTCCAGCGGGCGCGAATACGATCGACGTTACCGGCAAGACCATTATTCCGGGTTTGGTCGACGTTCATTCCCATATGTGGCCGCCGCGCGACGTTCATCAAACGCAGATATGGCAGTATCTGGCAAATCTAGCTTACGGCATTACTACAACGAGAGACCCGCAGAGCAGCACGAACGACGTTTTCGCTTATACGGATCTCGTCGATACGGGCGAGATCATCGGGCCGCGCGTTTATTCGACGGGACCCGGCGTGTTCTCTGGTTCGGGGCTGGATGATAAAGATACGACCGCGTCATTCATCAAGCGATACAAAGACGCGTATCACACGACGACGTTGAAGGAATACGTCTCAGGAGATCGAATAGTGCGGCAATGGGTGTCGATGGCGTGCAAAGACCTGGGCATCACATCGACTACCGAGGGCGCGCTCGATATGAAGCTCGACCTTTCGCAAATGGCCGACGGCTTTTCTGGGAACGAGCACGCGCTGCCGATTCACCCGATCTATAAAGACGTCGCGGAGTATGTCACAAGGACGAAGACGTTTTATACGCCTACGCTTCTGGTTGCATACGGCGCGCCCTTCAGCGAGAACTACTACTTCGAAACCACGGACGTTCATGGCGATCAGAAGCTGAGGAAGTTCATACCGCACGAACTGCTCGACACGATGGTGAAGCGCCGTCACCAATGGTTCATGAGCGAAGAATACGGGCATTCGGCTATCGCAAAAGGCGCGGCGGCGGTTGTGCACGCGGGAGGCCGAGTGTGTCTGGGCGGACACGGTCAGATGCAGGGCATCGGATGTCACTGGGAGATCTGGAACATTCAATCGGGAGGATTGACTCCGCTCGAGGCCTTGCGATGCGCCACGATCTTCGGGGCGGAAGCGATCGGCCTTCAACAGGACGTCGGTTCGCTGGAAGTCGGCAAGCTCGCGGACTTGATCGTGCTCTATAAGAATCCGCTTCAGGACATTCGCAATACAAATACGATATTGCATGTCATGAAAAACGGAGAGCTGTTCAACGGCAATACGCTCGATAAAATTTGGCCGGTGCAGAAGAAGCTTGAGAAACAGTACTGGTGGGATTCAGATCCGCAGTAGCGCGAGGGCGGAAAAAATGAGAAGGATCGAAGGGTGGGCATGCGCCCACCCTTTTTTGTTAAGCTGTTTCCGCTTCCGCTTCGCCTGCCTCTTCAGCGCCTTCAGGCACGTTCGTATCGAGGCGGCGGCCTCTTGAGGATCCGTACTCGATCAACCAGTCAACGTCCGCTTTCATTCGGCGGGCCCATGCGTAAATTCCCTGGACGACCTGAAGCTGATCGGGATTTAGGTCGCCATACGAGCCCTGTCCCAGCAGCTCGGCGAATCCGGCCACCGATTGGAGCGAGCCTTCGAGCTCGCGGCCGGCGTTCACGATAAACTCGCTCTTCAGGCGATTGATCTCCAACAATTGCTGGGCCGAGCGGCGCGCGCGCGCTTCGTCTTCGCGAAGCTGATCGCGCTCTTTTCGAAGCTCGGTCTCCATGCGGCGCACGTCCGCGGACGCCGTCTTCAACTCGGCATCGTCCTGAAGCGCCCTGTCGAGCGCCGCCCGCGCGGTAGCTTCGTTTTCTTTTGCTTCGACCTCGGTCGCGCGAGCTTCTTTGAGCGACTCTTCAAGTTTTCTGACCAGCCGTTCAAGCTCGGGAACACGCCTGCTCGAGATCATCGGCGCGGGGGTGTTCAAGTGGCTCACGTCGCTGACCACGATAACGCGGCCGGCGATTTCGTTCTTCTCGTTGCGCAGCGTGCCGACTGAAATGCTCACCGGAACGAAGATCATTGCCCCGGCGGTTGTTTCGGCCTCGCCCGCGGGTCCGACCGGCCCCGACATCAAGCCTATTTCGGCGTCGAATCTCGTAACCCTTTCGCAGGCCCGGACCCGGTTCCAGATGCCCTCTTTGGACATCACCATTGACTCGGTCATCTCAGCCTGGCGGCCGATATCTTCGTTCCTTAGTCCCAGCCGTTCGCGTGCGGCTCCATTAAAAAAAGTAATGCGGCCGTCTTTGTCCAGACCGACGACCGCCTCAGGCAGCGCGTCGACGTACACGCGTATCCGAGTTCCGGCTTCGGCTGCGCGGCGGACTTCACTTCGTGCGGATTCGAGCTCGCGCATCGTCTGGTCGCGCGACTGTATGACCTTTATAGAGAGAGCAAGGTGTGTTGCGACGCGCGACGCAAATTCGATTTCGTCTGTCTCCCATTCGCGTTTTCGATCACACTGATGGATATACAACATTATCGAAGAGGAGCCGCCGTCTTGAATCATAACGGCCATCTCGGACTGGATTCCAAGGTGTGCTACGATTTCGCTCTCGAGCAACGAGTCGGATCGCGAGTCGTTCATCACGATTGGTCCGCCCTTGGCTCGCGAGAGCACCCGCGTCGCGAATTCCGGTGAATAGACTGAGCCTTTGGCCGAGCTAGCCGCCTGGTCACGAAACTCGTAACGGATGGGCAGCATCTTGTCGCCCTCAAACTCGACTTCGACCACTCGTGAAGCGCCCAGGGCATGCCCAAGAACCTGAACCGCGGCTTCCATCAGCTCATCGAGCGAGGTCAGTCTAACCATTGCGTCCACGAGGCTGAGATAAGCGGTTTCGACCCTGATTCTTGAAGCCGATTCATTGATATTCCGAAAGAGACTGGTTAGAAGCTCGGCCGCCTGCTTGAGCATTACGGCATCGCGCCTGCTCCACAAACCGAGACGAGAGGAGTACGCCTCGATGACTCCGATAACGCGGCCGCCATCCGTGACAGGCGCTCCCACGTAGGAGATGATTCCGTTTTCGCGCGCTTCGTGAGGGAACAAGCATCTGGGATCATTGGGCGCGTCCTCGACTACAACGGGCTCACCTGCTTCGGCGATTCTTCCGGTAATGCCTTGCCCCAACGGAATCGGGAGCATCTCGGTCAAAGCCGGACCGTGAAAGTTCACAACCTTCACCATGCCTACAGCGGCATCGACTCGCCAGAGCGAGGCGCTGTCGGCGCCGATAAGCTCGATAATCGCCTCGGAGAGTTTTCCCAGTGAATCCGGCCCTGTACTGTTCTCGATAACGCTGGCGGCAAACTTCAAAAGTTTCTGGGAGCCGGGATCGAGCGGGGCCGTCCGCCGCATCGCGGGTTCGATCTGAGCGGGCTCAGACTGTTCGTGAGCGGTTTCGTGTTCTTGACCGTCGAGCTCGACCGCCCACTCTTCTTCGAGAGACTTTCGGCGCGAGCGCTTTACGATGAGTAGGATTATTAGCAGGATCACGAATGCAGCCACGGCCGCCGCGGCTGCAAGAATCCACGGATTGTTTATGTACTTTTGAATAAGATCACGCGGCAATTGAATGACCTCGCTGGAAATGCATCGCCATAGTCCTGCGGCTTGCTTCAAAGGGGTTGAAGCATTGAGCGCAAGAATAGACGGAACCGGAAGGTAAATGCAACGCGGGATTAGGTCCGGCGGCCCGCGGCCGAATCTCCGCGGGCCGTCTTTTGGCAGGCTTGAAACTGTGAAACGATCTCAGGCGTCATCGTTGCGGGGTGTCGTTAGGGGCCGAGGCGCCACAATCGTTTTGAAGGCATGTCTTGAGTTTGGCTATTCGAGGCATGCTATTCTTCAATAGCTGGCACAAAACGAATAAGCAACAAGCGGAGTTGGAATGATTTCCGGAATTCTCTGGGACAACGACGGCGTACTCGTCGACACGGAGCGAATTTATTTCGAGGTCAATAGAGACTATCTTCGGCTTCACGATGCCGAGTTATCCGAAGAGGACTTCTTCAACTGGTTTCTGCTCGACAACCGCGGCGCCTGGCACCTTCTATCCGAAAAAGGGATCACAGCCGAAGAAATCGCCGCTCTCAGAAAGCGACGAGATGAGATTTATACCGCGCGCCTTCTAACGGAATCAGGGTTGGCAGTGCCCGGCGTCGAGCGCGTACTGGACACCCTCAGCAAGCGAGTAGACATGGGCGTCGTGACCAGTGCGAACCGGGAACACTACGACGCGATCCATGCGCCTCTCACGTTGAATCGACACTTCAAGTTTGTTCTTACGGCCGAGACTTACATGAATAGCAAGCCCTCTCCCGAACCTTACCTGCTCGGCCTCAAACGCCTCGGTCTAAAAGGCGAGGAATGCCTGGTGATCGAGGACTCTCCGCGGGGTCTTCGCGCGGCGACTGACGCGGGTATCCGCTGCATAATTCTTCGCAATCGCATGACGATGCATCATGAATTCACGGGCGCTCATCGAGTGGTCGACTCCATGGACGATTTGCTGATCGAGATCGAGGCGCTTCTCCGATAGCAACGCATGCGAGCGGGTTGCGGTGAAGATAAGGATGTTGCGAAAGCGACGGGGAGGGCCTTCTTGACACCCTCGGATGCCGAGTCCAATAATGACGTTTGAAATTTTCTCGAGCACAAACCAGCCTTTATATACGGGGTTAAACAATGTCTGATGCAGTAATCCTGTCGGCGGCGAGGACCCCCGTCGGCAAATTTCTCGGCGCCCTTAAGTCTCTCAAAGCGGTCGATCTCGGGGTCATCGCAGCGAGGGCCGCAATCGAGCGCGCCGGGATCGAGCCCGAGTTAATAGACGAAGTCATAATGGGCAATGTCGTGCAGGCCGGCAACGGTCAGAACCCCGCCCGGCAGGTTGCGTTGAAGGCCGGAGTCCCAAACAAAGTCGCGGCGCTGACCGTGAACAAGGTCTGCGGGTCGGGCCTCAAATCGGTGATGCTGGCGTCCCAGGGGATCAGGCTCGGCGAAATCGACGCGGCGATCGCCGGCGGTATGGAGTCGATGACGAACGCGCCCTACCTTCTGAATCAAGCCCGAGAGGGTTATCGCCTCGGTAACGGACAGCTCATCGACTCGGTGATTCACGATGGACTGTGGTGCGCGTTCGACGATTGGCATATGGGCTCGACCGGCGAGATTATCGCGGAGAAGTACAAGGTCGATAGACAGGAACAAGATGAATTTGCGGCGGGCTCGCACCGGAAGGCCGTCGCCGCTCAAAGGGAAGGGCGCTTCGATAAAGAGATTGTGGCTGTCGAGATCCCGCAGAAGAAAGGCGAGGCGCTTTTAATCAAGACTGACGAAGGACCTCGCGCCGACACCTCGGTGGAATTGCTTTCGCGGCTGAAGCCGGCTTTTAAGGAAGGCGGCACGGTTACGGCGGGAAACGCTTCGGCTATAAACGACGGCGCCGCTGCTCTCGTTGTCACGTCGGAAGATGTCGCGCTAAAGCTGGGTCGCAAGCCGATGGCGCGTATAATCGCCCAAGCGACGAGCGGAGTCGAACCGAGAATGGTAATGATGGCGCCGGTTACCGCGATTCAGAAAGTTCTGGAGCGCGCGCGGTGGGCCCTGAGCGAAGTGGACCTGATCGAGATCAATGAAGCCTTTTCAGTTCAGATCGTGGCTATCACTCGCGAAATGGGCATTGATCCTTCGCGGTTGAACGTCAATGGCGGCGCCGTAGCGCTTGGTCACCCGATCGGCGCCAGCGGAGCTCGAGTGCTGGTGACTCTGTTACATGAGATGGAGCGGCGCGATGCGCGGCGTGGCATCGCCGCTTTGTGTCTTGGCGGCGGCAATGCGGTTGCGCTCGCCGTGGAGCGATGAGACTTTCGAGCGAACATGGCAAAAGGCAGAGCGAAGACCGCGGAGCGTTCGGAGCCGAAATCTACTCACAGCGGGCCCGGTAAGGCAAAGAGAGACTCGACCTATTCACGGGAGGACATCGCTGCTACTTCTTCGCAGGTTAAGCAGCAATGGAAATCCTGGTACGCGGCTATACCTTCCGCACTGGCCGTCCTCTTCTCTCTCAATACGCTTGGGAACAAGTTTGCTTCTGACGATACCGTTCAAGTCGTCAACAATACCCTTGTCCAGAAGCTGAGCAACCTCTATCTCGCGTTCACGACAAGCGTGTGGTCGTTTGCGACCAGCGACATAAAGATGTCGGTTGATTCGTACTATCGGCCGATGTTCAGCGTTTTGTTTACTCTGACGAATGCTGTTTTCGGAAAAGCGGCCTGGGGTTGGCACCTCACTAATGTGCTGATTCACGGCGCCGTCGCGTTCTTGGTGTTTGTCGTCCTTCGAGAGTTCACGAAGCTTCCGGTATTGGCGCTGCTTGCGGCATCGCTCTTTGCGGTGCATCCCGTTCACTCGGAATCGGTCGCGTGGATTTCGGGTGTCACGGACCCTATGCTGGCGCTCTTTCTGCTGCCCGCTTTTTATTACTATCTCAGGTTCCGCAAAACTGGGAAGCGGGCCTATATCATAGCCTCGCTGGTACTTTATTTTTTTGGATTGATGAGCAAGGAAACCGCGATCGCGCTTCCGGCGGTCATCGGCTTCTGTGAGTTTTATGAAGGTGAGCAGACGCTGCCGATCGTGAAAAGAGCGCTGCGAGCCTCCGCCCTGCCACTTCTTTTTCTGGCGCCGACGGGAATATATCTCGCGTTGCGCTCTATAGCTCTGGCAGGAATGCTGTTCGGAAATGGCCTCCGGTATCCGCTTGGACCTGCATTGATGACGGTTCCGCTGGCGATAACAAAGTATCTACAACTCCTGATCATTCCGGCGAATTACAGCTACCAACATTATACCGAACTTGTTGGTTCGATTTTGAGCCCACGGTTCCTCCTCCCGGTTCTTTTGGTCGGGATTCTCGGGCTGGCGATCTACTTTTCAAGATCGCGAGTACTTACGTTCGCGGCAATTTGGTTCATTGCTACTTTGGCCCCCGCGCTTGCGGGTATTCGAGGTTTCGATCCGGAGTATCTCATTCAGGAGCGATATCTTTATCTTCCGTCTATCGCTTTTTGCCTTGCGGTAGCAATGGGAATCCTGGCTCTCCGTGAATCGAAGAGGCTTGCGCAAGGAGGCGCCGTTATAGCCGCCGGCGCGGCGATTGTAGTGATTCTTGTGTGGGGCGTCGCCAATATGAAGAACAATCGCGCCTGGTACGATACCCTGTCGGTGAATGAGAATTCGGTGGCGGTTGAACCGAATTCGCCGATGGCGCGCACTGCGCTCGCCCAAACGGACTTTGACAGGGGCAAACCAACGCTTGCCGAAGAGCAAGCCAGGAAGGCCTTGGCCTTAGATCCACATTGCACCCAGGCTTACATGGAGCTGAGCTACTTCGCGAAGGCGCTTGGGAGGCCCGATCAGGCAATCGAGTATCTCGAACAGGGTTTGGCGCAGGCTCGGGAAACCCCGCTCACTCGATTCAAGGTGGCGACGTTGCTGCTCAACCTCGGCATGCTGCGCGCTCAGCAGAAGGATTTTCGCCGAGCCGAAGAAGCTATGAGGAGATCGCTGGATGTATGGCCGCGCGCCGTCGGCTGGTATTACGTCGGTGAATTCTATTTGGAGCAATCTCGCTACGACGACGCGCGCCTGATGCTTGAAGAAGCGCTTCCGCGAGTGCCCAGGAGGTTTGCCCCGATCCATGCGAGGCTCGGATTGGCGTATGAACATCTCGGCCAAACGGCTCGCGCGCGCGAAGCATATCAGCGATACCTTGAACTCGCGCCGATAAACGACTCGGAAAGAGACCAGGTATTGATTCGTCTGGCTCAGCTTTGAATTCAGACACCGTCTTCTTATATCGACCCACGAATCAGCATCGCCCGGGATGCTTCATTTAAGACTGAGCAGGCGACGCAAGTTCTTAGTATTGACCTTCTCCGTTGACTAAATTATTTTTACTGGCGCGAGGAGGTTCCCTTGATCAGCAAAATCGGAGTAATTGGATCGGGCACGATGGGAAACGGCATCGCGCAGGTTGCGTCACGCGCGGGTTTCGAAGTAACCCTATGCGATGTTTCAGACGCTTTTCTGGACAAGGCTCTCGCGACGATTGGCAAGAGCCTGCAGCGCGACGTTGAGAAAGACCGGCTTGGCGAACGGGAGAAGCGCGAGATTATTGAAAGAATCACTCCGTCAGTGAACCTGGGCGATCTTGCAAGGGTTGATTTCATTATTGAGGCGGTGACCGAAGAGCTTCTTATAAAGACCGAGCTGTTTAAGCAAGCGGATCGAATCGCGGAACCCGGCGTAATTCTGGCCAGCAACACGAGCTCAATTTCCATCACAAAGCTGGCGTCCGCGACTTCGCGTCCCGATCGATTTATCGGCATGCACTTCATGAATCCCGTGCCGGTGATGAAACTCGTCGAGATTATCAGAGGCGCGGCGACTTCCGATGAGACATTCGCGATCACACGGGATCTTGCCTCGAAAATGGGTAAGACGTCGGTCGAAGTCAACGACGCTCCGGGCTTTGTTTCGAACCGCGTGTTGATGCCGATGATTAATGAGGCGGCATTCGCGTTATATGAAGGTGTGGCATCGCCCAAAGACATCGACGATGTGATGAAAATGGGAATGAATCATCCAATGGGGCCGCTAGAACTTGCGGACTTTATCGGACTGGATGTTTGCCTCGCCATAATGAATGTGCTATATGATGGCTTCGACGATTCGAAGTACCGGCCTTGTCCCCTTCTGAAGAAGTACGTCGACGCAGGATGGCTGGGCCGGAAAAGCGGAAGAGGGTTTTATCAATACTAAAACGGCGTTGGGATCTATTGAGATTTCCTACGATCGTTGGGAACGAGTAAGCTCGGCAGTTGTCTCGCGGCAGTTGTCTTCATAGCAGTGGTGGTTTTTCATAAATGATATTTTGTCAGCAATGTTCAAGTGCGAATCCTTACATGCGTGAGACGTGCTCGTCGTGCGGCGCGCGCTTGATGGTCATAACGGCGACGCGGGCGGCTAACGCCTACGGCGGAGTGGAAAGCTTAACCAAGCCGACCGTGGAAGAACATCTCCTCGAGCGCATCAGCGCTCTAGAATCCGCGCTTCAGCACGGACAGGAGCAGATTGACGCACTTCTGGATCTTCTTCGGAGACAGGCGGCGGGGACGATCAGCGACCACGCGATGATCGAGGCGATTGTCGAGCATCTGATCGAGCGCGGAACGGTCGAGCCGGGAGCGCTTCAGAGCTTGTGGCAGGCCCGAATCGACAAACACGAGAAACAGGCGAGCGTAGATCAGCGATTCGAAGAACGTATCGAGGAGACGATAGGCGCTTTCCAGGGAGAAAACTTCGATCTGTTTTCGCGCTTGTTGGACACCGGATGCCGGCTCTTCCTGGGCGGCAATCCGAAACGGGGAGTCCGTTACCTTGAAAAGGCGCTGCTGCTTGATCCGGCTAACGGTCCTCTTGCTTTTTTAGTGGGCGAACATTTTTTTAGAGCCAATCAGCCGGCGCTGGCGCGCGTTTATATCGAGCGCTCTATAGACAGACATCCTGAAAACTATAGCGGCCTGGTTATTCTCGGAGTGATTTGCGGAGACGAAGGCGACCTCGAACGAGCGAAGCATTATCTGAGCAGTGCGCTTAGATTGAAGAAACGATCGTTCACTGCCCACTACGGTCTTGGGCGCATTTTGGTGAGCGAAGGAAAGCTTCGCGAGGCTATCACACACCTGAAGCGGGCATTATCGCTCAAACCGACTCCCGAAATGTATTACCTGGTCGGAAGGGCGTACCTGGAAGACGGCCGCGTGGGTGTTGCGTCGCGCCACTTGCGCAGATGTATAGAGCTTGATCCAAATTTCGACGCGGCGCTTTATCATCTCGGTCTGATATATCTCGGGGAAGGGAAGCTTGCGGTCGCTCACGATCATTTTCGCGCGGCATACGAAATCAATCCGAGGGAATCGAGATACAGGGTTGCGTTGCGGGCTCGAAAAGCAGGGCGGCTGGCGCCGCTTCCGGTGTTCGGGCGCGCAGCCGTTACAAGCAGGAAAGTGGTTACAAGCGGCGACGTGCGGCTGACCCAGTTGCTAAAAAGCGATCTGTTCGAATCTAACCGCTCGGCAAACGAAGACCGGAAGAGTCAAAAGCGCGGGTGACTTCACGCTAAGGACGGGCTGTCCAGCTTCATTAGTTGCCATTTCGTTAAAATTTCAGTGAGTAGTTGCGCTCTCGTGCGATCTGCTTCCGTTGGGAAGGACGGTCACGATTCTCGATGTGTGATTGAATGCCGCTGCGGGGTTAGAAGTAAGGCTGTAGATATCGAATCCAAACGAATCCAGGTAACTCGCAAGGTCTTCACTAGACGTTATGTACAATACGGGCCGGTGTCCGTAATATTCTGCGATCTCGAGTAATCGTTCGAGAACTTCCATCGGAGCGAAAGTCTTTACGGGATCTCGAAAGCTAGCCACCTTGCCCTCCTGTTGTTGATACGAGCAATTGCGCTCGCGGGTTTTCGCTTAATTGACCGGTGCTAAGATGTCGACCAATGCTATTCGGGTTGTTCCGCATCATTCCGTTGAACGAACACCATTCCGGGCCTTGCCGACAATCCGAAAGGGAGGCTATACATTAACTAATTGATGGCGGAGCGAAAGAAACCAAAGACCAATGGAGAAACTCGCGGCAGGGGTGGAAAGAAAATTTCCATCACCCTTCCCGAGGACACTCTCGAAATCTATCAACGCATCGCGAAGAACGAATATATATCCATCGAGCAGGTGATTGCCCGGGTCGCAATCGAGTTTGCCCACGTCGAAGCCGAAGCAAGCGTGTCTCGATTTGATGCAATCGAAACCCGCAAAGATCGGCTGAAGAGCGACTACCTACCGGAGTCGAGGAAGCGGCCGCTTACTGTTCTGCCGCCCCAGGGGCTTAATGAGCTCGAAGCGGTTGAAGAATACTCGGAGCTGTTTTCGGAATTGTTGCATCTCGATCCTGAAGAAGCGCAAGACTTCTTCCGGCGCTCGGTTGAAACAACGGCGGTGGCAGGCGAATCGGGTAGTCTGTTTGTGGAGAAGAACGATCACCTTTCACGTTATTACGAGTGCTACGCGACGAACGAGAGCTCGGCCTGTTTTCATTCCGGCTCCTGGCCTGTCGATATCGAGTGCCGCGATGGAACGGCTATCCTGGTTTTCATTGGCAAACGATTTCTCGGATTTCCAGTGATGGTCGAATTCGGGAGTGGAAGGTCATTCGGCGTTCCGCCTGACTGTGACTGCGTGCTCACGCTCGCGCCGAAGACCACTATCATATTCAAATCACACCACCCGGCGGGCCCGGCGCGGGATCACTCCATTAATTTTGATGGAATCGCGTCCTTGCTTCGTGACCTGGATAAACGCGAAGCGCTCGAGGAGCTTCCGGGGATGAACAAAAAAGGCGTCTGGTTCAAGCTCGAGCCCAAGTCCTGAAGATAGCTTGGGGCTAGGGCGGCGTAAGGTACGACGGCTAAAGTCAAAGGGCCGCTCTCGCCTTTGCGGCTAGAAAGACAAGGACCTGGACGCTATTTTTGATGCTACCTAAGACTAAGCAGGATCCCTTGATGTTCCACGAACGATTGTCTAATCAGTTTTGGCAGTGGGAGCGGAATCAGATTTCTTTTTCTCGTCTGAGCCCTTCTTCTCTTCCGAGGCGCCGGACGATTCTTTAGGTTTGCTCGAGTAATCGGTCTGATACCAGCCGGAGCCCTTAAGTTGGAAACTCGTGCGAGAGATCTGCTTTTCCAGCTTGCCCTTGCACTTTTTGCAGCGCTTGATGGGCTCATCCGTTACCTTCTGGATTACCTCTGTGTACTCCCCGCACTTTTCACAGACGTATTCGTAGATCGGCATTAGATTCGCTCACCTCCAAGGATAATGAAAACAGCCTAGCACGTGAATAATCCGACTTCAAGAGACTAGCCTTGCCTTACTCACAGATACTTATGCATATAACCAATCATCTTGTAGCCGGCATAATACTTGAACGGAAACATGCCCATCGTGTAGTGGCCCCAGGGGACGACCGCCCGGTCATAGTTAATTCCCTGCTTTTCACATTCCTCGAACAGGAGCCGCGTTAGCTCGGGTGTGAAGGTCAAATCGTACTTTCCGGATAGAAGCAATCCTCTACGCGGATTCGACTTCAAGCGGCCTAGATAATAGTTTGGGCTGATCACGGCCCATACTCGGCGGACCTCTTCCCTTGTAAGAGTGCTTTCAAGCCCTTCGCGAACGTGTGCAGTTGTAATTCCGTCCCAGACCGCGTCGCCGAAGTAGCTGGAAACGTGGTTATACACTCCAACCTTCAACAGTGGTTCGTGAACAAACGTCAGGAATGCTATGCACGAGCCTATGCTCGTCCCGAGTATTCCTATCCGCTCATAGCCCTGGCCCGCCAACCATTGAATTGCCAGCCGCGCATCCAGCACGGCTTGCCTGCAAGCCTGAATCGTCCTGCCTACGTTGGAGCTTATGAGATATTCGGCTCGTTTGAATTCGGGCAACATCCGCCGGTCGTGATAAGGCAGGGTGAGCCTGAGAGCTGAGATCCCGGAGAAGTTAAGCAATCGACAGATGGCTACATGTCCCTCGGAATCCGCGTTCCACTGCGGTATGACCAGTACAGCTCGCCTCACATCCGGACCGTCACGGGGCACTCGTCCAGCTTTCTCCAAACCCGAGGCCGGAAAGTATCTGGCATAAGCGCGGTTGTTTGACGCATACGGGCTCTCTATCGGGCTTTCATAACTGAGCCAGCCGTTTGAAACCCTATAATCTACGGAGCTCTTTGTGTCAAAAAAGTGCTGACTCTGACCGAGCGCGTCGTCGTTATATTGGATAAGGGCCGAGACCATTTCGTCGCGGGTCATCAAATCGGGACTCGGCTGAAGATGGGCTGGGCCGCTCTTAATCCCGTTTAGAAACTCTACTCCCCATTCAAAGGGCCTAACTACCTTATTTGTATCTTGTCTCGCTCGTTCGCGTTCGATCTTGTGTATGAAATTCTTGAACATTTAACCTTCTATGAACGCTCCAGGAATGATTAGTCGGCCATTCTAAGGGCCACGAATGATTATGCTCGACAGGAAGTTTAAAACGAAACGTGAAGTTTAAAACGACCGGGGCTTTTCGTCTCACCTTATAGGGAACGAGAACTTTGGATAAGAGGAAACGCGACGTGATTGCGAAACAAATGCTGGACCACGAATCAAACGGACAGCCGCTCGGCGTCTGTATCAACGACTGCGAAATTGACTACGGTCAACCGCACTCCGAGTTGGCAACGACTTGTTTCAAATTGGGTTGTGCTTTTGCCGCGATGCGCTGGGGAAACGAGGAAGCAGTTTCCCTTAGAAGGCTCGCAACGATCCAAAAATCCGAGATTCCGATCTCACAGAATCATATCTCCGCTTAGATTCATCTTATGGATTATATAGCATAGCAGGCTCCTATTCTTCGCGATGCCGAACGGTCTTATCCCTAACCCACTCCTGGTCACGCCGGGCGCACGGAAACTCTCCGTGAGCTAGCGTGACCTCTTTTTTGGATTGAAATGCGTGATTGGCGCGCGCGAGTTCTCCTTCAGCTTGTGATGATTTGAAGATCAGGCGCGACTATCAGTTGTCACTTAAACTGCGCCGCTGTAGTATCCGACAAGCAAAAAACAGAAGGCCTCCTAAACCTGCCCGAAGGATGGGTTTATATATGAAATATAAGTGGCTTGCCCCTATTTTGCTGTTCGCGTTTGCTGTGTTTTTACCTGCTCCGCGATCTGCTTTGACCTTCAACGAATCGACTTCGCTTGACGACCAGATAAGAGCGAAAGACAGCAACAAAGACGGAGCGGAAGAAGACGAGGGCGATGCGATCCGGGAACGTGTGCGCCTTTATCTCCAACGCCATGGCGACAACGGCCGCATTGAAGCCGAGCGTCGTCTGCAAAAAATCAAAGCCGAATATGCGGCGCGTCGCGCGGAACAGGCGGAACAAGAGCTAAGCCCGCGGGCGGTTGGCGGCGATACCTGGATTTCAATCGGACCCTCGAATGGAGCAGGGCGCACGACCGGCATTGCGCTGCATCCCACCGATCCGAACACATTGCTAATCGGGACAGCCGGCGGAGGCGTCTGGAAGTCTACAGACGCGGGAAGTAGTTGGGTTCCGCTCACCGACTCACTCAATGATCTCTCGGTCGGAGCTATCGCCATCGCACCTTCAAACCCCGATGTCGTTTATTTGGGAAGCGGCGAAGGCGGATTGGCGATCGACTTCATACCGGGAATCGGGTTTTTGAAGTCAACCGATGGAGGCGCCAACTGGATTCTGCCCTCATCCGTGCTGGCTACGCAGTTTTTCCGAATCTCGGTGAATCCGAACAACGCCAACGATCTGGTCGTCGCAACGAACCGCGGAGCATTTCGATCCACGGACGGGGGCGCTAATTTCACATCCGTCATTAATCAAGCTACCTACCGCGAGGTCAGCGACATCGTGAGGCATCCGACGAACTCGCAGATTCTTTATGCCGCAACCTGGGACGCATTCGCCTGGTGCGCAAGGGCGGGCAACTGCAGCTTTGCTTCGCCTCGTGTTCTCAAATCGACCGACGGCGGATCTACGTGGATCGAAAAGAGCTCCGGCATTCCGGCCTCGACTCAAACGGCCGAGGTCAATCGAATGGCGCTGGCCATTAGCCCGTCGAACCCGTCGGTTCTCTACCTCAACTCCTCGACTCTGGATGCAAGCACAAACGACGAAGTTTCGCATATCTATAAGACGACCAACGGCGGCGATAGCTGGATCGATCTCAGTGCGATAGCGGCCAATTCAAATCGCAGCATCAGTCATTTCCTTGGAACCCAGGGATGGTACGACAACACCCTCGTTGTGTCTCCAACAAACGAGAACGTGGTCATTGCCGCCGGAGTCGGCTACATAAGGTCGACCGACGGAGGCTCGAGTTGGCAGTCGGCTCCGTTCTCGTCGACCTCTACGGCGCCGCATGTCGACGTTCACGATCTGCGGTATCAGGGATCGCGGCTCTACATCGCGAATGACGGCGGCGTCTGGTCGTCGCCCGACAACGGACAAACAGCGGCGGATCACACGGCAGGCCTGGTCACAAGACAGTACTACGCTCTGTTCAACGATCCCGTGAATAGAAACCGGGTCATCGGGGGAACCCAAGATAACGGTACCAGCAGGCGCGGCGATGCCGGAGGAAGCCTCTGGACGCCGGTGGTCGGCGGAGACGGCTTTGAATGTGGATTCAATACGCTCGTTCCGTCTATTGCATACGGCACGGTTCAAGGTGAGAGGATATTTCGAACCAAGGAATCGGGCCCGTCGGGACAGCCTCGCTTCTTTGAGATTACGCCGCCCTATGCGAGCGGCGAAGGCGGTCCGTTTCTCTCGATTCTCACCATCGATCCGAAGATGCCGTGGATTGTCTATGGCGGCACTACCAGGGTATGGCGAACAACCGATGCCGGAGATAGCTGGGCTCCGCTGCCGACCACCACTACTGACGGATCGGCCTGGCAGACGATCTCAATCAGCGCAATTGCGGTCAATCGCGGCGACAATTCAGTGATCTTGACGGCGAAGGGCGCCAACGTATTTCGATCGAGTGATGGAGGCTCTACCTGGGTTAATGCCTCAAGCGGCCTTCCTACTAATCGCGGCATCAACAATGTCGAAACGGATTACAGCAATTCACTCGTAGCCTACGCGGCGATTTCCGGAACGACTGGACCCGGCGTGTTTCAGACGACCAATGGAGGCGCTTCCTGGACAGCCCGCTCAAACGGATTACCCGCCTTTTCGACGCAGGTCGTGAGGGTCGATCCTACGGATCCCACGGTGCTGTACTGTGGCACGGACGTGGGCGTGTATCGTTCGACGGATCGAGGCGGAAGCTGGTTGAAGTTCGGCAACGGTCTTCCAAGCTCCTCAGTGCACGATTTGAGAATTCTCGATGATGGCTCAATCCTGCGCGTAGGCACTCACGGACGAGGCATCTGGGAGCTTCAAGTACCGCCAACTGGAAATAATCCTCCTCAGGCGTCGATCTTACTGCCGATCGCGGCTATGACTATCAACAGGGGCGCTACAGTCGGATTCACCGGTACTATAAGCGATCCTGACAACGGCGATACGATAAACGGGCAATGGGTTTTTCCAGATGGATGGCAGACGATTCCGGCTCCGTTGGGACAGAGCACGGTCTCTCATATCTTTCGTAACGCCGGTGTCTTTCCCGTGACTTTGACCGCTAGAGACAGCCACGGCGCGCTGGCGGCATCGACGATCAATATTACCGTTAGCGAGCCCGCCGACAGTTGCGGCACTCCAATGACAATTCCGCCGAACGGGCCATTCCCGTTCACTTCTCAAATGAACATCGAGGTGGCTACGACTCAAACATCGGATCCGCAGCCGCCGTGCGTCGGTTCTGGAACCGGTCGTGGAAATTCGATTTGGTTCGAGTTCACTCCGACGAATTCGGGCACATATCAGTTCTCGACTTGCGGCTCCATTGTCGATACGGTTATCTCGGTTTGGACCGGGCCTGCATGCGGACCCTATGCAGTAGTCGCTTCCGATGCGTGCAATGACGAAGCCGCCCTGGGAAGCGGATGCGCGGGAGTTCACGCGTCATTGCTCAGCGTAAACGCCGCGGCCGGACAGACTCTTCGAATAATGGTAAGCAATTTCTTCAGCTCTCCGGCAGGCGTGTACAGCTTAATCGTGAGCCAGGAAGGGCCGCACATCAGCAGCATCTCTTCGAAAGGGATCAAGAAGCTCTTCGTCTCCGGGACAGGTTTTGAAGGCGGAGCAGTCGTGATGATGAACGGCGTTGATCAGGTAACCCGCAACGACGATTCGAGCCCTTCCACTGATCTTATTTGCAAGAAGGCTCTGCGCGACATTCCTTCAGGACAACAGGTTACGATTCAGGTGAGGAATCCTGGCGGCCTGGTGTCGAATACTATGACTTATGTGAAGCCTTGAAGACGGAGCGTTGAGTTCAGCATTCGCAGTTCGGTGTGAGTGGACGCGAGTAATTTGTGGGAGGGACGTGCGCTCGCTCTTCTTGTTTTGATTGGGTTATTACCATCCAATCAAAAATATCGCGGGAGCAGGCCTCCTTCGACGCCTGAGAATCGCCGGAAGTTGCGTGATCAAGCGCTGGGTTACCGAACACAACGGCGATTCTACAGCATACGCAGGCGGCAATCTCCGCCGCGAAGTCGTCGTCAAATCATTTCACGTCTTTAACGCCGGCAGGTTTGGCGAATAGCTTATCGCTGATCTGTTCAGTCGGACTCACCGATTCGAAGTAGGTTCGAGTAGTTTGCTTTCCTTCGCTGTAGCTGTCCTGAATTCTCGGAAACATGACGCCCGCAATATCATTCCACTGATAATAGCGGACCTGTTCGCTCGTGCGGCCTTCTTCGCCGACCAGCTTGTACTCGTTCATGAGCGGCAGTTTTGTTCGGGCGTCGAAATGCAGCGTAGCGCTTCCGCCGTCGGCGAAGTCGATTCGAACCGCTTCGGAAAATGTGTTTTTCCAGGGTTCGCGCCGGCCGAGATAAACCAGCTTTGCGCCCTGCTCCCGCCATCCTCGCCTGAGCAAGTTGTCAAGATCGTAGCGTATTCCCTGCTGCCATCGCTTGACCTGATCCTCCTTCTGATCCCGGATCATTTTCTGAGCGGCGTCATATATCCATCCCGTGTCGCCGCTGTTTGTCTGGATCATCTTATGGCCGCCCTTGCCAAACTCCGTCCGCTCGTGGTCGGGGTAGACGATGTAATCGACGAACGAATCCGGCAAGGAGGAAACGCCCTTTACGAATGGGGTGTACTCGCCGCGGCTTACAATCGATTTGATCTTGAGATAAGAATCGCCCCCGCGGGCTTTGATCGCGTTTTGAATAACCGCGGCCGCTTTCGCCGGGTCATTTTCCTCGTCCTGATGCGCGGCCCCCGCAACGCCGGCACAAAGCGTTATCATCATTAATGCCGTAAGTCCTGATTTGCTTATAATCACGAGCCCTCCTGTGACGGTTGATTATACGGTCTGGGAAACGCCTGAACAATTCCCGCAATCCGGTACTTACTGTTGCACTAAGATTGAATCAGCAGTACAACACGCTATATGAAAAAGACCGCCGCCATTGCCGTCGCCGCGGCAATTATGTTCTCCACACAAGCGGCTGCTTCGGCTCCAAAGAGACTATCCGATCGCCGCGACGCGGCGTTCAAGCGCTTGCTGGATTCATACGTAGTTGAATTCCTGCGCCGCAATCCTTCGGTCAGTACTTATCGCGGCGGAGCCGGTGTCGATCCCTCATTGACCGAAGCGGACGGACGACTGCGAGATCATTCTCCGCATGCGATCGCCGCGGAAGATCGATGGTTGAGCCGAACCTTGCGGTCGCTTGAGCGAATCAGCCCAGGCAATCTGTCATCCACCAATGCAATCGATCGTGAAGTCGCGATCGCCCAAATACGGTTTCAACTGCATCTCCATCGAGCGAGGCGATACCAGGAGCGCGCCCTGGATACTTACACCGACGAACCGTTCAAGGCCGTCGATTGGCAATTGCAGGCGATGGCTCCGGCAACTGGGGAGAAAGCCTACGGTAAATCCGAAGAATGGTCTCTCGTCGAGGCAAGGCTGAAGACCATTCCGGCATACGTGCTCGTGACTGAGAAACAGCTTCTGAGCGGAATTGGGGCAAACAATACGCCCGATTGGCGAATGCTTCGCCGCAACGGGCTCGACGCGACGGAAGCCGACGCTAACTATTTCGAGAATACATTGCCGGCATTGGCCTCCGAGCGGATCTCCGGCCCCGATCGAGAAGCATTGCTCAGATCGGTCATTGAGGCTTCGAAACAGGCTGCCGGAGCCTATCGCGATTTACGTGAGTTCGTAGCGAATACGTTCTTTCAGAACGCGACATTGAACGGCGAGGAGTCGGTTAAGCCTCGTTTTCGCGGTGAGCGCTTTGTCATGGGCGAAAGCGAATATAACTGGGCGCTCCGCAACAATCTCGGAGTCAGAAAAACGGCGGCGGAACTCTATTCTGAATCGCTCCCGATAGTCGAACAGACCAGGAAGCAAATGGTCGAGTTGGCGCGTGAGATCGGCCGCGATCACGGATGGAAGCTGCCGGACGACGGTGATTCAGCCGTGCGCCGCATTTTTCAGGAGCTGTCGAAAGACTCTCCGCGTTCCGACAATGAAATGATCGAATGGTATAAAGACGCGGCGAATCGTCTGGTGGATTACGCGCGCAAGACGGGCCTCTTCGACGTGCCCGCGGATTATAGGCTCGAGGTGGTTGAAACACCGCCGCCCCTTCGAGCTTCGATAGACGGAGCGGCTTACGGTCCGGCGCCTCCACTAAAACCAGGTGGAGTAGGCCGCTTCTATGTAACTCCGACCGGGAACGATCCGGCAGCGCTCAAGGCGCACAATCGCGCGGCGCTTGCCGATCTTGCCGCCCACGAGGGCTTCCCCGGCCACGACTGGCATTACAAGACGATGACCGAATATCGAAGCGAGATTTCTCCGCTTCGGTGGCTGACTCCCGGCGCCGCGGAGGATTCGTCTTCGATGTGGCAGGACTCACCGGCCGCTGAGGGTTGGGCGTTGTATGCGGAAGCGTTGATGGCGGAGCCTCAGTCCGGGGCGCCGGCCGGGTTCTATACTCCGGAAGAACGGCTTTATCAGCTCAAGGGCAAGCTATATAGAGATCTTCGGGTCCGAATCGACACGGGTATTCATACCGGAAGGCTGAGGTACAATCAGGCGGTCGATCTCTTTTCGCGGATCGTCGACTTCTTGCCGGGTTCCTGCGATGACCGAGAGGCATTGAAGGATCCGGGGAAACGCGCGAGCTGCGGGTCTGCCGAGCGCGCTATATTTCGATATTCGAAGTGGCCGACACAAGCTATCACGTATCGGCTGGGTAAGGATCAGATCGCGGCTCTTCGAGCGGAGGCCGCCGAGAAAGCAGGAGGTCGATTCTCTACCAAGACATTTCATCTCTCGGTTATGAAGCAGGGCCGCATCCCGGCGTCGTATTACCGCGATGTGTTGTTGAGGGAGATCAGATAGACATAGTCAATGAACACGATGAACAGATTCTATCTTAAGGGAGGAAGCGATTAGTCTTTTACAGCGCATTCGGCGTCTGACGGAACGTCCTCCTCTTGCGGTTCGGGAGATGGCGCCTCCCCGTAAGCTGATCTATGTTGGCCGGGGGAATTTCGTCGCCGTAGGTCAGGAGTTTCTGAATTACTTCATGAGTCTTTGCGATCTTCGGCCCGACGAGCGCGTGTTGGATGTCGGCTGCGGTATCGGGCGACTGGCTGTGCCGCTTACTCAATATCTTTCCAAAGAAGGCTCGTATGAAGGCTTTGACATAGTTCCGAACGGAATCGAGTGGTGCCGCCGGCGCATATCGAGCAGGTATCCCAACTTTGAATTCAAGCTGATCGACGTTAACAACTCAATGTACAACCCCGCCGGCCGAGCGAACCCTGAAGAGATTCGATTCCCCTATGAGGATGAGACCTTCGACTTTGTTTTTCTTGCCTCCGTATTCACTCATATGCTTCCCGACGGAGTCGCTAATTACTTATCCGAAATCGCGAGGGTGCTTCGCAATGGCGGGCGATGCCTTATGACTGCCTTCTTGCTGAACGACGAATCCAACGGCTATCTCTCCGAAGGTCTTTCGCGGCTTTATCCGAGGTTGAAAGCAGGCCCATACAGCGTCATCAGCAAAGACTCACCTGAGATCACCGTGTTTCACGACGAAGAGAACTTTATGAGCTTGATGGAAAGAAGCGGCCTGCGAATCAGGCCGCCTATCCAATACGGGGCGTGGTGCGGACGACGAAGTTTTCTCAGCTACCAGGACATCGTAATCGCATCTCGGTCCTGACGGCCTTAGTCCCTATCAACAAGTCTCATCGCATCGTCCGCATATCGTGCGCCGGAGGCGACATCCGGCGGCGCGATTTCGTCGATGCGAGCCAGATCATCCGGCGTCAATTCAATATCGATCGCGGCGATATTTTCTTCCAGGTATTTTCTTCGCTTCGTACCGGGTATTGGGATCACATCATCTCCGCGCGACAGAACCCAGGCGATGGCCAATTGAGCGGCCGTACAGCCCCTTTCCCTGGCGAGCTCTTCGATCCGCTGGACGAGTTCCAGATTACGCGAGAGATTCTCGCCCTGGAAACGCGGATTTGCGCGACGGGCGTCATTATCAGGAAGCTCGCCGGTATCGGTAATCGAGCCGCTCAGAAAGCCTCGGCCCAGCGGGCTAAACGGCACAAACCCTACTTCCAATTCGCGGCACGCGGCGAGTATCTCAGGCTCGACATCTCGGGTCCATAGAGAATACTCCGACTGCAAAGCTGCTATCGGGTGAATGTCGTGCGCGCGCTTCAACGTCTTAGGTGAGACCTCCGATAACCCGAGCATGCGGACCTTTCCTTGAGAAACCAGCTCAGCCATCGCGCCTACCGTCTCATCTATTGGAACTTCGGGATCGACGCGATGCAGGTAGTATAAATCTATGAAATCCGTTTCGAGCCGTTTGAGGCTTGCGTCGCATGCCTGGCGGGCGTATTCGGGGCGGCCGTTTATCATTAACTTGTCGACGCCAAGCACAAAGCCGAACTTTGTCGCCAGAAATACTTCTTGCCTGCGTTTTTTAATTGCCTCGCCGACCAGTCGTTCGTTGTCTCCCTGACCGTAAACATCAGCGGTATCAATAAAGTTGACGCCGCGATCAAGGGCAAGGTGAATAGTCGCGATGGATTCAGGATCATTCCTGACGCCATAAGACTGGGACATTCCCATTGCGCCAAGGCCCAGAGCGGAGAGGAGCGGGCCATTCGCGCCGAGTCGCCTTTGTTTCATCTAAGCTCCTTTAAATTTCAATGCCTTCTTTGGGAGGTTTGAGGATTTGGATCGAGCCAGTTAATGTACTAAATGCCGATCGACTTTCAAAGGCGCGCCACGCCCGGTTGCGCCGCGAACTCAACTGATGCCCGGTCTAAAAGACACTCAAAAAATCGATACAAATATTCCCACCGCTCTGACGCAAAGCGGAGCCCTGTTGCAATTCGAAGCCGGTGCTAAAGCGGCGCTTGTCATAGCGCATCCGGGCCACGAGCTGCGTGTTCATGGGTGGCTGGAATTCGCCCGTCCTGCTGTTTTCGTATTGACGGACGGCTCTGGAAGAGCGGCGGCGTCAAGGCTGGAGGCAACGCGTAGAATCCTCGCCGTTGCGCTGGCCCGGCCAGGATCGATTTACGGTTGGTTGGCGGATCGCGAGTTTTATTCTGCGCTGCTTCAATGTCAAGTAGAGAAATTCGTGCGACTTTCGGAAGAACTCGCGCACGCGCTTATGGCGAATCGCGTTGACTACGTAGTCGGCGATAAGGTTGAAGGCTACAACCCTGCTCACGACATCTGCCGGTGTGTGATAGACGCGGCAGTCGCGCTTGTTGAGGGTCGCGGCCGGCGAATCGCCAACTTTGAATTCTGCTTAATGAACGAGCTCGGTGAGATAAATCCAGATGCAGTGACCTTACAACTTGACGACGAGGCTCTGGCCCGAAAATTACAAGCGGCCCGGTCTTATACCGAACTATCCGGCGAAGTAGATGCCGCCTTGATGAAGCGCGAAGCGAAGCAGTTCGGAACTGAGCGTTTCAGTGCCATCGCTCAGCCTTTTGCACACGTCGAACCCCCCGAGTTGCCGACTTTCTATGAGAGCTACGGCGAACAGCAGGTTACCGCGGGTTACTATGACAGAGTAATTCGTTACCGCGACCACGTCCTGCCGGTGATCGAGGCGCTAAAAGAACATGTAAAGTGTAAGAGCGCAGGTGTCAGTGGGAGAGAGCAGGAGAAGTCGTGAGCGCCGATTTACCAGGTGATTACACGCCTGAATCAAGCAGGCAGCGCCAGGCCACCCAAGGAGTGGGCGACGCCTTTTCCGCCGGCAGCCCCCGGCATCTAGTGGAAGTTGAGTGTGATGAAGACGAGGAATACTAGCGAATATAGTATCTCAAGAAATCCCGCCCGTTTTAGATTCAGTTTTGATGCAGGCCGCGCCAACTCCGCGAACGATCTTAATAGCACCGGACCAAATGCGGCTAACGCCAGCCATTGCAAATTACCGGTGAACGCCAGCGCCGCTAACAAGCCGAGCATAAGGAAGTGGTAAACGGCGCAGTCACGCCGGGCCGCAATCCGTTCGGCAGCGTCGCGCGCATGGACATCGGCGACTCTGAGTTTGACGTAATAGATGCTGCTCGCGAAATAGATGGCGCATAACGCCCAAAGCAGCCAGGCAACACCGCTCCATTTGCCGGTCGCGGCATAAAATGCCGCCGGGGCGGTTATCGTCAGTCCGGCTATTGCCAGGCTCTCACCCAACGCCGTCCGCTGTGCTAACCGACTTGTCTTCGTATTTATCAGGGCCACTGCGATCGCGCTTATCGCAAGAGGCGCGAGTGCGAACAATCTGTAGTGAAGAAGTAACGGCGCGCCGAAGATCGTTGCGGCGCTCAGGTAGATCAGCAAGAGCCGTTTTGCTTCGCGTGCATCCCTGCCTCTCGCTCGAGCACGCAGCCAGACAACGAGCGATTCACGGGATATAAAGAACAGCGTGGCCGACACGATGAGCAGCAGCGACGCGACGTTGAATGTTCCGGCGACCGAAAAGCCGAGCGCCATTGGAACGAATAGCATTGCCCAGGCGCCATGTTCTCTCGGAAGTTTTAGCCTGGATCTCGCGCTCATCTGAGGTGAACCTGAGGAGTAACAAGGTGGGTTTGGCGGCCGGCCGTCGCGCCTCTGGATGTCGCTGGGTTTTTTTTAATAACCCTGGCGGTCTTGCCGGCCGCCGATCAAAACAGGTCGAGGTCGAGGTGCTTCGTCGACGTCGTTACGGCACGCGGTGAGCCGTCGCATCGCCGGCAAATTGAAATTCTTTCACCTCCGGTAAATCGAATGCGCCCCGCCTCGGTATATATCGCACTGTGAATTTATTGACCTTCTCGCGCTCCTGATGTTCGCAGTGGAACGAGATGACGAGTTTCCCCGGCTGACCGGAGTCGGATGTATAAACGTAGGTGCAGGCCTCGCCCAACGCCATCATTTCCTCATCGTGGACGATAACGTAGTCGCCTCGCAGAAGAACGCCGAGCAACTTGACGGTCTCCGGAAAGCTGACGGCCGCCTGGTCGCGCTTGATTCTATTGGCAGCACCCACAGGCATCAGAGAAAAGCTGATCATTAATGCAACTGCAAAAGAGAACGTAGCAATACGTTTCATCGAAACACCTCCTTCGGCCGTTTCTTAGCGGCCTGCTATGAATACCGAAATTAAGAGGGAAGCCGAAGGGGCGAATCGTCCCTGCCTTGTGGAATTGGCCGACTGCGGAAGATCACCAATTCTTTGCGGAGTTCTTCGCATTTCAGCGCCCTTTTTACTGCTTCTGTCATCGGGACTCGAAAGAGGCAAAGTGCGTACCGCGACATTTCACGATTTCATTGACGCCGTTCGCGAATACCTTTATTGAAGATAGAGCTTGCGCTTCGAGCGCGCAGACACGGAGGCCGGCAACTACTTCAAGGTTAGAAACTGGACTGAGCGCTTGATCTCGTCTGAAGCTTAGGGAAATACCTTGCGGCCGCCGACGAAGGTCGCCGAAACGGTCCCACGAAGCTTCCAGGCTGTGAAAGGCGTATTGCGGCTTCTGGATTGAAATCGCTGAGGATCAACAATCCACTCGCGAGAAGGGTCGAAGATTGTTATGTCGGCCGGGGTTCCGGGAGCCAGCGTGCCGCCTGGCAATGAAAAAGCCCTGGCAGGTCCGCAAGTCAGCAGGCCGATAAGGCGCGTCAGCGGAATGCCATGTTCGTAATGCAGCTTCGTCAACACTACGCCGAGCGCGGTCTCGAGTCCCGTTACGCCAAACGGCGCGCGGTCGTACTCGAGCATTTTTTCATCGCTGTGATGCGGCGCGTGATCGGTCGCGATCGCATCAATGGTTCCATCGCGGGCAGCTTCAATCAATGCGGCTCGATCCTCATCAGACCTGAGCGGCGGATTCATTTTAGTGTTCGTGTCGAATCCGACCACTGCCGCATCGGTTAGCGCGAGGTGATGCGGGGTTACCTCGCACGTGACCGGAATATTCTGAGCTTTGGCTGCTCTCACAAGCGCGACCGAGCCGCGCGTCGAAATATGCGCGATGTGTACGCGGGCGCCGGTGAGCTCCGCGAGCATTATGTCGCGAGCGACGTGGCTTTCCTCCGCCGTGGAACTAATGCCTTTCAATCCCAGCAGCGTTGAGATGCGGCCTTCATTCATCACGCCCCGCGCGGAAAGGTCAAGACACTCGCAGTGGTCGACTACGACGAGGTTATGATCTCGGGCGTATTCCATCGCGTGCCGCATCACCTGCGAGTTCGTCACCGGTCGGCCGTCGTCGGACACCGCCACCGCTCCGGCAGCTTTCATTTCGGCCATTTCCGCGAGCTCTGCTCCTTTCGATTCGCGAGTGATCGCTCCAACGGGATAAACCCGAGCGGAACCCGCATCTCGGGCCTTTTCGATTATGTAGCGGGTTACCGACGCATTGTCGTTCACCGGATGTGTATTCGGCATCGCGCAGATGGATGTGAAGCCCCCCGCGGCGGCGGCCTTCGCGCCGCTGGCGATGGTCTCTTTGTATTCTTCTCCGGGCTCTCTCAGGTGAACGTGGAGATCTATGAAGCCGGGAGAAACTACCAGTCCGCTTGCGTCGAAAACATCAGCGTCAGCCGTGGAGCCTGCTTTAAGCTGATCTGAAATTAGTCCATTTTCAACAAGGAGGTCGGCGACTTCGTCAACACCGCGCGACGGATCGATTACATGGCCGTTCTTGATGATCAGCTTCACTGCTGTGCTTCTCCTTGCGCCGGTTTGCGCGTTTGTCTTTCCACGAGCAGGAACAGAATTGCCATTCGAACGGCTACGCCGTTGGTGACCTGATCCAAAATCAGCGAGCGGTTGCTGTCGACGACCTCCGAGCTGATTTCGACCCCCCGATTTACCGGGCCTGGGTGCATCACTATGCAATCGCGCTCCGCGAGGTCGAGCCGCGGCAGCGTCAATCCATATTGAATGGAGTATTCCTTGAGAGAAGGGAAGTACGCGTCGGACATTCGCTCCCGCTGAATTCGCAGCATCATCACGACGTCCGCTCCGGCTATGGCATCGTCTACGCTGTTCGAAACGACAAGGGAGCCCGCGGAATCCCCGGCAATGCTCGCGTAGTGGGGGGGTATCAGGGTGCGCGGGCCGGCTATGCGAACGTGCGCGCCGAGCTTGGTGAGCAGGTGCACGTTGGATCGAGCGACTCTGCTGTGCATGATGTCGCCGATGATTGCGACACTCAGGCCTTCGATCCTTTTCTTATGGCCTCGAATAGTGAAGGCGTCGAGCAATGCCTGCGTCGGATGCTCGTGAGCGCCGTCGCCTCCATTTATGATCGAAGCATTCAATAGGCCGGAAAGCTGATGCGGCACGCCGGGAGACGGGTGTCGAATCACTATCGCATCGGGCGACATCGCTTCGAGATTTCGCGCAGTATCGATCAGCGATTCGCCCTTGCTGAGGGATGAAGTAGAGGCCGAGATGTTGATTGCGTCCGCGGAGAGCCGTTTTGCGGCTATCTCGAACGAAGTGCGGGTTCTGGTGGACGGCTCAAAAAAGAGATTAATAACGGTTTTGCCGCGCAGGGTAGGTACCTTTTTGATTGCGCGGGCGGAAACTTCTTTGAAAGACTCAGCCGTGTCGAGAAAAGTATTGATGTCCTCGACGGTAAGCTCTCTTATTCCAAGAAGGTCTTTCGAATTAAAAGCCAAATCTCGTCGGTCAATTATTTGGTAAGATGCCGTTCCGTGCTCAGGTCGTCCTGTCGACGTCGATTCTACTCGTGCTCGACCACCAGGACCTGTTCCTCTTCATCGTATTCAGTCAACATTACCTTGACTATCTCGGAGTCGCTGGTTTGAACGTATTTGCCGACATAGTCCGCTTGAATGGGCAACTCGCGATGGCCGCGGTCTATCAGGACAGCAGCTTCGACTCGCCGAGGCCGGCCGAAATCCACAAGCTCATCCAGCGCCGCTCGAATCGTGCGTCCCGTGTAAAGCACGTCGTCGACCAGCACGATTATTCGATCTGTCACGTCTTCCGGAATATCGGTCCGGTTTACGACCGGCCGCGGCCCAATCGTTGAAAGATCATCGCGATACAGCGTGATATCGAGTTGTCCCACGAGAGGACGTTCACCTTCGAGTTGTTGAATTCGATCCGCAACCCTTTCCGCCAAGGGCACGCCGCGCCGCCTGATTCCAACGAGCAGCAGGTCCTTGACGCCGCCGTTTCTTTCGACTATTTGGGATGAGAGACGGGATATGGCGCGGCTGATACCAGCCTTGTCCATAATGCGCGAATTATCAGCGGAGCTCATCGGCTTGTTGCTGTCCTCCCGAAAGTGCGCGGTGAATATAGCACGGGGCCGGAACGCCCTCAAGCGATGATGATGGATGGGATGGATGGCCAGGGAGGCGAGCGTAATAACGAAATCAAACGGCTAAGCGAGATCCGACTATTTGTTGTTTGGTGCTCTGGGAGCCTCCGCGCCGTTCTACCATATAAGAGCTCTTGCCGGTCTCTTTTTGTTTTAACACTTGTTTGATTTCGGCCGCGGCCTGGGCGATCTGTCCCGGATGGGTGAAGTCCGCGGCGGACGCCACAATAGCCATGGAGATGGTTAGAATGGGCGAGAAGGAGTTTCGACGGGAGCGATCAATCGTCACGACCCCTCCCTTGGCGAGATCTGATTCGTCGTAGAATTGCCTGATGCCATCATCGAATCGTTCCGCGACTTCCGCGCAAATATTTTCGGCGCGATCAGCGCTCGTCACGATGACAAAGTCATCACCCCCAATGTGGCCGACGAAATCCCGTTGAGGGTTGCCGCGCTCGGCTATCACTTCGGTCAACAACTCCGCTGTGAAGGATATGACTCGATCTCCATTCATGAAGCCATAGCAGTCGTTGTAGCTCTTGAAGCGGTTCAGATCCGCATAGCAGATCGCGAATGCCGCTCCCGATTTGAGCAAGCTCCTAATTACTTGATCGATTTCGTTGTTGCCGGGGAGACCGGTGAGCGGATTGGCCTGCAATTCGCGCCATTGCCGGCGTAGATGACTATCGACGCGGGCGAGCAACTCGGGAATCTTCGGAGGCTTGACTATGTAGTCGTCGGCGCCCGATTTCAGGCCTTCTATGATGTCGGTTTGGGAGTCGCGTGACGTTAGCATCACCACGATCACGTGACAGGTAAGGGGATTTCGTCGTAGCTGGCTGCAGACCTCGTGCCCGCTCATTCCGGGCATCACAACGTCGAGCAGAATAAGGCGTACATCGTCACTCTCGGCGGCCGCGAGCGCCTCAATGCCATTTGACGCTTCCAGAATTTCGTAGTGACTGCTGAGAGCGGCCTTCAGAAGGCCTCTTGCTACTATATCGTCATCGGCTATTACAATCTTCATCATTCCCGTGCCTTGCGTGGTTGCGCCGGCCGGGGGGATAGGAACAGACTAAGACGGATTAAGGCGAATTACAAGAGTAAGATAATTGGGAGTAATGTAGACGCGAACAAAATCCGCGGTAAGTGTAATCGGCCGGAATAATTTGCGCCGCGCTATTTACTCCTGTACTTGTCTAATACCTGGATCAAGATGATGAATACGCAACAATCAAACAAGGACGCCTTTGGAGAGCCGCTCAGCGCGGCGGAAATCTACCACGAAACCAGCCAGAGGATTAAGGACGGCAAACGAGCGGCGATGGCCACGATCATTCGGACCAAAGGGTCTACGCCGCAACAGTGCGGAGCCAAGATGGTTATTTTCGATGATGGATCCTTCCTTGGCACCGTCGGCGGCGGGTGCGTCGAGGCCGACATTTATGCAGAGGCTAAAGAAGTGATGCGAACCGGCCATGCGGGTCTTTTCAATTTCAATCTCGCCGGTGATATCGAAGATGACGAAGGGATGGTCTGCGGCGGAAATATGGATGTATTGATCGAGCCGTGGGGTTGAAGGAAATGGGCGAGAGAGGCGGGGCCGTGTTTGCAGTCATGGAGAGGGCGCGGCGCATAGCAGGACGATGAAACAAAGTGAAACAGGTGCTATTAGCGGCTCCTTCTTGCAGGGACGGACACGAGTCGCGCCTCAAGTCACGCCGTCGTTTCCAGCCTCTTTTTTAACCGACCTAGTTGCGACGCTTTACGCCTGTGCTACACTCTCTCCTCTATGTCCAAGCAGCGAGTGCTCATAGTCGACGACGAAGAGAGCGCGAGGCAGGGACTCAGCGAGCTTGTAACAAGCTGGGGCTATGAAGCTCAAATAGCGGCTAATGGAATAGAAGCGCTCGAGCGCATCGACGACTTTCTCCCGATCGTGGTCATTACGGATGTTGTAATGCCGCGGATGGACGGTTTTCAGCTCCTCTCCAGTATTAAAGACAATCATCCAGAAGCATCCGTGATAATGCTGACCGGACAGGGCTCCGTGGACGCCGCGATCCGTTCGGTAAAGGACGAAGGCGCGTTTTATTATTTTGAGAAGCCCATCGATATGCGCAAGCTGCAGCTTGTTCTAAAGAAAGCCGCGGAGTATGGCGCCGCCCGGCGCGAGAATCAACTGCTCAGGCGCCAGCTAAGGCAGTACGGCGCGTTCGGTGAGCTTATCGGCTCATCGCAGTCGATGCGAGAGATCTACACGCTAATCGAGCAGGTTGCTTCCAGCTCAGCGTCGGTCCTGATCACCGGTGAGTCGGGCACGGGAAAGGAAGTAGTTGCCCGCACGATTCACAAGCTCAGTCCGCGTGCGGATCAGGCGTTCATCGCTATTAACTGCGCGGCCGTGCCCGAAAGCCTTATGGAGTCGGAGTTATTCGGACACGAAAAAGGCGCGTTCACTGGAGCCGCCGACCGGCGCATAGGCTGTTTCGAACTAGCCCACAATGGGAGCCTCCTGTTGGATGAAATAGCGGAGATGCCTTTTCTTCTGCAGGCAAAACTGCTGCGCGTGCTCGAGGATAAGTCCGTGCGCAGGCTTGGCGCCACCAAAGAGATGACGGTCAACGTTCGGGTTCTCGCCGCCACTAACAAGGATCCGTTTGCGGCTGTTAAAAACGCGACGCTTCGGGAGGACTTGTTGTACAGATTGAACGTAATTACAATCAAGCTTCCCCCGTTGAGGGACCATCGCGATGATGTGCCGTTGTTGGCGCAGCATATGGTCGACGAACTCAGTCGTCGCCACGAGAGACCGGCGCGGCTGGTATCGTCACAAGCGATGGAGACTTTATTGAATTACCACTGGCCCGGCAATGTTCGGGAATTGCGAAATGTGATTGAACGCGCGGTGGTCATATGCGATCAAGAACAGCTAGAGAAACGTCACCTCCCGCCCCACATAACCGGAGAAGAGCCCTCGCCGACGAGCGAGGCCATCATGATTCCGACCGGTTTGCCGCTTGACGAGGTTGAGCGCCGAGTGATCCTCAGCACGCTCGCGCGAACGGACTACAACAAGACTCGCGCAGCAGAGGTACTGCAGATAAGCCTCAAGACGCTTCACAATAAGTTGAAGGCGTATCGTGAGGCTGAAGAAGAACACTGATAAGGCTGCGATTCCTTATCGGACCTCTGCTCGGGTTTGATTTTTAAGAAGTGGACATTACTGCTACAGCCCCCCAGCCGCTTGCTCAATCCGAGGCGCGCCTGCGCGCGTCCGGACGACGAGCGCTTCTATGGCCGAAGCCGGGTGTTCGAGCCCGCCAAATCGCTCTGATAACGCTTCTCGTCGCTATAGTCGTCGCGATAACCACGGTGGCAAACATCGCGAACATGACCGGCGTCATCATAAGCCGTACTGAAGGAGAGACCCGCCAATTTCTAAAACAAGCGCTCTACGCGATTTCGCTTGAGTTGGCTCACAACAATGCCGTAGATCGCTTGCAGAACCCTTACGAAGCGATAATGAGCGAGCATTCCGGTATCCGTGGTCTGATTGAATCTCCGGTAGCGGTGTCCGGCCCGATAGCCTATGTATATGTGACCGGCGTGGACGGTGAAATAATCGTCGATCGAGACGGGCGCAAGCTGGCGTCTAATCTCCCGATGATTACCGCAACTACTTATAACCTGACCGAGCTCTCGAAACAAAATGCCTATATGCAGCTAGGAAGGCTCCTGTTCGGAGGACCGGTATTCGATCTTGAGAGCGATCTGACAACCGATAACTCGGTTCCCGGCAAGCTTCATATCGGCGTGTTCACGTCATCAATAAGGGGCGAGCTCTGGTCGCCGATAACAACGAATCTGCTCATCGGTCTTATTGCCGTCGTGGGAGCTGCAATTGTCGCGAGTAGTTCCGCGAACCTGCTGCTGAAGCCTCTGGAAGCTATCTCTTCCAGCATCGACTTGCTGGGCAGAGGAGAGGACGAGGCGAAGATAGGAGCGGCGAAGCTGCCCCATGACGAAGTGGTCTCAAGTGTGACAGCTAGATTGAAGCAACTCGGCGAACGCATGGCGGGCGATCGTTCAGAGCTTGAAATCATGCGCGGAAGATTGCGGCAGGTTGTGAGCCACCTGGAAGAGCGATTGCTTCTGGTCAATCGTGACGGACGGGTGATTCTGGCCAGTCCAGGCGCCGAGGAGTTGGCGGGAGCCAAAGAGCGCGAGCTCACCGGCTTGCCCGTCGATGAAACGCTCGGACACTCGCATCCGCTGGTTGAATTGATAGAGCGATCGCTGATGGAACGGCGATCCGTTGCGAGAACTATTCTTCACATCAACGCAAATAGCCGGCCTCGCCAACTCCTCGTGAGCATCCAGTTCCTGGAAGATGCGGGAGAGACCGTCGGAGCGTTGGTGAGCTTGCGTGACTACGAATCATTTCAAAAGTTCGAATCCCAATGGGATCTTTCAAAGAAACTTGCCGATCTGGGTCGAATAACGTCCGGCATTGCACACGAGGTTAAGAATCCCCTCAATGCCATGGTGATTCATCTCGAGATTTTGCGCGCGAAACTCGAGACGCCCGGTTCAAACCCGGCTCCGCAAATAGAGATCCTGGATTCCGAGATCAAGCGACTCGATAGAGTCGTACAGACTTTTCTGAACTTCACCCGGCCTGTAGAGCTAAAACTTGAACCGCTCGATCTCAACTCTCTGGTAAGCCAGGTCGTGGCCCTTGCGTTCACTGACGCGGTTGATCACGGCGTCAGCATAACGAAGAATCTTGTGGAAGGTCCCTTAATCATCAAAGGCGACTCGGACCTGCTCAAACAAGGGCTTCTTAACATCATCATAAACGGCTGTCAGGCGATGCCGGACGGAGGCTCCCTCGTTATTACGACGACGCGCGGCGAAGACGGATCGGCTCTGATAAGGGTGAGCGATGAAGGGGTCGGCATCCCTCCGGAATCTCGCGATCAGATCTTCAATCTCTATTACACCACGAGAAAGAACGGAACCGGCATAGGGCTGGCGCAGGCCTTCCGCGCTGTTCAGATTCATAATGGCAAGATTCAGTTTGATAGCGCTCCCGGCATGGGAACGACCTTTGAGATCTCTCTACCGGGGGCCGGCTAACCACTGTTGCTCCTCAATGTTGCCGCCAAAGATCCGAAGGCTATAGATCACTGTCCTTTGTGACAAAAATGGACGCCTTTCGGTCCCAAGAAAAAGCCGAACGCCTGTGAACTTCATTTGACCACTCGGCATCTCAAGTCCATCTTAACCGCGACGGGAGGCTTCAAATGTTTCGAATGACGACCCGATCGGGCCTAATAGCGGCCCTGGTAATTTCGCTGACGGCTCCAATCGCTTCGATAGCGATGGTTCAGAACCGCTCCATTTCCGGCGGCGGCAGACTGCAGCAAGAGAGTCAACTAGCGCGAGGAGCGGCCCGCGCTCCAATCGTCGGCGATACCGGGTTTCGTCGAGAATCCTACGCACCAACTGATATTACCGGTGAACGACGAACGAGGGGCAACGCCATTGCGGGTAAGCTGTCTGAGCAGTCGTTGACACAGAGATGGCTTTCGCGTACACACCTCATACCATCCTCCCTAACTACTCAAAGCTTCGGTACAGGTGGAGGAGACATCCTTGAAGTCGAGCCAAATGACCCTGTCGCGCAACTGGTCTCGCTGCCAGTCAACGTATTTGGCCAGTTGAGCTTCGACGGTGATATAGACTTCTTCGCGTTTCCAGCGTTTGCGAGCCAGCCGGTCACCATTGAGGCCTTTGCCGCACGATTGAGCGGCTCAGTTCTGATACCCGATATAGCTTTGTTCGATGAGAACGGTAATTTACTTGCAGAGGATGTGGGCGACGATGTTTCCGATCCTTTAATTCGTTACACGAGCCCTCGCGATCAAGTGCTTATTGCCGGCATCGTCGATTTGTTTGACGAAGGCGGCTCGAAATTCAACTACATACTAAACGTTGTAAGGGGCGTGGACGTGGATGAGATAGAGTCCAATGACACGGCGCCCCAGGTCCTTTCGGCGCTGCCTGCAACGGTGTTTGGCGCTATCAACGTCAAGCCCGATATCGACTCTTACGCGTTCAACGGGACCGCCGGTCAGACCCTGATCGTGGATGTTGATGCCGAGGCGCTCGGATCGAAACTCGATTCCCGGATCAGCCTCAAAGACTCCGCTACCGGAACCGAGCTTTTCTTTAACGATCAGTACGATGGAGACGACTCGCGGCTAAACATAACTTTGCCGTTTACGGGCCAGTACGTCGTAACCATCGGCTCATTCGAGCAGACAACTCGTGGTTTCTACCGGCTCAATCTATCACTCGTTCCGGGTGATGGCGCTCCAGTGGTCACCGGGGTCACCAAGGTCTCGAAGAAATTCCTCGGTGTTACCGGGACGGGCTTTACGGTGCGTTCGACAGTTGAGGTAAATGGGATCCAGCGGCCTACGAGTATGACTGATGCGAACACTCTCAATGCTCGAATCAAGATCAAGTCTGGAGACGTTGTGACTGTGTCCAATCTCCCGGAGGACAGACGTTCAAATCCGGTCGTGTTTCAGTAGTCAGATCGCGAATTACTCCCCTGGCTCAGCGTGCTCGTTGTTATTGAGCAACGTTTGCGAGTGCGAGCATCGCTTTCTCGCGTCATTTCTGCTCGCCTTGCGCGACTTGCCGGTCTAATATTGTTGCCGCTTGTATTGAGAGCTACGATACCGAGAGCTTCAGAAGGCGGCTTTTTATTGACTGATGCGATTTCCACACGGATGCTCCGTCGATTCCTGCGCCAGTACACCATTCACTATCCAGATTTGAATTCCGTCGATGAGATATGCGCCTTCGACGATCGAATTCTCGAGCGAACGGCTAATGTGGACTCGACATTGTTGACCAGGAGACTCGTGATAAATAACCAGATAATGAGGCTTCTGAGAAAGAAATCGACTTCGGAGTTGGCCGGATATTACCTTCTCTATCCTATCAACCGAGAATGCGAGATGTTGATTGAGGATGGCCGTATATTGAAGAGCAGCCAGATAACCGATGATCTAATATGCTCAGGCGGCGCTCGGGCAGCGTCGCTATATCTATCGATGGTTTATGGCGTTGACAGGATATCGCAGGGGTTCCTGATCCATCTTCTCTATAAGGACATACGGGAGATCATACGCAAGAACCCGGACATGCGCTCTTTGTTTGTTCGACCCGTGACTCCCGCCGGTTTTCGGGCGGTTGAAAAGCATGAGTTCAAGAAATTCAGAGAAGATTCAGGCATCTTTCGCCGGCTAATCTCCTTGTGAGTCTCTGTGAAAGAAAAACCTACAGGCTTTGAGTGCCTGATTCTGGAAATCCGAGGCTTGTTCTGCTACTCTTCACGGAGTCTTGAGGGCCAAGGGCGCTTAGCTCAGTGGTAGAGCACTGTGTTCACACCGCAGGGGTCACTGGTTCGAGCCCAGTAGCGCCCACCAATCAATCCTACCCCAGGTTTCTGGAGTCTGTGGAATATTTTATGATAAGACGTCCTATTAAGCTTTCGAGCCGAAAGGCCGGTACAGCCTGTTTAATAAAGGTGAGCGGGCGGCTTGACCCCGGGGACGGCCCGGATCAGCTATCCGAGATGGTTCAGGAATTCATCGAGAAGGACGAAACTGACTTTTTGCTCGATCTCCGCAGTGTGACCTATGTTAGCAGCACTGGAGTTGGGAGTTTGATAAAGACATATCGTGCTGTCTTGAAGAAGAAGGGAAAGGTGAAACTCCTGTCTCCCTCTCAGTCGGTAAGGAATATCTTGTCGATTTCGAAGCTCGACGGAGTATTCGAGATTTTTAACGACGAGCGTACGGCGCTCGAGAGTTTTCAGAAAGCCTGAGCTAATTCTTCTTCTTAGGCGGCGGTGGATTGTCTTTCTTAGGGTTGGGAGGCGGGTTGCCTCGATCGCGTTTATCGCGAACGACCGGCGGGCCTGGCGGATCCTTCTTTTTGTCGTCCTTTTTCTGTTCGTAGATCGCTGCCGCGGCAGGGCTCGCAAGCGGAGTCGCAACCGCAAAAGCAAGGATCAGAACAAGGAAAAGGAAGAGCTTTTTCATAGCCGTCTCTACTATGCTTTACGTCTACTTACAGCGAACCAGCCTATCAGAACCGCGAGCCAAATGCATCAGTAAAGAATTCTCTCAAAACCCTCGAATCTGGAGGTCAGGAAGCCATTTGTTAGCCTCCCGTTCAAGCTTACAACTATAAAAGCTGCAAGCTCCGTTCCACCATCTTAATAGCCTCGCCTTCACAGTGATGTGATTTAAGGATTGTCTCGTTGCCTCTTTTTTAAGGCACGGTGCTCATTTCAGGATGAGGGGCACGAAATAGTGCAGGTTATCGATCGAAGAAGGGAAAGCCGCGATAGCGACTTACGACAGAGGGTGTCGGGGAAGCGCCGATCAGGAGGCACGGCCTTTCACTTTTTTCTTTTGTTCACGGCCTCTTTAAGCTGCTTGCCGGCCGCGAATCTTACCGCTTTTGCCGCCGGTATCTTAATGGTCTCTCCGTTATAGGGATCGAAGCCGCGCCGCGCTTTTCTGTGAGAAACGCCGAAAGTGCCGAATCCAACGAGGGTAACCTTATTGCCCTTTCTCAAGCTGTCGGTTACCGCCCCTTTGAACGCGTTGATGGCGCGTTCGGCTTCTGCCTTCGTAATTGAGGCTGAAACGGCGACCTTCTCAATAAGATCCCCTTGATTCATGCTTACCTCCCAGATATTGTGGCCCGCAGTCGGATTACATCAAAATATTGTGCTTGCCAGTGCGTTTATAGCATTCACTCAAGTAGCTGTCAACAAAATTATTCTTGAGGCGCCGACGTGAAAACGGTTCACAGAGCCTTCTTTGGGCCTTCGGGCATTCGGCGGAAGGCGCTTGAGTTATAAAACTCGCGGAATTCTCGGGTAGGCTTAGCTCATCTTACAAAGGTGAATGGGAGGGAGAATCGGCCGCTTCCGACGGGGCTTTCGACTCTAACTATTACCGGAATACCTCCGGGAACGACCTTCTTCAGTTTCTTTCGCGTTCCGAACAACTCCGTCACGGTTCCGTCGGCCTGACGGGCCCCTGTGTAGAAGGTAAAAGGTAATGCGATCTCGTCCCCATCGCGCGTTACTATTACCTGTGAATTGTTCACCAAAAAGCCCGAACCGGTCACCCTCAACGAGGCTGAGCCATCCGGCCCGGTGGTGTATTCGAGGCTTGCTACGGTTGGGAATCCGACCCGGAGTTTTAATAATCCGCCGGTCGTTTTACCGCTCACCTCGATCAGATACGGAATGCCGGCGCTGGCGGGAAATGTCAAAAGCGAGCGAGTCGCCAGTCCCGTACCTGGCGCCGCGTCATCATTACACGCAACCGGCACAAGCCCTCCGCAATTGCCCAGATAGACGGCCACAGCCGTATCATAGTCGCTCCCCGCGGTATCGACGCCGATCACGGTATCGGCGGGAGGCGTTAGCGAGTACCAAACGGTGTTACCTCCCTGAGTACCGGGGCACGCTTGAGGGTCATCGCCCGAGACGGTAGCCGTTGTCGTATCGGCGCTGTCCGAATAAGGCAGCGCGGCTATCGGGGTAGGACTGGTGCAGGCGTCGTTGAACGGAGTCGAGGGGCCGCCGCCCGTTGATCCAAAGTCGACGACTCCAAAGAATATCTCTTGTTTGACCGACCTCGTGTCCGACCAAAGCAGTTGCGTTTTTCCGCGGTTCGCGGTCAGTCCTATGTAATCGCCGATTCCAATTGACGATCCGTTGGCGCCTCGAATATCGGCTTGAATGATCGGATTCGTGACGGCCGAACTGACCTTGATGTCTTCGAAGCTGGCGCCTCCGTCGGTTGAATGCGATAGATATGCGTTCACTCCGCTTGCGCTGTCACGCCGGTCATAATAAGCGACATTGATCGAACCAGAGGATGAATCGACTCGCACCCACGGAAAAAATTGATCTCCAAAGCCGATCGATGTGACTCTTGTAGGAATGTTTGGAGTCGGTCTGGCGCCGTTGGGCGGCGGAAAATTTTCGATAAAGACATCCGCGTCGATTCTGTTGGACGTCTCGGCCCACACTATATAAATCATACCCCGCGATGGGCCATTGCTTCTGTCGCAGTCGATGACCGGAAAGCTGTTCATCCGAGCAACACCTTGAATGATCATTGTCGGATTGGGAGGTGAAAGAGAGCCCATGAAATTATGAATATTGACATCGCCGCCCGGCGCAGCCTCTGAAGGAAGAAACGTCACACCGCCGTCAGTAGAGGCGTTGAAGAGGATTACCTTTGGGCTGCCGATGCCTTCCCATGCGGCATAGACTTCGCCGTTCGGCCCGGTCGTGATTGAACCCCCTCGCATGTCGCCTTCGTGGCTTATGGCGCGCGACTGCGAAAACGCCGTACCCGTGGGCCTGAGATACGAGAAACGCATTGTCGCCCGAGGGCTCCCCAGAGGGTCCAAATCGGTGCTGCTCCAGACCGCGTAGATCGTGTTCTTGAATGGGCTCGATGCGGATGCGTCGACCGTGATGTAGCATTTGTCGTTGAGCTTTGGGTTCAATGAAAGGCCGTCTTCATACGTTACCGCAATAGGATTCGAAAACGTTTGTCCTCCGTTCGTGGATTTGAATACGTGGACGCCGCTTGCCCGGCTCTGATTATCGAGCATCAACGCGCAGATGTAGAAAGCGCCGTTTGCATCACAGGCAACGGATGGATCAGTCGCGAGAGTGAATGTTCTCTCGTTTGTTTCGAGCGGCAGAAGAGAGGTTACCCAGGTGAGTCCGCCGTCCGACGAATGGTAGTAAGCGACCCGGCTGATTCCCGCTCCGGCCGCCGCGCCGCCGATAATCACTTTTGAAACGCCGACAATGGATCTATCATCGAGCGGATTTACCGAGAGTGAAGTTTCATCACGAGGATCCGGATCGTCTGAGGGGCTGACTCGGACATCAGCACGCAAAACAAATAGCGCACCGTCTACGCGCGGGATCAATAGGAACCCGCCAAGAGCACTCAGAACGGCGCACATTGCTACTAACCTTCTCACCAAGACCTCCCCGAATTGACTCGATTTCAAACGCGATCAGACTCACGCGAGTAGGGAATACTTCCACAGGCTCGGAGAGGGACGCAAGCGCCCAGACGGTTGAGTTATTGTCTGGAACAGGGTGTCCTGTTGAGGATAGTCGCGTGGAAACAGACGCGGCGCGAATCAGGTATGGCTCATGTGATTGCGAACGCCCGTGATGATGTCCTCGATAGTGAGAAAGTTTGGAATGGCTTCGTCCGGAATCTTGATCTCGAATGTCTCTTCCAGCCGCAACGCGATATTGAGCGCGTCGAGGGAGTCGGCTCCAAGATCCTTCATGAGGTGAGTGGTATTGGTGAGTATGCCCGGCTCGACTCGAAGTTCTGAACAGATGATGCTCCTAACGGTGACTTCTATGGATTGCACAGCCTCACTGGTCATCATGAGATTTCACCTCGGCCTAGCTTCCTTATATTTCGATACGATCGCTACTGCCTAAACCGAAATTCCGCGCAGCGTCAGCACCGCATTGTTCCCACCGAATCCGAATGAATTCGACATCGCGGTCATCACTCCAGTCAAGCGGCTTACATCTCTGGGCCCTTCCGTCACATAGTCGAGGTCACACTGCGGATCAGGTTCCTCATAGTTAATGGTCGGCGGCAGCACTTTGGTCTTAATAGCCATGGTAGCGGCAATGAGTTCGATCGCGCCGGAAGCCCCCATGGAATGGCCCAGCATAGACTTGCTCGAGCTCACCGGAATTTCGTAAGCGCGGCTCCCAAATACGCGCTTAATGGCTTCCGTCTCGGAAGCGTCGTTCAACTTCGTCGCCGTGCCATGAGCATTAATGTAGTCGATTTCGCTGGGCTGAAGAGAACCGTCCGATAAGGCCCGCATCATTGCCGTAGCCTCCCCCTCAGGGTCTGGAAATGTGATGTGAGCCGCATCAGCCGTGGAGCCGTAGCCCATTATCTCCGCGTAGATCGGCGCGCCGCGCGCGACCGCGGACTCGAGCGTTTCCAGAATTACTATTCCGGCTCCTTCGGCAAGCACAAACCCATCTCGATTGGCGCTGAACGGCTTACATGCTCGAGCCGGCTGCTCATTCTTAGTAGAAAGAACCCGCATTTCCTTCCAGGCGTCCATCACAACGGGAGTAATGGGCGAATCCGCCCCGCCTGCTATAACTCTCTCCGCGTGTCCGTATCGAACCAGGTAGAAGGCCTGACCAATTGCGTTTGCTCCGGATGAGCACGCTGTCGTAACTGTAATATTCGGACCTCTTGCCTTGAATCGAATCGCGATGTTGGAAGAAGGCGCGTTGTACATCGACTTGGGTATCGCTATCGCCGATCTGCGCCCCTGCCCGTTGGAGAAGAATGCTCCGCAAAAATCTTCGATTGATCGCTGTCCTCCAAAACCCGTTCCGAGTATCACGCCGGTATCGAAGCCGCCTACGTCACCTGCCTTGAGCGCCGCATCTTTGACGGCCATTTCGGTGGCCGCGAGAGCCATTTGAGACACGCGGTCGAGCCGTGAGAGTTCGCGTTCGTCGAAGAATTCTTCCGAGTGAAAATCGCGGCAAACGCCCGCGATGGTAGTACGCAACGCCGAGGTGTCGAAATCCTCAATTGCGGAGATTCCGCTCCGACCGGCCGATAGCGCCGACCAGAACTTTTCAGTGCCAACGCCGACAGGCGATACAACCCCGATTCCTGTGACTACAACGCGTCTCTTGGTCATATTCGGCTGAACATCTTCGACCTTCAATTAATGATCTCGAGGCGCTTTCCTATTTTACGCATGGATTCAAGCAATTGCTGAATATGGTCGCGCGCATGCGTTGCCATGACGCTGATTCGCACGAGGCTATGTGAGACCGCGGGCGCGAGCACCGGATTAGTATATATGCCTTCTTTCAACAAGTCCCAGAAGAACCTGCATACCAGAGCTTCGTCTTCGATTACGACGGGTATGATCGGAGTCTCGCCGTTTAGAAGCCGAAATCCCATGGTGCTCAGCTCGCGTCTCACCTCGTCGCCGTTTTGCTGGAGGCGAATGCGAAGCTCGGGCTCGCGCTCCATTACCTCAAGAGCCTTCAGCGCCGCCGCGGCATTGGCCGGCGCGAGCGAAGCGGAGTAAACAAATGCCCGTGAGTGATGCTTTGTGTATTCAATCACGTCGCGTCTTGCGGCGATAAAGCCGCCTATAGATGCCAGGGATTTCGAAAACGTTCCCATAACGATGTCAACATCGCTTTCGACGTCGAAATGCTCCGCTGTTCCTCGTCCTTCCTTTCCGAGCACGCCCATTGAGTGAGCTTCATCGACATAGACTCTTGCGCCGTAGCGGCGCGCCAGGCGCACGATTTCTGGAAGATTTGCGGTGTCGCCTTCCATCGAGAAAACGCCGTCGACAACTATTAATCTTCCTTCGTCGGCCGGGAGGCTATGAAGGATCTTTTCCAGATCGTCCATGTCGTTGTGGCGAAATCGCGTGGTTTTTGCAAAGGAGGCAAGGCATCCGTCCAGAATCGATGCGTGAATATTGCGGTCGGCGATGATCACATCGCCTTTCTGGGCGATGGTTGAGAGCGCTCCGAAATTTGTCTGAAAGCCGGTGCCGAACGCGAGCGCGGCTTCTCGCTTCATGAATCGCGCCAATTCATGTTCGAGCCGAACGTGGAGATCCGTAGTGCCGTTCAGCATTCGAGATCCAGAGCACCCTGTGCCGTATTTCTCGATCGCCTCAATCGCGGCTGCTTTTACTTCCGGGTGGGTCGTCAGGCCAAGATAGTTGTTCGAGCCGAACATGAGGACGCGGTCATCTCCCATGAATACTTCGGCTTCTCCGGAGTCGACTGCCCCGGTGAACTCCGTGAAGTAGGGATAAAGGCCGGCCGCGCGAAACTCATCTGCCTTGGTGAAAGCGGACGCCTTTTCAAAAATGTCCCTCACACCCTTTTCCATCTTCTGCTGCATATGAGCTTCCGGTACACGTAGCTAAGAGCGAGTTCAAATCAGGAACTCACTTGATGAATTTTGCCTTCTGTGACGCGGGGTATTATAGCCTAAATTCGCATGAGGGCAAGGCGCAACCGCTCCCGGCAGCAATGTCCTGGCGCGGGATTGCGCGTGAGCCGTTGGTCGCCGAATCCGCGAGAGCAGCGACGGCGGGCCTGGCGCAACCGGCGCTGCAATCGATTGCCAGGGTTAGAGCGACCTTCCAAGCAGGTCGTGCAAACGATCTTTATAGCTTCTGGTGAGAGTGAGTTGAATTCCGCCGTTCAGCATTACGCGGTACTCGCCGTGAAACCAGGGTTGCAGCTCCTGGATCTGATTTATATTCACGATGGCGGATCGGTGAACTCGCATGAATACCTTTGGATCGAGCTGCGATTCAAGAGCGGTAATGGTTTCCCGTAGAAGATAAGATTCTTTGCCGGAGTGAAGCCGCACGTAGTTTCCTTCCGCTTCGAGCCAGTCTATTTCCGAGGTCTTAACAAAGAAGACGCGGCCGTTGGTCTTGACCACGAGCCGTTCGAGATACTCGGGCCTGGTTCTAATCTGCTCAAGCGCCGACATTATTCGTTGGCCGATCTCGCCCGTTTTCCCGCTCAGAATCTGATCTTTCGCTCTTTGGAGAGATTTTTGAAATCGCGCCTGGTCAAAGGGTTTTAGAAGGTAGTCGAGTGCATGCACTTCGAATGCGCGAACAGCGTATTGGTCATACGCGGTTATGAAGATGACTGCCGGCATGCGGTCGGGCGGCAACAGGTCTACCACGTCGAGGCCGTTCTTGCCGGGCATTTGTATGTCGAGGAATATCAGATCGGGTGATTTCTTTTTTACCGCTTCGAGGGCTTCTTTGCCGTTGGAACATTCACCTATGACTTCGATCTCCGGATCGCCGTGAAGCATGTCACGAACTCTCTCTCGAGCAAGCTCCTCATCGTCCACTATGAGGGCGCGTATCTGGACGGAATCCGACATAGACTTCTCCTATGGGCCTCTAACGCTCGGATTTGGTCCCTGGTTTCATTCAATCTTGAAGGGGATTTCGATGGTTACCGTGAGGCCGGCCTCCTTGCCATTCTTCAATTCAAAGCGATAGTCATGACCGTAGAACTGCCGCAGCCTTGCCTCGGTGTTCGTCAGGCCGACTCCTCTTCTGGCTAATGAATCGGAACCCTCTTTTGAAGACAATCCAGGACCGTTGTCCGTAATAGCCACACGCAGATGGCCGTTCAGTCGCTTTGACTCTATCTCGATCTGTCCCGGCATATCCTGAGGTTGCAGCCCGTGGCATATTGCGTTCTCGACTATCGGTTGGAGAATCAGGTTGGGGAGTCGCGCCTCGAGAGTTTCGGCCTCGATATCCATCTTCACCGACATTCGATCCTGAAATCTTATGCGCTCGATTTCGAGATAACACTTGAGAAACTGGAGCTCTTCGTAAAGCGAGACTTCCTGTTTGCCCGAATTTTCCAGCGTCAGTCTAAGAAAGTCGCCGAGCCTGGCTATCATCGTGTCGGCGGCGCTTGTGTTTTTATTCATGAGCGCGGAGATCGAATTCAGAGTGTTGAACAAGAAGTGAGGATGCAATTGCATCTTGAGCGCTTGTAGCTGCGATTGCGCGAGCTGCGCCTGAAGCCGAGAGGCTCGAAGCTCTATCTGCTGTGACCGCTGCGATGATTCAAGCGCGTATACGATCACGAGAATGAGCCAGTAGCTCATTGCGCCATAGTCGAATATCAGAAATGCGTTTTGAAGAAGCCACATCAGGCTCAGCGGTCTGTTCGAGTCATAGATCAAATAATAAAAAACCGGCTTGTACCACGGCATCGGCCGGCCGCTCCTGCTATAAGCGAAGTAAAGCTGACTGGCGAATAAGAGACCGAACAGAGTCCAGATTACGAGGATGAGGAGAACCCTCACCCAGAAGCGACGCCAAATCGGCGCGCCGAACGAAAGATCGGAAACAGACGGCAAACTGGAATCCTCTAGTTCAAATTCAGGCAAGAGCCACCGGTGCTGGTCAAATTATGAGGTTTACTTCCGACTCGCTGGCGATCGTGAATCCTGCCCTGGAATTTCCCGATTCAGCCCTGAGCGCTGCCGGAAAGCATCAGGGAAGGAACGTGGGCGATTATACACAATATCGTCTCAGACACGCACTGTCTTTTGGGAGGACTGGGAGGACTCGCGGTTCACGCATGAATTGCGGGCCGCCGGTTTGACCAGGGCCGAGCGCCTTCCAGTTGGGATGCGAGGCGGAATAGAGTTGCCTCATCGCCAAATCTTCCGATGAACTGTGTTCCTATCGGCAGTCCTTCCTCATTCCAAAACAACGGTACGGACATCGCCGGCTGACCTGTCGCGTTGCATAGCGCAGTGAACGGAGAGAAATTGCCGGACAGTTTCAGTCCTCGAACCGGATTCTCCTTTGTCGAGTCGAAGCTGCCAATCGGGAGCGGCGGCTGCGCGAGCGTAGGGGTTAACAACAAGTCCGCGCCGGAAAGGAACTCGGCGATGGTACGAGACACTCTTTGCATATGTTGAACCGCGGCAAGATACCTGGACGCTTTTCGCTCTCGGCCCTTCTGATAGAGAAACCATGTGCCGGGTTCGAACCGTTCTTCAGTAGGTTCGCGGCCTGATGTGTGCGCGAGTCCGTCAATAGTCCAGGCGCAACCCGCTGACCACATGATGGCAAATGCATCCGCCAATTTATCTCCGTCGATCTTCGGACTACTCTCTACGACAGAGTGGCCGAGCTGCTCGCACAGCGAAGCCGCATCTTTGACGGCGGCGATGCAGTCCTCATGAACCGGTACATCGGCTAGCGCTTTTGTGGTGAAGGCAATTCGGAGCTTCCCAGGATCGACGCCGATCTCGCGACTGAAAGGCCGGTTCCGCGGAGGCGCGCAATAGGGGTCGCCGTCCTTGAATCCGGAGACCGCATCAAGCAACGCGGCGCTGTCTCGCACGGAGCGCGTAACCGCATGCTCGCACACGAGACCGCTATACATATCTCCGAAATCCGGTGCGAGCGAAATCCGCGCTCGAGTCGGCTTAAACCCGAAGAGCCCACACGCCGAGGCCGGAATTCTGATTGAGCCTCCGCCATCATTTGCATGAGCCATCGGCACAAGGCCGGCGGCAACCGCGGCCGCCGAACCGCCGCTTGAACCTCCCGTGGTTCTGGTGATGTCCCACGGGTTTCGAGACGGGCCGAATAACGCCGGCTCAGTCGTGGGCAGAATTCCGAACTCCGGTGTATTCGTCTTTCCTACTATAATCAGACCGGCTTGCTTGAATCGCTTGACGAGCTCGGAATCTTCCTCCGGAACGAAATCGGACAAGAAAGACGATCCAGACGTCATTCTCACACCCCCGAAGGCGGCGAGAAGATCTTTGAGCAGGAACGGAACACCAGTGAATGGTCCATCGGGGATCGGGCTTCTCGCAGCCGCGCGCGCCAGGTCGTACATCGGAGTGACGACCGCATTGATTTCCGGATTGATGCGCTCGATCCGCTCGATGGCTGCTTCTACGAGCTCGTTCGGAGTGACCTCTTTCCGTCTAACCAGATCCGCGAGAGCCGTCGCATCGAGCCAGGCCGTTTCATCCCGGAATGACATTCCAAACCCTCCGTGTGAGTGTATAGATGTTTTGCATCGCCGAAATTCAGCACACACTTTTTATGCGGAGGTTTTGTGATTGTCAACGAACCTGACTCAATGCTCCAGCTATGCGCCCGGGATTCCCAAGAATACTCTGCACGATGCAGGATTCAAGGTATCATTACGGCTATGCCGCTAATTTCCGCAGCGCTATTCGACGGGCCCGGGCTTCGGACCGGCCGAATGCTCGGTCAGCTTGTCGGGGCCGATCTTGTGACGAAGGTAGTTGTAACCTGTCCAGAGAATCAATGGGCCTCAGCTATTACAAAAGTTGATTCAAAAAAATTATCGCTGACTGATATCGAATTAATATCTGGGCCAGGCCTTCGCAGGCTGCTCGAATCAATCGAAACCGAATACTTGCTGATTGTACTCGCTGGTGAGTGCGTCGAGTTCACCAGCGGTGCATTGGAGCGTATGTGCACAGTCGCGAGAGAGTCGGGCGCGGGATGGCTGTATTCGGATTATTTCGATGAGGCCGCGGGAGGCCTTGTTAACCGGCCGCTGATTGATTATCAGCGAGGAAGTATCCGCGACAACTTCAATTTCGGATCGGTCGTATTGATTTCGACTGAGGCGGCTCGTAGAGCGCTCGAGCTTCACGGGCCGATAGATGAATCCGTGAAGTGGGGCGCGCTTTACGATCTGCGGCTGAAGATCTCAAGCAGATTGCGAATAGTCCGTTTGCCGGAACCGATGTATACCAGGGTCAAATCTGAAACCGGCCCCGCCGGTCAATTCGACTACGTCGACCCGAGCCAGCGCTTATATCAAGCGGAAATGGAGCGGATCGCGACGGAGCACCTGAAGCGTGCCGAAGTCTGGCTCCCTCCGAGCTTTCGACAGGTCGATCGTGACGCAGCTAACTTTCCGGTTAAGGCCAGCATAATAATTCCGGTGCGAAACCGAGTTCGGACCGTCGCCGATGCCGTCAGAAGCGCGCTTTCGCAAACGGCTTCATTCGAATTCAACGTCATAGTCGTCGATAATCATTCGACCGATGGAACTACGGCGATACTAGAGCAATTGGCTGCTTCCGACCATCGCTTGATTCATCTGATTCCGAAGGCCCGTGATCTTGGGATCGGCGGTTGTTGGAACGAAGCCATATATTCCACCCATTGTGGAGAGATTGCCTTGCAGCTCGATTCCGACGATCTGTATAAAGATCACCTCACGCTGAGGAAAATCACTTCAAAATTCGATGAAAGCTCCTATGCGATGGTGATTGGCGCCTATACGATCGTGGACTTTGACCTGAACGAAATACCCCCCGGTTTGATTGATCACCAGGAATGGACGCGCGATAACGGGCGAAACAATGCCCTACGGATTAATGGGTTCGGCGCGCCCCGAGCTTTCTATGTGCCAATCCTGCGGCGAATCGGGTTTCCAAATACGAGTTATGGAGAAGACTACGCGGTAGGCCTGCGAATAAGCCGCGAGTACGAAATTGGACGCCTCTACGAGTCGATCTACTATGCACGACGATGGGAGGGGAACTCCGACGCCGCGCTTGACGCTGCTGCGTCAAATCGATACGACTCGTACAAAGACTGGCTCAGGACCGTGGAAATGGACGCGAGGAGGAGGATGCTCAGCGAATGAACTGGGAGGAGAGGCTGCTTACACTAACAGAGCCTGAGGGCGAGACCTCAAATCTGATTTCGCGTGTGTCGGCGCTGTTGGATCAACAGAAGCGAGAGTGGCCCCTCCTTGCCGCGGGTTATGGCGCATTGGCGCGAGCGGAGATCAGGCGATTTGAGATGGATGGAGCGCCGGTGTTCGTTCAGCAAAACGCCGGGCGCATTCGAAGCACGGCGGCCTCGGTCGATAAGGCTTCGGTGGACGCCAGAGAGTGCTTTCTATGTTCTTCCAACTTGCCGCCTGAAGAGAAGGGGATTGCCTACGGCGAGAGCCACGTTATTCTTTGCAACCCATACCCCGTTCTGGAGCGGCACCTTTCCATTGTGAGTGTCCGGCACACAGAGCAGCGGATCGGCGGCAATATACGTTTGATGTTGGAGCTGGCGCATGATCTTTCGCCGGATTACTTCGTGCTCTACAACGGTCCGGAATGCGGCGCTTCCGCTCCGGATCATTTTCATCTTCAGGCTTGTTCGCGTTCGAATCTTCCGATTGAAGCCGTGCTTGCGACCGGAGAACCGGCTCCCGAGCCTCATTGCGATGAGTGCGAGGACACCGTCCTTACCTACTTCGAGCTCTTCACGGTGAGCGATTCGGGTAGAACCGTGATTGTTATTCGCGGCGGTGATTGGACGGTGCTGGCGAGGTGGATAGAAAACATCGTCAACGCGCTCGGCAGCCGCGCCGATAAAGAAGAGCCGCTGTTGAATGTCATATTGAATTACCAGAAAGCGGTCTGGACAGTCTTTATCTTTCCTCGCAAGAAACACAGACCGGCATGTTTTTATGCCGAAGGCGCCGAAAAGATCCTGGTGAGTCCGGGCGCGATCGATATGGCTGGTATCCTCGTGGTTCCCGAGCACGATCATTTCCTCAAGCTGGATGCGAAGCGAATCAAGGAAATTTATTCCGAAGTAAGCCTGGAAGAAGATGAAGTCAATAGTGTTCTGGAAACACTCTGTGAATAAACTGGTAATACCGTGATCGACACCAATAGTGAACCTGAAATTAGTGTTGGGCTAATAACGGGAGTGGAATCCGCGAAGGTGACACTCTCGGGAATATTCTCGAGCGCGGGACTTCAGGGTCTTACGGGAAATCTGAGTTTCGTCGCTTCTCAAAATGGCGGGATAAGCGTGCAGGGCGCGAGCGAGTTCCAGGCTCCCGAAGTTATTCTCGCGCCATCAGATTTCGAAAGGTGCAGGATTACTTTGCACGACGTCACGATAGGCGTCGGCTTTCATTGGGAGCGCAAAGAGGAACAAATCTTCCAGGGCAGCCTTAGGATCATCGCGGGCGAGAAGGGTCTCAACATCATTAATCTGGTTCCGCTCGAAGCCTACCTTGTGAGCGTGATCTCGTCCGAGATGAGCGCCGCAAATCATTCAGAGCTGTTGAAAGCGCACGCGATTGTTTCACGAAGCTGGCTTCTCGCTCAATTGATCGGCGGCGACAAGCGGAGCGGAACAGAAGAGCAATACAGTAAGGCGTATGACAACACGCTGGAGATTAATCGATGGTACAGCCGCGAGAATCATTCTGATTTTGATGTCTGCGCCGACGACCACTGTCAGCGATACCAGGGCATAAGCAAGGCATTCTCTGCCTCGGCTTCGGAAGCCGTAGTCCCGACCCGCGGCATTGTAGCCGAATATCTGGATCAGATCTGCGATGCCCGATATTCGAAATGCTGCGGAGGTCTGACCGAACGCTATAGCGCCGCGTGGGAAAATAAACCGGCGCCGTATCTGACTTCGATTTACGACGGCGCGGATTCGCCCGGTGGATACGAGCTGCCGCTGCGCGACGAAAAGGAAAGCGCTCGCTGGATCACATCGCTCCCGCGCGCCTACTGCAATGATCCGCCGCCGTATTTATTGGAACGAATACTTCCTGGGTTCGATCTGGAGACGCGCGATTCTTATCGCTGGGTCGTGAGCTATTCTTCAGATGAGCTTCGCGAAATCATTTTTTCCAAGCTCGGCGAGGATCCGGGCATAATTCTGGCGATTGAGCCGCTCGAGCGCGGCGCCTCCGGAAGACTGATCAGGGTGAAAATCTCTGGTCAGAAGAGGACGCTGATCGTGGGCAAGGAACTCGAGATAAGACGAGCGTTGTCGCGTTCACATCTCTACAGCTCGGCCTTCGTCGTTTCACACGAAGAGAGCCAGCATACGGGTTATCCGGAGCGCTTTATTTTCAAAGGGGCTGGATGGGGCCATGGGGTCGGCCTCTGTCAGATCGGAGCGGCAGTGATGGCGGATGCAGGACAGTCGCACGAGCGCATAGTCGAGCATTACTTCAGAGGCGCAAAGCTGAAGAGATTGTACGATTGAGCCGCGGCAAAGCAATGAACGCGCCAACCAATGTAAGGGCGGGCGTCTTTGCCCGCCTCGCCTTCAGAAAGTGTCTGCTTTCAGAAAGTGTCTTCTGTATGAATCGATGCGTAAGCAAATAAAAGGGCGAGCCCGGAGGCCCGCCCTGAATTTGATATTTAAGCCTTCCTCGAAAGCGACCGCAACCGCTACTGAACGTCGCTCACTCGGCCGTCGGTAAATGTGACCTTCAGGTTTTGGTACACGTAAATCCTCTTCGAGCCGAGATTCACGACCTGTTTTGGTTTCCCCATTATCGCAACGACTTCTTCAGTAGTTTGGCCAAGCGAAATTTGGGCCGGTTCAGCGCCGCCCGTGGAATCCGCCTGCTTTACTTCATCCATCACGCTCTTTTCAACCGAGTCGGCTTCGCGAGCCTGCTGTTGCAGCGTAGCCGAGACGTTAGGATCGGCCGGCGGCGCCACAGGCGCATAAGGCGACGTGATAGGAGCTCCCGCCGCTGACGGCGGCGGCGCAGGCAATCCGCCCTGATGAGAATTCAGCTCCTGCAGACCCTGATCAATACCCGCGCGCATCTGGTTTTGCATCTCTTGCAAGTCGGCCAGCTCCACCGAGACCCGGCTGCCTCTGGGGCAACTTGAATTCTTGCTCGCAAGGACTTCTACGTACGCGGATGTCGCGTCTTCGCCCGGAGGAGAGGTGAGCCGAATGACGTCGCCCTGAGTGAGTGAGCAGTCGGCGCCGTTATTGTCGGTCACTTGAATCGATCCTGCCACCACGAATACAACCGGCTTGGAGGGGCTTGCCGCGGCAAGCATCCTCGGCAATCCGCCCGAATCCGAATTTGGATCTTCGCCGCGCGAAACAAGCTGACTCTCGTTGTTTTCGAGAGCGAGTTGTCGTTGAACCTCGTCAGCGATGGCTTGTTTGACTTCCGGCGTGAGGGCTGCCGAGTCTCTGGGACCTGGAGGTCCGTAGTACGACGCCTGTGCGTCGAGCCGCTCCTGATAAGCCAACTGCAGGCTCTCGGCGATCAAGTAGTCGGCAAGCCAGAACGAAGCGCTTGGATAGTAGGAGTAGGGAGTGAAGTAACTACCATAGTACCCATACCACGGACTTCCAAACCATCCCCAGTTATATCGCACCGGTGTCCGCCACGGGTTATACAACCAGCCATAGAAGCCTGGGCGGTAGTAACGATATGGCACGTATCCGTAGTAGTATACGCCTCGATAGGCATAGGGCCGATAGTAGAGAGCATAGGGCCTGCCGTGGTAGTAGTAGGTCCGGCTTGCAAACTCGCGGCCTCTGAAGAAGAAAGGCCGCTGGACGTAGCCGTGTCCGGCTCTGTTGACAAAGATTCTGGAATGATCGGGCCTGACGAGGACGACATGTCGTGAGCCGCCCGGAGTATGAATAATAGTGAGGCCTCGGGCTCGTACTTCTCGCACGTTTCCGTCACGGCCGAATCTGGCTTCGGAGCCGTCGCGCCCTCGAAATCGCTCAGGCTTGCCGTTCGCGCCTCTAATTACACCATGCGTCTCAGGGTCGATCCTGAGACCCTTTGAGGCGCCTGCGGCTCCCGTTGCATTCCCACCGGTTCCGCTCGTCCCGTTGATTTTGTGATTGCCGCTTCCAGAGGAATTCGCGTTGCCGGCGTTGCCGGTAGTTCGGGATCTCTCATCTCTGGCGCCGCGCCCTCTTCGCTGGTCGTCGGTATTTGAGCTGTCAGTGTTAACGGATGGATTCGTGTTCGGAGTTCCGCCAGTATTGCCAGTGTCGTGCGATCCTTTGGAGCGGCCCGCCTCACCTGTGTTGGTCTTGCCAGAGCCGCCCGTTGCCGACCCTGTGGCTCCCGCTCCCGCGGTATCGCGAGGCTTATGGGCTCGCATCACGCCGCCTTCACCAGAGCCGCCTGCGGCTGCGCCGCTGTTCGATTGACCGGAGTTGTTGTTCTGGTTCGATCTTCCCGCCGCGCCCGAGGAGTTTGAGCTGTTGTTTTCGCTGCGATTAGATCTCACGGTCCCGCCGCTTCCCGCACCGGCGCCGGAGCTCCCCCCGTTTCCTTTTCCGGCTCCCGAGTTGGCGCCTCCATTGCCAGTGCTTCCACTGCCAGCGGCGCCCGAGCCGCCGCTCCTGACCGGAGGAGGCGATTTATGCGTTTCCGTTTGTTGAGGCTTTTGACTGTTGGAGGACTTGGGTGGAGGTGAGTCTTTTTTATTCTCCTGAGCAAGTGCGATCGGGGAGCCTGCCAGTGCAAGCGCAAGCATACCCGCCCAGGTGAATCGTCTGAGCGTTTTCGTCGGCGTGTGAGAGATCTTCATAATTCTCCTTGTGGCGGCGGCGCCATCCTCCCGGAAATCCGCGCGGTTCCGGCCTTATCTCGGATTCAGATGCGAACAACTGTTCTATGCGGAATCTCGCTATACCGTTGCCTGTTAATTATATTCCACCGGCTGCGACGTGCGTTATAAGCCAACGAGCCTGACAAACCAGTGTAGATGAGAGAACTGCGTGCGCTCTCTCCGCTCGTCCGGGTTCGTAACGAGTGATGCTCGACTTGGCGGTAACCTTATACACCGCCGGATAGCCCGTTACAAGCCTTCCTTCGTCGCCTTCATTCGTTGCCTTCCTTCGTCGCCGGTTTATTCAGCGATTCGCCGCTGATCGAGTCGCAGGGCAATGAAGAACATAAAGTCGAATCGAGATCTCTGCTGTTCTCCGCCGTAGTCGATAGGACTACTCCGATTTATTCTCGAAGCGGCGAATGCTCGAACGCAAACGAAGGCCGGCATTTCACTTATGACAAAGGCCGGCGTATCTCGGTTCGAACGGGCGTTGCTGAGCTGACTACGATTGAATGCGTTCTCTGATTATTTCCTTCCGCTATATCGAGTCGAGAAATTCGCCCCGAAGCGGTAGGCAGCATCAACATAACTCTGAGGGCCACTTCTCAACTTGAAGGATTTCCGGATGCGAAGGCCGCTTTCCTTCGCGCGGCGCAGCATTGGACCGATGTAATCGGGGCGCCGCTGATCAGCGGCGAAATTACGATAATTCTCGATGTCGATTTCGGACCTCAGCGGTTCGGCCTTAGCTATCCCGCCGGTGTAATCGGAGCAACGGCGACACAGACGTTATTTAATCCGAAGGGCTATAGCGGGATTCGCTCCTCTTTGATTGGCGCGCCAGATGATCCCGCGGAAGGCGGAATAGATAACTTATTGCCCGGTTCTCCACTACTGACGGATATCGGCAGCGTGACGGCCATGTCGGTTCCGTCCGCTGTTCTGAGATGTCTGAGACAGATAGGGCAAGCGGCCAACCCGACGATAGAAACCTCATTTGGCTCTCCGCCCGCAATAGGATTCAACTCGGCCTTCACCTTTGATTTCGATCCAAGCAACGGCATTGACTCGGACAAGCGATAGATTTCGACGCCGTTGCTACCCACGAAATCGGGCACGCGCTTGGCTTCACATCCAGGGTCGGCAACAAGGAACTCAGCCCTGGCTCGCCCGCCGATCTATCTGTTTGGGATATATTCCGCTTTCGACCGGGCGTGACGAACGGCAGCTTTCAGAGCGGTGTGCGAGTTCTCTCGTCGGGAGGCGATCAAGTGTTCTTTGCCGGAACGGATCAGATCCCCCTGTCGACAGGACGACCCGATGGATCAGGAGGCGATACTTTCCAGGCGTCCCACTGGAAAGACAATCGACTTAATAACAACGTCGTCATCGGAATCATGGACCCGGCGATTGGCCGCGGCGAGCGCAATCAGATTTCCGCGAATGACATCCTCGCGTTGAACTATATGGGATACCGGGTGAAGCAACCCGGCGGCGGCAACGACCCGCCCGCAATAGGCTCTATTCTAGGTAATCTCATCGGGGACAGATTGACCCTGACAGGAAGCGCCAGCGACCCTCAGTCTGACTTTGCACAGGCGCAAGTAACGTTGCTGGATGGAAACAACAATACGGTCAGGCAAGATAGCCCATTCCCGTTTAGTCCAGGCGGATCGAACGTTAATTTCAGCATTCAGGTGAACGGACTGAACGGCGTTCCTACTGCTTTCAAAGCGAGCCTGATGCTTATAGATGCACAGGGGAACCATAGCGCCTCCGCCGTTGCGGACTTCAGCCAGGCGGATCCGGGAGGCGCATCTATCAGAAAGGGAGTTTTGAGCTCTGACTCGCTCGTGCTGAAAGGAGATGGCTTCGTCGGGCCGGTTCAAATCGAAGTAAACGGCGTGATCATTTCGCCGCCCGGCAACATAAAGGTGAAGCCAAGCGGCGCGAAGATTGTCATTCCCGGAAGCAACGGCGAGTTGAACCTCCACTCCGGAGCGAATCGAATCCGCGAGATTCAAAACGGGCTCAAATCAAACATCATTGTGGCGAGTCCATAGAAGAGGCATCCAGATCGCCTTGGTGGATGGGCGGTCCTTCGGGGCCGCCCTTTTGCAAGGTCTGTCTACTGACGCGTGAGAAGCATCTTCGCGATGAGCGAAGCGAACACAATCGCAAGTCCGATCGAAGCGCGATACTCGCGATGTTTCAAATATCGCGTGAGGTCAAATCTCGGTTCTTCAGACATGCACCGGCTTAGCTCATTGCCGCGCCACGGAGTCAGTCGCGGAAGCAGCATCGGTACGTTCTTTCGATATTTCTCATAGCCGTCGCCGAACAGCTCTGTCATGGTTTCTCCCTCGGCGATTATTACGGAGCTATAGATTATGAGGTACATCGAAATGAACAGGAGCGCAAACCAGAGCGTTCCGGCGCCGACTGCGATGCCCGCTCCCATTATTAGCGTTCCAAAATAGAGCGGGTTGCGCGTATAAGCATAAGGTCCGGTGACCGCGAGGCGTTCGTTTTTGCGAAGGTGGCCGGAAGCCCACGCCCGGATGCCGAGGCCTACTACCGAGACAGCTCCTCCGATTGATATCGTAGTCCATGTCGGCTTTGCCGCGAAGAGCATCAGCGGCGCCAATAAAAAACCGATCGGAACCCGGATCCGCTGCATGATGCGGGGAAATGTGTTCTTGCGTCGAGCCGTTCGCTCCATGAAGGTCGATACGATAACAAAATGCGTCATAGAAGGGCCAATCGTCACGCCTCCAGCCTTCTGCGCACCGCTGATTGTACGTCCGTTATTTCAATATCGAGACAGTTCCAGTGCCAGCAGCTCCGGCGATGGCATTCGGCCCGGCACCAGAGATCGCGGCCGATCACGACATCGCGATGATCAAACGGCCCGTTGCGAGCCGGGGAGGTAGGACCATACAACCCCACTATAGGTGTTCCGCTGGCAGCCGCGAGGTGAAGCGGTCCGGTATCCCCTCCGATAAAAAGCCGGGCGCGCCGAGACAAGGCCGTGAACTGTTTTAGGGTCGCCGGCAGCGCTCGCGCCGCGCGAGACCTGGATGCTTCCGCAACAGCGGCTGCAAGGTGCTCTTCGGTCGGACCAAATGTGATTATGGAGTTCATTCCAAACTCGTCTAAGAGCCAATCGGCAAGCATCCCGAATCGATCAGCGGCCCACATCTTAGTAGGCCAGCCGCCTCCAGGATTCAAGATTGCGAAGTTTTCTTCACCGGCGAGTTGATTATCAATGTAGCCAACATCGCCCGAGGGTATGTGGACAGGGAACTCGTAGCGACCTGGTTCGATGCTAATCCCGAGGCTTGCCCTCACGAGTTCGATATTCTTCTCGATGACGTGGTCGATATGTGAAGTCTTGACCTGATCGTTCAAAAAGAACCTGCTCGCAGGTTCACGAAGATCAGCGGATTCAAATCCGACACGGCGCCGCGCTCGTGACGAATAGGCGACGAGCCCTGATTTGATAAGACCTTGAAAATCGATTGCCACATCAGGCGGCTCATCGCCATTGCGCATCGCGTCCCGGATTAAGGCGAACCGCTTTAGCGGGCCATTCGCATTCGCGCTATCGATTTCTACCAGGTCGTCAATTACAGGAGAGCCGTGAAGGATCGCGCTCGCGCGAGAATCAACGGCCCAGCTAATTCTGATATCCGGCCTGGATCGCCGCACCGCGGCTACGGCAGGCAAGGTGTGGACTACATCGCCGATTGAGCTGAGTTTTACTACGAGAAGTCTCATTAGCGGCAAGAGAGAAATGGAAGCTCATTATAGCATCGCATTATGGCTCATTTAATAATCGGCCTTTCAGGCCTTACATAAGCACGAACTCTCAATCACGCCGGGAAACAAATCTCCAAGCTCGAAAGGCAGTTAGGTTCGGCGGGGCCGGCAGAAAATGAGACGATCAGCGATCAGGAAATTCACAATGGAACAGCTCACAACCGATATGAGGCTCGACAGGATCAAATCGATGTGAGCCGCGCCTGCGAGAGTGCGCATCAGCACGAGGTTTCCTACAAGCGAAACCAGTCCTGATCCCGCGTTGAATCGAATAAAGCGGACCGCGGCGCCTCGTGTCCCAAATCCCGGGCGGCGATCCGACCAGGTCCATTGATGATGCCAGAGGAAATTATGCACGACCGCTGTTTCTACGGAGACAACCGTAGCGATCAGGTAGTTGAGACGGAGCAACCTAACACAGAAAAGGAGCATTCCGATTTGAATGGCGAACCCGAGAACACCCACCGCATTGAACTTCAACCAGCGCCGGCCGCTACCTCGAAAAGACCGCTTTTTTCGAGAAGGCTTATCCTTTCGACAGCAAACCGAAGTCATTGGAATCATCTCTATTAGGTCTTGCTCTACTCAGGCTTAGTCCAGCCTTTCAGCCTTATAAAGAGTCGCCGTATTTATCGATACGGAGACAATCAAGAATACTCCCATTCCTATGATCGCGATTCCGCACGCCGCATCGAAGAACAGACGCCTGGCTCCCAGAAAGGTTACGAAGGGCTTTATACAGGCAAACGCATTTCCGATGGCGAGCAGTATGCGGGTTTCGATAGCGCGCGAGAGTGCCATCCAGGCTGTCGCCGAACCAGTTGACCGCCAGCCAGAAATTTACGACCCACAGCCAGACAGGCGAATACCTCGCGAGCGCGTAACTCAGACCGCCCATCAACATTGCAAACAAGCCCAGCACCGTAAGCGTGTCCGGAACTACCCACGACGGCATACCTGAAGCAAGCCAGCGCAGACATCGTCGCTCGAGCGGAGCCAGCAGGCTCTGTTGTATTCGAGTCGCCTCCTGAAAATGAAACTGATTGCCCTGCGAATTATCAACGGCCTGCCTTGTATTTGCGGAAGCGGCCATCTCCGGCATGGTCATAGCTCCTTTCTTCATCTTATGACCTCACTGCGACGAGATCTCTGAGGATATGTCTTTGATCGCCAGATAGGCATCGATCGGTGCGAGCAACACTACAATCAACAAGACAGGCGCCGAGACGAGCACGGCCATGACTCGTCGAGTTTTTCGGCCGAGTCTAAGCGACCGCGAACTTGAGGAGACGCCGGCGACAATCGCGTTCACCAATGGACCCGAAACCGTCCGCCCTCGCACCTCCACCGCCCCTTCATCACTATGATCTTTGGTGAGCGACCGCCGTGTAACCGCCGCTCCGTGAAGCGGAAGAGATGATTCCTCCTGTTTCTTGGGCTCCTGTTTCATACCACACCATCTGCAGTATCGGTCAGTCTCAATGAGCCCAGCGCGGCATGACCCGCATCTCTTCAATCCTACGGTTCTGGTTTCGCCTGCATCCGCCATATAGCATCCTTGCCTTCATCTCATTTCTCGGCTGTCCAACTTCCGGCAGTGCAAGGCCGATGCCAGCAATCTCTCGCGAAGAGAGCACACGAATAAGGCATTTATGGAAACGGGTGGTCGAACATAGTTTCAGGAGGTGCAGCAAAAAACCGACATTGCGAGCCATTGGACTGCTCGCACCGATATTAGTATCGCGATCTCTTTTCTGCTAATCCGGGTCGGAGTTCTCGGAAGCAACTGAGAGAACTGGAAGCCAGAAATTTCCATCACCCTCGCGCGTTTGTGATAAGCTCTAACCACTCCCGATTAGCGGGGCGCATAGGCAGCAGGAGGAAGTGCGCCATGACTGACGACAAAAAATTCATCGATGCGGGCGACGCCGAAAGCGAGCAGTATGAGCCGACCGAAGAAGTACGGCAGGAGTTTGCTGATGCCCAACGGCTGGAGTCCGGCCGAGAGCGGTTTATGAAGGAGTTGAGCGAACATCATTCGCGAACACCCCGGCTCTCGGGCGGCGATCTAGATGCGGATTGGGCTCGAGGCGATATCGGCGAAGAAACCGTCGGAGGATCGGCTCCAACACCCGATCAGGACATCGTCGAAGAGCTCGGAGAGGCTGTGGGCATCACATACAGCGCTAACGAACCGCTTCACACCGAGGAAAAACTCAACGATAGGGATGTTCACCGATGGGAACTGGATCCTGCTTCTTCCGACGATTACGGGGCAAGAGTAAATCACGAAGGCCAGTGATCACTGATTCAGGCATCGGATCAAAACAATACCCACGTTTAGTGAGAAGGGCTAAGTTCCCCGATTAGGCCCCGTTTGGTATAATGCGCGCCGTATCGATCAGGAAAGAATGGCGGAGGCTATCAATGCGAAATCGAATCCCGGTCCTTAGTGTGGTCGCAATTATTTTGTTACAGGGAATTGTCAGCGCGGACACGATCTATCTCAAGAATGGCAGCGTCTTGAAAGGAAAAGTGGCGAGCTATTCGGAAGATCAGTTCGTCGTGATGCTCAACACGGGTTCTGAACGTTCTTCAAGCAAGGCTACGATCTACAGCGGAGATGTTTCAAGAATCGAATTCGATGCCGGCATGGATGTAGTAGTATCAACCTCCAGCGGCAAGCCTCAACGCAACGAAATCAAAGAAACGCGAGATCCGGAGCCGGTTCGCGAGACGTTCCCGAAGGAATCTTCCACAAATCCGAAAGAGTCCTCTTCAAAGTCTTCAGGGCAATCCGATAGTGCACGAGACTCTTCGGAGGCGCCCGTCGTTGATAGAGACAAAGATAGAGACAAAGACAGAACGCCCACTTCAACTCAGGCCTCCGACGTTTCGGAAGCAAAGCCGCCGCAACGCAAGGGCGGAGGCAAGCCAACGATGGTCGACGTAATCGCCCGGCGGGACTGGACCAGCACGGGGCTCATTCTGAGGAGAGGAGATCGCGTTCATATCAGCGCTACGGGCACGGTTACGCTGGATCAAGCCGGCGGACTTACAAGCGGCCCCGATGGTATTGATCAGGCGGATGCAAAAAAGCTAATGCAGGACAAACCAACGGGCGCGCTCATTGCCGTTATTGGAGCCGATAACGATGACTTCATCTTTATAGGCGGCTCGGCCGACTTCACGGCCACCCGAAATGGACTGCTCTTCTTGAGCGTCAACGAAGGAACCCTCGCCGACAATTCAGGGTCCTACAAGGCGGTAATTGACGTACAGCAGCAAAGCAGCGTCGTAAGATAAAAAGGCCATCAGCCCATATCGAAAAGCGAAGGAGGGGAGACCGATAAGGTCTCCCCTCCTCGTGTGTAGAACAAGCTGTACTCGGCTTACTAATCTTCGGGGCGCCTGTAGGGGAACGCGGCCGACATCAAGCCGCTGGCGTTTTGGACTTGTATGACCACTTCTTCGCCCGGCTGGATCTTGCCCTTTTTGATCACCTTCAAGCCGTCCAGCAGGCTATCCGGCGCTTCTTCATCGTTTGTTGTATTGACAGGCTTTCCGTTCAGCAATATCACGGCTCCATTATCAAAGTGGCTTCCCATCACGAAGAGATGCTTTTTGCCTGCCGATACGCTTGTAATCTCCGGTTGGACCGCCGGACCCGCAGGATCGGAGATCACGGTTGCGGTGTAGATCTCGTCGCCGGAATTCGTACCATCGTTGTTGGCTTCGTTTCCCGCCGCATAGAACGTCACCGGACCCACATCGGTTGACGGAGCAACCCAGTTGAAGGTCCAGCTTCCACCGCCGCTTGTTCCCGCGAACGTGCCGTTTATCGTGTGCTCGATGTATTGGCGGTTAAAGCCCGGACCGTCGTCATTCAGAATTTGAACCAGATTGTTGACTCTCTGAATATCGCCGGCTTTTGCCCTATTGGCGGTGAGAACGGTTAATTGAAATCCCCATCGGCGCCGAGTTCCTTCGCCGGTCGTATGAGAGACTGTAATTTGGTAGGTCGCGCCGGGCTGGTAGACTTTCGGAGCATCGATCTTGAATTGTCCTGGTCCTGTGTTTGGCGCGCCGCTGTGGCAACCCGAAGTCGCGCACGTGATCTCGCCGGGAGCCCCAGTCACACCCGCCGGAGGTCCTTCCGCGTATGCGTGAACACGTCTTGTGGCCGGTGTATTGCCGAAAAAGAATGTGACCAAACCAAGAGTGAATAATGCTGCAACTAGAAGCTTCGCTCGGTTCTTTCGTGTCATAACCCCATCTCTTTGTTTGCTATTCAAAACCGGCGCCCACCGACGTCGGTTCTGTCCTCGTTTGAGAAATGCTGTGTATCAATAAGCATTCCTTCAATGTCGGGGAGAGTCTCAGACAGACAATATTGTCCCAAAATGTTGAGCGGCGATGCCCCAAAAAAATACTCGTAAGTCACATTACATCACGCGAGCGGCGCGTGCAATGGTCAGATTAACCCACGAAAGCTCTCTATCTTGCTAATCCCGCCTGACTCTTATGTCTTCAAAATAACCCGGCTCAAGACTGACCCGACGACAGTCCACATGTTATCTTTTTGTCCGGACGTCACAGGAAGACCATGATTAACGAGAAAGAGCTGGCATATCGCTACGATCTGATCATTTCGACGGAATGGCAGGAGAGATTCGACGAGCTGATCTTTGGAAAGTTTGAGATCCCTGATGAAGGTCAGGTTCTGATCTTCAATTGCGGCACCGGAACGCTGTCGATTGAGATAGCCGAGCGGCTGAAGGCCGGAGAAGTGTTCGCGCTTGATCCCAGTCCGGAACGACTGAAAATCGCTCGCGCGAAGGCCGCCGTTAAAAAGCTCGACAATATCATCTTTGAACAAGACGAGAAGGGCGCCCGCAGGTTGTTGGAATCCACGTTTGATGCGGTGATCGCCGACGCTTCGTTATTGCCGGCGATTGAATATAGAGTGCAGGTCAGATCCGCAATCGAAAAGGCGGCGCGGGTTTCGCGTCCCGATGCTCTCGTTTTGCTGTCGCTCGCGACGCGAGGAAGCTTCGACGAGTTCTTTTCAATCTATTGGGAATCATTGCACGACTGCAATCTTGATCAGAGAGTATGGACTGAGCTCGAAGAGATCATAAATGCTCGACCGACGGCCGCCGAGGCCGAGGAGTTATGTCGGCAAGCGGGGCTCCGCAAGGTCGAAAGTGTGACGACAACAGAGGGATTCGAATTTCCGTCAGGCGCCGAGTTCCTGGAGTCGCCTTTGATTAAAGACACGTTTCTGGACGACTGGCTTTCAGTGCTTGAGATCGACGATCAGGACCAGGTTCGCGACCGAATGATCTCCATAATCGACGAAGAGCGTGGAGGAGGAGCTTTCTATATTTCCATCAGGGCAACTGTTATCGCAGCGAGAAGATAAGGCCCAAAGGCCAGGCAGGGCAGTGTTCACGGCCGCGCAGCATCGTCAGAAAGGCAATCCCGAGCTGATGAGATATAAGGTATAGAATACCTGAGCAAGCAGCCCCATCGCGCCGACGATAACTCCCGCGGTTGCTGATCCTCTTCCCTCGGCTATATTGAACGCCTTCAGCTTTTTCAGTGCGCTGTATCCGAAGTAAACCGCAACGCTGCACAGGATGAACCCCGCGCCCGGGCAGAAGAATGATGCGAGCGCCAGAATCAATGAATTATTAGCGCGATCATGCGCCTTTTCGATCAGTTGATAGTAGTCGGCTTGCTGGGATACCTCTTGGCGATGTCGTGCTTTAGGGGATTCCAGCGGAACTGCATCTTCCGAAAATATGGTGCCCACCTGCGCCCCGCAGTTTTGACACTTTGCAAGGCCAACCGAAAGCGGCGCTCCGCATTGACGGCAGGAATTTGACGATGAGTACATCTGGTCTCCCGGCTAAGCGCGCCTATCTTCGGTGCCGGTGTTGTAGCATAAAGCCGAGCTGTCATTCAAGGATTGGCCTGATTGAAGAGGATTTGAGTGAATCGACTTTAAGGAGCGTGTGATCGTATCTTCTACGCCCTAATTTATCAGTGGTTTTCAACCCAAGAATCGCGATTGAAAAAACCCAAAGAAAGAGAAAAACCCTGCTGGTAAACATGTTATAAGAGTTTTACGAAACAAAATAACAGCACCAACAGGGTGATTGATGACCAAGAAAGTACAGCAGACGTTGCTACCGATCAAGCTGGAGCAGAGCGAAGAGAGATT
>QHVH01000077.1 GCA_003222245.1 Blastocatellia bacterium AA13 | reverse complement strand
ACAGTGCCTGCAAAAAGGAGGAAAAACTCAGGGTGCCGCCGATTTCGACCGTAGCTGCTCCGTAGCCGCCCACAGTCCCGACTCAGTGGCCAAAAAAAGCGACCTTCAGACCAATCGCTTCGTGTCATCTCAATTCAATCGCGATTCTTGGGGGTTACAGTTGACTAGGTCGCAGTCGTAACCTAGTATGTGATGGCCTGATCGGGAAAGGGTAGATTCGCCACACTGAGAGCGACACACCCGGCCCTGGGTTGGAGAAACTCCCCGAATTGTGAGGTGGAATTATGGGAAATCTCGGATGGGCTGAGATTATGGTTGTGCTCGTAATTGCGCTGATCGTGTTCGGTCCGCGAAAGCTGCCCGAGTTGGGCAAAACGCTGGGCCAGAGCCTTGCGCAGTTCAGGCGAGCCAGCGAAGACTTCAAACGCACCTGGGAATCGGAAGTGGAGACCGAAAAGCGGCGTCTCGACACATATAAGCCGATCGAAACGAGCTACGACACCAGCTATAATCACGAGGTCGAGTCACCTTCGGTCAGCGGTCACGACGCAGCCGTCACTGAACCGATTGCAGCAACCGCGAGCGTCGAGGGCTCCGATACGCACGCGCCCTCCGAAGTTCACGCCGGTGTCGCGACTGCGTCGGCCGAGATCGGCGGTACCACAACCAAGCGCGATTGGGCATAGTGAGTCAAGCGCTCCCTGCTCAACAGCCATTGAGAACGCGGCCCGTTCCATCGCCAGGTCGATGCTATGCCGAAGAATGAACGCCGCTAACCTTGCCTCTATCTAATCCTGAATGATGACTGCCGCCGCCGGGCATAAAGACGAGAAAGATCCCGAAAAAGACGACCGCTCATCGATGTCGTTTCTCGAGCATCTTGACGAGCTCAGGAAGCGGCTCATCCGCTGCGCGCTGTATATCTTCATAGCATTTCTGGTTTGCTGGTATTTCTCGTCCAGAATCTATCACTTTCTCGAGATCCCGGTTCGAAGGGCCATGGTCGAGGCCAAACGCACGGCCGGCGTCGAGGTTGGAGTCAGTGCCGCCGACCGGTTTAGCGTGCAGGATCTGCCCGACAACTCGGAGATGAATTTCACGTTCCCCACCGATTGCAATCTCAAACTGTTGGACGCCGATGGCAAAGAGGTCGACAGCGCACTCGTCACAGCTAATACAACGATTCGCGTAAAGGTCAAACATGCGGCGGACGGACTTGCTCAACTTGTAACGGACACCTACTGGTTGGTCAACAGCGACAAGGTTATTCAGCCGGGTACGGTTATACCTCCCACTCTTTACTCGTCAATTGCGCAACAGATGAGCCCGGATAATCGGCTCGTGGTGCCGACTGTGCAGGGCGCATTCAACCTTTATATTAAGGTCTCGTTCTATGCAGCGATCTTCTTCACGATGCCCTTCCTGCTGGTACAGGCGTGGGGATTCATAGCGCCGGGCTTATATCCGCACGAAAAGAAGTACGCCGCGCCTTTCATAATGATGGCGTCGGTTTTCTTTCTGATGGGATGCGCCTTTGCCTATTACATAGCCTTTCCGCGCGCCGCTAATTTTTTGCTCGGAGTTGCTACTGAAGGAAACCTGAGGCCGCTGGTGACCGCGGATGATTATTTCGAGTTGATAATGACGATCATGCTTGGGCTGGGGCTTGTTTTCGAAATGCCTACGCTCACGTTCTTCTTCGCGAGGCTTGGACTGGTGACCCCGAAGCTGCTGCTGAAGGTCTGGCGCTACGCGATTGTGATTATCTTCATAATAGCCGCCGTGCTGTCTCCTACCACCGACATCCCCAACATGCTCGTGTTCGCCGCGCCAATGATACTGCTCTACTTCCTCAGCGTTGGCATTGCCTGGGTATTCCACAGAAAGCGGCGAACCGAGGCGGAAGCACAGGCCGAAAACAGCTAAATACTGCCGCACTCATGGACCTCCACGGTCGCATATGAATCGCGCGAAATTCTTTATGCTTCGTTAGTAGCCTGGCGACGAGCCTTCTCTTCCTTCTTGGCGTCCGCCCAGAGTTGGTCCATCTCTTCGATCGTAGAAGCGGCGGGATGAGAGCCGCGCTCGCGCAGCCGATCTTCAATGAATCTAAAGCGTCGTCTGAATTTTCTGTTGGAAGATTTCAGCGCGCTCTCGGGGTCGACTCCAAGATGGCGTGCGACGTTGACCAGAACGAACATAACATCGCCGAGCTCATCGACAATTTCACGGTGACTGATTTCATCGCGCGAACGGGCCTCTTCCAATTCAGTCATCTCGTCGTACACCTTCTTCACAACCGAATCGGCGTCCGGCCAGTCGAAGCCGACGCGCGAAACCTTGGTCGTCATCTGATAAGTCTCCATCGCGGCCGGCAGGCTGCTGGAGATGCTGTCGAGCATCGAGCCCTCCGCGGGAGGCTTCCCTTTTTCCGCCAGTTCGGCGGCCTTGATGGCTTCCCAGCTCCGCAGCACGTCAGTTGCGGTTTCGGCCTTATCGCCGGCGAATACATGAGGATGCCTCCTGATCATCTTTGCGGTTACTCGTTCGATGACCTCGCCAACATCGAAACGTTTTTCCTCGGTCGCTATATCGCTGTGAAAGACGACCTGCAGCAGCAAATCACCCAATTCGCCGGTGAGCTCGTCGTCATCGCCGTCGTCTATCGCTTCGACTACTTCGTATGCTTCCTCGAGAAGCATCGGTTTAAGGCTCTGATGAGTTTGCTCGCGATCCCAGGGACAGCCGCCGGGCGCGCGTAATCGGGCGATCAGTTCGACCAGCTTGCGGAATGATTCGCCGGCCGCTTCGGCTACATCGTTAGGCATTCTGCGAATGTATACGAATCAACAAAACCCGGCAAGGAATGCCTCCGAACGCCTCGCGCGCTTAACAGTTTCGTGCAGTGAGATAACTGATATCGCTCATAGCTGGTGTAAATCCACCAAGCTTGTATGCAGGCTGGCCTGATGCTAGCATACGTTTCTTTCAATTCAAATTTCCGGTGACCCTATGGCAAACGAAAAGGATTCCGGGTTCAAAGTAACCGACAGGCGCCCGTTTAACCCCGACGGCTCTCCGCGGAATCAGGAAGAACCGGCCGAAGATGCGGCGTCCTCTACTAACGCCGAAGCGCGCCGTGATCCACCACTCAAAGTCGTCGCTCCTGATAACGTAGTAGCGTTCCCAAGCGAATCATCAAGAAAGTCCGAGCCTTCGATATCGGCGGGAACCGCGCAGACCCAAGAAAAGGGCCTTGAAGAACACGACTTCGCGGCGAGCCAACAATTCGCCGAACCGACTTTTGTGAGTCTGGTCAATATGCTCGGCGTCGAAGCGGCGATGGCGATGGGATTGATCGATAACCCGCTGGGAGGCGGCACGACGATCGATATGGATGCAGCTCGCCATATGCTCGATATGTTGGGAATGCTTGAGGCAAAGACCCGTGGAAATCTTCTCCGCGAAGAAGCCGAGATACTGGATACCGTGCTCACCGATCTGCGAATGCAGTTCGTGACTCTCACCCAAAAAAGATGAGGATAACCTTCCTCGGCACCGGGACGTCTGTCGGCGTTCCATCCATCGGCTGCGGCTGCGCGACCTGCACTTCAAACGATCCTCGCGACAATCGGCTGCGAACATCCGTTCTTGTAACGGAAGACGGCCGCAATATACTCATCGATGCTTCAACCGATTTCAGACAACAGGCCCTTCGTACCGGCATCACGAAGCTGGATGCGATACTGTTCACTCACGCGCACGCCGATCATTGTTTCGGTCTGGACGATGTCAGGCCGATTATGATGAGGACCGGCCCTCTCGCCTGTTATGCGACCGAGACTACGTGGGAGGGGCTGCGGCGCGTATACGAATACGCCTTCGTCCCCGGCGGATACTCGGCCAAACCCCGAATAGAACCGCATACGATAAGCGGAGCGTTCAATGTATCCGGCATAGATATAGAACCGATCGAAGTAATTCATGGCGAGTTGCCGGTTACGGCGTTCCGCATAGGCGAATTCGCCTATGTAACCGATTGCAATCACATTTCGGACGAGGCTTGCGAGCGGCTGTCTGGATTGGATCTGCTCGTTATCGACGCGCTTAGAATCAAGGCGCACCCGACACATCTGACTCTGGCTGGAGCGCTCGCTTATATCGAGCGGCTTGCGCCCAGGCGAGCGCTGCTCACCCATATTTCGCACGATATCAATCACTCGGAACACGAGAGCCGCCTGCCCGCGCGCGTTAACATCGCGTATGATGGCCTGGTCGTGGAAGCGGCTCGATGAAGATCATTCGAAATAGCGAAGAGACGCCCGAGACCCCGAGCATCGTTACGTTTGGAGTGTTTGACGGACTGCATCTAGGTCATCAATTAATTATGCGAAGCGTCGTCGATCGCGCCCGCGAAACGGGTTTCGCGCCGACCGTCGTCACCTTTGATCCTCATCCGCGCGCTGTTCTTCATCCGGAATCCGCGCCGCCGCTGTTGCAGACATTCGTGCAAAAGATGAACGGCCTCGAACAGCTTGGAATATCTCAAACTATCGTCCTGAAGTTCGATGAAGAGCTGTCGCGGGTTTCCGCCGTCGATTTTCTGCGCGGTTCCATCTTCGGACGCCTCGACGCCCGCGAAGTATTTCTTGGACACGGATTCGCCTTTGGACATAACAGGGAGGGAAATTTCGACCTGCTGATGCGAACCGCGGCATCGCTTGGGCGCAAGGCGATCGAAGCGCCGGAGGTCATGCTCCGAAAGCAGCGGGTCAGCTCGACTATGATTCGCAGGCTGTTGAGCGCCGGCCGAGTGAACCTCGCCAGGCGAATGCTCGGGCGTCCTTATGGCGTCGAAAGCCGCGTCATTGAGGGCCGCAAAATCGCCCGCACTCAACTGGATTATGCGACCGCGAATCTCAAGCCTCACAACTGCGTTCTTCCCGCGGCCGGCGTCTACGTGACGCTGACTTTTGTCGATGCGCAATGGCGGCGATCAATCAGCAACGTAGGATACAAGCCCACTTTCGGCGGCGATGCCGAGGTTACACTTGAAAGCCATGTAATGGACTTTAGCAGGGAAATCTATGGCGAGAAGATTCGCGTGCGCTTCCTTCACAGGATTCGCAACGAGATCAAATTCGAATCCGTCGATATCCTCCGGGCCCAGATCGCTCGCGACTACGCCGTAGCGGAACAATACTTCAAGTCGGCGCTCGTTAGCCGAACCCTCCAATTTTTATAAGTTAATGTCTCGATAAACAGGATCGAGAAAAGGGAGCCGTCATCGCTTGCGCGGCATCCTTCTCGTGAGCGAGGTCGCTATGTCGCTTGTGCTGCTGATCAGCGCCGCGCTTCTGATTCGCAGCCTCGTCGGATTACTGCGGTCGGATCTGGGTATCAGAACCGAGAAGGTGCTTACGATGGAAGCGGCGCTGCCGCGCGATCGATACAATAAAGCGGATCAACTTGATTTTTATGCGCGGCTGCTCAGCCGAGTAGAAAGCCTGCCCGGAGTGGTGGAAGCAGGGGCGACTGACAGCGTTCCTATCAGCGGCCGGGGCGCGAGCAGCACGGCTATTCAGATCGTCGGACGGGCTGATTTCCAAAAAGGCAAAGAACCCACCGTCGAGCGTCGCGTGGCTACGCCTGGTTACTTCAACGCAATTGGAACTGCGCTTCGGCGCGGACGGCTCTTCACTGAGCGCGATGACGCCAACGCGCCGAGAGTGGTTCTGACAAACGAAACCATGGCGAAGAGATCCTTCCCGGGCCAGGAGCCGATCGGACAACGATTGCGGTTGGGCGAAGGGGCGAATTCAACGCTCGAAATCATCGGAGTCGTCGCCGATGTCAGGAATGAAGATCTAACCGACGAGATCGATCCAACGGTTTACCTACCCTATTCTCAGAATCCTTTGAGCACGATGAATATGATCATTCATACGAGTCAGGAGCCCGGCTTGCTCGCGGCCGCGGCGCGGGATGAAGTCCGCGCTCTTGATCGAAGCGTGCCGGTCTCTCAAGTAAAGACGCTCTCCAGAATGATCGATGAACGACTTTCACCCAAACGTCTGCTGACCTACATGCTCGCGGGCTTCGCCGGTATAGCGTTGTTGATGGCGTCAGTGGGCCTCTACGGAGTGATGTCGTATATGGTCGTGCAGCGAACACGGGAAATCGGCATTCGTATGGCCGTCGGTGCGCGTGCCGGCGACGTCTCGAAATTGATCGTGGGGCGGGGACTCAAACTGACTATGATCGGCGTGACTCTGGGACTAATCGGAGCGGCAGTATCGACGCGAGCGCTTTCATATTTTCTTTTCGGGGTGACCGCGACTGATCCCCTGACATTCGCCGGCATCGCTATGCTGCTTTCCGGGATTGCATTGGCCGCTTCCTACCTGCCGGCGCGGCGGGCCGCGAGAGTCGATCCGATGGCCGCGCTCCGACATGAATAATCACTGGCTGTGAGTGTATAGGGAGCACGGCAGCCGCGTACTCGTGGAATACGCTTTATGAGAAGGAAGAGAAGGGCGGGTGAAATAGGTCTCCGGACGGGAATTCGACTTGGGGAGCCGGCGGTGGCTGGTACTCATGACTCCTGAGTACCAGCCACATTGCGCTCAACTCCAACTACGTACGCGACGATTGCACAGTATCTTTAGCCATCCTTGAGATCGTCACGGCTCTTCGCACGAGGCGCTCGCCGAAACAAATGAGAGCGCTTATAGATCCGAGACTGCCCAGTTTCGATTTGGAGTTTCGGCGCGACGGCTTTCACCTCGTTAGTCGCCAAATTCCAACACAAGGCCTTCCTCGCAGAAGTCGAAGTTGACGGGGTCAGACTCTTCGTCGTTATCGAACACGGCTTTGAAATACTGATGACACGGTCCGTCGTTGGTTGATTTATCCCAAACCAGAGTCACGGTCTGACCGGCCGCTATACCGTTACCGATTTTGAAATACCCGTACTCTTTCCCATCTTCGGATACCAGCACCTTTTTTATGACGTGCTTGGTGTTATTGTGCAGCTTGAACTTGTACTCATCCCGAACATGGGCAAAGCCCGCGGAAGGAAGGCTCACGAGCAAGCATACGAATGCAAATATGGCTACTTTCCTGGAATACTCTCGAAACTTCATTTAGTTTTTCCCCTCAATTTTTGAGCTACTGGGGATAGAACTGGGAGGACGCTACTGAGTAAACGCATCATAGCCGTTGAAGATTGCCTGCGCAAGAAAAACCCAAAGGCGCTTAAATGAGCCAGGGCATGCGCGCAGCGCGCCGCCCCTGGTCACGGTCTAGCGCTGAAGGCCAGCGCAGTGCACCCCCGGTGCAAGAGAAGCAGGTATGTTCCCTGAAGGGGAACGTGTTAATAGCCGGGGGCCAGCGCAGCCCCCGGTGTGAAGCAGGATTTGTTTCCGAACGGGAGTTTGGATTTCGGAAGAGGCAGCGCGGTTTTGTGTCGGCGCCGCTTATAACTACCAGAACCTGGGAGGGCTTTCCAAGCGTTAGTCCTTTGAGAGGCATCTATTCATGAAGAGATTAAATTGGCCGATCTGGACAGGATTTCTCCTCAGCCTGGTTGCGGGATTCAGCTACCCGTTTGTATTTGTACGCTGGGCGATAACGCGCGAATTTCCATGGGCCAATCTGGTCCTATTCGCGATCGCGTTTGTGCTGTTGGCTTTTGGCCTTCGCCGTGCCTTCAAACCTGACAAGGAAATAGTCTCAAAAATCTTCAGCTCTCTGGCGGCAGTGGTTGGACTACTACTTCTCGGAGGGCTTCCTTTTGTCATCTACGTCGCCGGCTCGTGGCTGCCTGCATCGTCGGAAGCGCCGCGGGTCGGACAGAAGGCGCCCGCCTTCACTCTCACCGATTCGAACAATAAGCCGGTCACCCTGGCTCAATTGTTGATTGAGCCGATTAACAACACGCCGCCCAAAGGCGTGCTGCTAATTTTTTACCGCGGCTATTGGTGAGGGATGTGTCACTCCGAGTTGCGGAGTTTCGAAAAGAACATGAACAAGTTTAACGAGGCCGGAATCCGTATCGTAGGAATTAGTGTCGATACGCCCGAGAAGACTCGCGAATATATGCTTCAAAAGGCTGGATACACTTTCACTTTTCTCTCGGATCCAGAACTCGAGACAATTCGCCGCTACGATCTGGTTCACGCCCGAGAGATAGCAAGCGGCAAAGACATTGCGCGTCCGGCTGAGTTCCTGCTCGATTCATCAGGCACGATTCGCTGGCGGACGATTACAGAGAATTTTTTTAGGACGGCGCGGCCGGAACAGGTCCTCGAAGCCGCAAAAGCACTGCCGTAAAGACAGTTCCTGACGTTGCGTTGCGTCTAAGCGCCTTGACGTGAAGCGCGTTCCTGAAAATAGTCTCCAGCGCCAACTCGCCGTAATCTCATATCGGGTCCTGCCGACGTGTAGAAGGCCAAGATGTGCAGAAAGAGCGCGGCTTCATTCCGACGATGGCGCCCACGCCTGTTCGGTGACCGAGGTGGGTCTCAATCAGCTAAAGAGCGCGGCTTCATTCCGACCAGGTAGAACGTAGATTGGCGAATCATTGGGTCGCCCGTCTCAATCCGCTAAAGAGCGCGGCTTCATTCGACGATTGCTAGCCAGTTAAATTTGAACGCAGCCCTTTTGTCTCAATCCGCTAAAGAGCGCGGCTTCATTCCGACTTCAGCCTCATAGCTGACGAAAGCCTGCAAAGAACCGTCTCAATCCGCTAAAGAGCGCGGCTTCATTCCGACCTAGCAGCAAAACTCCACTGTTCATGTAAACATTAGTCTCAATCCGCTAAAGAGCGCGGCTTCATTCCGACACATGGCCCGGCGTGTTGTCGTCGTAGAAACAGGCAGTCTCAATCCGCTAAAGAGCGCGGCTTCATTCCGACGGAAACTTGGCTTTTGGCCTTGGGCTTCGGTTCTTGGGTCTCAATCCGCTAAAGAGCGCGGCTTCATTCCGACCCGGTATAATAACTGTGCTTTTTATAGCACTAGAGATGTCTCAATCCGCTAAAGAGCGCGGCTTCATTCCGACAGCCAAAGGGGGTCTTTCAGGATGATGATCCCCGAAGCGTCTCAATCCGCTAAAGAGCGCGGCCTCATTCCCGACTGTATAACCTGAATTTTTCGGCCACATTCAAATCCTGTCTCAATCCGCTAAAGAGCGCGGCTTCATTCCGACATCCGCCTCTGTCCCTACCGACCACCGCCATGACAGAGTCTCAATCCGCTAAAGAGCGCGGCTTCATTCCAACTCCGGTCATCTCTATTAGAAGCCAAGGACGGCCCTCAAGTCTCAATCCGCTAAAGAGCGCGGCTTCATTCCGACTCAACTGTACGGATCCGGTCTATCCGGGACTGTGACGTCTCAATCCGCTAAAGAGCGCGGCTTCATTCCGACCAAGCAACCCCGGCGACGAAAAAAGTCACGGCGTAAGTCTCAATCCGCTAAAGAGCGCGGCTTCATTCCGACCGACTCAAATTAACGCCTGGTCTGGGCTGGAGAGTTTGTCTCAATCCGCTAAAGAGCGCGGCTTCATTCCGACCGGTTCTGTCGTTACTGAAAGGCGACGAGCAGATCACGTCTCAATCCGCTAAAGAGCGCGGCTTCATTCCGACTCATCATTACCAAGATGATGCTCATGTTCCCAAACGGTCTCAATCCGCTAAAGAGCGCGGCTTCATTCCGACGGAATCTACATAGCGCCAACGCGGGCGTTGTGTTACGGTCTCAATCCGCTAAAGAGCGCGGCTTCATTCCGACCGGTATGAATTCGCGCCGAACGTTGGTAGTAACTCCGTCTCAATCCGCTAAAGAGCGCGGCTTCATTCCGACTTTCATTCGCTTTTTGCGTTCGATGGCGTCCTCAGGTCTCAATCCGCTAAAGAGCGCGGCTTCATTCCGACCTGCCCTAAAAGGGCAGCCCCAGCCGGACATTCTTCCGGTCTCAATCCGCTAAAGAGCGCGGCTTCATTCCGACTCAGTATTATGTGGGGGCGAAAGTAATTTCAAAACTTGTCTCAATCCGCTAAAGAGCGCGGCTTCATTCCGACTAGAACAAGCGTTGGCTTGCTACGCTTTGGCGGAGATGTCTCAATCCGCTAAAGAGCGCGGCTTCATTCCGACCCAGGCCTTCCACAATCTGTTTATGCCGGCTTGTCCGGTCTCAATCCGCTAAAGAGCGCGGCTTCATTCCGACACGTTTAAAAGGGGGATTTCTTGATCGATCTGGTTGATCGGTCTCAATCCGCTAAAGAGCGCGGCTTCATTCCGACATGAGGCGACTTGGCCCGGAAGGCTACTCGCAGCATCTGTCTCAATCCGCTAAAGAGCGCGGCTTCATTCCGACCCGTACATGGTCGCCGACTCCCCAAGGAGCGACAGGTCTCAATCCGCTAAAGAGCGCGGCTTCATTCCGACAAGGTCCCCATCTGCCGGAAGAAGGGAATGGAAGTGGTCTCAATCCGCTAAAGAGCGCGGCTTCATTCCGACCGGTCATTTCCGGCTCTTTCACGCCGACCGAAGCGAGTCTCAATCCGCTAAAGAGCGCGGCTTCATTCCGACAAGCGCACCCGATTCTCATTGAATCTGGTGCTATTTTGTCTCAATCCGCTAAAGAGCGCGGCCCTCGGTGGTCACCTCAAAACCGGCCATATGTGGTCGGGTCAAAACCGGCCATAGGAAGCCGGCGGAATAGGGTGAGTAATACGCCATCAAAGACCGCTTGCGCAAGCGGGTCTTTATCAACAGCGGGTTTTTATCAGACGAAGTCGCGTAGCATCCTTTTTTCTCCTCTTTTGTTAAATTCACTGATCCAGCAGTAGAGGCTGTGGGAACTATGGAAACTCGGAATGGAACGAAGTGGAATGGAGAGTTTTCCAAGCGGCTGTGGGAATGTGGGAAATCATCAAGAGAACATCCCCTTTCCTTAATTTGATTTTCCATATTTCCATCAGACGCGGCAGTTTCCATAGCCTTTGGTTGAGTTACGGGGTGATTTCTCCCTCAGGGGCACTTACGAGACGGTTCTCGTGTCAGATGCTAATTCAATCTTGGTGCGCCAACTGCGAGGGCCGCACTTGAGAAGATGGCCGTGGTGTAGAAGGCGATCAAGCATAGCCGAAACGGCGGCCGTGTCGCCCAGAAGCTTGCCCCAGTCTTTAACGGGCCGATTTAGAAGTCACCAGCGTGCTGGCTCGCTCGTAGCGGCGCATGATTATCTCCAGCAGGTCTTCGGCGGCAGTCAGAGGAAGCTTACGCATGCCCAGGTCGTCTACGATGAGCAGGGGAATCGAGACTATCCATTCGATGTAGTCTTTGCGGGCGCCGTCCAGAGTGGCGTCGGCAAGTTCATCGAGCAAACCGTGAGTCTCGCGATACACGACGCGGTAGCCTTGCTGGATAGCGGCCTGACCTATGGCTTGGGCTAGATGACTTTTTCCG
>QHVH01000015.1 GCA_003222245.1 Blastocatellia bacterium AA13 | reverse complement strand
CTATTCTCTCCAGTTCGGCTCGCTCTTTGTCGGTCAGCTTTACTTCTTCTGCCTTTAAGATTCCTATGGCTCTCTTCCTTTCATTCCTATACCTCCCTGCCTTTCTTCTCTTCAAATTACCCTGCTATTCTTTTTCTGCCAAGCACCACTAGAGGCACCAGGAACCGTTGATATTGAAATTGACCCTCGAACCATGTGCCGCGAGATAAAACAAGCGTACCATCCCGCCGTTCCCGAAAGGTCCCAATCGGCAAGCCGCTATGTCAGTGCGAGTATCGAGATCAGGCTTATACACCGTCAAACGAGCCTAATTAAGAGTATCAGCCTCACGCTTATCAAAAGCCGCATGCTAAGGACGCCTAAAATCGTTCTAGGGCAGGCACGGAGCCACTTGCTAGATAAGAACAAGCGGCACGTGCTCTATGATCCCATGCTACTTAAAGAGAAGGGCGTTTCTGATACCTTTACCGCGCAGGTTTCTGGTTACATATCCCAGCAGGAATACCTATTCGACGGTCGTCACTTCTTGCGAATCGAGATCGAAACAGCGGACCCGCCTTCAGCCACGCTTGATCTATGCTTCGACTGGGATAATCTGAACCGTCACCAGCCATAGCGCGCTCTTCTTGATGGCAGACCGCCCGATGCTCCAACGGGAGATCGCGAAGCGAAAGAAGGAGAAGGCTTCCAGTTTATGAGGCCGCGCGCCCCTGTCGCTGATGTTACAAATCTCCCCTTTTACACGCAGGCCCGGATTGGTACTCTACTCCAGCGTGGGCAAAGTCGAATCCAGATAACGTAAGTAACGCCTCGCGACAGGCCTTTTTTCTTTACTCATTGACAGTGCGGCGGTCGTAACGTATTCTCTACACCCTGTGTTTATCGATAGCCGCCGTGGTTTGCACGCGATCGGCTTGTAAGGATAGATCGAGACAAAAACTGATGAGAGAGACACCGTTTAGCATTAAGGTCGACCGCGATCATATGCGCCTTTGCCTTGCCATGCCCAGTGACCGCTTCGTAGCGCTCCAATGGCATGCCGCCAAGTGCGATAGCGAGGCCGCCGGGACCTAAAGAGATTAATAGCATCAAGCGCGATGGCCGCCAGCGTCTCTGATGCTGGCGGCCTTCGGTTTTTTGGGCCGGTTCGCATTTGAATTCTTAATAAAATGGTCGAGATTCAACTGTCTGGAAGGCTGATTGGAAAGGAGCCAAAGTCAGAACATCGTTAGAAGGTCAGGCACGTCGCCAGCCCGCGATTTGCCACAGATGCTTCTTCGGTCCGAAGAAGCTGGAGCTGAGTTATGTCATCCGCAACATATCGTGAATTATTAGGATCTAACCGCCATTTTCGACGGCTATGGGCGGGCCAGCTTATCAGTGAGCTCGGTACCTGGTTCTCGTTTATCGCCGAACTCGGGCTAGTCCGGATGTTGTCGGGCTCGCCGCTTGCCACCACGGCATTGCTGGTCTCGCGATTACTTCCATTTCTGCTGGCGGCGCCATTTGCCGGAGTGCTGGTGGATCGCGTCTCGCGGAAGCGAGTAATGATAGCCGCGGATCTTCTCAGGGCCCTCGTGGCGCTCGGTTATTTGACGGTCGCTCCCATGCATGCGATCTGGATCGCGTGCGTATGCGGCGCGCTCACCTCATCGCTGTCGGTATTCTTCGAGGGCGCGAAGAACGCGGCGATGCCGAATATGGTTAGCTGGCGAGAGCTGCTGACCGCGAACGTAATGATGTACTCGACTCGATTTCTTCAGTTCACCATTGGCTCTGCTCTTGGCGGCATCACCGCTGCGAGCCTGGGTTATAACGCGGCCTTCCTGGTGAATTCGCTCTCGTTCGTCGCGTCGGCGCTGTTCATCGCGTTGATTCCGGAAACAGCAATGCGAGCCGATTTCAGCCGGTCCGCGCCGGAGCCAACGTTGCTGGCGGCAGCAGAAGAAGCAGGCGAGCCCGGCGACATGCCGATCGCCGGAATAGAGCAGCCCGTGGAGCAGCCGTCGCGACATTTTATCTCCGACTTGCGCGAAGGGCTGGCCTACATCTGGTCGACGCCGTTTGTGCGAGGGATCATCCTGGTCAACATTGGCTGGGCCGCCGGAGGCGGAATGGTCAACATACTCTACGACCGCATGGGCGGACACGTCTTTGCATCGGAGGGCGACAACGGCGATTGGAGCGTCGCGATTCTCTACACGGCTGCCGGCGCGGGTTTGTTTGTCGGAATGATGCTTGCCCGCAGGGCCGGCGCATGGGCCTCTGATGAACGGCGCGCGGGCAGATACATCGGATGGTCTTTGATAAGCCACGGAGCCACCTTTGCAATGACGGGTTTCATGGCCAGTATCGGACCGATGGCTCTGTTGATCGGGATAAGCCGATTGATCATCGGGATGGAATTCGGTGTTCAGGAGACGCTTATGATGAAGGTGCTTCCCGACGAATACCGAGGACGAGTCTTCACGACCGACAGGGCGTTGGAGTTGGGCACGATGACTCTATCGATGGTCGCCGCGGGTTGGCTGCTTACTTCGATGAGTCCTCGCGCTGTCATGGTATTGTCGGGAGTTCTTTCAGCGATCCCGGGAATAATCTGGTTGCTCGCGGTGTCATTGACGCGGTTCGGCGTGCCCGCCCGGGCCGTTCGTGAAAGCTACGGCGACTAATCCGGCGGATGCTCGGTACACCTGACAAATTCGAGTATCACGCACGACTCGAAAATCAATGTAGGGCGGGCGTCCTTGCCCGCCCCTTCTTGTACTACCGGTTGAACCTCCGCAAGCCGCCGCTAGTAGTGAGCAGTATTGGGCAAGACACAATCGGTCTTCTCTGATTAAATAGCACGGCATCCTCGTAGTCCTAAATCTGAACTCATAAAGGATTCAATCAATGTCGACTGTTAAAAAGCCGCTTGAGATCGAAGCGCCGCAGGGCAGACTCGGGGTCCTGCTGGTGGGACTTGGCGCGGTCAGCACCACATTCATCGCAGGCGTCGAAGCGATAAAGCGAAGGCTCGCTGAACCTATTGGATCACTGACGCAAATGGGCACGATTCGGCTCGGAAAGCGAACGGAGAACCGCGTGCCGCTGGTTCGCGACTTCGTGCCGCTGGCTTCGATAAACGATCTTGTATTCGGCGCCTGGGACATATTCGAAGAAGACGCTTATGAAGCGGCTTTGCACGCAGGCGTACTCGAACGCGATCTCGTAAATCAGCTCAAAAACGAATTGCAATCGGTGAAGCCGATGAAGGCCGTGTTCGATCAGTATTACGTAAAGCGGCTTAATGGAACGCATGTCAAGCAAGGCGCGAATAAGCTCGAGCTCGCTCAGCAGTTGATGGAGGACATAGAATCGTTCAAGCGCGCGAAGGGGTGTGACCGCGTCGTGATGGTCTGGTGCGCTTCGACAGAGGTATTCATGCAGGCGGGCAGCGAGCACGAGACTCTCGAGTCGTTTGAGCGAGCGATGCGTGAAAACAGCACCGTGATCGCGCCCTCGATGATCTACGCGTACGCCGCGCTTAAATCCGGAGTTCCGTTTGCAAACGGAGCCCCCAATCTCACCGCGGATGTTCCCGCCTTAACCAAGCTGGCTATGGATCAAAATCTTCCGGTTTGCGGAAAGGATTTCAAGACCGGGCAGACGTTGATGAAGACGATCATCGCTCCGGGATTAAAGGCCCGGCTGATCGGGCTTCACGGCTGGTTTTCTACTAACATTCTCGGCAATCGCGACGGCGAGGTGCTGGACGATCCGGAGTCCTTCAAGACTAAAGAAGAATCCAAGCTATCAGTTCTCGAGTATATTCTACAGCCGGATGTGTACCCCGCATTGTACAAGGATTTCTCTCACGTAGTTCGAATCAACTACTATCCGCCCCGCGGCGATAATAAAGAGGGTTGGGACAACATCGATATCTTCGGCTGGCTGGGCTATCCGATGCAGATCAAGGTGGATTTTCTCTGTCGAGACTCGATCCTTGCGGCTCCGATCGTGCTCGATCTCGCACTCTTCCTCGATCTCGCACAGCGAGCCGGCATGCGCGGAATTCAGGAATGGCTATCGTTCTATTTCAAGAGTCCAATGACGGCTCCAGGTCTCTATCCGGAACACGACTTGTTCATTCAGTTGATGAAGCTCAAGAACACGCTGCGTCATCTTCGGGGCGAAGAATTGATCACGCATCTCGGGCTTGAATACTACGACTGAGTTGATTGGTCGGCCGCTCCGGCTTTGCAAAACGGCCGACCTCTCTACATGACATTCCGCTATGCAAGATCCCGCTATGCGGGAGTTGCTTTCGGGACGGCCCCTCTTCCTTTAAGCGCCGCCGTAATCGAGCCGAATAGCCCTCCGATGATAATGGTGAACGGGATCCAGAGCAGGATCTGTGGTATGGCTCCAATGAACACCCACTTCATAAACCAGCTCATGGCCGGAAAACTGTCGTTCGGCACGACGTCATAATGAGTGCCCCAGTTTCTTTGAATCGCGATCAACATGATTATCGCAACCGGGATTCGCGCGGCGAGGCCGTACCACAGGAGTGCTTTGAATAGGGCAGGCCAGGGTTTCTGCTGAAAGAATGCGGCTACGACCATCGCTAGGGTGATCACGATGATCGCCGCGGGGCTGGCCTGAGGCAGAGTCTTTGTAGCTATGATCGCGACGACGACCACAAGAACGATGCCAATCACGGCCATCAAAATGCCTTTGGCAGCGCTGAACGGTCTGAGCCCGGCGTTACTGAGTTTGACCGCGAAGTAGATGCCGAATATCGGAGCCAGCCATGAGATTCCCACAATCGCGTTGCCGCCTCCGGGTTTGGGGCTGAAGAACGTCTCGGACCAGTGCTGAAGTTCTCCAACCAATCTCAGTATTGTTATGGCGAGGCTAATCAGGGCGGGAACCAGGATTAGGCTCGTTATATTCACTTCCTTGCTTGTATTCTCAGCCATCTTTCCTCCTTCAAAAGCAACCGGTTTATTGAATATAGTCGCCTGTACCAATCAGGTTAGGAAGGTGCGCATATCTCAGTCTGCCGGAGCGCTAAGAATGTACTGACCGGACCTATCAACCGCAACGGAAGCGAGGCGGCGATGTTGTTCGAAGTAATCGAAGCCCTGCTTCAGATTCGCCCAGAAGCTCGCGAGTGAATGATTACCGGCATAGTCGTGATGAAGGCTTGCGACTCCCTTTTCATCGAGTTTAGCCGGAAATATGTGCACGGGTATATACGATTGGCCGTTCTGCCGCGCCTCGACCGCTATAGCATAAACTTCTTCGATCGAATCATCGCCGATTGGCACACAGCCGATCGTAACGCAGTTCCCGTGAACAAAGATATCGCCTCCCAGATGACCGCCGCGTCCGAGAATCTTGTCCGATCGATTCGGATAATCGATTCCGAGCGACAGGTGATAATTGCTGAGCGGATTGAAGCGCTCAATTTTGTAAAAGCCTTCGGGCACCTGTCCATCACCCTGGGCTCGTTTTGGACCGAGCGCGCCTGACGAGGCGCAGATGCGATATGTTTTCACGAGCTTGAACTTCGAATTGGCGGATTCGGCTCCCCATAACTCGAGCAATCCTTCCCGCTTGAATACACGAATGAAGATTCGCAAAGGAGGATAACTCAAGTTCGAGCGGTGAAATATTTCTTTCAGCAGAGCTTCCTTTCGCGCAAAGGCTGCTTTGACTCTCGGGAAAGACATTTGCTCGGCTTTGAAGCTTCTGCTCGATCCACCGCCCGACGCGACAGTCGAAGCGAGGACCATGCCGATCAGACCGATATAGGGATGATTATAAAGCATCGGCTCACTCTCTGGTTTGAGATGTCGCGCTCGACTTTGGCAGGCTTATAACACAGGCCATGACCGCGCACAAGCAACCGCGTATCCAATAGCACTTTAGAGTGTTTTGCTCAGCTTATGCCCGCAAGGTTGGATATTATTTGGTCTCGTCGGCTGCCGCCTGGGCTCTGCGATGTTCTTTGACCTGGCGCCGTCGATCATGACCTCACCCGAGTGCCATCTCTTCGAGAAGCCCGTTTCCCGCAAAGCTAAAGACGGACTCCTCACCTATTATGAGGTGATCCAGCACCTTCACCGCGAGCGGCCGAGCCGCGCGAATCAAATCGTGCGTCAACAGGCGATCCGACTTGCTGGGCTTCGGCGAGCCCGAAGGATGATTGTGAGCCGCGATCAACGATGTAGCGTTAACCTGCAAGGCTCGTCCAAGGATGATCCGAAGGTGAGGCATAACCGAGTCGACCGCGCCTTTGGCAATGAGAACATCGTCAAGCAGCGCGCCTCGACGATTGAGATAGAGAACGCGGAAGTGCTCCTCTGAAAGATCGCGGAGCCGTTCGCGCAGATAGTCGGATGCGGCGGCCGTGCTCTTCAGGACAAGCATATTGCGCTTCTTAGGAACTGAAACGCGGCGGCAAATTTCGACCGCGGCCAGTAACTGAGCAGCCTTCGCTCCTTTGAGGCCCTTAACATCAAGCAGCGCGCTTACCGGGGACTGAACCATCGCTCTCAGCGATCCAAATCGCTGTAGCAGTTGACGCGCCAGTTCGACTGCGCTCGTTCCCTTCAACCCGACGCGAAGCAGTATGGCGATCAGTTCGGCGTCCGTGAGTGCTTCGGGCCCGCGCGACAACAGCCGCTCTCGCGGGCGCTCCTCTTCCGGCCACGATGCTATACCGGAAGTACCGGCAGGTTTCACCGCTTGCATTCTCCACCTCGTCAATAGTCGAAGCCATGCCTCTTTGAAGCATGCCGCTGTTCAATCGTGCTCAAGGAAATAAGACTGGCGCCGCGACACCAGATTATAGGCGACTTCTTATCGATTGCCATTCTTCTGAGAGTCTTTATTCATTCGTCTTTCAGCCATGCGGTGCGATGAATTGTGATAGACTGACTCACCCGTCCCGATCCCAACATCGGAGAAAATTCGGATGAATCTTGCGTTAACGCCGGTACGTTTCAAGCAGCGTGCTGAATCCCAGTTTGGAAACAAGATAGGCATAGTCGACGGCGATGTTCGTTTGACCTACCGTGAGTACTCGCGGCGCTGCGACCGTCTTTCAAATGCGCTTAAAGACCTGGGCGTCCGCCGCGGCGAGCGCGTGGCGTGGCTCGGATACAACAGCCACGAACTGCTCGAAGCCTACTACGGCGTCGTTCAACTCGGATCGGTTTTGCTGCCGCTGAATATGAGGCTGACGCCCGAGGAAATCGGGTTCATCCTTAACGACTCCGAATCGGTGGTGCTTTTCTACAATCGTGATTTTTTGCCTATCGTGAACGCGATTCGCGGCTCGGTTCCTACCGTCAGGCACTATATTTCGTTGGAGCCGGATGAAGGAAGCCACTATGAGACATTGCTCGCATCGGCCGCGGATGAGTTCGAACCGCTCGAAGACATAAAAGACGATGATCTTGCGGAGTTATTCTACACCTCCGGCACCACCGCGAATCCCAAAGGCGTTATGATGACGCACCGAAATCTCTATTTGCACGCGATGCAGGCTCTGGCGGGTTTGAGCGTCAACGATAAAAACGTCCAGCTCCATACGATTCCGCTCTTTCACGTGAACGGCTGGGGCACTCCTCATACAATCACGGGCTCCGGCGGGCGGCACGTTGTCGTCAAGAAATTCGATCCACTTGAGGTACTGCAGTTGGTGCAGCGCGAGCGGGTCACGCACTTTTCGATGGTGCCGACGATGGCGATGGCGCTCATCAATCATCCATCAGTAGGGGAGTTCGATCTCTCCAGCCTCGAGTACGTGGGACTTGGAGGCGCCGCATCGCCCGTGGAACTCGTTCGCGAAATCGAGGAGCGGCTCGGCTGCCCCGCTTATAGTGGATACGGCTTGACTGAGACAACTCCGGTTTGCACGTTTTCTTTTCTGAAGGATCATCTAAAAGGGGCGCCGGACTCGGAGCGGTGGAGGCGTCAAGCGATGACCGGTTATCCGATGCCGGGTATCGAAATGGCAATTGTCGATCAGGATGATGCCTTCCTGCCCTGGGATGGCCAGAGTGTTGGAGAGATCGTCGTTCGCGCTGACAACGTGATGGCAGGTTACTGGAAACAGCCTGAAGATACACGCCACGTTATGAGAGGAGGCTGGTTCCATACCGGCGATATGGCTGTCGTCGACGAGGAGGGTTATTTCCTCATCGTCGATCGCAAGAAAGACATAATCATTTCCGGCGGCGAGAATATTTCGTCGATCGAAGTCGAAAAGGCGGTTTACTCTCATCCGCTCGTGTTTGAATGCGCGGTAATAGCCGTGCCGGATAAGCGCTGGGGTGAGGCGCCGAAGGCGCTTGTCGTACTGAAGCCGGATGCCTCACTCGATGAGAAGGAGCTGATTGAACACTGCCGAACCAGGCTTCCGGGATTTAAGATTCCAAAGTCCATTGAGTTTCTTCCGTCGCTGCCGAAGGGAGGCACGGGCAAGATTCTGAAAAAGGAACTGCGGGAGCAGTACTGGGCCGGTCAAGAAAAGCGAGTTCATTGACCCGTGTTACTTTCATTTCATTCATTAATCTTCCACAGGGGGCGGCCACGTAGTAGAATTGCCCGATTCCAAATTCCCTGGCATCGTGAGGATGTCGATGGCAGATATTACAATATACATAACGCGGCGCAGCGCCGACTGTGATCGTGCAAAACAGTTTCTCGATGAAGAGGGCATCTTTTACGATGAGGTTGATATCGAGAAGTCAACCGAAGGCGCTGGACGCGTTCAGCGAGCGAACGGCGGCCGCCGCATCGTGCCCACCTTCGAAGTCGCCGGCGAGATGTTTAGTCTACAGCCCTTCGATCTGAAAAAACTGATGCGCGAGCTCGAGAAGCGAGGCATCGACGAATAATCCGCGGTCGGCCTCCTTATTATTTTGGCGTCCCATAATCGAACACAGTCGATGTCGCAACTCTCCTTTCTTGATCAGCTAACTCGGCAACGCCGCGCGTTGTCTGTTTCGGAGCTGACTTCTCAACTCAAGGACCTAATCGAAGGCAATTATTTCAATGTCTGGGTCGAAGGCGAAGTTTCCAATTTTCGCCGCCACTCATCCGGCCACTGGTATTTCACTCTGAAAGACGAACTGGCGCAGCTTCGTTGCGCGTGTTTCAAAACTCAAAACCGCCTTGTTCGTTTCAGCCCCGAAGATGGAATGGCCGCGAGAGTCAGGGGCCGGCTTTCAGTGTACGAAGCTCGCGGCGAATATCAGATGGTGGTCGAGACGATCGAACCGACCGGCGCCGGCGCGCTGCAATTGGCCTTCGAACAATTGAAGGCCAAGCTGGCCGCGGAAGGCTTCTTTGATCTCTCACGCAAAAGGCCGCTGCCTCTTTTCCCTCGCCGAGTCGGATTAGTCACATCGCCCACAGGCGCGGCCATACGGGACATCCTGCGAACCCTTCGAAGGAGGAGCCACACTACCAGCGTGCTGATTGCGCCGGCTCGGGTTCAGGGCGAGGGAGCAGCGCACGAGATTGCGGGGGCAATAGCAACTCTCAATTCCATCGCCTCTGTAGACGTCATCATCATCGGACGCGGCGGAGGATCCATTGAAGATCTCTGGTGCTTCAATGAAGAAGTGGTGGCGCGCGCGGTTTTTTTGTCCCGGACGCCGGTCATAGCCGCGATAGGACACGAGACGGACTTCACGATCGCGGACTTTACGGCTGATCTGCGCGCCTCGACGCCCTCGGCCGCGGCGGAAATCGTTTCCGCGACCAGGAACGATTTAATAGAGCGCATAAGGACGCTTGATGATCGGATCCGCTCGGCCGTCAGTTATGACGTCGCGGACTGGCGCAACCGGCTATTCGCTCTTCACACGAATCGAGCCTTCGAAGGCATTCGCTCGAAGATCGGCAATCTCGCGCAGCGTGTGGACGAAGCCGCTTACAAAAACGATTCCTCGCTTCGTAACCTGATTCGATGTCTGCGGTCGGAACATCACGAGGCCGCGCTCAAGCTCGAAAGGGCGGACATAAGAAGAACACTTGCCTTGCGCCGAAGCAGACTCGAAGGAAAAACGGCGCGGCTGCTTGCGGAGAGATCCTCGGTCACATCGAAAAAGCGGGAGAGGTTCCAGCGCGCCGCGGGAAAGCTCGATTCACTATCCCCGCTCGCAGTGCTGGGCCGAGGCTATGCCATCGCCTTCGACCGCGACGGCTGCGTAATAAAACGCGCCGCAGACATCGATAGCGGAGAGCAGGTCAGAGTTCGTGTGGACGAGGGCGAGATCGACTGCGTCAAACAATAGCGGCATTCACAAATATTTCGCGCCTGTGTAATATAGACGATCCCGAGTTGAGCCAGGATATGGAGGAGCGTTGAGCATAATAGTAGACGAGAATACTCGCGTTGTTGTGCAGGGAATCACCGGCAAAGAGGGGTCGTTTCACACCGGCCAGATGATGGAGTACGGCACCAAGATTGTCGCGGGAGTGACTCCCGGCAAAGGTGGTTCATCGCACGAAGGCGTCCCAATATTCAACACCGTCGCGGATGCCGTGAAAGAAACCGGCGCGAATGCGAGCATCATTTATGTCCCACCGCCGTTCGCTGCCGATGCAATCATGGAGGCCGCCGATGCCGGAGTCCCGTTTGCCGTTTGCATTACGGAGGGCATTCCGGCGCTGGATATGGTCCGAGCCTTTAATTACTTGCGGGGTCGCAAGACAAGACTGCTCGGTCCCAACTGCCCGGGGATAATTTCTCCCGGCAAGTGTAAGCTGGGCATCATGCCCGCGCGAATACATCGGCCGGGCCGCATAGGCGTTGTCTCGAGGAGCGGGACGCTGACTTATGAAGCGGTACACCAGTTGACGGAATTGGGAATGGGCCAATCAACCGCGATCGGGATCGGCGGCGATCCGGTAATAGGAACGAATTTCGTGGATGCTCTCGGTTTGTTCGAACAAGATCCGGAGACGGACGCGGTCGTAATGATAGGCGAGATCGGCGGAACCGCCGAAGAGGCAGCTGCTGATTTCGTTAGAGCCAATATGAAGAAGCCGGTCGTCGGTTTCATAGCAGGCCAGACGGCGCCTCCGGGACGGCGAATGGGTCATGCCGGAGCAATCATCGCCGGCGGCAAGGGAACCGCCGAAGAGAAAATGGCCGCCATGCGAGAGGCTGGTATTCATGTTGTTAAGAGCCCCGCCGATCTGGGATCTCGCGTGGTTGAAGTACTGGGTAGGTGAGCGAACGGGCTATGGACGGCCCAGGGACAATCGGGAAATACCTGCTGATTGCAGGCGCCGTGATAGCGGCTCTCGGAGCCGTTGTGATCATTCTGGAAAAGTTTTCCGGGCTGAGGATCGGAAAGCTGCCGGGTGATATCTACATAGAGCGCGGCGGCTGGCGTTTCTATTTTCCATTGATGACGTCGATTCTCATAAGCTTGATTCTGACTCTGATTCTCTGGTTCGTCAGGCGTCGATAAGGACTCAAAGAACCGGAAAGAACATCGATTGATCAGGCAATGAAGGCTAAAAAAACCGCCAGGATAGTGTGTGCCAACGACAACGAGTTCTGGACCACTCAGAAGCAATTCTGGAACTGGGTCCGGGAAGGTCTCGTTGACGTGACCGGACAACGACCGCTCACTGGAAGATTCGGCGGCAAGCGCGAAAAGCTGCAGATTATGGTGCGGCACGTGATTCTGGACAGCGGATCGCCCAATCACAAGGCAGAAGTGCTCGGAAGCTACGGAAAATTGAAACCCCACGTTACAAAGAAGCGTGATAACGAATGAGATCGTCTGTAACGCGCAGTGCCGCGGTCCAGCCTGAGAGCGCAATTTGACAACCATACTATCGCGGCATAACATAGCCGCACTCTGAATTGAGCGGGTGTAACTCAATGGTAGAGTGTCAGCTTCCCAAGCTGAAAGTTGCGGGTTCGAGCCCCGTCACCCGCTCCAAATTTCAAAACGCCCAACCCTGAAATCTGTAATAGCTCATCTCTGTGCAATTCACCGGCATGGTGCTCTGCTGTGGTATGATTTTTACTCCTACCAGCGGAGATATGCGCGAGGAGACCGAGAGGACTTGACGGCAACCCGCGCCGTCCCGCCATTTAATGTAGATGCCTGACCGAGTGAAATTCCTGGCAAGTTTTCGAGTGCGGCTGACGCTGCTGCTGACTTTATTCCTGATTCTGACGATTGCAGTTGTTATTCTTCTCGACAAGGTGGTGCAGGGTCGCATCGAGCGAGTGGTGGCCGATCAGAACCTCCAGGTGAATGATGCAGTGAGCGACGGCTTTGGCGACCTCGCGCAGGCTATGAGCGTCGCTATGGATAATTTGAACTCCGAGACTTATCTCTACGAGAAGATGGAGCGCGGAGAACTTGTGTTGCCCCCCACGATCGCTCACATCATCATCACCGATGAAGGCGGCAACGTCAAAGACACCACTCTGCCAACTCTTAGAGAAGGCGAGATCCCCGTTCCTGATCGTCCAGAAGGTAGTCCCAAGGAGCGAATCGGCGATCCTGTCGAAAGCGAAGTCGAGATTCCAAACGGACCTCACCAGGGCGCGCTAAAAACCTACAACCTGCCGATCACCACCGCGAAGGGGTTGTACTGGGTGGTCATCGTTCAGCAGCAGCAGGGCATCATTAATCGCATCGATAAGGCTTCGAGACTTCTAACAGACAAAAGCCGCGAGCTTTCGAATTACCGGCTTGCGGCTACGGCCGGTCTGCTTCTGGTCGCGCTCGTTATCGCGGTAATAGTCGCGTGGCGCGTGACCCAGCCGGTCAAAGAACTCGCCCGTGCCGCGCGTCGAGTTGCGGCCGGAGATCTGGACTTCTCCGTGGGTGTTGAACGAAGCGATGAAGTTGGGCAGCTCGAATCCACCTTTAACGAAATGATCTCGGAACTGAAGTCCAAACGCGAATTGGAAGAAAAACTCAACCAGGCCGAAAAGGCTGCGGTCATTGGACGCCTGACGCAAGGTGTCGCGCATGAGATCAGGAATCCTCTGAACGTCCTTAATCTCTCTATAGATCTTGTGAGCTCGAAGTTCGCGCCAGCCGATGAGCCTCGCCGGCTGCAATTCTCCAGAATCTTATCGACTATTAAAGACGAGATTCTGAGGCTGAACAGAATGGTCAGTGACTTGCTGAATTTCGGGCGGCCCGCGAAATTGAACTTAAAGCCCATTGACCTGAGCCATCTGGTGAGAGAAACAATGGATTTGATTCGGCCTCAAGCGGATGAACAAGGTGTTCGCATTGCCGTCGAAGGCGATGGCGCTCCGTTCACGATCGAGGGTGACGCCGAACGGTTGAGATCGTGTTTGTCTAATATAACGATAAATGCGCTTCAGGCGATGCCGTCCGGCGGCAGGCTTACGACCCGGCTCTATCGCGAGAACGGCCTGACTTCCATCAGCATTACCGACACCGGAGCGGGAATAAGCGACGAGAGTCTGACAAAAATATTTGAGCCCTACTTTTCGACCAAGCAGGCGGGTTTCGGGCTGGGCCTTGCGGTCACAAGAAAGATTATTGAAGAACACAACGGCAAGATTGAAGTTGAAAGCAGGGAAGGCGCCGGGACCACTTTCACCATGAAACTGCCGGCCGCGCAGCCGGGCGGCATAACCGTACAGGAGCGTTACAATGTCACGTAAGAACGTGCTGGTCGTGGATGATGAAAAGAACCAGCGTGAGACATACAAGATAATTCTCGAAGATGCCGGATTCGATGTGACAACGGCTCAAAGCGGCGAACAAGCCCTCCGCTTCGCGCGTGAGAATCGATTCGACCTCGTCCTCACCGATTACCTGATGACCGGGATGGACGGACTGACGCTGTTGAGCGAACTAATAAAAACCGACCCTTCAATAATAGTAGTGATGATGACGGCTCATGGTTCGGTGGAGTCGGTGAAGGAGGCTCTGCGTGGAGGCGCATTTGACTATCTCGAAAAGCCTATAGACCGAGATCAGTTGTTGAAGGTAGTTGAGACGGCCCTCGGCAGGCTCAACGTCCTCGATACTGAGATCGTCGGCCAGTCGAGCGAAATGGATCGAGTGAAGAGGATGATTCTCAAAGTGGCGGGCTCGGCCTCAACGGTACTGATACGAGGAGAATCAGGGGTCGGTAAGGAACTTGTCGCCCGCGCCATCCACTCGGCAAGCCCTCGCGTCAGCGAGCCGTTCGTTGCCGTCAACTGCGCCGCGATAAATGAAAACCTTCTCGAATCGGAGCTGTTTGGTCACGAGAAGGGCTCGTTTACGGGGGCGCATGCGCAGAAGAAGGGGCTGTTCGAAATAGCTGATCGCGGAACTATTTTCCTTGACGAAATAGGCGACCTTGGCGTGGCGATGCAGGCCAAGCTCCTGCGCACGCTTCAGGAGAAAGAAATTATGCGCGTCGGCGGCACTCGGTCCCTCAAGGTTGATGTTCGCGCGATAGCCGCGACCAATCGAGATCTCGAGAGCATGGTAAAAGAGGGGCGATTTCGTGAAGACCTTTATTATCGCCTCAATATTATTCCTATAACGATTCCGCCGCTTCGCGGTCGCCGGGACGACATAATACCGCTTGTCGACTACTTCGTCGCCAAACACAGCGTCGGTGCGAGCCGACCAATCCGAGGCCTGACAGTCTCGGCTCGAAACGTGATTCTGGCGAGTTCGTGGCCGGGCAACGTGCGGCAGCTTGAATCGGCTATCGAGCGGGCGATTTTGCTGTGCGAGGGTAATGAAATCGACGTAGAAGACCTCCCGATCGAAATCCGACAGCAGGGCTCGCCGGCAAGCGCCTTTAATTTCAAGCTTCCTCCCGAGGGCATCTCCTTCGAAGAAGTTGAAAAATCATTCATTATTCAGGCGATGGAACAGACTGGTTGGAATATAACTCGCGCAGCCAAGCTGCTGGGTCTGTCGTTTCGCACGCTTCAATATCGGCTCGAGAAGTTCGGGCTCAGAAGGCCGGGCGCTCCGGATCCGCAGCCGTGAAGAGGCAACAGAACCGTTTATAAAGAAATTGTGACCCGTCAAAATTTGAACGTATCAAAATCGAAAGCCCATCGTTTCGTTGCGGGTATTTATGACCGTAAACACAGGACATAGTGGAGTCGTGTTATTCTCGGTATTGAGCGCGCTGAATGGGTACTTTTGCCTCAAATATCACAAGAAAAAGTTTTTGACACCCCTGGCTTATTCTGGTAGATTCAAGCCTTATTTGAAACAGTGTCCGTCTTCCTGACATGAGCAAGACATTCTTTGGGAAGGAAATAGATGAAGAACGTCACACTGGACGAGGTCATTCAGACCTATGGTGTGGAGAATTGGGGAGCTGGATACTTTGAGGTTAACCGAAAGGGCCATCTCATAGCCCATCCTGCGGAGGGAGACCCCAGATTCGTCGATATAAAAGAATTAATTGACGATCTGGTAGAGCAGCGAAAGGTCCAACTGCCTATTTTGCTCCGTTTCCCCCAGATACTCGCAAATCAACTAAACAAGCTCCACCGCGCTTTTAGAGAATCGACGAGAGAATTCAGCTATACAGCTAATCACTACGGCGTATTTCCGATGAAGGTTAATCCTCGTCGAGAAGTGCTCGAAGAACTGCTGCGCGAGGGCACTAAGTATAATTTCGGTGTCGAATGCGGATCAAAAGCGGAGCTTTACGCCGCGCTCTCGCTCGATCAGCCGGTCGAGTCGTTGCTGGTCTGCAATGGCTTCAAAGACGAAGCATTCATCAAACTCGCATTACTGGGCACGCGAATTGGAAAGCGCGTAGTCATCGTCATCGAGAAGTTAAATGAACTCAAGACAGTTATAAGACTGGTTCAGGAGACCGGCGTGAGGCCCATTATCGGTCTCCGGGCAAAGCTCTATTCAAAAGGATCGGGAAAATGGGCATCGTCGGGCGGAGAATCGGCCAAATTCGGTTTAACCACTTCTGAAATCCTCGAATGTGTTCGATTGTTGACTGAGTTTCAAATGCTCGACTCACTGAAGCTCCTTCACTTTCACATCGGATCACAGATTACCGATATAAAGCGCGTGAAGAACGCAATGAAAGAGGCTGCCCGAGTCTATTGCAAGATCAGGCAGATGCACATAAATATCGAATACCTCGATATAGGCGGCGGGCTCGGCGTCGATTATGATGGTTCCAAGACGACTTTCGAAGCTTCGGTGAACTACACGGTTCAGGAATTCGCCAACGACGTAGTCTACACGATTAAGTCCGTTTGCGAGGACGAGAACGTACCCGAGCCGAATCTCGTGACGGAGAGCGGGCGGGCCGTATCTGCCTACCATGCGATGCTCGTCACCTCCATACAGGACGAGATCGAAACCTTTGCCGATGACCAGCCCGAGGTCACGGTCACCGAGGACGACGCGGAAGTCGTTGTAGAATTAAAGGCGCTTTGCGACGACATTAATTCAAAGAATTACCGCGAATATTATCACGACGCTCTGGATCATAAAGACGAGCTCCACACGCAATTCAACCTTGGCCTTGTGAGCCTCGAAGATCGCGCAAAGGGCGAGGTGCTGTTCTGGGAAGTTTGCGCGCGGACATATCGATTTGCGAGCACCTCGCGACTCGAAGAGGAAGAATTCGAAGAGCTCAAGAAGATCCTCGCTTCGAAATATCTCTGCAACTTTTCTGTATTCCGATCCGTGCCGGATCACTGGGCGATCAATCAGTTATTTCCCGTCATGCCCATTCATCGGCTCAACGAGCCGCCGACTGATTATGCCACGTTCGTTGATCTCACTTGCGACTCTGACGGCATTATCGACAAGTTTGTTGACCTCAAAGACGTCAAAGAAGTTCTCGAAATTCATCCTTTCGGGGGCGAGCCATATTTTATCGCTATATTCCTGGTCGGCGCGTATCAGGAAGTGATGGGAAGTTTTCACAATCTGTTCGGGCTGCCTAACGAGGCGCACGTCGTGATTGGAGATGACGGCCGATATCACATCAAGAAAATAGTCCACGGAAGCAAAATTAACGATATGGTCACCTATGCTCGATACGATAAGAACGTCGCATGGGAGAATTTCCGACGATTGGCCGGCTCCAAAGTCAGCGCCGGACTGATTTCGGAAGAAGACGCGAACTCGCTGATTGAACAATACGAAAGCAACATAAACCGGTATACCTATCTGGAATAGTCGACACTTCCAGCCGCATTAAAGGACCAAGAACGAGATGATGAGAAGACAGAAGAGCTCAAAGTATCTAACTGCCCCGACGCGGCCCGTCCAAATAGACCGCGATCGTTCGATCTCAGGAATTCTACAAAAAATGGAAGGCGCCGGCTTTCAGGCTCGGACGCTCGCCGATGCCCATAATCTCTGGATCGAAATGCTCTCGGACAATACCACGATTTTTATGGGCCTGTCCGGAGCGCTCATATCCTCGGGAATGCGTAGACTGCTCGCCTACCTGATAAAGAATCACTACGTGGATGTTGTTGTCTCCAGCGGTTCGAACCTTTTTCACGATCTGCACGAGACGCTTGGGCGCTACCATTATCAGGCTTCTCCGGATATGTCCGACGCGGAACTGGTTGAGGCAGGCGTAGGCAGAATGTACGACACGCTTGCGAGCGAGCATGAATTTCGCGAAGCCGAAGAGTGGGTCGGTAACTTCTCCAACACGGTCGATCACTCGCGTCCTTATTCGACGCGCGAGTTTCTTCATTTGCTCGGGCGTGAGCTGTCGGAGATCGCAACCGAGGACGGTATCCTGACTTCGTCATACAAAGCGAAAGTCCCAATTTTCTGCCCGGGTATAGCCGATTCATCCATCGGCGTCGGAATCGCTACATCGAGAATAGACAGGAAGAACCCCTTCCAGTTTGACGTCATTCAAGACGTAGTCGAGAACTCGCAGATTCTTGCGCGCTCGGTCAGCACATCGGTTATTTATTTCGGAGCCGGAACGCCAAAGAGTTTTCTGCAACAAACCGAAATAACCGCATCGATGATCAAGCAATCCATCAGGGGCCACAAATATGGCATCGAGATAGGAATCGATCTTCCGCCAGGCGGCTCGACTTCCGGCCGCAGCTTTGAAGAAGCCCAGACCTGGGGACGCGTAGCCAGGGACGCCAAGACGATTTCCGTGCTTTGCGATCCCACAATCGCCATTCCGATTCTGGCTACCTCGCTATCGCAGACGGGAACAAAAGCAATAAAATCGCGGCGACGGCCGCAGTTCAGCTTCGGACGGGATCTCGGCGTTAGCTTCGCTTGAGCCGGGGAGCGAACATCGGAATCTATCCCCTCGAAGAGCTAACGCTTGAACGCCCTCAGTACCCGTGCAAATACGGCATCAGTGGCAATCTCAAGCTCGTCGATTCTGAGAATACGAGCGGCAATGTAGAACACCAGCGCGCCTGACGCAACCGAAGTCCCTACCGCAACCAGGCGCGCGACGACCTTGGAGAAGTTCTCGAAGCCCGGCATAAACGAGTTCATACCAGCGCTGACGAGCCAACAGGCCATCCCCATAACGCCAGCCGCGATAATTATCTTGAATACCGTAATTGATGTCGCCCTTCCCTCCAGCGAGCCGATTCGCTTGCGCATCATTATATAGAGCAGACTGAAATTGATCAGGGCAACCGTGGATACCGATAAAGCAAGCCCTCTCTCCTGAAGCAAGCCGACCAGGCTCCAGTTCATCACAAAATTAACTAGAATCGTGAAAAGGCTGATCATCATCGGCGTTCGAGCGTTATTAAGCGCGTAAAAAGCCGGCGCAAGGATCTTGATCGCCGAATAGCCCGCAAGTCCGACGGCGTAGCAAGCCAATGTAGCCGCCACGTGATCGGTATCGGCCGACGTGAATCGACCGTACTGGTAGATCATGGCGATGATGGGCCGACCTAACACCGCAAGCCCGACAGCCGAAGGTATGGTCAGGAGCAGAGCCAGCCTGATTGAGCTCGCAATCGTATGCCTGAACTCGTCCATGTTATTCAGAGCGGCGCTCTTCGAAACCGAAGGAAGGGTCACAGTTGCTATGGCAACACCGAAGATGCCAATGGGGAATTGCATTAGTCTGAAAGCGTAGTTCAACCACGCGGCGGGGCCGTCGCCGGGAATATATGAAGCGAAGTTGGCGTTGATGAGAATATTTATCTGGGTGGCTGCTCCGCCGATGATCGCTGGTCCCATCAGTCTCAAAACTGTCCTCAGGCCGGGGTTGCTGAAATCTATCGCCGGTCTGAATCGGAAACCCGCCCGTCGAAGGCTCGGCCATTGAATGGCATACTGGAAAAACCCTCCTATCAGAACGCCATATGCCATTCCTATGATGCCTTCGGTTGGATTCTCCCGGATGGAGGCGAACGGCCTCGCGAAGTTGTGCCCCCCGGTTAACAAGACGGCAAAGAACACACCGCCGATGATTGAGCCTACGTTGAAAAGCGCCGAAGAAAGCGCGGGAATACCAAACCTGTCTCGCGCATTGAGAATCCCCATGGCCTGCGCCGCAAGCGCAACCAAGAGTATGAACGGCATCATTATTCGCGTTAGCCGAACGGTCAGCGCAAATTTCGCGGAGTCGTTTACATAGCCATGTGCAAACCAAAAGACGATCGGCTCGGCAAAGACGATCCCCAGAATCACCAGAACGCCAAGCGTGAGAATCAGGGTCGTCGCAACAAGGTTCGAAAGACGGAAGGCCTCCTTCTCATCTTTGGTGACGACGTAACCGGAAAAGACGGTAACGAAAGCGCTGGAGAGCGCGCCTTCGGCAAAAAGGTCACGCAGCAGATTCGGAATTCGGAACGCCATAACGAATGCATCAGCCGCGTAACTCTTCGAGGCCCCGAAGAGAGTCGAGAATACCACCTCGCGCGCCAGACCGAGCACGCGGCTCAGCATGACTGCCGCGCTGATCAAACTCGCGGATTTAGCCGTGTCCATTTTCTTGGCGCTTTGTGCCGCGGCCTTAACGCCGGTCAATTGGTCCATTCGAGGTGCATCCTCAAGGTCTCTCGTACTCATTGCCGTCGATTTTATAGGGTGCTGCTCGTATTTCAAAATTGATGCCTGCAAGCGAAGAAGAGAAGGAATATAGGATACGGATGAGAGGCAGAAACGTACCACGATTTCTTGGCTCAATCTTGTTTCGAAAGGTCTATCGCAGCAGCGCTCGCTGCGACCGAGCTCGATGCTATAGAGTTGATTTCCGATCAACAACCGAATAACGTGTCGATAGTCGCGGCGGGGCGCCTTCGAGGGCTTTATCCGCTGCAATTACAAAAGAGAGGCCTCTGAATGAAAAAGACGTACAAGCACCTTGAAACAAAAGTGGTTCACTCCGGCGAGCCCGACCCGCGAATCGAGGGCGCCGTAACGATGCCGATATTTCAGTCGGCTACTTTTGAATATCGAGGCGAAGCCAGTTACGACGATGTGCGATATGTTCGGCTGAACAACACACCCAATCATATAGTTCTTCATAAAAAGCTCGCGGCGCTCGAGAACGCTGAATCAGCGGTCGTTGCCGCGAGCGGTATGGCCGCGATCACGACCGCGTTGCTTACAGTTCTCCACGCCGGCGATCACCTTTTGGTACAAGAGTGCCTCTATGGAGGAACTCGGGATTTCATAACCGGCGACTTCCCGTCGATGGGGATATCCTACGACTTCATTAGAGTGGAGGACCCGGAGACCTGGAGGAGCAAGCTCCGAACGAACACGAAAGCGATTTATGTGGAGGCTATATCAAATCCGTTGATGGAAGTCGGCGAGTTAAAGCAGGTCGTTGAGTTTGCGCGAGCAAGCGAGTTGGTCTCTATGATAGACAACACATTTGCCAGTCCAATCAATTTTCGGCCGCCGGAAATGGGGTTTGATCTCTCTCTCCACAGTTGCACGAAATACCTGAATGGACATTCCGATGTCGCCGCGGGCGCGTGTATAGGACGCGCCGACTTGATAGAACGCGTGCTCCATAAGCTAAACCACCTCGGAGGCGTCCTCGACCCGCACGCGTGCTTTCTACTTCACCGTGGAATCAAGACACTCGCGCTGCGGGTGAGACATCAGAACGATAGCGCCATGAAAATAGCAGGGTTTCTTGAGGCGCATCCGCGGGTGCAAAGCGTAAACTACCCCGGTTTGGAAAGCAGCGACTCGCATAAGCGCGCCAGGTCCTTCTTCGATGGATTCGGAGGGATGATTAGTTTCGAGATTGAAGGCGGTCTCGCGCAAACCCGCCGTTTTCTTGATCGGATCTCGATTCCGATAGTGGCGCCTAGTCTGGGCGGCGCTGAAACTCTTGTGACTCTTCCGGCCACCACTTCTCACGTAGGCATGTCGACCGAGCACCGGCGTAGCCTCGGTATATCGGATAGTCTGATCAGGGTATCCGTGGGACTCGAATCAGCCGACGAGTTAATTGAAGACTTCGATGCGGCTCTTTCCGAGTGAGCAGGGCCTTCGCTCACGTAGCGCTTACAGCTCGAGTTCCTTTATTCGAGTCAGTAGAGTCTTGTAGCTGACTCCCAGTTTCTCCGCAGCGCGTGACTTATTATAGTTGTTCTCTTTCAACGCCAGCTCGATCTTTCGCCTTTCGACCAGACGTTGCGCGCGTGCGCTCACCTCGGCCAGAGTGCCTCGCATCTCGAATCCATTCAACAACGCGCTCTGCTCGCGCGGCGAGTAGTCCGAAGGCGGACTTATGTTCAGATCGGCTGTAGTAACTTCCTGACCTCGAGCCAGAATACAGGCGCGCTCGATACAGTTTTCCAACTCTCGGACATTACCAGGCCAATCGTACTCTTCGAGCGCCCGCGTGGCTTCGTCGCTGAGTTTCAGCGGCGCTCGCTTGAGCTCGCGCCCAAATTTCGCGGCGAAGAACTCCGCGAGTTGTTGAATGTCACCGCGTCTTTCCCTCAGGGGCGGTATTCGAACCGGGAATACTGCCAGCCGATAGTAGAGATCCTCGCGGAACTCCTTCGAGGCAACTGCTCCTTTTAAGTCTCGATTGGTAGCGGCTATGACACGAACATCAACTTCAATGTCGGATGTGCCTCCCAGCCGGCTTACCTTTCGTTCCTCCAAAACGCGCAAGAGCTTTGATTGAACTCCCGGAGCGATTTCGCTTATCTCGTCGAGGAATATAGTGCCGCGGGCAGCAAGCTCAAATTTGCCGACGCGCCTCTGATCGGCTCCCGTATAGGCGCCCTTTTCATGTCCGAATAGTTCATTTTCTATGAGCGTATCCGGAATCGCCGCGCAGTTGATCGCGATGAAGGGCATGTCGCGGCGCGGGCTGAGGTGATGAATCGCTCGCGCGAACAGTTCTTTTCCGGTTCCGGACTCTCCGAGTAAAAGCGCCGTCGTAGGGGTCGGCGCCAATTGCTGAATCTCGCGCCCGACCGTCGCCATGGCAGGCGAGTCTCCGATGATCCTGGGAAATCCGTAGCGCCGTGCATATTCATCCCGCAAAAGTATATTTTCGACGCGAAGCCTTCGCTCTTCTTGCGCATGCTCGATGAGCAATAGCAAGTGGCGGCTGTCGACCGGCTTCTGAAGGAACTCATAGGCTCCTTCCTTCATCGCCTGCACTGCTTCATCAATTGTTCCGTAGGCGGTCAATACTATGACCGCTGTCTCAGGATCGGCGAGCTTGGCGGCGCGAAGGACTTCGAGACCATCCGCCCGAGGCATCTTGAGATCGGTAATTACCAGAGAGTACCTGGCCGATTTGAGCTTTCGCCGCGCCTCGGCCCCGTCTCCGGCTTCATCGACGGAATAGCCCGCGTTCTCAAGCGTAAGGCGGAGCATCTGTCGAAGGCTGTCCTTATCTTCAACGATCAGTATCTCATCCATTGATTCATTCAGGCTTAGGCGTGCACCGGCGCTTTCGGAGTTTGAGGCTCCGCGGAGTCTCGAACGGGCCTCGTTACTGATTCTCTCTACTTGATTAATATTCAAAGATTCACGCTTAGCGGGGTCTTGAGATTGTCCAGGGGCATCGGCGGAGACTTCAATTATCTGAATATTCCCGGAGGCAGGCCGGCTGCTCGAGCCTGATCCTTTAGCGCGTCAAGTTCCTTTACCGCCTTCTCGCGTCCGGCCAGCGCCTCGTCCAATTGGTGTTGAGCATCGTCCCTATCCTGCTTGATCTGAGCAAGGTAGAAGTTGTCGCCCGAAACGCTGTTGCTTGTAATTCGCTGATTGTATTCGCGCACTCGATTCCCATAAAGCTGTACCTTGCGCTCCGCATCTTCGAGTGCCGCGGACAACTCAGCGAATCGGCCTCGGTAATAGTCTTCGTTGGGTTTTCCGTCCGAGCTAACCGACTTCGGACCTTCCTCTTCTTTGTAACCTTTGTTGTTGCCTTCCTCGAGTAGGGCACTCACTTCATCCATTGCCTGACGAGCTTCGAGCTTGCGTTGTTTGACTATCTGGCCGGCTTCTTCAAGATCGGCCGCGATTTGATTCCTGAAGGCGGTCGTTTTCCCTGATATTCCAAGCTGATTTCGCAGATCGTTGACTCGCAGCTCGGCCTCTTCCGCCGCGCGCTCGGCGTTTTTTGCGATTTCACGAGCGTGCTTCACTGACTCGCGCCAGGTAGTCTCTTCCGCGCTTGCCGCTGCAGGCCGCGTGCCCTTATCGACCGCGGCGTCGGCTTCCGGCTTTGCGGCAGCTTTGGAGTCCTTGCTTTCGGTTGCCGGTTCGGAGATCACTTGAGTGGGCTTGTCGCGAACAACGTCTTCGGTTGTAAGTCGAGGGACGCGCTTTGGAGTTTGCGGCTGTTGTTGTGCCGAAACAACAGCGCCGGCCGTCAGGATCATAGCTATTGGCCATGCAAACATCGACACCAACTCTCTCATTGTCTGTTCTCCGTTTTGGGTTGGGGTGACTTAAGGAAGGGGCAATACTGGAAGCAGTTAGAGAATATCTCAACAGATGGTGCGGCGCAAGAGTATTGACAAACAGTGTCGGTATTGACATCACGGCTCGCAATGCAGCTTGTTTGACACTCGAAATACCGCGTGATAGCGTCAGCCCGTGCGTTCGAAACGACGGCCCGCCTTCCGCGAATGGTTAGAGTTCATTCCGGCCTGGACAATCCTCAAATTGATGGGTCTGCTGCCGAGACGAGTCGCGCTGTTCTTTGGAAGCGCGATTTGCACCGTTGTTTATCTTGTGCACGGGCGGCTCAGAAGGACGGCTTTCCGAAACCTTCAGATGGCGATGCCGGCGCTTCCTGAAGAAGATCGTAAATTTATTGTCAGGGGTGCATTCCAGAATCTCGGCAGATTGCTCGCGGAGTTCTCGCAATTTCCAAAGATCTCAAAAGACAATATCCATAAGATTGTTGCATACGACGGCCTTGAGAATTATTTGCGAGCCTCCGAGAAAGGCCAGGGCGTTCTATTTTTGACGGGTCACCTTGGGGCGTGGGAGTTATGCGCCTATGCTCAGGGTGCGTACGGTTTCCCGCTGAGTTTCCTCGTTCGGCCGATCGACAATCCTCTCGCGAATCAGATCGTCAAAGCTTACCGTGAAGGCTCCGGCAACAAGACAATCGACAAGAATGAATCCGTGAAGCAGGTGTTGACGGATCTTAAAAGAGGACTGGCCGTTGGATTCCTTATCGACGTAAACACACTCGAGGGCGAGGGAGTATTTTGCGACTTCTTCGGTATTCCCGCGTGTTCGAGCACGGGCCTGGCGACCTTCGCGCTGAGAACCGGCGCTCCGGTCGTACCTGGATTCATTCATTGGGATCGTGAGCTACGAAAGCACAAGTTAGTATTCGAACCGGAAGCGCCCCTTACTCGGACAGGGGATTTGAAGGAAGATGTCCGTGCGAACACCGCGCTCTTTACATCGATTATCGAAAGACAGATAAGACAACATCCCGATCAATGGCTATGGGTTCATAAACGCTGGCGAACACGGCCGGAAGGCGAGAATGATCTTTATGACGTCTCGCGTAACATCGAAGAAGATCGGCGCGCTATAAAAGGGCCGCTCAAAGCCTGACCCTCGAAGCTCAAAAAAAGAAAAAGGGGATGGTCGCCCATCCCCGCGTTCTCACACAGAGAACCCCCGTTTTGCGTGGCGGCAGAATTATCTCTTCTTGGCGCCGCCCTTCTTCGCGCCGCCTTTCTTGGCGCCGCCCTTCTTGGCGCCACCTTTCTTTGCGCCGCCCTTCTTTGCAGTTGCCATAATGTATGTTTCTCCTTTCCTTTAGATTGTCTCCATACACAAGATGCTGTACTAGATCAGCTCTTGTGTACTAGTGTAAATGATACACAACATATTGTTGTATATAGATACATGTCGCATGGTTGTCAACGATTTTTTTCTTGACATCGCACGATGTTGCTTCGAGTGGAGGCCATAACCCTGAAACCGGCTCCTGTGGCATTCTTCGTGGCGAAGCTAAATCGCGGCGCCGGCCGCTTGAATGATGCGCCGCACGCAGGCCGAGCAGCGCGATCGAGTATCCGTCGTCGTTTTTGTGAACCGTGAAAAAAGCTGCTGAAGCCGTTTCTACGCCACCGGGCTGGAACTAGGCTATAGAAGCCTATTCTGGGGCGATGCCCTGAAACAGGCTAGGGCGGTGAGTTTCGCGGCCTCTGATCGCCCTTGTTTGACTGATTAAATTTCCGCCGATAATATCCAGCCCATGCATGGAGGGGCGATAGATCTTCATACTCATACGACTCATTCGGACGGCAGCGTCGGGCCCGCCGATCTCGTGGCCCTGGCTCTCAGGAACGGAGCGCAAGCAATAGCTATAACCGATCACGACACCGTCTCGGGTCTAGCGGAAGGAAGGCGGGCCGCGGTTAGCGCCGGAGTCGAGTTTATCGACGGCATTGAGATCAGCGCGGAATACCGTCCGGGCACGATGCACCTACTTGGATACTTCATCGATCCCGATTCCGACGAGCTGCGATCGAAACTCGGCGATCTAAAAGAGGGCCGCGAGCGCCGCAATCCGGAAATCGCGCGAAAGCTTCAAGCGTTAGGTATGAATGTGTCATACGACGAGGCGGCCGCGCTGGCGGGAAACGAAATTGTCGGCAGACCTCACTTCGCGCGAGTACTCGTGTCCAAGGGCTATGCGTCCAGCATTCAAGATGCATTCGATAGATACCTTGCGAAGGGAGCGCCGGCCTATCACGAGAAGATCAGGCTCAATCCGGCCAACGCGATTTCTCTTATTCACTCAGCCGGTGGAGCGGCGGTCCTCGCCCATCCATATCAGCTCCAACTCCAGTCGTTTGAAGAGACCGAAGCGCTGGTGTTGAGTCTGTGCAAGCTTGGACTCGACGGCATTGAGGCGATCTATAGCCGGCATAGCCGGGAGCAGCGCCTCCTATATTCACAGATAGCAGAGCGGTGCGGAATCGTTACCACCGGCGGCAGTGACTTCCACGGTTCTTATAAGCCGGATATCGATATCGTGAAAGGAACCGGCGATCTCTTCGTGCCTTACTCTGTTCTGGAGGCTCTGAAGAACCGGGCCGCCCGGCCGCGCCGCACCTCCACCTGTTAGTTCGCACGGATATTTGCAAAGCAGACGATGCAAAGCGAGTGGAAAATCGAAGAACTGGTCGCCCAAATCACGGACGAGATCCTATTACGTCTCGGGAATGGGAATGCGGCCGTTCCATGCGCGCTTGAGCACGATGCCTGCTTTGTTCAATGCCCGGAGAGTATGAAATCGATTCTTTCCGATGGCGGCGTTCGGCTCGGCCTGTCCGGAGCCGAGAGCGAGGCAGGAAAACAGATGGCTCGCTATATAGATCACACGCTGCTCAAGCCAGAGGCCACGCGCGACGAGATATTGAAGCTCTGCGAGGAGGGAGCGCTTTATGGCTTCGCCTCCGTCTGTATTAATCCGGTTTGGGTACGCGAGGCCGCATGCGCGCTGCGTGGTACTGGAGTAGCCGTTTGTACCGTGATCGGCTTCCCTCTCGGCGCGAACACATCCGACGTCAAGGCCTTTGAAGCAAGACGCGCTGTTTTCGACGGCGCTAGAGAGCTGGACATGGTTCTGAACATCGGCGCGTTGAAATCCCGCGACTATGAGCTTGCGGGGCGCGACATCGCGGCCGTAACTGCTGTAGCGCGTGAAGCCGGCGCGGTCTCCAAGCTCATCATCGAAACCGCGCTTCTAACCGATGACGAAAAGGTCAGGGCGTGTCAGCTCGCCAAAGAAGCCGCCGCTGATTTTGTCAAAACATCCACCGGCTTCAGCAAAGGCGGCGCAACGGTCGCCGATATCGCTTTAATGCGCAGAGTCGTCGGTGCGCAGATGGGCGTCAAGGCTTCAGGCGGAGTCAAAGACTATAAGGCCGCCCAGGAGATGATCAGCGCCGGCGCTACCAGAATCGGCGCAAGCGTAGGCGTAAAGATTATCCAGGAAGCCAAAGGCCGGCCGTCTGACAGCACGTCCGTCGCTTACTGATCGAGTCCTTCTACATTGAGTCTTCTAGAATGATGATGATAACAATTTTGCGCCGGGTCCTTTTACCGGCAATGCTGGTGGTCATGGCTTCAAACGCGGGGCCAATCCAATTCACTATCCAAAGCAGCGGGACAAAAGCGCAGCTTCGGGGCGTCAGCGCTGTCAGCGATACGATTGCCTGGGCGAGCGGAAGCAACGGAACATTTCTAAGGACGACTGACGGAGGCTCAACCTGGACGCCCGGAACTGTGCCCGAAGCATCCGCTCTGGATTTCAGGGACGTCGAAGGCGTGGACGCCAATACAGCGTACCTGATGGCGACCGCGGGTAGAATCTATAAGACCACGGACGAAGGACACACGTGGTCGCTTCAATACAACAATAGTTCACCAGGAATTTTTCTGGATGCCCTTGCGTTCTGGGATTCGAGAAACGGTATTGCGCTTGGCGATCCGATCAATGGCCGCTTCTTGATAATGACTACCGCCAACGGCGGAGCCGCATGGGAGCAGGTTTCGTCGGCGAATCTCCCTCCGGCGATTGCGGGTGAGGCGGCCTTTGCGGCAAGCGGCTCCTGTATAGCTGTTGAAGGTAAGAATAACGTTTGGTTCGTGACCGGAGGGAAGGCTGCTCGAGTGTTCAGATCGGCCGACCGCGGCCGGACCTGGGCTGTTTCGAATACTCCAATGATAAGCGGGCAGGATTCGACGGGAATCTTCTCGGTCTCATTTAGAGACCATTTGAATGGAGTGATAGTCGGCGGCGATTACAAAACACCTGACTCGGGCGATCGAACTGCCGCCCGCTCTACCGACGGAGGCATCACGTGGAGGCTTGCCGACCGCGCGCCGAAGGGTTACAGGTCGTGCGTGGAGTACGTGATTGGTACGCAAGCTCTGGTCGCCGTGGGTGAAAAAGGATGCGACTACTCTATTGATGATGGGCGCAATTGGATGAGCTGCGGCGAAGAAGGTTATCACAGCATTAATATTGCTCGGTCAGGCCTCGGGTGGGCAGTCGGCTCAAATGGCCGAATATCAGCACTGAATTCTCACCCACTTCAGAAAAAGTGAACGCTCAAAGGCGAGCCCTTTAGTCGCTCCTTAAACAGAGAGGGGTTGTTTCGAGGATGAAAATGCCGGATTGCGCTTTGCACTCGAACGAAGCCGCGGCAATCTAGTTCAGAAGGCCCAACGCGAAAGCACCGATCCCACCGTATAACCGGCTCCGACGGCCGCGAATAGTACGAGGTTTCCTTTCTTTAATCGTCCATCGTCGACTGCGTCGCCAATCGCGAGAGGTATCGTGGCAGCGGTGGTATTTCCAAATTTGTTGATGTTCTTGACTACTTTTGAAGCTGGGAGGCCCAATTTCTCCGACGCGGCATTAATGATTCGCAGGTTCGCCTGATGCGCAATGAAAAGATCGATATCATCCCCCGAATAGCCGTTGCGCTCGAGAATGGCTCGGCTGACCTCGCCCATTTTTCTTACCGCATACTTAAAGACGGGTTGGCCGTCTTGATGGACGTAATGCATCTTCTTTTCTACGGTCTCGTGAGAAGAAGGATTGAGGCTGCCGCCGCCGGGCATGTACAGAAATTGAGCTCCTGAGCCGTCTATTTCATGCTTGAAGTCCAGTATGCCAAAAGCATCGTTATCCGACGGCTCCAGCAAGACTGCGCCGGCTCCATCTCCGAATAGCACACAGGTGGTGCGGTCCTGGTAATCAACAATGCTCGACATGACATCGGCGCCGATCACAACGACTTTGCTATGTGCGCCGGACTGAATGAATTGAGTACCTACGGTCAGAGCGTAAAGAAATCCGGAACAGGCGGCCGACACATCGAAGCCCCAGGCTCGCGTTGCTCGAACTTTGTTTTGAACTATGCACGCGGTCGCCGGAAAGAACATGTCGGGAGTGACGGTCGCGACAATTATTAGCTCGATTTCGTCCGGCTCCATCCCTTTTTTCTGTAGGAGATCTCCGAGCGCCTGAGCGGCCAGCTCGGATGTGGGCGTCCCGGGTTCCACCACGTGCCGCTCGGAGATGCCGGTTCGGTCCAAGATCCATTCATTGTTGGTATCGATGACTTTGGCGAGATCGTCGTTAGTAACAACTTTGGGCGGCACAAAGCGGCCGAGAGCTGAAATCATTGCCCTGCGTTTCTGACTCATTAAAGAAGCCGTCCTCCTGTAGGTGCGTGAAACAGCGCTCTTGAATAATTCGGCTGGATAGTAGCATTCGAGAGTTTTCACGCGCAAATGTGACGGCCTGCAAAATGCGACGGCGCTGGTCTCAATGCAGTGAACGCTCTCGAGTTCTTACCACGCGCTTCGTTGAACATTCGCTCTGTTCGGCGTAAGTTAAAGCGGAATGTGATCACGAGAAGACGAGGAGCAAGATGAATCCCAGTGAACTGTATTCAACACTCTCGCGTGAACTGGAGAATTTTAAAGAGGCCAAGACTTTTAAATACGAAGTGCCGCTCGAGAGCGAGCAAGGCGGAGATGTTACCGTAAACGGCCAGGAGGTGGTAATGCTGGCCTCCAACAATTATCTTGGTCTGGCCAATCACCCGAAAATCAAGGATGCGGCGCGGAAAGCCCTGGATGAATGGGGGTACGGTCTAGCTTCGGTGAGATTTCTCTGCGGAACAGAGCCAATTCATTTCGAACTCGAACGTAGGATCGCCAAATTCGTCGGGTGTGAAGCGGCCATACTTCATTCGTCGTGCTTCGCGGCTAATGAAGCTTTCTTTTCGGCTCTGATTGCCAATGACTTTGGTCAGGTCGACTATCAGGACGTTATCTACAGCGATCAGCTAAATCACGCCAGTATCATCGACGGCGTTCGGCTCTGTCGCGCGATTGCAAAGCAGACTGTCTCCCGGCTCTATCGAAATGGCGACGTCGATCATTTGCGGCAGATGCTCGAAGAAGACCGTGACAAGAACTATCGAATAAGGATCATAGCTACCGACGGCGTATTCTCGATGGAAGGCCTCCTGGCCCCTTTGGCCGAGCTCGTTGAGCTGGCGCGCGAGCACAAGGCCCTTCTCTTCGTGGATGAATCTCATGCAACGGGAGCACTTGGCCAAACCGGCCGCGGGACAATCGAAGAACTCGGTGTCTTCGGTAAAGTAGATGTTGTAACAGGTACGTTCGGCAAAGCTCTTGGCGGCGCTTCGGGCGGCTTCATTGCCGGACGCGAGCCTTTGATTGAATTCCTCAGGCAAAAATCCCGTCCTTATACTTTTTCGAACACCGTACCGCCCTCCGTGGTGATGGGATCAATCGAAGCCATCAACCTGATCGAGAACGATCCGTCGATAGTGAACGGACTTCGCGAGAACACTGCCTACTTTCGCCGAGAAATTGTCGGACTGGGATTCAAGATAATCGAAGGCCGTCATCCAATCGTTCCGATCATGCTTGGAGAGGCGGCGCTCGCGCAGGATATGAGCAGGGAACTCCTGAGTGAAGGCGTATACATCAAAGGTCTCTGGTATCCGGTGGTGCCGAAGGGCGAGGCCAGGCTACGCGCACAAATATCGGCAGCCCATACACGCGCCCACCTCGACCGCGCGCTGACGGCATTCGCCAAGATCGGGAAGAAACTAGAAGTGATCTAAGTGAAATTCGGCCGATGCTAGGGGACTTTCATTAATGATGCGGAACGGTATCGTTGCCGCCCTGCATCATAAAATTATCACAAGAATAAATTGGGGACCTTGCGACGTATCGTTTATCGATCTTGAAGTCTCTTCACTGGAATCTTACTTGATTTAATCGTAGCCGTACCGCTCTGGTGCGGGTGTTCAACGATGCGATGTATTCGACGACCCTTTTGCTCTACAGAGTAACCGAACAACCGAATCTCTAAACAACCGAAGCTCTAAATGTGATTGGCGGAGGGGACAGGACTCGAACCTGCAAGCGCTTTCGCGCGGCGGTTTTCAAGACCGCTTCCTTACCATTAGGATACCCCTCCGTTTATGCCAAGCGCTGAGTATAGGTGACCGACTCGGCCTGTTTCAAGATCGACGAACAGCAGACCATTGAACTACGTGATCGCACTGCGACGTTACGAACGTGAATGTCGCGTACTGAGCGCTGCCTTCGATAAATGAAGAAGCGAAGTGTATGAATAGACACTTACGAGGTGAAAGACTGATCGAGCAAAAAAAAAGAGGGAAGGAGTCTGCCTGGCAGCTTCATCCTTCCCTTTTTCTGCGTCCCTTCAATGGTTGTGTCCCTCAACCAGAGAAGAAGAGGAGGTTATTGACAGCCACAATCCAAATTCCCTCATGGTTGCCGAGTGCTCTGGAATATACCGAAAATGACCTTGCATGAGAACTACTGTGGGAACAAAAGTAAAACACAGTATCACAAAAAGAATGCTTGAACTTTCGTTTCACGATATTGAGCCCTTGATCCATAAAAGCCCGGTTTATTTGCTTAAAAAGGCCTCTTCGCCGCTTCGCCCGTGCAACAGTGGTTGCACGCGGACGGCACTCAAGCAAAAAAGGGCAACATTAGATGCCCGTGCACCTCGCGTCCGGGGATTAGTCGGCGACTTCCGCGGCTCAATTGCAGCCTTTGAATATTTACGAGTGGTAGCATACGAAAAGCCGGCGACTGTTACGATTGAGAGAGGAGGGAAATGATTTCCTGAGGTGTGCGGAACTCAAAGTCCGGATCGACTTCTCTAAGCGATTCTCGGCCATTCCACAACGCCGCACCTGTTTTTACACCCGCGGCTCGACCCATCAGAATATCCGCGGCGCTGTCGCCGATAACGATCGCGCGTGAAGCATCGGCGCGCAGGCTCGCAATGAGCTTATGAACGCCGTCCGGATGAGGCTTCCGTAAGGCAACGTCGTCACCCCAGACGCTCGCATCAATAAGGCTGCTTATTCCGGTTATCGCAAGTTCACGCTCGCCGGCGCGGCGCGGCTTTAGCGAGACAATGCCGACAAGCGCGCGATAATTCCGAAGCTCGGTCAACACTTCGGTAATGCCCGCATACGTTGAAAGCATCAGATGATGATTCTCATAGTAATGCTCCTCGAAGCTTTCCAATAGAGCGGAGATTTCTCCGCCGCCGCAATGGGGAAGTAGAACTTCCTCGGGAGTCACATTCATCCCCCAGGAACCTGAGAACACGGAGTCGTCAATGTCTTTTCCGGTGTGCAGTTTTATCGCGTAACGGTAGGCGGCCTGGTAAGCTCGGTCCGTATATGCAATCGTGCCGTCGAAATCAAAAATGAAGCAGTCAAATTCCATCGGCGCCTGGCTAACCGACCGGTAGTACGGTCACTCACTCAGTTCTTCGAACTCGCCCATCACTCGAAACTTCTCGTACCGCCTTTCCACCCGTTCCTTATCGCCTAAAGCCGCGGCGGCGGCAAGGGCATCGCTCAAGTAGGCGCCCAGAACGTCTCCCATTTCACGCGGATCAGAGTGAGCGCCGCCTTCGGGCTCCGGCACTATTGTGTCAATTAGGCCGAACTGCAACAGATCTTGCGCGGTGAGCTTCAGCGCCTCGGCGGCTTGTTGCGCGTGCGTGGCATCGCGCCACAGTATGGAGGCGCAGCCCTCGGGCGAGATCACCGAGTAGATAGAGTTCTCAAGCATGAGGATCTGATCGCCCACGCCAAGCGCCAGGGCCCCGCCCGATCCACCTTCGCCCGTCACAGTCACGATCACAGGAACGCGCAGCTTCGCCATTTCACGTAGATTGTAGGCGATTGCTTCAGCCTGACCGCGTTCTTCGGCATCAATTCCCGGATAGGCTCCCGTCGTGTCTATGAACGTAAATACGGGGCGCGAGAATTTTTCCGCGATTTTCATTACGCGCAGAGCCTTTCGATATCCTTCGGGCTTGGCCATTCCGAAGTTGCGCTGCTGGCGCTCCTTCGTAGTGCGGCCTTTTTGATGGCCTGCAACTACGCAGGGCTGACCGTGAAATTTCGCCAGTCCCGTGACAACCGCGGGATCGTCAGCGAATCTGCGGTCGCCATGAATTTCTTCAAACCCCTCAAAAATCATATCAACGTAGTCGAGCGTATAAGGCCTGTCAGGATGGCGCGCGAGCTTCACTCGTTCCCACGCACCCATCGTTGGAGGGTCCGTAGTGAGGTTCGCTCGGTCCGATTCGCGGAGTCGCCTGTGGATCTCCTCCGACTCAGTGTTCTCGTGTTCGTCTTTATTCATACGGTTCCCGATTCATACCGCTCCCTTACATTGGCTGCAATCAAAGCCGGACAGAGGCTTGGAACGCTCTCACTTGACCAGATGATATTCAGTCTGCCGCTTTAGCACCCACGAAATCCTACCGTTTTCATCAATAGAGGCATCTTCTTCCTGCCCTACCCACAGCTCTTTTCCGTTCCATTCAGGCACCGGCGTGGTCGCCGATAACTCTATCGAGAACCAGGTACTCGGCAGAATATTCACGTCGCCGCGACCCGGCACGCCCTCTTGTCGATCCCACAGCCCTATCAACGGACCCGCACCGTGGCCATGATCGCCGATTGGATGTGTATAGATCGATCCTTTAATGCCGGCGGTGTTCATCGCCTTTAACGTGTCCGCAAGAACTTCGTTTCCGGAATGGCCCGGCTTCATTCGCTCGAGCAGCAGATCTTGAAGTTTGTTCGCGTTCGCGAGGGCCCGCTTGATGCCGGGCGGAACATCGGTTTCACCTTTTCGCAAAACATAACCCATGTGCTGAGTATCGGTGTTCAGCCGCATTGCGGTAATTCCAAAGTCGACGTGCAACACATCGCCGCGATCGATAACCATGGGTTCGTCTTCGGCAAGAAGGCTCACGCCGGTCTTGGCAGCCTTCTGAACGCGAACCGAAGGGTGAAACCATGTTCCAAGTCCTAGGTTGTTGACCTGCTGACGAAGCCACCACACGACGTCTTCATTCGTCGTGCGGCCCGGCGTGATTACTTCATTGGAGAAGGCGCGGCTGATCAAAGAGTGAACCGTCTCCATCATGCGCCGATAGACTGGAAGCATTTCCGGTACGCGGATCGATACATATTCCAGAGCGAGATTTTCAGAGCGCACGACGTGCTTCAGGTGTTCCGGTCCCAAAACCGTTTCGAGCTTCTCTCGCTCGCCCGACGAAAGGCCGTCTGAAAAAGCGTGCGTATGCGAAATGTTTATGGCTATCTTGCCGGGCTTTCGCTCGTCGATCAATTTTCTGAGAAGGACCCACTGTCCCTCTCCATATACCTCCCGGCCTTCAACCTCGGGATCGCGATATACGGTGTAGAGTCCTCCGTTCGATCCGCCGCCGAGCGCCAGTCTCTCGACCTCTTTTCCCGGACCCCGATCGTAGAAAACATAGATTGTCCTACGGCGCGCCGCGAAGAGCGTAGGTGAAACCAGCGAGAAGAATACCGGGTCCTCATTATACTCACGACAGATTACAAGCCACATTTGAACGCCGTGCTTCCGCATCAACGATGGAAGCACGCGCTCGAGCCGAAGCTTTAACCACTGTTGCTGAATCTCAGCCTGTTCGCGCATGGAAGGAACCGGCTTCGGAGAGTCGGAGCTTTGCGCCGTGAGGCCGAGCATGGAAATGGAAAGGACGGTCGCGAGAACCGGCGGCAAGTGTATTCGCATTTTCAGAACCCTCTCGTTCAGGGAGGCCTTAATCGAAGGTCGACGTCTCAGATCCTGGTCAGAGCCCGGAAGTCATCTCCGGCGAATGGCGGCCGCCGGCGCTCCGAACAGCGTGGGCAAAGCTCAAATGAATGAGCCTGAGCGACATTGCGAATTTCCGTCTACTTCACATCCAACTGCCAAAGCAGGAAGCTCAGCTCGTCGGTTAGATCCTCGATCTGTTTGCTAACCGGAGTGCCTCCGGAATGCCCGGCTTTCGTATCGTAATGCAGGAGGATGGGGCGATCCGATCCGGTCGACGCCTGCATGAGCGCAGCCATTTTGCGTGCATGCAGCGGAGCCACGCGAGTGTCCGAGTCGCCGGTGACGAAAAGAACGGAGGGGTACTTCGTCCCCTTCTTCACGTTGTGGTATGGAGAATATTTGTAGATGTACTCGAACTGTTTTGGATCTTCCGCCGACCCGTACTCCGGAACCCAGAATTTCGCGACGAGAAAATTCTGATACCGCAACATATCAAGGAGCGGATACGAACATACGACCGCCTGAAAGAGATCGGGCCGCTGGGTCATTGCCGCGCCGACGAGCAAGCCTCCATTCGAGCCGCCTGAGATTGCGAGCTTCGAGGTCTTGGTATAGCCGCTTTTGATAAGCCACTCCGCTGCACCGATGAAGTCGTCGAACACGTTTTGCTTCTTTTCGAGCATGCCGGCCTTATGCCACTTTTCGCCGAACTCGCCTCCTCCACGCAGATTCGTCACGGCGTAGACTCCGCCTTTTTCCGCCCAAAAAGCAGCGAGCGCCGAAAAGCCGGGCGTCAGGCTGACGTCGAACCCTCCGTAACCCGTGAGGAGCGTCGGATGACCGCCGTCGAGCTTGATCCCCTTCTTATGGACAAGGAACATTGGTATCTTCGTGCCGTCCTTTGACGGATACCACACCTGTTTTACATCGAGTTCGTCGCTCTTGATCGGTACGTCGTTTCTCGCCCAGATCTCTTGTTTGGCGGAGCCCGCCTGATAGCGATAGATCGTTGCCGGCTGCCCGAACGAGTTGAAGCTGTAAAAGGCCTCGTCGTTCTTCCAGTCGCCGAAAATCCCGCTCGCGCTGCCAAGAGTCGGAAAGGCGATATCACGAATATGCGAGCCCGATGGATCGAATACTCTTATTCGGGAGCTGACGTTTTCGAGGTAGCTGACAAAGATCTTACCGCCGGCCAACGAAAAGCCGTTTATGACCGACGTGCTTTCCGGAACGACCTCGCGCCAATGCTCTTGGGAAGGATTCTTCAGATCGATGGCGAGAATGTTCCGGTTCGGCGCCTTCCAGTTCGTTGAAACAAAGAGTTGATCTCCGGCAATCTGACCAAAGAATCCGGCTTCAATGTCTTTCACAATTGGTTTGATCGGCCCGTCCGCGATCAGATCCTTGACGTACATTTCGCTCTTTTGACCTGACGAGCCGTAGCTCACCACGAGCAGCAGGTACTTGCCGTCGTCTGTAACACTCTCGCCTATGAAATTAGTAGGACCGTAGCCGCTGCCGAAGATCTCCCGGTCGCTGGAGGCCGCTGTTCCCATCTTGTGATAGTAGCAGCGAGGCCCGACATTATTGGTGAATCGCGAATAGTAGAAGCCGCTCATATCGGGCTTCAGTGAAACGCCCTGTCTGCCTTTGGGAAGGTGATCGGCTAGATCCTTGCGCGTATCCACGTCGAGTATCGAAACTGTGATCTCGTCCTCGCCTCCTTGTTGAACGCCGTAAGCCACGTGCTTGCCGTCCGGAGTTATGTCCAGGAGCCGCACCGAGACCGACTGATCGGCGCTCATCGTATTGGGATCGAGCAATACTTCATCTTTGCCGTTCAATCCATTCCGCACGTAATACACCGGTTGATTCTGATCCGCGCGGCGTTTGGAATAAAAGTACCTTCCACCTCGAGCGAAAGGTATTCCAATCGAATCCACCTTGAGCAACTGCGTTAGACGGCTGCTTATTGCGGCCCGATTGGGCAGCGTTCCGAGAATCGACTGGGTGTGTGCGTTTTGAGCTTCGATCCATGCTCGAGTTTCCGGGCTGTTCTGATCCTCCAGCCAGCGGTAAGGATCGGTGATTGTGATTCCGTGAATTGTCTCCGTTATGTTGTCCATGCGTGTTTTGGGCGGCCCCTTATGCTCCTGGCCCGCCGCGAGATGCGCGAATAAGAGAAACGGGATGATTAGATGAACTATCTTCTTCATAATTTTTTTGATTTCTTCAGAATACCTGAGCAGACGCGGTGATTTTTACTCCTACCGTTCTATTCCTTATTCCGGAGGATCCTGGCGGCCGCGTCGATCTCCTCTTTGAAAGCGACAAGCGCCGATACCGCGTCCTTCATCTGCGGTTCGATCTCGTTCCAGTGTTTCTCCTCGATCGCTTCGCGCACGCCTGGGATGGTCTTAACGCCGTAGCCTGTATAAAAGCCCGGCGCATAAAGCTGATGCACGAACCACGGGCGGCGAGGCAGACCACGCTGGTTTGTGAATTTTCTTTCGGACTTGTAGAGGCGCTCGTTCAATGTTCTTAGATGATGGATCGCGCCGAGCGGAGCGCCGGCCAGCGCTTCTTCGTAGCGTTTGGCGCTATCGTCGAGGGCGCGCTGCGCGCCCTTAAGAGCCGTGAAATCGATTTCGCGGCCGCTGCTCTTTGCAAGCTTTTTCAACTCTTCAATGTACTTCGAAACGGTTTCGGAAAGGTCGGTGAATTCGAACGGGAGAACTTCAGCATCGGCCATGCGCATCACTACCGTGCCGTTGACCTGGGCAAGCGCGCGTCCGTACTCAAAGGTTGGATCGCCGAATTTTGTGTACCAGGCAAATGAATCGTAGATCGAGTGGTAGACGCCGCCTCCTCCGTCGCCGCCGAACCCGGTATTCAGCGAAGCAATCCCCAGGTGCTGTAGAAACGGCGTGAAGTCGGAGCCGGACCCCAGGGCCTCAATGCGCAGATCGGCGCGTTCGGACGCTTCCTTTCGATCTTCGTCGGTTCGCGCCCGTTCGATTCGCCGGGCCCTCAGAGCATTCAGCACCGTTTTGTTCCGAGTGGGATCCGGTACATCGCGCGCAACTTCGTTTGCAAACCGCTCCAGCGAGTGCGAACCGCCCACTGTGAGAAAGCCTTTGCTGTTGCTGTCGGAGTTCAGATACAGGACGGTCTTTTCTTTCAACTCATCTGCGTGTGTCTCGGCCCATTCGGTGGAGCCAAGCAGCGCAGGCTCTTCACCGTCCCAGGCGCATATAATGATCGTGCGCCTCGGCTTCCAACCTTGCCTGGTCAATTCTCCAAGAGATCTTGCGACCTCCAGTACGGTAGCCATTCCACTGACGGGATCGTCGGCCCCGTTTACCCAGGCGTCATGATGGTTGCCGTAGACAATCCACTGATCGGGCGCATCGCTGCCCTCTATCCTCGCGATCACGTCATACAGTGTGTGCATTCCCCAATCGAAAGTGGCTTTCAAGTGAACGCGAGAGGGCCCCGGCCCGACGTGATAGGTAATCGGCAGCGCGCCGCGCCATTGTTCGGGAGCAACCGGGCCTCGCAAGGCCTTTAGAAGCGGCTGCGCGTCTCCGTAAGAAATTGGGAGCACCGGAATCTTCATTATGACTTCGGCATCCTCGCGTTTTATCCGCTTTGCTCCTTTGGTCGCTCCCCATCCGGGAGTCAGCGGGTCTCCGGGATGAATGGGCATATCCATAACCGATCCGCGTTGCACGCCCTGCGACGGCCGATAAGGACCCTGCGGATAAACATCTCCCTGAAAGTAACCGTCGTCGCGAGGATCAGAATAGATCAGGCATCCGACCGCGCCATGCTCGTCTGCAACTTTCGGCTTAATCCCTCTCCAACTCCCGCCGTATCTGGCAATGACGATCTTGCCGCGAACATCTATCCCTAATTTTTCAAGCGCCTCGTAATCGGCAGGCACTCCGTAGTTGACGTAGACTAGCGGCGCGGTTACATCGCCTTCGCCGGAATATGCATTGTAGGTGGGTAGCTGATTCGCATCGTTCGAATCGGGATCTTCCGGTATGGCCGTTTCCTTCAACGCCGCGCGGAAATGTTCGGGCTCGATCATCTCGACTATTCGCTCTTTGGGCGTCGGGAACAAGACGTCGAATTCTTCTATGTCGGCTTTGAGGCCCCAGGATCGGAACTTGTTCAAGATGAATTCGGCATTCTGTTTATCATATGCGGAACCCACATGGTGCGGCTCGGCCGACATATGCTTCACGTATTCGCGAAGCAGCTCCGGATTCGGCGTCGCGCGCATTTTCTGCTCCCACTCAATCTCTGTGCGCGACTGAGACGAGGAATAGCCTCTGAGCAAAGACTCCTTTGATTGCGCTCGAAGCGAAGGCGCGACGGCGACGGCGATCATAACGAGCAACACAATCGCTGTGCGGGTTGATCGAGAATTCATTCGATTTCCTCCTTGAGCGGGAGCGGAAGTATATACAGCGGGCGGAGGGCTTCGCAATCAACGCGCCCTCGCTTCGGCCGCCCTCTCAGCATAGTCAGAGCGCCATCTGTAACACTTGTAATCGGATATGCCGCCGGGCGAGGCGGCTTGGCGGTTGAAATCGAGAATGCGCTGGTCGACGCTCAGTATTGTCGGCGGCGCGATCAAACTCGCTTTCATCGCTTTCATCAATGGCCTTGAGCCTTATCTGATCCCGCAGTAGTCTTGAGAGTCGTCAACGTAGCCGGCTTGCTGCAAAACTCAACATGCGATTTCTTCATACTTCCGATTGGCATCTTGGCAAAACCTTGAAGGGACGGTCGCGGAGTGATGAACACGAAGCGGCGCTTTCGGAAATTCTCGATCTGGTTCGTCGCGAACAGGTCGATTGCGTTCTGATAACCGGCGACTTGTTCGATTCTCAGGCGCCGCCGCCCGAGTCCGAGAGACTGGCGTTCAACTTCTTCTCTGAGTTGCGCGGATTGAATGTATCGGCGGTCATCATCGGAGGCAACCACGACCATCCCAGAAGACTGCTTGCGATTCGCGATGTATTTCGGCTCATCGATATTCACGTGCGGCCCGAGCCCGTCAGACCCGTGGACGGAGGAGTCATACAGCTTCAGAAGAACGGCGAGCGTGCTGAGATAGCGGTTCTTCCCTTCGTTACTGCCGGCCGAATCGAGGACGCCGCGAAGTTAATGGGCCCCGAGATCGAACGGTTTCAAGGATACGCGGAACGCATCGCGGCGATGTCGGATACGCTGACGAAGTCTTTTTCGGCAAAGACGATCAATCTTCTAATGGCTCATCTGTATGTCGATGGAGCCCAGACTTCCCTCAGCGAACGCGAGATACACGTAGCCAAACCGTATGCGGTCTCGCCCCAGACATTTCCCTCAACCGCGCACTACATTGCATTGGGTCATTTGCACCGGCCGCAGGAAGTCGCGGCCCCGTCGCGTGCTATGTATGCCGGCTCGATACTTCAGCTCGATTTCGGCGAACGCGACCAGCAAAAACGCGTGGTTGTTATCGATGCAAAACCGGGCCGACCGGCCGCGGTTGAAAGCTATCCTCTTGCGTCAGGGCGGCAATTGCGAGACGTATCCGGCACGCTTGATGAACTAAAGGCCGCCTCGGAAAGTTTTGGAAACGATTTGCTGCGAGTCACTATCAAAGTAGATAAGCCCACGTCGGGCACAGCCGATACGGTTCGCGACATACTCCCGAACGCGCTGGAGATTAGGCTGGATTATCCGCGACAGGAAGCCGAGCCGATGCAAATCGCCGGAGCCGATCCTCACGATCTTTTCACTCGATTCTACATGCATCAGCGAGCCAGTTCGCCATCGGACGAGATGTCGGCCCTGTTCCGGAAACTCTACGAGGAGGCGCTCGATGCGTCCGTTTAGCCTCGAATTAGAAGGCTTCACCAGCTTCAGGCAGCGCGCGGTTATAGACTTCACGGGCCTGGATATTTTCGCGATAACCGGACCGACCGGCGCCGGGAAGACCTCCATCATCGACGCGATAACCTATTGCCTGTATGGATGCACGCCGAGGCTCGGCAAACAATCGATCTCCGAATTGATCAGTCAGGGCGCCGACCGGGCGAAGGCGATGTTCGAGTTCGCATCCGGTGATTGCCGTTATCGTGTGGCAAGGCAAACGAAGTGGACCGGCAAGAAAGCCGGCTCCGATGTCAGATTCGAGAAGCTCGAAGGCGACAAATGGATCTCGCTTGCGGACAAGATAAGCCAGGCGGATGCGCTCATTGAATCCGTTGTCGGACTCGACTTCAGCGGGTTCACGAAGTCGGTCGTGCTGCCTCAGGGACGATTCGATGAGTTTCTCAAGGGTAAGGTCGACGAAAGAAGAAGAATTCTCTCCGACCTGCTCCAGTTGGACATTTACTCGCGAATGATGCAGCGAGCAAACGAGATTGCCAGGGAGGGCAAGAATAAGGCCGATACGCTCGATGGGTTGCTCGCCCGCGATTACGGGGCTTCCACGCCTGAGCGCCTTGCGCTATTGCGCGGCGAGCTTGTGGATCTCAAGCCATCGCTTGAGCCGTTGACGATGGAGCTGAACCGCGTCCGTGAATTGCTCCAGACAGCGCATAATCTTCGACAGAACCGCCGGGAGTTGATAACCGTCGAAGCCGATCTAAAGAGAATGGGTCCTGATCGAACTGAGGCCGAGAAACGAATCGCAACCGCAAAGAAAGCTATTAGCGAGAGACAGAAGAAAATCGACGAACTCGATGCACAAATAAAGTCGAGCTCTTATGACTCGCGAATTCGCGACGAACTGGTCGCGAAGCTCCAAAAATCACAGCGCCTGCATGAACAGGAAAAGCGGATTCGATCCATAGAAGAGGCCCGAACGGGGAGAACTCGGCGAACGAGTGACCTCGAGACTGACTATAAGAATGCGGAAGCCGCGCTCGAAACAGCTTCGAAAAAAAGAGATCTGGTCAAGAAACAGCACGACTCCGATAAGAAGAGTCTCGACGCTTCCATACGGAAATACGGCTCCGCGGACGCCATAAGAGCGGTCATCGAAGCGAACCGGCGGCGGCTTAAAGAGGAGGAGAGAAAGAAGAAGCTCGAAGACGAATTGACCCGGCTTAACGAGGATGTGAAGCGACGGGAAACAACACTAAAAGAGGCGGGGGACGATGAGGCAAAAAGGAGAGCTTCGCTTGATCGGGCAAGAGAAGAATTAGATCACCTGCAGCGGAAATACTCGGCGGAAGAACTCAAGCTTCTGTTGGAACGGGGGCAGCCCTGCCCGGTTTGCGAACAGCCGGTGGAGCGAGTTCCAAAAAGCCGGGCCCATCCTTCGATAGAGCTCGCGAAAAAGGCGATCGGAAAGCAAGAGGAAGAGTTGAATCGATTGATCACGTCGAGATCAACCATAGAAGGTGAGCTCTCGCAATTGGCCCCGCGAGTGACGGGAAAGGGAGATGAGATACGAAGCGCGCAAGCAGCCCTTGACGACGCCGAGAAGGCCGTTCGCGACGTTTTGAAAAAGAGGCCCGGTAAGGATGCTGAAGGCGAGTTGGAAAAGCTGCGCGATCAGGCGTTACGGTTGCGAACGGCGGTCGAAGAAGCGGTATTGCGGTTGGACGAGTTGCGAGACGAGGAATCAAAAGCGCGTGAGCGCGCCGAGAAGATCAGGCAGGATCTCATCAAGCTCGAAACCGAGACTGCCGCCGAAAGCCAGGAGCTACAGAGAGTCGCGGCCGAGATCAAAGAGCTTCGCGCCGATCTTGGAGAGTATTCCGATGTCGCCGCGGTCAAAGCCGCTTTGAAGCAGCAGGATGACGCTAAGACAAAACTCGAAGGCGCGCTTCACTCAAAGGAAATCGAAGCTGAGGCGATGTCAAAGGCGAAGGATGCGCTTGCGGGGGATTCAAGCACGTTGGAACGGCTAAAAGCGCAAGGCGAAGCCTCTGAACTTTCTCGCGCAAAGCTCATCAAGGCTGCTAAGAGCAGCATGAGTTTGCTCTTGTCCGCCTTTCCGGACCTCCGGGTCGAGATCGAACGGGCCGACGATGACGCGGCGGCGCAGCTCGAACAAAAGGCGCGCGAGCTTGAATGCGAGCGCGACGAGATCAAAAGAACAGTGCTACAGCGAGAGAAAGAAATCGAAACGCTCGAAGCGCAGATCAAGCGGGCCGCGGAGCTGCGCGAAGAAATCGAACGTGCTCGCGCCAATGCCGCGGTCGCTCATGATCTGGCTCAGACGCTTCGAGGCGACCAGTTCATCGCATTCATTCAGCAGGAGGCTTATCACCGGCTGGCGATTGACGGCTCGATACACCTGATGACCCTCAGCTCGGGCCGCTATTCGTTTGGTTTTGAGAAGGATGAGTTTATCGTGCTGGATCATTGGAATGCCGACGACGCGAGACCCGTAACCACACTGAGCGGTGGGGAGTCCTTCCTGGCCTCGCTGGCGCTCGCTCTTGCACTGGCGGAAGGTTTGTCAGGGCTCAGTCACCGGCGGGGCGGATTCGCGCTCGAATCCCTGTTTCTGGACGAAGGCTTCGGCACTCTTGACGCGGAAACACTCGACGTGGTGCTTCAGGGCGTGGAAAATCTTAGTACAACCAACCGGTTGGTCGGAATCGTGTCACACATTCCCGAGCTTGCCGAACGAATGCCGGTGCGCATCAACGTTCGCAAGTCGGTAGGCGGCAGCACTATAGAAATCTCATAGCTCTGAATCAGTGCGCGTATGCCTCTTCGGCGCCTGCGTCCTCGCAGTCGTTGCAGCAGAATGTAAGCTCGGACGGATCGGCTCCGAAGGCGAGCTTAAAGTCGTGGTAGTCGCATTCATTCACATAGTACATATCGCCGCATTCCCTGCAACGCAGAGGATACCTATTCAACTCCGTCTTGATCTTTGTTGGCCCCTCAGGAACGTGATGACGTTCTTGCTGAGTAGAGCCCTCCTTTAATCTAGTCATCGTTCACCTCGCGAAGTGAAACATGAAATCTGGTTCCTGTATCGTTAGAGCAAGGAATGTGCCTGGCATTTCAATCTAGTTGGCGAGCAGAACTGAAGATCGGATGGGCCGATTTGCACAGATTGGTAAAAGAACGGCGGAAAAGCACGCGCCGTGATCAAAGCACATGAAAGTACGCGCCGGCGTGCATTGATTTCTAAGCTTTCAGCCAAATCAGTTTAGGCCGGGATCAAAGTCCGTAATTCTGACGGCCTTGCCATCCAGAGCGACTTGAGCGAGATTTAAAGGGTGCCGAGAAGTTCTATGGGTGATCTAATCCAGGCCGGTCCCGACCTCCTTACTTCGAATGTAGTTCCTACACGCTATTGGCACGCACTCGATGATTCCCGCATTCAGTGCGATGTATGTCCGCGGTTCTGCAAGCTTAATGAAGGCCAGCGCGGAATGTGTTTTGTGCGAGCGCGGCAAAACGATCAGGTTGTTTTAACTACCTATGGCCGATCCAGCGGTTTCTGCGTTGATCCCGTCGAGAAGAAGCCATTAAATCATTTTCTGCCTGGCTCCGCGGTGCTATCGTTTGGAACGGCGGGCTGTAATCTCGGGTGCCAGTTTTGTCAAAATTGGGACATCAGCAAGTCGCGTGAAACCGATACTCTGGCCGACGCGGCGTCGCCTGAAATAATCGCGCGAGCGGCGAAAGAGCTTGGCTGCGAGAGCGTCGCGTTCACGTATAACGACCCGACCATATTCATCGAGTACGCAATGGATACGGCGGACGCATGCCGTGAGATGGGCATCAAGACCGTGGCAGTTACCGCGGGGTACATCTGTCCTGAACCTCGCCAGGAATTTTATTCCCACATAGATGCCGCGAATGTCGACCTGAAGGGTTTCACCGAGCGTTTCTATCACAAGATTTGCGCCGGACACCTCGCTCCGGTTCTCGACACGCTTGTTTATCTCAAGCGTCAGACCAGTGTATGGTTCGAGATTACTACGCTTCTCATCCCCGGCGAGAACGACTCGGAGGCCGAGTTGGAGGAGATGACGCAATGGGTGGTCGAGAACGTCGGTGCTGACGTGCCGTGGCACTTCACGGCGTTTCATCCCGACTACAAAATGCTCGATACTCCGGCGACCTCGGCCGCGATCCTCTCCCGAGCGCGCCGCATCGCCACAAAAAACGGCGTGCGATATGCATACACCGGGAATGTGCACGATCAGGCAGGCGGAAGCACCTATTGCCACGCCTGCGGAGAGCGACTCATCGCGCGCGACTGGTATGTTCTCGGCGAATGGAATTTAACCAACGGCAATCAATGTAAGTTCTGCGGCGCTGTTTGCGCCGGAATATTTCAAGCAAGCCCCGGCGCCTGGGGTCCTCGGCGCCTTCCCGTGCGCATTCGAGATTTTGCTTCGAGTTGACGGCACGGCGAATGGATTGAAGAATAACCAAATCTTTTGGGCGTTATCGCTGAAGAGACCGCTTCAAATGAGAGGGAACAGCAAGGGCAATGACTGGAAAGACGCCGAATCGATGGGTACTCCAATCAGCTCCAAAGCCTGGCGCCAGACTACGGCTCTTTTGTCTTCCATATGCTGGAGGAGGCGCCCAGATTTTTCGTGGGTGGGCGGACGGCCTTCCTGCGGTAGTTGAAGTCTGTCCAATTCAACTACCTGGCCGCGAGAGCCGCATGAAAGAAGAGCGGTTTTCGCAGGTTTCTCCGTTAGTTCAGGCCATAGTTCCAGCCCTTCTTCCCTTCCTCGATATGCCGTTTGTATTCTTCGGTCACAGCATGGGTGCGCTGATCGCATTCGAGCTTGCCCGCGAGCTTCGCCGGCAGAATCGGACCGATCCCTCATACCTTATTGTATCGGGCAGAGGAGCCCCGCAGTTGCCACTCGAGCGGGCCGCCATAAACAGGCTGCCGGAGCCTCTGTTCATCGACGCATTGAAGCGGCTTAATGGCACACCGGAGGCCGTGCTTGAAAATCCGGATCTCATGAAGCTGGTTTTGCCGCTGCTGCGCTCGGACTTCAGCGTTAATGAAGAATACTCATACCTGGAAGCGCCGCCTCTGGCTTGTCCCCTCATGGCGATGGGCGGCCTTAACGATACGGAAGCAAGCCGCGAAGCGATAGAAGCGTGGCGCGCCCAGACGTCGGGTTCATTCATCATGCGAATGCTGCCGGGCGATCATTTCTTCTTGACCTCAGCACAGCCGTTATTCCTTCGCATACTTTCACAGGAGCTGCACCAGCTTGCCCGCGCGCTCGGGTAACCAAAGTCCACACGGTTCTGATCGCCCGCGCAATATGGCAGGCCATCTTAACCAGCCGAGTTAGCGCTCCCGCTCCCGAATAGCCGTGCCGAATAAACCGTGTCGAATAAACCGTTGGCCAACGGCGTTACAGGCGTTATACTCGACCGGTGCAATGAGAGTAACACCTCGCGGACTCCGGCGCATAGCTGAGCGAGAGGACTGAAACCCTGCCCCTATCTCCTGACGTGACGTGCCCTCCGATTCGAAAATCCACCATTTTATGTTAGCCTTAGCAGCGCGATATGAGTGACGTTTTGAGTCAGGCTGAAAATCTCTGTCCGAACTGCAGCACCGGCAATGAAGCCGATGCCACGTTTTGCCAGGGCTGCGGTCTCAGAATCGACTCCAATGTCTCGGTTACCGCGCCGCTCACGCGTCCCCTTCCCGCATTTGCCGCCATTGCCGAGCGGTATCGAATAAAATCGCTGTTATGGAGCGCGCCGACTTACAACGCTTACTCCGCATGCCCGATCGATGCAGGCGATCCCTTATATACGATCTTTGAGAGACCGCTCTCGCTGGGCGATCCGTTTTCCGGAATCCTGGGTGAAAACGGATCGGATCAATCCCGGGTATCTCAAACCAGAGTGGAAGAGCTGCTCAAAGAGGCTGGAGCCGCGCTCGAGCGATTCGGCATATTGAAACCGCAAGAACGCGTCGTTCAGGATGACAAGGTCTATGTAGTATTCAATCAGGTACAGGCGCAGCCGCTTGCTCATCTCGATCAGCTCGGTGAAAAAGAGGTTCGGCGGATCACGCAAAAGCTCTGCACCCTCGCCGAGCAATTTCACAAGCAGGGTTGGGTTTATAACGGATTCGAGCCGTACAGCATCTTCCTCGATCATGACGATGAGATAAGGCTTATCGGATTCGACCGGGCAAGAAGGATCGCAACCAGGGTCGAAGACGCGCCTATCTACCCGAGCATCGGGTACACCGCGCCTGAGATGTCGATACCAGGCGCGGTCTATGATCCGCGCTTCGATGTCTACTCGATTGGATCTGTTATTCAGTTCCTGCTGACCGGCGAGCGATTGGGACCCGGAGATGGAGCGAGCCTTTATCCGGTCGCAACGGTAATGCCCAACTTTGAACGGCTGCTGGGTCGTGCGTTGGCCGAGACCCCCGTTGAGCGCTTTCAAAGCGCTGCCGAGTTGCGCACCGGCTTGAAGGATCTGAATCTTCCGATCGTGCTGCAATCGGGCCATTTCACGGATGTAGGCCTGGTTCGGGAACTCAACGAGGATAGCGTCCTTTCGCTGAATCTCACTCAGTACTTCGAGTCGGTTCAGACGCAAATAGGGCTGTACGTCGTCTCGGACGGCATGGGAGGCGAAGCCGCCGGAGAGGTCGCCTCGCGAGTGACCGTTAGAGCAATTGCCGAGATGGTGACCGAGAAGCTTATCTCGGCCTCGCTTAAATCCACACACGAAGAAAAGATCGCGCGGCCCACTCATACCGGCGGCTTGAGCCTTGCGGTGGCCGACGGCAACGACATAGCGACGACCGAGCTTCTTCGCCTTGCGGTGATTAATGCCAATCGGGAAGTACTGGCCTATGCCAAGGCGAATCCGCATGAGCGCGGCCTCGGAGCTACGGTTACGGCGGCTATGATAGTCGGAGATGTTCTATCCGTGGCTCACGTGGGAGACAGCCGGTGCTACCTGCTCTCGGGAGACTCGTTTGAACAGTTGACCGAAGACCACTCGCTCGTGCAACGGATGATCAACACCGGCAGCCTGTCTCGCTCAGAAGCGAGAATTCATCCCTACCGAAACGTCATCTACAGATCGATAGGCGCGGACGATCAAATCGAAATAGACATAATTCGGCGCAAGCTATCGAGCGGCGACGTTGTGATGCTGTGCAGCGACGGCTTGAACGGTATGCTGAGCGACGATCAGATTCGGGACATCATGATGGTGAACTCAGACCCGCATTCCACTGCCAAGGAACTGGTCGTGGCGGCTAACGCCGCGGGCGGAGAAGATAACACTTCGGTTGTAGTAGTAAGAATGCTCTGACCCGATTGCCCAATCCAACAGCTTGCGAATAACTCATTCCGCTGAGACTCCAGTCTCATCTGCAGGAAAGAAATATCAATCGCGAATAGCGGTCAAATTGGTCGCGGTTGTCGCTGACGACGCTTGATTGCGCCACGGGCCGCAACGAGAGACCGGAGCGTTTTATCCCTCGCGCTTCGGTGCGGCTCCGCTCCGGCCACGCCCGCGCCAGTAATCCCCTCATTCTCGGAAAATCATCGTCCACGACGGCCTGAGGAGCGAGTCCATGAATTGCGCCAACGGCTACCTGAAAATTCGCCTCCGCCCTGAAGGACAAAGGCCAGACCAACCCCGCGTAATCGAACGCATCGGCCCTGATTCTGAAGCTCTGTTCCAGCCTGTTCGTGTAGACATCCAGCAGCATCTCGTCTCCCTGGAACTCCGCCGAATCCACGAGACCTCCGGTGTTTCTGCTGCTCGGTCTGGTTTCCGCATACTCGACGCTCTTGCTCCTCAAAAGCCCGGCGACCATCACTCTGATCTCCGACGAAGGGATGACTTCAACTCCGGCTACGTGATGTACGTGAACCTCTTTGTTCTCTCGCGCGACGCGCCGGGCCCGTATGAGCTCAAAATCAAGGCGCAATTCCTCGTCGGCGACGACTGATGCATTCAGCCCGCAGGTTCTCACCAGTGTTGCTATTAACTCAGCTTCGTGGCGGGTCTGGCAGCGTGCAATTGGAACGCGCTTGCTTGCGTGGATGTAGGAGGCGGCCTCGCTCGCCTCCAGACTTAACGCGGCGGCGAGGGAGCCCGATGTGTTTTCGTCGACCCGGCCGCGCGCGGGTTCCAATATGGCGTTGAATGCGCGCTCGTGAGTTTCGATGGCGCGCTGTCGGGGGGCTGTTTCGATCTTCACGACGGGAAGATCGGCTCCGCAGTACATGCACTTGCCGCGGGCCGCGGGCGTGCGCCGCGAGCAGGCCGGACAATTGATTACATCCTGATTCAAGGTAAGTTTCGCGGATCGGAAGAGATTTACCGGGGCTGGGCCGTGATTATAGCACAGAGAAACGATCGTCAAATGATAAACAAAGAACCCTGAGCGCTCACGGATTGAGATGTGCTAGGATTTCCAGCGAGGGTTAAGAAAGGAACTGATGAAGTACAAGTATATAGTTGCGGCGGTCTTGGTTCCGGTCGCGGCTCTGGGAGCCTATTTCGCGCTTCGGCCTTATCCGCGCGTTCCTATGGAGCGTTACATTCCCGCGAACGCAATCGGCTTTATTGAAATAGATAGTGTCGGCGATGTTGTGAGCGGGTTAACGGGAACGTCCGCCTGGCGCGATCTCGCGCCGGCGCTCGGAATATCGAGCCAGATCTCGCAGCTCGGCTCCGCGGCGGATTTCATTGGAAGAACCGGCCTCGGTCCGGCGGAAGCAGTGATTCTGGGCCGAAGCCAGTATGCGGCCGTAGTGACGGGGCTCGACGCCGAAAGCAGCTCGAGCGAAGACCGATTGAACATAAATCTGAGGCCGCGATTCTGCTTGATTGCGGAGACCCATTCGAAGCCGGAGGTCGCTTCAAGATTGGTGAAAGAGCGGACTTCGATAATAGCGCATCGGATTTTTGGAGAGTCGGTATCGGAATCGTCGGTCGACTACGCGGGGGATGAACTACTGATCGAGGAGCTGCAAGGAACTCACCGCAAGCTCGTCTCTGCGGCATCTGGAAGCCTCATTCTATTGGGCAACGACGTTGATTCGCTCAAATCGTGCCTGGATACGATAAGAGGAAGATCGGCTAGCCTGGCCGCCGATCCCGTATTGACGCGGAATCGGTCCGAGGTCGATCGTTCGGCGGCGGTCTTTGCTTTCGTTACGGCGAGCGGTATTGAAAAGCTGCTGCCGCTCGCGCTCGGCGATACAGCCAGCCGGTTTACCACGAATGCGGATCGAATCGCCCTTACCGCCGGCCTCTCAGAACATCTTTCGAAGCAGGCAATCACCGGTTTTCTATACAGTCAGGAATTCTCCTCCGGCGGAACAACCGAAAAGTACTTAACCGCGCTGAAACCCGAGATCGCAGGCGACCTGGCCGAAATAATGCGGCCCGACTCCCGGCCGGACGCCGGACTACCGATTCCGGAAGGCGCGCAGTACGTGACCAGATTGAGCGTCAAGCATATCGGCGATCTGCCGGATCGCATCCTGAAGCAGCTATCGCGCCGCATGGATCTCGTTGCCGGCCTGGCTATGCGAGAGTTTGTCAAAGCCTTTCACAAGGGGCTTGGTCTCGATGTGAACGATTCCATCGGGGATGCGGTGGGCAGCGATGTGACGGTCGTCCAGTTTGGCGGAGACGAGCCAACCGCTATGCTGATTGACGTGCGCGACCGAGAGCGCCTGCTTCCGCTCGTGAACAAGTATTTGACGGCTTCAGGCTACGAAGTCTCCTCCGAGAACCAGCAGGGCGCCGATGTGATGAGATCTACTAACCCGGACGGCCGCGCAGCCGTGTTTCTCGATAACACTCTCGTGTTATGCAGCAGGGATCAGATCAACAAAATACTGGGCGCGAGAAATAACAAATCCTCCGCTGTCGATGCGTCCGCCGAAGCCTGTCTTGTGAGATCCAAGAATAGCGTGCGCGAGGCGGGCGAGATGATGCTCGCTATTGCCAGGCTGACGCGCGTAAGCGACGGCTCCGAAGAATTGCTTGATCAGGAGCCGTTGAGATCAGCACTCGGGCGAATACCGAAGCCCGTTAGCTTCACGCAGTTTCGAGAATCCGGCGTGTACACCGAGAGCCGGTCCGCTTTTGGGAGTTTCGCGTTGATAGGATTGTTGTCGGGAGAGAAGGCCAACTCGCGGCCTTGAACCTTGATAACCTCATTGACAGATAAATTCAATGGAGGATGACGTCAACTTCCAGGCCGCGGCGCGCTTCAAGGGCTCGGGCGGCGGATTTTCTTTGAATCGCCAATTCCAGGAATCCCGCGCTTCCGACATAAGCGAATAGTTCGCCTTCCTGAGCTTCGGCAAAGTGGGTTAATACCCGCACGGGCGGGCGCGTTCCGATTTGCACGGTCGCCCCTGATGCCTGCTCCTCCGTCAGCTCGCTGCTGGAGATGTTCGTGATGATATTCCCGAAACGGTCGGCGTGAATTACCTGGCCTCGGATCTTGCCTTCGGCAACTGATGGAGAGGGGATATTGAATTTCACCGGATCGTCGATTTCTTCGCCGATCATCCTCCACTCGATGCCCTTCGCGAGGTATGCCGCTATCGGAGCAAAGATGTCGCGCCCTTGAAACGTGCTGGAAACGGGCGCCCTAAAATAGTGGGTCGCGTTGACGTGAATTATTCGATTCACCTGCTCTCGATGATAGATATAACTGAATACCCCGTTATCGGGGCCAACAAATGTGTGCGAGTCGGTCATAACTGCTATCGGTCGGCGCTTCGAACCAACACCCGGATCGACTACGACCAGATGTATGGTATTTCTGGGAAATTCGTTATGGCAGCACATCAAAATAAAAGCGGCCGAGTAAACGTCATGCGCCGGTATATGATGTGTGATGTCAACGAGCTCGACGGAAGGGTTGATCGAGTAAATGACGCCTTTCATGGCGCCCACGAAATAATCTGTCTCCCCGAAGTCAGTCGTGAGCGTAATCAGGGATCGTCTGTCAGCCATTTCTTAGTCCTGCTTCGTTATGAAGTGTCGGGACGCGGTCACCTGGGCGACCGGTCCGTTTGATAGTGCTGCTTCAATTGGAGAGATCGTCAATGAGATGACCCCTCTCCAACAGAGAATCGAGAGTCTCTCGATCCATCCTATAAGTCAGCCTGCCTGCCGCATCAATCGGCGCGAGCCACTCGGCCGCATCGACCTCTACGCCGTCGACGTTCAGTGGAATTGTCAGCGGTTCCATAAGAAAATAGTGAACCGCTTTTAGCTTTTCATCGGTCTTTCGTCTTCGAAATTTGTATCTGCTCACGGTGAAGGGACAGACGATTCGGCATTCGATCCCGGTCTCTTCCAATACCTCTCTCAACGCTGCCGCCTCAACTTCTTCGTTTGGGTTGAGCTTTCCTTTTGGAAACGACCAGTCGTTGTATTTCGGCCGATGGATGAGCAGGATTCTTAATCGTGATTCGGGAGAGCCCTCTCCTTCAGCGACTCTGACGACCAATCCGCCTGCAGCCTCTTCTTCGTCGAGATCGGAAGATTCCGTCATTCGTTCAAAGTATCACTGCAGAAAATGGGCGGTCAAACCTGTAGTGTCGTTGCTGTATAGGGTACGCACTCTTAAGACGGCGGCTCGAGCCGGTCCGTCCACTGGTCGATTACCGGCTCGATTCGGCGACGGGAGGGGGCAGGTTGCGCGGCAGCTTGATCGCGATGCGCTGGAGCCACAGAATCAATATTGCCGTCGAGAGAAGTATCACTATGGTCTGAGCGACATACACGTGAATTCCTTCGACGACATCTGGGAGGTACAAGCCCGCGTAAAACAATCCGACGAGCCTCAGCAGATTGATCACGTGTATAAGCGGAAGTCCGACTGCAAGGCCTATTGCCTTGGCGCGCCAGGACGTTGGGAATGCGAGGACGCCTGCCGCCAGCAAGCTCGAGGCTTCAACGCCATCGCAGCCCATGGCGATGTTCATCGAAAAGCGCTCCGAGCTGACGATTGTCCCATCGGCGGCAGCGCCCGCTCCGAACAAATTAATGATTGCAACTACGCCTCTGGCGAGGAACCTGGTATAAGGCTTGATTACGCCGAACCTGATTCCCGGCGCTACACCGAAAAAGAAGTACAGCACGCCGAAGATGGCTGCGAAGAGCAGCAAAAAGCGCAGGGTCTTTTGATTTGCGTCGAAAAAATTCTTGAGGGAATGGCGTGACTGCATTGTAAAACCGGCTCTCGAGAAAATACTAAAGCAGAACGCGGCGATTCTTGATGACCTCGCCGCATTCTGCTTTTCAGCGTCTTGTTAGTATTTACTCTACCGCTCGCTAACGCCGCGAGTTTCTAATGAGCAAATGAATGATGAACGAGATCACCAGGCCTGACGTTAGTGCGCCGCCGAAGTCGACTGCATTTGCCTTCAGCGCTAACAGCACCAAAAGGGTCAGCGTCTCGACATACATCGAAACCTTCGCCAGCAGAGCCCAATCGATTGCCTTTGCCGATCCGAAAGAGATTCCCGCGGCTTCATTGCCAACCGATGCTACCTTAAGCCTGCCCACCATGAAGAAGGTGCAAGCGGCGATGATCAGGAGCGTCATTAATATGGCTCCCCACTGTGAAAGCGTCGGGGCCGGCAGCGCGCCGCCGGTTGCCTGTGCCGCCAGTTGGCCTCGGGCCACGCCGTTCGGGCTGAGAATGGTGTGAATGTTGAAATAGAAACCAGCCGGATTCGCGATTATGGCTTGTATCGTAGCGGGGCTGCCGGTCAATCCCGAGCGGGTGAATGAGAAGCCGCCGCCGGACGAAACCACGATCGGGGTCGACGGGCTCAATCCAGAGTCTATGACCACGGCGCCGTTAGTAACGGAGTTTCCCTGGTGTATGTGCGCGAGGATTATCTGGTCTCCCGCGGGCAATCCGGAACCGGTAACGACGAAGGTCGCGGTGTTCGCTACAGTATCGATCGTCACGATCGCGGTGCCATTGGCTCCCTGCTCGGAAGCAGCGACGGCGACCGGCGCAACCTCATTACCAGCGAGCAACTGCGCCGTAAACGTAAGAATCGCCGCGTGAGCCGGCCTCATAAACATCCCTATCACTGACGCCATAGCCACGGCGATCACTAATCCCGATACAATGTACCTCTTCATTTGGCCTCCTTAGTACGCAATCAATAGTCGCCAGCGGCGACCTGCATTCCTTGAGTGACGGAAATAAGGGCTGCTGGAGGCGAGCTTGCTTGAGAGTAGTTGCCCCGTAAGGAGCGCTCAAAAGTCTTTGCTGGCGTGCCCCCAAGACCCTGCTGTGCCCTTCAAACTTACTTCAATTTGTACTGCTAAGATGAAGCGAAAATTGCCTGATTTATTGCCCTAAACTGATTGAACATCACTAAGGCACCGCAATATACCACGCTGTCAATAACTATTCAACAAGATTTGCGGCCAATTGCGGCCAATATCGCTGCATTGTATTCAGGCTGCGCCGTCGTCGATTCCTGCCAGGAACCCGAGTCTTTCCCGAGGCGTATCTACCGGAAGTGACAGCAGCTCACACAGCCGAGTACGATGAAGCTTCCGAACTTCTATTTCGCCTGGGAGACAAATCATGCCTAGCAAACTCGATGAATTGCGACGACGGGCCGAGCAAGCCGCCCAAGACATGGATGAGAAGTACGCAATACGATCCAAACTCAAACAGGGGGCCCGAACCGCGGAGCAGGCTGTAAAAAAGGGAGCCCGCGCAGCCGAATCAACCTTTGAGGCCGCCCGAGAAGAGGCCTCGCGGCTCAATCGTGAACACGGCGTAACCGACGGCGTCAAAGAGGCCGCGCGACGAACAGCGGACGCCGCAAAAGAAACCATTCGCCATTCCGGAGTGACCGAAAAAGCCGAACAGATGGCCGGGGACGTCAAATCGAAAACGGGAGACCTATTCGGCGACGCTAAGCGATACTACGGGGCCGCCAGCGATGCGGCTCGAGCCGGCGCTTCCGCGGTCAGGCTTCCGGCGTCGGTGCTTAGCGCCGTTGCCAGCGCGCAGGAATGGACAAAGAAAAACCCCGGCAAAGCAGCGATCGTCTCGCTCGCATTCGTGGCTGGAGTTCGAGCCGGCGCTTCCTTCTCATCGCTGGACGTCACGCTTCTCGGGGCCGGCGGCGCCGGGAATTGGCTCTTCCATTCGGCCATAGTGCCATACGGCCTCCGAAAGCTGTCCGAGAAATACGAAACACACCTGAAGCAGCAGGAAAATCTGATTGAGTCGGGAAATCTCGACGAGTCGCAACGCAGCCGCGTTCAATTCGAGCGCGACGTCGCCAAATACGTAGGCGCGCCGCTTCTGGGTGCATTCAGCATCGCTGCCGGAGCAGGGCTTCTGTATGAGGCGTTCACGGGAGCCGCCGTCACCGGCTTTCCTATAAGTCTGGTTCTCGGCGGCAATCCGGCGCTCGCCAGTATCTGGCTGTTTGGCAATGGGCTGGTCTGCTTTCACAACGGCTACAGGTTCTTCATGATGGCCCTTGGAGATCAGAAGGATGTTGCACGAGTGGTTCGGGATATCCGAGCCCTTCTGCCTTCGGAGGCATTGAGCTAGACAACCGGAATGGAGTTGAGCTAACTGGAATGGAACCGATCGGCATTGCTCTATTGGGATTGGGGAACGTCGCGAGGGCGTTTATCGACTATATTGCCTCGCGTGTTGACCGACCGCATATAGAAGTGCGCGCCGTTGCCGATTCGACCGGCGGCCTGTTGCTCCGGACACCGGAGCGGCTGACCGCCGTGATGAAGCACAAGCTTTCTTCCGGCCGGCTTCGGGAGTTTGACGAGGACGCCTCAATCCGCGATCCCTCACATTTCATAGAGCAGATCAGATCCGCCGGTGTGTCTACTTTAATAGAGTTGCTTCCAACTAACATTGAAGACGGTCAGCCCGCCCTCGATTTGCTGCGGCGCGCGCTGCTTCGCGGACTGAACGTTGTTACCGTCGATAAGGGACCATTGGTACATGGATTCGAATCGCTTGCGGAAGCGGCGCGCGCGAGCGGTTCTCGATTGCGGTTCACGGGCACGACCGGTGTCGCGCTTCCCGAGGAGATTAAGGGCGAACGCATGGTCGAGATTCGAGGCGTGCTGAACGGGACTACTAATCACATCCTGAGCGCAATGCTCGAACGGTCGATGCGATTCGAATACGCTCTTGCGGGCGCGCAGGCGGACGGAATTGCGGAACCCGATCCATCGCTCGACGTCGACGGCTGGGATGCCGCCTGCAAGATCCTCATTCTGGCGAAGACACTGATGAGCGCTCAAACTCGACTTGCAGAGGTCTCTCGCATTGGGATCGGCTCTGGAACCGAGCCGTTGATCGCGGCGGCGCGATCAAGCGGCCGAGTAGTGCGGCTTGTGGGCCGTGCCCGCATCTGGCAAGGCAGGATCAGAGTCAGCGTAGCTCCGAAGCTTATTCCGCCGGAGTCGCCCTTCTTTCGCGTTAACGGCTCGTCAAAACTTGCGGTATTCAGAACCGAGAGCGGCAGGGAGATCATTTCCGCCTCTGCCTCATCTCGAAACTCGATAGCCGAAGTGATTCTGCAAGACGTCCTTGATTGCATTGAAGAACAATAAGGCGCGCGGTAGGGTGCTTAACCGTTTTGGGGTTCTCTGCCGGGAATCATATTGTAGGCTTCAGCCGGGTTGAGTGACTTTCGAGTAGCTGGCTCGAGCTTGAGCAATACTGGATGGGCGCGTTGGGGAAGATTCTTTCGAAAGCGTGCCGTAGCGTTTGGCAGTTGTTCAAGAGCAGCGAGGGTATCACGCAGCATCGCACGCAGATCCAGAGATCCTTCAGGTTGATCCAAACCCCAAAGGGCCTCCGCATAGTCGGCATCTAATTCAAACAGTTGTTGCAGCAGCCGCTGAGGGATTTCCAGAGGAGTTAAATCCATTTGATCCAGGGCGCGGAACAAGGCCAGCAGATCAAGTCTGGCTGATTCCAATCTCCCCCTGAGATCAGGCGGGATTATTACTACCGGTTTCCGGCGGCCGAACACCGGGTCAGCATGAGACATAGGCAGGGCTTGGTCAACTCGAACTCATCTAAAAATCGAACTCCTCGTTAATCAAAAGAGCGTCTTGCTTTGAGAGGGCGGGCCCTTGCCCGCCCCTACAGTTTGCTTCAGCGCTGGGTATTCTTCGTCCGTCATAATGAATTCGCACGAGCATTGTGATATTCACTCGATCACCGGAGCGTGAAGTTGAAGGTGATCGACCCAACTACCTGGACCGCGATACCATTCAAAGTCGTGGGATTCCATTTCCAACCACGCGCAGCGGCTGCGGCGGCCTCTCTCAACAGTGGATGGCCGGACAGAGCCCTGGCGGACACGACATTTCCGCGCTCATCGATGAGCACTTCTACGCTGACCGCTCCTTCGACGTGAACCATCTTTGCCATTGTCGGGTAAGCTGGTTCGACCTTTCTCGACGCCTGTCCCTGCAACGGGCCTGTTGAAACTCTGATTTGGCGAACTTGGGCCGGCGTCTCTTCGGAGATAGGCTTAGACGCAGTCCTTGGCTGAGGAGCAGGTTCGATGTTGGCCGCGGGAACGATTCCGAACGGAACGCCGTTCGGGTCCCCTGCTATGAAAGGACCACTGCCTCCGCGGCCGATTGACCCCGGATTAGAAACGTCGACGTTGGTCTGAGGGAGCTGAGGTGTATCAGGAATTCTTGTCGGCGGAGTCCTTGGAGGATTGGTCCACGGCGACGGAGCAGCCGCGGCCCTTTGATGGCTTGCGGGCGGGGCTTCGGTTCCAAGCCGAACGGGCGGCAGCGGCGCAACCAGTCTGGTTAACACATCGAGCTGTCCGTCAAGACGAGCATCGTACGCAAGCACACCGCCCGCGATTAGTCCCGATAGTCCCGCGAGCCAAAAAAGCGCCGTGATCAAAAAATAACGCATTCTGCTGCTTTTCTTTTTATGGGTGTTCGATTCCACTAGATGTTCAAACATAAGAGCGCCTCCATACCGTGACCACGGAGAGCCCTACCCGCGCACGAAGCGGACAGTCCTTTCCCGGAAAGTCGGCGGTCAGGCTCCAGGTTGCTCAATTAATTTTCTAACTCGATGACAAGCGAGGTGACTGGATTCAGAAGATTAGACACCGCCGGTGGAAATAAGTTCCCATCGAGAACTTCGAGATTGATCTATTGGCGATCCAACACGTCAGCTATGGTTCTGAGCAACTGGTCCGCGTTGAAGGGCTTGGTTAGAAATGCCTGGACGCCGGTCTTGGATGCGTCTACCAGCTTTTCATTGTCGGCAAGCCCGCTCGCGGCGATTACGCGCACGTTCGGATTCATTTTCTGAAGCGCGCGAATAGTGGCAGGGCCGTCCAGAAAGGGCATCATCATATCCGTCAATACGATCCTGATCTCATCGCGTTTCTGGGCATAGGCGGCTATAGCTTCCGTGCCGTCGCTGGCCGTAATAGCTCTATATCCATATGCCTCGAGGGTTCCGCGCGTGATGTCTCGTATTGCGGCTTCGTCGTCGACGATTAAAATAAGCTCGCCGTTGCCAAACCGGATGCTTTCCTGTTCGGCCTTAACCTGCGCCGCGGTCGCTGCGGGATCGGCAGGAAGGTATACCTTAAAGGCGGTGCCTCTGCCAAATTCGCTGTAGACGGTAACAAAACCGCCGTGGCTTTTTACTATTCCCAGAACGGTGGACAATCCAAGACCGGTTCCCTTGCCAAAGTCCTTCGTGGTAAAGAAGGGATCGAAGATATTGTTGATGATCTCAGGAGCGATTCCGCCGCCGGTGTCAGTCACATTAATGAGTACGAAGTTGCCCGGCCGCGCATCGAACTGCGTCTGCGCATAGTTCTCGTCGACCGCCGTGTTCTCAACCTCGATCCTCAGCTCGCCCCCCGAGGGCATGGCATCCCGCGCGTTTACCGAGAGATTCATCAGAACCTGATGCAACTGCGTCGCATCGCCAAGGACGGGCCACACCGTATCCGGTATAAAGAATTTTATCTCGATCGATTTTGGAAGTGTATCCTTCAGAATCTTGACGATTTCCCTGATGAGGTGTTTAGGCTGAAGCGATATGCGCTCACCCTCTATACCGCGCGCAAAGGAGAGCACCTGTTTAACCATGTCGGCGCCGCGCTCCGCATTAGTCTGCAATACCGACAATACACGCTGGCTTTCTTCATCCTTGAAACGCAGCCTGAGCAGGTTCATCGCCATGATGATCGGCGCGAGAACGTTGTTTAGATCGTGAGCGATTCCGCCCGCAAGGGTTCCGATGCTCTCCATGCGCTGCGCGCGTAAGAACTGGGCTTCGAGCTTCTTTCGTTCGCTGATATCGGTGTTGATTACAAGGACGGATTTGGGAAGGCCGGCGTCGTCGCGAACCAGGGTCCATCGCCCTTCAACGAATACCCTTTTGCCGTCCCTGGTATGCTGAGTCAGCTCGCCCGACCATTCCCCTGTCTTAAGCACCTGGTCGACGGCTTCGGCGAAACGCGCTGTCTCCTCGTAACGGAATATTTCAGTTGATTTTCTGCCAAGCACCTCCTCCGCGTTCCAGCCGTAGAGGCGCTCCGCGCCTTTATTCCAAAACAGGAGCCGATGATCGAGGTCGCGCACCAGGATGGCTTCCTGGGCGTGATTCAGCAGCGCGGCTTGTTCTCGCAACCGCTCTTCGCTCTGAATGCGGAGCGAGATATCGCGAATGATTACCGTATAGAGCTTGCCCGCGCCGCTGCCGGTCTGTGATATCGATGCCTCGATCTGGAACTCTTCGCCGTTTGACCGCAGACCCCAGAGCGAGCCGAGCGAGCCCATGGTTCTAGCAGTGACGTTCGCCTCGCCAAACGCATTGATGTGCCCTTCGTGAACGCCGCGAAATCGATGTGGAATAAACCGGCTCACCGGTTTGCCTAAGGCCTCTTCCGCCTTGCAAAGGAACATTTTTTCAGCCGCCGCATTGAAAATCGTAATGCGCTGCTCGCTATCGATGCTGATGATCGCATCCATCGCGGATGCCAGTATGCTTGCATGCCGCTCCAGCGATTCTTCGAGGGTGGTCTCGATCTTAACGAGATCGGTGATCTCCACGCCTAGCACCGCCCAGGCGGCTTCTTGCTTGCTCTTTACGATGCGGGAAGCTTTCCACAGAAATTCGCGTTCGGAGCCGTCGACCGCGAGACCGCTTCTAAAACGGGCGCTCGTATCGCCGGAACCGAGAAGGATTGACTCTAGCTGTTTAACGGACCCCGCCGAAGCCAACAGCTCCGCGAAGCTTCGCCCAACGAACCCGTCGCCAAGACCCGCGGCGGCATGTTCAAAAGCGGCGTTGCATCGAAGGATCCGGCCCTCCGTGTCTAGAGTTATCGCCAGAACGCCGTCGCCGCCGAGCAGGGCCGAGACGGCGCTTTGATCAAAACTTGATACCCTTGGCATAGCTGTTGGGAGCTATCTCATTACATCCCTGCGCCTATCTTGAAGATCTGGTCTTCGAAAGACTCCTTGTGCGAGAGCTGTTCGACCGCCAGGGACCAATCATAGATTATCGACGAGTTCGCGGTTTGAATACTCAGTTGCATTTTGTATTTGTGAGGAAGCGTGAGTCCATCAACGACTTTGAAATCGTCGAAGACCTCGATGATTTCATAGCGGCTGTCTCCGCCGAGCTCGCCCGAATCACGTCCGCCTCTCGTTCCTTGAGTATTAACGCCGGACCCCATTTCCGGAGCGCCTTCCATCTGATACTTGGTGCGGAGGTGCCTGAAAGTCTCAGGCTCGAAATAAAGCGAGACTCTCATCTCGGTCGTGCCCTTCTTCTGGCGATAACTCACCTCGTGAAGTTGCCGTCCGTCGACCTTTGTCATTCCGCGATAGTCCAGTTTGGGCTGCTGCTGCGCGAGTCTCAGCAGGGGCCAGGCAGTGGAAAGAACGCCGCCGATGAGCCCCTCCTTCAGCGGCAAATCCTCGCGATTCAGAAGCGCGCAAAGCGCCGATCTCTGGCCGCTCGGAGAAATACCGGTAGAGCTCTTCGTTCCGTCAAACGCCAACTGTTCACCCGGATAACTCTGGCTCGAAAATCTCAAGCTAAATCGCATCTTTGATCCGGAAGAGACCAGAACACATTTCCCTTCGAGATTGGCGGTCCTGCCGATGCGGCTTGCCATCTGCACCGGTCCGTTGACGCCTCGCGAAGCGACCGCCGCGCGAGCTTCTGCTTTACCGATCGAATCGAGATGGCGAGCAACAAGCTCGTCGATGGTCAGCTTCTTGTTCTGGCTGAAGACCGGCTGAAACAAAAGAGCGAACGCGAACACCGACGCTGAAAGCGCAAGTCGAACACTTCTCTTCATGGAGATCATCTCAATTCCTCCTCACAGGACAGATCATAGCGCTAGCTTTTTGACACCCTCGCGAGCAGCGATATTTACAAATCACCTTTGTTCATGCAAGCCTCAGCAGCTCCAGGAAGCTCCGCGATTTTACTTAGCCAAGAGCCGCTTCACATCAGGCTCAATGGATCGACCTCCACCAGGATCGAGCGGAGATTGCGGCCTGACGACTCCGCTCGCTCCATCGCGTGGTCGAGCGCTTCCCGCGCGTGCGTGCGGCTTCCCGCTTTGATCAACACTTGAAACCGGTATTCTCCCTTCAGCCTCGCGAGAGGCGCGGGGGCAGGACCGAGCACGCGCGCACTCGAAGCGCGCGCCGTTTCCCGCAGGTTGCGGGCAATCTCGCCCGCGGTGTCGGCCGCGCGCTGCCGGTCTTTGTCGTGTACGCCTACGTTTATCAGCGCCGCGAACGGCGGATAATGCATGGTTCGCCTGAATTCGATTTCGCGCTTGTAGAACTGTTCGTAGTCCTGCCCTTTCGCCGCCAGCAGCGCGTAGTGCTCCGGATGATAAGTCTGTATGATCACGCGTCCGGGCCGATCTCCTCGTCCGGCGCGTCCGGCTACCTGAGTCAGCAATTGGAATGTACGCTCCGCCGATCGAAAGTCAGGCAGCGAGAGCCCGATGTCGACCGAGATCACTCCAACAAGCGTCACATTGGGAAAGTCGTGACCCTTTGAGATCATTTGCGTCCCGACGAGGAGGTCGATTCCGCCTGCTTCGAACTCCATCAACACGTGCTCGTAGCCGCCGCGGCGCCGCGCGACATCTCGATCAAGCCGCGCGATCCGCATCAACGGATACATCTCCCTGAGCCGTTCTTCCAACTGCTCAGTTCCTTCGCCCACGTAGTGAATGTATTGGCCGCCGCACGCGGGACACGCCTCCGGAGGCCGGGCAATGTAGTTGCAGTAGTGACATTGCAGGCTCGCGTTATATTTGTGATAGGTGAGCGTCACGTCGCAGTTCACACAGTGGATCGAGAGACCGCAGGATCTGCACAACAGAAACGACGAAAAGCCTCGCCGGTTGAGCAGAATCATCATCTGTTCTCCCCGCGAGAAGGTGCTTTCTATCGCGGTCCTCAGCTCCTCTGAAAATGTCTGCTGTCTGCCGTGGCGCTTGAATACTTCGCGCATATCAATCGTCTCGACCGTAGCAAGCGACCGTCCCCCGAACCGTGAATTCAGCCTGATGTACTTGTACTTGCCGGAATGAGCGTTGTAGTACGACTCGATGGAGGGAGTCGCCGAGCCGAGAATACAGACCGCGCCCGACCGCGCCGCCCGGACTATCGCGGTATCGCGCCCGCTGTAACGAGGAGTCTCTTCTTGCTTGTAGGATGAATCGTGTTCCTCGTCTACTACAATCACGCCGATATTATTCAAAGGCGCGAACACGGCCGAACGGGTACCGATCACGACTCGCGCGTCGCCGTCCCTGATCCTGCGCCATTCGTCTCGCCGTTCTCCGTCCGACAGGCTCGAGTGAAAGAGCGCGAGTTGCTCGCCGAATTGCGCGCGCAGCCTTCGCGACAGAACTGGTGTCAGGGATATTTCAGGCACGAGCATGAGCGCGGTTCGCCCGTGCTCCAGTGCTTGATGCATTGCTCGCACATAAATCTCAGTTTTCCCGCTGCCGGTTACGCCGTGGATGAGGAATGTGGAATAAGTATGGCCCTGAATGTCGGCGGCGATCTGATCTACAGCGATCTGCTGCTCGTCATTCAAGTGGACGGCTTGCGCTGGAGTTTCCGGGATGTGAGCGAGCGGGTCTCGCCTGACCTCGCGCGCAAAGACTTCGACGATCCCTCTCTTCTCGAGAGTCGCTATGACCGATGCGGAAACATCGGCTCGTTCCAGTAAGTCGGTGAAGCCGATGCTCTCTTCTCCGGACAAGAGTTCCTCAATCACTCGTTTCCGCGGTTCGCTGAACGCATGGTCCGTGCGGCCCGACGAATCCGTAATTCTACTCCGGGGATGCGATTCTTTTTCGTGTTCTGCACCATCACCGTCCGGGCGACGATCAGTCGCCCAATCGGGCCGCATTCTCCATGCATCCGATAGTCTGACGGCCTTCTGGAGCCTGGGAACAAGGCGGCTCTCGCCTGCCCGCCTGATGACCTGGACGAAGCCTGATTTTTCCAGATCGCGAACCAAAGCCGCTACGGTAGCCGGTTTCAGGCGTGAAAGGCTCTGCTCGATTTGGGCGAGATCCGTAGCACCGGACCGCGAGATCGCTTGAAGTACCCGGTTCTTTGAGTTCGTTAGCTTTACTTCGTCAGGATGGGCGAGTGCTGCTGATCCCAGATCTGTCACGGAGATTAGCGTCTCGTTGGCATCCGCCGCTCCCGCGGGCAGAGCCGCCTTCAGGCATTCTCCCCACGAAGCGTAATAGTAGTCCGACATCCACCGAGTGAGCTCCAGCATCTCCGGCGAGACGACCGGTTCGTCGTCGATGAGCTCCGCGACGTCTTTGATGTCGCTCTCTTGAATTTCGGGAGGCGCTGAATCTTGAAGGGCGACGATGAATCCGACGGCCATTTGCTTGCCGAGCGGCACCGCCACACGGCAACCCGGGAGGGCAAGCCGCGAGATTCCACCCGGCACGCGATATGTGAACGTCTGCCTAATACTGACGGCGACCGCCACTTCTGCATACATCGGCTGTCATTGTATCCCACCCAATGCAACCAGCAGAACCGCGGCGGAAATTGCACACATCGGTAAGAGGATGTGGGCTTTTAACCATTATGTGGCTCGCGCGCCGTGTTCGCGGGCGGAATTCAAGATTTGATCCGCGATGATCTCGCCCATTCTCGAAGTAGTCAGATACCGGCCGTCATCAACGAGGTCGCGAGTTCTACAACCGGCGGCCAGCGCATCGCAAACGCTTCGCTCGATGCATGCCGCTTCGATTTCGAGATCGAACGAATGTCGGAGCATCAAAGCCGCCGAAAGAACTGCACCGATGGGATTCGCAATTTCGCGGCCCGCTATGTCCGGCGCCGACCCATGCACGGGCTCATAAAGACCGACCCGCGCGCCGATGCTTCCCGACGCAAGCAAGCCCAGTGATCCAACTAAGGCGCCCGCCTCATCCGACAGAATATCGCCGAACATATTCTCCGTCAGGATCACGTCAAAAGTTGAAGGTCTTGAGATCAACGCCGCCGCGCACGAATCAACATACTGGTGATCGAGGGCCACGTCCGGATAATCCCCCGCGATTTTTGCGACTGTCCGTCTCCACAATCGCGAGCACTCGAGCACGTTCGCCTTGTCGACCGAAGTCACTTTCGAACGCCTTGTCCTGGCGAGCTCGAATGCAATCGCTGCGACCCGCTCGACTTCACGTTCGCCATACCGCATTGTGTTGACGGCCTCAACCGCATGCCCTCCCGTCTCGAAGCCGCGAGGTTCGCCGAAGTAAATCCCACCGAGCAACTCTCGAACTATGATTATGTCGGTTCCCGACAACCGGGCCGGTTTTAGAGGGGACGAGGCTTCCAATCCCGGGAAGGCAACAACGGGACGCAGATTCGCGAACGCTCCAAGCTCGCGCCGGAGCTTCAACAATCCCGCCTCCGGCCGCGCCTCCAATGGAAGATCATCGAACTCAGGATCTCCTACCGATCCTAGAAGCACCGCGTCCGACTGAATACAGGCATCAAGAGTCTCTTCTGGTAACGGCGATCTCCACCGTCTAATGGAAGCGGCGCCGATCTCCTTTAATCGGAGCTCGATCTTGTGGCCAAACGCAAGGGCAACCGCTTCAAGCGCCCGCACGGCTTCGGCGGTGACCTCCGGCCCAATTCCGTCTCCGGGCAATACCGCGACCGTCAAAAGCATCGGTTCGCATCCCGCGGAACGAATCCGTTCCTTGATGGTGCGAACCTTGGGCGTAGAGGAGAGTCCCAGGGTCCGACTATTCGATTTATCCGATGGAGAGAAGAGGGGAGGGCTGGATTATGCATTGGGGGATCCGACTCCGCGCCGTTGCGCAACGTAGGGCAGCAAGCCGCCGGCCTCGAGTAATTCAAGTGCGAAGGGCGTTAATGGAGTGAACAACCGACTGGCGCCGGTTGTATGATTACGGACGGCGCCGGCGTCCAGATCCAGCTCGATGTCGTCGCCGTCGGACGTTATTTCGGCAAGACCGGCGCATTCGATTGCGAGAAAGCCGTTATTGAGCGCGTTGCGGAAAAATATTCGCGCGAATGTGTCGGCGACAATTGCCGCGATGCCCGCGCCGCGCAACGCCCACACCGCGTGTTCCCTCGAAGAGCCGCAGCCGAAGTCCCCTCCGGCAATGATTAAATCTCCCGGGCGCACTCGCGAAACAAAGTCCCTTGATATGTCTTCCATGGCATGCAAGGCAAGCTCAGCCTCGTCGTGCGCCGTAAGATATCGGGCCGGGATTATCTCGTCGGTGTTTATGTTAGCGCGTTTGAAAACATGCGCTCGCCCGCGTATCAAACGCCCCACAGGCACTCCTCCTCCGGCCCGTGCTCGCGCACCATCTGAAGCGCGAAGCTGTCCTCGATCGCTTCGGCTGAATGGTTGAATCCCGACGGTATGATTACTGCCTCATTACGCCTGACCACCAGCTCGCTGTTCGCGATATTAATTCTCCACGAACCGCTTAACAGGCAGATCATCTGATCATCGGACGCGGCTGCCGCATTGATTCGTTCCCCTTTGGGAATTTCGACGCTAATCAGCCGGACGCACTCGCCGTTCGGCAAATGGTCCCGCACCGGCACTGAAAGGAACCGGCGTTCGAAACTGTCCCAATGGTAAAGCTTCATAATCAACTCACTCCTACATGAATGTCGTCTTGAAACGGGGCAGCTTCAACAGTCATTGGATCGGCATTCAGAAAAACGCGAGGGTCGGTGATACAGCCCGCGACGGCCGAAGCGGCCACGGTAGCGGGGCTCGCCAGGTATACCTCAGCCTCCGGGTGTCCCATTCGGCCGACGAAGTTCCGGTTGGTCGTCGAAATGCATCTTTCACGGCGTCCAAGCACGCCCATGTGCCCGCCCAAACAGGCTCCGCACGTCGCCGTCGAAACAACGCAGCCGGCTTCGGAGAAAATTTCGAAAAGGCCCTCTTTCAGGGCCTGTCGCCAAATCGCCGAAGTCGCGGGCACCACGATCGCCCGGACGCCTCGCGCTATTCGGCGGCCTTTGAGTATGCGGGCCGCTTCGCGTAGATCCTCTATACGTGCGTTGGTGCAGGAGCCTATATAAGCCTGGTCGATGGAGACCGGTTCGACCTCCCCAATGAATCTTCCGTTCGATGGAAGGTGAGGCAGTGCAACGACGGGCTCCAGGGATGATGCATCAATGTCGAGCGCAGCCGCATACTCCGCGTCTTCATCCGAAACATAAACGGTGAAATCTTTATCGGAGCGAGCGCGCACGTATTCGACGGCGGTCTGGTCCGCTTCGATGATACCGGTCTTGGCTCCAGCCTCAACCGCCATATTGCAGATGGTCATGCGAGCTTCCATGGAAAGCGTCTCTATGCACGAGCCGTGATATTCCATAGCGCGATAGCGGGCTCCGTCCACGCCAATCCTGGATATGATGTAGAGGATCAGGTCTTTCGAATAAACGCCTGGCGGCAGCGCCCCGCTGACATTGAAGCGCATGGTCTCAGGCACTTTGAACCATAACTCCCCAGTAGCTAGCGTTGCCGCCAAGTCGGTTGATCCCACGCCGGTTGCGAATGCCCCGAACGCCCCCAGCGTGGTCGTATGCGAATCGCCGCAGATCGCAGTCTGGCCGGGCAGGATGTGCCCCCGCTCAGGAATGAGCGCGTGACAGATTCCGTGATCTCCAAGCTCGTAGTAATTCTCGATGCCCTGCTCCTCAACCCAGCGGCGAAGCTGCCTGGTCAATTCGGCTGTCTGAATGTCCTTGTTGGGAACGAAATGATCCGGCGTCACCACGACGCGGCTCGGATCAAAGACCCGGCTTATACCCATCTTCGCCAGCATGTTGACGGCGGGAGGCGTGGTCACCTCATGGGCGACGATGAGATCGATGACGGCGTTGACGATCTGCCCCGGCCGCACGGAGTCGCACGCCGAGTGCGCCGCAAGGATCTTTTCAGTGATGGTCATCGGGACAGTCATAGTGGATTGCCAAATCTGAGCGTATCGCGCGGCTACATTATGCCGCGCTTATTTCCAACATCTCATCGCGCACGAGCTGCTCGATCCGGTGGTCATCGACAGCCTTTATTTCGTCGGCAAGAGCTACAAAACGCCTGTAGAGTCGGTCGAGGGCGCGCCGCTCGAAGCGGTAACCCAGCGCCTCGCATCTCAACGCAAGCGCGTGCCGGCCGGAGTGCTTTCCCAGCACCAATCTGCTTTCGGGCACACCGACGGATTGCGGGGTCATAATCTCGTACGTGAGCTTATTCTTGATCATGCCGTCCTGATGAATGCCCGCTTCATGAGCGAATGCGTTCCGGCCCACAATGGCTTTATTCGGCTGAACCGCGACGCCCGTGCTCTCGATCAACAACCGGCTCGAGGCATAAAGCTCTTCAGCGGCGACGCCGGTTTCAAAGGGCATAACGTCGGCCCGGGTTCGCAAGGCCATTACCACCTCTTCGAGAGAGGCGTTGCCCGCGCGCTCGCCTATTCCGTTGATCGTACATTCGACCTGCCGGGCCCCGCCTTCAAGCGCCGCGAGCGTGTTCGCAACCGCCAACCCGAGATCATCGTGACAATGGACGGAGACCGTAGCCCGTTCGATTCCATTCACGCGGTTTCGAACAGCCTCGATTATGCTTCGGAACTCGCCGGGCGTTGTGTAACCCACCGTGTCGGGAATATTGATTGTGGCCGCCCCTTCGCGAATCACGGCCTCAATCACTGCGCATAAGAAATCCAGATCAGTCCGAGTCGCGTCTTCCGCCGAAAACTCAACGTCATCGCAAAGCGACCTTGCAAGCCGGACGCTCTCTTTTGCTCGGACGAGAGCCTCCTCGCGCGTCATTTTGAGCTTGTATTCGAGGTGTATGTCGGAGGTCGCGAGAAAGGTGTGAATGCGCGGCTTGTCCGCGTTCCTGACGGCATCCCACGCGCATTTGATATCGTCGGTCTTGGCCCGTGCAAGCGCCGCGATCACCGGCCGCCGAACCTCGCCCGCGACGGCCTTAACCGATTCGAAGTCGCCCTCCGATGCTGTAGGAAACCCTGCTTCGATGATGTCGACCCCCAGCCGGTCAAGTTGTTTCGCCAGATTTACTTTTTCGCTCAAGTTCATGCTGCACCCGGGCGACTGCTCTCCATCCCGAAGCGTTGTATCGAAAACCAGGACGTGTTCGCGTGACAATCGATCCCTCCTGACCGCATAGCGCCTGATGGAGACGCCGATCCTATCCGCCGTCACTATCAAAGTCAAAGTTATAATTTTTGGGATACCATATCGTTTCGCTTATGCTATAATCCCGGCCCGCATTCAGGCATAGTTTTCACGAATAGACCGTGGTGAGAGGTGAAATGGATATCTTTCAGCTCGAGGTTTTTCTCAGCGTAGCGCGCGAAGGGAGCTTTTCTCGGGCCGCGGAGAGGTTGTTCAGAACTCAGCCGGCCGTCAGCCAGGCGATCCGAAAACTCGAAGGGGAGCTTGGCGAGTCGCTCTTCGATCGATCGTCCCGAAATGGAACGCTGACCGACGCAGGCATGGTTCTTCAAGAGTACGCGCACAAACTGATGAACCTGCGCGCCGAAGCACACACGGCGCTGAAGGAACTCCGTGAGATGCACAACGGCAAGCTGGTTCTCGCCGCGAACGAGTTCACCTGTCTATACCTCTTGCCGGTGCTCGAGGAGTTCCGAAGGCTTTATCCGATGATCAAAGTGACCGTGCAACGCTCGCTCGCGAGCACGATACCCGCGGATGTTCTCAAGCATGCCGCTGAGATCGGCGTTCTGTCCTTCAGCCCCGACGAGCCGCTCCTGCAGTCGATCGTGGTCTATCGCGATGAACTGGCGTTTGTTGTGCATCCCCGGCATCCACTCGCGGCCTCGCGGCAGGCGAGGATCAAACAACTCGGCGCGGAATCGTTTGTGGCCCACAACGTATCTTCGCCCTACCGGGCAAAGGTGCTTGAATCATTCAGGCGTCACAAGACGCCGCTGAATATGGACGTCGAGCTGCCGACGATCGAGGCGATCAAGAAATTCGTTTCGACCGGAAACGGCGTAGCGCTTGTGCCCGGTATATGCGTTGAAGCGGAGGTCGAGCGCGGGGAGTTGGTCCGCGTCCCGGTGAAGGAGCTCAAGATTGAGCGCAAGCTGCGGCTTGTTTATCGCAGGAACGCAAGCCTCTCGCATGCCGCGCGGGCCTTCTTGAAAGTGGCCGAAGCTATTTCGGATCAGCGGAAGGGGTCGTATGCCTACCGCAGGGAAAGGTGATAACGCTCGGGCTCCCTTGCGGGTTATTCATCATCCACGACGGCGTCGGCTTCAATCTCGACGAGTATGTCAGGTGAAATCAGGCTGCTGACTTCGACAAGGCTTGTTGCCGGGCGTATCTCGCCGAAAAATTCGCCGTGAGCACGGCCGACTTTTTCCCAGTCCGCGATCTTGGTGAGATACATTCTGGTGCGGACGACATGCTTTAGCTCGGCGCCGGCCTTAGCCAGAGCTTTTTCGATATTCCTCAAGATCTGAATCGCCTGCGCGTATGCGTCGCCCGTTCCGACTATCGTTCCTGCTTCATCAGTCGCCGTTGTGCCCGATACAAAAACGGAGTTTCCGACTCGGACCGCACGAGAATAGCCAACCACAGGTTCCCATCGAGTTCCGGAAGAGAAGTTCTGTCTCACAACTTATCTCCTTAGAAAAATCCTTGCCGATTTCATTTTTCGATCCTTTCATGCCCGCGCGTCAGATCGCAAGTGAGGACATCCGGACTCAAGCGCGCTTGCCCTTCGCGAAATTGCTTGTTCGCATCGAGCACTCACGGGCTGATCCTATACGGCCGTTTTATCAAAAGATGTTAAGCGCATCGACCGCTCATCTATCGCATCTATCACGGGCTTCTGATGACAAAGCATATCCGATGATCTACTATTTACGCCTCTGCTCAGGAGGACTGCCGTGAATCGAAGAATTGTCTCAATCGCTCTGGCAACTTTGCTTCTGGTCTCGCTTGCGTCCGCCGACAATTGGCCTCAATGGCGCGGCCCGCATTTGAACGGCGTCTGCGATGAAAAGAACCTGCCTACTCGTTGGAGCTCCGAAGAGAACATAACCTGGAAACTTGCGATGCCGAGTTGGAGCGGGTCTACGCCCATCATCTGGGGCGATATTATCTTTCTGAACGTAGCCGAGGGAGACGATCTCTTCTTGTGGGCGGTCGGCCGAAAGAAGGGAGACATTCTATGGAAGAAGCGGGTAGGCGCGGGCAATGTGAAGATGCGGAAGCAGAATATGTCTTCGCCTTCGCCGGTCACGGATGGAAAGAGCGTTTATCTGATGACGGGACAGGGCGCATTCAAAGGCTTTGACTTCTCCGGCGCTGAATTGTGGTCGAGGGAAATTCAGAAGGACTATGGGCGCTTCGGTTTGAATTGGGGCTATGCCTCATCGCCTCTCTTGTACGAAGACTCGCTCTACGTGCAGGTCCTGCACGGCATGAGAACGACAGACCCCTCTTACGTTTTGCGAATCGACAAGAAGACCGGCAAAACGATCTGGAGAATCGAGCGTCCTACAAAAGCCATTCGAGAGTCGCCGGATTCATACACCACGCCGGCTCTGCTTCGCTACGGCAGCAGTATCGAAATCGTTATCACCGGAGGCGATTGCGTAACCGGGCATGATCTCGCCAGCGGAAAAGAACTGTGGAGATCCGACGGACTCAATCCGGAAAACAATCCCAACAATCGAATAGTGGCTTCGCCGGTTGTTGCCGACGAGGTGATCTATGCTCCGACTCGCGTGCGCCCTCTGCTTGCCATCAAAGCCGGGGGGCGGGGAAACATAACCGAGACGCACAGACTGTGGTCCTTTCAAAACGGCCCTGATGTCCCCACGCCCGTCACCGACGGCAAGTACTTCTACAGCGTCGACGACCGCGGCGTGATGTGGTGCCTGAACGCCAAGACCGGTCAGCCCATCTGGGGCCCGCAGCGAATTCAACCGGCTACCTATAGCTCTTCGCCCATTCTGGCCGATGGCAAGATTTACATCACCAATGAGGACGGGCTGACGACGGTGGTCAAAGCCGGGCCGGTTTTTGAAGTTCTTGCGCAGAATAATCTGAACGACTACTGTCTGAGCTCGCCCGCCGTATCCGAGGGCCAGATATTCATTCGAACCGCTCAATATCTGTACTGCATCGGAAAGCGATAATAATTTCAGGAACATTGCAATGCGAAAAATCATAAGCTCGATTCTTACGACCCTCTTCCTGCTTGCGTCGGCTGTTGCGGCCGACGAGAAGTGGCCGCAATTTCGCGGGTCTCAGTCGATTCCGGTTGCCGAGGATCCGACCCTGCCCGATGCCTGGAGCCCTACTGAAAACGTAGCCTGGAAGGTAGATATTCCCGGCAGCGGCTGGAGCTCGCCGGTCGTATGGGGCGACACGATTTTTCTTACGTCGGTAGTGAGCTCCGTCGAAGGCGAAAAGCCGAAAAAGGGCCTCTATTTTGGCGGTGAGCGGAAGCCCCCGGCCGACGAGCATCGGTGGATGGTTTACGCCGTCGATTTCAAGACCGGTAAGATCAAATGGGAACGTGAAGTCAATCGAGGCCTGCCCCCCGCATCGCGCCACCTCAAGAACACTTACGCATCCGAAACCCCGGTTACCGACGGCGAACGAGTATACGCGTACTTCGGCAATCTCGGAATCTTCTGCTTCGATATGAAGGGCAAACAGCTTTGGGCGCAGAAGTGGGGTCCGTTTAAGACGAGATTCGGATGGGGAACCGCCGCTTCGCCGGTGCTGTTCAAGGAAAATATCTATCTGGTCAACGACAATGACGAGAAGTCATTCATCACAGCCCTGAACAAGAAAACAGGTGAACAGGCGTGGCGAGTCGAGCGGGCGGAGGGCACAAATTGGGCGACGCCTTACGTCTGGGAAAACGAAATGCGAACCGAGATAGTAACGGCGGGAACAAAAAGCATTCGGTCTTATGATTTGAATGGGAAAGTGCTGTGGGAGCTTCAAGGAATGTCGTCGATTTCGATTCCGACGCCGTTTTCAAAGTTCGGGCTGTTGTACATTTCATCCGGCTACGTGATGGACAGCTTGCGGCCGGTATACGCGATCAAGGCGGGCGCATTGGGCAACATAAGCCTCAAGGAAGGCGAGAAGAGCAATCAATTCATCGCGTGGTTCCAGCCGCAGGCGGGTCCGTACAATCCGACGCCCTTGATCTACGGCGACTACTACTACACGCTGCTTGATCGAGGTTTCTTCACCTGCCACGACGCGAAAACCGGACAGGAAATCTACGGAAAGCAACGCATAGATCCGGCGGCGGGCGCGTTCACGTCTTCTCCGTGGGCTTACAATGGAAAGATCTTCTGCTTGAGCGAAGACGGCGATACTTTCGTCATTCAAGCGGGCAAAGAGTACAAGCTGCTGCGAAAGAATTCACTCGACGAAATGTGCATGGCTACGCCCGCGATCGCGCGCGGCAGTCTTATAATACGAACCGCCTCGAAGTTGTATCGAATAACGAAAAGCGCAAGCGCGAAATGATTGCTGATTATAGAATCGCTCCGGCTTATTGGGCGCCGCTGTTGGCTGCGTAAATTGAAGATGCCAGGCCCGTGCGAGGCGCGAATGAATTGTTCCTCGTGTCGGCGATCCACTCGGCGCGCTGCTCGCCGCTGTCCTTCTCCTCGAATGTGAACGCTATGAGAATCTTGTTCTTGTCGCCCTGGACCGGGCGCATTGTCCACCCTTGATATTTTACGAGCTTGCCCGCGTCTTTCGACTTCTTCACTTCCGCGTTCATCCTCTCGTCGACCGAGAGCCCCTGCTCGTTCGAGGGCAGCTTACGAAGCGTAACAAGCACGTTTTTCGCCGCGGCTGGATCGAGTTCAGCGGCGCCGAATTTGAAGTTCATGTAAAGGTAGGCGCCCAATCCCACGACCAGCAGTCCGAGAACCGAGCTGAGGATGATGTTCACGAGCTTGGATCGCTGATATTGTTTGTGCTCTTTGATTCTCTTCGGACTCTTTGGATTCATGCCGGCTTTTTTGTCTGCTTTGAATTGCCGTCCCCGTGGAGTCGGGAGTTTACAGCCGGGACATACGAGCGCGTCAGACGGCGTGTCCGTATGGCACTTAGGGCATCTCATACAGGTCTCTCCTCAAGCAAGAACGCATAAATTTGGCGGGGTTGAGTGGATCGGGCGGAGGCTGAACGACCGCTAGTATAACTCAGCGCCCCACGTTTTACGAAGAGTAATCTTTTGTGCGATGCTGTGTCACTCGCGCGCAAACGAAACTCTGTTTCGCATACCTTCAAATTAACGGAGCTAACCGATGACAGTGAAACTGGTCGAGCCTTTCGGCTCGTGGAAATCGCCGATAACATCCGAATTGATTTCGGGGGGAGTAACCGGGCTTGCCGAAATCGCCCTTGATGGAAGCGATATCTACTGGATCGAGGCGCGGGCGGCTGAAGCCGGTAAGAATCGCCTGGTTAGAATGAGCGCGGATGGTTCCGTCGTCGACCTGACCGCTCCCGAGTTTAATGTTCGAACTCGTGTTCACGAATACGGCGGGGGCGCGTACCTGATCGACGACGGATTGCTTATCTTCTCGAATTTCGACGACAACAGACTATACAGGCAGCAAGGGGATGGGGCCGCTGTTCCGCTTACTTCGCTCGAAACCATGCGATACGCGGATTTCATCGTGGATCGCCGTCGAAACCGGATCATCGCCGTGAGAGAAGATCATTCGAGCGGCAGCCGCGAAACCGAAAACACGATCGTCGCAATTGCATTAGACGGCTCCGACGAGCGGGTGCTGGTTTCCGGCGCCGATTTCTACTCGTCGCCCCGCATTAGTCCGGACGGATCACGGCTCGCATGGCTCACGTGGAACCACCCCAACATGCCGTGGGACTGTACCGAGTTATGGATTGCCTCGGTCTCGGACGGCGGCGTGATCGAGGAAGAGAAATTGGCGGCGGGCGGACCTTCGGAGTCGCTGCTCCAGCCAAAGTGGTCGCCTGAGGGCGAGCTGTTCTTTATCTCGGATCGGACCGGCTGGTGGAATATTTATCGAATCAGGAACGGAGTCAGCGAGCCCGTAGTTCAAATGGAAGCGGAGTTCGGCTCTCCACACTGGACGTTCGGCTCGTCCGTTTACGCCTTCGAATCAAAGGACCGGCTTATTGCGACCTATAACCAGCACGGAATCTGGCGGCTGGGCGAGATCGATCTTAATAAGTCGAGCTTTTGCCCGATCGACTCGCCTTATACGGACATCTCGAATGTGAAGGCGAGTCGGCGAAGAGTCGTATTTCGCGGCGGCACGCCGTCAGAACCATTCGCGATAGTTGAACTCAATACCGAAACCGGGACGGGCAAGGTCTTGCGGCGCTCCATTGATATTCGATTCGACCGCGCTTACATATCGTCTCCTCAGGCAATTGATTTTCCGACCGAAGGCGACAAGCGAGCTTATGCTTTCTTTTATCCGCCGACGAACCCCGCTTACAGAGCGCCGGAAGGAGAACGACCTCCCCTGATCGTCATAAGTCATGGCGGCCCTACCGGCGGAACCACTACAAGCCTGGGATTGGGAATTCAGTATTGGACCAGCCGCGGATTCGGAGTGCTTGATGTGAACTATGGAGGCAGCACCGGCTATGGGCGCGAGTACCGCGAACGCTTGAATGGTCAATGGGGAGTCGTGGATATTGACGACTGCGTAAACGCGGCGAAGTATATCGTCGGAATCGACCAGGCCGATCCCAATCGCCTGATTATTCGAGGAGCAAGCGCGGGCGGCTACACGACGCTTGCCGCTCTCACATTCCGAGACATCTTCAAGGCCGGAGCGAGCTATTTCGGAGTGAGCGATGTCGAGGCGCTTGAGCGCGACTGCCACAAGTTCGAATCGCGCTACAACCACAGTCTTGTCGGAGCCTACCCGGACAGCATCCATCTATATCACGAGCGGTCGCCGATTCATTTCACGAACCGGTTGTCGTGTCCGATAATTCTATTCCAGGGCCTGGATGATAAGGTCGTGCCGCCAAATCAGGCTGAAATGATGTTCGAAGCAATGAAAGAGAAAGGCTTGCCAGTGGCTTATGTCGCTTTCGAACGCGAAGGCCACGGGTTCCGCCGGTCCGAGAATATCAAGCGGGCGCTCGATGCCGAGCTGTTCTTTTATTCGAAAGTATTCGGGTTCGACCTGCCCGAGCCAGTCGAGCCTGTTACAATCGAGAATCTCTAGCATCTTGCTGGAGCGAGGTCCTTTCATAGTATGCTGGACATATTCCAGTCAAAATTCAGGAGGTTGTAAAGCTTATGCCGTATTCAGAATTGCTGATCAAGCCGATGCGCGAAGATTTGACGAAGTTAGGCGTCGAGGAGACCCGCACGCCCGACGCCGTCGATGCCGCGATCCGGGAAACGGATGGAGTAGTGATGGTAATCGTCAACTCCGTATGCGGCTGCGCGGCCGGTAAGGCGAGACCGGGCGTGGCCCTCGCGCTGAAGAACCAGGCGGTTCCTAACAAATCGATTACCGTATTCGCGGGTGCCGACATAGACGCAACCGAACACGCACGAGGTTATTTCAAAGGCTACGCGCCTTCGTCCCCATCCATCGGCCTGCTCAAGAACGGCGAGTTGGTCTATATCCTGGAGCGCCATCAGATCGAGGGGCGCGAAGCGCCTCAGATCGCACAGATGCTGACTGACGCCTTCAACCGCTTCTGCTCTACGTCACAAGGCGCCGGCGCCGATTAAATTTCAGCCGCCCGTTCTGATATCTATCATTCTGAGAATCTCCCGCACGCGGTTTCCGTTTCACCAATATAAACGGCAACCGCGTGCTTCATCATCTCGCCGCGATTCCTTTCGCTTTCCGTCCGTTTCAAATAGAGCGAACGGTGCATAATCGCACTGGCTTCGGTAACCTTTTCCGGAGCTAATGGGACTTATCCATGTGAGACGAAGATGATGTGAGACGAAGATGACGACCGGCAAGACTATTGAATCGCTGGTGCTGCTCACTCGAAGCGGCGATGCGGCCGCTTATGCTGAATTGGTCCGGCGGTTTCAGGACATGGCGGTCGGCTACAGTTACTCGCTCGTAGGTGATTTTCAATTGGCGGAGGATGCCGCCCAGGAAGCGTTCTTCGAAGCCTATCGAACCCTGGAGAATCTCCGCGAGCCCGCGGCTTTTCCGGGTTGGTTTCGGCGAATAGTGTTCAAACAATGCAATGCTCTTAAGAGAGGTCGGGGCTGAAGAGTGAAAGGGCCTGGAAACAGCTCCGGCAGTCAGTTCAGGGATGAATGCTGATGACAATTTTTTTAGAAAGGAGTAGTTGAGATGACGGATATAAAGTCTTTCGGTTTAACGACGATCGGCCAGATCGCCGTCAATGTTCATGATTTGAATCGAGCGGTAGAATTTTACAGCGGCAAGCTCGGTATGAAGCACCTGTTCACGGTTCCCAAGATGGCCTTCTTCGATTGCGGCGGAATCAACCTGATGCTTGGTATTCCGGAGAGGGAAGAGTTCGATCACCCGAGCTCCGTTATCTACTTCAACGTAGACGACATCGAGCAAGCTCACGACGCGTTGCACAGCCGGGGCGTCCATTTCGAAGGGACGCCCCATCTTATCGCGAAAATGGAAACCTATGATCTGTGGATGGCGTTCTTCCGCGATTCAGAAAACAATCTGCTGGCGCTCATGAGCAAAGCAGTACGCTGAGGCTACTTCGCGGGAGCGTAGTACGGGTTTTGTCCCGACGCGTGATCGGTGGTGTCAAAGACCTCTCTTACTTGCGGTATCTCATCGCGAATCATGCGCTCGACGCCCATCTTCATCGTCATATCGGCGGCACCGCAGCCCTGGCACCCTCCGCCCATTCGCAGGTAGATGCTGTAGGAGTCGGCGTCCAGCAACTCCACGAATCCGCCGTGGCCCGCAAGATTCGGATTGATCATTTCGTCGAGTAGTTTTTGAACACGAGCCCTGACTTCTTCCGCGGGAAGGGTATCGCCTTCGGGTACTTCCGGAGGCGGCTGGAGGTAGGTTCTAATCGCGGAGCCTATGCGTTTGCCGATCTGATTCCATGCCTCGCCGCTGGTCTTTGTCAGGGCCACTACATTGTCGGAAAGCTCCACCCGGGTCAGCCCCGGAATGTCGAATAGCTTCTGCGCAAGCGCATTATCGCCTGCCTCTTCCTTCGAGCCGAATACCGCGTTGCCTTCGTGAACCGGCCGGTCAATCGTGAACCTGCAGATGTTCGCGTCCCGCGGATCGACATCGCCTCTGATCGTTATCTGGTCCATTGTTAGAGCCCCTCCTTTTTCCAATCGTCAATTATAAACGGCGCTCGGTAAATTTGACATCCGCCGATATGACCTTCGCCCACATTTTAAAAGTCTCAGAATTCGGATCGTTTTTCGAGGAGGCCGAACTGGCCCCCCGTGGGCTCCGCTCAGCAGAACCAGGCTTCAGTCAATTTCGGCGGCCGTAAGTTTACAGTCGCGAGCGCAAGATGGCGCGGGAAAAAATTCAGCCGGCTTCCAGCGCCATAAGCCAGCTCGCGCACTCGCGTAAAGGTCGCGGCAGGCTCGTCCCCTCGCGCCGCGTCCCGCGCGACCAGGCTCGTGACTCTCCCATGCAGTTCGTCCATTGCAGGATCGGGATGCTGCCACTGATAGCTGAAGTCGCTTTCGGAAAGAGGCCCAAGCCACTGCTTCGATTCAGGGCTCGCAAGAAGGAGCGAGCCCGGAGGCGCCAGCAGCCTGATCGCATACTGCACCGGATCGACATTGCCTATCAGCCCCTCTGATGCGATGAACTCAAGCATTTCGATGTAGTCGTCGTTCGTAGTCCACGGCGTAAACGCCACCCATGTCGGCCTGAGTGAAATGCCCGCCTCGCGCACCAGCCCTACGGCTTCTTTCATGTCGTCGTACGTATGTCCCTTTTCGAGATGCGTAAGGACTGAGTCGCTCGTCGATTCAAAAGCAGAAACGAGAAACAGACATCCCAACTCCGCGAATTCACCGAGCAGCGATCCGTGCTTGAGCAGATGCTCGACCTTGGCCGTGAAATCAAAAGTCAGCTCGGGAAATTCGTCGTGCAGCATCCGTGCGACCTTGAGCGAGTGGCCGGGCCCGTTCAGAAAATCCGGGTCCCCGAACGTGATATGACGAGCCCCCAATGCTGCTAAAGACCGTATATCCTCCATGACGATCTCGGCCGGTACAACAAAGAATCGCCCTTTATAGACTGGAGGGATCGGACAATGAGTGCATAGATGCAGACAACCGCGGCTTGCTTCGGTATAGCCGGCAAGCCTTCGTTCTCCGCCGATCTCGAGCCCCGCGTATTTTTCGAGCGGAACGAGTGATCGACGCTGAGGGGTATCAAACTTCAGCCTTTTGAGAATTGGAGCGCCTGCCGAACCGATTGCCGCTACACCTTCAACCGAGTTCTCTGAATTCGATTCGATGCGCTCAATAGAATGCTTGATCAGGCTAACGAGCGCCTCTTCGTACTCTCCCCCGATGACGCTGTCGGCAATTCCCGCGAGCAAGTAGTCCGAATTCAGCGAGGCATACAGCCCGTAAAAGCAAATGTGACATCGCGTATTAATTTTCCTGATCTCTTCCGCAACTTTTACACCGAGCCGCAGAGCCGTGTGCATCGGAACCGAGATTCCAACGAACCGCGCGCGGGCGGCCTTTTTCGCGTCGAAGCCTTCGACCGAAACATCCATCGTCTCGGCGCTGATTCCTTCGCGTTTGAGCATGCCCAGCGGCAGGGCGAGGCCCATAGGCTGATGCCCAAGCTCGTAGCAGGAGATCAAGAGAATGGATTCGGCTGGTTGAGCCATCATTTAGAGGTTACAGGAGTGCGCTTCCGCTGATCAACAACTCGATCGACAACATCGATCTACAATCACCGGCTATTAACGCCGATCTATCGGGGCCGATCTATTTAGGCCGATCTTGCTTTGAGACCAGGCAGCGTCTATTTTGTTCGGGCGATGGCCAACAAATCACATTTCACGCCAGAACTCTTTAAGTTTCTCAAAGAACTCAAGCGCCACAACGATCGAGACTGGTTTTTGAAAAACAAGAAGCGATTCGAAGAGACCGTGCGAGATCCGTTTCTCCAATTTATCGCTGACTTCGGCCCGCTGCTTCACGGCATCAGCCCGAGTTTCACCGCGGACCCGCGACCTTCCGGAGGCTCGCTTTTTCGAATCTATCGCGATGTCAGATTTTCATCGGACAAGAGCCCCTACAAGACCCATGTCGCGGCGCAGTTTACGCACGTCGAAGGAACTAAAGGCTCGAACGTGCCCGGATTTTATCTTCATCTCGAGCCTGAAGGCTCATTCGCGGCTGGTGGTGTCTGGCATCCAGCCGCTCCGACCCTGATGAAGATTCGCACGGCTATAGTCAAGCACCCGGATGATTGGCGGGCGGTCCGCCGCGCTAAGATTAATATCGAGGGCGAGCGGCTCTCCAGACCTCCTCGAGGATTTGATCCAGAACATCCTTTCATTGAGGATCTGAAGCTGAAAGATTTTGTCACCTCGGCGACCTTTACGGATAAAGAAGTTTGCAGCCCGCGGTTTATCATCGATTTCGCGGCAAAGTGCAGCAAGATGACGCCGCTTCTAAAATTTTTGGCGACGTCGCTCGAGCTCGACTGGTAAAGGCTCATATCTGCGTCGGTCTGCGTCGGGCATACCTGGACAGTGAGCAAAGCCGATTGCTAGAATTCCCGGCTTTAACGCGGCGCGGATTTGATTTCATACGTCATGGACAGCCTCGAATCAGAAACTCCGACTAATGTATTAACGAGCGGCGGCGGCTTCTCTGAGCCGCTTGCAGTCGAGCGCCGCCTGTTTCGCTCAGTGATGATAGTAATCGCAGCGGGCACGATGTTAACCGTCGCGCTGGGAACCGGTGCTCTCGCGCTGGGAACCCTGCTCGGAGGCCTGTTATCAGTAGTCAACCTTAGATGGCTGGCCGCTTCGCTTCGCGGGATACTCGAGCTCAATCGGGAAACCGGACGCGCCAAGACACCTCCCGGCACGCTAATGAAGTTTGTCCTGAGGTGGTTCTTGATCGGGGGCGTCGGTTATGGAGCAAGCCTCACGGGATTCTTCTCGTCCGCCGGTATTGTCGCCGGATTGCTCGCGCCCGCGGCCGCCGTACTCGTCGAAGCCTGCTACTGCACTTACAAGACCCTCATAAACCCGGAAGCAGTTTGAGCAAACATTCAATATGATACTTGCGCTTCTCTTACAACACGCCGCAGAAGCGGCGGCCGAACACGCGGAATCGGGTGAGCACGCCGCTGAACCCTGGTTAGTCGAACAGGCCAACCACCTGCTAGGCCCGCTGGTTATTAACATCGAACGCGTATTGATGCCGCCGGTCTATGGTTTGTTCGGAGCCCACTGGCACGAGCCCGCGGCTAATGAGGCGATTCCCGAGCACGTCGTATTCGCCGTCATTTCCTTCGCAATTTGTCTTATCGGCGTGCGGTTGCTGAGAGGAAAGGTATCGGTAGATCGCCCATCAAAAGGCCAGCATTTGCTCGAAGTAATCGTCGAGCAGATCCGAGGGCTGCTGGATCAGGTCATCGGCCCGTACGGACGCCGCTATGTGCCGGTGATCGGCGCCTTCGCGCTTTTCATCCTCGTCAGCAATTTAATCGGAATAATTCCCGGACTCGAAGCCCCGACTTCGAGCATCAATGTTACCGGCGCGCTTGGTATCACTTCTTTTCTTTATTACATCGGGACGGGATTTCGACAGCAGGGGATTGCCTATCTCAAGCATTTCACCGGCGGGCTAAGCGGCGCGATGTTGTTCGCGATCGGCCCGTTGATCTTCGTGGTCGAGATTCTATCTAACTGCGTTCGGCCGGTGACGCTTTCGCTCAGGTTGTTCGTGAATATGTTCGCCGACCATCAGATCGGCTCGGCGTTCCTGAGCATGACGCCGCAACTGATCCCGATCTTCACGATCGTACTCGGCGTTTTCGTTTCATTCGTCCAGACGTTTATTTTCATAATGCTCTCGATGGTCTATCTGTCGGAGACTGTTCCTCACGAGGAACACGACGTCGAAGAGCACGGCCACGAGCTGGCCGAAGCTCATTGATAAGCTTCTCGTTATCATTTTTCTTTCATATGACGGCAATCCAAGGGGGGAAAGCGGAAGTACCCGGTCTCATTTAATAGAAGTTGGGCCGCGCGCGCTGCTGGAGCCTTGCAAGCAAGAGGAGCAAGCGAATACCGGGCACGTGGAAATAATACCGAGCTGGGCGAACCGTCTACTCTAATTTGAAGACTCGCGGATGAAAACGCAGCTCCGATTCCGCGCTAACTCCGGTGCGAATAGCATCGGACTTGAGGAGAAGAGAAAATGTTCAAAGTAAAACTGTTCTTGATGTCAGCCCTCACGACGCTGCTGATCATCGGTACGGCGGCGGCGCAAGAGACGGGCGCCGGCGCTGCCCGCGGCGGAAACTCGTGGTTCTTTCCTGCACTGGGTTCGTTTGCGGTCGGAATCGCCGCGTTCGGCGGGGCGCTGGGTGACGGCCGCGCAATCGCAGCCGCTTGCGAAGGAACGGCGAGAAATCCTGGGGCCGGCGGCCGAATATTCACGATGTTGCTGCTCGGTCTCGCGCTGATCGAGACCCTCGTTCTGTTCACGTTCCTTACTGTCATTCTTCAGAAGGAACCCTAAACAAAACGACAACGTTTCCAGCGAAAAAGGGAGGCCCGTGCCTCCCTTTTTATAATATGTCCTCAATTGACACCCGGATTTACCGGGGATACTCTGACACCGCTATGGATTCATTCAAAGACAGCATCATCGAGTTGATCACACAGACATCAACCAATCTACCGCCGGACGTTCGCCGCGCGATGGCCGGGGCCGTCGAGACCGAAGCGGCGGGGACTCAATCGAGCTCGGCCCTGGCCGTGATCGGAACCAACATCGATATGGCTTCCGAATGCGAAGGGCCGATCTGTCAGGACACCGGCTGGCCTACCTTCGAAATCAAAACCCCGGTTGGAGCGAATCAAATCCTGATGAAGCGCGGCATCCGCGATGCCATCGTCGAAGCCACGCGCAGAGGCAAGCTTCGTCCGAACTCGGTCGACTCGATCACAGGATCGAATTCGGGTGATAACCTTGGACCGGGCACTCCGACTCTTCATTTCGATCAATGGGAGAACGAAGACGAGATCGAGGTGAAGCTGCTGCTCAAGGGAGGCGGTTGCGAGAATAAGAATATTCAATACTCGCTGCCAAGTGAATTGCCGCACCTCGGTCGCGCGGGCCGCGATCTCGACGGAGTTCGCAAATGTATTCTGCACGCAGTGTGGCAGGCCCAGGGTCAGGGCTGCAGCGCCGGCGCAATTGGCGTTTGCATCGGAGGCGACCGCACAAGCGGCTATCAACACGCGAAGGAACAGCTCTTTCGGACGCTCGACGACACGAACCCCGATCCGAAGCTCGCGGCGCTCGAAGAATACATAATGAAATCGTCGAATACGCTCGGCATCGGAACGATGGGTTTCGGCGGAGGGGTCACGCTCATCGGATGTAAGATCGGCGCGATAAATCGACTGCCCGCGAGCTTCTTCGTCTCGGTCGCGTATGACTGCTGGGCCTTTCGAAGACTCGGAGTGATCCTGGATGCGAATACGGGCGCTATCAAACGATGGCTGTATCGCGACGAAAGCAACCAGCAGGAAAGAACGATACAGGCCGAAGGCTTTCCGTTGACTGGAAATGAAAAGAGGCTCGCCGCTCCGTTGAATGAAGAGCAGGTCAGATCGCTCAAGGTTGGGGACATCGTGCTCATATCGGGCGAGATGTATACCGGACGCGATGCGGTTCACTCATATCTTATGAAGCACGAATCGCCGGTTAATCTGAACGGCGCGGTTCTTTATCACTGCGGGCCTGTGGTGATGAAGAACAACGGCAATTATCGAATTACCGCCGCGGGACCAACTACGAGCATACGCGAGGAGCCGTATCAAGCCGACATCATAAAGCGCTACGGAGTTCGCGCCGTGATGGGTAAAGGCGGAATGGGCAAACGCACGCTCGATGGATTGACAGAATCAGGCGCGGTTTACCTGAATGCGATTGGAGGCGCCGCCCAGTATTACGCCCGCTGCATAGAAGAGGTGCTGGATGTGAACCTTCTGGAGCTC
>QHVH01000095.1 GCA_003222245.1 Blastocatellia bacterium AA13 | reverse complement strand
TTCTTGCCAGGACCTATCGTGGCTATAACCGGGTCCAATGGGAAAACCACCACTACCACGTTGACGGGCGAAATTATGGCCGCTGGTGGGTTTCCGACCGCGGTAGGAGGGAACATCGGTACTCCTGCGGTTTCGCTCATCGAACGTTCGACAGCGGAAACTGTAGTCGTATTGGAAGTATCGAGTTTCCAACTGGAGACGGTACAGACGTTCCGCCCGAAAGTGGCTGCGGTGTTGAATGTTACGCCCGATCACCTTGACCGCCATCGCACCTTCAACGCGTACGCAGATGCGAAGGCTCGGATCTTTGGGAATCAGACGGTCTCTGACTTTGCCGTGCTGAACGCCGACGATCCTACTTGCCTCGAGATGGCCAGGAGAACAAAAGCACAGGTCTGCTGGTTCACTAGAAAGAAAGAAGTTGAGAACGGGGCTTACGTCGAGAGCGGCCGAGTGCTGTTCCGCAATGAGGGCGCACGGAACGAGGTCATGTTAGTGTCTGAAATTCCTCTGAAGGGTGCGCATAACCTCGAGAATGTTCTCGCCGGGATTTGCGTGGGGATGCTGATGGGCTGTGCTCCGGACAGAGTTCGACAGGCGGTTCACGATTTCAAAGCGGTTGAGCACCGCCTTGAGTATGTGGCCACCATCCGTGACGTACAGTATTTCAACGACTCGAAAGCCACGAATGTGGACGCCACCATAAAGGCTCTGGAATCGTTCCCCGCTAATATTCACCTGATTATGGGCGGGAAAGATAAGGGAAGTGACTACGGTGTGCTGAACGATTTGATCCGCGAACGAGTGAAGCGGGTGTATACGATCGGGGCCGCCGCCAGCAAGATTGCATCCCAGATCTCCGGGGCAGCGGAGATCGTACATGCCGAGACTCTCGATGCCGCCGTGAAACGAGCCGCTGCGTCGGCTAGTCCTGGCGATGTAGTGCTACTTGCTCCTGCCTGTGCCAGCTTCGACCAGTTCAACAACTACGAGCATCGCGGACGCACTTTCAAAGATCTCGTGCTGGGAATTGCGTCTCAGGCGAACGTAGACATGTGAAAAGATCAGAGTAATCAAACTTCCGTGTATTCCGCTGCGATCAGCAAATCTACGCAGCTCGGGATGCGAGACTGGCAAGGAATCAAGTTGTTCACCCCGATTCCAAATTCCTCCTTCTAAATTCCTGCGCAGCGTCAGGTCTCCATGATGAAATAGTTCGTTCATGGCCAAGCGCGTTAGTGTCGATCGTTGGATGTTCACAGTTACCCTGCTGCTGGTATTCGTAGGGCTGGTCATGGTTTTCAGTTCGTCGGCGGTTATGGCCAAGGAGAAGTACGGATCGCCCTACAGCTTCCTGCTGAAACAGGCGGTTTGGGCGTTCGCTGGCATTGCCTTCATGCTGGTTGGAATGAAGGTTGACTATCGCCGGTTGAAGCACCCCGCGGTTGTCTTCTGCTTACTTGGAAGCACGACGTTGATGCTGATTTCGGTGTTCTTTTTGGACCGCGCGCATAACACTCATCGCTGGATTCACTGGGGCGGGTTCTCGTTCCAGCCCTCGGAGTTAGCCAAGCCAGCGCTGATCCTCTTTCTCGCCTACTTCCTCGAAAGGCGAACGAGAACGATGGACGACTGGCGCAATACCCTCTTACCGGCTGTCCTTCCGACATTGGTATTCCTGGGCCTGATTGTGTTTCAGCCGGACTTGGGTACCGCGATTGCTTGTGCGAGCATTACGATTTGCATTTTGTTCGTGGCCGGCATGCGCATGCGCTATTTCGGCTACGCGTTTCTCGCGGCCATTCCCGTGTTGTACGTGCTCATCTTTCACGTCAGCTACCGGCGGGATCGAATTCTTGCCTTTCTGAATCCTTACTCTGATCCGCAAGGACGTGGATTCCACATTATTCAGTCGCTGATTGCGGTTAGCACCGGGGGAATAACTGGCCTGGGACTGATGGAAGGGAAGCAGAAGCTGTTTTATCTTCCAGAGCCGCATACGGATTTCATCTTTGCAGTTACAGCGGAAGAGTTCGGACTCCTCGGGAGCGTATTACTAGCTGCTCTGTTTTCAGTGTTCTTATGGCGTGGCCTAAGAACGGCGGTGAAGACGGAAGATATTTTTGGACGCTACCTGGCGGTTGGGATCACCAGCATGGTGGTGCTTCAGGCCTTCATCAATATGAGTGTAGTTCTGGGCCTCATGCCGACCAAAGGCATACCTCTGCCCTTGGTGTCTTATGGAGGATCGTCGCTCTTCGTCACCCTGCTTTGCGTGGGCGTGCTCCTGAACATCACCCAACAGGCGGACTGAAGTCATCATGGCGCCTGGGGGGCATGTCTAATACCGGTGAGGGTCCCTCTCTCGTGACTTGGCATCGAGTTCAAGGAATGCAACAAAGGTGTATGCGCATTCGTCCTACCCTCATGGTCTGTGTTTTTTGTTCGCTGGCGCTGCTCTCCTTTGCACAGGACAAATCGGCCGAGGGCGCCAAGGTTCTCGCATTGGAGAAGAAATGGACGGAAGCCTACCGGCTACGCGACATCAATATTCTCTCGTCGCTGCTGGCGGAGGAGTTTGTCATCACGGTCGAGGACGGCAATACCTACGGTAAAGCCGGATATATAACTCACAGCGCCGATACTGCTGTGCATGTGCAACTCGCGGAGCTAAGTGATCTCAGGGTGCGATTACACGGCAGCGTTGCCGTTCTAACGGGTGCGTTCCACGAAAAAGGAGAATCCAAAGGAAAGCCGTACGAATACCGGGATCGTCTGACAGATGTCTGGATGAATACCGGCGGTCGATGGCAGGTCATCGCGTCGCACTACAGCGTTCCTTTCAATCCATGAACTTAGAAGCGTCAGGAAGGATTTGAGAAGGCGAGCACCCTGCTCATTCCGGCGAATCGGATTTCAAGTAGATTCCGGGAGCCGTCGCCCCTCTTCTGGTAAACAAAGGCATTTCGCTCGTTCTTGACACCCCGGTCCACCCACCTGCCGTCCACGGTTACCACGAGATCATCGTTTTGCAAGAATTTGACTTTGGCATCCGGGACGTAGGACTCCCAACGAATGACAAATTCGCCGAGTGGCATCTCGGTTCCGTTAAGTCGGACAGGGGAACTCAACATGAAAGTACGCGAACCGCGTTCAAAGGGCCGAGGTTTGAAGCCGCGGGAGGCCAGATTATTGTGAACGGCTTCGGCTTCAGTCCGATCGAGATAGGGTCCCACCAAGACGTAATAAGACTTCTTCAAAATGCCGCTTTTCTTCGCGATCGAAGCAGGAAACCCTAGATGGCCCAGCTCGTCTGTGGCTTTGCGAGCCCAGAGTTGCTCTTTGAACTTGCCCACTTCAAAGTACATTCGCGCCGTACCGCTGGTTTTAGTTCCTGAGTCGACGGCCTCAACATTCGCGGCGCTTGATGTGTCGAGTCGCGGAAGAGGAGTAGGTTTCTCGGACAGCAAGCCGAGCAGCCGGGAACCACTGTTTTGGGAGGTGAGTACCGGAGGTGCGATCACGCCCGGCAACGCGGCAGACCTCGAAGCCCCGCCCACAGTGATGGCGTCACTTGGCCGGCGCGAAGAAGGTTTGACTTCGGGAGATTCCGCCTTCAAGTGCGTTTCCTCTGCAGCCACCTTCTGCTGGGGGGCAGCAGCCTTCGCACGGGCAACAGGAGTTGCCGGAGCCGGACTTGCGGCGGGATTGGATGCTGTTGTCTTCGTTGGCGGCGAAGAAGCGAGTGCAGCAGCGGGGCCCGCGGCAGTTCCGGGCAGGACTGCGCTCGTCCTGGTCAATGAACTAGGCCATTGGGCTGACGGGCCATGGGCGTCAGCCGTCGATAGCGGAGTGGAAGGTTCACTGATCCAGTCTTCAATCTGGTCCTGCGCTTCCTCAGACAGGATGGAGAATTTCAAACCTCCAACCTTTTGAGCTTCGTCCATCCATGTCAGCTCGCCGTCAGCCTCGATTCGGCGGTTTTGCTCTAAGAGAGAGAAACGCAGCTTCCCTCTGCGCTCGACAGGCGCTATGGAGTGAAAACATAGTCCGTTATTGGAGACATTTAAGACAATGCCACCGTTGTTAGGTTCGATGTTGATGTAAGCGAGCCTTTCCATCACGGTGCGAAGGGTTTTGCGGCGTTCGGGGGTAGACATGGGCAACATATAAGGACCGCAGTAAGGTTTCAGGTTATTGGCCGAAGTCGCGTAGCAGACGAGTCAGTGGCAATGAGCAGCGGGCACTCCCTGCTGCCAACCGATGGAGCGGTACTATATACCCCGGCGGGTCAACGCACAATTGTTTTTGCACAATTTTCGGGGCAGACGCTAAACGACTAGTTTTTTAACACTTTGGATAGGGAGATGCTGGGGCCAAAAGCCACCAAATGTCTACAGGCCCAGACCTGCCAAGAAAGGTGGCGAATTTCCGCCACCTTTCTTAGTTCCAGCAGGTTCATGATCGCGACCTGTTATTGTTCTTTCTTTTCCTCGGTCATCTTCGTCTTCTCGCTAGCATTAACTGCTGGCGACTTCGCCGCTTTCGCCTTGGCATTCACCGGTGCGTCTGCCTTCGGCGTCCAGTAGTCAGGACTGGCGGCGGCTATCTCTTGAGGAGCGTTGCTCAGAGCTGGCAAGAAACGGCTGATGATTGTCTCGGAGTCTGCCACGGTATCGACATTGCTCTTCAAGAATTTTGCGTAGCCTTCGTCGCCTAAAACCTTCTGAAGAGGAGGAATTCCGTCGAAGCCAGCCATAGAGCTCTGGAGCGTGGTCACATAGAAGACTGTGCCTTCTTGCCCAGCCACTGCCTGGGAGACGAGTAGGGGCGGAGACGAAGCGTCCTTCTCGCGAGCGGCTTTGATGTCTTGGAGGAGGCCCTCAAACGCGGCGACCTGCCCGGGACGCACGTGCACAACGGTCGTCCGCAACCAGCGAGACTCCCCAACTAGTTTGGCGAGCCCGGCAGCATCGCTGGGGCGACTACTGCCTAGATCCCAGCGACGACGGCGAAGTTCGCCGCGAGAACTCACTATGCATTGGCTGAAGTCCTGAAACAGTTTGTCGGTGGCCGCCTTACCATAAGTTTTCTGGATCGCGCCAAAAAATTCTCCAGAGGCCTTTTCGATCTCCGCGTAACTGTGCCGTGTACTGAGGAAGGTGACGCGGTCGCTGGGTCCATAGACGGTTTCCATGGTGATCCATGCGTCCCCATTGTTCTGGCGGTTAGCTGCCACCATCTTCTTGGCGATGCTGTCGAATTCGGCACGCTTTTCCGGTTTTACCTGCACCGTGAACACATCGAGATAGTCTTCTTGTGCTTGCTGCGCATAACTTGCAAGTAATGCTACGAACGACACGAATACGACCGACGCCCATAGATTCCTACGCTGCATAGCAGCCTCCTTGTTTGCCACGATATCCGGCGGGGGGAAAGCTACATCCGGCCAGCCGTGGCGTCAACAGAAGGATTTTGGGCAGGAACGCTCTCAACTGGGCAGACGGAGGCGCGGGCTGGGGGTCGGCCCGCGTTGGTTTGCCCCAAGAAGCACCA
>QHVH01000094.1 GCA_003222245.1 Blastocatellia bacterium AA13 | reverse complement strand
ATTGGCTAAGGGATCTGATTGCGCCAAATAGCGCATGGCTTCGACCAGCAGCTTTTGACCTTCTACATAGCGCGGATCCGAAGTACGTTCGCGTTTTTTCCGATTGAGGTTGGGCGGGACCGGAATCGTGAAAACCTTGGCCATGTACTCACTCACTTCCGTCGCGCGCGTCCCTCAAAACCCCGGACCGGCGATGATATGGTTAGCAGTATAGCGTCTCACGCCTTAATTGCCAGCGCTAAAATCACGCCCGCGCTCAGCCTTGCGGGCTCACAAATTGCGTCTTACTGGTGGTCTTGAGCTTGAATACGTTGTCCGGAAGTTTCTGATTTAATTGGATATTCGAATACGTGGTGAGGCGGTAGTCCCCCGTACCCGGTTCGAAAGCCTGCTGCTTTAGTGACACACCTCGCGCCGGATCTATCCACAAAACAAAATGGTCGAACATTCCGCGAATGCTTTTTGACTTCGGGATGAGATCAAGTTTGGCGGTGTCGACGTTTTCAACTCTTTCCGTCCCCAGGTATTTAACGTCAAACGCTTTCAGTAAGTCGTGACCCCCGCCGCCAAACCCTAATGTGAGAAAACTTTCCACATCCGCCTTGTTCTTCCCTGGAGGATAGGTCGTGACCCGCTCGACTTTAGGTTCGTAAACCTGAACTTTGCCGGCGCTATACAACAGATATTTCGGAGTGGTTTGGCCATTATGTTCGTTGATTTCGGCCATCATCTGCGTATCTTTGCCGCTGCGACGGAAATAGATTTTGCCTTTCTGAACATCGTGATCGTTGACAACTTGCTGGAACTGGTCCCACACGAAATCCGCTTGCGCGCTCGAGAAAGTTTTCGCAGTCGTATCCATTTGCGTCAATACTTTTTCAAGTGCTGCGCCTGAATTCTCATTTTGTGCGCGCAGTATCTGCGGACCAACCAGAACCATGGCCAACAGACATCCCAACCACGAACATGACAATTTCACTAAGTGAACCTCTCCGAACATCGCGTTCTATTCCCGTTCCACCCAGACTCTGTAATTTAAGATGCGTCCCGAGTGGTCTCGGACGGTTTCATACTTTTGAATGGCAATAGCCCCACCCGCAATCGGCTCGATAATCGAGGTCAATTGGTTGCGAACCGCACCGTCATCTTTGCCCGTAATTGCCGTTCCTTCAATCTGATACAGGAACCCGCCTTGCGTGTCGGGCAGCACAATGACAACCTGCGGATGCGGATTGCGTTCGATGGGCTTGTCTTTGAAGTTGATCCAGTATGGCGAGAGGAACACAAATATGAGAATCAACGTCACCATGATGTCGTAGTGGATGGTGCCGCGCTCATACGACCACAGAATGTAGCCCCGAATTGTTCGCCAGATGGCGTTCATCGGAAGCGTGGGGGTAGCCGCAACGCCCGCTCTTGCTTGAGTTCGTTCCAAGTCTAGTTTCTACTCCTGCTATTGGCAACGAGCAACGCGGTCAGCCAACCCTTCTCAGACGAGCATCGAAACGCTCCCGTTGCTCAGAACCTCTTCGGTGTTATTCGATCCACGCCAACATAGGACCGAAGCGCATCGGGAATCAGCACGCTGCCGTCGCTTTGCTGGTAATTCTCAATGATTGCCAGCCATGTGCGCCCGACCGCCAGCGCACTGCCGTTCAGCGTGTGGATGAAGTCGCTTTTCGCCTTCCGTTCCGGTTTGTACCGGATGTTAGCCCGCCGCGCCTGGAACGCCTCGAAGTTCGAGCATGACGAGATCTCACGGAAAAGCTGCTGTCCTGGAAGCCAGACTTCAATGTCGTAGGTCTTCGCCGAAGAAGGTCCCATGTCGCCGGTACAGAGCGTTACCACCCGATAATGCAATCCCAGCTTCTGCAGAACGGTTTCGGCGTGACGGGTCAGCTTTTCCAATTGCTCGTAAGAGTCCTCCGGACGCGCGAACTTCACCAGTTCAACCTTTTGAAACTGGTGCTGCCGAATAATGCCCCGCACGTCTTTGCCATAAGAACCCGCTTCGCTACGGAAACAAGGTGTGTAGGCAGTTAGGGAAATCGGGAGTCGTGCGCCGTCGAGCGTCTCTCCGCGATAGAGATTGGTGACTGGGACTTCGGCGGTGGGAATCAACCAGAGATCTTTGTCGCCATGGGGAACGCAGAAGGAATCGGCTGCGAACTTCGGTAATTGGCCCGTGCCGTACATTGACTCGGAATTCACCAGATAGGGCGGAAGAACTTCCGTATAGCCGTGCTCGCGCGTATGCAGATCAAGCATGAAGTTCGCAATGGCGCGTTCCAGACGTGCGCCTACGTCCCAGTAAACGGCAAAGCGCGCGCCCGTGAGCTTCACCGCGCGTTCGAGGTCCAGGATCCCGAGTTGCTCTCCCAGTTCCCAATGAGGCTTGGGTGCAAAATCAAATTTCGGCGCTGTGCCCCAACGGCGCACTTCGAGATTTTCTTCCGCGCTGTGGCCCACAGGAACGGTGGCATGCGGCATATTGGGAATCGACACCAACATCTCGCGTAGGCGGGCGTCCATCTCCTCTGCCGCCTTTTCCTGCTCCTGGATTTTTTCCCGCAGTTCTTTGGTCTCGTTAATTTGCGCGGTCGCGTCCTGCCCCGCCTTCTTTAGCTTGGCGATGTCCTCCGACGCGCGATTGCGACGTGCCTTCAGCGTCTCGGCCTCCGTGATCACCCGACGACGCTCGCTGTCGACCTGGTGGAAATCTTTCAGAACAGCCGGGTCCATGCCGCGATGGCGCAGCATCTCCTCCACCGCGGGCAGGTTGTCACGGACAAAAGCTAGATCGAGCATGGAATCCATTAATGTACCGGAAAAGTAGGCGGTAATGCACGCAAGAGCACTCTGCCCCCACGACTTCACAAGAGCAGGCAGCAGATTCTTTGTCTCAACACAGCGCTCGCCTGTAAACTACCAGCCGATGAGAATCCCCCGGATCACGCTGGCAGTGATGCTCGCGTTCTTCCTTTCCTCGGCTGCCGCTTTCGGCTCAGCCTACGACGCCCATCCCAAGCTCGTGGTCGTAATTGTCATCGACCAGTTCCGAGGAGACTACCTGGAACGTTATCGCAATCGTTTCGGCGAGGGCGGCTTTCGTCTTTTCCTCGATCGTGGAGCGTACTTTCCCGACTGTTATTACGATTACGCCAATACTCGCACTGCCCCCGGACACGCCACGCTCTTCACCGGCGCCTACTCGAGCGGGCACGGCATCATCTCCAATGAGTGGTGGGATCCAAAGAAGAAAAAAGCCGTCACCTCCGTCGAGGATGAAAACACGAAGTTAATCGGTGTTGACAGCAAGGATCCAGGCGTTTCTCCACACAACCTGCTTTCAACCACATTGGGCGATGAACTTAAGCTCGCCACACAAGGAAAGGCTCGTGTTTTCGGCATTTCGCTCAAGGACCGCGCCGCCATTCTCCCCGCTGGGTTCGCGGGCGATGGCGCCTACTGGATCGACAAGAACACCGGGGCCTGGATCACCTCTACGTATTATCGAAACGAACTGCCTGAATGGGTTAAGTCGTTCAACGATGCTAAACGCGCCGATAAATATCTGAACAAGGAATGGAAAGATGGCTCCGGGAATGTTCTGCGCAGCACCACGCCCAAGGCCAACGGCGGTTTTTATGACGTTGTAGGAGCCACTCCGTTCGGCAACGACTACGAGTTGGAGTTTGCTCGCGAACTGGTGTTATACGAGCATCTGGGCACCGGGCCGGCCACGGATTTGCTCTCGGTCAGTCTCTCTGCCAATGACATTCTTGGCCACGAAGTCGGGCCCGACTCCCCCCAGATGGAAGCGATGGCGCTGGCCCTCGATCGCCAACTAGCCGATTTCTTTAACTTCCTCGGACACCAGCTTGGCATGGCAAATGTGTGGATTGCGCTCTCCGCTTTAAAGATCAAAGAAGAAGACGCCGAGCGCGCTGTCGGCGAAGCGATGAAGCAGATTGGTCTGCGAGGTTACTTCACGCGCTGGCAGCTCGCGCAGGGCCTCGTGCCCGACACAGCGATGGCTCGCAAGTACCTGCACGCTTATGCGCCCACCGGCGGCTGGTATGTGATGGGCGTACCCTCTCCATTCGCGGTGGGAACTTTGACCGGAACCGATCATGCCTCGCCCTACAGCTATGATGCGCACGTGCCGCTGGCCTTCTACGGACTAGCCTTTCAACCTGGCACCTACCGCGAGCACGCGGAACCAATCGATCTCGCCGTAACATTGGCTTCCCTGTTGGGAATCAATGCCCCAAGTAGTGCGACTGGGCGCGTGCTGTCCGAAGCGCTCGCACCCCGGCATTCAGACGCGCCTGAGCGCAGGCCGACTTCACGTGAGCCCGCTGCCCCCAAGGGGCCCAGTGATCACTTCGCGCCTGCATCATTGTTGGGGCGCGGAGGCGTGCAATGAACTCCGCGCCCGGCGCTGCCAAACCCGATTTGAGCGTCGGTATCGCAGGGATCGAACTCAAGAATCCCGTCATCGCCGCAAGCGGCACCTTCGGCTATGGAATCGAGTTTGAAGATGTGGTGCAACTCGAAAAGCTGGGCGGCTTCGTGGTAAAGGGGCTCTCACGCGAGCCCATGACGGGAAATGTTCCACCGCGTCTGTTCGAAACCGCCGCGGGAATGCTGAATGCCATCGGGCTGCAGAACATCGGCGCGCAGGCATTCCTCCAGGACAAACTTCCCCTCCTCCGGCAGAAGAAAGACACGGTCGTGATCGCCAATGTATTCGGGTACACCCGCGAAGATTACGAGGCAACCATCGAAATCCTTAACGAGGCAGAAGGAATCGCTGCTTACGAGCTGAACGTCTCGTGCCCGAACACCGCACACGGTGGGATCGTTTTCGGATCGGCGCCCCTCATGCTTGAAGACGTGGTGGTCACTGCAAAGCGCGCGTCCAGGCGTCCGCTCATTGTGAAGCTCTCCCCAAACGTTACCAGCATCGCGCAGATGGCCCAGGTCGCCGAGGCCGGAGGTGCAGACGCCATCTCCCTGGTGAACACGTTCGTTGCCATGGCCATTGACGTTGAAACCCGCAAGCCCCGGATCTCGAATGTAACAGCGGG
>QHVH01000076.1 GCA_003222245.1 Blastocatellia bacterium AA13 | reverse complement strand
AGAATATGGCTATTCTCAGGCACATTGCCTTGAACTTACTCAAGCACGATAAAACTGAAAAAGTAGGAGTTAAGTCCAAAAGGCTTAATGCCGGCTGGAACGAAAGCTATCTAATGAAAGTTGTTGGACTTTAGATGCGTTCGCCCTGCCGGCGCTCCGGGATTGCATAGCCGTTGATCCAAATTTCAGGTATCGTACGGAATTGTGGAGGGACATCAAATTCGAGAGGGACCGTTCTATCCCATTGGCCCCATCTATAGTGGCTGCCTTCATCGCCTCCGTATCCAATGTCCAGAAGTATTGTACTTGCCTCGGTGAGTCCATCACAAACACGAATATACCAACCGTTCTTTTGAGCAGGTCGGGAAGCTTCGTCGGCTACGAAGGCAGGTGCGTAACGTGATACCTTGATGTTTTGATGTTGTAGGTTGTGAATGACCACGAGGATCTCAAGCGAGTGAAGAGTCACAAGTCCGGCCGCAAAGACGACACTAAGACACGTGAACCACATGAAGAGAAGGACCCCTCCTTGCCCGTTGAATCTCATGCGGGCAAGGCTGAAAAAGCCCAGTATAGTGGTCCCGCCAACTACGAGTATTCTAAGAAAGCGCCTTTGGATCAGTCCTAGTTTAATGGTACCGTCCGTTGTCAAGAGTGATACTCGCCGCACGAATGCTTTGGATCTCATCATTAGCAGCAGCCAGGTACCCAACCAAAGTAGAAAGAATCCCTGGTAATTCATCCATTCCTTGACGAAAGCTCTTACGTTGACACCCTGCGCCGCCGCGACTCCGCAGCCAACAAGGGTCCAAGTCCAAGGGCGAACCCGCACAGTACCCAGAGTAGATGCCTAGTCTCTTTGCTGTCGACATGCACGGGCGCTGCCGTTTGGATCTTTTTAGGCATAGCGCAAAAGTAGTATCCGGATAACACCTGGTTATCCAAACTCTATGATCCAGCGTTCTATAAAGCGAACGCCGCCCGGGGCGGAGGCTATTATGTCGAATCCCGAAGGTCTCCGCAACTATTTTAGTGACCACTATTTTAGTGACCTCGTTCACGCTAAGCTTAACGACGGCTCTCTTATGCTTGAAGCCTCGCAGCCTCGTCGCTGAACTCCCCTGCCCCGGATATCAACCAGTCCGACTGATTATGGTCCATCCAGGCGTTGGGAGAGCTTGAGAGTGATTGTGTGCGTCGCGGGATTGAATCTGCGCCGCGGAGAGTGATCGCTTTGAAGGAAGCGAGCGTCGAGTTCGTAAACGGGTACTTCTCGACGCACCAACGAAGCAAGAAGAAAAGGGGGCTTATGCTTCGGACCTTGAGCCGTTCGGAAGGTTCATCGGCGAAGAGTTCTGATTGTCCATGGTGAATGGCTCCGAAATCAAAGGCTGGGCAGCGCACCTTCGCGAAAAGGGCGACTCACTTGCATCGATGAGGAGAAAGATAGTAATGCTCAAGGTATTCTTCTCCTACTGGGTTCGCAAGGGCGCAATCAGGAGTCTCTCTTTTGGCGGGTCAGGCTTAGCTACGGTCGTATTGAAGAGCTTCCGCGCACCCTCACCGAAACCGAGATTCGCGCTTCATTCGTTGAGGCGGAACGCCGACGCTCACCGGTCGGAGACAACGGAGATGGTCTTGATGCGGCGCAGAATCAGTCCATCGCATATCGAATTCTGCGCAACTTGGCTCTCGTTGATCTCATGTTTGCGACAGGGATGCGAGTTGGAGAGACCTCATTGTTGGACTTGAAGGACTTTGTTGCAGAGGAAGGCGTCTTCAGGGGTTCAGGGTAAAGGAGGCCGGGATCGCCTGGCCTACGTGGTTGACGAAGATTCGCTACGAATCCAGCGAGCGCATCTTAGGGCTCGCAAGAGAATCGAGGTCGAGACGGACGCTCTCTTCTTGAATGCCTCGGGACGTCGCTTGTCCACGCAGGGAATTGCGAACGTCATCGCCAAGCTACGTTCAGACGCCGGGATAGAAAGACCGGTAACTCCGCACATGCTCCGCCACACGGTGGCGACTCTCTTGTTGCGAAACGGAGTCGATATCCGAGTCGTTCAGGAGTCCCTTGGCCACGCATCGATTGCCACTACGCAGCGCTACACGCATGTTGCGAAGGAACACTTGATCGGCGTCCTCCGCAAATCGCATCCTTCTCTAACGCTTCGTGCTGAATCCTGACCGCCTTCCGCTTGCATCCGGCAGTATCCGTACACGACCCGATAGAATCAGATCCTACGGTAGCAAAGAGCCAACCTATCTTCGGCTCGGCCTGCTTAACCTTTGATGGTAGGCATATTGTTATTCGACTCCGTGTCACGGAAGTGTGTCTCTCGGCCGATCGAAGATCGTGAATCCGAACAATGGGACAGCGTTGCTGCCGCACTGAATTGTTAGCTTTGGACGTGTATCCGTCCTACCGAAGATTTGCTTTGATCTGTTCAATGGTCAGCATCAGATGATAGGGATCGGTGGGTGAGGGCTCAAAATCGAAGCGTTGGTAATAGGCCTTAGCTTCCTCGTCCTTCGCATGCACGAGAATCGCTCGGAGCCCAGCGATATCAACTGCCTGAAGGGTTCTCGTTAGTGCATCCTTCAGAAGAGCTCGCCCGAGTCCCAGACCTTTTTCCGACTGATCCACTGCGAGTCGAGCCAGGAGCATTACAGGGATAGGATACCTACCAATGCCTTTCTTTACACGTTCCGTGGCTTCCGCGTAAGCGACCGAGCCATAGGCAAGCGTGTAGTATCCCACGACGAACCTTCCCCGCGCCGCTACATAGGTAACGGAGGTTCCCTTCTTCTGGTTTTGCAGCGCATACTTTCTCAGGAAGTCATTGAGTGGTGGGCTCCCGCAATCGAATGTTGCTCGCTCATGCTGGTCTGTCAGGCGGGCCGGTGCAATTAGCGGTACTCTATCGCGCATCGAACATGCCACGTTCGGTCATAAGCCTCTTGAGTGCGTCCTTGGGCCTTGAAGGCGCGTCCAAGGCAGCACAAAACGCTTCCCATTGCGGCTTGGTCAATGCAAAGTGCGTGCGGTCGGCGAGTTTCTGTTGAGCGATCACGTCCTCTGCAGCCTTTACTGCATTTTCTAAGACGAAGTCGCTCATTGTGGTACGCCGCAGCTTTGCCGCCCTCCTTAGCACCGATTTCTGCCGCTCTGAAGCCCTGATGTTGATCCGGACTGCCTTCTGCGAGGACTCTGAACGTGATTCCATAAGCTGTCCTTACTTCCAGAAAAAACCTGCTGCAACGGAACGATCTATAGCAATGCTTGCTCTAGTGTACACGTTGTACGCACAAAAGAGAAATGGCGCGCTACTGTCGCTAGAGAAATCTGAGGAAGCTTCAATTCCTCGCTGAACGCCCACTCTTCTGTATTTGGGATGAACCGTTAAACTGATTTAGAACATCAACTGCGCGTTTGGCAGTGGTTGGAGCCGCGCTCGCACATCTCTTCAAACTCGACCGGGGGTTCCAGAAGTGGAGAGAAACTCCGCGCAAGGCGGACACGAACGCTAGTCGATCGGGCGCACTTACATCACCAAGCAAGGCGTGAAGTGGAACTATGGTGAATCGTGTGATTAAGGAGGGTTTCCCCAAGGCTTCGCTAGAGGCGCATAGCCGGTTTTGGCCAACACGCGCGTCGGCCGCCCGGCATCAAATTGCATTTCCTGTGTCCCAAGATGGCTCTAATCCGAGTCGTCATTGTCCGCCCCCCCATGCTCCCCAGACTGAGGCTGAAATCAATGATGCACAGGAAGGTCGAGGACAGCGCGCATTGGCTGCCGAGCAATTCTGTGCTTTTAAGCCTTTCATTCAGTACCCGGAATGCCACCCCGCGAGGCAGCGAGTCTCAGGGACTGGCGACCCTGATATGGCAGAACAGCGAATTGTGTTTGCAACACTGTTAAAGAAAAGGAGAACCAATGGCTCGACCAAGACTCCCGAATGAACGACGTAAAAGGATCACAATGACTGTGAGAATGAGAGTGGATTTGGACGATGGGCTGACCGCCGTAGCCCACCTGCGCGGGACCACGAAAAGCGGCCTTGTCAGCCAGTACGCTGCCGAACTGATCAGGCTTGAGCAAGAACGTGACCGGCCCAGCTTCGTTGAGATTCTTAACTAATGAGGTAATCGCAAAGAGAGAAGAACGAGAGCGAAAGAAGACAGCGCGATTGCGGGCCTCAGCCAAAGTCGATGCGCATAGTAAACAGACTACCAGACCTGCTGGCGAGCAACTGGGCCAGCGTGCGGACGCCAAAAAGCGCACCAAGGGTCATACTCCTGAGTCGGTTTCAAACCGTCAAAACGGCATCAATCAAGTGGCTTCACGGCATCAACCTTATCCCGCCGTTTCGGACAGCCCGCACTTTGATGCATCAGACAGCCCTCATTCTCTAGGTCAAAGCGGCCTGAGAAATCGCAAATAAGTCCCACATAATAAGAAGGAAAAACGCAATGAATAAGCAGGATGAAAACGACTGATGAACCGGGAGCTTAAGGCGGGATACGCATTCGCGGCACCGCGAATGCCGGAGAACCGCGGATGTGATAACGAGCACAAGATGGCAGGGCGAAAACTATATCCAAAGTCGACTAGAGTGAGGCTCACAAACGAGGAGCATGCGCGCCTGAGTGACCTTGCGAAAGCCGCTGGCCTTTCGATCTCGCGGTACCTTGTCGATGCAGCGCTCACGAATAAGGCGCTTGTATCGGATGAAAAGGACCGCGTCGATGCCCTCATTCTCCGGCGTGATTGGGCGATCAATGAGGTCGCAAGAGTGGGCAACAACTTGAACCAAGTCGCCCGACAACTCAACGCTCAGAGAGGAAGTATCAACTCGGAGAGCATAGAGAAGTCCCTCAAAGCGGTTGCAACAGCGCTGACCCAATTGCGCCGTTTGTGGGCGGAGGATTCACGGCAAGGGTGACGATATGCCAGAAGCGTTTGCAAAATTCAGGGTCGGAACGCCAGGCGCGGGGGCTGCTCACGCATCGTATATCACTCGCGCGTCGGCTCTCGAACCGGGCAAGGAGCGATCCCCCGAAGGCCAGATGGAACTGCACGAGCGTCAAAGCAGCGTCGCGGCGGCGCTGGAACAGGACCTCCAAGGCCAGGCCCTCGAGGGAACGGGGAGACCTGATGATGCCGATCCGGTTTGGACCTGGAACGCACCCAGCCACCTCACGGGAGACCACTATGGTATTCAAGAAGAGAGATCGGCGCGGGCACTCGGTAATATCGCTCAGCTCACGCCAGATCTACACGACAAGATGACGAGCGGAATAAGCTCACAGAATCGTGCGCAGAGACTCGAAGAAAAGGTATCCAAACTACGGGCGTACTTCGGCTCGATGGAGCAGTTTGAAAAGGCCAAAGGTGGGAGAACTCACTACCGGGTATCCTGTCGTTTGACGTACCAGCCACGAACACGCAGATTCGCGACCTTACAAACCAGTTCTTGAAGGAGACCTTCCCGAAGGCCATAGCCTTTGGAGCGATCCATCGTGACACCGAACATCCGCACGTTCATCTGTACCTGCACGCCCGTCAGATCGACGGGAGGAAGATATATCTCACCAAGAATGAGTACACGTCGATAGACGAAAGGTGGGCGAGGATATACTCCCAGCTTGCCGGTGATCGGAGTGTCTACGTTCAGCACCTTCAGAAGAAAGAGGAAACACGACTGTGGAAGATCGCCGCCGCCGAGGCGTACCGAAAGGGCGAACCCATCCCGCTGAAACCTGAGAGAGACAACGACCGGCGCGAACGCTTGGCCGAACAGAGGCTGTCGGCACAACGGTCGGAGGCTCGCGATCGAGGGAAGAAGCTAGAGGCAAGACCTCAAGCGGAACCGGTGAGCAGACCGGCGTCGAAGAAGGAAACCAGCCGACTGCTGGCAAAGACCGAGGTCGCGCGCGAGCGACTCGCTCACCTCGTTCGTACCGATGCTTCAGAGGCCGAGATCAAATCGGCATCCAGAATCGCTCACGATCTGGCATGGGCGACCGACAAGACACTTGCTACGCGAAAGGAGATGGGACGTGAGAATCCGCCTCAAGTGGTATACACGACCGAAGAGTGGAGACAACTCAAGGAGTACCGCAGCTCGATGGGTGTGCCTGCCAGAGACGACTACGGAGCGGCCCGCCTTGAAGCGACTCGCGTGGTAGCGGGAGCCGAGTTAACCGATGCCCGAGACAAGGCTGAAGCGTTCCAGGTCGCCAGACATTTATGGAAGTTTGAAGTTGAAGGATGGGATCGCCCGCTGTCGCTTAAGGAAATCGAGCAGGCGATAAAGGAGAAGTCTGCCGAGAAACTCAAGCTCTTCAACTTTCTCCGACCGACCGTGCGAGAGACGATCCAGGGCCAGATCGACTACCTGAACGACGTGAAGAGGGATCTTCAGAAGGAACTCGCCGCGAAAGAAGCCGGCATAAACAAGAGCCTAGGTGCAGCGGATGTAAGGTATGAGGTAGCGAGCAAGCAAGCCGAGCAGACCCGGAAAACCAGAGCCGAGCAAGGGAACAAAATGCCCGAGCCCGCCCACGAAGGAGACGAGTTGGTCAGGATTGACCTCATCGCCAACCGAACAAAAGACGCTCAGCTTCTGCTGTACGTCTATGGTCAGATCAAAGAATCGGTGTTGGACAATCCTACCCCAGCGGCGTTGTCCAGAATCAAGGGACGGGCTCTCCGGGCCAAGATGGACATGTTCAAGGAAGCAGAGCGGTTCACCGCGGCTGCGCGGTATCGCGATTTCAGGCAGCTTCCGCTCATAGACCATCACGGGTTCGATTACACGAAGAGTCTCAACGAAGTCTCTCCCAAAAGCGCGCTGGAGACGATCATCCGATATTTCACTGACAGCCGGGAACAAAAGCGAGAACAGAAACAGTTGCTGGATGCGGCGAGGCTGCAACAGGAGCGAGCAGAGAATCAGGCCAGCAGGGCGGCGGATTTCTCGCTCGTAATGGAGCGGATACTTGAGGATCACTGCCGCGCGGCAGGAGTGTCGGCCGACAGAGTTGTTCCAATGTTGAACAAGCAGCAGATCGCCGAGATGAGAGACTTCGCCGAGAAGATGCCGTACTCCAGCGCAATCAGCAGAGAGTTCAAGGATGCAGCGGGCCTTGCTGAGCGTTGGTACGAAGAACGGGCGGCAGCCCAAGCGCAGGAGCGGATGCCTACATACGACCGATCAACTCGGCCAGGAGAGGATGCCCGTTCTCAGCCGTCGAAAATAGATGATCGGGGCGATCGCGAGAGTTCCTCGCGCGGTAGGTGAGAGTTGCGACCCACATATCATGACAGAGCGAACCTTTATAGAGCGCCTTGCTTGGCCGCGCTAATACTCCCGGGAGTGCTACGGCAAGAAGAGCCGCCAAACTGGTCCCAGTTAAGCTATCTAGTGCACCGAATACTTGCCTTGAGCGTGTTTCCTCCCACACAAAGCCAGCGCTCTGAAGTAAAGCTCTATCGACCGGTGAGGCTGTATCGCTGGTCCACTCAGCGGCGAAAGACTCATGGTCGGTCGAGATCAGTTGCTTCCACAAAGGAGCTGGCTTTGAACTGGGTAACGCTATACCCGAGAGGTACTGCTGCTTTGCAAGCGCACTCATTGAGGCCGTGTGAAATTAAACGCATTGGACAGCGAGCCATCGGAGTTCCTCACCACCAACACAACCGTCTGTCTTGGTGCAATGAACTTTCCCGCCTTATTGCCAATCAAAACGGACGTGGGGTTCTGTTCGTCGTTTACGGTCTTCTTCTGGACCTCTCCATCCAGGAGTATTTTTGCTCCGTCGCCGAAGCCTATACCGTTTACGAGAAGCTTCTTGCCACTGATCGAAGCGCCCGTAATGACAGGGCCGGCGGCACCTCCCGCGTCAAGTACTATCAGGTTCGTGGGCTGCGACCGCTGCGAATCAGGGTTCTCAACCGCGATTGTGATTGTTCCCGGTGAGCTTACCAGCTCTGAAGGGAGAGTAGCTTCAAGTTGCGTGTCGCTGATCAGCTTAGTACTGAGACGCTGAGCGCCAATCAATCCAATCGCGCCCTGGTAGAAATTCCTACCGTGGATTGTAACCATTAAGGGTGCTGGTCTCGCTCCTACCACATTGGGTTCAACCGAGGTGATAACTGGAGAAAGCGCGGCGGTGGCGAAATCGTTGTTGCTGTCGCCAAACCCGGGGCTTCCAGAGATACTCCGCGCAATAACCCTGATGCGTAGCGACTGTTGCACTAGATCAGGAGGGATCGGCCACGAGAAACTTCGTGCGCCGCCCTGAATGCCATCAGCCAGGAGCGTCGGGAAACTGAGCCCTCCATCCGTTGATAGCAATACCTGCTGCGAAGTTACTCCATAGTCATCACTAGCGGTCCACTGAATGGTAAACGGCTTCCCGGCTCTCGCCGCCGTTTGGAGCTAACACAGTGACACTTGGAATCCTCAGGCTCTGAGTCGTGAATAATTGGGGTTCCGAATAGCGACTTGACTTGCCATCCTTATTCTCGGCGGTGACAGCGACTCGATAGCGTTTGTTTGGCTCCAGGCTGCCAAGGACAAAGGATGTCGTCTGTCCCACCGCCAGGGCTTGCTTGTAGTCAACACGATTCACATCATCGGTGAGGTGAATCATGTATCCAACCAGATCGCGCTCTGAATTTGCATTCCAAGTGAGCGACGCTGCATTTGCAAATGGCTGAATCAAAAACCCCTGTGGCTGAGAAGGAGCCGACGGTTCTTCGACTAGCACTTTGGTCGAGGCATAAGCAATAATGGGAACATGCGTGTCATCGGTGACGACTGCATACACATAGTATTCACCTGACGGAACGTAGGCGGTATCCCACGTATAGGGCTTCCCGGCATCAGCGGCTGTCAATCCGTCTACAATCTTGACCCCATCGGCGCCCTGATTGTCAGTATCGTAGTAAAGGCCGATCTTCGCGTTATTGCCCGGGTCGTTGGCAGTCAATTGTATGCTTATCTTTCCGGCGGCTTGAGATGTCGCTGAAGTGCTGGCAGTCGCCGAATCCGCCGCGGTGCTCGAGGTCAGCCCAGCCGCTAGACTGATTGAGGAGGCTGCCCTCGCTGTGTACGCATTGAGGACTACCGGCGAGTCTTGTATGTCAGCGATCCAGTTGCCGGGTGCCGGGTTCCTTACTACATAAAATGACAGCGTCTGATTGTCGGTTATCCATTCTATGTCTGGATCGATGGTGTTTGGTGTAATCAGAGATCCATCGGGCCGAATCAGATTAAAGAACGGCGCTTTTGTTTGTCCGGTGGTACTGAATAACGCTTGCGAGACATCGTTGCCAACGAGCACCGTCTTTTGAGTCGCCGCCTTAATCAATATTCCGCGCGCCTCAAGCCTCTGCTCGGCCGCCAAAGCGCCCTTGTTGAATTGTTTGAGAGCCAATTGGTTCAGCGGCGCGTTAACCTCAGCGGCAAATTGAAGTGGAATTGAAAAGTTTGCTCCAAATTCATAGTCAATGGAGCCATCCGACTTGAAGATCACACTCGCAGTGAGTTTCAGCAGCCTACTCAACTGAATCTCCGCTGAGGCTCGATCATTTGTCACACTGGCGTGGATGGATTCTAGTTTGTACGGCAAGTGTACTAACCATCTGATCTGATTGTACAGAGGTATTCGGCTATCATCGGGGATTTGAATGCTTCCATCGATGCTCCCGTTCACACTGCCGGCCTGAATCGCGAGATTCAAACTCCCCTCGATGACCTCAATGAGACTCAAGCTTCCGGTTAGTCTGACTCCGGACGGATCATTAATAGAGATCCTCCCGCTCGCCACCTCCTTATTGAAGACCTTTAGCGATCCATCTCCAACAACTGTCCGGGGAACCGTGTAAGTTAGGCGCAAGTTGTCCAGCTTCACAATCCTCGAAACCGCAGGATTAGCAATCGTCAGCGTTGTCCCAATAGAGATTGCGAAATTGCCCTCGCATAGATTGTTCAATTCAAGACTGCCCCCCGTGATTGAGACCGGAGTACCTGGGATCAGTATTCCTCCCGTTTTGGACTCGATTGAAGCTCCAATCCTGTTCAAGCACCCCATCTTTATCGATACGATGGGTGATACTATTAGCAACGGAGTCTCCAGAGATGCAGTGCCGGTGAATAGGTCCTGCCCGGTATCGAAGCTAAGGATTGTATTCCGCAAGGTTATTCCGCCACCAAGCGTGAATGTTGGCAAGGTGACACCACCAGCTACTTCGACACCTCGGCTTTGCGTAATGGTGAGCGAGTTGATCTTGGTCCTTATCCCTACTATCGGCGGTAGTACCAGTTGCCCGTCGATCATTACGCCGTCACTCAACAAATGGATGTTCGAGATCTCAACGCTTAGACCTGCTAGCTTGAGTTCTTGGCTGAGAGCGCCTCGGATCAGGTTAGAAAGTGCTGCTCCTCCGTCAAGGTTGAATTGAAAACTGCCGGTGGCGAACAGCGTGACCCTCCCGAAATGATAAACTCCATCGATGTACACCCCGCCGCTTCCGCTAACCGTCGCGTTGATACCGTTCCTAACAATCGTCAAGTCACCCGTGAAGCGCAGAAAGTCGTTCAAGCTGACGTCGCCGGATGCCTTGGTCGTACGCGAGTCGATTTGAGTTATGCAGTTCGCTCTGATTGATACGCCGTTGACGTCTACACTTTTGCTACAACCCGTCGTTCCGATTGCGGCCACTGTAAACGAGAAAGATTGGGATTGGCGACCATCCGGATTCGTTACGCGAATTGAATAACCGCCGTCGTTACCATTGAAGTTGATGACCATGGAAAACAAGTTGGAGGTTACGTTCCGAATCGTCTCTCCTAGCAAAGTCCCTGATTGTCCGCTAGGGAAGGTAATTCTGACGATCAAACCCTGCTGGAAGCCGCTGCCTCTAACCGATATGGTCTGTCTTTCAGTAGTGGCGACCGGGCTGGCAGGATCAATACCGATCACTGATGGATCAGCCGTTACTGGGATGATCGTCAGAGTCACTGGCGCACTACGGATAAGGCTGCCGGCTTGTGCTTGCACCGTCATTGTGAATGTTCCAGTCGGTACTGTGCCGCTGCTGACGTAGGTAAAAGTGGAAGTGGCGGAACTGCCTGAAGACACTGTAATCGTCGACGGACTGAACGCGGTGCCGGACACAATGATGTTGCCAGGCAGGTTCAGCGCGTTAAGAGCAACCGACCCCCCGAAACCGTTTTGACTAGTGACAGTGATAGCATAGGTGGTCGATTGTCCTTGGGAGATCGTTCTTAACACCGGTGATGCGCTAACAGTGAAGTCTGGCGTGCTGGTACACGCTGAGGTAGTTACCGCAACAATGTTCCCTCGCACGCTGGTTCCACCCTCGGTCACCGCAACAACGCGGTAATAGTAAGTAGTTCCGCACGAAAGACCGGACAGAGGCCAACTGTTCGTGATGGTACCAGGTCCAGTGGAGAAACTCGATCTTGGAGTGGCGGTGAACGTATTCAGCGTTGCACTCGTGCCCCACTCGAAGAAACTCGCCGTGGACACGCCATTCGGGTTGATCGTCCCATTCATCTGAACAGAGCCTTGTTGACATCTGACAAAGTAGCGCAACTGCGCCCCTACTGGTGTGCGGTAGCCAAGATAGTGATAGCGGTGAAGGTATTGTTGAAATAGACGCCGACCGCTTTTATCAGTGATTAGTTGAAGCTGAAATGGCCCAAACTCCCTGAGCGAACCTGATACTTCGGTTTCTGTTTGGCTGCTGTCATCGACGGCGACCGCCCGAGCACCTCTTGGGGAGGTGACTCGCAAGACAGGCAATCGCTCAATCCAGCCTCGGCGGTGGAGTTCCTGTAAAAAGGAAAAGCATTCTCTAGTCTTAAGAGAGCCGTTTGGTCTTCGCCAATCGAGCAGCTCGCATATAGTGCTTGCCAACTGTGTGACCGAAAGAGATGGGAAATCATCAGTAATATCCCGTATCAATTTGAGATCATCAGTCGAAAGCTGGCGTCCACAAAAGGATATCGAGCCACCAATCGTAACCGGGAGCGCAGGATGGTGGTCGCCCACACCAACTGCGCCAGCCAGTACAGACCCGGGCCAGGAGAAGATCACAAAAAGGGACAAACAAAACAAGCGAGGGATTGGCCAGCGACGATGAGCTGAGGAGTAATGTCGGCAGATTGAAGCAAATTTGGCGCGAGCGCACCCAATCAGTGAGCCAAACCCGAATCAAAATCGTCGAAGGCGAACGGCCACACCGACCTTCATCCTCGCTTGTTTTAGTGCTAGCTGAACGGCTGCTCATCGTCTCGGCCCGTCTAGCAATCGAGGCAGACAAGGGGAACCAGGCTGCCTTCGAAGACGGCTGTCTCACTCGACTGAACACCTTCCAGAAGTACTATGAGCAGCCCGAGCTGAGAGACTGGATTGACTCATTGCTCGGCGAAAGTAGCCTCGCGGAGGGGCCAGGAGTGTTCTATGTATTCCGCGATGCCGAACTCCGACAGTCATTTCTCGCGTCTAGTGTACTGTTTCACAAATAGCTATACAGGTAATGCCTGCTTAGCGCGCTGG
>QHVH01000014.1 GCA_003222245.1 Blastocatellia bacterium AA13 | reverse complement strand
ACTAAGAGCACAGTATGAAGCAGGAGCGGGCGCGCAGGCGCCGTTCTTACCGCTATTCTTATGATCCACGTTTCTCTTCACGATTGATCAGGACGTTCAACGCTTCTTATTCCATTTCGAGATCATTAATATATGATGACTCCATAATGTCATATACACACTTCCCTTCGTTTGAGGATCATTGTTCTGATACTTATAAGACGGCCAAATTTGCAAGTTGAAGACCGCGAATTTACTGCTAAAGGTTTAAAATTTCGCTTTATTTTCGGCTTTATTTAAAGAGTATATTGACGCGATCGGTCACCCATGGTATAAGAGCTACTCCCCATCATAGGGAGTAGATGAATCAAGGACTGAAATCGCGCAAGAGAATGTCAGTTTATCCTGTCCTCACGTTCGCTCCTTCTCTCCTCACAATCCGTCGTCTGAAAATTCGGTCGTCCCAGAAACGAACCGAATGGCCAGGCGTGCTTTTGTCTCAACTGTTTCTGTAAAATCTCGAATCATCCAGAGAGAAAATTGAGCCCCTCAGGCTGGGGATTCGAGAGGCCGAATAAATAATTGAATATACGCGGAGTGCAGGGCCAATTTTAGCTCCTCCAAAGTAGCCTGCCGGGAGTGTGTGCCCGGACGGCTGTTGAGACCCTGCTGCTTCCATCTACAACACGAGAGTGGGTACGGGACCATTGAGCCCGTCGAGCGAGGAAAAAATGAGGGTATTACTAAAAATGAGGGTATTGCTAAGGTCAAAGGCAGCGTTATCGACTACGCTGATGGTATCGATTCTGTGCCTGGGATTAGTCTGGCGATCGAGTGCGTCCGCTCAAAGCGCGACCGACATCGTGCTCTATGCCACGGACGCGACTACAAGGGCCGGCAACTGGGAGGTCGTTGCCGATTCGACGGCGGCCGGCGGCGCGCGACTGCACAATCCCGACGCGGGTGCAGCCAAAGTCAATACTCCGGCGGCCTCTCCGTCGGACTATTTTGAATTAACATTCACGGCGCAAGCCGCAACCGCTTATCGGCTCTGGGTCCGGGGAAAAGCAGATGGCGATTCGCCCTACAACGATTCAATCTACGTGCAATTCTCCGGGAGCGTCGACGCAGGCGGCGCCGCCGCTTTTCGCATAGGCGCCGCCGATGCCACGACCATCAATATCGAAGACGGTCTTTCAACCGGACTGAGCGGATGGGGCTGGCAGGACAATGGATGGGGAATCGGCGTGATGGGGCAGCTAATCTACTTTCAAGCCAGCGGCTCTCAAACAATGCGCGTGCAGGTTCGCGAAGATGGACTCTCCATAGATCAGATCGTGCTTTCGCCTCTTACATATGTCGCTGCGTTGCCGGGGGCGCTTAAGAACGATCATGTGATCCTGCCCAAGACGGCTCCTCCTCCGCCTCCACCGGCTCCGACAAGTACATCCGATGTAGTCATCTGGGCCGCGGACGTTTCGAGTTCTCGAATATTCGGAAACTGGGCCAAGGTCTTTAACGGTTCGGCCGCCGGAAGCACCGCATTGCGGAATCCCGATGCCGGAGCCGCCAAGATAGCAACGCCGCTGGCGTCTCCTTCGAGCTACTTCGAGATGACCTTCACGGCGCAAGCGGGCAGCGCCTACCGTTTGTGGATCAGAGGACAGGCGGACGGCGACTCTCCGTACAACGACTCGGTATACGTCCAGTTTTCGGGAAGCGCCGATGCGAGCGGCTCGGCGGCATACCGAATCGGCACTACTGACGCGGCCGCGATCAACCTCGAAGACGACCTTGGCCGTGGATTGAGCGGATGGGGTTGGCAGGACAACGGCTGGGGAGTGGGTGTCATGGGTCCGCTGATCTATTTTCAATCAAGCGGCACTCAGACGATTCGCGTGCAGCCTCGGGAAGACGGATTATCGATCGATCAGATCGTGCTTTCTCCGCAGCGCTACCTCAGCAATTCACCCGGCGCGCTCAAGAATGATTCCGTGATCCTGCCGAGCACTATGTCGGTAACTCCTACCGTAAACCAGCCGCCCAGCGTGACCATTTCGGCGTCTCCAGCGTTGGGCACTTATCCGTTGTCGGTCAGCTTCTCGTCGAATGCATCCGATCCCGACGGCGCCATCATCTCTTATGCGTGGTCATTCGGCGATGGAAATACGTCATCATCGGTTGCGCCCTCGAACCTCTACACATCGGCAGGCGCCTTTACGGCGCGGCTCACGGTGACCGACAACTCCGGAGCAACCGCAACCGCTTCAATGCCGGTGACGGTGAACGCGCCTTCGGTTTTGGGAAGCACGCTCATCAAATGGCTCGACTGGAACATTCAAATGGGAAACGGTACGGACAATGCTTACAATCTCGACCGAACCGCGACCTACATCGCCAACATGCAGCCGGATCTGGTCACGCTTTGCGAAGTCCAGCGCTATTCTGGAGACGACCAGGCTCAACGCCTCAGCGATCTACTGCGGCAAAAAACCGGGTTCACCTGGTACTTCTTCTTCACGCCGAAATTCTCAGGATGCACCGAAGGCAATTTGATCCTGTCGAAGTTCCCGATCGTGAGCACGGCTTCGTTGTTCCTGAGCGTTCAACGATCGGTTGCGAAAGCCTCCATCGTCGTCAACAGCAGAACGCTGAACGTCTTTGCCACGCATCTCGATCCAGATTCCGCATCGAGCCGAACTCAGGAGATCACCGAACTGCGGAATTGGATTCTCGGATTCGGCGGCAACAGCATAGTCGCGGGTGACTTCAACGCGTGGCCGGGAGCGAGCGAGATTGCGGGGATGACGTCCTGGTGTTCGGATGCGTGGGCGGATGCAAGTAACAACGGAACGGCAACCGCGTATCCGGACAATCCCGTCGATGCGGTGAACACGCGGACTCGCCGCGCGCGCATCGATTATGTGTTCTACAGCAGGAGCGCGCCTAATCTCGTTCTAAGAGCGGCCCAGGTGCCCGATCTTCGCGACCTCAGCAAATCGCCGGCTGAGTTGCTGGGCACCGCCGACGACAAAGGCGTCCGTCCTTCGGATCACAACATGTCGATGATCACCTTCGAAGTCCGATAACGATTCCCACGCCAGCCGCGGACGAGGCGGAGCAGGGGCGCTTCAAATCGAGGCGCCCCTGCTCACTGGCGTGCGGCTCTGAAAGCATCGAACACGACAATTCCGGGCTGAGCAGTCTCGGCCGTAAATGTTCCCGCTTTCAACTCAAACAGGATTGAAGTCAGAACGACGCTGCCGGTATTCCAGGGTTCTCGGTATCGCTCTGTCCACGAGCCAGGTTGGTTACTCGCGTTCGGAGCTGTTTCAAAGACGACGTCGCCTCGTACCGCGTCGTGACGGATGCGGACAAACTGATGATTGATCGAATCGAAGGGCAGAGTAAGAAGAGTACTCTTCGCGCCGCCGGTCTTCTTTTGAATGGTCAGATTCGTTCCTTCGACGTAGATTCGGTAATAATTATCAACATCGACGCCGATAGTGAGCATCGCGTCCGCCGTGGTATTCGATGCCGCTGCTTGAACCAGCCTGACGTAGCAGTAGGCTCCCGTGAAATCATAGCGTCCGGCCGACCTGATTCCGTTGTAGTGCGATCCGCTGGTGTTGGCGAGCAAGGGGCCGATCTCGAAGCGCTGATTTCTTTCAACGGCCGGTGTGTTCGAATCAGTGAACCCACTGAAGAGGTTTCCCGCGATCCACTTCGTTGCATCGAGCGAATTGTCGTCGAAGTCATCCGCGAGCAAGACCGTCTCGCCCGAGACCGTGTAGGTAAATCCCGCGCTACGCGTCCCGCTGAGGCCGTTGGTGTTGCTCACGACGACATCAACCGCGCCCGCCGAGTGAGCGGGCGTCGTCGCGGTGATTGTTCCGCTGTCCTTTACGATCACATTAGTCGCTGGAGAGCCTCCGAGGAACACTGTCGCGAACGGTGAGAAGCCGCTCCCGATAATCGTCACCGATGTGGCTCCTGTAGCGGGTCCTGAGGCAGGCGATATGGACGATACCGAAGGAGTCGGGCTGGTGGATGTGTCGAAGAACTCGGCCATGTCGCCGGCCGTTGCGGCAGCTCCTGGAAAACTTGTTAACCCGAGCGCTTCGGCGGCTGTCTTTAGCGCGTTCTGATGTTGATAGAGGGTTGTGGATCGGAATCCAGGCTTAGACCGGGGGCTTGCGACTACTACGGCGATATGACCTCCGCCGCTCGTCGTGTCCGAAGTCACGGACTCGTCGAATAGAAGGACAAGCAGCCCGTCTTGTTGAAACGCGGCGCTGCTCAACAACGGCTCGATATTGGAGCGCAGCCAGTTATCGATCGCCGTCAACTTATCCACGTCTGTACAGTTCGATGAGCCATCGGGACAATCGTGTCCATTGTCGCGATTGTTCGGGACAACAAACGAATAAGCAGGCAAACGGCCATTAGCCAGATCGGATGCGAATTGCGAAAAAGGCACGAGACTTTGAGCCTGCGACGCATTTCCTGTCACATCGGAAAGATATGCAAACGGGTCGTGATGCTTTATGTAAGGGTACTGGTCGCCTCCGGTGTATCCGACCGCGGGCAGGCTCTCGCAGTATGCCTTCCACGTCTTGCCCGCTGCGTTCAGCTCTCTGACTATGTTGTCGACGGTCACGCTGCCGGAAAACTGATCGTCGCTCGTTATCAATGCTCCCGTCGTCAGCATGAAATAATTTCCTATCGAAGGATGGGCGTTCGCGTAATAGTTCATCGCCAGGCCATAGCGGTTCGCAAGCGCGTTCAGATACGGCATCGCCGTGTTCGAAACTACGTTCTCGTAGCTATGGTTCTCTTCAACTACGAATATTACGTGACCAAGGAGCGGCATGCCGCCGGCCGGAACCGTCTTTGGCAAGATCGTCGAATCGTTCTTGAGAGCGCCGGGAGAGGTATTCAAATAGGCCTGCGGCGAGAGCACGATCTGATCCAGGGACAATCCGTCCTCGCGAGTTTGTACTCTTATTGTCTGGGGGCCGCTCGCTTGAAAATAGATCAGGGGACCGAGCACACCCGCGCCCCAGCCGTTGTCCTGCCAACCCCATCCGGCGAGCCCGCAGCCGAGGCAGTCTTCGAGATTAATCGTTGTCGCGGAGTCCGTACCGATCCGAAAGACCGCGGCTCCGTTTGAATCCACGCTGCCGGAAAATTGTACAAAGATCGAATCGTTGAAAGGCGAATCGTTCTGAGCCTTCCCGCGAATCCACAACCGATAGGCGGTCCCCGCATCCGCGTTGAATCGAACTTCGAAATAATCGACGGGTAAAGCGAGCGGGTTGGCGAGCTTTGCGGCGCCAGCATCGGGATTCCAGATACGCGCTCCGCCCGCCGCGGAAGAGTCCGCTACTACAGTCCAGTTTCCAGCCTTCAATGATGCCTCGGATGCATACAGCACGATCTCAGTCGGAGCGGCTGCAGCCGCCGGCCAAATTCCCGGCAACAGGAAAGTCAATGCAGCGACTATGATAGAAATTCTCTTCATAACTACTCCCGATATAGCGCGAACATAGGGCCTCTTGCAAGACTAAGACCTGATTGAGTTCCGGTAACACTGGATGTTCATCAAGAATGGCTGCCTATCATGGCCAGCGATAATAAAGTGAGCCGTCATGGCGAAAAAAACGTGAGTAGACTCCGCCCAACCTGTGAAAATTGGCGGCATGGCGGGTCAGGGACTTGAGCGGGCGACAATTGATTCATTGACTTCTTCTATTCGGCTCAGATTATAGCCGGCCGTGAATTATCGATGCGGGCTTGCCCGCGACCGGAGGTTTTCTCTACGCTTAGACACCGCATCGCGAGCAGGTCGAGGTATGGCGAAATTCGATTCAGGCAAAGACTACTACGAAATCCTTGGCGTACCGAGTACCGCTGCTCAGAGCGAAATCGATAAGCAATACAGACAGCGCGCTCGCTCCGGACATCCCGATGCAGGCGGCAACGAAGACGAGATGAAAGCGTTGAACGAAGCGCGAGACGTGCTGACCGACCCGGAAACGAGACGCGCCTACGACGCTGATCGCAGGGCGGACTCAATCCCAACCGGTTCATCGATAGTATTTGATCACGAAGCGGCTGGACGCGCGGGCAATCTCGAAGTGCCGCTGACCGGCGACGACTTTGCAGGGCTGTGTATGAACGCTGCGATATTACTCGGATTGGGTCTGCCGTTTCTCTTCCTGATTGAAATGCAGTGGGTATTTTTTCTGTGGCCCTTGAGATTTATGGCATTCGCGGCGCTGGCGTATGGTGTGTTCATCGCGAACGCCGCCCTTCGAGCGAGGCTTCGACAGTTGGAAAAGCGCTCTCGAAAATTATCGCATGCCGCTGCTTTGGTTCATCACTGCGTGTTCTGGCTTATCGTTGCGGCGGGAGTGGGTGCTATTTACTTTTCTTTGTACACGGGAAGGCGCTGAGGTAATAGGTCGTTTCGTTTCAGATGTGTTAGTCGATGCATTGATCAAATCCGGAACTTCAACCGATCCATCTTCAAATAGAGGCCCTTTCGCGAGAGGCCCAGTTCTTTTGCCGCCTGCGCCACGTTCCCGGAGGAGCGGCGCAGCGCGTCCTGGATCATCCGTCGCTCGAGCTCGTTTACCGCATCGGATAGTCTCAAATCGCCGAAGGATTCCGCGGCTGCTTCAACAGTTCGATGAGCGGGCTCGGTGACGGATCGCAGCTCGCGGCTTATGCGAACGATCTCAGGAGACAGGCTCTCGACGCCGACGATGCTGTCCGAATCGCTGTAGGCCACCATGCGCCGGAGCTCGTTGCAGAGTTGACGAACATTGCCCGGCCAATCGTAAACCACCATAAGGTCGACCGCTTCTTCAGACATTCTGATTTCGCTCTTCGCCATCTCCTCCTGATAGAGGTTCAGGTAGTAATTGATTAGCGGAGGTATCTCCTCGCGTCGTTCGCGAAGCGGAGGAACCTGAATCCTGATCACGTTGAGGCGATGAAAGAGATCTTCGCGGAATTTGCCTTCGGCAACCGCTCGTTCGAGATCGGAGTTCGTAGCGGCTATCACTCGAACATCGACGTGAAGCGGCTGGTTCTCGCCGATCGGGAGAATTTCGCCTTCCTGGAGGAACCGCAGCAGCTTCGGCTGAAGGTCGAGCGGCAAGTCTCCCATCTCGTCGAGGAAGAGCGTGCCCCGTTCCGCTGTTCGGATGATGCCTTCATTATTGAAGACGGCTCCGGTGAAGGCGCCTCGCCTGTAGCCGAACAACTGGCTTTCAATCATGTCGCGAGGCGACGAAGAGCAGTTGAATGGCAGAAACGTATTGAATCGGCGCGAGCTGCTGGCATGAACCGCGCGGGCTATTAGTTCCTTTCCGGTTCCCGATTCGCCGGTGATCAGAACCGTGACATCGGAGGAGCTGATCTTGTGAATTTGCTCGAGCACGCGGCTTATCGCTCGGCTGGCGCATATGAATCCCGGCAATTCGACTTCGGCAAGCAGGCGAGCCGGATTGAACACCTGCGTCTTTCGAGTCTTGCCCCTGAGCGATTGAACTTCGAGTCCCTGCTCGGCAAGTTGAATAAGCGCCCTGATCATCAGATCGCCCTTTTCGAGCAGCGGATACCGGGGATTAACGAGGCGCAGCAGAAACTGGCTCTGTTGATTATCGGAAAATTGATAGACGCCTTCGCGATCGTACTTATCGGGCTGCAGCGACTCCAGCTTCTCGGCTTCCGATGAGAGCTCGTCACTGGAGAGGCCTACGGACAGGATGATTTTGGGCTTTTCCGAATTTCCATCGGCGATAACCACGGCCCGAGCGGTCACAAGATCGCAGGCGATCACGGCAAGCTCGTGGAGCAACAGATCGCGTGAAACCGCCGCTTGTACCATTCGGCGCGCCACGAAGCCGTCCAGAGCCGAGCCGAAATCCGAGACCGAAGCGGCAGGCGCGGAGTCGCCGTCTCTCCCCCGCAGCTCGTCGAGCAGCTCACGGGCCTCGCGCAGATCGACCGCCGCCCCGAGTCTGGTGAATTCGGCCAAAGCGGTCTCGGTTTCCTTGATGGCCGGCGCCGTCCTGCCCTGCTCTCCAAGCAATCTCGCGTGAACAATTCGATTAACGGCGCGGTCATAACAGTAGCCTCGAACCTCGTATATCGAAGAGCTCTGGCCAAGCGACTGTATGGCGGACGCCGTTTGTCCCGAGGCGGCTTCGATGCGGGCGATAGTCCTCATCAGGAAGCCCCAGATTTTCAAGTTTGGAAACTTCAGCAAATAGGACCTGACGTTTTCGACTATTCGCCGCGCCTCGCTCGCGTTTCCGATTCCAAGCAGCGCCTGAGCGAGCCAGAGCTTAGCATTGGGGACGAGATGCTGCTGATCGCCGATCTTCTCGCCCATCTCAATGGCCATTTGAAAGGAGGCGATCGCATCCGCCGATTTGCCTTGCAGCAGGTAGATCCTTCCTATCGTCGTGTGGGCAATTGATTCGGCCCATTTACTGCTCTTGGTAGAGGAAAGAACTTCTACCGACTTCACGGTCATCTGCTCGGCTTCTTCGAGGCGGCCCTGGCGAACATAAAGCTGGCCCAATGTGTCGAAGGCTGCGCCGACGACCGCTACGCTCGAAGACTTCTCGAGAACAACAATGGCCGCCTTCAACATCTGCTCGGCCCGAGGCCAGTCACCCATCCACATCAGCGCTTCGGCAAAGTTGTTCTGGCTGATCGCGAGGTAGAGATCATTGCCGGCCAGGCGGAAGTGATGAAGGCTCTTTTCGAACGATTCAACGGTCTTGGCCGTGGCTTCGAGATTGTCGTAAGTGATGGCGAGATACATGTACGCGCGGCCTAGCAATTCGTGCTCTTCGCGGCTGCCTATTATTGTGATTGCCTGATTGATCGAATTAAGCGCGTTCTGGTATTCGCCTTCCCTCGCGTTAACATACGCGATGTTGACATAGGACTCGGCAAGTTCTTTCCAATTCCCGACAATTCTGTAGTGCTCGAGCGCGGACGTGTAATGATCTCTCGCGATTCGAACCTCAGACACGACTCGGTAGGCGCGGCCGAGCCCCACACAGCACGCACCCAAACCGCCGTGATCTTCGAGACGGCGGGCAATGCGAATTGCCTGATTGAATAAAGCGATGGCGCGCGGAACGTCGTTGGTGAATGAATACCCCCAGGCCAGGCGGATGAGCACCAGCATCTGGGTTCTTTCGGAGAGGCGATCGAGCTGGGATGAATCTTCGAGGCGGGCGACGACGTCTAGCTGCTCGCGATTTAAGCTGCGCTTCTCGAGCGCCTCGCTGAGCTGGCACCTGATCAGCGCCTCCTCTTCCAAGGAGCGAGGCGCCATGCGAAGGGCGGATTTGAAATAGTCCGCCGCCTCTTCATAGCGGCCGCTGTTCAGAGCGGTTTGTCCGGCTGCAACCGCAGTGTCGATCTGGTTGCCGCCGAGAGGGTTTCGGATCGCCATTGTCACGTTTAGAGCAGTGAGGACCTGCTGATACGCATTAGTTGATCAGACTTCGTTTTCTTGCCTGTTCCCTTAAAGTGCCGCGATTCTATGTGCTGCATGGGTCAAAGTCAAGCACCTCTTATAAACAGGCAGCGCCTATTTTCACAAGTTAGAATGTTCGAACGGAGCTGACCTTTTTTAGAACAGAGTTTGACTTCAACCGAAGTTCGCGGCCTCTTGTCGATCCCGCGGGCCGCAACCAGACTCTGTTCACTTTTATCGACTAGCCGCGGTATTCCCACTTGTTCCGCACTTGAACGGATCCTGCAAAGAAGCGCGGGGCTTCGGCTAACTCGGTGCTCAGAAAACTCACTCCCTGGCTCGAGTGAGGTCGGAGCTTCGAACAGATAAAACAAACTAAAACCGCCCCGCCGACCGGCGCATTCTAACAGCAACGTCACTCAGTAGATACCTGTCAATGACACTTCGAAGAACTTTCGGTAAATAATCCTCGGTCTCTAAAAAGGAGAGGCTAAGTGGACGTTACAAATACACCATCGGTTCGAATCCACCCTGCGATCTGAACCACTATTAGTCTGAATATCGTGTAATGCAGATTAGAGTAAGTGTCGGAGGGAGTGTCAGGTGTCAGCGAGACTGGGTTGGGGTGTCGGGTGTCCGGAGAGGTAATCAAGGAAAGGCAAAGATCCGCGGAAAGACCTCCGGATGGTCCGAGCCGATCGACTCTAGAAACGACAGCAGGCGTCAGGCCGCGGCGAAACCGTGTTAGGCCGAGACCATGTCGCCGCGTTCATCGCTTGGAGCGACTTCGCTTTGCTTGCGATCGTCTGAATGTACAGCCGTGCCTATTGAAGAAGCGGAAGCGCTTGCTAAAGGAAGTATGACCGTGAACTGAGCTCCGAGGTCTTCTCCGGGGCTGTTGGCCTGAATCGTTCCCCCGTGCAGCTCAACCAGTGTTCGAGCAAGCAATAGTTCTCTGCAAGAGGATTGTTTATACGATTCCGTAGCGCCATCCCCGCGGTAGAACCGATCAAAGATCGAGGGCAGGTCTTCCGGGCGAATCCCTCTGCCGGTGTCGGTGATTACGATGCTCGCGTGGTCCTCCGTTCTCTCCAACAGAACGTCGACCTTTCCGCCCGGCCGATTGTATTTGACGGCATTAGTCAAGAGAATCCAGACAACTTGTTGAAGTCGATTGGCGTCGCCCGCCACTATCCCGGCGGATGATTCAGGCGATAGGTACAGCGCAATCCCTCTTGCCTCCGCCGCCGGCTGTATATTTGCGAGAGCTGCCTCGATGACAATCGACAGATCGACAGGCTTCCAGTCGAACCGAATACTGCTTCGATCGAGCCGGGCCGCGTCGAGCCTGTCTTTGATTAACCTGGACTGAGTCCTTGCGCTGTTCTCGATCGTTTCGAGAGCCTCATCCATCGTTGCCTGGTCAACGGGAGTAGATTTCAGAAGTCTGGCCCAACTGAGTATTGCTTCGAGCGGCCCGCTCAGCTCGGGCGCGAGGTCGTTCACGAACTCATCCTTAGCGAGCCAGGCCGTCTCGGAGTCTTCAATTGCGGCTCTCTCCTGCTCGCGCAGATTGTCCCGCTCCGCTTCGATCTGCTTACGATCGGTTATATCGACGCACGATCCGACGTAGCCGGTGAGTCGACCTTTCGATAAGCGCGAAGGCATGCCTTCGTCGCGGAGCCATCGATACGGACCGTCGCCTTCACGATGGCGGTATTCCATCTCGAATCCGGCTGCTTTCTTGACCGCGTTACCGTAGATCTCGACACAGCGCTCGTAGTCTTCGGGATGAATGCCGCCCTCCCACTCCATCTCATCCCCCGGCTTGAGATTGGTGAGTTCCAGCCATTGCCTCTTTGATAAGCTGCTTGCGTCGTCGTGGGAAATCCAGAGCCGTACCGTGTGGGGCGCGGCTTGACCTCGTTGCTGCTCCTCCTGCCCGGCCTCGGATAAGGCCCTTAAACAGCTCTCGTTATTGCGAAGGCCTTCCTCCGCGTCGCGAATGCGAAGAAACATCTTTATGGCGGTAAGAATTTCTATGTCAGCGGGACAGTTCAGATATGCATCCGCGCTGGAGAGCTTCTCGTCTGTCAGGATTGTTTGTTCCGCGTATGAGAGCCGCAAGAGCGGAATCGATGAAGTAGATGTGTCGCTCTTGAGCTTGCGGCCGAACTCCTCCGCGCCTGGATCGGGTAAATCGGAATTAAAAAGGATAAGACGGATTTGGTTTGAGAGTAGGGATTGCAATGCTTCGGAGGCGGTTGCCGCCTGGACGATCGAAAATCCTTCACGCTCGAGCGATTCGCTGACCATCGCCCGCCGCGACTCATCTCGATCCAGGTTCAGGATAGCATCACCCTGCATAACGCCGCTCATAATCCGAGGGAGACTCTATTCCGATTCATCGAAGCGAACAAGGCTTAGCGGCTTCGGACTGCAGGGAACACAGGAGGGTTCAGAATTCGAGACACGAATCAAAGGACGCAGTATAAGGCACGATGGTATCCTCTTCCGAACCGCAAGGGATCCATTCAGTTTCCGACGCAAGTGATGAATCTTAGCGAATGGGCACGGGACAAGCAGGAAGCAATGCGACTGACTTGTCTTTCGCCGGAAGCTTCATGCGTAACCTCTTTACCGCTCGAAGCACCAGCTCCGATAGAGGACTCCGGCTCGGCCCGGACCCCTTCCATCCCAAGTCAAAGACCAGCGGGACCGCCGTGCGGACGAGGACTCTACTAGCGCCGCCATCCCGCCAAATCCCCAGACCTCCTTGCAATTCCGATCTTGGCCCGTACCCATCGGCGGTGACTAGAGCAACGGATAGGCCATAATCCACATCGGCGGCATGCGTCCAAATCCTTAATAATTCTTATCATACGCATTTAGCAAACCTACAACGCCTGTCTTTCATTCGTACATCGACCGATGGATATCAATACACTCCGTGCGTCCCGTCTTCTGTCTTTCGATGATGAGAAACATAGAGTGCGAAGCGAGGCACAATGCTTGCGGGACAAGCATAGGCTGCAATTAAACGGCGGCGGAGACGAATACCTATGGAATTAGGCCACCAGACGATGACGCTGACCTCCCTGTTGATTCTCCTGCTCATCGCGGGAATCTGCGGAGCTATAGGGCAGTCGATAGCCGGTTATAGCCACGGGGGTTGTTTGGCGTCGATTGCGCTCGGGTTTATAGGCGCGCTGTTGGGAATGTGGATCGCCGGCGCGCTCGGCCTGCACGAAATATTTGCCGTCGATGTTGGCGGCCACTCATATCCCGTCGTCTGGTCGATCATTGGATCTGCCCTGTTCGTCGCCGCGCTTGGTCTCTTCCGGCGACGCTGGATAGCGTGAGGGCGGGCAAAAGAAGGGAACAGAAAACATGACTGAAGATCAAAAATTGGCGGTCGACGAGTCGGAACGAGTAGCTCGCTATCAGGAGCTTAAAGGAACTGTTCGCGAAGGCATGCAGGCCGAGATCGCACGGCAGGTCGAAGATAAAGACCGGCAGCGCCGAGAGCAGGCCGCGGTGATCGGCGACCGATTAGAGGAAAAGTCTATCCGGGAGATCGCCTCCACCGAAACGGAGATTGAACGAGCGAGAGGCGCTGCTCGCATCTCGCAGGTCGTCGACTACATATTCTTTATCATTTATGCACTCATAGGTCTGGAAATTTTTCTGGAGGTGCTTGGCGCGCGAGATTCAAGCGGGTTCAAACGATTTATCGACGCGCTGACCGCGCCGTTGCTGGGTCCCTTTTATCGACTGCTGCCGGATCTGGGCAGCGGGCGCTTCCAACTGAGGGTTTCGGATATCGTCGCGCTGGTTGTGTACATTTTGCTTCACCTGGGAATCAACGGACTCTTGAGACTGCTCGCGGAGAGAAAGACTACAATCTGAGAATCGAACGAAGAGTTTTAGGCGTGAAGCGACTGAAACGCGTAACGGAGGTTTATGTTAGATGATTAGAAAACTCAAATCGGGCGAGTATCGACTATATTCCCGTAAGAAGGATCCCAAAACAGGAAAACGGAAGAACCTCGGAACCTTCGATAGCAGGGAAAAGGCCGAGCATCACGAGAGAGCTGTTCAGTATTTCAAGCACAAGGGTTGACCGCGTACTCACTAAACCATAGTTGCTTCAAATACCCTCGTGTATCCCTCCCTGATCTATTGTCTGTTTAGCATTCACCTCCCCTTTCCTCCCCTTGACAGGGGTAGATGGTGTTCGTAGAATCCGGACGTTTGTAAGTAGATGATTGGATCCAGCTAAGCTCTGCCGTAAAAGAAGAATAAACAAAAGAGAGAGTTAGAATGAGTACCACTCTTGAACCGGAGCAGACCACACCCGCGACTCTGGCCGAAGGTAAATATGTCTATTGCATAATCCAGGTGAAGGAACCACGCTCATTCGGACCTATGGGAATTGGCGGTCGAGGCGATGAGGTATACACAGTTCACTACGGCGATATCGCTTCGGTCGTTTCAAACACACCGCTCGTGGTTTATGACCCGACACGCGAAAACGTGTTCGCTCACGAACAGGTCAACGAGACAGTGATGAGCGAGTTCACAGTCTTACCGATGGCGTTCGGCGCGCTGTTCCGCACCGAACAGGACATCATAGAACTGATGCGCGGAACCTATGACGCGCTGCAAGACGTCTTTGCGAAGATGGAAGGCAAGGTCGAGTTCGGCCTCAAAGTCAATTGGGATCGCGACCGCGTAATAGCGGGAATCGAAGACGAAAACGAAGAAATTCGCAATCTCAAGGATCAGATCACCCTGCGAGCGGGCGGCTCTACCTATTTCGCTCGAATGCAGCTTGGCCGCCTGGTTGAAGGAGCGCTCATCGAACAGGCCGATGCGTACGTTCGGGAAGTCTATTCCGCGCTCCGCGACGTCGCCGTTGCCTCCCGCGCAAACAAGGCGATAGGCGACAAAATGATTTTAAATGTCGCTTTCCTTGTCGAGCGCGCCCGCGAGACCGAGTTCGATCAAATGGTCAAAGAGATCGCGGCCAGGTACGATGGGAACCTCTCGTTCAAGTACAGCGGGCCGTGGCCGCCCTACAATTTCGTTCACATAAGGCTGAAGCTGGAACGCGGAAGCGTGGAGTCGGAATCGATTCTGAGGTGACGCCGATGTTTCTTATCGATGACATCCTGCTGGCGCCCATCAGCGGATTCAGTTTCATCTTGGGTCAGATTCAGAAAATCGCGGACCAGGAGTTGAACGACGAAAGCGTCATCAAGCATCAGTTGCTCGAGCTCGAGATGCGGCGTGAGTTGAACGAGGTCTCGGACGAAGAGCATCGAGAAATCGAAGCCGAGTTGTTCTCCCGGCTTCGCGTAATCAAAGAGCGCCAGCAAGAATCACTCAGCCAGATTCACACCGCCCAGTCCTCATCCATAGTGGTCGAGACCAACTTTGACGACGAGGAGTTCTGGAACCACGGCGAAAACTAAGGATGTGACTTCCAGGAAATCCCCTCCTCCCTCCCGAGCAAAGAAGAAGTCAGAATCATCGTCCGTCACGATTCCCGAAACCAGGTTCTTCTTTTTCGGAGGCAAGGGCGGTGTCGGTAAGACGACCGTCGCCTGCGCGACCGCGCTGTGCTTGCTTGAGCAGGCGCGGCAGGACGAGCGCATTCTCTTGTTCTCTACCGATCCCGCGCACTCACTCTCGGATATCCTCGATAAAAAGATCGGCCCTCGCATTGTCGAAGTAGCGGCACGGAAACGAGCAAAGCTTTTCGCGCGCGAGATGGACTCCGCCGCTGCTCTAGATGCCTTCAAAAAAGAACACGGATCGACGCTCGCGCGAATCGCGGACGAAGGCACCTTTCTGGATCGAAGCGACATCAACGAAATCCTGAATCTCTCGCTGCCGGGAATGGACGAAGTGATGGGGTTGTTCGAGCTCAGCGAGACCGCTGGCGATGGAGAATACGCTCGAATCGTCGTGGACACCGCCCCGTCGGGTCACACGACGCGGCTTCTTCAACTGCCGAAGGTGTTCGCTCAATGGATCAATGCACTCGACCTTATCGCTGAAAAACACCGCTTTCTGATCGCCCGTTTTGCGCGGCGAAAGCGGGCGAAAGCCGACGAAATTGAATTATTCCTCTCGGAACTCGGTAAGCGGCTCGACCGCGTGCGCGAGATGTTGTACAAGCCCAAAACTACCGCGTTCACGCTCGTGACAATCCCCGAAGCGATGATCGTCGAGGAGACCTCCCGTTACTTCGCGTTTCTTCGAAGTGAAGGCGTGCCGATAACCGATCTGATCATCAATAGAGTGGAGAGGCCGCGAAATGACTGCGGCTTTTGCGGCGCGCGCGCAACGGCCCAGCAGCCGATGTTAAAAAGAGTGCGGCGAGAGTTCAAAGGACTTCGATGTCATTTTGTGCCTCAGGCCGCCCACGCTGTACGCGGCCAGGCGGATCTCACCGAAATTGGCCGCCGGATTTGGAACGCCTCTTCTGAAGGCGAGATGGGAGATCAACTCGCGGCGACAAGGCGGCCGGCGCCAGGAGGTCACAAACCGAAAAAGAGTATCGCGAGTCACCCGGACTCAGCGGGGTTAACGCTCGAGCCTCGGCGCCTGCTTATATTCGGAGGCAAGGGAGGTGTTGGTAAGACAACGATGGCCGCGGCTGCATCACTCGCGCTTGCGGAGCGAAACCGCCGCTCGCGCGTGCTCGTGTTTTCCACGGATCCGGCTCACTCGCTGTCCGACAGCTTTGACGAGAACATAGGCGAGCTCAAGCGCGGAGTCGCCGGGCTTCGGAATCTTGATGGCATTGAAATAGACCCCGCGGCGCGATTCCAGCAATTCAAGGAGCGATATCAAAGATGGAGCGATGAATGGTTCGACTCGCTTACGGGCGAATCGGGATGGGAGATTCAATTCGATCGCGATGCCATGAGAGAAATAATGACTCTTGCGCCGCCCGGCATAGACGAAATAGCGGCGCTCGGGGCGATAAGCGAACTGCTGCGCGACGGATCGTATTCTTCGATCGTGCTTGATACCGCGCCGACCGGCCATCTGGTGCGTTTTCTGGAACTGCCGGACATTGCGCTTTCATGGGTGCGCATTTTCATGAAGCTGCTGCTGAAGTACAAAGCGGTGGCGGCGGAAGAGAACATAGCTCGCGAGCTGGTCACGATGTCAAAAAACATCAAGCGCGTCGCCGCGCTGCTGGTGGATAGCGATAAGTGTGAGTTCGTAGGCGTAGCGATTCCGGAACTCGCAAGCCTGGAGGAGAGCATCAGACTCGCGCGTGACCTGGAGAGGCTCAGAGTCCCGATGCGGCGGTTGATCGTCAATAACGTAATACCTTCCACGGCCGCGAAGTCCTGTGACTGGTGTAATGAGCGGCGCACCGAGCAACAAGAGATCGTTCATTCGTTTCGTCGTCGATTCCGCGCGAAGGCTACGGTCTTTATCGGCGAGCAACAGCCTCACGAAGTGCGCGGGCCCAAACTGCTGCGGGAGTATTTCTCAAGCGTGCGCGAGTCGACTAGGTCGAGCAAATAAGATCATCTGTCGATAAAACTCATGAAAGCAGAAGAACGCTCAATCCTTTTATCTTGCAAAAACGGTTCTGACCAGCGTACAAAAGATGACCTCGGCAAGATTCCCGCGAAAGGCTTCGGTTCTGCATGCCGAAATCAAAGATCCTGGTAGTAGACGACACGCTGGACACCCGCGAGCTGATTCACCTTCATTTAACCTCTGAAGACTTCGACGTTATACTCGCTGCTAATGGTCAGGAAGGATTGTACCTGGCGAATGCAGAGCGCCCTGACCTGATAATCACTGATGTCGAAATGCCCAAGCTGAACGGAATCGAAATGATAAAAGAGCTAAGGGTTCGGCCGGGGAGTCAGAGTATCCCAATTCTGGTTCTAACCGCCGCGACGCAAGAAGTGATGGATGACGCCATTAGAACGGGAGCCACCCGCGCGATTTCCAAACCGCTACTTTTTGACGAGTTGGTAGCCGACGTCAAAGAGCTATTGGCGGATTCAGGCAAAGAGCCGCCGACTGGAGAGTGAGCGCTCCGGCAAGGCAGAGAAGCGATCAAGCACCGGGCGACTATGCGGAAGAAGTACTCGAGAGTAGATTGGCCGATCCCGAGTGGACGGCGGTTCGAGCAATTCGCCACGAAAGGGTAGTCGAGTTCTTCGCCGCGCGGGCCGCCGTTGTGCCGCTGCGATTCGGCGCAATCTACTTCAAGAGCAGCGGGGTCAAGCTGATGCTCGAGGAGCGAGAGGAAGAACTGAAGGCGATCATCGGCCGTCTGCGGGGAAGGGAAGAGTGGGGCGTGACCATATTTCGAGACCGCGCGATGTTGTTGAAGGCCGTCACTTCCTTAAGCGAACGCCTCCGCGCCCTGGAGGCCAGAGCCGCGGCCGCTTTCGCCGGCGAGGCATATCTTTTGCGCAAGGAGATCGAGTCTTCGTTGGCCGACGAAGCGCGAATCGAATCGAAGCGCGTGGCCGGTTTAATAGAACACGGACTCGCGGCCGCAAGCGATGCGGAAAAAAGGCTGCGCGTGTTGAAGCCTGAGCCGTCCGCGCGCGGCGACATCGTCGCGAAGATGGCTTTTCTGGTTTCACGCAGCCGCTTCTCCGAATTTCGCGCTGCGGCGGAGCAGTTGGCCGTTGAGCATGGAGCAGCAGGCTTTCAAATTGAGCTGACAGGTCCGTGGCCGGCGTATAACTTCGCCTCGGAGCAGCAATGACCGACATACTCGACGACTTCGATGAGAATGAGCTGTCTCTGCTCGAGACGTTCGATCACGTTCTTAGCCGAGGACTGGTGATCAGCGGTCAGATAACGATTTCGGTTGCCGGCGTGGATCTTATCTATCTCGGTCTCAACGTGTTGTTGAGCTCCGTCGAAACAATAAAAGAGATCTTGCTCAGCCGCGAGGAAGCACATGCCGAAATTTCCGCGATCGGCTCCGCGGCGAATCAATTACAAAAGCCGGAATAGATCAACGTGAGCCTATATGCATATTGCCTCGGTGACGACATCAAGCTCGAAATGATCGGCTCGAGCGGGGTAGCGGAAGCGCCGGTGTATCTCATCGATACGCGCGGCCTCGCCGCGGTGGTGAGTGATTTCGATGGGGCGATGGTTCCGGTAAACAGGGGCGCCGTTCTTTCGCACGAGAGAGTCGTAGCTTCGATTCTGGCCGCTACAACACCGCTGCCGTTTCGCTTCGGTACGCTGGTGAGTCAAGAGAAGCTAGAGTCCTATGTCGAATCGAATTTTGAAAAGCTCCTTCTTCAATTGAACCGTGTGCGAGGATCGGTCGAGATGTCGGTGAAGATCATCTGGCGTCCTGAAAAAAAAGATGATGAAGGCGCGGAACGCTCAAGAGTTGTTTCGGCTGAAACCGGACCGGGAAGCCGTTTTTTGATGGCAAAGCGCCGCGAGCTCGAAGAGTCTGAGTCGTTGAAGGAGCACGGCGAAGAAATCGCGAGCTGGCTTGCGTCGATTGTGGAATGTTGTGTTCGCGAATCCGTGGTACAGGTCAGGCCGGGAGGTTCGCTGGCGTTATCGGCGGCGCACCTTGTCGAGCGACATCGACTTGAGGAATATCGCCACAGGGTGTCCGCCGGGCTGGCCGAGCGAATCGCTTTACGCTTCTTGACGAGCGGCCCCTGGCCACCGTACAGTTTCTGCGACCTCAGCGGTTGAGCCTGTATTTCTCGGCAATGGATCAACCGCGCTCTGGGTTTTTCAACAGCCCGGCTTTAATTTATGGGACATAGTGAGGGCTCTCAGTCAGGCTCGGAACCCGACATCGAGACCTCGGACGCGAGCGAGTTTGTAGGTGAACTCAAACGCCTGACGGGAGCGTTACCGGATCGCATCAATGTTGATGCGCAGTCGGTTGAGCATGGACTGGTCAAGCTGGTTCTATCGCTCATTGAATTCATCCGTCGTTTGCTCGAGAAGCAAGCGATCAGGCGGATGGAAGGCGGAGGGCTCTCTCCGCGGGAAGTCGAGGATCTCGGGTTGGCCCTGATGGCGCTCGAATCCAAGATGCAGGAGCTGAAGTCGCAGTTCGGATTGCAGGACGAGGACCTCAATCTGGATCTTGGTCCAATCGGAAGGTTGTTGTGACAGTCGCGGTCAGTGTGATTCCTATATGTCAAATGAGCGGTCTAACCTGATTACATCGCGTCCGCCGGGACTGGTGGATGTGCTGGACCGGATTCTGGATAAGGGACTTGTCGTCGCCGGCGACATCAAGGTATCGCTGGCGAATGTGGAGTTGTTGACGATACAGATACGCTTGCTTGTTTGTTCGATCGACAAAGCCGAGCAAATCGGACTCGACTGGTGGCGATATGATTCGAATTTGACTGCCCGCACGGAAGCGACTGCGAGTGAGAATCGTCTCGGCAGGCGCATTGCGGAGTTGGAGGCGGCGGTTGAGAGGCTTTCCCCCAGATCGGCTCCCGACGCCGCACCATCAGCCCGCTCCGCCCGGCGTGCGCCGGCGGGACCGAAACGGCGAAAGAAACGGACCGAGTCTTAGCTCGGCCGTAATCCGATTTGCGATGAATGGCCGTTCGCTCAGCCTATTAATGCTAGCCCCATTTATCTAGGAGGAACTCAATAAATGGCCGTTGAAAGAGCACCAGGAGGAACCAGTCTAATCGACGTGCTCGACCGCGTGCTTGATAAAGGCATCGTCGTCGACGCATGGGTTCGCATCTCCCTCGTTGGTATCGACCTGATAACAGTTGAAGCGCGTATTGTCGTCGCCTCGATCGATACCTATCTGAAGTACGCCGAAGCGGTCGGCTTGACTCAGCCGGTTTCAAGACCCGCAATTTCGGGCGGCGACGCCGCATCCGATGAAGAGTTCCGCCGAAGGCCAGTCGCGGATCGAGAGAGAAGATAGGAACCGCGGAGTGAAGTGAGGGCGGAGGCAGCGCCTCCGCCGTATTGAAATGGAAGACCGGCTTCTGCAATCACCCGAACACGCTGCCGCCGAAGCGGCCGGCGATAGAGGAAACAACGGCGTCGGCCTGCTGGCTCAGCAATACGAGATCCTGTTCAGAATGACGGGGCAGATGTTGCTCGATGCGGGCGTGAGCGAACAGGTGACACTGGCGCTCGAGTTTCTGACCGCCGAGATGGGGTACACCGAAGCCGCGATCGCGCTGATCGACGAGCGCAACTCTACTCTCTGCGTCAGAATGGCCGTGGGCTTCCCTTCCAGCGCCTCCGTTGAAAAAATCGAGATGCCGCTCGATTCCGGCGAACCCGGTGTATCGGTTATCTATAATGGACAACCGGCGTGGATCTCGCGCGATTCGGAGCATTCATTCGCCGGCGGCAATACCAACAGTGAAGATATCTTCGCGATTCCCCTATTCGGCGTTCTAGTCGATCAGGATAACCCCGACGGAGACGCGCCGCGCATTGTGATGGCGCGCGGCCGGTTCTGGGAGCCGGAGGCTACTTGTATCGGAGTCTTGTTTGTGGGCTCTAACAGGAGCTGCATCGCGCCCGAGACAATTAAGTTTCTGCAGCTCTTTGCTCACCGCGTCGGCTTTCTCATTGCTTCAGCCATTCGCACGGAGCGGCTGGTCGCGAAGGTCACCGAGCTTCAGCGAGAGCGCCAGCGCGTCGAGTCGATAATGGAATCGGTAGCCGATCCCATTGTGCTCACCAACATCGATAATGAAATTCTTCTTCAAAACAGGCGCGCGGAGCAATTATTCAGCGGCTCCGAGGAGGCCAGCGAAGGCAAGCGGAGAGCGCTCAAGCTGAATGACCTTCTATTCTCCGCTTATCTTTCGAGCGGCACGGTCAGCTCGACCGAAACTCTCGGAAAAGACCTAACCCTTGTAGATCCGATCGAAGGTTCGGAGATCCATTTCGAGGTCGTGTCCACTCCCGCTCTCAACGAGCGAGACGAGCGAATCGGCCTCGTATCGGTGTTTCGGGACGTAACCGATCTCAGAAAAGCCAACGAAGAGCTTGCCCGCAACTACAAAAAATTGACTCGGGCCGAAGCCGAATCCCGCCGCGAGCGCGATCGGCTCAATCTCATAATCGAGAACGTCGGTCATCCGGTCGTCGTTACGGATGCGAGCGGGAACTTCGAGCTTTTCAATCGCCGCGCCGGATTGCTCTTTCAACACGAACAGCTTCTGGTGCGTCGCGCCGAGTCTCCGGACAGGCGAGTCGAACCCGCGACCTCGCGGTCACTCGCGGCGGTGCGAGCGAATTCAGTGAAGCTGACGTCTTTCATATCCGGACTGGCGTCTGAGTCGCATTCCGACAGGCAAGCGGAGATAGAGCTGATCGATCCTGAAACCGCGGAATCGCTGCCGATGGAAATAACATCGGTCGAAGTGCTGGACAACAGGGAGCAGGTGACGGCCGTAGTTTCAGTGCTGCATGACCTGTCCGAAATACGCGAGCTGGAACGGCGGCGAATCGAACAGAAGCTCTTCGAGTCTGAGAAGCTGGCGGCTCTCGGAACTCTCGCGGCGTCAGTCGCGCACGAAGTCAATAATCCCCTCGAAGCGATCAAGAACTCGCTTTACCTTCTGCAAGCGAAAAAGGACCAGGCCTCTACTTCGCGCTTTCTAGAGATAGCGCTGAAGGAGACTCAGCGCGTCTCCCAAATTATTCGGCAGTTGCTGGGATTTGCGCGGCCTTCGGGTATTCCCGAGCGAGTCGATATCAATCAATTAATTGAAGACACCTTGACTCTTCTCGAGCGAAAGCTACACCATGCCGGCATTATTCTCAGGCAGAAGCTTGAGCCGCGGCTGCCTCCGGTAAACGGATATGCGGACCAGTTGCGGCAAGTCTGGCTGAACGTCATACTGAACGCTCAGCAGTCGCTCGATGGCGGAGGGACGATAACGATCAAGACGATGCGTTATAAACGGCCGGGACAACCGTCCGTTCTGATCGAGATCAGCGACACGGGCCCTGGAATAAGCCAAGAAAATATCGAGCGCATATTCGAGCCGTTCTTTTCAATGCGGAAAGAAGGGACGGGGCTGGGACTCTGGGTCACTCATAACATCGTGCGACAGCACGGTGGGCAGATCGAAGTAACAGGCAATGGGGACAAGGGCACCGCGTTTCGAATCATCCTCCCGATAGACGCGCCGGGACCGACAACACCAAAGGAGCAAGAAGAAAGATAGGCAGCCGCAACCCTGCCGATCTTTTAACGAAAAACATCATGGCTACAGCTATGGGCTATCGGAATCACATGGACTCCGACGAACCTAATATACACAGCTACCCGGCTCGGCTGCTCGTCGTCGATGATGAAGAAAGTGTCGCGGTAACTATCGGCGAAGTATTGCGCATGGAAAGTTTTCAAGTCGATATCGCGTTTAGCGGGCAGGAAGCTCTGAGCCGGCTCCAGGAGACGCAATACGATCTCGTGCTTACCGATCTTCATATGGAAGCCACCAACGGGCTGTCGGTTTTGACCGAGTTGCGCCGGTCGTCGCCTCACACAATCGCGCTGGTGCTGACCGGCTTCGCATCGCTCGAATCCGCCATTGCGGCGATGAGACACGGCGCATACGACTATCTGATAAAACCCTGCGTCATCGAAGATCTGAAACTGACGATTCAACGCGGCCTCGAGCATCGCAGCCTGATGCTCGCGGAGCGGGACGCGCGCGCCAACCTGGAGCGGTTGAACCGGGAGCTGGAGCAGAGAGTCGAGGAACGGACCCGCGAGCTTCAACGCGTTAATGAGGATCTCGAAAGAGCGAGCCGGGCGAAAGATGTTTTCTTCGCCACGCTGTCGCACGAGCTTCGCACGCCGCTGACGCCCATCCTGGGATGGTCGCGGCTCTTGCGTCGAGGCTCGGTTGAGCCGGCGCTTTTGGATCAAGGGCTCGATGCAATCGAGCGCGGAGCGAGACTGCAGGCCCGGCTCATAGACGATCTTCTCGATATCTCGCGAATCGTATCCGGCAAACTTCACCTTACGCTCGAACCCATCGACCTGCGAATGGTTGTCGAAGCCGCTCTGGAAACGGTGCGGGAGAGAGCCGAAGCGGCGGAAGTCCGCTTGACTGTTCGAATGCCAAAGCATCCCGTGGTGGTTCAAGGTGAGCCTTTGCGAATGCAGCAAATTGTCTGGAATCTGCTGTCGAACGCCATCAAATTCACTCCTGAAGGCGGACAGGTCAGCGTCGAGTTGAAGCGAAATCGAGACGAAGCGCACGTCATTGTCTCGGATACCGGCCAGGGAATAGAACCTCATTTCCTGCCGAACGTGTTCAGCCCGTTTTCGCAGGCCGATATCCTGAATGCGCGCCGTCACGGCGGGCTGGGATTGGGGTTGGCAATCGTCAGCAAGCTCACTGAAATGCATCTAGGCACGGTTCGAGCGGAGTCCGACGGCATCGGAAAAGGCTCGCGGTTCAGCGTCACGTTTCCTTGCACGAAAATCGAAGGCGTACATAGCAGCAAGGAGATCGTTACGGATATCGTCAATCCTCCGGGCACGGTGCTGATTGTCGACGACTCGCAGGACACACTCGAAATGATACGCGTTTTCTTCAGAAGCCTTGGCTGGCGCACCCTTGCCGCGGGCTCCGCCGAAGAAGCGTTGAAGATGGCGAAGGACGAAAGGCCGAGCATAATAGTTTCTGATATCGGCATGCCGGAAGCCGACGGCTACGAGATGATCGCGACCGTTCGCGAAACACCCGGGCTGGAGGATGTTCCTGCCATAGCATTGTCAGGATACGCAATGGAAGAGGATCTCTCTCGGGCTCTGGAATCGGGGTTTGATGCTCACATGGCGAAGCCGGTTGATCCTGATGAGCTCTTTGCTCTTGTTTGTAAACTCGTGCAGCGCTCGACCAGGTAAGGCCCACGATTTGGGTGACCGGGCCGCGCAGCTATCACTAATGGATTGATACGAACTCCGCTTGCGCGGCTACGGTCTATCCCGGCGACTACGATCTATTCCGTTAGATGCGCTGACGGCCAGACGCTCCATATCTTATAAATTCAGATTTTCTCTTAATAAGGTTCGAAAGCCTGCCTGTTGAAAATGTCTATCTGTTGTTAATGCCTTGGTCAGGCGCCTCTCCCTCATCACAACGAAGGAAATACAATCTGTTATGCCCCATTCTTTATCATCTTTGGGAGAAGATAAGGCAATAGCATAGGCTGAATCCAGAAAGAGTTCAGCTCTAGGCATTATTTCTTTCTTCCATTTTGATCTTCTTTAAATCGAGTCGACCAATCAGGCGGTCCATCTAATTTCAGTGATCGAGCTGCACGTAGAAATACGGACTTTTTGGGTCGTGACGAAGTTTGGGTCAAACTACTTCCCGCCACGGACTTTGTCGCCTTGCCACTTCGGCTATCGCGCAATATGTTCGATGCCTTCTTCGCTACAGATTTGGAGGTCTGTACGCCGCTGCTTGAAAGTTTAGCAACCGAGACTCTGTTAGACTGTTTTGAATTAATAGTTTTGGCTTTCCTCATTGATATCTCCCATGTCAGTATAAGTTATCATTTTCCTACTACTTTACGCATCGTAGCAAAGGCGTGTCGCAGAGGGAAAACATCTAACGTTCTCTCGCGCGTTCTCGCGCGCACCTTCATATTTCCACATTAGACCGGGCAGAGCGGATCGAAGCCCGCCCGCCTTTCTATCGATTCCAAATCCCAGCGCCTGCCATCTGTGTATTGTCTCCATACTCTCCGTGATTGGAATGCGGACAGCCTTGAAGAGGTGTTGAGGCTGCATTCGGTTCTCCAAGCGAGGGCCAGTCGTCATCCGTGAGATTCACTGGGTATAGGAAGGAGCAACCTTCGGTACTGTTCTTGCTAATTCCCAGTCGACGGCGGCACCGCCTAATTGTGGGAAAAATGAGGATCAGGGAGAAAGTCATGGAAAAGCCAAGGGTATATCTCGGGAAGTGGGACCGAAAGGTCGTCGGGCTTAGAAGGCCGACTACTATTGAGATCGTCTGTGGAGATTGCTCTGTGCGTGTGGATGAGGCGGGAAACACAGAATTACTACCATTAAGAACGCTGCTGGCGGTCGACGGCCGCTGCTACACCTGCGGGGGCAGAAGTTTTGTCGTCGCCTCCCAGCTATGCGGGGCGTTGCACCGTACAATAACCGAGCGCAAGAGATTCAGGATCGTAGAAGACGCGGCGCGTGAGAACGAGCTGACCGAGAAAACCGCGCGGCCGTTCTGGGACGGCGCCGCAACAAGCGATGTACTTGTCGCCTAGCCCCAATTAGTTCTGTCGCCTCCATTCGCGAAGCGGCTCGCATCATAGATGCCGCTATTAGTCAGGTGAGTATTGCTCCGCGGCTTATTCAGGTGTCTGTACACGATGTATTTGGTATACTACGGCGCTGCGTATGTGCGCCTCTATGACCTCTGAACATCGAATCATTTCAATGATCGCAAGCGCGACCGAGATCATCTGCGCGCTTGGTTATGAGTCCGACATGATAGGAAGGTCGCACGAGTGCGACTTTCCTGCTTCGATCAAGGATCTTCCCGTCTGCACGGCGCCCAAGTTCAACGTCGAAGGCACGAGCTGTGAAATCGATCAGCGCGTAAAAGCGATCGTTCAGGATTCATTGAGCGTCTACCGCGTAGATGCGCGAATCCTCGACGAGCTTCAACCAACCCACATCGTCACGCAGTCGCAGTGCGAGGTCTGCGCCGTGAGCCTGAAGGACGTCGAGCAGGCGGTGTGCGAGCTCACCAGCTCTCATCCCAGGATCGTATCTCTCGAACCGAACCAACTCAGCGATGTCTGGAAGGACATCAAGCGAGTGGCCGATGCATTGGGAGATTCCGAGAGCGGAGATCGCCTGACGGCGAGACTTCAGGATCGAATAAAGGCGATTGCCGAAAAAGGCGCTTCCGTTGATTCGCGTCCAACCGTGGCTTGCGTCGAGTGGATAGACCCTTTGATGGCCGGCGGCAACTGGATGCCCGAGCTGATCGAGATGGCGGGGGGCGTCAACCTGTTCGGAGAAGCGGGAAAGCATTCTCCGTGGATGACGTTTGAGGAGATGGTTGAGAAAGACCCGGACGTTATCTTTGTATCACCATGCGGCTTCGACATTGCTCGAACAACTGAGGAGATGCACCTGCTGAGCGATAAAAAAGAGTGGCAGTCGCTTGCGGCGGTTCGAAACGGCCGTGTTCACGTTGCCGACGGGAACGCTTTCTTCAATCGACCTGGTCCGCGGCTCGTTGAGTCACTCGAGATACTCGCGGAAGTTCTTCATCCGGAGAGATTCAATTTTGGTCATCATGGCTCCGGCTGGATTCGATACGAATCGTGAACCTTCAGTAGCTTCGAAACTGTCACCTCAACCCAGCATCACGCACGCTTAGAAACTGTTCTAGTAATAATGAAGCCGGTTCGGTGTGTGTCAGGTCCGGCGCTATCGACTTTTTAAAAACCGCAGAATTGCCGCCAGCGAGGCTTCGGGCTTATCGGTCGGAAAGATGTGACTCGCGTCTTTCAGCATAACCAGCTCGGACCCGGCTATCGCCTCGGCGAGGATTCGGCCATTGTCCGGCGGAATTAACTTATCCGTCTCACCCTGAATAATCAGTGTCGGAACCGTGATGCCGGCAAGTCTGCTGTGCGAGCCCCACGATCTTATGGCGCGGAGCTGAGCAAGGTAGCTCTCAGGTTGGGGAAAGGTTCGAATCCTGATAGCGAGATCCTCTTCGACCCGCGAGCGCGGCGTCGAGTCGTCGTAGATGAACGGAGCCATCGCCCAAACGCCCTCTTCCGGCGTCATCGTTGCCCGCGCGCTGAGCACCTCAAGCACCCCTGCCGCGGCGGAGACGGCTTCGCGGCCTCCGCAAGCCGTGCATCCGAGTATTAGCGATTTCACTCGGTCAGCATGCTGAAGCGCCAACTCCTGCGCGATCATTCCTCCCATCGAAATGCCAAAAACATGAGCGGCGGCGATCCCGGCTGCGTCGAGGACGGCGGCAGCGTCATCGGCCATATCCTTCATTGAAAAAAAGAGCGAAGATGCCTCGCTCCGGCCAACGCCGCGATTGTCCAATACGACTGTTCTGTAGTGCTCTGACAGCGCGGGCCTGACGCGATGCCACATCTCGGATGTGTAGCCGAGGCCCATAATGAGAAGAACCGGGTCTCCGGACCCGGATTCCTCCCAGTAGATTCTTGCGCCGGCGTTGTTCGCGTACGGCATCGTTCAGTCCTTCACTGTCTTCAGGTATTTCTTCGGCAACGGGTTATCTTTACGCTCGCTGTCCCAGAAAACAGTTACGACCCACCAGCGCTTTCCGTCGTTCATCAGTTGAATGCTGTTAATGCCTCGCGTGAAGGGCTCTTTGTCTTCTTTCGCGTGTCGTGATTCGTACGTGCTGAACAACTGAACCATCTGGCCGAACTTTTCGGTTCGGCGCGCAATCTCGCGCTCGTAAAAGCCTCCGGCGGCCAGGGCCTTGTCCGCGAGAGTGATGAAGCCTTCGGCATCCACCATTCGAAGAGCGTAGCCGCCCTTTGGATCAACGATAATAGGCATCAATCTGGCTTCGGGAACGAACAGAGATCTGAAGCGGTTCCAATTGCGCGTCTTTCCCGCGGGCCCGGAGATGACGTCGTACAGCGCCGCTACAATCGAATCGACGGTAGCGACATCGGCGGGATCTGCCGCGGGCTGCTCGTGCTTTGCGCTTGCCTGAATCGTCGGTTCGAGGAATCGAACCACCGCATTCTGCATCGGCATTTCCATTCGGCGCATCTGAGCCGGCTTGTTGTCGGGTTTCCAGCCGAATCCTTCTCCCTCCTTTTCAAACCACTCCAGGACATAGGGCAGACCTTCGGAGCCGAGCGGCGAAGTGCCGTCGGTAATGTGAAAATGGAGATGGGGTTCTGTCGAGTTCCCGCTGTTGCCCACGAGACCTAACACGTCGCCGCGTTTAACTCGATCGCCTGCTTTCACGCGAATGCTTCCCGGCTGCAGGTGTGCATAGAAGGCGAACTTTCCGCCGCCGATATCGAGGACTACGTGATTGCCGCCGACGGTTTCAAGGGTGATGGGCGTCGCTCTGGAATTTTCGCCGGGCGTATTTTGAGGAATGCCGTCTTTCACCGCGACAACGGAGGCGTCGGCCACCGCGATTGCTTCAGCGCCGTAGGCAAGATAGCTGGCGTTGTCCTCTTTGGCGCCCTTCCAGGTTTTGCCGTCCTCTCTGATCCGGACCCAATCAATTGCGAACCTCTGAGCTATGTGAGCGCCTTCGACGGGTACCAGAGCGCGTCGATGGCCGGATATATTTGACGGGCCGTTAGCGGCTAGCCATTCGCCTCCTTTCAACGGAGGTCCGATCAGCACCGGACCGTTCTTTACGGCGACGCGGGCCGACTCGACTACGAGCGATCTCAGGGATTCGCTTCGAGCCGTTTTCTTCTCTTCCGGAGTAAAGGTCAATCGATGCACGATCGTCGCCGGTACGTCCGGAGGCGCGTCGAAGGTCAGCCACATAAAGAGCACCGCGGACATTCCGCCGGCTATGCTTCGTTTGTCATCCGCGCTTGCGGCGCTTGCCGCTCCGGGCCGGGCCAGTCGCGTCGTCAAATCCGAAGTGTCATAGCTTACAATCGGCGGGATCTGGCGATCGCCCGCGAGGGCTTCGACGCGAGTGAGTATCCACGGCGCAAACGGTTCCATCATGGGTTGCGCGGAACGCGTGGACAGGCCTGCGACGTAGACGCGAAATCATTTGTACTACCTCTGTAATGGGATTCCGACGGACTCGCTAATCTACTCTGTGGGATTCGATTGCGTCAACGCACGACGAGAGGCTGGGTGCTCTACGGTATCAGCGGCCGCTAAGGTTGTCGCGCGCTCAAAGAACCACTCGAGGGCAGTGGTGAGTGTATCAAGGCGAAAATAATCGAGGCAAAGAATGAGCCGGACCGGAAGGACTTGGTCCGTAGCAAGTTCCACACGAAGTAAGAGGCCGACAGGGCTGTGTCTCGTCGCGAAGACGAGAGCTGGAGGCGGGACAGTCGACGTGGAACAACCGAATATTTCTAGTTCAGACAAGACAAGCCGGAAGAACTAAAGATGAGGAATTCCCTTATGCGTTCCCTCGGTCTTGATCTGCGCGCTTCAATCGCGAGCGCCTGCTGCCGGCTGCTATTACTTCGGGCCGCTCTTGAATCGCAAGGGAATTTCTTGCAGCAGCCAGCTATTTCCGTCTGGATCGCTGAAGCGCGCGAAGAGGATGCCTCCGAGGTCCAGGATCTCGCCCACTTCGACGCCGCGCTCGAGCAGCAGCCGCCGAGACTCGGCAATGTTATCGACTACGAGGTGGAGCGCCTTTACGGAGCCGGGCTCCATATCGGAAATCTCCGGCAGTCCCGTGCCAACGACTATTGAACAGGCCGAACCTGGAGGCGTCATCTGCAATACTCGCGCGCCTTCCTGAGGACGCACGTCGTGATCCGCGCGAAATCCGACTTTCTCAACGTAGAATGCCTTCGCACGATCGACGTCTGAGACCGGTACCGGCACAAGCTCGAGCTTCATAGCGGGTATGTCAGACGGCTTCTGCTGCTTGTCATCGCTCATATTATTCACCTTCTTATTTCCGTATTGCTAACGGTGGATCAAGGAGGCCGTCATTTTATTGAGGCACTGTTCCAGGCCCATCCTCGAGAGATTCAGCCATTGATCGGAGGTATACCCGTACTCCGTGATGATCATCTCGGTTTTGTTGTCGCCGAGCGTCTTGAATGTGATCACATTGCGCACGTCTTGAGGAAAGTCCGACGGCAAACCCATCGATGCCGGATCTACCTTCTTGCCCGTTTTGTCCGCCAGGTTGTGAATATATTCAATGTGCTTTAACGGGACGATCTTCTTGTAGGCCCATGTGCTATAGAGATCCTGTCCTTCCGGTGTGCGCATACAAACAAGCGACTTTCCTCCGACTCGGAAATCCATCTTAGCAACGGGAGAGGTGAATCCATCCGGGCCCCACCACTTTCTGACGTACTCTGATTCCGCCCAGTACTTCCAGACTTCCGCTACTGGAGCGTCGATAGTGCGCGTGACTACGAGATTCTTACCCGGCCCGCCTGCAGTCGCAGGCTTCCTGGCGGTTGTTTGGGATTGAGCGACAACAAACACTGTTGCCATAGCCATTATGACGGCTAAGAAACTTCGCATTATTTTGTGCATATTCATGTGGATATTCATGTTTATGAGGACCCCTTCTTTCGGATAAGCAGCCAAGCTTATCTCTTATGATTTCCGATCGGCCAATCAGAGAATATGGCTGATCGCCGCAATCTTGATCTTCGTCGATCGTCTGACACCCGACACCCGGTGCCTGACACCCGGCGCCTATTCCTTCCTTTTCGGCACGGCTTCCATCAGAAGCGCGAGCGCTCTTCTGAAGGACTCGGTTCCGGGTTCGCTCCCTTTGTAATGGCCGAGTCGCACCACGACCAGATCATGCGATGGAATAATCAGAGTAGTCTGCCCACCGGCTCCAGCCATATAAAAAGCTTCTTTTGGTACGGGAAAGGCGCTATCGCCATTGATCCAGAAGAATGCGCCGTAGACCGGCCGCTTATCGGCCTCCCAGGCAGGCGCGAGAGTGCTGACGAATTTCACAAAGCCTTCTGGTAGTATCCGCTCGCCGTTCCATACACCGTCTTGAAGATAGAGGTTCCCGAGTCTTGCCCAATCGCGGCCCGAAGCAAACTCATAGCCTTGCGTGAGGAAATTGCCGAAGGGATCAGTTTCCATAACCATCGTTCTGATGCCCAGCTTATCGAACAGCACCCGCCGCGGAAACGAGAGATAATCTTCGCCTGACTTTTCCACTCCAAGGCGTACCAGGTAATTGATCAGCACCGGATCAGTATTGCGATAGCGGCCTATCGTGTTCGGCGGCCATTGCTGCGGCCGCGTAGCCGCATAATGAAATGAATTCACGCCGCCCGTGTAGAGATAAAGATGATCGGGGTAGCCAAGAGAAGGATCATAGTCAGGATCCTGCGGAGCCCGGATTCTCAGTCCGCTCGACATATGCATTATGTCCGCTATGCGAATCTTGGCTCGTGGATCGCCCGCGCTCTGCCACTCCGGAACCGGCGCAGGCTGCCACAGGTCGTACACTCCGCGTTTGACCAGTATGCCCATAAGCGTCGCGGTAAGACTCTTACCCATTGACCAGCTCTCGAGCGGAGTTTGCGCGGTTATCCCTCTACCGTAGCGCTCCCCGATCAGCCGGCCTTTCCAGGTGACGACGAAAGCAGCGGTCAGCCCCGAGGCCGGCTCGAAAGCCGCATCCAGAGCCTGCTTGAGCTTATTCGAATCTATCTCCGCGGGCAGCGGGTCCTTCGGCAGTACGTCTCCCATGGGCCATCGTTGCGTGGAAGCATCGGGCAAGGTCCTCTTCACCTTCACCGGCTTGAAGCTCAGAGAGTCCTTGCCGGTTGGAAACGTCACGCAGCCCTGGTCTCCGAGGAATTTCGCTACCCGTTTCACTCCATTCGGAAGAGTGATCGTGACGGTCTTATTGACGCGGTCGACGACCGGTTTGCCGAATTTCGAGCGCTCTTCAAAAGGAGCAGTAAAGCCCCCGACGTTCTCGGCGGCGAAGTCGGGATCGAGGCCGGTTATGAACACTGCCGAGCACATGACCTTTGCGTATCCCGCCGCATGATGTTCCAGCGGATCGCCCGGAGGCGGCGAGTACTGCGTTTGAAGCTCCATTGATTTTGCTCGTTGTATTAGGGTCTGGAGAGATGAGCCGGTTTGGGCTTGCGCTGTACCTCTGAGTGTTACAGATATCTTGGCGACAAATGCGAGCATTGCTGTTGCGAAGAATGCAAACAGGACGAGCTTCGTGATCGGATAGAGACGCATTCAGTCACCTCCTCATAGCACGGATTTCTTAATTGCTGTTGCTCTTCTCGAAAACTCGGGACTTCGATAACGTCGTGAATTTCCAAAACAACGTTGTGAACTTCCAAAACAATGTAGGAGACTAACTCTGCTTGTGCCGGATTGACCAGCCGCACCGGCATCGGACGGTGGCTGACGGTTTTAGGAAGGAACGCAACGCGAGACTTTGATCAAGCTACGCGAGAGAAGCGAGGCCAAATAACTTTCTGGAGAATCGACGAGGGAAACGATTCGAGCACTGACAGCGCGGCATGAACGCATCTCATAATTTCGAGTATTCTTCTTCTCTTATTTTTCGTCTTATTTCGAAAAAGGTTGACAAGGGACTTTGGGCGCGCTTATAGTCTGAAACTTTGAATGGCGGCGCTTGTTTGGTTCTGGGGGTGCGGAGGCGCTGTCAGAGTGGTTGAAAGCGACGTTTTATTAAACGTTATTGTGGCGTAAAGGGCAGCTTGAAGCGTCAGCCGCCTGATTCGTAGCACGACCTTGTGATCACGCCACAGATAAGTTTAGGCCTTGGGGAGGCCGAATCTGCACTGACTCAATCAGGACATCCCCGGTAAAGTTAAAGCTAAAGATTTGTCAGCCTGAACCCCAGGCGAGAGATAGGTCTCTCGATGGGGATAGAGTTTTCCAAGTGTCGGCCTTCGAATCTATTATTCGGAGACCGGCGATTTCGGAGGAACGACGTGCCAACGCTGAATCAGTTAGTTCGAAAAGGCCGCGAAAAGGTCAAATACAAGACCTCGAGCCCGGCGCTCCAGGCCTGTCCTCAAAAGCGAGGCGTCTGTACTCGCGTTTACACCCAGACTCCCAAAAAACCCAACTCCGCTCTCAGAAAAGTCGCTCGCGTGAGACTGACTAACGGGATAGAAGTGACAACTTATATTCCCGGCATCGGGCACAACCTGCAGGAGCACTCGATCGTGCTCATACGGGGAGGCCGCGTCAAAGATCTCCCCGGCGTCAGGTATCACGTCGTTCGCGGAACCCTTGATTCGGTGGGCGTAGCGGGACGCAAGCAAGGCAGGTCAAAATACGGCGCCAAGAGGCCTAAAGAAGCCGCACCAGCAAAGAAATAACGGATAACAGTAATCTAGACTCGAGGAATCCATGCCAAGGAGAAGAGTAGCAGCGAGGCGCGAGGTATTACCGGATCCGGTATACAACTCGACCATGATCACAAAGTTCGTGAACGCGATGATGTTCGAAGGCAAGAAGTCCGTCGCCGAACGAATATTCTATGCGGCCCTGGATCACATTCGCGAAAAGACTCAGGAAGACCCGCTAAAGGTGTTCAAGAAGGCGATCGATAACGTCAAGCCTCGGGTCGAAGTCAAATCCCGGCGAGTGGGCGGATCGACTTACCAGGTTCCGATCGAGGTTGATCAACGCACGCGCGGCAACAGCCTTGCCGTCAGATGGCTGCTTTCTTACTCGAGAGGGCGTGGAGAAAAGACAATGGTCGAGCGATTGGCCAACGAGATTCTCGACGCAGCATCGAATCGCGGCAATGCCATAAAGAAGAAGGACGATACGCATAGAATGGCTGATGCTAATAAGGCATTCGCGCACTACAGATGGTAATGGAAGTTCTGGAAAATTTGGAGCAGGGCCGAAGGGACGCACGGGCGGTCATCGGGTCTAGGGTTTTATCAAGGGATATGTCTAAGCAGTTACCACTACAGCGATTCCGAAACATTGGAATCATGGCCCACATAGACGCGGGCAAAACTACGACGACCGAGCGGGTCCTGTACTACACCGGTGTGTCTTACAAGATCGGAGAGGTGCACGAAGGCACGGCGGTGATGGATTGGATGGAGCAGGAGCAGGAGCGAGGGATCACTATTACGTCAGCCGCAACGACTTGCTTCTGGCAGAGAAACGGAGAAGAGCACCGCATAAATATCATCGATACTCCGGGTCACGTTGATTTTACAATCGAAGTCGAGCGCTCGCTCAGAGTTCTTGACGGCGCTGTCGCCGTATTCGACGCGGTCGCGGGTGTTCAACCTCAGTCCGAGACGGTTTGGCGGCAGGCGGATAAATATAACGTTCCGCGAATCGCCTTCATGAATAAGATGGACAGGCCGGGCGCGGATTTCCAGCACGCGATCCAGACTATGCGTGACCGCTTGAGCGCCAACCCTGTCGCTATTCAGATTCCGATCGGAGCGGAAGATCAGTTTCGAGGCCTTGTCGATCTGGTCGAGATGAAAGCAATTCTCTACAACGTGGAGGACAAGGGCGCCGATCCTGAAGTCGGCGAGATTCCGGCGGAATTCGTGGAAGAAGCGAACGCCGCTCGCGAGAAGATGATCGAAACGCTTGCCGACTGCGACGACGTGATAGCCGAGAAGTACCTGGCGGCGGAGCCGGTTTCGCTTGATGAGATTCGCGAGGCCCTGCGCCGCGAAACGGTCGCCATGAAACTTGTGCCGGTCATCGCCGGATCGGCTTTCAAGAATAAAGGCGTCCAGCCGCTTCTCGACGCTGTAGTTGACTACCTGCCCAGCCCGCTCGAAGTACCCGCCATCATCGGCACGAATCCAAAAACCGGAGAACAGGAAGAAAGAGGCGCCGATGACCGGGAGCCGTTCTCGGGTCTCGTGTTCAAAATTATGGCCGACAAACATATCGGCCAACTTTCATTTGTCCGTATTTATTCTGGAACTCTGAAATCGGGCTCCTACACCTTGAATACGACCAAGGGCCAGAAGGAACGCGTCGGCCGAATTATGCGAATGCACGCTAATAAGCGTGAAGATATTGAAGCCGCGACGGCGGGTGAGATAGTCGCGGTAGCCGGACTCAAACAAGTAACTACCGGCGACACTATTTGCACGGAATCACATCCGATCGTTCTCGAAGCTCTCGAATTTCCCGCCCCGGTCATCTCCCAGGCAATCGAACCCAAGACCAGACAAGATCAGGAGAAGCTCAGCATCGGGCTCCAACGCCTTGCGGCTGAGGATCCTAGTTTCAAGGTGAGCACCGATCAGGAAACCGGGCAGACCATCATAAATGGAATGGGTGAGCTCCATCTTGAGATCATCGTCGATCGCTTAAAGAGAGAGTTCGGCGTCGACGCCAACGTGGGGCGTCCGCAAGTAGCCTACCGCGAGACGATTCGAAAAGAAGCAGAAGGTGTCGGAAAGTATGTCAGGCAGACGGGAGGCCGCGGCCAGTACGGGCACGCTGAGGTCAAGATCGAGCCGGTCGAAGCGGGTAAAGGTTTTGAATTCGTCAACGGGATTGTCGGCGGCGTCATTCCTCGCGAATACATCAAGCCTGTGGAGGCGGGAATCAAGGAAGCCATGGAAGGCGGAGTGCTCGCCGGCTATGAGATGGTCGATTTGAAAGCCACGCTTCACTTCGGAAGTTATCACGACGTCGACTCTTCGGAAATGGCCTTCAAAATCGCGGGTTCGATGGCTTTTAAGGATGCGGCTAAAAAAGCAAATCCGGTCCTGCTGGAGCCGGTGATGAAGGTCGAGGTCGTTTCGCCGGAAGAGTACATGGGGTCTATCACTGGCGACATAAGCTCCCGCAGGGGACGAATCGAGCACCTGGATATGAGGCCCGGCACCCGCGTGATTACATCTTTTGTTCCGCTTTCGGAGATGTTCGGGTATTCGACCGATCTTCGATCGATGACGCAGGGCAGGGCTACGTACACAATGCACTTTCATCAATACGAAGAGGCCCCGCGAAGCGTGCGCGAGGAAATCATTGCCAAGGTGCAAGGCACGGCTAAGTAAGACACGGCTAAGTAAAGTATGGCTAAGTAACGGTCACATTTTCCATCAGACGCGCCTGAAGCGCGCGGAAAAAGGAGCAGAGCAATCATGGCGAAAGAGAAGTTTGACAGGTCGAAACCACACGTGAACGTAGGAACGATAGGGCACATCGATCACGGTAAGACGACGTTGACGGCGGCTATAACGAAGGTGCTGGCCAAGAACAATCCGAAGATTCAGTTCAGGTCGTTCGATTCGATCGACAACGCGCCGGAAGAGAAGGCGCGAGGAATCACGATTGCGACGGCGCACGTAGAATACGAGACGAAGAACCGGCACTACGCGCACGTGGATTGCCCTGGTCACGCGGATTATATCAAGAACATGATCACGGGAGCGGCGCAGATGGACGGAGCTATCCTGGTGGTTGCGGCGACGGACGGGCCGATGCCGCAGACGCGGGAGCACATACTGCTGGCGCGGCAGGTGGGAGTGCCGGCGATGGTGGTGTTCATGAACAAGGTGGACGCGGTGGACGATCCGGAGTTGCTCGATCTGGTGGAGCTGGAAGTTAGAGACCTGTTGACCAGCTACGGATTCCCCGGCGACGACATACCGGTAGTAAGAGGGAGCGCGTTGGGAGCGCTCAACGGAGAAGATCAGTGGGAGAAGAGCGTGGACGAGTTGATGGCGTCGGTGGACAGCTACATTCCGCAGCCTGAGCGGCAGGTGGACAAGCCGTTCCTGATGCCGATCGAGGACGTGTTCTCGATATCGGGAAGAGGAACGGTGGTGACGGGGAGGATCGAGCGAGGACTGGTGAAGGTAGGAGAAGAAGTAGAGATAGTAGGGATCAAGGCAACGAGGAAGACGGTGGTAACCGGAGTAGAGATGTTCAAGAAGCTGCTCGACAGCGGGATGGCCGGGGACAACGTGGGCCTGCTGCTGAGAGGAGTGGAGCGGAAAGAAGTAGAGCGAGGGCAGGTAGTGGCGAAGCCCGGCAGCATAACGCCGCACACGAAGTTCAAGGCGGAAGTATACGTGCTGACGAAAGAAGAGGGAGGAAGGCACACGCCGTTTTTCAATGGGTATCGACCGCAGTTTTACTTCAGGACGACGGACGTAACTGGGAACGCGACGCTGGGAGAGGGAGTGGAGATGGTGATGCCCGGAGACAACACGGCGGTGACCATTGAGCTGATAACGCCGATCGCGATGGAGAAGGGGCTGAGGTTCGCGATCCGAGAAGGCGGGCGAACGGTGGGAGCCGGAACGATCAGCGAGATCATCGAGTAAGATCGGGCGGCGTTGGCTATTGATGGGGGCGTAAATATGTTGAATGAGAAGATAAGAATCAGATTGAAAGCTTATGACTATCGGGTGCTAGATCAGTCGACGGCCGAAATCGTCGACACGGCCAAGCGCACCGGTGCTCGGGTCGCAGGGCCAATCCCGCTTCCTACCATCAAGAACAAGTACACGGTCCTTCGCAGCCCGCATGTCGACAAAAAGTCGCGTGAGCAATTCGAAATCAGGACTCACAAGAGGCTGATGGACATTCTCGATCCGACTCCCCAAACGGTTGATGCGCTGATGAAGCTCGATCTTCCCGCGGGTGTTGACGTCGAAATCAAGGCATTCGGCAGAGACCATAAATAGGGTAGAGAGGGTAGGGAACAGCACCCCTGTCGCCTGTAACCTGTAACCTAATGAGTTGATATGGTGAACGGAATAATCGGCAAGAAGCTTGGAATGACGCAGGTGTTCGCGAAGGACGGTACGGTCACTCCGGTGACGGTTATCAAAGCCGGTCCATGCGTGGTCGTCCAGCGAAAGGACGTAAACACCGACGGATATGATGCCGTCCAACTGGGGCTGGTCGAAGAACGCCCCCCGCGCCGCGTCAATAAACCAATCGAAGGACATTTCAAGAGGGCCGGCATCCCTCCAACCCGGATTCTTCGCGAGGTGAGGATCGATAAAAGCGAGGATTCGACGAACGTCGGCGACAAGATTCTCGTGAATCAATTCAACGAAAACGATCTTGTGGACGTTATCGGCACGTCGAAAGGACGGGGCTTTGCCGGCTTCGTAAAGCGGCATGGTTTTGGCGGAGGCCGCGCCACGCACGGCTCGATGTTTCACAGGGCGCCGGGCTCGATTGGCGCGTCGGCTTATCCGTCTCGCGTCGTCAAAGGCACTCGTATGGCGGGTCACATGGGGAATGCCCGGACCACGCTGAAGAATCTCAGAGTGATTTCGGTCGACGAAGAGAACAACCTGCTGATGGTTCGAGGCGCGGTGCCCGGACCTAACGGCTCTTACGTTTTGATAAAGAAGGTGCAGGGTTAATCAATCCTGTGTAACGGAGCGAGCGATGCCAGTGGTGAAGGTCAAGAACCTGAATAACGAAGAGGTCGGAGAGCTGGAGCTTTCCGAGGGCGTTTTCGGAGCGCCCTTAAACAAGGCGCTGATTTACTCCGCCGTCAAGTGCTACCAGGCGAACCAGCGGGCCGGAACATCGGCAACGAAAACACGCGGCGATACGAGCGGTTCGGGCAAGAAACTCTGGAAGCAGAAGGGCACAGGCCGTGCTCGAATCGCGAGCCTCCGGAGTCCGCTCTGGAAGGGCGGCGGCAATGTTCACGGACCCCAGCCGAGGGATTGGTCGTATACGATTCCCAAAAAGATGCGAAGGGGCGCAATATGCGCCGTCCTGTCTGAGCGCCTTCGTGAGGGCGGATTGGTAGTCGTGGATTCGCTCGATCTTCAGTCGCGGAAGACAAAGGATTTTCAAGCGGTTCTCAACCGGCTCGGCCTTGAAAATCAGACGCTTCTCATAGATTCACTCGAGAACAGCAACCTCGCCCTTTCATCCCGAAACCTCCGGCACGTTAAACACATTTCTCCCGGCGGCGTGAATGTCTACGAGCTGCTGGTGCACGAGCATCTTGTTTTTACGCGCGAGTCGGTCGGCGAGCTGGACAAGCTGTTGGGCAGGCAGGAGGCGTGAGATGAACAGTATATGGGATGTGATAAAGGGGCCGGTAATTACCGAGAAGGCCCTGACAATGAAGGACGAGATGGAGTCGATGGGGCGCGCGGGGAATGATCGCCAGATGCTCACGCTCAGAGTGGCGATTAATGCTACGAAGCCGGAAATTCGAAATGCCGTCGAAAGAATCCTGGGCGTTAAGGTCGAGGAAGTGAGAGTCGCCAACTACAGAGGCAAAGAAAAGCGAAGCCCCGGCCGGCGTCAGTCCGGCAGGCGCGCGGACTGGAAAAAGGCATATGTCACTCTTAAGAGCGGACAGCCTTCCGTGTTGTATGAAGATGCTATTTGAGGGTTTGAACTCCGGTGGTTGCTTGAGACGGAGCGCAACAGAGTCTGTATAAACTTTTAATAGCCGCTAATTGGGATTTGCGAAGAGGCATAGATGGGTATCAAGAAGCTTTCACCGACATCAGCAGGGCGCAGGTATCAGACATTTCTTACCCGCGACGAGATTACAAGCGAGCGCCCTCACAAGCCGCTTCTGTCGCCGAAGACGAGAATATCGGGCCGCAATAATGACGGTCACATCACGATGCGACGGCGGGGGGGCGGAGCCAAGCGCCAGTATCGCGCGGTCGACTTTAAGCGAGACAAGGCCGGCATACCCGCGAAGGTCGCGACTATCGAATACGATCCGAACAGATCCGCTCATATCGCGCTGCTTTATTATGTCGATGGTGAGAAGCGTTATATTCTCGCGCCGGTCGGCTTGAAAGTTGGACAGAGCGTTGTGTCGGGGCCGCAGGCGGACATAATTTCGGGCAATGCGCTTCCGCTCAGGAACATCCCGCTTGGAACTACGGTGCATAACGTCGAGCTGCGGCCGGGGAAAGGCGCTCAGATGGTTCGGGCGGCCGGCGGCGCGGCGCAGTTGATCGCAAAAGAAGGCGATCTGGCGTCTCTCAGATTGCCTTCCGGCGAGATCCGGCAGGTACTGATGGATTGCTATGCCACTATAGGGCAGGTTGGCAACATCGAGCAGAGCAACATCTCGCTTGGTAAGGCGGGACGAAAGCGATGGCTCGGGCGCCGGCCGAAAGTGCGCGGAGTTGCAATGAACCCGGTCGACCATCCTCATGGTGGAGGCGAGGGCAAAACTTCAGGCGGGCGCAATCCGGTTACGCCCTGGGGCCAGCCTACGCGAGGATATAAGACGAGGAATAACAAGCGAACCGATCGATTCATCGTCAGAAGACGAAAGAAATAAAGGGATCGGTTCGAGCGTTCAGTTTAGAAATCGATTGACCGAAGTAAGAATGAGATCGAGAGCTTAGACCGAAAATTGGAAAACTGTTTATGGCTAGATCTGTAAAAAAAGGGCCCTTCATAGACGATCACATCTTGAAGGCGATCTCGCGAATGAACCAGGCTAACGAGAAGCGAGTCCACAAAACCTGGTCAAGGCGCTCAACCATATCTCCTGAAATGGTTGGTCACACGATAGCGGTTCACAACGGAAAGAAATTCATACCGGTCTACATTCAGGAGAACATGGTCGGCCACAAGCTCGGCGAGTTCTCTCCGACCCGCCAGTTCAAGGGTCATCCTGAAAAGAGCGACAAGACCGTCAAGAAATCGGCGCCGGGAGGCAAGTAGGCCAGGAGGCATCTAGTATGAAAGCGCGAGCAGTAGCGAAGTACATTAAGGGATCGCCGCAAAAAGCCAGGCTTGTGATCGACCTCATTCGGGGCCGAGCCGTTAATGAAGCGTTGGGTATGTTGTCTTCTTCGAAGAAGCGCGCCGCAAAGCCGATAGAGACGACTTTGCGCTCGGCTATCGCTAACGCAACGCAAAAAGCCGATCAGCTCAATATCTCTCTCGATGTCGACCGGCTTGTGGTATCGACGGCGACCGTCGACCTTGGGCCTACGAGGTTCAGGCGAAGGGTGCGGCCCGCTCCGATGGGACGCGCTTTTCGTGAGCGGCGCTGGCAAAGTCACATTACGATTGAAGTCGAGACCGCAAAGGTCGAGTAGGGCGAGGACGGGCTCGATTCGACGATTCCTGTTGTGAGAGGCCGAGAGGCTCGAAAAGGTAATTGATCGCAGCGAAGTTTGGAGGTGTTTGTGGGGCAGAAAGTTCATCCATATGGTTTCAGGCTGGGTTACAACCGAGGGTGGCATTCCAACTGGATCGCAAAGCGCGACTACGCGGATTTGCTTCACGAGGATCTCAAGCTAAAGAAAGAACTGAAGCAGCGCTTCACGGGCGCCGGCGTGTCCAATATCGATATTGAGCGCGCGGCCAATAAGCTGAAGATCATCATTCATACTTCGCGTCCGGGAATAATAATCGGAAGAAAAGGCGCGGAGATCGACAAGCTCAAACAAGAGATCAAGGATCGTACGGGCCGCGAGGTCTATGTCAATATTCAAGAAATTCACAAGCCCGAGCTCAACGCTCAGCTTCAGGCCGAGCAGATCTCACAGCAGCTCGAAAAGAGAATAGCGTTTCGGCGCGCGATGAGGCGGGCGGTCGAGAGCGCCCAGCGTTTTGGTGCGCAGGGGATCAAGGTGCGTGTTTCGGGCAGGTTGAACGGGGCTGAAATAGCGCGCTCCGAGTGGTACCTGCAGGGCCGACTCCCTCTTCACACGTTGAGGGCCGATATCGATTATGGATTCGCGGAGGCGAATACGACCTTCGGAGTCATTGGAGTCAAGGTTTGGATTTATCGCGGCGATCAGATGACGGTTCGACGCGGGCCGCAGCCTCGAAGGTAGCGAGTCGTTTGTCAGGTTTGGTTTCGCGTCTTGATTGAGCGATCGCATTGAAGCGTTGCGGAAGAGCGGAACTGAAGAACTGCCGAAGCGGACTGAAAAGCTAAGGACTGAAAGCTAACCATGGCAGAGTATAAGATTCCAAAAAAAGTGAAGTTTCGAAAGCAACAGCGAGGACGCCGTCGCGGGCTGGCAACCCGAGGCGCGGAAATCTCCTTCGGTGAATATGGGCTCAAGGCATTGGAACCGGCCTGGATCACCAGTAAGCAGATAGAGGCGTCTCGTGTTGCGATGACGAGATTCATCAAGCGCGGCGGAAAGATCTGGATTCGTCTGTTTCCGGACAAGCCCATCACCAAGAAGCCCGCTGAAACTCGCATGGGCAAAGGCAAGGGCGCTCCCGAAGGATGGGTTGCCGTTGTGAAGCCCGGGCGAGTGCTCTTTGAAATGGAAGGTGTGGACGAAAAGACGGCTCGCGAAGCGATCAGGCTCGCGGCCCAGAAGCTGCCGATCAAAACGAAGTTCATATCCCGTAAGGAGCAGGAGCAAGGGGGACTCGTATGAAAGCCGAAGAGCTGCTGGATATGAGCGATGACCAGCTTCGCGCGAAGATCGAAGAGCTTAAAGAATCGCTCTTCAGAATGCGGTTCAAGTTGTCGCTCGGTAACACCGACGTGGTGAAAGAAGTGCGCATTCAACGCAAAGATCTCGCGCGTGTAAAGACGGCCCTGCGGCAAAGAGAGATTGCCGCCAGCCGAGCATAGCCGGATTGGGCTGAGGAATAAATATGGAAGAGACACAAGAGACGAACGAGACGGAAATCGCGGCTGCCCCTCAAGAGGAAGCGGCGACTGTGACGCCTCGTGAAGCCAGACACCGGCGGCAGGAGAAAACCGGGTTGGTCACCAGCGACAAAATGCAGAAGACGGTCGTCGTTCGCGTGGAACGCCAGGTCCAGCATCCTAAATACAGACGGTATATCAGGCGCCGTAAGAAGTTTCTTGCGCATGATGAAATTGGCGCCAAGACCGGCGATATCGTGCGGATTCTTGAAACAAGGCCGATGTCGGCTCGCAAGCGATGGCGAGTAGTAGAAATAATTCAGAAGGCTAGATAGGGGCGGGGCAGGCTGCGATTGATGCACGCTTGCGCTGTAACGCGGGGGGCTTATGCTACAGATGAGATCGATACTCGAGGTCGCTGATAATTCCGGCGCCAAGCGCATCTCGATGATTCTTCCGCTTGGCGGAGACACGGGCTCCCGCGCCGGGCTCGGGGACGTGATTACCGCATCGGTCAAAGAGGCGGCGCCGGACGGCGCGGTTAAAAAGGGGCAGGTCGTTCGGGCCGTGATTGTGAGGACTCGAAAGGAAACCAGGAGACGCGACGGAACATATATAAGGTTTGATCAAAACGCCGCGGTCTTGATCAAGCCCGACAATGAACCTGTAGGAACGCGCGTATTCGGTCCGGTCGCACGCGAGCTCCGAGACAAGCGATTCATGAAGATCGTGAGCCTTGCACCCGAGGTAATTTGAATTATGAACGTAGAGATCAACATACGAAGAAATGATCGGGTAGTGGTAATTTCCGGCAAGGATCGCGGAAAGACCGGCCGCGTCATCGAGGTGCATCCCCGCAAGCGCCGAATTCTGGTCGAGGGCGTCAACGTCGTCAAACGACATTTGAAGGCGAATTCGAGGCGCGGAGTTCAGGGCGGCATTCTCGAGAAAGAGTCGCCGATTGACGTGTCCAACGTCATGGTGATTTGTCCGCATTGCGGAGTTGCATCGCGCGTGGGGCATCAGTTGCTCGCCGACGGCCGGCGAGGCCGTGCATGTAAGAAATGCGGAGCAACGATCGAAGGTAAGTAGAAAGAAGGGTCTTGCTGAAGGCAGGCGACAAGGTCGCAACCCGAGCCGCCGCATCAGCGAAAGAGGACTGAATCAAAATGGCACCGAGAATGAAAGAGCGTTATAACGCTGAAATACTCGAAGCGCTGACCAAGCAATTCGACTATAAGAACCCGATGGCCGTGCCGCGGCTCGAGAAGATCGTTTTGAACATCGGCGTAGGCCGCGAAGCTCAGACTAACTCTAAGGTATTCGATCAGGCTGCGATGGAACTGGCGTTAGTGAGCGGTCAGAAATCGGTTATAACGAAGGCCCGGAAATCCATAGCCGCGTTCAAGCTGCGCGAAGGCATGCCGGTCGGCGTATCTGTTACGCTCAGGGGCGAGCGAATGTACGAGTTTCTGGATCGGCTGGTCAACGCGGTTCTGCCCCGCGTCAGAGACTTTCGGGGAGTGAGCCAGAAGGCGTTCGATGGGCGCGGGAATTACACTCTGGGCATAAAAGAACAGTTGATCTTTCCTGAAATCGACTTCAATAAGGTCGACAAGATTCGCGGAATGAACATATCTATCGTGACAACCGCGAAGACCGATGAAGAAGGGAAAGCGCTGTTGCAACATTTTGGTATGCCCTTCACCAAGAATTAGGGCTAGAACCGGCGAGGTGAGATGGCTAGAACATCATCTATATACAAAGCAAATGAGTTGAAGCGTGCAAAGGCTAATGCCGAATCGCGGCTCAAAGAGAAGTTCGGGATTGGAGGCAAGAAGGGCCGCAAGCTCGCCCGCAGAGACGGTATGAAGTTGAACGTCTTTGTAGCGAGGGTGCATAGCCGGTGTCGCCGTTGCGGACGCAAGCGCGGATTTCTTCGAAAGTTCGACCTCTGCCGAATTTGTTTCCGCAGTCTCGCCCTCGAAGGCCACATACCTGGAGTGACTAAGTCGAGCTGGTGAGAACAGGTTATAGGGAGCGGTTACCGGGACAGAGTTTGGGGAGCGCATAGGAAACAGAGAAAGCAGTAACCGATCTAAAGGAGCAGTGATGACGGATCCTATTGCAGATATGCTGACGCGCGTAAGGAACGCACAAGCCGCCAAGCATCAGAAGGTGGACGTTCCCGTGTCGAAGTTGAAGCTGGAGATCGCTCGAATCCTTAAAGAAGAAGGGTTCATCAGTAACTATAAAGTAATCGGGGAAGATACGCGGCGCAGCATCCGGATCTATCTGCGGTATGGACCCAAGGGAGAACGTCTGATATCGACCCTTCAACGCGTGTCCAAGCCCGGGTGCCGCGTGTATTCCGGCGCCGGAAGCATCCCCAGCGTCATTGGGGGCCTCGGCATCAACATCATATCGACGTCAAAAGGATTGATGACCGACAGGAACGCGCGAAAGAGACGGATCGGCGGCGAGATACTCTGCAGAGTTTATTGATTCTCGTCGCGTATCTTTGAGGAATTTACGATGTCTAGAATCGGAAAGAAGCCAATCGCCCTGCCAAAAGGGGTCAAAGTAAACATTGCCGACGGAGCCGTGCTGGTCTCCGGTCCAAAGGGCTCGTTGTCGACCACTGTGCCGGAGGGAATTACCTTCAAAGTGGAAGGCGAGGAGTTGCTCGCGCTTCGCGACAGCGACGAACGAGCGGCTCTGCACGGACTCGCGCGGGCTTTGGTTCAGAATGCCGTGACCGGGGTGACCGAAGGTTTTACTCGCCAACTCGACATAATCGGGGTCGGATACAAGGCGGAAGTGCAGAAGGGGCGAATAATGTTCAACCTCGGATATTCGCATCAGATCGAGTTCCCGATTCCGGCTGGAATCGAAGTCAAGATCGAGCGTTCGGCGAAACCAATACAGCAGTATCAAACTACAATTACGATCAGCGGTATCGACCGCCATCAGGTGGGCCAGATGGCCGCCGATATGAGAAGCCTGCGAAGGCCCGATCCCTATAAAGGCAAAGGCGTTCGATATACAGGCGAGCAATTGAAACTGAAGCCCGGCAAGACCGGCAAATAATGCGGGCAATCTGATTGAGCGGTCGCGCGCGATCCGCGGATTCGGGGAAGCAAGAATGGCAACGAAAACCAGAAGCGAAGTACGTAATGCGGTGCATTCGCGGATACGGGCGAAGATAAAAGGCTCGCCGGAGCGTCCGCGCCTGGCTGTGTTTCGAAGCGTGAAACATATTTATGTCCAGGTCATCGATGATTCGAGAGGGGTCACGTTGATTTCGGCCTCCACGACGGAGCCGACCTTTAAGGGTCGCGATGGCGGAAACGCCGCAACGGCCAAAGAGATCGGAAAACTGATCGCTGAGCGCGCGAAAGAGAAGGGCATCACTCAAGTTGTTTTCGACCGCGGCGGGTACATCTATCACGGCCGGATTCGCAATCTCGCCGAAGCAGCCCGCGAAGCCGGATTGAGTTTCTAAGCTGCCGCCGCGAGCGCCGGTTAAAGGGTCGACGCACCTCGGCGGCGCATGGTCCGGGAACGACAACCTGGGCGCGGCATTTCAAGAGTGTTTTGGGGGTTTATGGAACGAATTGATTCATCGGGTCTCGATCTGAAAGATCAAGTCATCTCGATCAACCGCGTGACCAAGGTCGTGAAGGGCGGTAAGAACCTCTCGTTTTCGGCGCTCGTTGTCGTCGGAAATGAAAACGGCGTGGTCGGATTTGGATCTGGTAAGGCCCGAGAGGTTCCGCTCGCGATAAAGAAGGGCATCGAAGCCGCAAAGAAAAATCTGATTCGAGTGCCGTTAAAGGGCTCGACTATTCCATATCAGGTCACCGGCGTTTTTGGCTCCGGCCGCGTTTTGCTCAAGCCCGCGCGAGAAGGAACGGGGGTCATCGCCGGCGGACCGGTCCGCGCGATTCTTCAGTCGGTGGGGATCAGGGACGTTGTCACGAAGTCAATCGGTTCTTCCAACCCGCACAACGTCGTAAGAGCTACGTTCGAGGGGCTGCGAACGATCAAAGACCCCGCGACCGTTATGCGAATCCGAAGACAGTTCTCGGAAGAAGAATAGCGCCCGGCGATAGAAGGGAAGTAGAAGATGGCGACAGATAAGAACACCGCTCAGGCGAACGGCTCCAAGATCAGGATTCAGTGGTACAGGTCGACGATCGGGGCCAGCTCGCGGCAAAAAGTACTCGTGCGGAGCCTGGGATTCACCAAACTCAATCAGATACTTGAAAGGCCCGATAACGACTCGATGAGAGGCGCGGTAAGAAAAGCGCCTCACCTGCTTAGAATCATTGAGTAATCGACGGAGATAACATGGCATTAGGGCTTCACAACATAGGAACGCCGAAGGGCGCCAACAAAGGGAAGAAGCGAGTCGGTCGAGGACCCGGATCGGGACTTGGCAAAACAAGCGGCCGCGGTAATAAAGGTCAGAAGTCGCGTTCCGGTTATTCGGGAAGGCCTGGATTCGAAGGCGGACAGATGCCTCTTCAGCGCCGCCTGCCGAAAAGGGGCTTCACAAACATCTTTAAGAAGGCCTGGATCGAAGTGAATCTTTCGCAGCTCGAAATCAAGTTCTCGGCGGAGGACGACGTGACCCCTTCGTCGATGATTGAGCAGGGGCTCGTGCGAAAGAGCTACCGCATGCGGGGCGAGGGCGTGGTCATTCTCGGAAAGGGCGAGCTCACCAAAGCGCTGTCGGTTTCGGCCCATCGCTTTACAAAGGGTGCTCGTGAGAGAATTGAGGCCGCCGGCGGCAAAGTAACTGTCTTGGAGGCAGGGAGTTAGTTTAATGTTTCTATCGGCATCGCCAGGGAGGTCGGGGCAATGATCGAAAACTTCATCAACAGCGTGCGCAACATCTTCTCGGTTCCGGATCTGCGGAAACGTGTGTTGTTCACCCTTGCGATGCTGGCGGTCTACCGGCTGGGCTCCCATGTCCGCACGCCCGGTATCGACTCGGAGGCGTTGAAGACCCTATGGAACAGCGGTGATTTGCAGCGAAGCCTGGCCGGGGTGATGGATCTGTTTTCGGGCGGAAATTTCAAAGTAGTCTCAATCTTCGCGCTTGGCATCACGCCCTACATCACTGCGTCGATCATACTTCAGTTGATGACTGTTGTGAGCGCTCGTCTGAAAGCCCTTCAAGAGGAAGGCGAGCTGGGAAGACGCAAAATCACGCAGTATACGCGCTATCTCACCGTTGTCCTGTGCGCGGTTCAGTCGTTCGGAATTGCATACTGGCTGCAGAATCAACAGACAGGAGCTGGAGCCCTGGTTGAGCACCCCGGCATAGCTTTTCTGGCGATGACGATGTTGACGCTTGCCACCGGCACCACTTTCATAATGTGGCTCGGCGAGCAGATAACCGAGCGAGGAATCGGCAACGGCATAAGCTTGATTATCTTCGCGGGCATCGTGCTTCGGCTTCCATCGGCCGTCAAGGACGTATATACAAAGCTGCAAGGCGGGAGCACGGCGGAGGCCCTCGGCGTGATCGTTCTCGTTCTTGCGATGATCGCCGTCATAGCCGCGATTGTGTTTGTCGAGCGGGGCTTTAGAAAGGTTCCCATCAATCACGCAAGGCGGCTTGTTGGACGCCAGTCGGTTCCTCAGCAGCAGACCCATATGCCGCTCAAGGTTAATATGGGCGGGGTCATACCGGTGATCTTCGCGGCTTCAATGCTCGCGTTTCCACAGACGATTGCCGGTTTCGTGGGCGGGGTTAATCCTGGCGCCGACGACTGGCGAGGAAAACTCGCTACCTTCTTGGCGGAATTCGGGCAGACGAGCCACCCGCTTCACATGTTGATTTATATATCTGCCATAATGTTCTTCACGTTCTTTTATGTGTCGATCATTTTCAACACGGATGAAGTGGCCGACAATCTCAGAAAGAACGGAGCGTTCATTCCTGGAATTCGGCCCGGCAAGCGAACGGCCGAGTACCTGAACGAAATACTGACCCGCTTGACTACGGTCGGCGCGATCTACCTGGGACTCGTTTCGCTTTTGCCGCAGGTTCTGCTTTCCGGTATTCAGTTCCAGCATTTGCCGGTGGTCGGCGAGACCATCGACTCTTTCTTGAGATCCAATCCCTTGACCCGATGGCTGACGACGGGCATCGGACTGCAATTCTACTTCGGGGGCACCAGCCTTCTTATCGTAATAGGCGTTGCGATGGACACGATGAATCAGGTCGAGTCCCAACTCATCATGCGCCACTACGATGGTTTCCTCGGTCCGCGAGGCCGTCGAATGCGTGGCCGAAGAGGTCTCTAACGGAACATGGCGCGGATCATCGTTTTGATGGGTCCTCAGGGAGCGGGCAAGGGCACTCAGGGTCAAATGCTAGCGGAGCGACTTAATGTGCCGGCGGTCGCAACAGGAGATATGTTGAGAGAGATCGGCCGGTCGGACACGCCCCTGGGACGCCAGGTGAAACAGATACAGGATGCGGGTCAACTGGTCTCTGATGAAGTGTTGGCCGAAATGATCAAGGAGCGGCTGAGCCGGATTGATTGCGCGCGCGGCTGCATTCTGGACGGTTTCCCACGAACGCTGCCGCAGGCAAAGCTGCTCGACGAGATAACGAAGCAGGGAAACCTCGATCTATTTGTAGTCAATATCCAGGTGCCGCGCGACCAGTTGTGGAAAAGGCTCACCGGAAGAGCGATGTGCTCGCACTGTGGAACGATTTATAACTCGTACTTCAAGCCGAGCAAACAGACAAACGTTTGCGATCTCGACGGCCATGCGCTGTATACAAGGGCGGATGACAATGAAGACGCGATTGCCAGAAGGCTGGCGGCGTACGATGCGATGACCGGGCCCGTACTCGACTACTATAGCAGCGAGGGAAGACTACGCGATGTAGACGGCGCCGCGCCTCCCGAAGAAGTAAATAGAAGTCTGGAAGAAGCGATCTCCGGCTTTGGCGCCTGAAGCGGCGTGTATTGACCTTGATGGTAATCAGAAAATCAAAATCAGAAATTGAGAAGATGCGAGCAGCCGGGCGCATCGTCGCCGAGGTGCTGAGCCGCTTGGAACCGATGGTTCAACCCGGCATAAGCACTCGCGATCTCGATCACGAGGCCGAGCGAATGATCCGCGACGCCGGCGGCATACCAACCTTCAAGGGCTATCACGGATTTCCGGCTTCCATTTGTGCATCGATAAATGATGAGGTTGTACACGGGATACCGGGCAGCCGAAAGCTGAATGAGGGAGACATAATCGGCATAGACTGCGGAGTCACCTACCAGGGTTTTGTAGGGGACGCCGCCGTAACCGTTCCGGTCGGACATGTCAGCGAAGATGTACTGCGCCTCGTCGAAGCAACGAAGGCCTCGTTGTATGCGGCCATCGAGCAATGCCAATCAGGCAACCGCCTTGGGGATGTCGGAAACGCGGTTGAGGCCTATGTAGCGCCGAAAGGCTATACCGTCGTCAGGAATTACTGCGGGCATGGAGTGGGCAGGGCGATGCATGAAGACCCGCAAGTGCCCAATTATGGCATGCCCGGAAAAGGCGCGCGATTGAGGCCTGGTTGGGTCATAGCGATAGAGCCAATGGTTAATCTGGGAAATTACGATGTGAAAGTGATGTCCGACGGCTGGACGGTTGTTACAACGGATGGCTTGCCTTCGGCGCACTTCGAGCATACGGTCGCGGTAACCGAAGAGGGACCTCAGGTGCTGACGTCCCTGGGGAACCATTCCGCCTCGCAGTCATAAGGGCGGAGGCTCTCTAGTTGCGATGTTTCAAGGCCGGTGCTAAGATACCGGTTTCGTTCCGAAGCAGATAGTTCTATAGAGATCAACTTATGAAAGTCAGAGCGTCGGTAAAGAAGATTTGCGACAACTGCAAGATCATTCACCGCCGAGGTGTGGTTCGAGTGATCTGCACTAATCCGAAGCACAAGCAACGACAAGGGTAGGGGCGACTAGCGCGCCGGAGTTAACGGAGGCTGAATGGCACGAATCGCGGGTGTGGACCTGCCGTCCAACAAAAGAGTAGAGATTGGACTCACCTACATTTATGGTATCGGCCGCGCGCGGTCGAACAAGATCCTGACGGAAGCGAACGTGAGCAGCGGCACGAGAGTGCGCGAGCTGACGGAAGAAGAAGTGAACCGCATTCGAAACGTTATCGACCAGCAGGGTTTGGTCGAAGGCGATCTTCGAAAGCAGACCCAGATGGACATCAAACGTCTGATGGATATCGGTTGCTATCGCGGTCTTCGCCATAGAAGAGGGCTTCCGGTCCGGGGACAACGTACTCACACTAATGCTCGCACCCGAAAGGGCCCGCGTCGAATGACCGTCGCCAAAAAGAAGGTGGCCGGGAAGAAATAACCTGTTGTCATCGGTCATTCGCCCTTCATCGACTGCCATCGTTTCGATAATCCCGCGGCGATCGATATAGACTTGCGAATGACGAATGACGAGTGACAAATAACCAATCATGGCAAAGACACAGCAGAAGACAGGCGGCAAGAAGAAGTCGTTTAAGAAGAAGGAACGGAAGATGGTTCCTCAGGGAATCGTTCACATCCAGGCCAGCTTCAACAACACGCTCGTTTCGGTTACCGATCTTGAGGGTAATCTCGTCAGCCGCTCGTCGTCGGGCGCTTTAGGCTTTCACGGATCGCGAAAGGGAACCCCCTTCGCGGCGCAGCAGGCCGCGAGCCGGGCGGCGCAAGCAGCCCGGGAATTGGGAATGCACTCCTGTGAAGTCAGGGTTAAGGGACCGGGTTCGGGCAGGGAATCCGCCGTACGAGCCATTCAAGCAGCAGGAATAGAAATCCGGGTCATCAGGGACGTGACCCCGATCCCCCACAATGGATGCAGGCCGCCCAAACGGCGCCGTGTATAGGTCTTCAACTTATAGACCTCTTTGAAGAGCGTGAGTCGTTTTTGAAGCGCTTTTGAATTAAAGGATGAAGGGCGCCGGAGCATTTGCCTCATTGATCGGCAACAGTACGCTCCGCACCTGTAAACTTTTACCGGGCTCCCACTTAAACTAAAGGGCCTCGGTAGACGGAGGAATAAGAATTGGCAAGATATCGAGGGCCGGTGTGCCGCCTGTGCCGCCGGGAAGGAATGAAGCTGTTTTTGAAGGGTGAACGGTGCTACAAGCCGAGCTGCCCTATCGAGAAGCGCGGAACTCAACCGCCAGGCCAGCACGGCCGCAACGTCCGCCGCGGCAAGTTAGTCGGATACGGCGAACAACTCCGCGAAAAACAAAAAGTGAAACGAATATACGGACTGCTCGAAAGGCAATTTCGTCTCTACTTCGAACGCGCGGCCCGTATGAAAGGCGTGACCGGCGAGAACCTCCTATCGCTTCTCGAACGTCGCCTGGACAACTCGGTCTACAGACTGGGTTATGCCACATCCCGCGCGCAGGCTCGGCAACTCGTGAGGCACGGCCACATCACTGTGAACGGCCGAAAGGTTAACATCCCAAGTTTTCAGGTAAAAGTTGGTGACGAGGTGGCCGTTAACGAGGGCAGCCGGAGCAATATTCATATCCAGAGCGCTCTGCAAACTGCTTCTGGCCGCGGAAGACCGAACTGGCTCGAAATAGCGTCGCTCGACGAAATGAAAGGGCGAGTGCTTGCACTGCCGCGGCGAGAAGACGTAGGTCAAAGCATCAATGAGCAACTTATCGTCGAGCTTTATTCCAAGTAATTAGAGTTGGTGAGAGGGCTCAGCAGGATGACTGAAAAAGCCCTCTCGCGTTCATTCCCTTTGAGAGGAAACGATGAGCAATAGTGAAACTCAGTTCATGGTAGGTTTTCAGAAGCCGAAGCGCCTTGCCTCCGAGGCTGAGACCGCTACCAACCGGTACGGTAAATTTTACGCCCAACCCTTCGAAAGGGGATTCGGGACGACCATAGGCAATTCTTTAAGGCGCGCGTTGCTCTCGTCAGTAGAAGGCGCCGCCATAACGGCGGTCAAAATAGAGGGTGTGTTGCACGAATTTTCTTCGATACCCGGCGTGGTCGAAGACGCAACTGACATCATACTCAATTTGAAAAGAATACCCTTCAAATTGAGCGGCGGCGGGCTCAAGACGCTGCGGGTCGAAAGAAGGACTCCCGGCGAGGTGCTTTCGGGCGAGATCGAAGCCGATGCAGACGTCGAGGTGCTCGATCCGAACATCCACATTGCAACCGTCTCTGAAGGCGGATCGCTTGCTCTCGAGATGCGCCTGAAGCGCGGGCGCGGTTATGTCTCGGCCGAACGAAACTTCGACGAGGATCTGGCGGTCGGCTATATTCCGATTGATTCTGTTCATTCGCCGGTCAAGAAAGTGAATTACACGGTCGAATCGGCGCGGCTCGGCCAGGACACGGATTATGACAAGCTCAGCCTTGAAGTTTGGACAAACGGCTCGGTCAGACCGGAGAACGCGATTGGCCTGGCCGCGAAGTTGATAAAAGATCACATGCAGATCTTCATTAACTTCGAGGAGGAACCCGAGCTCGCGGAGGCTGACAGCGAAGCGGCAGGATCATTCGTCTCGAATGAAAATCTCGACCGCTCGGTGGATGAGCTGGAGCTGTCGGTACGATCATACAATTGTTTGAAGAACGCGGATATTCGCACGATCAGGGAGCTGGTTCAGAGAAGCGAGCCAGAGATGCTACGAACCAAGAACTTCGGCCGCAAGTCGCTTAACGAAATCAAGGAGATTCTCAGCTCAATGGGATTGCACCTTGGTATGAAGTTTGACGAGCAGGGCCGTCTTATCGACGAGCCGGAGGTTTGAAGCCCGGCGTCTGAATCATACCGGAGGTCACGATGCGACACAGACTGGCGCATAGAAAGCTAGGCCGCACTAGCGAGCATCGCGGTGCTTTGCTGCGCAACTTATGTACATCGCTCATAGTTCACGAGCGTCTTACGACGACATTGGAAAAGGCAAAAGAGCTCCGGCCGTTTGCCGAGAGGGCAATAACCCTCGGCAGGCGCGCTTTGTCCGCTGATTCGCCGGAAGCCGCTCTTCATGCCCGGCGTCTGGCAAGCGCGTATTTCTTTGCCGGGAACACCAATCGTATTCCGGATGGCGGCTACAAGCGCCCGCGCGCTCCGCGCACGGCGGGTGTCGAGGCGCTCGACAAGCTCTTTGGCGAAGTGGCCAATCGGTTTGCGGACAGAGCAGGCGGTTATACGCGGATTCTGAAGCTTGGAGCGCGAAAGGGAGACGGCGCCGAGATGGCGATAATCGAGCTCCTGGGCAGCGGCAAGAATACGGTGCACGTTGAAGAAAAGAAGGAAGAGAAAAAGAGCCGGTTGAGATTTTTCGGCCGAAAAAAGAAAGCTTCTTCCGACTCCGCAAAGGACGAGAAGAAATAGCGGAAATGCGGAACGAGTCCGCAAGTCTGAGCAGGCCTCAACCGAATACGGTTGGGGCTTTCTCGTATCCGAATCACGTGCAAGCTTCTTTTGTGAGAGTGCCGGAGCTTTGCTATCATCGGCGCGGAGAACAGGATGAAAAGCAAGGAACTTAGAGAGCTGATCGAGTTGCTGTATGAGAAGGGATTCTCGGAGTTCGAGATCGAACGCAAGGGCTTTCGAATGCGGCTTACGAGAGGCGGAGAGCAGGAGCCTCATACTTTAGCGCCGAGCCAGCCGATAATCGTGGCCTCTCCGATTCCCGTACCCCTGGCGCTTTCAGGCAGTACCGTTCTCGCGGAGCCGCCTAAACAGCGTTCCGCTGAAGCCTCCGTTGAGTCAATCAAGGCTGCGACGCCGCAGTCCGATCAGGAAGAACTTCATATTATTAAATCTCCGATCGTCGGCACCTTCTATAGAGCGGCCTCTCCGGATGCCGAGCCCTTTGTGCGCATAGGCGACCGGATCGAACACGAGACCGTGGTATGCATTATCGAAGCCATGAAACTCATGAATGAGATTCAAGCCGAGGTCTCGGGCGAGGTGGTTAGATGCTTCGTCGAGAACAAGCAATCGGTCGAATACGGGCAGAAGCTCTTCGAGGTTCGCACCTAGAAACCCGCGCACACTTACCTTCGGTTACCTCCAAAATAATCGGCTATGTTCAGAAAAATATTAATCGCGAACCGCGGCGAGATTGCGACCCGGATCATCTGGGCGTGCAAGGAACTCGGAGTAAAAACAGTCGCCGTGCATTCTGAAGCCGACCGCGATTCACTGCACGTCAGGTTTGCCGACGAAGCCGTTTGCATCGGCCCGGCTCCCTCCTCTCAAAGCTATCTGAACATACCCGCGGTAATAGCTGCCGCGGAAATAACAAACGTAGATGCGATTCATCCGGGATATGGCTTTCTAGCCGAGAACGCTCATTTCGCCGAAGTCTGCGGAGCCTGCAATATAAAATTCATTGGGCCGAGTCCCGAAATCATTCGCTTGATGGGTGATAAGGCTCAGGCTCGGTCCACTATGAAGTCGGCCGGCATTCCGATCACACCTGGGTTCGACGGCGTAATAGAGAGCGAAGACGAAGCGCTGCGAATAGGCGAAGAGATCGGCTACCCGGTCATCATAAAGGCGTCGGCCGGCGGGGGAGGCCGTGGAATGCGAGTCGCGCGCAACCGAGACGAGTTGCTGACTTCACTTCCCGCGGCGCAGCAGGAGGCGCAGCTTGCCTTCAATAATCCGGCGGTATACATCGAGAGATACATCGAGATAGCGCGCCATATCGAGATTCAGGTATTGGGGGACGAATACGGCAACGTGATTCATTTGGGTGAGCGCGAGTGCTCGATACAGCGCCGCCACCAGAAACTCATTGAGGAATCGCCGTCACCCGCGCTGTCACCGGAGCTGCGGAGGCAAATGGGAGAAACCGCGCTCCGCGCCTGTCGCGAGATTGGCTACGTCAACGCGGGTACGATGGAATTCCTGCTGGACGAAGACAAGAACTTCTACTTCATGGAAATGAATACCAGGATCCAGGTCGAGCATCCTGTTACCGAGTTTGTGACAAACACCGATCTGGTTCGCGAACAGATTTTGATCGCCGCGGGCGAACCGCTCGAGTTTGCTCAGGAGGACATCGTCTTCAGCGGACACGCAATCGAGTGCAGAATCAATGCCGAGCATCCTACGACTTTTGTGCCTTCGCCGGGATTAATCACGGCTATGAACCTCCCGGGCGGCCCCGGCGTTCGAGTCGACACCGCCGCCTATCCTGGATGGGTGGTACCGCCTCACTATGATTCCCTGATAGCAAAGCTGATCGTACATCACCGAACTCGCAGCCAGGCCATCGCCCGCATGCAACGCGCGTTGGAAGCGATGATAGTTGAAGGCATCGAGAACACGGCCTCGATGCACCAGAGAATTCTGGCGGATCAGGACTTTGTTGAAGGCGCACTATCGACTAGATTCATGGATAGATTCACCGCGAAGCCTTAATTAAAAAGGCTGTATTCCGGTCGCTGAACAAGCGCGCGACAAACCGGCAGATAAAAAAAGAGCGGGCGCCGTATTGTTAACCGGCGCCCGCCTTCACATATGGGATGTGACGTTTGAGTCGATAGGCCGACTCTTAGGTCTACTCTAGAACAGGAACTTCAAGCCCATTCTCATTGCTCTGCCGCCGCCGTTCAGAAGGTCAAAATTGAAGTACTGCGTTGCCGCTGTGCCTGCAACCGATCTTCCGGGAACGCCGGTGAATTGAGGATGATTGAAGAGGTTGAAGGCCTCGAGACGATATTCGAGTTTGAACCTCTCCGTGAATCGGAAGTTCTTAAAGAAGAACGTATCGAAGTTGCCGGTCCAGTTGGAGCGCTCGGTATTGCGACCGAGCGTCTTGCCTGTCGGGAACCCTACACCTTGTACCGCGAATACATCATTGGGCGTTACGCAGGTGTTCGTATCGGGATTTCGGAATCCCGTGGAGCAGGCATTCGCGGCTCCCGAGGTCGGAACGATGACAGCTCGGGTGTTGCGCGGAGCGTTCGCGTTTCCGATGTCGGGCCGATCAAGTCCGTTCACGCCATCGCCGTTCCTGTCGACGCCGTTCAGAATGGTAAATGGGGCGCTGGACTGGATCGTCGTTACGCCTGCAAGTTGCCAGCCGCCGATCGTCGATCCTAGCAAGCCCTTCTTGGGACCGGGAAGGTTCCAGATGTAGCTGAATACCAGGCGGTGGGTTCGGTCATAATCGGAGACCGCCTTGTCAAGAATAAGGCCTCCTTGAAACACCGGCACCGAAGCCAGGGATGATCCGCTATTGGTGGTTGCGAACACTTCGCTGGTATTGTCGATGAATCTCGACCATGTGTACGACGTATTCACCGTGAATCCATGCGAGAAGGCCTTGTCGATTCTGACTTGCAGTGAGTTGTAGTCGGAGTTCGCGCCGTTCGTTCGCATACGCCTGATTCCCAACAGCGGGAATCTTCGTACGCTGCCGATCAGCGGATTGATGTCCTCGGTCACGAACAATTTTCGGCCGAGAGAGCCTACGTACGACACATCCATCAGCATCTTCCAGGCCAGTTGGCGCTGCACGCCAAGAGAGAACCGCTGCGTGTACGGATTCCTGATGCCGGGGTTGAACAGCGAAGTCTGGCTATCGAGTGGACTGACGGCGCGCGGTGTCGTCGGTATCGCGTTTGGAAACCAGTTAGCCGTTCCTCTGCTGGTCGCGGAAGTGCCGCTCGAAACGTCCGTATTCGTAGTGCTGATGGTATTCGGCGAGTCGGCGGCTATGTTCGACAGAAGATTATTGAAGAAGGTGTCGTAGCTCACCTGGTAACCGCCGCGCCACACCGTCTTGTCTTCTCCGAACAGAGTGCGCAGGAAGCCGGATTTGAAATTCGGCGCCCACGCGAATCCGACCACCGGTCCGAAGTTGTTGTTGTCGCTCTGAACCTTGTTGGGTGTCAGGAAGGTCGCAGGATCCAGGTTGATCGCAGGGAACTTGAAGGCCTCATTGGCAGGCTGTCCAAAGTTCTCATATCTCAGGCCCAGCGTGAGAGTGAGGCTTGGAGATACCTTCCATGTGTCCTGTAAGAAACCGCTAATACGGCTCAGGTTCGGATGATAGATGGGATCTCCGAAATTGATGTTCGCGGTACCGCGGAATCCGCTGAAACCGTCGATGAAGTTTGCGAGGGCTGAGAAGCCGCCGCTGGTCGCAAACGCGAATGAACCGCGCTCGTTAAAGGGCGGATGCTGATCGGCGACCTGACGGAGGTATTCGCCGCCGAAGCGGAATGTATGCGTCCGCCATACCTTCGACATCGTCTCCTGAACGAGGTAATTGTTGGCGATTCTGAACTGCGGAATGTTCGTTTGAATTCCAGTTGCTGAGATTCCGCTTATCGCGATGTTGGGCAGCGTGGCCGCTAGCGCGACGTTACCGGGCGCCAGCGGGAATTGGAAATTGATTCGGCCGAACGAAAACCTCAACTCGTTCGTCATCGTGGGACTGATAACCCACGTGTGATTGGCAACCAGATTCTGCGAGCCGAAGTTGCCATCGAATGTGAATCCGGGGCCATTGACGCCATTCGGCGTCGCCGGGCTATGATCCCAGAGATAACGGCCCGAGATGCTGTGCGCGTCGCTGAACTTATGGTCTATGCGTATCGCATAGTTGGTATCGTTGTTTGAAGTCGGAATCGCAACCGGAGCCTGGCCAAACTGAATTGAGCCTCTGTCGACTCCGTTGGAGCCTCTTCCCAGCGGAATATTCGTTAGGGCCGTTATTCCCGCAACACCGTCCCACGCCTTCAGATAAAGATCAACGCGAGGGTTGGTCCCGGCGGGAAACAGTGCCTGCAATTGGGCTCGACCCAATGCTGTCGGAACCGTGAACCCGGTGTTACCGGTCGATCTGAACCGATACCACTGGCCGGCGGCAAAGAAGAAGGTTTTGTCTTTGATGATGGGACCGCCGAAGGTAGCGGTGAAGTTATTCTCGGTGTAGACGGCAGGTTCTTTTAGCCCGTTTAACCGGTCGTTGTTCGTTAACGCGTCGAAGTTCTGCGAATGGAACTTCCAGGCCGTCGTTCCGTGATAGCTGTTGGTTCCGCTATTCGTGACCTGATTAAAAACGCCGCCGCCCGCGCGTCCGAACTCAGCGCTGAACAGACCCGTTTGAATCGACACTTCACGAACTTGATCTTCGTTGCTTGGCTGGAAAGCGGGACCGCCGATCGAGATGTCATTGTTTTCGATGCCGTCGATAAGGAAGTTATTTCCTCTTGGACGAGCGCCGTTGATCGAGAGGTCGGTTCCGTTTCCGAACCCGGTGGTTCCGGATGGTCTTGTTACACCCGGAAGCAGCATCGCGAGGTTGTAGGGATTGTTTGTCGCGGTAGGCAATTGCGTGACCTGCATATGGTCAAAGTTGCCGCCGTGAACTGCATCGCTCTTCTGAAGAATTTCTTCGCTGGCCGCATTTACTTCGACTACTACTTCGGTGCCGCCGGTCTCCAGATGAACGTCGAATGTAGCTATGCGATTGGCTTGAATTTCAATGCCGGTCGCGGTGTAAGCTCTGAAACCCTGAGCCGTAATCTTAAGTGAATAGATGCCAAGATCGACCGCGTCAAAGCGGTATATACCGGAATCGTTGGCCGTGGTTGTGCGTGTCTGGTTTGTGGACTTATTGGTCAGCTCCGCGGTCGCGCCCGCGATGGCTGCCCCTTGCTGGTCGGTGAGGGCGCCTGTAACAGTACCCCTGCTGGTTTGAGCAAACAGGGAAGGTGCGCTCAAGAGAAGCAGCAATGTCGTGAGAAAAACAGCTAGTGTAGATTTGAGCTCTTTCTTCATCAGTACCTCCTGTCGAGAATCACAGCCTGCTGTGGGCCATGGTTTGTTGGCAGCCTGCCGCAAGCATCACCAGACGTGGATATTGGATTGTCAATCGGCGTTCCTCAGTAGAGAGCCCGCTTCCGCGTTAGTGAGTGACAGTCGCCTTGAACCAGTTCTAATTCGCGTGGCGCCCGGATGCGTGAAACACAGCCCCATCTCATCAAAATGAAGAAACGATGGGGACTCACCATCCATTGAGGCCAAAGCGCGTAAAGACTTCAAAACAGGCGCGAATGATATATTCCTAATGCGTTGAATGTCAACGAAAAGGCTATTGATTCAAGGCGAATTTGGCGAACCAGTTGTGACAGTGTGATCTACCAGGTCCCAGTTGTTGATTCTGTCGTGTCGGCGAAGATAGAGATCGTAGAGCTTCTTTCTAGTTTTAATTCAGAAACCTGCCGCGCTTCAAGCAGAGAAGTTGAGCGCGGCAGGTTTCATTATTGCGGTGACTCTCTCCTAATGCTCTTCAGGAGACTGCGTCAGCGGCAGGGTTTAATTATCATTTGCCGTGCGTTCTATTCGCGTAATAAAACACCCTGCCTGGCCGTTTCTCACCTGTATGTATTCAATGTCGGGGTCCTTCAGCATCTGCTGTATTCTTTCATCCACACCGCCGTCTTCGATTTGCTCCCGTCGTGTCAACATCCCATCCTTTTTGTGACCGTCCAATACCAGCAAGAGGTCTCGCAACTCCTCCGGAAACGTCTCGCCTTCGTACTTCTTACAATCTTCTCGATGGACGAATATCGGCCCTGGCGCCGGCAAGTCGCTTATCCCCTCGAAGGGATTGTAGGTGAACAGTACGCGTTCCTCTTTGCCCTCTTCAAACTTGCGCAGACAGGAGCGGCAGGGCCCGCATCCGTTTGCGATCTCTATGAAAGCGGGATGGCCGTATTGCGGCGACTTGAGTGTAGTGCGAACTCTCTCCGATAGCTCATCTGAAACTGCGACAATTCGATATCCGGTCATTGGTGTATTCCTCTCAGGTTTAAGTTTTTTGCTTCGTAACATCTTGTTCTCTTGCTCCATCGTGATTGCAGTATAGGCATATCCCGGATCGCGTTATATCCGCTTCTTGCTTTCAAAATAAAATAAAGCTCGCGCTGTTTTGGATAACGCCCGTGGAGATATGGGCTGGCAGGGTTTCACGCATGAGCCGGACCGAATTTGATCCGCGCCGAATGATAAGCGATCAATATGGAAAGGCGAATTGACGATAAGAGGATTGCTGTCGAGCCCGTCAAGTTGATTGAGCTATACTCTGGACTCCTCTTTTCAGTACATATTGGTGTCCGAGTGATCAGAAATGAATATCTGCTTCTGTACTCTTGCCATTCACCCGGCATATCGTAGGCGGGCACTACTTCTCTGTGCCGACGCGACGACGGCACCCTGGATCGTCTTAACCGACGAACCGGACGACTTCGCGTCTTTGTCGGTTCGCGCGATCCGCCATGTTCCGACGGGTCCTATGGCGGTGGACTATCTGGCACGTCTGCCGCGGACCGGCGAAGGACGAGGTGCAGCGGCTTATCACGACAAGAGGTTTGCGCTTCTGGCCGCTCTCCAGGATTTCGATACGGCCATTTATATTGACGCCGACTCTCGCATAACCGCGCTTCCACCGCTCGGTGATTTTCCGTCGGGGCGGCTCTCGGTGCTTCCAGTGGTGCGTAAGACGATCGCGGAGCATTTGGAGACCTGCGGATCATGGCGGCTGCCCGCTTTCAAGGAGTTGGCGCGCCAACTCACCGGCGATGTCGATATTCTTCGGACCGCGCGATGGTGTCACGAAACGCTTATCGCAGTCACCAGGGATGGACGCGAATCGCGCTTCTTCGAGGCGTGGTCATTTGCCGCGGACTTCCTACAGACCCGTGGGGTTTACTCTGGAGAAGGAGGCGTGATCGGCCTTGCCGCCGCATCCGCCGGCTGGAGCGTCGACTATGACGCTCTAACGAGCCTGGACGCTTCGATTCAGCACGAAGGCGGCGGACCAAAGGAAGCGTGACTCTAGAGAAATCCCACTCACTTTCGAATCTCGGATTCTCCCAGCCGCCGCAACGAGATGGCCATGCGCAACTTCGACTCACTCGATAATCCAGCGCCATTGCCAAGTCGACCACGCCTTTGCCTCGGGCAGCAGATCTCTGACTGCCTTTACGACCTCGGGCCATTTGATCTCATCGTAATCGTCTCCCGAAATCCAGCCGCCCTTCTTGACCTTCGGGAGCCATGCCTGAATATCCGCCGTCAAACCCGCATAATCGTGGCGCGCGTCGAGATGGACCCAATCCACGGACTTGTCGCGGAACAGTCGCGAAGCAGTCACTGAATCGCTGATGATCAAAGTGATCAGATCGCCGTAGCCACAATCCAGGATGTTCCTGTGCAATGCGCCCGCGAATGTGCCGCCGCCTTGAGTCACTGCCGCCCCGTGATAATCCTTCTGGCACGGCCCCTCGGGTCCGCTGCCGCGGCAGGTGTCGATTCCGACAACCGCGAAGGTCTTGCTGCTTTGCTCGACGACTTCACCCAAAGAGCAGAGGCTCCGACCGAGGTAGGCGCCTACCTCAACGAAACAACTGCCTTGCGGAAATGAATGGACGGCCTCTTCCTGCGCTGATCGCCATTGAAACCACCCTGCTATCTCCTGCCAGTGCATGCGTGCCTCAAATCCGATCGGGTCTATCAGGCCGCAGCGCGGCGAACGAATTAATGCAGGCATTCCAATGCCAGCATCTGGGTTTTGGCTATTCTCAATTTCTTAACCTCGCAAGCGGTTGTCTGGAGTCTGGCTATTCTCAAATGTTTCAACCCCGCAAGGACGCTAATCTGGAATCTCGGCCTCGACAAGCTTCGCTAAAAGAGCGAGCGATTCCTGCCAACCAAGATAGCAAGCTTCGGGAGGAATAACGTCGGGCACCCCTTCTTGCACGATGTTCAACTCAGTTCCTACCGATACCTTCCGCAAGGTTATCGTCACCTGAAGCTCCCCTGGCAGGTTCGGATCGTCGAATGTGTCCGTGTGGCGAATGAGTTCGTACGGTGTCAGTTCGAGATACTTTCCGCCGAACGAGTGGCTATGTCCTGTGGTGAAATTCGTGAACGACATCTTGTACGCGCCGCCAACCCGGGCATCCAGGTGGTGAACCTTGCCGGTGAAGCCATTTGGCGGAAGCCATTTCGCCATTGCATCTGCATCCAGGAACGCCCGATAGATTCGCTCGGGTGTCGCACGGAGCACGCGATGAAGCCGGATAGTGTTCGTTGACATGGTTGCGTTTCCTTCCATAGATGGTCTTGTGATTCAATAATAGCCGCTCTGCTGTCCGATCGCGAAAAGCAAAATAGTTCTCCTGGCGGACGACCCAGAGTCGCCATTCTTGTTCGCGGTTCCGCGCAGATAAAATCACCACAGAGCGCATGAAGGAGCACGATCAGGTTCGATCCAGCTTCAACCGGCGTGCCTCATTTCTGTTGTCGGATAGAGTGGATTACGGTGCAGCGGCTCCGAGTGCGGCCAGTTATCAGGCTTGAGAGGAATCAATATCCCTTGGAAGAATTCGAGAGAAGAATTTCGAGTCCGTCCTTGATTTGCAGTCCGCGGAAAGGACGAATTGCGTTGAGATTCTTCAAGTTCTCTGTGATTAAAATTGAGCCAAATTCCTTTTTACTGATCTCAACCAGAAAGATCGCGCATTATAGTGGAGCGAGCCAGGGGGCAAGCGGTCCGTGCTTGCCCCCTGGTTGTTTTATTGTCAGCCTTTCAGTCTTCTTCAGCGAACACTTTACGGTTTCTCCTCGTGCGGGGGGCCGCCCCTGTTCCGGCGCATCAATCCTTCCACTCGTTGTCGTTGAATTGAATGCACAGGCGTTCAAAACCGTCCTTTCCTCTGAAGCGGCTTCTCAATGCCGCGAAGCTCTCAAAGTTGCGGCTCGGGCATAGTATCCTCAGCAGTTCGAATTCGGCCGGAGCCGTGCGAACGGATATCTGCATGCCGCCGGTGCTCAGGTTTTCGGTCTTCGCCATCTCCCTTCCCAGGGCTCGCATCGATTCGTCGTAATACTCGACTACCACGATCTCGGTCTGCGACTTCCTCGGTTTGCGCCTGCGATTAGATCCTCCCCAGTTGATCGCCTTGAAAGTGGCCCATGGCTTCTCCAGAAATCCCGGCGGCGGAGTGGGGCCGACGAATTCGAGCCCTACGTTGCGAGCCCCTTTCTTCATCGGATCTACTCTGCGAACCAGGCAGTAGACCGCGTATCCCGCGTCCGCGTGGCCGTGATTGCGGAGCTTTTCGGGAAGCGGCAACGTGAGATAGAGCAGAAGCCCGGGACGCACGCGATGACGCATCAGAACGGTCAAACCGGTTCTGCTCACATCTACAGTCGTGGCCATCTCATTCCACTTTCCGCCTATGCGTTCGTGGCCGGTGATCCGCGCCGGCACGGTGAGTTTTATGCGCGAGACGCGCCTCCTGTCGTCGGTCAACTCAGCGGTCCCCGCGGAGTAGACGCTCTGGTTCTTGAGCTGAGAGGAAATTCGCGGCAGCGGAACCGCCCCGGTATGCTGAGCCATCGGCGTTTTACCTTGCTCGGCGAGTTTCAACGCGGACGATCTGGCCTTCGCGCCGTTGGCAGAGGAAGCCCCCGCAGAAGGAGAGGTTGAAGGAGAGGTTGAAGGAGGACTTGAAGTAGAAGTCGATGGAGTCGGGGGAGTTGTTTTCGAAGAAGCGGAGGCTCTGGAAGAAGCAGGGATCGAAGGATCTCCCGATGGAGGTGTAGTCGAATACGCTGCCTTCTCCGCGGTCGGTGCAGGCGGTTCGGTCTTCGATGCCGCGCCGTTGACCGGAATCGAACTGGAAACACCCAAATTCCCTGACGGAGAGGTCTGGCGATCGTACTGCATTCGCTTAGCGAAATTCGCCAGGACCAGGAATGCATGAGTGACTCGGTGATAGGTGAGCTCGATCTTGGCCTGAAGATCAGGAGGCATAGTCGAGCTGATGGAGTAGGGGGCATAAAGCCGGTCTATTAGCTGAGCATAGGCTTGTTTGATCTGATTCAGGTTCGCCGACCTCTCGATATTCAAGGCCTGGTAGTGAGTGCAGGGTTTTTCGAGTAGGTCGAGAAGCCTGCCCAGCTCGAGGTAATAGGCGCTTACTTGCTTGGGCGTGAAGTTGGCGATATCGCCATTTTTGGTTGCTGGCTTCATCGTAGGGTATATCTCCGATAGCTTGGGGAATTGCTCCGATTTGCGGGGGAAACCTAAATGGAAGGGGCCTGAAAAGCGCGAGGCCTAAAGGAATTATCTTCACTGAATATAATAGAGCCTCTGCCATTATCGTTGCATTCAAGTCTTTGTCAACATTTTAATCGAAATGCGAATTAGAGACGATAATCCGATTCTTCAAACCCCAGGCGTGCCGAGTTTGGACTTTTTTGAATTGCTCTCTGAATGGGAACGCGTCAATAACCGGGCCACCACTGATTGCTCTCTTATTGACATGACAACAACCGCCCGCTATATTTCACAGTCCGCGCGGGAGTAACTCAGCGGTAGAGTGCGACCTTGCCAAGGTCGAAGTCGCGGGTTCAAATCCCGTCTCCCGCTCCAAAGGATCGAGGCGAAGGCAACAGATTGGTTCAAAGGAACGATGGGGCCTTCGCCTTTTTTTTGAAAGAGGCGAAGAACAGATTTCAGGCGCTGGGTGTCAGCTTCCGGTGGTCGCGGCGATGACGGGTAGCGAGGCATAGGCGCCGGGTTCCTTGGACCTTTAATCTGATTCCGAAGCCTCGTTGACAATTCCTTCCTGAATGGCGGCGTAGCCAAGTGGTAAGGCAGAGGTCTGCAAAACCTTTATCCGTCGGTTCGATTCCGACCGCCGCCTCCAAACATCACAATATCCGTGGGCCTAAAGAGATCGTGGACTACCTCCGTGAGCGTTTCGCTTGCTTGATGACGTTACGTTTTACCGGATTGGAGATTTTGGGATTTTGTCCGCCGAGTCCTTTTTGTCCAAGTCACCTGGTTCTCGTCGCCCTCTGTTGTAATGGTTCCGACTGCCTCAACCGTTATCTTGTTTCCACTCCCGTTTCACTGCCGCGTGTTCTTAACGTCGCCGTTCGAGACGGCCTCAAGCCGGTCGGTCGACCGAAGCTCTCCCGACGTAGGCTAATCCTTTCGCGCCAGTCGAAGCGCCATTCCGATGTCTTTGTCCGTTCCCGCGAGTAGATCCTCGATCGTGTATTCGATCTTGTAGTCAGGCACTATCCCGTGCGCGGCGGCTTTGTATCCGCTCACCGCCATGTAGTAGGTAAGCAGCGGCACGCGCACGCCCACCTTTGTGTTGGGCAGCGTTACAAGCGGCATTATCCCCGAGCTGTTTCCGTAATAGCCTCCAGCCGATTCGTCCCCAATAAACGTCGCCCTTTTGTGAAAGTGGGCCTGAGACAGAAACTCCGACGTGGTCGAAAAGCTCCCGCCGTTTATAAGGATGTACACCTTGCCGGTGAACGTAGGCTGGTTTGGCTGCTTGATTCCCCAGTTCGGATGACCCACCGCATGCACCTTCCCGTCCGCACGGGTTTCGACAAGTTTTTCAGGCACCGTTATCGGCCGGGCTGTGTATTTGGAAAAGCTGAAGGACATTGAATTGATCACCAGATCGTCGTAGTACTTGAATGGTTTGTCTACGAGGTACGAAAGCAGGAGTTGGCCCAGCTCATCCTCACCGCCGCCGTTGTCGCGAAGGTCGATGATTAAGGCCCTGGCGCCCTTCGAATGAATTGCTTCAAAGGACTCCTTATAGAAGTCGCGAAAGTCCTGCTTCTTCTCCGGATCAGCATAGCCGCCAAAATGATAGATCGCGATTTTGGCGATGCGGCCGTCATCATAGAACTTCAGGTCAGCGCCGCGCTCCAGGCCCTGGTCTTGAGGGAATCGCGTTTTCGACGCCTGCTGCAGCTTTGGCAGTTCCACTCCATTGACCTTCAGCTTCTGTTCCTTTTTGTCGGCGCCTACCAGAACCAACTCGTAGGGGCCGCTGATTCCGAGAAGGGTGACGAGATAGTTGTTGAAGGTCCAGCCGCTGAGGCGAAACTCCCGCGAGCTCTGCACATCACCATCGGCGGGCACCGCTGCCATCATCACGGCGAGTATCTTTGACGCCGGTACTCCATTGATCGAGCGAATCAATCGTCCGGCCAGCGCGCCCTGCTTGTTTTCCGGGTTGGAGAGATCGGAGAAGTCGCGAAAGATGAATGCCTGTTTGTTGAGCACGCGAACCTGAAACGGAAGGACCGCCAGAGTATTATTGATGTCTTTTCTCACGGCCTCCGGAGCGCTCACATTGGTGTGACCGCATTTGATAGCCGCCACGGCGGGCGCGAGGACTCGATAGAATTCGAGCGCATCCATCGAATGGTCCAGCGACTTTGCGGCGGTGTCGAATACTCGATCCATCTCCGCCTTCGAAGTGTAACGATAGATTCCGCTGTGACCTTCCTCCAACGCGCGTCGAGCGACCTGGAAGTCCTCGGCCAGTTGTTCGCGGCTTAACTTTGGGAGTGTGGAGGTGGTGTTCTGTGCGGACGCGGTGTTCTGTGCGGAGGCTGTGTTCTGTGTGAAAGCCGAGGAAATGACCGTACCGGCACACACAGCGATCAAGATTCCAGACAGGATTAAACGGAGCTTCATTCGTTACCTCGAAGGATGAGATTTGGTTCCGGATTGTAATCGCATGCGGCGCCGCGTTTCGACAGGCCCGAGGCGGCGGCATTTTTGCTAAAGATGTTCATTAAGACACTGCTGGTACGATGTCACTCGAGGATCGGTTCCAGGCGAGGGGGAGATGATACTCCTTCGCAACTCGAAGGCCATGGTTTTCCCGCGGAATTTGGCTTGCGACAAACTTCCTCTGAAACACAGTGAAACGCAATCATTTTGGCCCTCCCGCTGATGGCTCTTGAGAATACTCATTAAAACAAGTCTCGCAACCATGTAATGTTTTGGGCCTTTTATCATTCTATTATTGAACGCCCGGAAAATCCCTGAAACGCTCTTGGAGGCAAGAATGGGTAACGAAGGTATCGTCGAAATCGACCTGCTTGACGCTGCGCATCAGCCAGCGCACGATCCGCAAACAAGAGTTCGCTTTTTTCGTTCGCGCGATAACAGCTTAATAGCCTCATCCGACGATCTCGTGTTTCCTCCCGCAAAACAATTCACGCTTCCGGCCTTTCCACAGGAGACGAACCTGTATGGCGAGGTTGCACCCTTGAGATTTCGGACTGCAAACACCGGTTTCTTTACCCTTAGGACTACCGGAGTAAAGAATGAGTTAATCACAGCGCTCAAACTGCCGGACAAATGGAATCCAGTGTTCGTCCCCTGGGATTCTCTGCCCGGCGAATTCGACCCACTCAAAATAGTGCTCCGCGCCTCGCCGGGAATAACCATTAGAGATGAAGGGCCCTTCGATCTGCTTGTGGAGGGTGCTTACGATGGCCTCACTGGAGAGAACTCGATTCTCGCCAAAATGTCGCTGCTCAACCTGTACTTCACATTGACTACAATCAGAGAACCAACTACGGGAACTAATCCACCATCATGGTTCTCGTTCGTCAACCAGATATTTTTTGTCGATCGGGAGCGATTCATGGCGTTCGTTAGGCCGGAAATGGCAACGCTGGTCGGCACGATTGAGGACGATATCCGCCGGTTTCCGGGTTATAGATCGACACCCGCGGACAATCACTTTCAAGGAATCCAGGACGCCTTGCCTCCCGAGTTTACCGTACATAGATCGCGGATGAAGAGCATCAAGACCACACCGGATCATGCAAATATTCAGCTCACGATGGCTCCGACGCGAGATCCTAATGGGGATGAAGTCATGGTCCTCGACGCGGACATTGATGAGAACGGCCAACTGTTGGCTCATCTGGCCGACCTTATTAGACATTTGATCACCGGCGGAACACATCCAATAGACATTCATGAATACTTGATTCTTGCGTACGGTAATGTCGCGCTCGGCTATGATCTGGTCTGAACGCGTTAGATGCCTCGGCCATCCCTGAACGAACCGAGCGGTGCAAATACTCGACATTCTGAAGCACGAGGGAAATAAAAATGTCTAATAACTTGGCCAACTTTGGTGACTCCGTTCATTGGGGGCAAGGACTGAATACCGCTGACAAGTTCGCGCACCGAGTAGCAGACAGGCTTGGTCTGGAACTGCGGATGGAGGCTCATTCGGGCGCAAGGATAGGAATCGATGAAGGCTGCGAAGGCTCGACCGATGGTGAAGTCCCGTTTGCCTGTCCCACCACCCTGCAACAGATAAGAAACTACAGCGGCGATCCCGCATCGGCCGGTCTGATTCTCATCAACGGAGGAATCAATGACGTCACGGTTCAGGCTATCATAAGCCCGTTGACGACCGTGGACGCGCTGAAGAGACGGGTCCGCAGATATTGCCGTCGGTCAATGGCTGGGCTGTTGGTAGAAACGCTCAGGCGATTCCCCAATTCTGCTGTGCCTATTATCGTGACAAGCTATTTCCCGATCTTCAGTCCCGCGTCTGACTTCACGAAGATTGCACAATACCTGAGAGGTCATCTGATACTAGTGCCGCACGAAGTTGAGTTTGCAGTGCAACGGGAATTGATTCTGAATCGGGTGGTCGAGAACGCGCAGGTATTCTGGCGCGAGTCAAGCACGCAATTACAACTGGCGATCGGCGACGCGGGATCGACCAGGATTCGGTTCGCCGAAGTTCCATTCGAAGACGAGAATGCTATGTTTGCGTCCGAACCATGGCTATTTGAGGTACACCTCAAAGGCTTTCAGTTGGTACCGGAAGATCCTTTAGCCAGGCAGCGTCATATTGCCTGCGACGCATTTCACAGCAATCCGCTGGACCGCGCTACGTGTTACATCGCTTCCGCAGGCCATCCGAACCTGATCGGTTCCGAAAAGTACACGGAGGCGATACTGAATCTGGTCTAGAGCGTGTCATATAACGCACAACGCTGGACTCTTAGCGGCTTGCGTTGGCAGTGACCGCGCAAACACAAGCCACAAAGCTGTTGTCCAAACAATTCTCCGTCGCTGAGTGACCTGTTCGATCTCACGCCTCCGATCGGTAACAACTCAGGGTTGTGGATCGTTTCGGGCGTTCCGTGGCGCGGATGGAAGGGCTCAAACCGGATCAGGCCGCCGAGTTGAGCGTGATGCTTAATCGGACGCTGATGAGTCAGAGTAGGTACACGCTGAAACTCTAGGGGCTACAACAACAAGTTGCCGAATACGTGATTCTGATCCAGCAGTGAAAGAAAAGATCCCCTCTGCACGAATCCCTCCATAGTCGCCGTGGCGGTTCCAACACCAACGGGGTTTCAACACCTCTTCACCCCTTGTTACTTCGGTCCCACGCGTCACCCCCCATAGTCGGGAACCCCCAACGGGTTGTGGCCTCCAGCCCAGCGATTGCCGTAGTCGGCTACCCTCATGCGTGGACGTGATGCCCCAACCTGAAGGGGTTGCAGCTCCTCGCAATGCGATATGCCAAGCTCGCACAAAGACGCGTCGATTGTGCATTAGCTGTGTGCAACCTCTTCGGGGTTGGGACAATTGCGCGCGATTCCCAAGGTAGGCGAGTACGCCAACCTGCGTGGCTGATAATCGCCATGGGGCTGGTCTTTGAAGATCTCACGGCTCGAGATATTTCCTTCAATCCCAAATCCAGTCAAATTCAATTGCGCCGCTCTGGAATTGCACTCGTAATTTCTAACCGGCGCGAAGATGTCCTGCAACGCTTCCGCTTTTCAGTCTTCGACTCTACAATGCACCTGCGCAAAATGCTTCGCCGCTCGCATAAGAATGAAGTTAAATCCTTCAGGAGATCAAAGCATGTCTACTTCTCGACTATACCAGGCTCTTTTTTTGGTTTTGGCTTTGACGACTACGCTGCCGGCGCAGACTGCCAGGCGTCCCCTCAAGCTCGACGACCTGCCGCGTTTGCATGAGGTGAAGGACCCGCAAGTTTCACCGGATGGTCGATGGGTCGCCTACGTCGTATCGGAGATCGATGTCAAAGAGGACAAAAGCAACACGCATATCTGGATGATCAGTTGCGATGGCAAGGTCGATCATCAGATGACGGCGAGCCAGGAGAGCGAGACCATGCCGCGCTGGAGTCCGGACGGCAAATATCTCGCATTCACTTCGTCTCGTCCCGGCCCCCTGAAGCGCAATCAGGTTTGGCTGCTCGATCGCAACGGCGGTGAAGCGGCCCAGTTGACCGATGTGAAGGGACAATTGCAGAGCTACGAATGGTCTCCCGACTCAACGCGCCTTGCGCTCGTTGTCGGCGACCCCGATCCGGAAGCTGATGCCGCCGCGGAGGCAAAGGAGGCGGGCGCCAAACCAAAACCGCCGAAGCCCATCGTGATCGATCGCTACAAGTACAAGGAAGACGAGCAGGGCTATTTGTTGTCGGGCCGCCACAGCTATATTTACCTGTTCGACATCGCCGCGAAAAAGACACAGCGATTGACCACGGGCAACTGGGACGAATCATCGCCCGCGTGGTCGCCGGATGGAACCCGCCTCACGTTCATTAGCAATCACGCTCCAGATCCGGATCGTGAGCCTGAAGGCCAGTTGTTCATCGCCGAAGCCAAAGCAAGCGCGACCGAAAAGCCGTTGACGAAGGGAATCAACGTAACGCCCTCGCGTCCGGAATGGAGCCCCGACGGGAAATGGATCGCGTTCATTGAAGGCGAAGAAAAGAAGTGGGATGCCTATAACCAGGACCATCTGACGATAGTCCCCAGCGACGGGTCGCTGCCCGCCGCGCGCGTGAAAGCAAGCGAGGATCTGGATCGCGGCGTTTCGGCGCCGCGTTGGAGCGATAACAGCAAAACGATCTTCGCCACGGTCACCGATGACAGGTCGGTATACGGCGCGCGGATTCCACTCGAGGCCGGCAGTGCCGCGGCGATTACCGCAAAGCCGATCGTTCTCGGGCAGCGGCATAGCGCGGGAACGTGCGCGGTGGCAGTCTCGGGTGACGACACACATCCCAACGAGCTTTACACCGCAAGCGTATCGGGCGGCCTGCTGAAGTTCGAGCAGTTGACCCATCACAACGACGCGTTGCTTGCCGAACTGGACCTCGGTCAAACCGAAGAGGTCGACTTCAAGAGCAAAGACGGCACGGAGGTGCATGGCTTGTTGACCTATCCGGTCGGCTACGTGAAGGGCTCCAGAGTTCCGCTGTTGTTACGCATCCACGGCGGGCCGAATGCACAGGAGCAACATTCATTCAGCGTCGAACGCCAATTATTCGCGGCGAACGGTTATGCGGTCCTTGCGGTGAATTATCGAGGCAGCGCGGGGCGCGGAATGAAATACTCACACGCGATTTTTGCTGACTGGGGACACTATGAAGTCGAGGACTTGGAGGCCGGTGTTGATCACGTCATCAAAATGGGTGTAGCCGATCCTGACCGTCTGGGTGTCGGCGGTTGGAGTTACGGAGGCATTTTGACGGATTACATGATTGCGAGTGACACTCGCTTCAAGGCAGCAACGAGCGGCGCGGGCACGGCGTTTACGGTGTCTTTTTACGGCGCCGATCAATACATCATTCAATATGATTACGAAATTGGACCGCCATGGAAGGCGAAGTCATGGGAGACCTATCAGAAGATTTCCTATCCGTTCCTGCACGCCGATCGCATCAAGACGCCTACTCTATTTTTGTGCGGTGAGCGTGACTTCAACGTGCCGGTTCAAGGCGGTCAGCAGATGTATCAGGCTCTGCGCAGCCTGGGTATTGACACACAACTGGTGATCTATCCTGAGGAGAAGCATGGCATCCAACGGCCCAGCTACGTGCGTGATCGTTATGAGCATTATCTGGCCTGGTACGACAAATATTTGAAGAAGACTCCTGATGCAGCAGCGGCCACTCCGTCAAAGGGAGCGCGCTAATCGCTCGCGCCGGGCATCTCGCGCCGGGCATGACGAGAATGGTATTCGCGAGGCCCGAAGTCCTTTCGGGGTTCTAAGGTTCAAGCACCCGGAAGTAGAGCGAGAAAGCTCTCACCAAAGCCTCAGCCTAAAGGACGGTCATGTCGAGCAACAAACGCATCATCATGATTGCCGGACCGAACGGAGCAGGAAAGACCACATTTGCGCGTGAATACCTGCTCCGTGAGGCCGACTGCGCGGACTTCATAAACGCGGATCTGATTGCCGCTGGTCTTTCTCCGTTCGCACCGGATCGCGCCGCCTTTCGGGCCGGACGGCTTATGCTGGCCGAAATCCGTAGCCGGGTCCGCGGCGAAAGCAGCTTCGCATTTGAGACAACATTGAGCGGCCGCGGCTACGCACGATTGATATCCGAGTGGCGGACCACGGGCTACTACGTCAAATTGGTATTCCTCAATCTCCCAACACCCGACCTGGCGGTGGCTCGCGTGGCCGCAAGAGTGGCTCAAGGGGGACACGGCATTCCTGAATCCGTCATTCGGCGGCGCTTCGACGCCAGCTTGCGCAACTTCCGAGACCTCTATTTTCACTTGGTCGATCGATGGAGTGGTACGATAATTCGAACGTTACACCGCAGCTAATATCAGTGGGAGGCAATCAATGAGCCGACGCTCGACCGCCACGACGGATCCGGAAGCGGAAGACACATTAAGAGCTTTGCGCAGAGCGGCACGTCGCGCCCGAGAACTCGGCGCCGCAACAGGAACACCGGTTTACGTTATGCAGAACAATAAGATCGTTGATCTGACGAAACAAGATGCGGCGGCTCGAAAAAAGCGAATCAAGCAACGCCAATCGCGCCCGTCGAATTAGACCGCTCGAAGACCCTCCGCATGCCCAAGGCCATCGAAGATCATTGCTGAGACGGTTAGCTTGAGACAATGCTCTGTAGAATTGAGTCATTTGCATGCAAGGTCGACTCCGGAGCCGGCAAAGATTGAGTCCTTTGCCCGCAAGATTGAGACGATGCTCGATCGAATCGAGAGAATCGCCTGTCGGATCGAGTCTTCTGTCCGCGAGATCGACTCCCGCGTCCGCCGAGTCGAGACAATGGACGATCGGATCCACTCACGCGCTTGCAGGACCGATTCGTTTTCGGACCGAATCCAAGCTGTGCTCCGAGCGAATTGCCGCGTGCGCGGATCAGATCACCCCGTGCGTCAATCAGATCGATTCGCGCGCTCCCAGGATTGGCCCTTAGCGCGGATGAGATCGACTCCCGCATCGTCAACGTTTATTCGCTGTAAGGCCCCATCGGCCCCATCCTTGATCGGAAGAAGGCTCCTTGAGAAGGTGGAGGCCGGAGCTACAGCTTACGGCGGCAGGTCGTCGCCTCGACGCCGGTGATGGTGTCCGCGGAGTCTGATTGGACCTGCCGGGTTCTTGTTGCAGGACTGAAACCCGCGCGTGTTTATTGGTACCGCTTCTCGGATAAACAAGGCTCTGGAAGCCGCGTTGGCAGAACAATCACCGCGCCCAACGAGAGCGATCCTCGGTCGCTGAAGTTCGCGTCGTGAGCTGCCAGAATGTGAATCAAGGAGCGCAGAGCGCCTTTCGCCGAATGATCTATGAAGATGAGCGAGCCGAGCCCGCCGAGCCGCTCTGGTTTGTTCTCCACCTGGGCGATTTCATATACGAGATTGTCTGGTATCCGGAAGACCGGCCTCAGGGTATGTACGACCGCCGCCTTCGCGACATAGTCCGTTACAAGAGCGGTGAGAAGATCTCCGACTTTCACATTCCGACTACGCGCGACGATTACAGAGCGGTCTATCGCGCTTATCTCCACGACCCTAATCTCCAGGACGCCCGAGCGCGCTGGCCGTTTGTCGCCATGCGGGATAACCACGAATTCAGTTGGCTGGGGTGGCAGTCTCTTCAGGTGCGGTCCGCTTCGTTATCGCGTTTCTCATCGCGCCCGGCTCTGGCGCAAAGGAGAGCGTCCGCGGTTGGAGCAACGCGTCATCGAAGGCGATCCCGGCCTCGCGATTTGAGCGCGCGGAATATGGCGCTCACTGTGCTCGGTATGAACAGGGGGCGGTGACTATCATCGCTTCCAGGCCTGACATGCGGGCAATGGTCATAGGTCCTCTGTTGGTTTTCAACGGAGCGGGCTCAAGCCGCTCCGTCGAAACCTTCTTACATCCGTGGTCGGTATTGGGCTATGTGAGCCAGCTTAGAACTGGCACCACTCGCCGGTGTCGATCCAGCCGGTAGGAGTGTTGGAGTAGCTCGTATCGACCGATGACGTCGTAGTCTCGTTACAGTTGTGTGTAACCGTGGTTGTGTAGGTCACCGTCGTGCAGTAGCCGTAGAACTGATACGTGTTCGACGAGTAAGAATAGCTCCACTGACAGGAGGAGCCTCCCACACTCGTGCACGAAAATAGGTACGGGCCCTGAGTCGTGGGCGGGTCCGTTGTTGGGCAGGGCATGGGAGGAGGCGGACACGCGTCGCGGCAAGCGTTCCAGGCGTCCAGGCAAGGTCCGCAGATGCTGTGGGGATCGCCGCACGCCTCTTCTGCACACGCCTCATACTGAACGTCGCATTCCTGAGTGCACGTCAAATCCTGAGGTTCGAATCCCGACGGCCCCTTCCGTTTCTCATGCGGCCGCTTCAACAGCATCATGCGAGTCGTCACGTGAACCGGGTGAAACGACGCCTCGCTCTTCAGGCGCGAGTTATAGCTGAGAAATTCTTCGAACGGAAAGTCGCGGATCACGCGGCCATTCGCGCGGATCATTAGGCGGAAGTGATGAGAGGGCTTCTTCGCCGCTTCCAGGAAGTCCGCCGCGAGAACGGGATCCGCGGAAAGAAACGGCGCCGACGGCCTTATGCCTTCATCGGATGGATCGAGGGCGACTCGCTCCACCATGTATATCGCGCCGTCTTCGTGAACAATGAACATCAGCGAATTCACCCCTTCGGCTACAAGCTCGGGGCGAAGTTGATAGAACAACAGAGTATTCGGGTCGGCCGCCAGCCGGGTTGGCCACCCGTCAATTGTGTAGACCTTCCCCTGGCCCGTGTTGATCGCAGTGGGCTTCTGCGCCAATGCGGTCGAGATCAGGCACGCGCCCATCAAGAACAAAAGAAGCTTCTTCATTTCTCCCCTCCTATCGAAAGATCGAAGTATTTGCTTGTGATGGAACAGGTCTAGAAGCGCTCTCCGCTTGGCCCTCTCGCGCCTATGAACTTTGCGGTTCAGCCACTCTAGTCCATAACCGTCCGCTATGTAAAGGATAAGTAAGTTGGATTACGAGTTGATGCGTCTATGCCGTAAGTTCGCAATGGAGAGCAAAGTGCGTTTGATAACAATTGCGTCAGCAAGTGGCGAAGAGGGTGTGAAAAAATATTGCTCCGATGGCCCAGGGATAACCGGCGCCATCAAAAGATCACAGGTAAGGTAGGGAGCTGCTCCCGCTCTTCCTTTTTTGAGATAGAAAATTGAGCCAGGGTCTCTTGTGCTCAGGGGTAGCCCGACATCGGGCACACTTCCGCATACTTCATGTCTGACGATCTCCTCGGTTTTGAGTAGCATCGTTCAAGCCAGTCCGATAGATTTAGCTCCGCCGATGCCGCGCATGCCTGTCGGTGCGCGCCGATGCGATCGATTTTCAACGTGATCTTCAGGAGGAGCAAAGCGATGGCGATTCGGGTGGTGAGGCTGGGCAGTCCCAGGGCCAAAGATGAGGGGATTCGTATCGGAACGGTTCGCCGGCCTCCGCGCGGCGTCCCCAAGAGCGAGTTCGCTTCGGGCGATTGGTACGATGTGTGGTTTCCCAACCTGGCGCCGAGTGCAGAGACCGTCAAGATTGCCCAGAACGCGAAGGCCGCCGCCGAGTGGGCCAAGTTCGCCAAGAAGTACCGGTCGGAGATGGCCGCTCCGGAGAACAGTCACGCGATTGAATTGCTCGCGGCGCTGTCTCATGAAACCAACTTCTCAGTCGGCTGCTACTGTGAAGACGAATCGCATTGTCATCGGTCAGTGTTGCGCGAGCTCTTGGCGGAGAGGAGAGCAAAAATTGAGTCCTCTCACTCTTGAGTGCCGTCCTTTGCAGCAGAATCCTTACGGCTAGCTCTCGCACTCGAAAAGGATTTGCTGGGCTTTGGCGAGATACGGTGAGCCGAGCTTCTGGAAAATCTCGACCGCGCGCCGGGCGTGGGGGAGGGCTTCATCTTTCTTCTCCTGCCGCACGAGGGCAGTGGCGAGAAGTCTAAAGTCCTCGGCGATCAATTCCAATCTGCCGACTTTTTTCGCTAGCGCCAGGGCTTCCCGGGCGAGGGTGTTCGCGCCGGGCCAATCCTCCCGGTCAAGCGCCAACTCGGCCAGATTGCCCGTGTAGGTGGCAACGCCTTCGCGGTAATCGACTGCGTGGGCGATCCGCAGGGCTTCGCGGTAGTCGCGCTCGGCTGCGTCAAAATCGCTCGAGAGCCGCTCGGCATCGGCGAGGGAGTTCAGGCCGATGGCGACATCCTCGCTCTCTCTGCCCACGGTGCGCAGAAGCTCCACGGCTTCGCGATAGGCAGCGATGGCGGCGGGGTAATCCTCCGCCAACTTATGCCCGATGCCGCGCAAGCGGATTGCATAGGGCCGCTCGCGGGCTCCGGCATTCGCTTGGCACCAGTGGGCTTCGGCGCGGTCGGCGCAGATGAGCACTTCGGCCGATTGTCCGCGCAGACTATGGACCCAGCCCGCTTGATAAGCCCGCGAGCCAGCGTTGTAGAAATCCCCGGCCGATACAGCGCGGCTCTCGGCATCCCGCGCGAGAGCCAGCCGTTCATCCCACCGCCCGGTGAAATTGAGAAAGAACTGCAGCGCATTGCACACGGTCTGGAGCCGCCCATTCTCCCCGGCAAGAAAACGCGGCAGGGCGGCGGCGACCGCGGGCCAGCCGGCGTCGAGCACAGGAAAGCGGTCGTGCTTTTGGTAGCCGTTCTCAACCACGAGCGCGTAGGCGTGCTTTTCCAGCCGGCCGCCCGTCTCGCGCAACACCTCGGGCTTTTTCACCTGCAAATAGTCCGCGACCAGCGGCACGAGCGTGAACGTCTTTAACTCTTCGCTCGGAACTACCAGAGAGCGGTTGATGAGCGACTTCAATGCCTGCTCGGTTTCCGCCTCGTCCCGCTCGGCGATGGCCGCGATGTGCTCCAACTTCGCCGGCAGGTTGAAGTAGGTCAGCGCGCAGAGGCTGCGCGTCTCGGCTTCGCTGACATCCTCGACAAGGTCGCCAAAGATGAACTCGAGCGGGTCATTCCCTTCCGGGCAGGAGCGCAGGTAGGCGATGGCATCGGTCGCGGTGACGCAACTGCCGCGGCCGATCTGCCCCGCCATCCAGCGCAGCAGCAGCGGTTTGCCGGCGGTCTTGCGGTAGAGGTCGCGGCGCTCGGCGTCGCTGGTGCGCGCGAGGGCCGGATTGGTCTCGGCGAGTTTGGCGAAGGTTGCGAGCGCGGCGTCTTCGCCGAGTTTTTCCAGGATCAATTCCTCCGCCGCGGAGCCGATCCGCCTACGCGAGGTGAGGATGGCTTTGCAGCCGGGCGGCAGCTTTTTGACGAAGGTGAACACGGTGTCGCGCTCGCGCTTGAGGAGCGATTCGAGGTTATCGAGCACGAGCAGCGTGCGCGACCCGCGGAGTGCATCCAGGAGCAGGCGCGGGCGTTCGTTCTCGACCGCCTTTGCGATTTCGGAGCGGCCAAGCTCAGTGGCGAGTTCGTTCAGCAGCTCGGCGAGTCCGCTGATGAGAAAGCCGGAGAGGTCGCGTACGCCGTCGTCGTCCAGGTCACGAGATTTGAGCGAGACGAAGGCTATTTTGTCGAAGGCGCCGGCTGGCGCATCGTAGGCCGCGCGGACTGCGAGCGAGGTCTTCCCCATGCCGCCCGGCCCATCAATGAGCGCGCCCCAGGTGCGCGACTCAGGATCGAGCGCATCGGCGATTATCCGCAACTCCTGCTCGCGTCCGAAGAAGGGCTGGAGCGACGGGAGATTGTGCGGGATCGAAGTGCGCGGGGCGGCGCCGTTCGCTACGACGGGCTTGGTGTAGTGGTGCTTGGGCTTGCCTTCGTTGATCGCAAGGCGTTCGAGGATACGGGTGGCGAATTGCTCCGGGATCATGTGATCGAGCTCGATGAAACCGGCGTCCGAATAAAGGCCATCAATCGTGGCGTGCTCGAAGTTGGCAAGCATTACTTCGTTTTCGCGGCGCTTCTTCAGCAAATCGAAGATCGCATCCCATTCCAGGCCGCACCATTCCTTATTGGGATAATCGCGGCAGATGACCACAACGACGAGTTCGCTCTCTTCGTGATAGAGCTTTGGCAGGTAGCGGCCAAGCCGAGCGCGCGCGAATTCCGATTCGTGGAATTTGTCGTAGAGGATTTTGTCTTCGCCGAACCGCTCCGCAAGGATTCGGGCGACATCGGCGACGAACTCTCGTTTCTCGCCCGCGAAGGAAAAGGCGATGCGAAAGCGTTTCGACTCTATGTCTCCTGACTCGCTATTTGACATGGCCTATCTGAGCTTTCAACAGTCGAAAGATGAAGCTGTGAGAGATGAACACCTCGCAAAGAGCCTGTTGGACTAAGCAGCGGGCGGGATTATATGGGCGTTGAATCTGCTTTGCAATCTCGATCACATGAATATGGCGATGAGGGCGGCGCCTCATCAGGATCCGCTCGCCGAGATGCATCCATACCTGGCGGGAGACTGCGTAGGAGCCGGCAGGAGGCCGGTAGGTTTGCGCTTTGGTTTGCGGGCACAGCTCTATTGTCGCGACGTAGTTATCGGCAAACCAATGTGTTCCCTGAAAGGGAATGCGTCAGTAGCCGGGGGTCAGCGAAGCGCAAGCGCCCGGTACGAGGGAAGATTTGGTTCCGAAGAGGATGCGGAAGTTTGGACATTTCGGATTGTTCCCTGAAAGGGAATGCGTCAGTAGCCGGGGGTCAGCGCAGCGCAGCCCCCGGTGTAATGGAGGATTTGTTTCCGAAGAGGAATGCGAGTTTGGACATTTCGGATTGTTCCCTGAAAGGGAACGCGTCAGTAGCCGGGGGTCAGCGCAGCCCCCGGTGCGATGGAGGATTTGTTCCGAAGAGGAACGCGGGAGGTTGGATATTTTTCGGATACCAAGGCGCGGGTTTTATGGGCGCGCGAGCGAATAAAGGCTGAGTAATTATCGTGGGAAGCGACGAGCGAACCGCTCCGAGCCTGAAAGGTGCGAAACGGCTCGTAAAGAGACTATTAATATTTGCGCAGCCGGCAACGAAGCGCTTATGTCGCGCCTTCAGCGCTCGAAGGGTGTGGGGCCGTGACCAGGGGCGACGCGCTACGCGCTTGCCCCTGGCTACTTTATAGTCGGCCTTTCAGGCCTACCATTTTCTTCTTTGACAGTCGCGGCGACAGAATATATCTTCCACACGCACACAGCATAGGGCCTCTTCCCAATGAAATTTAGATTACCGCTTTTGAGCCTGAGGGCTATTTGTGTGGGTATGGATTCTTCAAGCGCGGGCTTTGGCCCGCTCTGTTCAACGGCTATTTGATTCGATGGTTGGGACGAACGATTAGGCCCTTGTGAGGGCGCGTTTCTCTAAGCGTTTCTCTGAGCCATATAGCACTTTTTTTCGATCTCAGCCGCACCCTGATCGCGATCTCACACACGCTTTGACGGAATGCGTGAAATGGTTTTCACGAAAATCCATCATGTTTCGCAACATCTCTATTTCCCGTTTTCAACTTCGCGACTCGATATTGAAAGGAGCCTGACTCATGGCCTTCCCGCAAACCACACCGCCCAATTATCAGGCGACTAACCAATTTCAGGGGACTGACGGAGGCTCCCCCGTAGAGCCATTCATCATACCGCCTGAATACGGTCCCGGCAGCCAGGCCAATCCCGGCGCTCTAGTAGTGCAAGTCGCTCAGGCGGCAGGTCCAAAATGGTCTTCGAGCAGTCTGCCCGTCATTCCAGCGAACCCGGATTTTGCTTTGAAGTGGCTTACCCTTGGCAGCGGAAAGGCCACCACGACCGCGCAGATAATCGCGTCCTCCACTTCCAACGTCTGGAACCTGAAACCGGCCGCCCGAGCCGCTCTCAAGGCGAACTTCGATCTGATGTATCAGGGTCTGGAAGGACTCGAGTATCAAGGTCAGTTGGCTTCGGGTTTTGCATACCTGATCGCTCAGCGAACCGCCGAAGCGATGCCGCTCGGTTATTCGGAGACGCTGCTGTATCGCTGCAACTACACCCCTCTCAATCCGGCAAATTCGGCTTCGGCTCACGGATTTGTCGATCTTGTTCCGGGCATGCGGCTGCGAGTCGAGGCGGCATCGGGGTTGTTCAGCGGGCCGGGCAGCAACTTCAACGGATTCGCCGGAACCGGCGCGAGCTACTGGCAGATCACCCGCCGCCGTTCGGATCAGGCGATTCTCTTCGACAGCTTCGCCGCGAACATCAACAGCTACGCGCCGATGGCTAATGCGACTGGTCTGTGGGGTTTGGTTGATCTCCAGTCGGCAGGAAACTCTCGCTACATTCGATTGTTTTATCCGCAGAGCCAGTTCGCGGCGTGGCCCGGCTACGCGAGCGCCAGCGAGATGTGCACGATCGTCGGAACTCAATACCTTGTGGATATGGCGGCGGCGACCGCGGCTTATACATCGGGCAGGCCGGTTCCGCCGTCGGGAAAAGGTCCAATCTCGTGCGCTTACTTAAGGGGCCGAGCGGTGATGGTTCCGGAGGTTCCGATCTGGATCAATCGATCGACCGTGTTCTATGTGCCGGTGGGCACGACGGCGCGGCAGTTCATAGAGGCCTTCGCCATACCGACTTTCACTTACGGTGCTCAAGCGAGTCAGGGGAGCGCTTCTCAAAGCTCTCAGGGGAACAAGCCGTCGAGTTCTCAATCGGGCGATTTCCAGGCGAGCGCTTCCGTACCCGTGACTGTATACAGGGCGTGGTCGCCGTGGGATATGCGCGGAGCGCTTACGCAGCAGATCACCGGAGTCGCCGACGGAATGTTCGCGACGGGAACCGATGGCTGGGACCTGCCTCTTGTCAGATCGGACAACATAAGCTTCACCCTGTGAGGTCGAACCGATGTCGGATGTCACCTTTACTCGGCAGCCGAACTGCCCGGAGCTTTACTACGCGCAGTGCAACGGCGGGAAGGGGAGCGACGCCCAGCAGGTCGCCTATCTCCTTCCCGCCGGGACACAAGCTCCGGCCAGCTTCGATCTGGCCGCTTCCTGGAGCGGCAATCCGTATTCAATCGGCTGCTACTTCTTTCTCAATACGCCGATCGCTTCCGGGCAAGAAACCGCGTTCGCCAACAGCGCGTGGATCTATCTCGGAATGCCGGGCAGGCAGGGCGCTCGATTCGCGTGGATCTCGAACCCGAACGATCAGGTCGATCCGTTCGACGGTCCTTTTATCATTGTTCAATCAGCGGCTGGAGGCGGCTTTCAAACCGGGCGCGTCAGCCAGTTCGATTTTCGCAACATTACTTTGATCATCGGACCTCAATGCGCGGTGTCGGTAAGCGGAACGAGCTTTCAGATTACTCCGCCCGCGAGCGCTCCGAACACTATTTATCTTCAAGCGGAGTGGGGACAGAGCAGTTTGAACATAATCGATCCTGTTGGGATCACGATTCCGTGTTGTCCGCCCGCGTCGGGATGCCTTCAATTTTCGGCCGATCTTCAGAAGTCGACGGATCTTGCCGCAATGGATGTGGGCCCGCGGACCTTTTATCTGAATGATCAGGGCTGGTTGAAGGACAGCCCGAAAGCCGATCCGTTCTGGCTGACTTCGATTCGCTATCAGGTCTTTCAGGAGATAGCGGGAACGCTTCCGCTGTACGCGAATCTCGATCCGCTCGACCATCTCAATGTGGATCGGACCTACTTTGGGCTCTTCCCGCCTTCGGGCTCGAGCCCCGCTCCCCAGCTTACGAACTACACGACCAATCTGGGCCAGGGGATTCAGTTGACTCCGCAAGCGGGTGCGAGGCTGGTGTTTCAGCAGAATCCCGTTACCAGTGTTTCGAGCAATGAGGACGCGTATTATCTCGCGCCTTATGGAAGCTTTTCAGTAGGGCTGACGGGAGTTTCGGCCGGAGCGAGCCTCTCTTTGTTGTGCGGAATATCCGGCGTCGAGTATCTATCGGTGACCGCGGGCTCGATCATCAGCTTCGTATCCGGGCAGCCGGCGTTTGCCGATGGCTTTCAGCCGGGAGCGGCGATGCCCGAAGCCGAAACGTCGTTGACCGACCTGAACGGTCTTGTGACAACGTCGTGGGTGTTTGCTCCGTCGGTGAATTACTACGCGCAGCCAGACGAGTCCGTGCTTCACAATTCGGGTCAGGGCGGATTGAAAGGGTTTTTGCAGTATCTTCCTGTAATCGCCGGGACGCTTCCGCAAAGTCCTCCGGCGACGACACCGCCTGCTTTTCCGATGCTTCCGTATTACAACACGGGCCAGTCGCTGGCCGATCTGAATACTTACAACGAGCTCGAGCTGCAGTTATTCAGCCCGACCCGGCGTCAGAACATCTTTGAGATTACGGGAGGCGTGACGGCAAGCACCGGCGGTTCGGGGCAAACGACTGGATGGGGTGTGACCCCTCAGGGGCTTGCGGCAAGTGTAGGCGCGGGCATCTGGAGCCAGTTGATACTGGCCCAGGACATTCAGGGAACACAGCTTTCATTCAATCAGGTTAAGGATCTTCCGAATTATCCGCTGCTGTCCGCGTTGACCGTCAATCAGCTCTTCCTTGTTATCTCTGACCCGGCGTCGGTGAGCAGCTTTTTATCTCAGGCGTCGGTGACGTTGAAGGGAACGGCTTCAGGAGCTGCGGGAGAGAACTGGGTGTTGAACTTAAGCCCCGAGGCTACCGGTCCGGAATCAGGAAAGCTGTTGTGGAGCGAGTACAACACGATTCTCGTGTTCAAGTTCTTTGACCGGAGTTTGAAGGATCTCGCCCAGGACACAGGTGCGTGGTCTCAGGGGACGAGCTTCAATTCCGACCCGCAAGCGACCAGCAACCTGCTCGGGAAGATCATTCAGGACGAGACTGATCCGTCCTTTGTCACGGCGGTGAACAATAAGGACTGGAACGGCATTATCGTGCTGAACGTCGCGATCGAAACGATTCCAAGAGACCTCGCGGGGTTGATGGCTGGAATCGACGTGAGCCAGTTCTACTGCCATCACCTTGGAATCAATGTGACTCCGGCGACGATTCAGGGTTCGGCGCCGTCGCTTCAAACGACGTCGATGTTCGGGCTGGTGCATTATCAGGCGCCGCACCCGATGCAGAACAACGGGTTCGACTATCAATTCCAGGTGCAGTCTCTTCAGGCGCTGTTTCAGAACTCGACCATCACCCAGTTCTCGAGCACGATTCAGCTTCAGATAAACACGTTGTTCGGAGAAGCCTGCGCGGGCCCGGACCACAACATCATCAACCTGACCGGAGTGCTTCAGGATCAGGGCTACGCTTATCAGACCGTGGGCGACTCGCTCTTCACGATGAAGAGCCGCGTATTGGATACGGTCGATCTCGCCAGGGGACAATTCGTCACTCTCGATCCGGGAGGCGCCGGCAAGCCGACGCTGTCGAGTTTCCTGTTCTGGGGCAGCATGGCTTTTCAATCGCTTCAGGCGGCGGGCGCGAATTTCGATGTGTTTTCGTTTGGGACCAGCAGTCAATCCGGCGGGCTGAGCTTCTCGGGTCTATCGATCGATATGTCGTCGGACAACCCGGGAGACGCCGACTTCGCGTTCGACGCGAACCATATCAGTTTCGATATGGCTACGACTCAGTCGCGGCCCGACAGTCTATTCAATCACTTCCCCTTGACGTTGACGGGTCTGACTCAATCGGCTACCGGGTCGGCTCCGGCGAGTCAGGGGTTCATGAGCGTGACGAACGCGCTCGGGCAGAGCGATCTTTCGGGACTCTGGTTCTCGCTGAACTTCGATTTGAACCTGGGCAGTCTCGGAGCGCTCGCGTCCGAAGCCGGTTTCGTAGCGAGCCTTATTCTGGCGTGGGCTCCGAACCCGGCGAATTACAGCGTGTTCATCGGGCTGCGGCTGCCGGGTTCCAACGGAGGTACGCAGCGCGACATCGGTCTCGAGGGGGTGTTGACCCTCAACTTCCAGAACATTCAACTCAGCTATCAGGATGTTACCGGAGTCGGCCCGTCTTACGTGCTCACCCTTTACAACATCGCGTTGAAGCTGCTGAGCGTGAGTTTTCCGCCCGGCGGGCAGATCAACGTCTACATCTTCGGCAATCCGGGTTCGAGCGGAGCGAGCCTGGGTTGGTACGCGGGATATGTAAAGAGCGGTTCGACGAGTTCGACCAAGAAAGCCGCGGCGCTCGGGGCGGGGGAATGAAACGATGCCTGTACGCGTGATGGTTTGGAACATCCAGTTCTTCAGCGAAGAGAATTTCAGCAACAAGACGACCGCCAGCCAGTTGTCCGGCCAGCACATCGTCGACGCGGTGAAGAGCATCAACCCGGACATACTGATCGTGATCGAGGTTCGCTCGGGCGGGAGCAACGGCGTCGGCAGCCTGATATCCGATACCGGCGGAGCCAAAGGCGTGCGCAAGCTCAAGACGAAACTCGGCGCCGGTTGGCACGTCGTGCCGCCTCAGGTACTGAACGCGCAGCAGGCTTATTATCAGGTCACTCAGGCAAAGTACTTCGAGGGGATCGGGGTTTTTTTCCGGGACGCGCAACTGGACTTCATCGGGCCGCAGCTCTGGACGGCGACTGGTCCGAAGCCCAGGAACCTGGCGGCTCCGCCGGCCGGCATTCAGGCTTATGGAGGCACGTGGGCCGGGATGCTTCCACATACCGTACCGGCCGGATGCGGCTTCCAGGGCCATTATCAGGATGAGTTCGCCGGGCAGAGCATCTTTTACGGCGGCACGGGGCATCCGCTCCAGTTTCCCGCGCAGTGGGGGCGGGCTCCGTTTTACACGGCTTTCTGGGACAGGACCGCCAACCGCGTAATCAAGACCCTTGCCGTCCACTTGCCGCCAAGCGGCTACTGGGCGGGTCAGGCGATGAAGCAGGTTGGAAAGATCAATCTCGAAGCGGCGATACCCTCCGACTCGGTCGCGCAGGACACGGCCGGAGCCATGCTCGTGCTGGGCGATTTCAACCTCAACCAGAATAATCCCAATCATACCGACTCCTTCAACGAAGGGTATCTTGACGACTATACGCAGAGCATCGTTCACGGCGGCTCCGAAAGATCGACGCTTATCCGGCGAGCGGTTGTCCGAACGACCGCGCCCTATCTGCATACGACCGCGGCCGGCAAGGGAGGCTGGTGGAAGAAAGAGAAATCGACCGGCTACTACATGGCTCTCGATAACATATTGCAGCAGTACTACGGCCCGGCGGCAGGCGTGGGGGTGAGGGGAGCCATCGTGGACTGGGTGCTGCGAAGCCCCGGCTTTGCGCCCCGAACCAACGCATATATGAGCACCTCTTTCGGCCTGATAGGGAATGACGCCACGTTCGTTCAGGCGGCCAACTACGGAAAGATTCGGTCGGCCAGCGATCATTTAGGCATGTACATCGACGTGTAAGCTGTTGCGCGCATGAGAAAAATCACCGGATCAATTGAAGAGGCGCATCTTGGAGCTTGAATAAGGAACCCAGGTACACAATGTCCAACTGCGTTGCTAACGACCTGAAGACGCTGGCCGCCTGTTTCATCGAGCAGGCTTCGGACAATAACGGTCAGATAGCGATCGACAAATCTTATCTGAGCCGGCTCATCACCGATCTGATCGGCGACAACGACATCACGATCGGCGGCGTCAATCCAGGGAACATCCCCACGAATCCGGGAAGCAGCCTCGTCATTAACGGGCTCACTACCGGAGACTTCCTGAATCTGGACGGCCTGCCGGTCTGTCTCGTGTTCTTTTATTACGGCGGTACGCAGCAAGTAGTCCTGCAGATGTGCGTGACGCTGGGAACGGGCTGGAAGTTCGGGACAAGCTTTCCTGATCTCGCCGGACAAGCCGCGGATTATCTAACGTCTACTTCGCAGTATCTGTATCTCTCGTCGGCTCCGGTCGCGCAAGCATTGCCTTCAGGAGCGTGTCCGCAATCGGGCGCTCCGGCGAGCCTCGGGCTGCTTCCCGGCGTCAGCGCGCTTGGAAACTACAGCCTGCTTGGACCGCTCGGACCAGTAATCGCGTTGTTGCCCGGCGCGCATGATCCCACGTTTCAACTCTACGGCGCGATTACGGAGAATCCGACGCCTCCCGGACCGGCGTTCAACCTGTCGCTGCAAACGCAAGGGCTATCGTTTTCGATTCCGGGCAACATCCTGACCATCAGCCAGCCTACGGTCGGACTGGAGGTTGAATACGTTCCGGCGCAACAGTACCCGACCGTAGTTTCGCCGGTGACGATTCCGTATTTCAGCGCGCGGATCATAGTCGGCTCGCTTCCGCTGAACATGATGGCGAAGCTCTGGGGCGAGCTTTCTTACCTGGAAATTTACATAGTTCCGGCAAACCCTCAGCAGACAACATTCGCGAGTCTGGTCTCGCTCGTAGGCTCTGGGCCGTTGAGCGGACTTACGAGTCTGCTTCAACAGCAGCAAGGCGTCTGGTCGCTGCTGAATTCAATCGCGTTTAAGCAGTTCTACTGCATGGTTACAACGGAGCCGTCCCTGGCCGAGATAGACCTGTTGATCGGCACGATCGGCTACGACCCGCGGTCTCCGACTCCGCCGATAACGAACGCATGGAATCCGTTCAACGGCATCTACCTGGCTTTTGACGTGTCGGTCTCCGTCTTCGATCCGGCGAGTGCTCCGCTGGTGATGGCGGAGCTGCAGGCGACGTTGTGGTGGAAGAAGCAGGATTCCAGCTACTACAGCTTTACGGTTACGGTTTCGATTCCCGAGTGGACTATTACCGGAGTCTTCAACGGAACGATCACGCTGAATCTCGCGAGCCTTGTCGGAGATCTGTTTGGTTCGTCGCTATTGCTGCCGAACGACCTCGCGAACTTTGAAATATCGAACATCAACTTCAACGCGAGCGTGCCCGGCAAACGGTTCGCCATAAACGCGCTGGTCAACGGCGAGTTGTTCGGCAGCAGCGTCTTGCAGTTGATCAATGTAGGAATTGGGTTGAGCGTCGACGCGTCGAGTTCGCCGACGAAAGTCACCGGCTCTATCAGCGGAATAATCAGCGTCTTCACTATTCAGTTTCAGGTGGACGCGGTCATCAGCAACGATCCGAACGTCGATACTGTATTCAAGATTCACCTGGTCAACGAGACGATCGGCGGTATGCTGAACAAGCTTGTCAGCATAATCGACCCGGATCTGAAGATCAGCCTGCCTTCTCCGTGGGACAAGCTGCTGGACATAAGCCTGGACGCGCTGGTGCTCGAGATAAACGTGAGCAAGGGCACGGTGTCGCTGAGCTACGACGCGAACATCGACCTCGTCTTTATTCAGATCGAGACGATATCGCTGACGTTTCAGAAGGACCCGGTTCAAAGCGGAGTGCTGGTCAATATCACCGGCTCGTTCCTGGGCCAGAGTTTCGGCAAGGAGAATCCGCTGGGTTGGGATGCCGTGAACGGAACCCCGCCGGCCGTGCCGCAGGGAAGCCTGCTGGACATGCGATACCTGGGCATCGGCCAGCACGTGACTGTGCAGGGGCTCGAAGACGAGACCTCGATGCAGGCCATCATCGACAAGATGATCGCCGCGATGAAGTCCACCACGCCGGACTTCACCAACGGATTGGTTTTCAGCGATGCAAGCGGATGGTTGATCGGGACCGACTTCACAATTATGGGCGCGGTCCGGCTTTCGATCATCTTCAACGACCCGAAGGTCTACGGCTTGTTGATCCAGTTGAGCGGCGAAAAGGTCGGCTCGTTCGCCGGGCTCAGCTTCGAGATACTCTATCGAAAGATCACCGAGAACATAGGGCTGTATCACATCGACTTCACCTTGCCCGACGAGTTCCGGCATCTCGAATTCGGCGAAGTCTCGATAACGCTGCCCACGCTGATCCTCGACATCTACACGAATGGAAATTTCCTGGTGAACCTGGGCTTCCCCCAGAACATGAACTTCGCGAATTCGTTCTGCGTCCAGGTATTCCCGTTCATCGGCTACGGCGGAATTTACTTTGGAGTGTTGAGCGGCGCGACCTCGTCCCGCGTTCCGAAGATCACCAACGGCAACTTCGACCCGGTCATCGTGTTTGGATTCGCGTTGTCGGTCGGCGTGGGCAAGACGATCAACGAAGGGATCTTCTCGGCGGGAATCAGCGTCACGGTTGAAGGCGCGCTGGAAGGCGTGATCGGGTGGTTCAATCCGAACAGCCCCGCGGTGAAGAGCGACAAGTACTTCTGGCTGCAGGGCACAATCAGGATCGTAGGCCAACTCTACGGGACGGTCGATTTCGCGATCATCAAGGCAAGCGTCAGCGTCGTGGTCTACGCCAGCGAGACCCTTGTGGTCGAGAGCTACGAGCCTATCTTTATAACGCTGTCGGCCGGAGTGTCGGTCACGGCGTCGGTGAAGATCGTCTTCTTCACGATTCATTTCTCGTTCTCGATGACCGTGACGGCTTCGTGGACGATCGGTTCGAAGGGGACGCCTCCATGGCGGATTGCGAGCGGAAGCGATCAATCAACCCAGAAAGCCGCAGCGCCGTTATTGTTTGCTTCGACGCTGCACCCGGCGGACAGGTTCTTCCCGACCCAGGCGAGGCTGAACCGGATAGCGGCGCTCCGCTCCGCGTCTTCAGAGGCGCCGCTTCAGTGGGCCCCCGCCCCGCGGTTCACAAGCACCGCGATTCCATTGAACGTGATCATCGGCCCGGCGTTCACGGTGACCGGAACTCCGCGGACGGTTCCGCTGCTGCTTCTGGAGAACTCAATCGATCCGTCCGCGTTGACGGCCGCGGAAGTTCGCAACGTCAGCGATGCGGCCGCGGCCTCCAACAAGCCGTTCAATCTGCTGGCGAGGGCGCTGTTGAATTGGGCCGTCGTCGCCTGGCAGCGCAATCAGGACGATCCGGGCACGACGATAAGCATGGGCGATCTGCACTTTATTCAGGAGCAGCTCGCCTGTCCGGACGCCGAGGATGTCGCGTTCCCGTACTCGAACATCTCGCAATTCCTCGCGAACAATTTCAATCTTCAGATCACCAATCGACCTACCTCGAATTTCGACGATTCGTCCGCGGCAATATTGCCGATGATCCCGGAGCTGTCGATGACGGTCTCCGGTAATACGATCTACTTCAACAACAGGAGCGCTGTTCAGGTCGGCCCTGATTACACGGAGAAGCTTGCCGCGTATTTCCAGGCGCTGTCCGCGCAGTATATGCAGCGAGTCGCCCAGACGCCTCCGGCGGCCGCTTGCCCGACCGCGCAAGGAACCGCGGAGTCGCTGGCGACCTCAATCTTCCGAAACTATTTCTTCATGGTTGCGAAGGCGACGGTCAGCAGCGCGCTCGATTTGCTTACGTCATACACGTACTCGCCGGGTTCTCAGAGCCTCCAGCAGATTTGCAATTCCTTCCCGCGCTCCGGAGATCAGGAGGTCACGCCCGAAAGCGTCCTTCATTCGAATCAATCAACCTCCGGCATCCTGACTGCTCAGCCCTGGACGCTCAGCGGCGTTGTCTATCAAGCGCGAAGCGGCGACACGTTGTCGTCATGGCTTACCCCGTTCGGCCTGAGCGCGATCGACCTTCTGAGCGTACCTGTTTCGCGGAGCGCTCAAAGCGCGAATCAATATCTGGTCGGACTGCTTCAGACCGGCGCGACGTTGGCGATAAACAGCGCGAAGACGCCGCCTACAAATCCGCTTGTATTCGTCAGCGCGGCGGGAGACACCTTCAACCTCATAGCTTCGTTGATGCTCGTGAGAAACGCCGGGACTTCGGTCTACTCACAGTTGACCGGCTTGAGCGATATGGCTCAGTCCATCGCGCTGCTCAACAATCTACAGAGCATCGATCCCAGCCAGCCGCTGCCGTCGACGGTTGCGACGCTCCTGATTCCAACGGCGGTTTCCGGCAGTCCGGCTACTTACACGGTGAGGCCGGACGACAGCCTCTACGCGGTCTCGGCCTATTTCTTGAACGTTCAACAGCAGGCCGTTCCTACCAGCGCGTTCGTCAACACGCTGATGATCGCGTATCCGGGCATCGATCCCAACAACGTTCCAATCGGCGCAAGGCTGACGCTGCCGGAGATAGATCACACGGTGCGGCTGGGAGAGAGCGTTGCTTCAATCGCGGGCGCGTTGTTGCTGAAGGACCCGGGAAGCTTGCTGCCCGCCGATCTTCAAACGCTGCTCAATGCCTCTGATCTTGCCGGCGTGAACTTGCAGCCGTTGGTCGGAATCCCCGTGCCGCCGTTCCAATACACGGTGAAGGATTCGGACAGTCTGGCCGGAATCGCTCAGCAGTTCAACCTGACGCTGGCCGATTTGGCGGACGTGCTGCTGAATCAGGCGAACCTGTTCAACACGACGATAAATATTCCCAATGTTCCGGCTATCGACGTAGAGGAGTTGTTGTCCGCGGTAACGGCTTACGGAAATCTCAACTCGGTTTCGGCGATGGCGTCCCGGTTCCTGCTGCACGGAATGCAGGTTCCCGATCCGGCCGACCCGATTACCGCCGCGCAGTTGCTCGAAAACCCATCGCTTGCGGCCGAAGTGAAGACGGACCCGCTCTATCAATTGATGGGGCAACAGGTCGCGACTCCAACGGCCGCGCCGATATTCACGTTCGACAACGCGGGAGGGGTCAGTTGGATCACGCTGGGCGAGGGCGTGTACGTGGTTCAGCAGGGCGACACGCTCGCGAGCATTCTGAACGCGTTTGTCGCGCCGGCTCAGCAAGCGGCTTTTACGACGTGGCTCGCGAAGCTCAATCTGACAATCGACTTCCAGAACTTGACCGCGGGCGAAGCGATTACGTTCCCGACGTCGGCTCCGCTGACCGCGAGCTACACCGTGCAGGACTCGGCCGGAGAGACGCTCACACAAATCAGCGAGGCATTGGCGCCGGGCCAGCCCGCTGCATTGCGAGCGCAAATTCTTGATCTCAATTCGAGCATCTCGCCGACGAATCCGCTTCCACAGGGAACCGTGATAACGCTTCCGCCTTCGTTCCCGAATCTGGCGCTCGAGTTGATTTTGACATCCGATGAGTTGAGCTTGAGCTCGAGCCTTTCGGGCTTGCAGCCCAGCGGCGCCGTTGCGCTTTACAGGCTGCCTCTCTTCAACAACACGCCGACGCGGTACACGCTTCAGAAGCACATGCCGTGGCAGGCTTCTCAGATACCGCCGTTTCTCGGAAGCGCAGGCTCCGCGGGCGGGCCTACTGTCTGGATGTTCCCCGATCCTTTAATCGCAGCGCTCGATGGTGTACAGGACCCGAATCCGCGATACGGCGTATTCGTGGGCATTCACGAGAGCGCCAATCAGCCGATGACAATCAACCCGGCGAAAAACTTCGCGTGGGGAACGTTGATCAATATAAACGTCCAGAAGATTCCGGGCGCATCCGGTCAAGCAGGCGCCGCGAACGCTTATCTATTGAACGGAGCCGATCAGGTAGGTCAGGACCTTCTTCACGATCTGCTTCCGTACGTCAACACGAACACGACGCTTTATCTTCTATATCAACCGAACGGCACATCGAACTCGGTCGGATACGCCTCGGACGTGCTGGACCCGAATGCTACTTTCGTGTTGCAGACAAACCTCTCGCAGTTGAGCAACAGCCCGACCGCGAACGTCACGGCTCGCGCGGCTCTGCTGGCGCGGAGGCTTGTAGCGGCGCTATCGCCTTATGCGGGAGCGATCGGGGATGCTCCCGATTTTCTGAATCTGCTTTGGCAATGTGGTATCGTGCGAAGCGGCGGCTATTATCTGAATTATTTCAATGCCAACGGCGGCAGCGCGATTCCGGATGGCGCGTTCGCGAGCGGCAATTCGGCGACTATTGGTCTGCTGGTTGTCCTGAATGGAACAACTCCGGCTACGCCGACCTCGATGGCGCTGCCGAGTTTCATCAACTGCGCTGTTGTAGCCGACAACATCGACGCGACGTCGGTTAACGTCTTTGTTCAACCGATTGTGCTGCCGGTGCAGCCGTCCGCGCCTGACAACTCGCTTCAGGGTTTGGTTACAACGTACAACTCTACTTATGGGGCGACTATCGATGTCACGGGCCTGGTCACGGTCAATCAAGATGTTAGAGGGCTATTGCAGCCGGGCGCTTCGATTCAACTCTCATCTTCGGCAGCCTATCCGATTCAAGAAGGAGACACCTTCGGCTCAATATCAGCCGACAAGGGCGTTTCACTGAGCACGCTCGCGAGCTTGAATTCAGCCGGCACGGCCATTCTGCGGATGGGTGCATTGGTCCAGTTCGCGGCCGGTCAACTGGATCAGACCGCGGCGGTGCAACCGGGCAACACCGGATTCCAGATGGTGCGGCCCGCGCCGACGAGCTCCGAGAGCGAAGGGCAGCAGTATGTAGAACAGATCTTCCAGATGGTCGAGTACGGCATCACGTCGAATGGTTTCTTCAACAGCTCGGGACAAGGGCTTCCGGCGGGGCCGACCGATCCGAATCCACAGGGCGGCGATACCTTGCTCGGCGTTCAGGACATAGACACGACTACGTTGAATTATTCGCAGGTCTTTTCGGTGAGCCTGTTCGCGCAGGGCATCGACGACGTTGCGCCCGCGACTTCGACGATAGAGCTTGCGCTGCCGGCGAAGGTAGGCGGGCCGTATGCGGGGATCGCGCGGAATTCAACCGTGCAACTTGGAGTCTCGTATCGAGACATCTTCGGGAACACCGGAACAGCCAACCCGCCGCTCGCCCTTAATCCGATTCCGGCGGGCTACATAGACGACATCATCGGATTCGGGCAGTGGCCCGGAGTCGTGCTGTCGTATCTATTCAACGGGGACCAGAGCAATCCGGAGCTTGTCATCGGTATCGCGTTTCAACCGAGCAGGTACACTCCCGACGCTGCGAGCAATCCGACTCCGGCTATTCAGGCTGCGATTGGAGCCGCGGCCAACCTGAAGCAGATTTACTATCAGATTCAACAGCCGGATTTGATCCTTCGCTACAGAAGCTCGCTTGATGTGAGCTCGATGAATGACACGAGCCGGAATCCTGCCGATCCGTACCTCTTGGATAAGTCGTCGAGCATTCAATTCGCGGCCCACGCATTTCTATTCACGACGGCGATGGGCGCGCTTCAGGCTTATCAATACACGACAGGCGGCTCGGATACGGTCGGCGGTGTCGCGGGATCGTTTGGTATAACGCCGGGCCAGCTTTTCAACGCGAATAAGACGGCCGCTCAGAACGCGTTGTTTAGCGGACCTCTTCAAGTCCCGATCATTTACTCCGTGCGTCCGCAAGACAGCTTACAGAGCATCGTGGAGGCGGCGGCGAAGCTTGGTTACAGCGTGACCGCGGCACAGATCGCTACAAATAATCAGTCGACTCCGCTCACAGAGAGCATCGACATGACGACTCCGCAGGCGCGGAGCTATACGACCACCGGTTCCGAGAGAGCACAGGACCTGACCGCGACAATGAATTGCAGCATCGCCGGAATCGTCAAGGCGAACGATGTTCCGGGCGTGCTTGCGGTGGGCTTCAAGTTCACGGCTCCGGGGCAGGGAAGCGCTACGGTTACCTATCAGGTGCAGGACGGCGATACTTTCACCAGGGTCTCGCAGGCATTCGCTTCGCAGTATCACCTCACGGTCGATCCGGTCAGCGCGGCAACGTTGAATCAAACAACGCCCGGAATGTTCGCGCCCAAGATCGCGCTGAACATTCCCGACCTCGTCATTCAACCGGGACAGACCTTCGCGGCGATTCAGAATAAGTACTCTTATTCGATAGCCGATACGGCGCAGTCGAATTTGGATCTTGCGGGAATCTTCCCGCAGAGCACGCTGCTGGGAATCACTACGGCGACGTATTCCGGATTCGATACGCTTGCGGCGGTTGCGTCGAAGCATCAGCTCGCATTGGATGCGCTTGCGGCGGCGAATGCGGCGACGGAACTCCTTGTTCAGACTTCGATAATCATTCCGGGGCGGGTTTCGTGCCTGTCGCCCGTTGCGTGGCCGTATCGAGCGGCCGGAACCGAGACGTTCAGCGCGCTCGCCCGGAGCTTTGGCGTTCAGCCTCTCGACCTGATGGCGCTCAGTCAGGATCTTCCGGGCATCCTCAATTCCGGTGTTTCGCTGAACGTTGGAAACGGCCGTGTCGAGACTTCGACCGATTCGACGTTCGCGGGATTGCTGGCGGCGTTGCAGCAGCAGGACTCGACGGTTACGGCGGCCCAACTCGCAACGGCGATACAGGATCAAGGCATTATTCAAAGCGGTGCGTTGATAGTCATACCGCCGGTGACCGGCGGCTCGGCACAGTCACTTTCAGCGGCCGGCGCGAAGTACAATGTCTCGGCGAGCACGATTGCGACGGCGAACGCGATTCTGGTCGGCTTCGTGCAGCCCGGCGTATCGGTCAGCTACACGCCGCCCTCGAGTTCGATCACATTCAGCTACACGACTCAATCAGGAGACACGTTCGCTTCGATGGTTGACAGGTGCAATGCGTATCTTGCTTCTCAACAATCGACGGCGACAGTGACCGTATCTCAACTCGCCGACGCCAACATCGGCGCGGCCCTTGTGAGCGGATCATCGGCGGTGCTTCCGCCCTCGCCGCCCCCGGTCACGATTCAACAATCGGCGACCCAGAACCTGCCGGCGACCTCGTTCCCGCTCGTCGTCGAGCTGGAGATGGATCGGTTGTACAGCCCGACGGCCGGGCAGCCTAATCTGGTCGATCCGGACTTCTTCGGCGTGACTTCGGTTTATCAATCGGCAACAGCGATTTCTCCGCGGGGCTCGCTCGATACGTCGAATTCATTCGCGTCGCTCACTCCGTTTGCAGCAGCCTTCGAAGCGGCTTTCCCGGGATTGAAAGCGGCGACGGGCCAGGGAGTTTCGGAAGAGGATACGTCGTCTCAACGACCGGTCTGGGTTGTAGACTTCAAGCCGGCAGGCGGCTCGCCTACTCCGATCAATTACCAATTGCAGGCATCGAGCCCGGCTTTCTTCGGAGTGCCGCCCATCTGCAATTCGCTTTGGGGAGAGAACGTTCAAGTGCCGGGCTATGTCAGCGGACAAGGGCTGACGACGGGCCAGACGCTTTCGTTCCACTCGGTCGATCTCGATGTATGGGGCAGGACATTTCTGGAGGCGATGGATGTGTTCCTCTCGCCTGCTTATGCCGTGCCCGCTTATCAGATGGACCCGGGCGATTTCACCACGATAACGAACGCGAAGGACACGATTGCGGGAGCTATCGCGGGTCAGTTGACCAACATCCTGAGCAGCAACCCGCCTTCGGCGCGGATCATACCTGCTCAGGAGACGTTGAAGCAGAACCTGCTGGTTCAGCTCTCGCAGGCCTACACCGTGAACGCCGTCGTTCAGTATCCGGTCGACGTCACGAGCTCGCCCTATAACGACGCGGTTACCGCGGCTCGACTATCCGGCAAGGTCACTACGTCGTCGTATCTGACCGGAGCCAAGGACGACCTCGGCGTGCCGGCATCATATTTCAATGTGAGCGCCGCCTACATAGCCGAGATCATCGCGGCTTATCCGGGAATTCTTGCGGCGGGCCAGATCGTTCAATACGAGAATAACAAGCACACCATAACGGCTTCGGACACTCTGAACAGCGTTGCGGAGGCGTTGGGAGCTTCGGTAACTCAACTGGCCGCCGGAATGACTTTGTTGAACTCGTCGCTGGGGCTCTTCAGCGCGAATACGACGATCAACGTGTCGGGCCTGAGTTACAAGACATTGGCGAACGACACGTTCGAAATGCTGGCCGCATTTTTCGACGGGTCGCTGCAGCAGATCGGGCTTGCGAATGCGGCGGTCGCGGGATTGATACCGGCTGGAACCTATAACATCAACCAGCAGAAGGTCACGCTGAAGGGCACGGAGACCCTGGAGGCCATAGCGTTGTTGGCGGGCACGACTCCGGATCAGGTTCCGGTGTTTCTTGCGATGACGCCTTTGCAACAGGGCGTGATGGTTTACGCGCTGCAAAGCGGGCAGGCGTTCAGCCTGTCTACGGCAAAGGTCGAGCTTGCCCTCCCCACGCAAACAGAACAGTCGAGTTTGACGTTCTTATTCAGCGCGAAGTCGGCGGCCGCGAACCGCAGTCTCACGTTGAATCTGGATTACCGCGTGAATTCGATGGAGTATCCGACGGGACCTCCGGACGGCAAGGGTTTTCAAGCCTCCAACTGGCTTTCATTCGTCTTGCCCTTTGATCGCGTGGCGCAGGCAAGCAGCGACATAGGAATGGTTGAGATTCCGATTCCGCTGAGGGCCTATCCTAATCTGCCGGTGATGCTCGATCAGTCGGGTGAATTCACGAAGACTCCCCAACAGGCGAGCGACCTAAGAAATTGGACATATAAATTCACCTATTCGCACAACAGCGCGGCGCAGGATGATACGAATCTACAGGTCGTATTCAACCAGTCTCCGGCATTGAGAGCTTCGTTCGCCCGAGAATTCACCTTGCCCGAAGCGCTCGCCCGCTTCATTACGGTTTGGCCCGCCGTTCAAGCTGATCTAAATATGCTGCCGACGACTGCGCCGGGATCGACGAACGCCAAGGCGACAAGCGCGATTGCGGCGCTGGCGACCCTGGCAAATGACGTCGCGACCGGATGGGCGGCCTGGACGTCGACCGGCTGTGGCGCCCAGTCTCCGGCCACCGCGAATATGAGCGGCTGGGTCTATCAGTACAGTCTTGCAAAGCTGAGCGATAACGAAGGCAATTTGCAAGACGTGATTCTCACGCTTGACTCGGGTCCAAGCGAAGACTCGACCGGTTCGGTGCTTGGATGGCCTGATATAAGCATCCTGGTTCAGGGCCGGATGGTCACGCTTAACAAGACTCCAAACACGAGCACGCCGCCGTCCTGCACCTATTCTTATCCGTCGAATGAGCCGGCAATTCAGACGCTTATGGCGACGGAGTGGCAGTTTGGTTATCCGATAGATCTGATTACGTTCCAGAACGCGTGGGCCGGCGTTTCGATCACGCGGAACAACCAACTTATGAGCGGGACCAGAACGGGGACGAATCCTGTGTTTGTCTACACGACTCCGCTGGTCGGCTTCGCGGACAAGCTGGTTCCGTTCCTGACCACGGATGCGATGATTCAGTTCGGCTCTGGCCTGACGAGTCAATTGGAGCAGCCGTTGGCTTCGCTGATAACAACGCTGACGCAAAACAATTTCAATCAGAATCCGAGTGTTGGGGTATCCGCCCGGTATGGATATGAGCTACAGGCGCCGACCGCTCAGGATGAAGAAGGCATGATCACGCTGCTGCCGATATTGCTCTGTCCGCCCGACGAAAATACTTCGACACTGGCGGACCGGCTGTTCGGCGCGATCGACTGGTGGTACTCGAATAATTCTCCGGCTACCCGAGGCGCGGGTTACTATTTGTCCGTGTCACTATTGTCTTCGATAGAGGCGGGGAACCCGCAACCGATCTTGAGAGCGAGCCTCCTGTACTTTCAGTTGGACCCTTCAAATGCATTACCTGAAAGGGGAGGATCGGCCCGGCCGCGGGAGGTGTTGAGCGGGGGCAAAACTGGAGCTTAATATATTGTAAAGTGCGGCCTTGGCTCCATGTTTTCTCTTGCAATCTCTGAGGCTGTTACGGTACTTTATCGTACCGTAACAATTGTGGAAAAAAGCAACCGAGGACTTCTAAAAACATCCAGGTGATTGACATCACCATCGTAAATCAATAACTGCGATCAACGTTCAGGAGGATTGTGATGGCATCTCAAAAGAAACCAGGGGAAACGTTTTCAGAGAAGCAAGGAGATAATCCGTCGGAAAAGTCTTCAACTCCTACCCAGGGACCGGAAGACGTCCTAAAACCGTTCCAGGATGCATCAGCGAAATTCGCACAAGCACATCTTGCGGCACAAGAATCAGCAGTCAAAAAGCAAGCGCATACGTGGCTCGACCTGCAGGACAAGATTCGCAAGATCGAGCAAGATGCCTACAACGCGGTGACGGAAGCTACGCGAAAGCACCTCAGCAATCTGGGTGAGCAAACCGGCGGTAGTCTCGAGGATGCGTTCGCGGCGCGCGCGCAAGCCCAGATCGAATACGAGAAGCAGGTTCGACAAATCTACGCCGACACCGAAGCCAAACTGAGAGAGCTTGCTGATAAGTCGGCAAACGAACAACAAGGTAGTGATCCCGTAACACATTTCACCAATCGGCGGCAGGACGCTTATCAAGCGTATCTGGCGGATCTACAACAGGCTTGGTCCAACACCAAGAACCTCGATCCCCAAACAGTGAATGCAATAGCATCTAACATTCTGTCTACTATCAATATCTCCTAGCCGGAGAACGGGCCATGAGGCATTGCGGATTCCGCAGCTCATGGTTCGTATGATAAGGCGTGACTTTTTGACTTGAAGACCTGGCTTCGGTCTAAATAAATCTCCCAGCCTCTGCACGTCTAATTTTGCTCGTCGGGTGAACGAGCAAGCCGGTAGTCAGATCCCGGTCTATTCCGGGGTCTTTTGCCTGTGCTGTAAGGCGGGCGGGTTTGGCCATAGGTGTTCCAATAAGATGGACTTAGAACGGCGCATTGCTCAATTATCGCCGGCGAAGCTGGCGTTACTCGAGCAAAAACTCAAGAAAAACAAAACGGTAGGCCGGGCGGATTTTCCGGCCAGGGTCGCACAGCGGCCGAAGTACGCGCCGCTATCGTTCTCGCAGGAGCGTTTGTGGTTTCTTGAGCAGATGGAGCCGGATAGTTGCATTTACAACATTCCGACCATCTTACCTATGCGCGGGGCAGTCAACCCGCGTCTAGTCGAAGAGAGCCTTCGACAGATCGTCGCAAGGCACGGCGCGTTTCGAACCCGCTTTGTAGTCAAAGACGATAATCCCTATCAGGTAGTCGCGGACGATGTGAATGAAGGGCTCGACTTTTCGATTATTGACTTGCGAGCCCACAATTCACCGCCGCTCTCGCAGACGCTTAACGATCACATCTGGGTTCCCTTCAATCTTGCGACCGGTCCCCTCCTGCGGGTGCGGTTGATCCTTCAGCGCAATAACGAAAACGTGTTGCTGGTCGTGATGCACCACATCATTTCCGACGGCTGGTCGATCAACCTGTTCACAAAAGAATTCCCGATTTTCTATGAAGCCGCGTACTCGGGCACGGCTCCGAACCTGCCTGAGGCGCCGCTGCAATACGTCGATTATTCGATTTCTCAACGGGAGCTCCTTCAGGGAGACAGGCTGAAATCATTACTCTCATACTGGCGGGGACAGTTGGAAGGCGCGCCTTCCGTGCTGGGGCTTCCACTGGACCACCCTCGTCCCGCGAGGCAGTCTTTCAAGGGCGCTCTATACCCTTTCACCGTGCCGCGCTCATTTCTGCCGGAGCTGAAATCGCTCTGCCGCGAGAGCGGCGTCGTTCCTTTCATGCTGCTGCTGAGCGCGTTCAAAGTTTTATTGTTCCGCTATACGAATCAATTCAAGATTGTCGTCGGCACGCCGATAGCCAACCGCACCCAGTCGGATCTCGAGATGGTGATCGGCTTCTTTACGAATACGCTCGTTCTTTGCAGCTCCATCACGCCGGGAATGAGTTTTCGCGAGCTTCTGGCGCAGGTTCGGGAGACTACACTCGGAGCGTATGCGCATCAGGAGTTGCCGTTCGAAAAACTAGTATCCGAATTACAGCCTGAGCGCAGTCTCAGTCATAACCCTTTGTTCCAGGTTATGTTCATCTTTCAAAACCTGTCCGCGGAAAGATCGAACAACCGGGAGGCGGCGAAGCCGGATGACGAGCCCGCCGATGACCTCAACCTGGACGTAAAAGTCTCCAAGTTCGACCTGACTCTCGCGATTACGGAAGCCGAGGACGGCTTTTCAGCGGTGTTTGAATACGCCACCGATCTCTTCGAGCTGGATACGATCGGGCGGATGGCCGGCCATTTTGTAAACACTCTCGAGTACGTAATCAAGAACCCCGACGAGCAGCTTTCGGGATTCTCGTTTCTTTCACAGGGCGAGCAGGATCTCATCCTCGATCAATGGAACGACACACGACGTGAATGGCCTGAGGTACTGCCTCTTCACGGCAGGTTCGAGAAATGGGTCAACGAGACTCCGAACGCGACGGCGCTGATTTTTCAAGATCAAGAGCTGAGCTACAGGGAGCTGGATCACCGAGCGAACCTTATCGCGAGACTTCTGCGCGGTCGCGGCGTCAATCGAGGAAGCATAGTAGGGATCAGCATGCATCGATCGCTGGAAATGGTCGCGGGCTTGTTCGCGATATTGAAGGCGGGCGCCGCTTACATGCCGATCGAACCGGACTTTCCCGAGGGCCGCGTCGCTTACATGCTGAACGACGCCGGCGTCAGTCACGTGTTGACTACGTCTGATTGTCTGGCTGCCTTGTCGAATCATCAAGTCAACGCGATCGTGCTTGACGAGCTTGAATTCGATCCGGATGAGGATGGGTCGGCGCCGCCGGTGGAACTGACTCCCGCCGATCTCGCCTATGTTCTTTTTACATCCGGCTCCACGGGTCAACCCAAGGGCGTCATGGTTTCACACGGCGCAATCTACAATCGCCTTGAGTGGATGCAAGAGGCGTACAGGCTGGAGCCGAACGACCGCGTAATGCAGAAGACCCCGTTTACTTTTGACGTATCGCTCTGGGAGTTCTTCTGGCCCTTGTCGGAGGGCGCCTGTCTGGTGATTGCGGAGCCTGCCCGGCACAAAGAAAGCGTCTATCTTGTCGAGTTGATAAGAAAGCGACGGGTGACCTGTCTGCACTTCGTCCCGTCGATGCTCCAGCTATTTCTGCATGAAGATCTGAGCGGTTGCGATTCGCTCAAGCGCATCATCTGCAGCGGCGAGGCCCTGACGATTGAACAATGCAGGCGGCTGCAGTCCTTGCCGGGGGTGAGCGCGCACAATTTGTACGGGCCGACCGAGGCCGCCGTCGACGTTACGCGCTGGGATTGCGATCAATGGCGAGACCAGTATTTGAGCGTGCCTATCGGGCGGCCCATCGCCAATACGCAGATCTATATTCTGAACGAGAAGCTTCAACCGTGCCCGATCGGAGTATCGGGCGAGCTTTACATCGGCGGCCGCAATCTCGCCGAGGGTTATTTGAACAAGCCGGAGCTGACTCAACGGCAGTTCATACCCAATCCGTTCGCGAAGCGCCCGAATGCGCGCCTCTATAAAACAGGCGACTTGGCGCGCTTTAGAAACGACGGCAATATCGAGTACATCGGCCGGATCGATTCGCAGGTTAAATTGAGAGGACTGCGAATCGAGCTCGGAGAAATCGAATCCGTTCTGTCTCAGTATCCGGGAGTCGCGGAAGCCATCGTCGTAGTTCATCGGTTCGGCGATCAAGACGAGCGCCTGGCGGCATACGTTGTCCTGGAGAACCCGGACGCCTCGATTGACGCAATGGACGTCAGCGCTTTCATCGGTAAGAAGCTGCCGAACTATATGACGCCTTCCAGCATCATGACGATTCCGGAGGCGCCGCTGACGTCGAACGGCAAACTCGACCGTAAGAGGCTTCCAGAGCCGGTTGCCGTCAGGGTTTCCGAACCGATGGAGCCGGTGAGCGACATAGAAAGGGAGCTGCTCGTTATCTGGCGCAAGTTCCTCAAGGTCGACTCCCTGCAGCCGAACGATGATTTCTTCGCGCTCGGCGGGCATTCGATACTGGTCACTCAGGTCATCAACAGCATCAATGGCCACTACCACCTCAACGTTCCGGTTCGACTGCTGTTCGAGAACCCAACCGTCAAGACGCTGGCGAAGGCCTTGAGCGAATTCGAGGACGAAGCCTGGCTGGATGAAACCAAAACCGCGACGGCTATATTGATGCGGTCGAATCTGAGGGTATTCCAGACGCTCGACGAAATGAGCGAAGACCAAATTGATGAGTTCCTCAAGCAGCACCTGGAAGATCCGGAGCTCGCGCGTTTTGAAGATGTCCAGTCACTGCTTGCCTGGTCCCGAAATTATTCGAGTTCTAATGACAACAGATCCAGGGTCCGCGCCGAGGCTGCGGGCTCGTCGAACGGCTCGGGGTCCGTGGATTCGCTTTATTTCAGATACTACGTGGATCTCGCCCGAACAAAGGCCGCGATGGAGGGCCTCCGGCTGCGCCGCCGGTACTCGCTTCCAGCGCCGGAGACGACAAACGGCTCGGACGATCTGATGGCAAGGCTCCGCGAGCAGGGAAGTCAGATATTCGAGACCTATGCGCGCGAGGTCAGGGATCGATTGTCCAGGAACGGCAATGGGGCGCTCAAGCAGGCTGACCTGCGGGACTGCTGCAGCCAGTTGCTGAGCATGGCGGATCTGGCGGAGTCAATAAAACGTCTCTGATTTGACTACGATCAAATTGCCGAAGGGGTAAGTAACGGTGCTCTCGAAAAACGAAGTGACGAGATTGAATCTCGCGGACAAGCGCCAAATAGTGAGAGCCCTGCTCCAGAGCACGTTTCGCTCGCCAAGGTCTTTCCCTCTTTCATACGCGCAGGAGCAGTTGTGGTTCATGGACAAGCTGCAGCCCGGCAGTCCGGTTTACAACATACCGCTCTACATTCCGTTTCAAGGTTCGTTCGATCTCGCGAGCTTAAAAAAGGCGCTGGCCGCTCTGATACAGCGGCACGACATGCTGCGAGTCCATTTTGAAACCGGCGACGAAGGGCCGGTGCAGATTGTGGAGCCGGAGGTCGCGCTGGACCTGCACATTGAAGATCTTTCAACATTGCCCGCCGATCAGCGCGGCGCGGCGATGGGACAGTGGCTAAACGCGGAAGTTCAGAAGCCCTTTGACCTGGCCGCCGGCGTGTGTGTTCGCTACACGCTAATTCGCCTGGATTCATTCAATCACGTGCTGTGCGCGACAATGCACCACATCATAACGGATGCGTGGTCGCTGGGCGTGTTCGTCTCCGAAATGAACACGGTTTACGGGGCGTATCGGAGCGGGCAGCAGGCGTCGCCGCTGCCGCCGCTGCAGGTTGAATATTCCGACTATGCCAGGTGGCAGAGGGCGAATCTCCGTGGGCTTCGGTTGAGTAAGCTGGTCAACTACTGGACCGCTCAACTGGCGGGCGCGCCGAGCATTTTACAGTTGCCGACCGACTATCCTCGGCCGAAAGATCAGACCTTTAACGGCACTCTGGATGGCTTTGTATTCGACGACGAGCTGAGCGCGGAGCTGATTGCGTTATGCCGTCAGCATAAGATCACGCTCTTCATGCTGCTGCTGGCCTGCTACTACACGCTGCTCTATCGGTATACGGGACAGCAGGACCTCGTCGTCGGCGCTCCGGTGGCGAATCGCGGGCGGCCGGAGTTGGAGCCGATTATTGGAATGTTCGTCAACACGCTGATCCTCAGGGTCAAGCTGCAGGACGGCCAGACTTTCGCGGATTTGCTCAAAGAGGTTCAGGCAATGTCGCTGGCTGCTTTCGAACATCAGACTCTGCCGTTCGAGAAGCTCATCGACGAACTGAACGTCGAACGAGTGCCCGGCTATCCGCCGTTGTATCAAGCTGTATTCAATTTCCAGAATGCATCGTTGATTGAATCGGCCAACCCGCGCGCCGAGGGAGAGACGATGGAGAGCGGCGACTTTCCGTTTGTGCACTCGAACACGGCAAAGGTGGATCTGAATCTGACGGTCACTCAGAACGAGTCGAAGATCAGCGGCGGGTTCGAATACAACACCGATCTATTCGACAGCGCCACGATCGCCGCGATGATCGATCACTTCAAAATGATAGCCCGTAAGATCGCCGCCGATCCTTCGATATCGCTGATGGACATTCCGCTGGGGTTAGACGTGTCTGAAACAGGCCCAGACGGAAACGACGCCGACAATGCGGGCCGGCGAGATCAAACGCGATCCATTGAAGATGGCGAATTCAATTTCGAGTTGAGCGACTGACAAGTACGAGCCTTCGGTTATTGGGAAGAACTGCCGAGCTTTATTTATGAACATGGCGAGCATAGTTTGTGAAGCTGCCCGTTTGTCTCCCGACAAGGATGCATTGCTTGATGGGCAGCGGAAGTACACTTTCAGTGAATTGGAGTGTTTCAGCACGAACTTTGCGGCCTATTTGCTTTCGCAAGGGGTGCAGCAAGGGGACCGAATCGCTTTTTGCGCGCCGAAGAGCGCTTCTCTGATAGTCGGAATCCTCGGATGTATGAAGGCCGGCGCTATCTATGTGCCGGTCGACTCCAAGCTTCCGAAGGACCGCCTGCTGTTCATACTCAATGATGTCTCTCCCAGATTTATCGTAGCCGCCGGGACGCTTTACGAATCGGTCGCCGAAGAAGTCGGCTCCAGTTCCAACCTCGTCGACATAGATCGCCTTTCGGAGCATTACCAGTATGACGGAGGCGGAGTTTCGCTTCCTCGCATTGCTCCGGAGGACGTTGCTTATTGCATTTACACCTCAGGCTCGACAGGCCGGCCGAAGGGAGTTCTGATCCAGCACGGCAGCGTCGACGTTTTCTATCGAGCGCTTGCCGAGGTTATGAATGTCGTCGCCGACTCGAGATGTATGAACACCTCGGAGCTGTACTTCGACGTTCACATTATGGATCTGCTTTTTCCGCTCTATCGCGGCGCGACCGTTCACCTCTCGTGCGGTCCGATGATCGCCAATAAGCTGCTGCAGACGCTTGAGAGAGAGCGGATCACTCATTTTACGGCGGTCGGTCCGGTTATGACGCTGATGTCGGAGGGGAGCCTGTTCGAGAAGTGCGAGCTCTCGTCGCTCGTGCGAGTAATGACGGGGGCCGAAATTATTAACGTAGACACGATGCAAAAGTGGCTGCGAAAGGTTCCCGGTCTATCGATAGTCAACGGCTACGGTCCGACCGAAGCGACGGTTATCTGCACGGCCTACTTTATCGACCGCATCGAGCCGGATCGATCGGAGTTCTATCCGATCGGTAAGGCCATGAGAGATACCGAGGTGTTGTTGCTCGACGGAGAGCGGATCATCGCCGACGCAGGCGTCAAAGGCGAATTGTTGATCGGCGGGCCGCAGGTCATGAAGGGCTATTGGAATAACCCGCGGCAGACTGCCGAGAAGATCACGAACATAGACGGCCGGAGATACTACAGATCGGGTGATCTGTGCCAACGGCGGCCCGACGGAAATCTCGACTTCATCGGAAGGGCTGACGAAGAGATCAAGTTGTCCGGCTTCAGAATCGATCTCAGCGAGATCAAGCGAGTGATGGATGCGGCTCCGAGCGTCAGGGAGGGCCACCCCGTCGCGGCTATGCATCCGTCGCTGGGGAAAGTGATAGCCGCGTGCTTTATTCGCGCGGACGATGGTGTCGACGACGATAAGATCTTCGGCCGCGTTCAATCCGTGTTCAAGAGCGAGCTGCCGTATTACATGGTGCCGTCGCTCTATTTTCTGTTCGACAGTTTCCCGAAGCTTCCGTCAGGGAAGACCGATAAGAAAGAGATTCTGAATCGAGTGAACCGGCGGATGAACACCGCCGACAAAGGCGTGACTCGCTTTGTTTGTCGCGAAGAAGCGATGGGCGAGTGAGAGATGGTCTTCCGCGAATAGGAGATTAAATGGAATCCCCGGAAAGCTGGTTTCATCGTAAAGCGACATTCTACGTCGAAGCCCAGATCCTGTTTCACCTGAATCAGGCCGGCGTATTCAAGCTGTTGAACGGCGGAGGCTCTTACACGGCTCGGGAAATCGCCGACTCGCTGCATCTTGAACCCGGGCCGGCCGATGCGCTCCTCGATTATGTCTTTGAAGTTGACGATCTTTTGGATCGGGACCAGGAAAACAAGTACTCGCTGTCCGAATTCGGGAGGAAAGTCATCGGGCGCTACTCGGATATGAAAACGGACGCGAGCCGGCAGTCCATCAATATGTTTGATGTGCGGGTCGGGGCTTACGGGCCGGTCTGGCAAAACCTCGGAAGGATGCTGAGCGGAGACGGGCGATATGGCCAAGACTTTCACCGCGAGGGCCGATACGCCGAGAACGGCGTGTTCAAGCTTGCGATGAATTTTTGGAACAGCTTGGTCGAGCATGTCGATGAGCTCGGCGTCGACAGCGTTCTGGAAGTAGGTCTCACGACGGGGTTGGTGGAAAAGCTGGCCGAGCGCTATCCAGATCATGTTTTGTACGGTCTTGACCGGAGCGAATCGGCCCTCGAGTCGAACGCGTCAAGCGCCGCGGCAAAGGGGATACGGAACATTAGTTGGATCCGGAGCGACTTCTTCGATCTCGATGGCTGGCGCGGGCGCGTCGATTCGGATCGAAGAGGGTTGATCTTTTCACTCCATTTTCATGAGTTGATGGCAAAGGGCGAAGAGAGGTTCGTCGAAGTTCTGAGAGGGCTCAAGACCACCCATCCAAACTGGGCTGTGGTTGCTTTTGAACAGCCGAGAATGCCTCACGTCGACAAAGGGAATATCTCAGAGACGCTATGGCTCTACTCGCAATCGAATATTCTCATTCATCATTTGATAGGCAACGGAAGGATTCTCAGCAGAGACGCCTGGATGGATCTTGGATACCAGGCCGGCTGCCGAAAAGTGAGCGATCGGGCCTGCAATTATTTAGGGTATCGCGCATTCGTGTTCGAGCTGTGACGGGATGCGGTAAGCATGCGATCAGCATGCGACCAACCCGCGGGGGATCAAGAAATGACAATAACGGGTAGCGGCAACAAGCTCGCCGAGGCCGCGGCCTCTATGTCGCCAAATGGAGCGGCGAAGCTCTACAGGACAGGCATTGCCGGGCTTGAAGAGCTTGTCGTCAGTGAGTGCGTCGACCCTGATAATCTACGCGTTCTGCTCGGATGTCTGGGCGACGAGGACTGCGTACATAGCTGGAGGAACTTCGGTCCGGACGGAACTCTGGAGGGGCTGCTTGAATGGGAGAACAAGCTTCGTCCGACCAGGATTTTCTTTTTCCATCTCGATCGCGGCGGCGAAACGCGGATGATCGCGGCGAGCGCCGTCGCCGAAAAACTGACGCGGGACTTTCCGCATCCCGGCTTCTGCGTGCTCGGCCGGTGCTACATCATGCCGCAGTTTCGCGGCATGGGTTTTTACCGGCAGATATTGCGCTATCGGCTCGAGCACTGCCGATCTCAGTTCGGAAACGAGTTGAACGGGGTTCATATAGGCTCCGTTAATGAGCGAATCTCGCGAGTCATAACAAACCATGGGTTAACGGGCTGGCCCAGGTTCATACATCTCGGCGAAGAAGAACTGAAGGTTGCCGGACAGATCAGGACCGTCGGGGCCTACCTGATGTTTCTTCCGGAGTATATTCACCGGCTCAAAAATATGCTGGCCGGCGACGACGCGCCCTCGTGCGTCGTGAAATTGCGAGATGCGCTGTCGAGAATCGAATCCGATGATACGCGGAATCTGGGAACGCTTGTAAAAGAGAACTTCGAAAAAGCCATCGAGCATGGGTGGTTCGAGAATCGCGGCTCTCACGAGATAAAGCAGCTACTGCGATTCTGCGGCTCGATACCGCTGGTGGGGTTCAAGTAATTGCCGCCGGTCGCGGGAGAAATACAAGGAGATACGTGGTGCGCAGCTATCAGGAAATAGCAATACAGGACGACAAAGCCGGTTTCGAAGCCTATCTTGTGATCGATGCTTCGGATAGAGATATCTCCTTCGGAGGCACGCGAATCGACCCGTCGGTAACAAAAGAGATGGTCGCCGATCTCGCCGACAATATGTCCTTGAAGCTTGCGGTCCACGGATCACCGGTCGGAGGAGCCAAAGCAGGGCTGCGGGCTTCGCCGGACGATCCTCGACTGAAAGAGTTTCTGAAACGATTCGCCGAAGAGTGCCGCGATGTACTTTCCACTACGACGATTCTCGGCAAGGACATGGGCGCGAAGCAATGGATGCTCGACGAGATTTATCAGACCTTGAATATGGCCCAACTGGCCGTTGCTCGTAAGCATACTCAGACGGCCGAATGTCCGGATCGGCTGGGCGAGCTTGACGGCTACATTCCGAACATGACCGGCAAGGGAGTCTTCTGGTCGATCGAACAGGCGCTGAACGGCGCTTTGAACGGGGCTCGCGTGCTTATTCAGGGTTTCGGAGTAGTGGGCTCCGGAGTCGCATGGCATTTGTCGCGGTCGGGAGCCAGGATCGTCGGCGTCAGCGATTGCAGCAAAGCGGTGATCGACGACGGCGGAATGGATGTGGATGCGTTGATCGCCGCGAAGAATGAGAACGGAGTGCTTGCTGAAGATAAGCTTCCGGGTTCGTGCGCGCGCATCGGCCGGGACGAATTGCTCGCGCAATCGGCGGATCTTCTGGTGCTCGCGGCGGGCTCCTATCTTGTGGATGCCGATACCGCCGCGCGAATACAGACGCCTCTGGTCGTCGAAGGGGCCAATCTCGCCCTGCTGCCTGATGCGAGGAATGTCCTTCACGCAAAAGCGGTCAGGGTAGTGCCGGATGTTATCGCGAACAGCTCGAGCGCGGCTCTGGTGGGCCATCAAATCGCGGCCGGTAATACTCGCTCTCCGCGCACTCTGTGGGAGGAGATCGAAGCCAACATCAAGCGGTGCACCGAAGAGGTAGACGAGATGTCCAGGCAGCTCGATGTCGACTCCAAGAGCGCGTTTCGCCGGTTGATCGAGGCGGAGAGAGGCAGCGGCGTCGGCCGTTCGTGAGGCCGCCGCGTTAATAGCGATCGGCGGCGCGACTGTAGCGCCGCGAGGTTTGGTCAAAGGCAACATGGAATTCCAGAGACGATCGGTACTCGGCAGCAGCGGCGCAATTCTCAATTGCCTGCACACTGTCGTCGACAGGAATAAACCAGGCATATTGATTACTCTTCCGTTCGGCGTTCCGGTCAGCGTTGCTCACGCCGCGTTCGAGAGATTCGAGCGCGATTTCAACGTTGTGACCTGGGAGAGCCGGTACATTTTGAATCTGGATCAGGAGTTCTCCGGCGATGAGAAGATGGCGCCGGCCGAACATGCGCAGGACATGATCTGCATCTTGAAAGAGCTGGAGATCGATAGCTGTTATTTGATCGGCTACTGTTCAGGAGCGGGTATCTCTCTGGCGGCGGCGACCGAACACCCCGATGTTTTCACTGAACTGATACTCGTGAATGGCGAGTATCAGCTATTCAAGCGGGGTCACGCATCGACCAATTATCAGCGCAGCATCGATACGTTTCTTCCAGTCGTGGCGACGAGCCGTCAACAGGCGGGCTTCATATTCTCGAAGATGGCCGAAATATCGCAGGCCAGCAAGGGCGATTCGCAGTCGGAGCTGGATAAGCAAATCAATCTTCCATTCAGCCGGGAAGAATACCTGTTTCGGTATGCAAAGAACTACATGGCCTATCGTGATTTCAACGCGCTCGACGTTGCCGCCGGCGTGCGGCAACGGACGTTCATCCTTACCGGCAATGCGGATGTGCATTCCAGCGCGGAGAACTCTCTGGCCGTGGGTGATTGTATTCCGGGGTCGAAGAAGTTCATCGACGAGAAGGGTGATCATTACGAGTTTTGTCGCGCGAGTTCGATGACGCTCGAAGTTCTGGGGGAATATCTCACAAGCTGTAGCAGGCTGTAATAGGGCCGTAATATGGGCACTTCGTTGACGCTTAATCTTGTGTATGATAGACTCCGCGCTATTAATTTTTGGGGTTGCTTCCGGTTGCAAGCAACAACTAATTCGAATTCTCAATCTACTGTAACTAACGCTTTTCTGACATTTCAGAGTGGATGAAACTATGGTTGATCAGTACGATGTGATCGTTGTAGGAGGAGGACCCGCGGGAAGTACTACAGCGGGTTATTTAGCCCGATACGGGCATCGCACTTTACTCCTCGAGCGTAGTCAATTTCCAAGACATCGGATAGGTGAATCACTGCTCCCGAGCATGATGCCTGTTCTGGAAGATTTCGGTCTGGTCGAAGCCTGTCGCAATGCGGGCTTTGTCGAGAAGACCGGAGCCACCTTTATATGGGGCAAGACGAGGGAGCCGTGGGACATCCGGTTCTCCGACACGCCCTTCCTTCCTTCGGGGTTTGCCTTTCACGTCGAACGCTCCGTCTTCGATCAAATTCTGCTGGATAATGCCCGTCGCTGCGGCGCCGAAGTGAATATGAACGCCACAGTTTTAGAAGCGATACGAGAAGGCGATAGAATCGCCGGAGTCGTTTATCGCGACGGCGAAACCGGCGGCACGCAGGCGGTTCGGGCGAAGTTTGTGGTCGACGCCAGCGGTTCCGCGTCGATCATAGGCCGTCAGGTGACCGAGCGTCGTTACGACGACCAGATGCGCCAGGTAGCGATGTACAGCTACTTCAAGAATGTGCGCGGGGCGCAGGACTTCCGAAACAAACATATAATTATCGAGAGCTGCCCAAAAGGCTGGTTCTGGTTCATCCCGATGAATAGCGAACGGCTCGGCGAAGTCAGCCTTGGACTGGTCACGGGTCGTGAGTTCGAGGATGAAATCCGAGCCAAGGGGATCGAGGGCTTTTATAACGAAGCGCTCTCCGAGGCGCCGTATGTAAATGAACTCATAGGGCCGAAGGCCGAACGCCTGGAAGAAATCCAAGCCGTTCGCGATTGGGCGTATACGTGCGATGAGACCGCCGGACCGGGATACTATCTGGCGGGAGACGCCGCGGCTTTTCTCGATCCGCTTCTGTCGACCGGCGTGTCGCTGGGCATGCTTGCGGGATATTCCTCGTCGGTGTGCATTCACTCCGTGCTGGGAAATCCGGAGATGGAAGCCGCGGCCGCGAAGTTCTACTCGAATAACTACCGGCAGATGTATGAAGTCACCCGTGATTTCCTGCACTACTTCTATGCCGGCAACGCGAGCGCTCATCCTAATGATCTGTTCTGGCAGGCCCGTCGAATGCTGAAGTTCGACGAGAACATAGGTGCCAAGCAGGCCTTTTCGTTCTTCATCAACACTATTCCGGGCAATCCTCATCCGGCGCTTCAAAAACAGATCCCGATGTTTCATCAGTTCATGAATAATCTGGATCACTCGGTAAACGAGGTGAAGGAGCCGGCCGGCATGGAGAAGATCGTCACCGGCGGATTCAGGAGCGCTCGCGAATTGAGCGATGAAGACGTGCCGATAGTGAACGGCAGGCTGGAGTCGACGTGGCGAATCAACCGGGCGAGCCATACGCTGGAGCCGATTCGCGGCATTACCTTCGACCGGGATCGGCCGGTGTTCTCGTCGACAAGTTCGTGGTTGCTGGGCCGAAATGTCTCTCCGTTGGAGGACAGCGCCTGCGACCTGATGGAGCTTATGGACGGCGAGTCTCCGTGGTCTACGATAATCGGCAATTTTTCCGGCAAGGCAGGCTTGCCGCTCGAAGAAGCGAGAAAAAGAACCGCCGAGATTGTGGCTCCTTTGCTCGCCGAAGATTATGTGTTGGTGCAAGGTCGAGCCGCGGCCCAATAGCATCGAGCGGAAGAAAAGCGGCGGCCTCGACCCTGTTAATTTCGACTGTTATTTCCGTCCTCGCGAAAGCGACGGCGAAAACAAGCGGGCTTTATACATACACCGGTCGCTTGATTGGAGATGCAATGACAGCAAACTCAGGAATAGAAACGTCAGCGTCAGGACAGGGAAGCGGTTCGGCTCCGCGGACGGAAGGTCAAGAGCCGCAGTCGGCCAGTGAGAAGTATATGGCGGCGCTGTGGTCGGAGATCATCGGCCTGGAGCAGGTAACGTTGTCGAACAAGTTTCTCGACATAGGCGGCAATTCATTAACGCTAAACATTATCTTGAACAGAATCGAGGCGGAAAAGGGGGTTTCACTTGAAGCCCAGTCATTTTTCGATCCTGATAATTCTTCTCTGTTCGATTTGGCCAAGGAGCTAGACGTATTACTTCAGAATAAACAAGATCAGGCGCAGTAGGCGACGCCGGTCCTGCGCGAATCTCTCTCGTTGAGAAATTCGTGTTGGATGAGCGATCGGCCTTCCGGCGTTAGATCGTTGAGCAAGAAAAAATGGAGGGTGCAACAGTGTCGATATCCAAGCTCGAAGTAGCGAAAAATGATGCGCTCAGCGCGCAAGAGGAAAAAGAATTCTTCAAAGAGAACGGTTATATCGGGCCGTTTTCAATCTACCCACCCGAGCTCGTGGACTCGATGTGGAAGAAGGTCAGATTTCAGCTCCTGAACAAAAAGAACGCGATCTATGGCGATAACAAGATGAATTACGATCGCCACCTAGACATAAAAATACTGAGTGAGATCGTCAGCCATCCGGACATCGTGCGAAGGGTTCAGAACCTTCTGGGGCAGAACCTCCTTTGCTGGAGGACGGAGTGGTTTCCGAAGTACCCTGGCGATGAAGCCACCGCGTGGCATCAGGCCGAGAGTTTCGTGGCCTTCGAGGGCGACTCGAAGCTCGTGCCGACCGAGCCGCACGACGGCTCCTGGGAGCTCACAGTCTGGTTTGCCTTTACGGAAGCGACTCTCGAGACGGGCTGTCTGAAGGTCATCCCGAAAACACATCGCACCTGGTTCTTCGATGAGAAACGAAATGTTCCCTTCGATCCGGCCTCAACCTCGGGATTTTATGGTTATGACTTCGAGAAGTTGAAGATCGATCCGGATTGGAAGCCCGACGAATCACAGGCGCTTCACGTTCCGATGCAGGCGGGGCAGGTGCTGATGTTTACCTCTCGCTGCTTGCATGGTTCGGAACCCAACATTTCGAAGGATCGGCTCCGCATGGGCCTGGCGATTCGCTACGTTCCGACCGATGTAATGGTCTACCCGAACCATACCGACAAGTTCACGCACTTTGGTGAGGTGTTCCCGCTTGAGAATTACGCCGCGGTTCTTGTTGGCGGGCAGGATTCATTCGGGCACAACCGGCTTACAATGCCGTTGACAGGCGGAGATTAACCGAGCGCATAAGCTCGTGATCCGGCTTGTTGATTATTAGCGCGCGGAAAGTGCGGTAGACGCCTTTCCGCGCCGCTTTCTCAGCGGCAGTCGTTGGAAGCAGAGTTCCGATCCGCCTCTGAATTTTCTACGCCTGGCGAACGCCCACGCTGGTTGAATTTTGACTGATGCTGTTGTTGTAACGGCACGAAGATGTACGGCGCGAAGCCGCCTCCAAAGAGACCACCCGTAACACGCAACGGCTCATTGATAAACCTTGATAAACCTTATTTAAACGAGGAGAGGTACGAGCAGCTTGAAAAAGGCACCTTTAATCTATGACAAGGCGATGCACGAAGCTCGCAAGTATTGGCGCGACAGACTGGAATCGATGTCGTTCGAGGGACGACTTGCCCTCGACCATCCTCGCCCCAAAGACGGACAACCGCAAATTTCGTCGCTCGAGCTTGGGATCGATGAAGAGATTAACGCCATCCTGCAGCGCCTGACCGCGGGCAACAGCTTCCTGCTCTACACCACCCTTGTTCTCGCTCTCAAGATCTGTTTGCACAAGCATGGCGGCGAACGCGGGATTACGATTTTCAGTCCGTCTACGGACGGCGCCATACCGAATCTGCTCCCGATCGACGGCGTGCTCGACGGCGCGTGTTCGTTCAAGGATACGTTGCTTGCTACCAAGGAACTCCTCTCGAACGCCTACAAGAATCAACAATATCCATTCTCGCGCATGCTCCTCGATATCCCCGACGAGCGCAGGCCGAAACAGCTTTCGATGATCGCGTCGATGGTCGGATTCAACGAGGAATCCTCCGATAGTCAATGCGACGTGGTTGTTCTTTTTGATACCGTCGCGGGAAAGACCAGGGCCGTATTTCGCTTCGACAACCGTATCTACCACGAATCGACGATTCGATATTTCTTCAAGTCGTTCAGCGCTATTTTGTATCAGGGGCTCGGCAAGATGGCGACGCGAATCGCCGATCTGAGGCCCTACGCCGATACAGCTCGTCCGGCTGAAGTCTCGCCTTCACCCGCTGAAACGGACATATCGCAATTCAAGAGCATAAGCATTCATGGGCTTATAGAGACGCAGTCAGCCGAGCATCCTGAGAATGTCGCGGTTGTCCAGGATAATCGCGTCACGACATATCGGGAGCTCAATCAGCAGGCGGATGAGCTCGCGGAAGTTCTTGCGAGTTTGAGACTCGACGCGCGAAAGCCGGTCGCCGTCTTGATGGACGCGGGCACGGAGATGATTGTAAGCATGCTCGCGGTGATGAAGGCCTGCGCCACTTTTGCGCCTATCAAACTGCTTTCAATCAAGGGGCCGATCGACGAAGTGCTCGGAGCGCTCGACTGTGAATGTGTTGTCTGTCATCGCGAGATGGTCGCGGATCTCCAGCAATTTCGCGACAGCTTAACGAGCGTTAGGCACTGGATCACAATCGAATACTCGACACAGGCAAACGGGAATGGATCTCCATCGCTGCGGATCGCGAGGGATCGAAGCGCTTCAAGGGCCGACGCGGATGATAGCGCTCTGCCTGATGCGGGCTCCGAGCGAGCCGCCCTGGAAACCGTTGGCGGCGTGCGTGACGGCGAAAATGGCAAGGGCGATGAGCGCTCGGGCACGGCTTGTGTCCTGGTCGACAACCGCGACGACAATTTGTCTATAACCTCGATAAGCCATATTGAAATGCTCGCTGTATTTCAGTGGCTCAACATTCGGTGCGGAATCAACGCGCAGGACCGCTGCCTGCTATCGCCGAGTATCGGAGGCTGCGAACAGCTATACGACACTTTGGGGATGCTGATGGCAGGGGCCGGCGTGGAAATCGCCGATGCTTCCAGTCTCAGGGAGTCTTCGTTGTTTGCAGAACGCCTGATGGCTCCGCGGATAACGGTATGGGATCTGCCCACGCCGCTCGCGCAGAACCTGCTCTCGAGCCTTCTCGCCTCGAACGCCGAAGTAGAGAACCTTCAGGGGCCGCGGAATATTCTACTGAGCGGTGAGAAGCAGAGTCCGAGTTTGGCCGGCAAGCTGACGCAGCGTTTCCCCAATGCGCGGGTGACCGGATTGTATGCGAATCCCGCGATTGGAATCTGGACGACCGCGTTTCCGTTCCAGTCTGAATCCGTGGAATCCGACGGCGTCGCGGTCGCGGAAGCCATTCCCGGTTTTGAACACCGGGTCTTGAACAAGATCGGCGAGCCTGCTCCTTTTCACGGCAAAGGCGAACTGTATGTGAGACGCCTGCTTCCGGAGACTTCGGCCGCGATTAGCACCGGGCTCAAAGCAGCGCAATTCGAGGGCGGCCGCATCAAGTGGCTGAGGGGCGAAGATCATCGCTTCATCAAGTATGAATGCTCCGTCGAATTGACCATCCTTGAAGCCGCACTCTGTCAGCACGAAGATATCCGGGCCGCTGAAGTAATCACAATAAGGTCAGAGCTGGATTCCGACAGCCTTGTAGTTGCTTTCATCCTTAGCGCCGTCGATCAGATTACCCCCGAAACTGCTCGGGATTTTCTTGTGTACCGCGACGGCGTCGACCTGATTCCTGATCGCTTCATTGTGATGGACGAGTTCCCGCTCACTGCTTCCGGGGCGATAGACCGGGATGTGTTGATTGGCCGGTTCGTGACATCGCGCGAACCGAAAGACGAGGCTCGCAGCGTCGAGGACGAGGAGATTCACAAACAGTTGAGAGGCATCTGGCTGGAAGCGCTGCAACTGGACGATGTCGACGATGATGAGAGCTTCTTTGCCCGAGGAGGCAACTCGTTAAAAGCCACGCTTCTTATAACTCGCATACGAGACGAATTCGGCGTCGATTTGTCCGTGCAGAACTTCTTTAGAAAGCCGACCACGCGCGCGGTTGCGCAGTTGATCGCGGCCGAAATGAAAAACGCCGACATTCGGCCAAAGGGCCCCGATTTCAAAGCTGTATCGAGGGAGAAATACAGAGTTCAGCTTTCAGACGTGGATAGCTAAGTATCAGGCGCAGTGGGCCGAACGACAGGGAATGAGTTTATGAAAATTGAGAGAACGGGAAATCAGGATGTATTCGCGCCGCCAGTCTCATATTCTCAAGAACGGCTTTGGTTTTTGGATCAACTCGAGCCGGGCGCCGCGATCTACAACATTCCTTATATCTCGACCGTGAAAGGTTCGATTCATCGCAGCGCGTTCAATAAAGCCGTGAACAGGCTGATTGCCAGGCACGAGTCGCTGAGAACATGTTTTATGGAGGCCGCTGGCAAGCCAAAGCAGGCCATCTATGCCGAGCTGTCGGTCGAAGTCGATTGGGAAGATCTCAGCCGTCTGGACGCGCGGTCGGCGGCGGAGAAGCTGCAGACGATTTGCACGCAGGTCACCAGCACGCCTTTCGATCTGAGCAAGGCGCCCCTGTTTCGGGTAATGCTGGTTGCAACCGCGCGAGAAACGACCATCATAACGACGATTCATCACATCGTCGCCGACGGCTGGTCGATCGGGGTCTTTCAGCGTGAGCTGGCGGCGCTTTATCAAGAGGAGCTGGGGGGCAGGCCCGCCTCGCTTCCCGAGCTGCGAATTCAATACGCGGATTATGCGGTGTGGCAGCGCGAGAAGCTCGAAGGCCAGGGTTTGGACCGCCTCAAACAGTACTGGATCAAGCAGCTCGACGACGCGACCACTCTACTCGAAATCCCCTGCGACTATCCTCGTCCGTTGAAGCAAACCTTCAATGGCCACATCCATGAATTCGAAATCCCGGCTAATCTGACCGCGTCGATCAGGGAAATAACCATCGATCGCGAAACTACGCTTTTCATGACCCTGGTGTCGGCTTTTGCGGTGCTGCTATATCGGCTAACGGGACACAAGGATGTCTTGCTGGGGACCCCTATCGCGGGCCGCAAAGGCGCCGACGTAGAAAACCTGATAGGTCTCTTTGTAAACACGCTGGTGCTGCGAGCGCGAATGGAGGGCAATCAGCGGTTCGTCGATCTCCTGTCCGAAGTCAAGAATACAACCATCGAAGCCTTCGAGCACCAGGACATGCCGTTCGAGAAGCTGGTGCTCGAGTTGAATCCCAAGCGCGATCTCAGTCACGGGCCGTTGATACAGGTACTGTTCTCTCTTCAGAACCTTCCCACGCTCGAAGGGCTGATGGCGGGAGCAGCGGAATCGCCGGTCGGTGCGTCGCAGAGTCTCGACGGACATACCGGCACCGCTAAGTTCGATTTTGCGCTCTTTATCTCCGAAGTGGGCGACAAGCTGCTGTGCTCGGTCGAATACAACACAGATCTGTTTTCGGCTGGGACGATCCAGGACATAAGCGGTTACTTCCTCTCATTGCTGTACGCGATCTCCAAGGATCCCGAAGCAAATATCTCCTCCTATCCCTTGCTGTCGGTGAAGCAGAGGCAGCGTTGTCTCGAAAACTCCCGTGGCAAGGATCTCCCGTATTCGGATACCAAAGGCTGTCATCATCTGTTTGAGGACCAGTGCATGGTCTCGCCCGAGGCGATCGCGATTTCGCATACATCCAACGGCGTAACACGGCGAATGACCTACGCGGAGCTTAACGCTTATGCAAACAAACTCGCTCGATATCTCGCGTCGCGAGGGGTGAAGGTCGGCGACAACGTTTGCCTCTGCATACCGCGCAGCATTAATCAGATCGCCGCCGTGCTTGCCATTCTGAAGGCCGGCGCCGCTTACGTTCCGCTCGATCAGGAAAATCCTCTGGAACGGCTTCGCTATATTTTGAGCGATGTCAGCGCACCGCTCGCGTTGATCTCGCGAGATACGCGAGTGAATCTGGAGGGCTCGGTCGATCTTGTAGTGCTGGAGGATCACGCGGAGGAGATCGATCAACAGAGCCCGGAGAATCTTAATAACCCGTTCTCGCCGGAGGCGCCTCAATACATCATTCACACGTCCGGCTCGACCGGCCGTCCTAAAGGCGTTGTGATGCCGCATCGCGCGCTGGTCAATCTCGTCGAATGGCAGAACCGTGAATCCGACTGCCCTCCCGGATCGGTAACCCTGCAATTCTCATCTCTGAATTTTGACGTCGCCAGCCAGGAGATATTCTCCACTTTCAGCTCCGGAGGCTGCTTGCAGGTCATCGACGAAAACGTCCGCCGCGAAGGCCCTCGGCATCTCGAATATCTCAACGACCACCGAGTTCGGCGAATATTCCTGGCGCCGGTTGCACTCGAGCAACTTGCCAACGCCGCGGTCGACATGGACGTGAAGCTGGAAGAGATGCGAGAAGTAATAGCCGCCGGAGACAAGCTGCAGATTACGGACAACGTGCGCAGCTTCTTCGAGAGGTACCCCAGGGTCCGGCTCAGCAATCAGTACGGCCCAACGGAGACTCATATAGTTTCCGGGCACAATTTGGAAGAACCTCCCTCACAATGGCCGGTGCACCCGCCGATCGGCATACCGGTCGATAACGTTCAGTTGTACGTTCTCGACGAGAACTTCGAACCTACGCCGCCTCGCGTTGCGGGCGAGCTCTACATAGGCGGAGCGGCGGTCGCGCACGGTTACATCAATCTTCCTGAAGACAGCAACAAACGATTCATCAACGATCCTTTTCAAGAGGGACGGCTTTATCGAACCGGCGACGTGTGTCGGTACAACGCTCAAGGCGCGGTCGAATTCATCGGCCGCGCGGATCAGCAAATAAAACTGAGAGGATTCAGGATCGAGCCCGGCGAGATAGAAGTCGTTCTCAAGAGATACGACGGCGTCAAGGATGCCGTGGTCATAAAACGAAAGTCGAAACAGGGAGACGATCAGCTCGCGGCTTATCTCGTCGTGGACCAAAGCGCGGGTTTCGATAAAGCGAACCTGCGCCATTTTCTCGGCGATAGACTGCCTGCGTACATGATTCCTACCCACTTTATTCCGATGGAGGGCTTCCCCTTGACCGGCAGCGGAAAAATAGCCCGGCTCAAGCTGCCCGACCCCGATGACACAGAATCGGCGCGAGATAGAGAGTCTACCTATGTTGCGCCGCGCACATCAGTCGAACAATTTCTCGTGGACTGCTGGAATGATCTGCTGCAGGTCGACAAGATTTCAATAAACGACAATTTCTTCGATCTGGGCGGCCATTCGCTTACAGCCACACAGCTTGTTTCCCGTATTCGGGATCAGTTCGGCCTGGAAATGCCCCTTTTCAGGATTTTTGAACGACCGACTATCGAACTCCTGGCGCTTGAGATAATCCAAAGACAGGCCTCACAAGAAGAAGAATCGGAACTTGAAGCGATGTTGAGCGAACTGGAAGCGCTTTCCGAGAAAGATTCAGAAGAGCTCCTGTCGGGCGCCGGGGACGATTAGCCGGCGGAAGAAGAAGGAGGATACCAATGAAATTGACCGCGCATCACATTGGGCGACTTCAGAATATCGCCCACCCTGAACAGCGTGCTGCTTACATCAAACAGCACGTAAATCCGGAGGCAGTGAACCTGTCCACCGCCGAGAATGTCCTGCTCCTCAACTTTTATCAGCAAAACGTATTCGATAATCTCGGACCAGTTACACTCGAGACTATCAAATATCCCATGCAGTACATCTATGGAATCGATCCATACCGCGAGAGTATTCAGGACTTCCTCAATCATCAGTGGAACGTCTCGGTTAACTACGAGAACATATATGGCAGCTCCGGCGTGGTGGCGGCGTTGGAAGTTCTCGCGCTCGCTCTGTTCAAACCTGGAGACGTGCTCCTTGCACCCGCGCCGTTGTGGTATGGATTCCCGTGGTCGTTCTCCCAGACAGCGGGAATGAAATTCGTGACCTTCCAGATCGCCGACGGAGTCAACCTGACCGTCGCCGATCTCGAAAAGGCGCTCCAGCAGAACCCGACCGCCAAGCTGTTGGTGCTGACCAATCCGAACAACCCGCTCGGTGTTAATTACACGAAGGAACTTCAGGAGGAGCTATATTCGGTTTTTCTTGCCGACCCCAGCAGGCAAATAATCTCGGACGAGATATATGCCGGTTCACAGGTTAAGAGCAAAAACGAATTCGTCAGCGCGCTCACTCTTGATGCCTACAAGAAAAACCCGGATCGAATACATGTGACCTGGGGGCTGTCGAAGGATTTTGGACTCGCGGGATTCCGGCTCGGGTTCATGATCTCGCAATCGCCCGCGGTTCAAACCGCGCTGCAGGGCACGGATTGCCTGGCGAGCCTGGCATGGTTTTCGCCGTTCGTGACGCCGAATATCTATATGACCAAGAAGCTCTTCCTCAATAAAGAGGGCAACCCTGACCCGGCGCTCGCGAACCAGACTATGAAAGTATACAAAGGCCTTCTGGATGATCAGTATCAAGCTTCCGCGAAGCATCTCAAGAAGGGAAACATTCCGTACTTCGAAGGCAATGATGGAGCGATCTTCTTCTGGATTGATCTGAGCGCTTACCTCGATCGGGTGCCGAAGAGTGTCTCCGACCAGCCGAGGTTGTGTCCATCGCTGTATACCTACGACGATCCCCGAGAAGCGCGCCTGTTGAATTACATCGCCGAGGCGGCGGATGTCCTATTGGTTCGAGGACAGGAATGCTTCAACGAAAAGCCGGGCTATTTCCGTCTCTGCTACACGGCTGAAGAGAAGGATCGCGTTACAATGGGAATCGATAAAATGGCGGCGGAGTTGAATGCGCTTCCGCCTGCTTAGGGTCTGGTAAGGCGCGAGAGATGGAAGCGTCACGGTCCGATCAACAGCTTGATTACCGGGCCGCGGCTTCCATCTCTCGATGCTATTCGAAGTAAGGTACAAGCAATATGAGTGAAGTAAGATCCGACATTCTGGGTTGTATCGGCGCCACATCTCTCCTGGCCTTGCGCAAGATCGTTCCCGATAACGGCTCGCGCATTCTGCTGAAACTCGAAAACGAGAATCCCACCGGCAGCATGAAGGACCGGATGGCGCTCGCAATGGTCGAAGCAGCGGAGGCCGACGGCCGACTCAAGCCCGATGGCTGTGTCGTCGAATACACCGGCGGCAGCACGGGCGTATCGCTCTCACTGGTCTGCGCAGTCAAAGGATATCCTCTCTACATTGTTACCTCGGATGCCTTTGCCCAGGAAAAACTCGACCATATGCAAATTCTCGGCGCTCAGCTTCAACTTGTAGAGAGCGAAAGCGGGCATATGACCGAAAAACTTACGCGGGACATGATCGAAGCCGCCCGCATCATTACGGAAAATACCGGAGGGTTTTGGACCGATCAGTTGAATAATACAGACCAGCTCGCGGCTTACCACAAATTGGGAGAGGAAATCTGGGCCCAGACCGGCGGAAAAGTCGATGCCTTCGTGCAGAGCGTAGGTACCGCGGCATCGCTGCGAGGCACGGCTGAAGCCTTACGCAGGCGCAATGAAAAGATTAGAGTCGTTGCCGTTGAGCCCGCCGAATCCGCTGTGCTGTCGGGCGGCGAGCCGGGCGGTCATAAGATCGACGGCGTGGGGGCTGGTTTTGTGGTACCTCTCTGGCGTGACGATATAGCGGATCGTATCGAGCGCGTTTCCACTAATGAAGCGGTCGCAATGGCGCTTCGGCTGGCTCGTGAAGAGGGATTATTCGCCGGGACATCGACGGGCGGCAATGTCATCGCCGCTTTGCGATTGGCGGAGGAGCTGGAACCGGGCTCTACTATCGTCACCCTGATGTGCGATAGCGGAATGAAATATCTGAAGAACTTCGGCGCCAAGCTAAGCGCCGAAAACACCGCCGTCAGCGAAGTGGGCTAGGGCGCCTCACTGAGATTTGCTGCGTCCACGCAGCCCGCAATCGGCGCGGAAACGGCTGAATGCGCCTCACAGGCAGGCTGGAGTCCGAGCTGCAACACGGCAATTCCGGCGGCATTCCTCACTGAATTTAAGATTCCCAATCTGGCTCGATCGAATTAGTTCAACCTGTCGGCGCCTCAGCGCTTCCCTACTTCTATCCTGTTCCTGTATTCTTGGCGCGTAAAATCCTATGTCTCGTGAGAGAACCAGTCAACGCATCGCACTGGTGCAAATGCCCTGGGGCGCGGTTTCACAGGCCTCAATTGCTCTGGGCATCCTTAAACAAGCCGCGAAAAACGATGGCTTTGAAGCGGACGTCCATTATCTGAATATGGAGTTCGCCGCCAGATTGGGATTTGAGCTTTACGAGGCTATGTCGGTGAGATCGGCGCTCGATCCCGAATGGTTTTTTTCCTGCGCGCTTTTTGGTCCGAACGGCCTGGGATTGATCAAAAACTCATGGGAAGACCTGCTCTCGAGTGAAATCGGCCGGCAGACCGCGGAACGACTGATAGCATTGACCGGATCAGCGATGCTTTGCCGTAAGATCGTCGACGAAACCATTCCGGAGTTCATCGAAGACTGCCTTATACGAATCGATTGGAAGGACTACGAAGTCGTCGGGTTCTCGACTACCTTCGCGCAGACCCTCGCATCGCTGCTTCTTGCGAAGCGGCTTAAGGAACAGAATCCCGAAATCAAAATCGTCTTCGGCGGCGCGAATGTCGATGCGGAGATGGGGTATGAGCTGCTCAAGGCGGTTGATTGGGTTGACTATATCGTGCACGGCGAAGGCGAAAAAGTATTCGGGCGCTTGCTCGACGGTATCTTATCGAGAAGACCCGTCGAACACATACCAGGCGTCTCGATCCGCAGCGGCGAACGGGTTATCGCCGGATTCGCCGATTCCCAGATGCTTGGCGATCTCAACGACTCACCTATTCCCGATTATTCCGATTACATCAAGGAAGTAGAGCGCACCGAATTCAATAGAGCAGCGCAGATTCAACTACCGTTTGAATCATCTCGCGGATGTTGGTGGGGCGCTAAGTTCCATTGCACGTTCTGTGGATTGAATCGCGATACGATGGCTTTTCGGAAGAAAAAGCCGGCGCGAGTGTATGAGGAATTATTGGAGCTTGCCGGCAAGTACAAATGCCTTTCGCTCAACGCTACCGACAACATCATAGACATGGATTACTTCAACGAGCTGCTCCCCAGGCTGGCTGAAGCAAACGTCGACTTTCAGATTTTCTACGAGACGAAAGCGAACCTCCGTAAGGACCAGGTTCAAAGGCTCGCCGCCGCCGGAGTTACGCAGATACAACCTGGCATTGAGAGTTTCAACACCGAGATCCTCCGAATGATGCAAAAAGGGGTGACGGCTATTCAGAACATCCAGGTCTTGAAATGGTGTTTTGAATACGACGTCGAACCCTCGTGGAACATCTTGTATGGGTTTCCCGGCGAGATGGCGGTGCAGTACGATGATCTCCCGAACATTCTTCGCTTACTTTTTCACCTTCCGCCGCCTGTAGGCATAACGCCGATTATCTTTGAGCGCTTTAGTCCTTATTATTTTGATTCCGCGAAGTATGGCCTGAAGCTCACGCCATTCCCGATTTACAGGATGCTTTATCCGGAGCATCTCGTAGACTATGAAAAGATGGCTTACTACTTTGAGGGCGAGTGGGATCAACAGGGCAATCCCAGTGAGTATATTCAGCCCGCCATGCAGGCTTATAGCGAGTGGTTGAATTATTGGCTGGAAAATAAGGTACTCTTCTATTACGAAAGAGGTCCGGGATTTGTAACCCTCCACGATAACAGGCCGCTTCAAGGCGGCGGAGAATTGCAGGGCCGTAAAATTGTTTTGGACGAAACCCAGTCCAGGATCTATCTCTTCTGTGATAGCCATCGATCCTTCAGGGCCATTTTGGAGATGCTGGGAAATGGCGTTACCGAAGCCGAGACGCGGGCAACATTGGAAGAGTTCGTGGAGTACGGGCTGATGTTCCGCGAAGAAGACAGATACCTGTCACTTGCGGTGCAATGTCGCTCCGCATTCAGACAACGCCAGAACAAGAGAAGTTGATTCCACCAGGATGTTGGCGAGTATCGGTTGTGATCTATCTCGGTGTTTTCGACCCGCCTCGTGGTCTTGGTCTGACCCTTCTGGTCTGACCCTTCTTGACATCGGACCCGCGAGCGTATATATCTCGATTCGCCGACCTGGCGATTTCTTCTGCGAAAGGGCACTACTAATGCCAAATTTACAGATACTGAATGTGAACTACACCATTGCACGGAAGGTCTTCAAGCCGGTTATCGTCTGTGATATCTCTCCAAATATCGGCATCCAGGTGATCAATATTGACGGCGCTAACGAACAGGAACTGCTCGGCGCCGTTCGCGCATTGTCCGCCTGGGACATGTCGAATGCCTTGAGCCAAAAGGCAATCGAAAAAGCGTCGAAATAACTCCGCGCTGGAGCGACGCAAGCGCTAATAACAGCACGTAAAAGAGTCAATTCGACGAGGCGGTGAAATCGGTGAACAGAAGCACGGCCGATGATCCATATGAACTCGTGTCTCCTCTGCTTGCCCTGGCCGACGACTGGCTGGCGCTATCGGAAGGCGCGAACATCCCTCTGGAACTTGCCGTCCACGAGCTGCGCTCAAGAGGCGAGTGGAGGCTGTCGATCAGCCGGACGTCGGAACGTATCGAAGGGCTCTCGGTCGTGATGCCCGGAGCGCATTGGTATCTTGATGCGCTGCGGCCGACGATAGCCGAGATGTTGTCGAACATGGCGGTGATTCACGGGCGGCGGCCGGCAACCCTGACTGCGTCACAGGAAGTCGGCGGGTGGCTTCGCGGCTTTCTTAGTGAAACCGGCGGAATCCGCGCCGAGCGCGCGGTCAAGCTATTGAGATGCGATCGCGCGCCGGTCGAGCGCGAAGGTCGATGGGCCGCGGACGCCGATCTTACCGCGCTTCGAGAGTACGAGAAGGGAATCGATCCAGATCGACTCCAGTATATGGATACTTCGTGGGAAGTACTGGCAGCGATCCGGGGACTCGCTGTTTTCACGAGCGGCGATTTGATAGTCGGCTCGATCCGGCGCTACGGCCCGGCGCCGTCTTACGCGGCCATTTCCGACCTGTTCGTGCTGCCCGATGCAAACCGCGCCGAAATCGCTGCAAGATTGGCCGGCTTCGTGATTGGTGAGATACTCACGAGGCGCAAGGTAGTGTACGTGCTCGTGGACGAATCCGATGTCTTGAGCCTGGCGTCCTATCGCCATCTTGGATTTGAAGATCAAGGGAGCTTCTACCGCGCCTACCTGGAATGATCCAGTTCGAGTGAATGCGGATCATTAACCATACTCTCTCACCGAGACCACCGTGGGAAAGAATAGTACAGTCGTTTTCCTGGGACCCTCGCTCGATTCAGAGGAAGCGGCCGGGCGCCTGCAAGCTCGTTATCTGCCGCCCATTCGACGAGGCGACTTGCCTGCGGCGATAGCCGAGGGAGCACGCTCGATCGGAATTGTTGACGGTGAATTTGGCCAATCTTTGGCCGTCTCGGTCATGGAAATCCGCTCCGCGCTGGAACACGGTGTTCGAATATGGGGGGCCGCTTCGATGGGCGCGCTTCGCGCCGCGGAGTGTCGGTCGGTCGGAATGGTCGGAGTTGGTTGGATATTCGAACAGTATACGGAGGGATTCTTAAAAGCGGACGATGAAGTTGCGCTCTTGTTTGATTCTGAGACCCACCGCGCCGTAACAATCCCGCTGGTAAACGTGCGATGGGCTCTGCGCATCGCGATTCAGGAAGGCGTAATCTCCGAACCGTCCGAAGCTCCGCTGGTTCAATTCGCGCGATCGACTCGATTCACGGAGCGGACATTTCAGACCCTGCTCGAATCAACCGGAGGTTCAGCCTTTGACGAAGAGATGCGATCTCTAATCGATTTCATGAAGAAGAATCCCCTGCGAATCGATCGTAAGCGCCTCGACGCGCTTTTTCTCCTAGATGCGATCCGGGAGAGCATTGCGCTCGCTGAGCCTTGAGGATCGAGCGGGGGTCTTGAAATGAGCACGCCCGCCTTTTTTGTTTAGAAGCTATGGAAGCCTCAAATCCCTTACCGCCGTGTCCGCCGCGAGCAAGCGACTGGCGGCGCTATCACGCCTCTGAGCTGTTGCCGGGTGCCGAGCGGGAGGCGAGCCGGCTTGGAGCGGTTCGGCCGTCCAGTCTCGCGGGACTGGATGAGCTTGGAACCCCGGTGTGGCAGGTTGTTCGGCCTGCTGCGCTCGATATCGACGGTAATGTGACCGTGTTGACTGGCAAGGCCTGGACCGACGAGTCGGCGCGTCTTGGGGCATACATGGAATTTCTGGAGCGCCACTGGGCGGAGCGTTCGGAGATACCTCACATCATTGCGCGGCCCTCCGAGCTTCAGAAGGAAAAGAGATGGTTCATTCCTCTGACGGTGATGCCTCTGCCGCAAGGCGTTCCTGATCCTGGAGATCAACCGCTTGCGTGGATCGCGGGAACGACCCTGCAGGGAGAGAAGATATTGATCCCCGCGCACGATGTGCTCTGTCCTTTTGTTTCGCCTCCGGGCGCCTGCAATCCGCCGATCTGGCGAAGCGCGGGCCTGGCTTCGGGGGGGCACCTGACCGAAGCCGTGTTCTACGGCCTGCTGGAAGTAATCGAGCGAGACGCGGTGGCGGTAGCGGCGCTCCGCAAAATCGGCACGACCGTCGATCTCGGAAGCCTGCCGTCGGAGTCCGTGCGATTGTTAACGCAAAAGCTGGAGGCCCTGGGAGCTGACATCGAAGTAAAGCGACTGCCGGCCGTTGGAGGAGTTCAGGCTTTCGCCGCCTTCCTCGATGATAGGGAATCAAGAAATCCATTGAGGTTGGTAGGCGGTCATAGCGCTCATATTGATCCGCTGCTCGCTATCGAACACGCAATACTCGAAGCGGTTCAGACGCGAGCCGTGATGATCGCAGGAGCGCGAGAAGATCTACAGCGTTACGACTCATTCGCAGGCCTCGGCTACGAGGCGGCGCGCCGGGAAGTCGGTTGGTGGTTTGATAGGACTGGAGACTTCGAAGCCGCGCCCTCTGCTCGACTCGCTCTTCCGACCGATCTCGCCGAGGTTGTCTACCAAATCGGCGAAGATCTTCGAACGCAGAAATTCTATCCGGTAGCATTCGTAGAGCTATCCGCGCCGAACGCGGAGATCAAGGTGGTCAGAGTCGTCGTTCCGACTTGTTCCGAAGTGTCGCATGAGAGCATAAGACTCGGACGAAGGATTCTCGAAGATTTTCGCCATCTTCGCTAAGTTGCCGTCATTCCATGAGATGGTTCATGGAGGATGCTATCAAGCGCCCGTGCACTCTGGCAATTTGAAAGGCAAGCGGTGATTTATAGCCGCGTCTCTCCTACTACTTTGGAAAGGAAGAATTTATGGATGTTTCTGCTGAAGACACAATCATAAAGCTCATTGAGGAGGGTTAGTTGGGAGTATTTATGAACGCTCCGCCTTCGCCGCCGCCGGCCATTTCCCGTTCAAAAAATCTCGAAGCGCCGGATAGAAGAGGTCCGGGCGTTCGAGATAATTCAAATGGCCCGCCCCAGGTATCAATAGAAATCGCGAGCCGGGAGTCGACTTAACCCACTCCCGAGTTGCATCGAGCGGCACGTTAGTCATCTCGCCTTCGACTACGAGAACAGGAACCTTTAACTTCGCGAGGCCGGGCCGAAAATCCCAATCACCGATCGAGGCAAAGGTAGCGGAGTTAACCGTACCCTGATTCCTTATCGCTTCCGCGGGAACGTTGCATTCGTCTCCACGCGTCCGAGAATAGGCCGCCGCATTGTACAGGTACGGGCCGAATACGATTCTAATGCGCTCCCTGCACAGCGACTTGATCTCTTCGTCGTTAGCAGTCGGATATTGTTTCGCAATCTCGCCGAGTCTTGCCCTGTCCTTATCGTTTATCAATGAACCGGTTTTCGCCGAGCGTTGCTGCATATACGGAGTGCGCGCCGGAGGCATCGGGCTGAGAAACACGATTCGAGCGATGTGCTCCTGATGCTCGGCTGCATACAACGCTGCAAGTCCCGATCCCCACGAGAGTCCAATAATAGTCACCTTATCGATTTTGAAATGCACTCGCAGCGCTTCAAGATCGCGCACATTTGCGGCCGCGGTCAGCATCGCTGGGTCTTTTACGATGTCGGAGCGGCCGCAGCCTCGCTGATCGTAGATTATCAGCGTGTGCCCGGACGCGAGCGGCTCCATATCAAGGCCGCCGTCGTTCAGGCTCAGTCCCGGGCCTCCATGCAAAAAGACTATGACGTCACGGCCATTACCGACCTTGCGGTAGAACAGGCTGACGCCATCAGCCGCAACGAAGCGGCCCTCGTCAACGGGCATCTTCGAAACCGATGTCTTGCTGGTTTCTTGCGCGGCGGTGAATTGCGTCGGAGCGAAAGGAATGGAAAAGAGAACGATAACGATGAGAAGTGGAATGTAGCGCATATTGGGGCCTCTATACTGATCTCGAAATTCAGGTATGTTCGGCTCTCCATCAGGCCGAAGAGCGAAATCCTAACAGATCAATCAGACCGGAGACAGGAATCGCACGGGTAGGAGCGCACGCGTCGATTCTTGTGATGACCCTCGTGAAATGGGCCACAACACCGTTGGTGTTGGCGCGTTCGCGGTTACATAACCCAAGGTAGGCTTCGCCAACCTTGGGCTTCGCGATGCAACCCCTTTGGGGTTGTCATAGATAATGCTCAGATGGCCGAGCTCGAATTCGAGCTACAACCATCCAACGCGATTACCGTCCTGTCACGCGATCACCGTCCTCTCAATCGGGATGTGAGCCACTCGTTTATGGGTTCGACAGACTCACGCGGAAAGACGTGCCCGGTTGGATACAGCCGGAAATCGACCGACCTTGCCCGGCGCGCGATCGCATCTGGAAACGCGGCCGTCCTTTCCTTCGGATAAAACTGGTCTGTTTCACCGGCGATGATGAGAACGTCGGTGTTGCTGTTCTGATACTTATCTTGATCCCAATCACCCGGTATGCCGCCGCAGACCGCCACTATGCCTTTGATCAGATCAGGATTACTGAATGCGAACCGATAGTTCATCGCCACCGATTGAGAGAATCCCATAAGAAAAATCGCCGAGCGGTCGATTGGAAAATCTGCGGACGTTTCCGCGATCGTCGAGAGAATCGTCTCGTGATGAAGCCGCAGGGACTCTTCCGGTTTGTACTGGAGCATCCATCCGAATACGACGCAGCGATGTTGGCTGTCATCGATGCTCGGCGAAAAGAACGCGTTCGGACCCTGCAGCGAAGCTATGATGAAGTCGTTTGAATTGATCCGCTGCGCCATAATCATCATCGTTTCCTTGCTTCCTTCGTAGCCGTGAAGAGCTATCAACAGCGGCATCGGCCGCGAAGCATCTTCACGCTCTGGAACATACAGGTCGTAATAGAGCTTTATCGACTTCTCGGTAGACTTCTCTACAATCATCGCGCCTCCTGCAAACAAAGTCGGTTTAATTGGAATCAAACGAATCGTGATAGTATCGAAAAAGATGAGCAGAAAGAAGTCCGTGTTCCCGAGAATGGTTGCAGTTTTGCTGCTCGCAATCATTCCGATCGCATTTATTACGTCGCCCGCTTCGAGAGCCGCGTTCCAGAAAACAGACGCCGATGCGAGTGCAGCGGGAAAATCGCTCATGAACCCGCCGGTTCTGGGCGCCGATCTCACATACGCGGGAAGGCCTTCGGTGTTGATCGAGGTGTTCAATGATCCGGGTGAGGGCGATTTGATGGGGCAGGCAATGGCAGAAGCAGGCGTGCGCTCGCTGCGGTTTAGCTTTCACGGATTCTACAGCCCGCTCGGTCCTGAGCAAACCGAGCGCGTTAAAGCGGAGAACAAGCTGACGAATGACTATCCGTGGTTTCCGATCGACCACTACGTCGACTTCATAGCAGCTCAGAATCTCACGACCGTGGTTGCGGTCAACGTCGAGGAAGGCCCAGACGTCGCCCGAACCGCAATTGAGAAATTCATAGAGCGCGGACTTCGCTCGAAGCTTGTCGCGGTCGAGCTTTCAAACGAGCCGTGGCTCAATCCTCGCCCCTGGTTGCCGGAAGACTTTGCCGTCCGCGCAAGCGAGATCATTCTGAAGCTCTCGCCGCTCGGGGTGAGATTTGCGCTGCCGCTCACGGTAGGCGATGAGCAAAAGACTCCGACGAAGCTCTCGGATACGGTATGGACAACCAGAATGCTGACGGCTCTCGATTCGCGAGTGAAGTTATCGACGCGCGCGGATGTTGTCGGCGTAGCTCACCTCTACGGCCGCGGCGTCAATCCCGGCACGATTAAAAAGTTCAATGAGGTCGTGAAGCCGTTCTCGCCTCGAATGCGATACCTCGTGACCGAATTCAACATCCGATCGAGCCTCCAGGGGAATCCCCACCTATCCAACCCGTATGCGATGGAATTCGCGCGCAAGGTCGCGGATTTGATGCGGCGGCCCGAGATTGAAGCGCTCTATGTCCACTCGGTTCCGGCTCATTCAATCGTCTACTACTCGACTCGGCGCTTTGCGACGGTGATCGGACAGCGCGACCCGCGAATCACCTTGAGCCGCGAAAATGCCGGCTGGCATTTGACTCCGGCGGGACGCGTCTACGCGTTGTATACGAAGCTTGCCTGGAACGGTCAGATCGTCGCGTTTGGCGGGTCCGATCATCAACAGTATTGGACGATTCGGAGGCAGGACGGCAGCTTGATTACGACATTCTTGAATGACAGCGCCAAGGAGTATGAGTTCAAAATAAAGGTGAGCGGACTCAACCCGTCGATCAAAACCGGCCCGAGGTCGATCGCTTGCTTCGACGAACAGGGGAAGCAGGTAGAAGCCCTGTCGCTTCCATATTGACTTCGCGAACGTCTGCTGGTTGAGTAGTCACTCGATGCGGATCACTGTACTCGGCTCCGGCACAAGCAAACCTGACGGCCGCCGCAATTCCTCGGGCTACTTTGTCGAAGCCGGCGGCGTCCGGATTCTTATGGATTGCGGAGCCGGATCGCTTCACGCCCTGGCTCGATACGAGGTTCCGTGGGAAGACCTGACTCACGTTCTTATTTCTCACTACCACGTGGACCATGTAGGCGAGCTTGCTTCGCTGTTTCAGGCGCTCAAGCATGGTGCGTCGAAGCCGCGCTCGGCTCCTCTGGCGTTGATTGGACCGACGGGCCTTAACCGGGTGATTGAGGGCCTGAAGCAAGCGTTCGGAGAAAAGCTATTCATCCTGGAATTCCCGCTCGATGTAAGTATCGCCGCTCCAGGCGAGGCGCTCACACTCGACAATAACACTCTGTTGAGAGTCGCCAAGACGCCGCACACGGATGAAAGCGTGGCCTATCGAATTGAATCCGGCGGCCGCGTGCTTTGCTACACTGGCGACACCTCCTGGAGCGACGACCTTCTCGAGTTTTTTCAAAAGGCTGATCTACTCATATCTGAATGCTCATTCGAGAAGAGTCAGGAGCGCGGCAAGCACCTATCGATTGTGGAAGCAGCAAGAATGGCCGCAAGAGCCGGTGTGAAGCGGCTTGTCGTGACTCATTTCTACTTTGAAGTAGATGAAGCGAGTCTCGCGGTAGAGTTGCGAAAAGAATTCGCCGGGGATATTGCCGTGGCTGAAGACGGTCTGGTCCTTCAGCTCGATTGAAATCGAGGGCGGCGATTCGTCCGGCCTGCCGATGACTGTAAGAATAGACATGGAGAGAAGGCGCATGAAATTCAAAGCCAACGTGATTCTGATTGTGTCGGCGCTGCTGCTTTTTGCTCAGTTGATGCCGGTTACTTACGGACAGCGGGCCGCGAAGGCGCAGGAAGAGCAGGCCCAATCGCCGAGACGCGATAGCCACGTGATAATGATTTCTATAGATGGTCTCATACCTGAGTACTACACGGCTCCAAGAGCGCTGGGACTGAGGGTCCCGAATATGACTCGGATGAAGCTGAACGGCGCTTACGCCGATGGAGTCGAAGGGGTTTACCCCACGGTTACCTATCCGTCTCACACGACGATGGCCACTGGCGTTCGCCCGGAAGCCCACGGCATTGTGCAGAATCGAGTTTTCGAGCCTCCCACGGAGCCTCAGACAAAGGCCTGGTACTGGTTTGCGAAATCGCTCAAGGCGGAAACATTGTGGACGCTCGCCAGGAAGCAGGGCTTGAGCACGGCCGCCGTTGGATGGCCGGTAACGGCGGGCGCCGAAATCGACTACAACGTTCCTGAAATCTGGGACCCCGCGGAACAGCCGATCACCGGCAAGCGAATGGCTGAATACGCCACACCCGGCTTGATCAAGAGCGCAATCGGCAGCCGAGACCTTAAGGGCGACGATTTTCGCACGGCAGTCAGCGAATTCATCATCGGCGCCTACAAGCCGAATCTGATGCTGATCCACCTCATCGAACTCGACGAGGTGCATCACGGCTTCGGACCGCGCACTCCCCAGGCTCTGCAGACCGCCGAAAAGGAAGATGCCTTCATTGGTCGAATCGTCGGAGCTGCGGAAAAGGCCGGTATAAAGGACGCGACGACGTTCCTCATAGTCTCCGATCACGGTTTCGCCGCGATCGAGAAGAAGTACGCGCCCAACGTGCGTCTAGTCGAAGAGAAGCTCATAACCCTCGATAAGAGCGGTAAGGCTACTTCCTGGAAAGCCGCGGCGTGGCCGGCAGGCGGATCGTGCGCGATCGTTCTTCATGATCCGTCAGACAAAGAAACTGCGGAAAAAGTAGTGCAGATCTTCTCGAAAACAGCGCGCAAGGAAAAAGGTCCGCTCAATCGCATTCTGGTTCGCAAAGAGCTGGACAATCTGGGCGCGATTCCCGAAGCGGTGCTGATGCTTGAAGCCGCGTCGGGCTACTCGTTCGACGATGCATTGACCGGTCCCGAAGTGCAGGACTCCGGCGCTCACTATAAAGGAACACACGGCTACCTGCCTTCGCGTGCGGAGATGAGGTCGTCGTTGATTGTATTTGGACAGGGCGCGCGCACGGGAGCCAGACTGGCGCTGGCTCGAATGATCGACATCGGTCCGACCGCGGCCGGAATTCTCGGCCTGACGCTGGAAGATGCGGAAGGCAGGCCGATCGTCGAACTGTTGAAAGATGGAGTGGCCCCAAAGCCGTCGCCTTCAAAGAAGGGCGGAAAGAAGACGAGACCTTCGAATACTGACAAGTCCACGGGAGAGGCGCAGCCGTAACAGACCTACAGTCATTTTGCTCCTGATGGAGAGTGCGCCCGTCGCCGCGGATTTCGAAGCGCCTCATTCGTCAGATCGATATATTCCTGTTTAATATCGATTCCGAGATAACCGCGGCCGAGCGATTTTGCGGCAATGGCGGTTGTTCCGGAACCGAGAAACGGATCGAGCACGAGATCGCCTTCGCGAGTGAAGAGTTTTATAAACCACTCAGGCAGAGCAAAGGGAAATGCCGCGCTATGATTGCGATTGCTGGACTCCGTAGCGAAATGGAGAACATTGGTCGGGTATACCAGCGCGCGTCCGACCCACTTCGAGACGTTCTTGCCGAATCCGCTTTTCACCTTTGATTCGTCTCGGCGCTTATCTGTCTCACTTAGATTGGCCAGTCTGGTCTTCGCCCAGTCACCCATCGGAACCATCACCTGTTCCTGATACATATTGAACTTCGCCTGTTTGTTGAACTGGAGGCAACGCTCCCATGCGTCGCGAAAGCGATTCGGCCATTTGCCCGGATAGCAGTTTCGTTTATGCCATATGAATTCTTCCGTCCAGAGCCATCCCTGTTTGCGCATACCCAAGATTGTTTCAATCACATACGTGTGCCTCTCGCCTCCCAGCGCTTTTTCTTTGATATTGAGGATAAAGGTTCCTTCGGGTTTTAAGACTCGCGCCAGTTCATCGGCTATGGGAAGAAACCACTCGACGTATCGGTCGGGATGAATGCCTCCGTAGGTTTGCTTCCTGCTGTCGGCATAAGGAGGCGATGTCACAATCAGGTCAATGAGATCGGCGGGCATCTCACGCAACACGGTCAAGCAATCGCCCGCAATCATTCGGTTTCTCCATTGGTCATTGGTCATTTTGTCATTTGTCGCTGGTCATTTTCACGGTCAGCGATCACAAATCAGCGGTCAAGATCAGCAGTCAGCCTTTTAGCGAACAGCATCCAGCCGTGCTCTCTTTAGTGATTAGCGTTTCAGTCATCAGCCGCATGCTATGGCAATGACCACTGATTAACAAACAAGTGACCGATGACCAATTACAAATGACGCTAATTGGCGCTTTTGCACTTTTCGTCTACAAGCCGCCTGAGCGCTTGCGCGTCCTGATCGTTCGCATCTAGTTGGAGAGCTTTCGTCGCCGATACCTGTGCTCCGGCGCAATCATTTCGTAGCACCGAGATACGCCCCAGCAGGACGTGTGCTGAAACCAGCTTGGGATTCCAGAATAACGCCGCCTTCAAGGCCGTGATCGCGCGATCGAGATCGCCGCGTCGCTCGTGAATTCGCCCGGCCAGTAAGTGGGCCTCATAGCTCTGCGGCGCTATCTCGAGCATCTTCACGAGAGTGGACATAGCCTCTTCATCGCGGCCTGCCGAAAACGCATCCCGCGCCGATTGCAGCAACTCATCAGGCTGAGTTTTCTGCGCAAGACTGCCCGACGGTGGGCCGAGCCGCCCATCTTGATCACGCCGATATCGGTAATAGTTAGCTTTGCTGAAGGCGGTCTTCATTCGAGAGATTGCGGGCATGCCTTTCGTTTCCCATTGCGCATAAGCAGGGAGCAGTTTCTTCGCCTGATCCGCAGCGGCATTAGCTCCCGCGGAGTCGCCCTTGGCGGCGAGCGCCTTGCTGAGAAGATACTGGGCCTCGCCGTCCGAAGGCCGCCGATCGATCTCTTTCTTTAACACGGACTCGGCGTTGGCGAAGTCTTTCGCGAGATAGTACGCATAACCCAAATTCACCATCACGTCGGTATCGCGAGGGGCCGCGTCCGCCGCCGGCTTCAGATGTTTCAGCGCTTCCTCGTATTGTTTTTTCTTTATGAAGAGCACGCCGATGTTGTTGTACACCTCGTATAGAGGAAGCGTCTGCGCGAGCTTCTGCAGTACGTCGAGCGCCTTTCCGGTTTCGCCGGTCATATCCAGCGAAATCGCTATATAAAACTGTGCTTCGTCATAACGCGTCGCCTTCTGATCGAGCTTCTCGAACAACTCGAGCGCTTCTTTATATTCGCCGGATTCGTACTTCAAACGCGCCAGCTCGAACGCGGCAGCGGCATATATGGTCTTTGTTTTGTCGGCAGTTTCTTTGATTGCGTGCTCGAAGAAGCTCACTCGCGCATCGTGATCGAGCGTAACCGTCCCTTTGATGTAATTCTCAAACGCGCCGATAGGCACCTGAACAGCTTGACTGATGATCTGGTCGCGAGAGAAGGGAAGCGCGGGGTTGCTTTGATAGAGGATGTCATATGCGAGCTCGCCCTGGAGCCTCTGCAATTCGAGCAGCGCGGAGCCCCTGCTGAACTCGCGCCCGACGAGCCGGCCCTCGACGATGTTGACGGTTTTGGCGCTGACGGTGATGGTGCTCTCACGGCCTTCGCCCGAGATCCTGTAGGTTCCCATTACGACGAGGCTCGCTCCGGCGCGTTCGGCCAGTTTGATCATCGTTGCCCGCGTGAGTATCGCGGTGGGAGGGAAGCCCTCTTGTTTATAGGCCACGTTGCGCTCGTCGGATTGAATAGCGACGAGCCCCGGTTTATCGAGAAGCTCGGCGAGCCCTTCAGCGAAGCTTTCGCCGATCCAGTTGTACTCGGGCCGGGATGAAAGATTCTCGAATGGAATTATGACGACGGTGTAAGCGCCTAGAGCGCGAACAGGCGGCGCTAACAGCAAGCCTGCAAGCAGAACGAAGATTAGTAGAGTAATGATTGATTTCAAGCAGAAATGATAAGGGCCGCCCGGCCTGATATTCAAACGCGCGGCGACCCAGATAGTTTCGAATCACAGCCGAAGGCGGCTGTTGTCGGATATAGAATTGGCGTCTCGTACGGGATTCGAACCCGTGTTGCCGCCGTGAAAGGGCGGTGTCCTAGGCCAGGCTAGACGAACGAGACGTTGTCAAAATTCGGGCTCGCTGATTTGCAGCTTTCAGCGAAATGCCGAGCCTACCAATCATCCGCCAGTGGGCATCCGCCATTGGGACGGCTACGGCTCAGCGGCAAAGTAGGGATATTACAGAGGGAGTGAAGCGTTGGCAAGAACTTCGTTGATTGGGTTGATCGGGGTTGATCGGGATGGGAGCGGCTCTTATCGGCGAGCAGCAGAGTTTGCCATTCTGGAGTTGGGCATTCTTGGATTGTTCCCTGAAGGGGAACGCCTCAGTAGCCCGGGGGACAGCGAAGCGCAGCCCCCGGTTCGAGGGAGGAAGATGTGTCGCGCCTTCAGTGCGAGACGCGTTGCGGTCGTTTACCAGGGGCGGCGCGCCGCCCGTGGCCATTTTATCGTCGGCCTTTCAAGCCTCACCGGAAGACAAAGAACCTTAGAATTGAGCGAATGCTCCATCGAGAGCGCTCACCATTTCATCGACATCGGAGTTAGTGGCTGTCAACGGCGGGCCGAGCCTTATGACGTTCCCGAAGAGGCCGCCCTTGCCGATCAACACGCCGCGGCGACGTGTTTCTTCAAACACTCGCAGCACCGACTGCGCATCCGGTTCCTTGGTCGCTCGATCCTTGACGCATTCGATCGCCTGCATGAGTCCCATGCCGCGAACGTCTCCGATTACGTTGTATTTCGACTTCAACTCTTCAAGTTTGGATCGCAGATATTCGCCCACGACGCGGGCGTTTCCTGGAAGGTCGTTCTCTTCGACGACTCGAATAGTCGCAACCGCAGCGGCGGAGGTGACGGGATTGCCGCCGAATGTTGAAAAGGTCAGCCCCGGATATTTATCCGCTATCTCGGGCTCCGCGATCGTGCATCCCAGGGGCGAGCCGTTCGCGATCCCTTTGGCGAAGGTCATCACCTCCGGTTTCACATCCCAGTGCTCGATGCCGCAGAAATAATCTCCGGTTCTGCCGACTCCTGTTTGCACCTCGTCGCAAATAAAGATGCCGCCATAGCGCCGAATAATCTCGATCACTGCTTTGAAGTAGTCCTTCGGCGGAGTGATGAATCCTCCCACGCCCATAATCGGCTCGGCTATGAAAGCGGCGATTTGACCCGTCGTAGTAGTTTGAATCAATTCCTCGACGTCGCGGGCGCACTCGAGCGCGCAGGACTCGGGTTTTAGATTGAACGGGCAGCGATAACAGTATGGAGCGTGAGCGTGAACAAATCCCGCCGCGGGCGCGCCGTGCTTCCAGTTTGAATGCCCGGCGGCCGTCATATTTACCACCGAGCGGCCATGATAGGCATATCGAAGCGCGATGATCTCCGTGCGGCCGGTGTAGAGACGTGCAAGCACCATCGCCGTTTCGTCGGCCTCGGTTCCGCTGTTCGTGAAGAAACTCTTCTTCAACGAACCAGGTGTCACCTGAGCGAGCTTCTCCGCGAGCTCCAGTTGAGGCCGATTGACGTACAGGGCTGACATATGGCTGATGGACGCCAGTTGCTTTGTGACCGCGTCGACGACTTCCGGCCGCGCATGGCCTACGGAGGTCGTCAGCACTCCGCCAAAGCAGTCGAGGTACTTATTGCCCTCCGAATCCCAAACGTACATTCCCTCTCCGCGCTCGAGCACGAGCGGCCGCTCGTAGTAGGTGGACGCGCAAGGCCAGATAAATTCCTTCTGTTTTGCGATCAATTCATCGGTGGAGATTTTGTGAGCGGGATCGGTTGCGGTCATTGAAGCCTCCAACAGCGTGTAATCTGGAGCGAAAGGAAAGCGCGGTCTATTAAATCGCATAGCCATGAGAAGGTCAACGCGCGGCACGAATCTCGGTGACGATCACAAGGCTATGACGCAGCCCAACCCGGCTCTGACGCGCTGGGTTATTATCGATGCATTCCTGAGGACGTTGGATACAATGCTGAACGACGGAGCCGTTTTGCTTCAGCGTTGATGCTTGAGGAGTCCAATCAGATCTTCATTCGGTCGGTATACGATATTCGAGATCAGCCAGGAGCCCGACTTATTAGTTAACTCCACTTTGTAAGCGCGCCTCTCGGTGATTTTTCCATGGCTGATCCAATGGAGAGCCAGGTCGACGGTTGCCTTCTCGGCCGAAACATCCGATTTGCCTACCACAAACTTTTGTGGATAGTCCTGAGAGTCCGTGAATGGATCTCCCTCGATGTCCGGAACCGTGTCGGGTGTATACTTTCTCGACGCTTCCGCGATCAGCAGATCGTATAACTCGGGCGATAACCACGACCGCTTCCTCTTGATCCCAGCCGCTGTAAAGCTCTTGTTGCCGTAGAAATGTGACGTGTAGAACTTCTGGACTACTTCCGAAGGGTCAGGCTGGCGACTCACGGCGTGCTGTTGTGACGGGCTTGCCAGGCAGAGCTGCAAGATCGACAGAAGGAGCGTTGAGCTGATCAGCGCTCTGCTCAGGAGATTGGTCATCATTCTTCCCTAATCAATGGGCCTGATCGACGGATCGGCGCGGCCGAGGGTCTTCTCCTCGATCGAATCCTCCGAGTCTTTATCGCTCCGATTCGCCGCGGATTCGCTCGGGTTCGAAGCTGGGGTCGCTTCGCTTGCAGGCTGATGGGCTTGCGGTCGCGGTTGAACAATCGGCTGATCGGGTTCCAGAACAGATTGCTTGTAGGAAGCAAGCAGCTCGTCGATCTTGGATTGTTTCCGCTGGGCTTCGATATGACTGTCGGCCTCTTGCACCTTCAGCTCCTGCTCGGAGGCGGCGGATCGGCCCATCCGCGATCTCATTTCATCGATCACCGACGCGGGGTCGTTCACGTCGAAGCCCGAGTGAACGCCGGCGGTCGTTTCCTGAATGGAAGTGAGCTGCGACTGAAGCTCAAGGTCGTCTCCCTCGTACTTTCTCTGTTCCCGAAGAGCCCTGGCCTTATCCGCGGATGATGCAGCCTCTCGGATTTGAGTCCGCAACAAGTCTCGGTGCGCCGAAAGATTTTGAATCTCTGAGCTCACGGCCGTCGGGTCCGGCAGGAGCTTCGCGCGCTCCGCAACTCCGATCAGCTTCAACTCTACTTCCGCCAGCTCTTTTTCGAGCATCTTGGCCGAGGCTCTTGCTTGAACCTCGAGCTCCGTCAGGCGAGCGACCTCGCCGCGTGTTACCGAGCGCACTTCAGAGTCGGGCGCGTTCGTGCGTTCAATCAAATTGTCCAGATAAGAATTGATCAGCCGCTTGGTCTTGTCCCACATACGATTTAACTGCTCTTTCCTTCCTTCGCGAATCGAGCGATTTGCTCGTGAGTGGCGAACCATACGCCCTGCTTTGATCGCATATGTTCGATCAGCTTCTCGAGCATCGTGATTCTCGAGCGGTGCCCGATTACGTGCGGATGCATAGTCAGAATGAACATCGTTCCTTCTTCATAAGCCCTGTCGAACTCCGCTCGCCAGATCGTGAATACTTCATCCGGCGTCGTGTATGGACGCAGCGTCGTCAGGCGATCCATACCGAAGTACGGGAAGTCGTCCATTATCCATTCCACGGGCAGCTCGACGACTCCGGTAGCGGCCCCCTCTATCAGCACTTCGTAAGGCCGGTCGTCCGCCATCAGGCTGCTGTCGTACAGCAAACCGAACTCGTGCACGAGCTTCATAGTCCACGGGCTGAAATCCCACGATGGAGTCCTCAGGCCGACGGGCTTCTTGCCGGTCATCGCCGTCAGCACCTCGATGCTGCGGCGCATGAGATCGCGTTCGTCCGCTTCGGCCAGCAGCGAGTTCCGTTCGTGAATCCATCCGTGGACGCCTATTTCATGGCGCTTCTTGGCGACGATGTCCTTGATGCTCTCGGGATGAAGCTTCGCGCTGATCGCGGGAACGAAGAAGGTAGCGGGCGCTTCATACTTGTCGAGAAGCGACAGAATGCGGGGCAGGCCGGCGCGAGCGCCGTACTCTCCCTGCGCCATCAATGCGGGAGACGTCTGGCCGTCCCTGAGCGAAGGCGTTTCGTTGTCAAAGTCGAATGAAAGGCCGACGGCGACTCGCGCTCCGTTTGGCCAGCGCTTCGGCGTGAGGTCGCGGCCCGCTCGAACTTTGTTGACCGCTTCGAACACTCTGCTCTCGGGCCATTTCCAGGTTGGCTCTTGTTGCTGGTTTTGGCCCGCGGCCTTCGGTAGATTCATAAGTCCGATCATACCAAACGCCGATAAAGCTATTAAGAGTTTCTTAGATTTCAAGCGAGCCTCCGTGCGGTGGTGCTGATTTTCTTAATGGCAAGTGAAGTGTCCCGTCGCTTCTTCGAACGGAACGAGAGGTTTTTATCACCAACCACGGAAATTGGCCAACTCCCACAGTATTCGCGTGCTGTAATAGCTTCAAACAGACACTTCAATTATTGACCGCCGCATGGAAATGCTAGTAAATTCACACGCGCGCAAAAAGGGCGCATCCAGTCCGCGGAAAGGGCCGTGCCCACCTTCGTCTAACACAATCCTGGTACGAACTTCTTTCAGCCTGATCGGCGGACGGCAGGCGCTTCTAGAAAGGAGTTTCGTATGGATAAAAAGCTGCTTCCTCTCCATCCCGACCCCGATCAATACAAGAAACAGGCAAAGGATCTGGTCAAACAACACAAGGCTCGTCATCCCGAGGCAATAGGCCGCCTCAAGCTGCATCCTCGTTTTAGCAAGCTGTCGGACTCAGAGCTTCGAAGCACGAAATTCCTCCTCGCCGATGCGCAGTTGATCATTGCCCGCGAGCACGGCTTCGGAAGTTGGGCGGAATTCAAGAAGCGGATCGATGCGATTAACAGCGCGAATACCCCCACGGCGATATGGGAGGCGGCGAAACTCGCGCTCATTGCGGGTGATGAACTGGAGCTCGCGCGGCTGATGAATGAGAATCAGCAGATTTTTCGCGACGAGATGCCTCCTTCGTATGGATCGGGTGGTCTGTCTCCAAATTATCGTGGAGACGATGTGCGCTCGATCATTGTGCGCGAGCATCATTTTGATAATTGGACGGAGTTCGAAGAGTACAAGCGGGCCCTGACGCAATCGGATTCTTCCGTTTCAAAATTCGAAGCAGCCGTGGAAGCGATCGTTTCAGGAGACGCCTACACGCTCGAGCGGCTGCTGAAGAAGTATCCGGAACTGATCCGGGCGCGGTCGACTCGCAAGCATCACTCGACTCTCCTTCACTATATCGGAGCGAACGGCATCGAGGATTTTCGTCAGAGGACGCCTCCGAACGCGGTCAACATTGCTTTGATGCTGCTCGAGGCCGGAGCCGAGGTCGAGGCGACCGCGGGTATGTACGGCGGCGGTTCCACAACCCTCGGACTGGTTGCAACCAGCATTCATCCTCTCGAAGCCGGTGTGCAAGATGCGTTGATCGAAACACTCATCGAGCATGGAGCGAAGGTCGCGGACGTTTCACTTGTGAATGGAGCGCTCGCAAACGGTCGCAAAGCCGCGGCGGAGTTTCTGGCCGGTCACGGAGCGCCCCTCGATCTTGAAGGCGCGGCGGGAGTAGGCAGGCTCGACCTTGTGCGCAGCTTCTTCAATGCGGATGGAAGTCTCAAACCCGGCGCCGCTCAGGAGCAAATGAAAGACGGCTTCACATGGGCCTGTGAGTTCGGCAGAACCGAGGTTGTTGCATTTCTGCTCGACGCGGGCGTTGATGTGAATGCGAAATTAAAACACGACGGGCAGACTGGACTTCATTGGGCTGCTCTGGGCGGCCATGTCGAAACGGTCGAATTGCTGCTCGAACGCAATGCACCGGTGGACGCGAGAGATGAAAGCTGGGGAAGTACTCCGTTAGGCTGGGCGTTGTACGGATGGAGCGAGTCCGCCTCGGCGATCGGAGCTGAACCCTATTACCGAATCGTAGAACTCTTGATTGCCGCCGGCTCGGCCCTGATGCCGGAGTGGCTCGCCGACGAAACGATTCGCGCGGACTCAAGGATGCTTCGCGCGCTCAGCGCGACACACAGGCTTTGATGGCAGCCTGGGAGCGCAGGCATCCTGCCTGCGTTCGGTGTTCCGCGGGACCCCGGACAGCAAGGACATAGCGCCCTTGTCCTTGCTACCTCGTCGGCCGTGAAGAAGGAGCGGCTCGATGCTGATGCGGTGCGCGCTGACCTGAGATGCTAGCCGCGCTCATTTGTGGCTCAAGAACAGGAGCGATTGTATAATGCGCGCTGTTGAAGGCGATCGAGCCCAGGATTTCGGTCGCTGAATCTATAAGGATTATTTTCTGCGCAACCCGGGAAGCCTGCATGATTTCAATCGATACGATTCTCGAGGATCGCTACAGAGTTGACGAGGTAATCGGTCATGGAGGGATGGGGGCGGTATACCCGGCGTACGACCTACGGCTTGGCTGTATTAGCAATAATTTTCGTTGCCGCTCACGCAATAGGTGATAGTGACGTTGCAGAAGCCACACCGAGGAGAAGGCAATCGACAACGCGCGTGACGACTCCGCCAACACCTCCTCCAGTCGCCCAGCCGTTGCCCCGCAATCAAGAGCGTGATCCTAACTAGAAGGAGGATACGATGAGCACCCACGCAACCGGAACTTTCGAAGTCAAGTTGACGCCTCAGCAGGATGGTTTGGCAGTCGGCAGGCTTACAATCGAGAAGCAGTACCACGGAGATCTTGAAGGAACGAGCAGCGGGCAAATGCTCGCGATGAATACCAGCGTGCAAGGCTCGGCCGGGTACGTAGCAATGGAGCGGGTCAGTGGAACGCTCCAAGGGCGTACCGGTACTTTCGCTCTTCAACACAGTGGAACTATGAATCGCGGTGAGCCTCAGCTCAGCGTCACCGTAGTACCGGACTCGGGAACAGAGCAGTTCGCCGGAATATCAGGAAAGCTGAATATCATCATTGCTGAAGGCAAGCACTCCTACGAATTCGATTACTCGATCGAGGAGAATAGTTGAGCGGTATCGAGTGAATGGAGACGTGGGATCGATACTTCAGCGCACTCGAATATCAAAACGAAGAGGAGAACCTGATGAAGCGGAGAAACTTCCTTCGAAGCGCCGCGGCCGGAGCGGCCGCCCTTTCTCTGCCGCGCCGCGCGTGGGCAGATGCCTCCGATTTGAGCCGAATTCGCGCCGAGATAGAGAAACGTCACGGCGAATCCGTACAGCGGCTCCAGGAATGGATCAAACAGCCGTCGATCGCCGCCGAAAACCGCGGAGTGAGCGAAGGCTGCGATCTCACCATGCGATTCCTCCGCGAGGCGGGATTCACCGAAGTGACTCGGATCCCTACTGACGGCCAGCCGGGTATATTCGCGAAGCTCGACGCGGGCGCTCCTCGAACCCTCGGACTGTACTTCATGTATGACGTGAAGCAGGCCGATCCCTCCGAATGGTCGTCGCCTCCATGGGCCGCTGCGCTTATCGACAAGCCCGGCCTCGGCAAAGTAATGGTCGGGCGCGGGGCCGTTAATCAAAAAGGTCCCGAAGCCACATTCCTCGCGGCGCTTCACGCAATCAGAGGAGCGGGCCGCAAGCTCCCCGTCAATCTGGTATTCGTAGCCGAAGGCGAAGAGGAGATCGGCTCTCCGCATTTTCCGCAGATCGTCCATAAGCCGGAAGTGATGGCGGCTCTCAAGAAATGCAGCGGCATTTTCATGCCTTACCCCTCGCAAGATCTCGACGGGCAGGTCACCATCAATCTCGGCGGAAAGGGGGTCGTCGAGCTTGAGCTCACAGCCAGCGGCGAACGCTGGGGCCGCGGTCCCCGAAGCGACATCCATTCAAGCAACAAGGCGCGAGTCGACAGCCCGGCATGGCGGCTCGTGAAGGCGCTCTCGACGCTCGTGTCCGCCGACGGCAATGATCCCGCGATCGATGGATTCACGGACAAGGTGCGGCCCCTGTCCGCGAGTGAGAAAGCCATGATCGAGGCGGCATCGCGCCGGCTCAGAGAAGATGTGACGAAGAAGCAGCTCGGTGTTCAACATTGGATTCACGACGTAAGCTGGCGCGAGGCGCTTGAGCTTTTAGTCTCACGCCCAACCTTCAATATCGAAGGCCTTGTAGGCGGCTACACCGGTCCGGGCGGCAAGACCATATTGCCTCATCGCGCCGCGGCCAAGATCGATATGCGGCTTGTGCCCGATATGACCGCGGCCGACTCGCTCGCTGCACTGAAGGCTCATCTTGCGAAGCGGGGATTCGGGGACATCGAAGTCAAGATGACCGGCGGCTACGATCCGACTAGCACGTCCGCGGATTCGGCGCTGATTCGAGCTTCGCAAGCCGTCTACAAACGCGAAGGGATCGATCCGATACTCTGGCCCCGACTGGCCGGCTCATGGCCCGGCTATGTTTTCACCGGTGCTCCGTTGAAGTTGCCGGCGGGACATTTCGGACTTGGACACGGCGGCGGAGCTCACGCTCCTGACGAGTACTATGTGATCGAATCAAAGAACTCGAAAGTTCAAGGCATGGACGGCGCCGCGCTTTCCTACGTCGAGTATCTGTACGAGCTGGCGGCGACAGGCTAATAGGAAGGTCTTAGCCCTCATCATGAGTACACCTGGTCGACAATCGTGGTTCGGTACGGCGATACTCATCAGCGTTCTATACAGTGCCATCGGCATTCTCTTCGCGTTGCCATCTAATCAAGTGCGCGTATGGCGGTTGGCGGCGTGGGTAATCAGCGCCGCTCTGTTCGCGGCTCACATCGGATACGAGCAGTTTCGGCTTGGCGGCTCGACTCGTGCAACAGCATTGCACACAACGCTGGCAGTCGCTATCGGAGCGTTCGGTCTTGCGGTTGCGGCGAATGTTCATGAGGTATGGGTCGCCTCAAGCTATCGGCGCTCACTCGCGTTGGCGCTCGTGGCGTGGCCGGCGCTGACCGCAGTCCCGGCGTTCGTAGCCGCGCTAATCGCGGCAGCCGTACTAGCCCGAATACGACGCAGTACCTAGTTTTTCGACCCAATTTATCTGGCTGAGGAAATAGATCAGGTCCTCGATAATGGAGGGGCGCCAACGTCAGGTCTCTTAGGCAGCGTGGCCAAATTTCAGTACGTTCCGATGATGACCGCGGAGACACCCATGAGTTTGTCATTGCTCGATCGTGCCGAGGTTGTTGCAAAGATGATTCTTGACTGCGCCGTGCTCGCGACCCGGGCCAAGGCGGTACGCTATAGCGGCGACACCTCCTGGCATACAGATTCCGTCATTCCGATATCCAGTGTTGGTTTTGCGGCGTATCTTGAACCTCTTGGAACAGACAATGGCGCGCTGCGTGTGCTGCCGGGCTCACATCGCCCGGAGTTTTCGTAAGCCATTCGCGTGCTCGGCGCCGGCATCGCTGCCAGGACACTGCCCGCCCACGTAGTCGCAACTGAACCGGGCGATATGATCGTATTTGACGAACATCTTTTCCACTCGAGCTTCGGGGGTGGGATTCGCGGACAATGGAGGGCCACACGAAACAGAGTAGAAAGGCGAAGACAGAAATGAAAAGAGCCAAAGACATAACAGTAAAACAACGTGAAGAACTACTCAGAATATTGAAAGCCCGTTTCGAGAAAAACATGAACCGCCATAAAGGTCTTGAATGGACTAAAGTACAAGCGAAGCTGGAAGCTAGTGCTGAAAAACTGTGGTCACTTAATGAAATGGAAAGAACCGGCGGTGAACCGGATGTTGTTGGTCATGACAAAAAGACCGGCGAATATATTTTTAATGATTGTTCAGCCGAAAGTCCCAAAGGCCGCAGAAGTCTCTGTTACGACCGTGAAGCGCTGGAGTCAAGGAAAGAACATAAACCAGCAGATAGTGCTATTGATATGGCAGCCGCCATGGGCATTGAGGTGTTGACGGAAGAACAATATCGAGGGTTGCAGAAACTTGGGAATTTCGATACGAAAACGTCGAGCTGGTTGAAAACACCTTCTGATATTAGAAAGCTAGGCGGCGGCATCTTTGCTGATCGCCGCTACGACCATGTCTTCATGTATCACAACGGTGCGGACTCTTACTATGCCGCCCGGGGGTTCCGTGGCTCGATAAGGGTCTGAGTTGGCGCGGACAGCTCAATTTGAAGTTGAGAGTGGATCACGCAAAAGAGAGGCCTGCAAAAAAAATTGGTGGATCTCCTGAGAGCTTTGAGATGCCTATGGGCAATCCCGTTCGCGACACCGCGGATCTGGTGGGCGCTCGGCTCTCCCAAATCGGATTCCCTGCTGATCCGCGGCAGCGGCTTGAGGTAGGTTGACGTATGGTGACATCAGAATGATCCATCTAGGGCGCATTTGCGAAGTGGTGCGGTATCCGGTCAAGTCAATGGCCGGTATCGCGACGGACTCTGCATTTCTTGGGTGGCACGGACTCGATGGTGATCGGCGATTCGCCTTCCGGTGTTCCGGAGACGCCAGCGGCTTCCCTTGGCTTAGCGCAAGCCGCCTGCCGGAGCTCCTCCTCTACCATCCCTTCGGGCTTGACGAGAGCACCGGCGAGCCGCTTCCAACTCACATACGTACACCGGATGGATCGCAGGTTGAAATAGGGAGGGCAGAGCTGCGGGCCGAAATCGCCGAGCGGTTCGGCGGCGGCGTGGAATTGATGAAGCTCAAGCATGGGATCTTCGATGAGGCGGCGGTCTCCCTTATCAGCCTGGCTACGATCGCGGGCATAGGTCGCGAGGCCGGACTCGATCTTGATCGCAGACGGTTCCGAGCCAATATCGTGGTTGAGACGGAGCGCGCCGAGCTGTTTCGAGAGGACGAGTGGGTTGGGCGGACATTGGTATTCGGCGACAGCGATCTACGACCGGCCGTGAGCGTCACGCAGCGGGACGAGCGATGCATGATGATCAATCTCGATCCCGATACGGCCGCACAGGATGGGCGCGTGATGAAGGCGGTTGTCCGTCTAAACGAGAACACGGCAGGCGTGTATGCAACGGTGGTGCGAAGCGGCACGATCCGTGTTGGTGATCGAGTGAGCGTCTTTTCGGACCAGCTCGTTTAAGGTGACGCTCGGCTTACTCTTGCACCGCTGAGCACGCGACTGCACGGCGCCGGAGCCGCCCGCGCAAGTCGGTGTTGGGACTAAGCCCCGAGAGTTGCGGCGCAGCGAATTTTCCATCATTCCGCTTAAGTCCGGAGTTCATTCATTTCCATATCCCCGAACCGACACTCCACTCAATCAAGATAGATCGCCGGCCAGGACCTGCGCATGCAATGTCTTTCTGGCCCGCGCAGCCAGACTGTATAATGACAGGCATTCAATGAAATCGCTGTAATAAGGGAGATGTCAGAGGGAGTGTCATAGGGAAAAGAATGGGGCAAGTAAACACCGGGAAGTTAGCGGCTGACGCGCCGCCTATCGAGGGAAAGCCACACGTTATTCTTTCTACTCAACGTCGGAGAATGGTGACCGCCGGCGTTATGCTCGGGATGTTCCTGGGCGCTCTTGAAGCAACCGTAGTCGGCACCGCTATGCCGACGATCATTGCGTCGCTGGGCGGACTCGATCGATATAGCTGGGTCTTTTCAGCTTATCTTCTTACTTCGACTGTAACGGTTCCAGTGTGGGGCCGGTTGTCGGATCTCTATGGCAGGCGGCCTCTCTATCTCGGCAGCATTGCTCTCTTTCTCTTGGGCTCGGTCTTATCCGGGTCGAGCGGCACGATCACGCAACTGATCATCTTCAGAGCCGTGCAGGGAATCGGCGCGGGCGGGCTCGTTCCATTGGGCATGACTATAAACGGAGATGTGTATACGGCGCGGGAGCGAGCCAGAATTCAAGGTCTGTTCAGCGGCGTGTGGGGGCTGGCCTCTATCCTTGGCCCGCTTGCCGGAGGTTTCATAACGGATCAACTCAACTGGCGCTGGGTTTTTTACATTAATATTCCGTTCGGACTGGCGGCGGCGATTGTAGTTGCGGCGGCGCTCGTGGAACCGAAGCGTTCGGAACGGCCGGTGATTGACTATGCGGGCTCGATCTGGCTTGCGGCCGCGGTGACATTGCTTCTTCTGGTATTGGTAGAAGGCGGAAGCGCCGGAATGCTCACGAACTGGGTGATGCTTCCGGCAGCGGGGTTGATCGTCCTCTTAATAGCCAAGTTCATACGGGTCGAACGGCGAGCAGTCGACCCGATGATGCCGATGTCGCTCTTCTCGAATCGAGTCGTGGCTGTAGGCTCGCTGACCGGTCTCTTTGTTGGAATGGGCTTGTTCGGGTCGCTGTCATTCGTACCGTTGTTCGTGCAGGGCGTGCTTGGCGGCACGGCCACTGAAGCCGGATCGGTCTTAACGCCCCTGTTGCTCGGATGGGTCGGGCTCGCCATAATTGGCGGCCGCTTGATGCTCAAGATTGGTTATCGCCCGACGGTAATCGCGGGTCTCGTATTGCTGGTGTTGAGTTTCATACTGCTGGCAGGCCTCGGCCAGCATCCCGCCAGATGGGTTCTGTTGACCGACATGGGATTGATGGGATCTGGAATGGGGTTGGTGATCCTGGCATTACTGATAACAACTCAGAACTCGGTTTCACGTGATCAGCTCGGGATAGCTACGTCACTGACTATGTTCGCTAGAATGATAGGCGGCGCAATAGGAGTCGCAATCATGGGAGCAGTGATGACCATCGGGCTGAATTCACACCTGGCGGTCATTCAAGAGACGAGCGGCAGCTCCGCCGATGAAGTAGCCCGCGTAGTGCACAACCCCAGCGCTCTTATAGAGCCTTCGGCTCGAGCGCAGTTGCCTCCGGCTCTGTTGCAGTCGATGCAGGGCGCGCTGGGCGATGCGCTGCACAACGTGTTCATTGTGAGCACGGTGTTCGCGGCCCTCGGGCTTTTGTCGGGCTTCCTTCTCCCCGCGAAAGACGTCATCAAGATAGATTCTTTGGAAATGGCCGGAGGCGGAATGGAAGGCCATATTCCACACAACGAAGCCGAATGCGAGCGGCTGCTAATCGCGGAAATGACCACCATGGATGCCGAACGCGAAGAAGCCCGATTGGACACCTGACGGACGACATAATCCAGCTTTATCGTGTGATATGAAAACCCTCATTGAAGATTGAACATGACCTGCCAAGGGCGGAAGCCGCCCCTACGGTGATCTTCAGTAGACGGTTGAAACGGAAATAAGGTTCTTCTTGTTCTGTAATGTCTAAGGCGCTCAGCAGGATCAAAGTACGGCCTCTGTATCTCGGAAGGGTGTTGGGTATTCCGATCCGAGCGCATTACAGTTGGCTTCCAGTCTTTCCGCTTTACGCCTGGGCGATCTCGTCTTCACTCCTTCCGCGCGAGGCGCATGGCCTCGCTGGTTGGCAGTACTGGGTTCTCGGAATTTTCACCACCGCACTAATGTTCGGATCCGTTCTCGCGCACGAACTCGCGCACGCGGTGATGGCCCGCGCGGAAGGATTGGGCACGGGCAGCATCACTTTATATATTTTCGGAGGCCTTGCATCGCTGGAAGGCCAACCCTCAACCCCGTCTTCCGAGTTCAAGATCGCGATCGTAGGTCCCGCCGCCAGTTTTCTGACCGGAACATTGTTCTTTGCTCTCAACCAGGCATTGTTGGCTGGAACGACGCATCTTGCTTTTGCCCAGGTACTGAGACACCTCGGACTCATTAACTGGATGCTCGCCGGATTCAATATTCTCCCCGGCCTTCCTCTCGATGGAGGCCGAGTCCTTCGCGCGATCCTGTGGCGCTTCAACAAGAATTACTATGAATCCACCAGAATGGCTGTGAGAGCCGGTCTGACGATCGCGCTCGTGCTGTTCCTGTACGGCTCTTATTTCTTTATCTTTGTAGAGTGGATCACGGGATTGTGGAGCATGATCATAGGACTGATACTGGTCCTGTTGCTCAAATCGTCGGAGGCTAGCGCTCTCGGCGCTCATAAAATCCGCCGCGGTTCCGTGGAAGTCCTAATGAATCGGAGCTTCCTCACGATCGATCCCGACCTCAGCGTAAGAGAGTTCATCGATGGAATTCTCGAGAAGCATCGCGCGATCAGCTTTCCGGTGGGACGAGGCGGCCGACTGCATGGCATGTTGCTACTGGCGGATTTGAAGCCCGTGCCGAGCGAAGAGTGGTCCCGCCTTAGAATTCAGGATGTGATGCGGCCGGTCGAGCAGCCGATGTTCATCAATGCAATCGCGGATGAGGCTGAAGCGCGGGCGCTGCTCGGAACGAACGGAATAGGATCCGTGGTTGTGCTCGATTCGGACGGAATGATTGTCGGCCAGTTGGGCCTGAAAGATCTGAAGAGCGGCCGCCCCGCGGCCGCCCACGCAAAATAGTTTCACATATATTTGATTTTCATCGGTGGTCATCTTCGGCGCTGTCCGCCGTGATCATATTTCCGCGCTGTCCGCGCCGCCGATCACAAATCTACCTGCTTGTGTGTTTGACACGAGTTGGGTTGCTGCCCTATGGTTACCGGTTTCCTAAGAAAGGACATTTGATGGATACCATACCAGCGCACGGCGGTACGTTGATCAATAGAGAAGTAAATGGCGTCGAACGAGAGGCCTTGCTTGAGCGCGTCCCTGTCATGCCGCGAATTGCTCTGCGGCGCCGAGAGATCTCCGATCTCGAGATGATCGCGAATGGCGCGTTCAGCCCGCTCCAGGGCTTTATGTGCGAAGACGACTATATAGCTGTTCGAGGCAACAAGCATCTCTCATCCGGGCTGCCCTGGACCATCCCTGTTACATTGTCCGTGAGCGATGAAACGGCGAAGAGCCTCAAGGAAGGCTCAGACGTAGCGCTGTTTGAAAACGAGGATCACGCTATTGGCGTGCTTCATCTTCGCCAGAAATTTCGCTACGACAAAGAGCGCGAGGCCGAACGGGTATACCTGACAACCGAAACGGCTCATCCCGGAGTGTCGGCTTTATACGAGCAGGGCGAATGGCTGTTGGGCGGTCCAATAAGCCTCTTGAATCGTCCTCATAACCCCGCATTTCCTTCTTATCGGCTGGATCCGAGACAAACGCGAGATGAGTTCAAGAAAAAGGGTTGGCATAAGGTGGTAGCGTTCCAAACGAGGAATCCGATCCATCGAGCCCATGAATACATCATCAAGTGTGCTCTCGAAGTGGTCGACGGCTTGTTATTGCATCCTCTGGTCGGCGAAACGAAGTCGGACGACATTCCGGCGGATGTCCGAATGCGCTGCTATGAAGCCATGCTCGAACATTTCTTTCCGAAGACTCGGGCGCTGTTGGCCGTCAATCCGGCCGCAATGCGTTATGCCGGACCTCGCGAAGCGGTATTTCATGCCATCATCAGGAAGAACTATGGGTGCACTCACTTCATCGTTGGCCGGGATCACGCTGGAGTGGGGAACTACTACGGCACCTATGATGCGCACTATATCTTCAATGAATTCGATCCCGAGGCGCTTGGAATAACGCCGATGTTTTTCGATCACTCATTTTATTGCCGAAGCTGCGATTCGATGGCCTCCAATAAGACCTGTCCGCACGATTCATCCAATCACGTCACACTATCAGGAACCAAGGTACGTGAGATGCTCGCGCGCGGCGAGTTACCCCCAAGAGAATTTTCACGGCCCCAGGTAGCGGAAATTCTTATCTCCGCGATGAAGGCATAGGCACACCCTCGGCTGATGTCCGGCGGCCGGTAGGCGACCGCTTGGGTCATCTTTGAAGCACCGACTGCCGCGGGAAATCGACCGCGAGCCCTCGATCGAGGCGCTTTCGGCGCCAAGGCGCCGCGCAGTTCTGTAGCATTCGGGCGCCTGAATCAACAGGTATTCACTCAAAATCAAGCAGCAACACCAATTCAATACGAACAATTGCGGGCTAGGAAGGCCTGCGTTATAATCGGAGCGCTCCCGACCCTTGCCCCTTGATCGAGTGAGCGGAGGCCTGGGCCTTATGATTAGGTGTGACAATTGTGGGACAGAGAATCTCGATGGGAGCGACTACTGCGACGAGTGTGGGACAAAGCTTGATGTTGTGATTCAGAGTTCAGCCCGGCCGGATGGCGGCGACCGCCCTGCTTATGAACCTCCCAGCAACGACCGCCGAGCTCGCGGCAACGGGCCGATTGAATCCTACGATGCGAAAGGCGGGTCCGCCGAGCGCGAAGACATCCGCGCGGCGCGGCCATACAAGACGATTGAAGGTCCTCCTCCATCTCCGCCGTCGTTCACGACCTCAACAGCAATACCGAAACCAGCACGTCCGGCACGCGGTCAATCGCCGCCTCGCGTTGATCCTCGCCCCGAGCGACAGCGCTCGGATCCGAGCCCGAGACCGGTCGGTCCGGCAAGTACTCTGGTGATGAGTTCCCGCTCGCGCACCGATGGTTTGAGATCAAGAGACTCCGGCGGTGCTGTCATGGATCTGGTAACCGCAAAGCTGGTGATCGGCCGCGGCGGCCGAGTCGGTAAAGAGTTTCCGATTACTTCCGTCGAGACGCTCGTCGGGCGATGGGACGCCGACAGCGGCATCTTCCCGGATGTCGACTTGGATCAGGATGATCCCGAAGCAAAGGTATCGAGGCGTCATGCACGAATCGTAAACCAGAACGGCCATTATTATGTCGAGGATCTTGGCTCAACCAACGGGACTTTCGTCAATCGGGGCAGGAGGCTGTTGCCCGGACATCGTCACGTTCTTCAACACGGCGACGAGATTATCGTGGGAAAGACCTTTTTGAAATTCCAGATCACCTGAACGGATCTGGTGAAATTACGGCTCTCGGTTCGCGCGACGCCGCATCGCTTCAGGCGGCAAGACCGTTGGAGCTATCGACTGATAGCGGACGGTTGTTCAAGGTTGCGGTAGTGCACAAGCTCTTATTACTCAATCACGCTCTATATCGATGCTATGTTCTGTCCTGAATGCGGAGTTCAGGTTCAACCGGAGGATCCGTACTGCGGTGAGTGCGGCGCCAAGCAAGACTATGCGCCGCTAACGCCGCCCGCGGTCGTTGTCGAAGCACGGAGAGACAGCAGCAAGGTAGCCATGCCCGAGTCAAAGCCCGAGTCAAAGAAGCCCAAAGCCGCTGCAAACGTTCAGCTCGAACCCGGCACGCTGTTACTGGACAGGTATTCCATTGTGAAGCGCGTCGGCGGCGGCGGAATGGGCTCCGTCTATCAGGCCCGCGACAAACGCCTGGCCGATCGGCTTTGCGCCGTCAAAGAGATGGTCGAAATGTTCGCCGACGACTATCAGCGCAGCAAGGCCGTCGAAGACTTCCAGCGGGAGTCCGAAGTGCTTGCGCAGCTCGAGCACCCATCGATTCCAACGATCTATGATTATTTTGTTGAAAGCGGCCGCTACTATCTCGTGATGAAATGGATCGGCGGCGGCGACCTTGCGGAACAGATGCGATTGCACGGCGGAATGGTGAGTGAGCCGACGGTCACAAAGTGGGGCGTTCAGACCTGCGACGTGCTTCATTATATTCACTCACAGAATCCGCCGATTATTTATCGGGACCTGAAACCCGCGAATCTCATGCTCGACGAACGCAATGGCCGCATCATGCTGGTCGATTTTGGAATCGCGCGCGTAGTCAGGCCTACGGAGAAAGGCGTGACGGCGATTGGAACCATGGGCTATGCGCCGCCCGAGCTCTTCGCCGGAAAGGTCGAGCCCCGTTCCGACATATATTCACTCGGCGCTACGATGTTTCATATGATGACGGGCTCCGATCCTCAGGATAATCCGCTTCTCATTTTTGATTTTCAGAAGAATCCCAGGCCGCGAGTGATCAATCCGGCAATCACTCCCGACATGGAGCGAATGTTGATGAGGATGGTCGCTCATAAGCCGGAAGACCGCTTCAGTTCCGCTTTGGATTTGATGAAGGTTCTAGAGGAGCACGGGAGCCGTTTGCAGTCGAGGCCGGCTCCTGTTAAGGCGCAGCCCATGCCCGCGCGCATCGATACGGGCATACCGGCAACGATGCAGCCGGCGCAGGCCAGCGTGCCGATTCAGAAACCCGCAATGACGAGCGCTCCCGGCGGCTCTACGTCCACGGGGAACAAGCCGATTGAATGGGTGTTCTGCGGTCATTGCGGTCAGAAGATTGCCAACGATGATGTCTATTGTCCGCACTGTGGATCCAGACAGCCAAATGCGGCAGCCGGATACACTCCGGGCTCTGGACGAGCTACGGCGCAGCTCGTCGTCGTCGGCACGAGCGACATGGTGACGCCGTTTCGAATCGACAAGGATTCCGTGTTGATCGGACGAACGGATCCACATACGGCGATCTTCCCGGAGATCGATCTAACCAACTATGATCCGGAGACCAAGGTGTCACGCAGGCACGCCCGAATCTACCGGCAAGGCGACCAGTTTTTCATCGAAGATTTGACCTCCGTCAACGGAACCATCATCAATTCGCCAAGCGGAGGATCGGTGAAACTCAGCCCAAGATCGCCCCGAGTGCTCTCGGCGGAAGACGAGCTGCAACTGGGAGAGACCAGGTTGAGATTCGTGGTCAGGTAACAGCGCGTTGAGCCGGCCTTCCGTGAACTCAAACGAACATTGATGGCCAGATTCTGTCCATATTGCGGCAAGCCACTGAGCGAGCGGTCAAAGTTCTGCCCGCAATGCGGCAAGAATACGCCTAACAGAAAATCGGCGGCGGTGAGCGTGGAAGAGGCTTCGGCAGCCGCTCCTACGTTCGAATCGGATGATCCCGCCGTTCGGCTGCCAGGCGTCGACAGATCGCAGCCCGCAAACGGCGGCTTCAGGCCGTCGACCTCTTCGCCCGGCCAGTCACGCGCCGGCATCGCGGCTTCTCCTTCCGTCGCGCGCGACCGCCGCTTTGCGCCTGCTACTCATGCATTGATCGATGCCTTTCAACAAGCAGGATTCGGACTACGGTATGGCGCATGGATGTTCGACTTCTTGATCACCCTCATAGCGATGATGAGCTTTACATTCCTGATCACGGCTGTGAACAAGCGATCCGTCGTAACCGAAAACAGCGACATCCTTATCGTCGGATTGCTTACGTTTGGTCTATTCCTGCTTAATTTTATTGGTCTGGCGGGAACGAACGGCCAGACTGCCGGTATGCGCATACTCGGAATTAGAATAGTTCGGCTCGACGGCCGGAGGTTCAGATGGCATCACGCCATGGTTCGACATCTAGTAGGGTATCCGTTATCAAGCCTTCTGTTTTTTCTCGGCTTTCTCTGGATGCTCTGGGATCCCAAGCAACAGGGTTGGCACGATAAGCTCTCGAGCACGATCGTCGTCATGTCGCGATAAACTTGCCCTTACAACGATATGGGCAGCGCCAATGGCTCCTTCCTGAACGGAAAGCGGGTCGCCGGCGCTCTGCGGCTTCAATCAGGCGACCGGGTTCGGATCGGAGAAACCGAGATCGAATACCAGTCCGACAACCGGTCTCCCTTGTCGGGGCCTACTGTCTTTCTTTCAGGCGCGGAAGGCGACGTCTTGCCTGCCAACACGATTACGACCACCAGCTTGGGAGGAAGGGCTACCGATGATCTGATCTCCAGAATACGTTCCGGTTCGATTGCCGGAAACACGACCTTGAGCCAGAAGCAGCCCGTCGCAACACCCGCGCCGGAAGCCGTAATGGCTGAAGCCGCCGGACGCAGAGACCTGCTGGGAATCGTATCGAAGGTCGGCATTGCGCTTCTGCCGAATACGTCTCTCGAAGAGACTCTCAGGATGACGATCGATCTCGTGTTCGAAGCGATTCCGGGAGAGCGGGGATTTCTATTTTTGAAAGAAGGCGATGAGCTTGTCTGCAAGGTGGCGCACGGCTCGGATCAGCCGACGTGCCCTACTGATTCCGGGGTTCAGATCAGCCGCTCGATAACTAATAAGGTTCTCAATGAAGGGGCTTCGGTGCTGACCTCCGACGCAATGCACGATCCAAGATTTCAAACGCAGAATTCGGTAGTGTTGAGCCAGCTCCGTTCGGTCATGGCTGTTCCGCTTGCCAGCGGCGAAGAAATATTCGGAATGATCTATGTCGATAATGCTTTCGACAATCGATTCACCGAGGAAGATCTGAAAGTCCTGCATACCGTTGCTTCGGTGGCGTCGATCAAGATAGAGAACGAGAGGCTGCTGGAAGAGCGGCTCGAAAAGCGGCGGATGGAGGAAGAGCTTAAGGTCGCGTCCGAAATTCAGATGCGGCTTCAGCCGGTCGCGCCTCCGAATATTGAAGGCTGGGATCTTACGGGAGTATCGTTTCCTTGCCGTGAAATCGGCGGCGACTACTATGATTTCATCACGCGAAAGAAAGACAACCGCCTGGTAGTGGCCCTTGGCGATGTTTCAGGGAAGGGAACGGGCGCCGCGTTGCTTATGTCTTCACTTCACGCCGCCGTGCGTGCTCAATCTCAGACTCCCGCGTCGATCTCCGAGATCATGGGAGAGATCAATCGCTATATCTATGAGAACTCGCCGCTCAATAAATTCGTGACGCTCTTCTATGCCGATATCGATCCTGAAACCGGAGAGGTGTGTTATTCAAATGCGGGTCACAATCCGCCGATATTGCTTCGGAAGTCAGGTGAGACGCTGCGGCTCGAAGCCGGCGGGTTGCCGGTTGGAGTGATGCCGGGTTCGAGATACGTCGAAGAGAAAGTCGTGCTCGAGCCGGGCGACGTTTTAGTGGTCTATAGCGATGGGATCAGCGAATCGGTTAATCTCGCTGACGAAGAATTCGGAGACGTGAGGCTTATTGAAGTAAGCCGCAAGAATCTGGATCGTTCGGCATCAGGGCTCCGCGACAAAATAGATGAAGCGTTATCGCGATTTGTCGGAACGGCGGCTCCTATAGACGATATGACCTTGATGATAGTCAAGCGCGATGCGGCGGCGAGATCTCAGATGAACTCCAGCGCCGCGGACTAATCCACCGCTTCAGGTCTGTTAGTTTCCACCGAGCGCTTCCCATTCCGAGTAAAGCTGTTCCAGTTGAGTTGAAATTTCCGTTTGCCTCTGACCGATCTCCTCGTAATCGGCGGGTCCCCACTCCAATGACGGTTTAGACAATCGCTCGGAGAGCACGGCCATTTCGCCTTCGAGCAAATGAATCTCTTCTTCTATTTTTTCAGCCGACCGCTTCTTTCTTTCGGGTTTCGCCGCGGCAGGTTTCTTACCGGCGCCGGCGGACTGAACGCGCTTTGGGGCAGGTTCTTCGATCTGACTCTGCTTGCGGTGATGGACGGCATAGTAATCGGAATAAGTTCCCATGTGATAAGAGGCGGTTCCCGCTTCAAAATGCAATATTTCCGTAGCAATCTTGTCCAGGAAATAGCGGTCGTGCGAAACCGTGATAATTGTTCCCGCATACTCGGCGAGCGCTTGTTCGAGCGCCTCTCTAGATTGAATATCGAGATGGTTCGTCGGTTCGTCGAGAATCAGGACATTCACGCCGCTGTAGATTAGCTTGGCCAGGGCGAGGCGGCTCTGCTCGCCGCCCGACAATGCGCCCACCGGTTTGAATACGTCATCGCCGGAAAACAAGAAGCGGGCGAGATATCCGCGAAGCTCGCCGGCAGCAACATTGGCCGCGACCGCCATGATCTCTTCCAGCACGATAGCTGATTTGTTGAGGCTGCCGAGCTCTTGATCGAAGTATCCGAAGTCCACTTTGGCGCCCCATAGAAAACCGCCGCTAAGCGGTTCGAGGTCGCCTATTATAGTTTTCAGGAACGTGGACTTTCCGCTTCCATTCGGACCGATGATTCCGATACGTTCGCCTCGCCGAAGCATAAAGGAAATCGAGCCGGCAAGCGGGGCGGCCGAGCTATAACCGATCGAAAGATCGTCTATATAGAGGACCTGATCTCCGGCGCGGACGACTCCTCTCAATTGAAAATTACCGCCGGTTTCATCCACATTGACGGCTTCCAGCCTGTCCATTCGCTCGAGTTTATTGCGGCGGGATTTGGCCTGTTTGGTTTTCTGCCCCGCGATATTGCGGCGTATGAACTCTTCGGTTCGCTCAATCAATTCCTGTTGCTGTTCGTACTGTCGCATCTGAGCGAGCCTTCGCTCTTCCCGCTGCTTTGTGTAAGCGCTGTAATTGCCCGCATAAACGGCCGCGGCTCCGCCGGCAATCTCGATTATCTTCGTTACCGTGCGGTCCAGCAGGAATCGATCGTGCGAGATGATGACGAAGGCTTTCTTATAATCGGACAGAAAGTCTTCGAGCCATTCGACCGCATCCACGTCAAGGTGATTCGTGGGCTCATCCAGCAACAGAAGATCGGGTTCGGCCAGCAGAAGCTTGCTTAACGCGAGCCTTGCTTTTTGTCCGCCGCTCAGTTGTTCGGCCGGTCTTTCGAGATCCTCTCGCTTGAATCCCAGCCCGGCCAATACCGATTCGGCGCGAGGCTGATAGGTGAAGCCTCCGTCGGATTCATAGCGATGCCGCAGATCGCTATAGGCATGCATCGCCTCGTCTAGTGATTCGCCGCTTGCTTCACTCATGACGTGTTCAAGACGGAGCATCTCTTTTTCCATGCTCTTCAGGTTCGTGAAAACGGAGAGCGCCTCATCCAGGACTGATCCATCTCCTTCGAATACCGGCTGCTGGTCGAGCAGCCCGGCGCGCAGGCCTCTCAGCAGTATCACCTCGCCTCGGTCGGCGTGTTCGATACCTGTCAGGAGACGAAAGACGGTGGTCTTTCCGGCTCCATTTCTGCCCACCAGTCCCACGCGATCCGCGGGATTGACCTGAAAGGTCACCCCGTTTAGCACATCGTGAGCGCCGTAGGACTTGTGAACGTCGTCAAGCCTGAACAGCATTACTTATTTGGCGGGACGACCGCACAAAGAGGGAGACCTCTCCCTCTTTGTGCGGTGTTCTTATTTCTTGTTTGCATTAGAAACCGGCCGGTTCGCATTGGCCGCGGCTGCGTTTGAGTTTGCGGCCGGTCGATTGGAATTCTGTACCTGGTTTTCATCGACGATTCTTGGAAGAGCCTGCTGAGGTTGGGCCGGTTGTTGAAGCAGCGCGGAGGGCTTCATTTGAACCATCGACTCGGGGTGTTCGATGAGTCGCTCCGCCAGATGATTCTTGATGTTGGTTTCGGCGATCGAGACCGCCATCAGAGCGTTGAGCAATACCTGCTGGCGCTGTTGAGTGACCGTATCGACGATATTCTTGCGAACGGATGGGTCATCATAAGTCAGGTTCTGGGCTTGCTCGCGTTTGAGATTCAATTTGAATATGTACCAGTTCCCCGTGCCGTCTTTAAGCGGTTCGGTGTATTCGCCGTCTTTCATTGCCATCAGCCTCGTCGCTACACCTGGAAGCGCAGGGAAGCTCTGCTTGAGGCCGTCTTCCGATGCAAAGCCCAGGCGCCCGCCGCGAATGGCAGAGTTGGGTTCTTCAGACTTCTGTGTAGCCACGGTTGCAAAGTCGGTTTGCCCGCGTAGCTGCGCGTAGACCGCTTTGATCTTTTGCTCGGCGCCCGTGTCTCCCCCGTTATTGTTCGGGGAAACGGCGATCACGGATATGTCGGCGCCGCGTTCGGCTACGAACTCGGATTTATGATCCTCGTAATATTTCTTGGTTTCCTCTTCGGTTGGAGCGGTGACTCGGGCTTTCTCGCGATCCTTGAGCGCGTTAATAGCCATCTCCCGCCGCACCTTGTCTTTTACATCTTCGTCGGTCAATCCGGCTTGTTTCAATTGAGCTTGAAACTGTTCTTCGGTAACACCCGCGTCCTGCTTTCGTTTCTGAACCTCTTGCGTGACCTTGTTGTCGTCGGGAACAAGGTTGTCCCTCTGCGCTCTTTGAAAGAGGGCCTCGGCTTGCACGAGGTTATCGAGCACACCCAGCCGAGCAGCGGTGAGTTCCACGGGCGACATCGCCGCCGCGGTTCCGCTCCCGCTGGCGTCGATCTGCTGTTTAATCGCGCTGTCGACCTGCTTGAGCGTTATCTGATGCGAACCCACCGTCGCAACCGGCTCCTCGGGCTTGTTCTTGTTGCATCCCACTGCAGTGAATAGAGCAGCGGCGATGACGGCCGCTGTAAAGATTCTGTTGATGCTAGACACGAGTATGCTCCTTCGAAATGGTTTGACGGCTCGCCGGCCGCCTGTGCTAGACTCACGGTTTGCTTTCATAACAAGATCGTTTACGGGAGGTCGTTCTGAATGTCCAAGCGATGTGATGTATGCGGGAAAGGGCCGCAATTCGGCAATACTGTTAGCCACGCAAACAACAGAACCAAACGCCGGTTTGAGCCCAATCTTCAAGCGGTACGGGCGCTCGTTAACGGCGTCGTCCAGCGCATGCGGGTGTGTACTCGTTGCTTGAAAGCGGGAAAGGTTGTCAAGGCGGCTTAGTTCAATCATCTGTTTTGATAACGATCTCGATTCCTTCCGAACGCGTCGACGAGGTCGAATGAAGTCGATATACGGCTCACGTTAACGCGATCACATCCACTTCAATTCGAACATCCTTTGGAAGCCGGGCTACTTGAACAGTGGACCTGGCCGGGTAGGGCTGGCTGAAGAAGCCGGCATAGACTTCGTTCACTTCCGAGAAGTCTTCAAGATCAGCCAAAAAAATTGTACTCCTAACCACTTTTTCCAGGGAGCTTCCGGCTGCTTCCAGTACCGCTTTCAGGTTCTTCATAACCCGTTCAGTTTGCTCCTGAATCCCTCCATCGACAACCTTGCCGCTCTTGGGATCAAGCGGAATTTGACCCGAGCAGAACACCAGTCCGTTGGCTTTTATGCCCTGTGAATAAGGCCCGATCGCTTCGGGCGCACCATCAGTCTGAACCCGTTCTTTCATCTCGACCTTCCATAGACAGGAATTAAGTGCTTTTACGAAATTGCTGATTATCTCAGATGGTCAAATGCTTGTCTACCTGAGTGCCGAAGCAGCCCCCCCGAAGCAGACCCGCTGGAAAAGTGTATTCTGACCGGACTGACCTTAGATTCGACCAATGAGCCATTACTCAGGTATCGCAATTCATCGAGGCACACAACGCGCTGACGGTCGCTGTGATTGGCCGCATCATCGGATGTCCGCACGAGGAAGCGATAGTTATCCGAAGGGAACGAGTTGTCCAGAATGCCCCTTGTGGGAAGGAAGAGACCGATGGACAGGCGAACGGGATTACGAGAGCAAGCTGCCTAAGGTCCTATGACGCGCCAGAGTCGTTCGAGTTCTGCGCTACAACGGCTCGATCTCGCTGGCCTGATTGAGTGGCCGATAGAGATCGTTGAAATCTCGCAGACTTCGCTCGAAGATCGCCTGAAATGAATCGCTGTCTTCGGGGTGAACCGTCAGGTTGACGCCGTTTGCAAAAGCAAGATAGGTGTCGAGAGTTCTCAACTGCGGGGACATCAACACCACGTAGGATCGCCGTCTGATCTGCGGCGTCATTCGGTTGACGTACTGCATCATCGTCGCGCCGCCCTGGCGTTCCGGATCGAAATTCGGGCTTAGGACGATGACTTCAGTACGGTATTCGTGGATGATCTCGAGCGCTTCCGAAGCGAGGTTCGCGCAGAATACTTCATATCGAGAGGGATCAAACGCGCCGCGCAGCCGGTCTCTCGTTATCGCGTCGTCAACGCAGAGAAGTATCCGTCGCCGCTCCCATTTATCGAGGTCGGTCTTCGGCTGCGCGCCGGGCCGCGCGGCGCCTGAGAGAAGCTCGGCAAGACTTCTAAGCAAATCCGGTTGGGCCGCCGCCGCGACTGGCGTCGTCACGCCGACACCCGCGAGATGAGGCTCTTCGGAACGCTGCGGAGTGACGGTGAACGACTGGCGGCATCTTGGACACTGCGCGCTAAAGGGCTCGTGGGACATCCGCGTTTCATCGAACGGAATATTCATCGAGCATTGTGGACAGGTTGCGTTCATTTCTTTACCTCAACTCGCTATCTCAGCGCGCGTCCCGAAATTGAAGAACCGCCCTGGCGCACCGGAGTATATTCACGCTCGTCTCCGCGCGAGAGCATGTCATCGGATGTACCCAGGCCTGAGAGTTTTAACTGGAGGTTTGAAGGGTTGGTCGCGAACGAGAGCCCGTCCTCCCGAGTAATCGTTCCGTCTTTGATCATTCGCTCGATTACTTGATCGAACTGCTGCATGCCTTCCAGTCCGCCGTCGTTCATCGCGTCCAGAAGCGTCTTGCCTTCACTCTCCCCCTGCTCAACGTATTCGCGCGTTCGAGGGGTCGCCTTCAATATCTCGACCGCCGCGACTCGGCCCGTATCGTCGGCGCGGGGAATGAGCCGCTGAGAGACTATGTAACGGAACGATTGTGCGAGGCGGGTTCTTATGACGTGCTCTTCAGATTTCGGGTATATGCCTATGATTCGATTAATCGTTTTTGAAGCATCAGTGGTGTGAAGAGTGGACAAGACGAGGTGTCCGGTTTCAGAGGCTTCGAGCGCGATCTCGGTCGTTTCCATATCTCTCATCTCGCCGACCAGGATCACCTTAGGCGCCTGACGCAGCGCCGCTCTGAGGCCCAACGCAAAAGACGGGGTGTCGGTGCCGAGCTCGCGCTGATTTATAGTGGACTTCTTATGACTGTGTAGAAATTCGATTGGATCTTCGATCGTAACGATGTGATAGCTGGACTCGACATTGATCTTGTCGATGATAGCGGCCAGCGTCGAAGTTTTGCCGGAGCCGGTCGGCCCGGTCAGGAGTACGATGCCGTTCTTCAGGCTGGACGCCTCGCCGAGCTGGGCCGGCAAATCCAGGCTCTCAATGGTGGGCACCTGAGTCGGAATAACGCGCATGACTACGGATATGGAGCCGCGCTGCTTGAATATATTGACCCGAAATCGCACCCGGCTTGGTATCGCGTAGCTGATGTCGGTCGCCCCGGTCTGCACGAACTTGCGCGCCGCTTCCGTGTTTCCTTCCAGAAGCGACATCGAAACTATCTCCGTTTGATAGGGGGTCAGCGTTCTTAACCCCTTCACGTCCACCGGAGTCAGTTTCCCATTTATTTCTACCTGAGGCGGGCGGCCAACGGAGAAGTTAAGGTCGGATATGTTATCTCCCGCGGACAACATCTTGTCCAGGATAGGGGGGAGGTCCAAAAAGCTCATTCGTGTCTCCTAAAACGAGGGCGGGTTGTCGTCAATATCGCGTAGGGATAGGGGCAGGATTCAAGAACGATGCACGCGAGCTAAGGACTCACAGAAGATACGATAACAGGCAGGAAAGGGCAACAGTATTTTCCTTTAGTATTTTCCCTTTAGACGCGGTTTGTTGCTACCAGTGGGCCTGTTCCGATTGAACGCGCAGATCCTGATCGAGATGGACCGTCATCGTGAGGCTAAACCTGAGATCGCGAACGGTCACCGTATATCCATTTTCTTGTTCTTCTACCGTTGCCGCGACTATGCGCGCGAACTTCAGGAACGCCCTGACTCGTTCCGACTCTCGTATCGCGTCGAGAAATACGGGATCAATTGCCTGAGTCGTAACCCAACTCGCAGGCTGGTCATGTAGGAGACTGATCGGTCGCGTTGCGACGCCTTCAGGTCCAGCGGCAATGGCGGTCCAGGACGTCGGCAGCAGGGGAGCCGGAGTCACCAAAAAAGTTTTCAGATCCGCTCGAGGCGAGCTCTTGACCGCATTATCGAGCGCGGACTGGTGCAGCATCCACATCGCGGCGCAATAAAGGCAAAGCGCCGTCAGTGACCATCGGGCGAGCTTCGATCCGGCCTTTCCCCACTTGAGCAAACCCCCGAGGAGCACGATAAAAAGCCCGCCAAACCAGATAAATCGCGGCAGGTTCGGCACTGAATTAGAGCCGAAACCGGGCTGTCGCATCGCCATCCATACGACCAGCGCGGCTGCGGTCCCGATTGCCAACCAGACAAGGCTCCTGAAGGAATCCGTAGTTGTAAGCCACACGGTCGTCGAGCCGAGAATGAGCCAGATCCAGGGATCGACAACGAATAGAAGATCGCCGTAAAACCACCGGTCGCTGAAAGGCAGGAGCGGCCTCGCTCCATAAGAGTTACCGGCATCCATCAAAATATGCCCGAGCGTCCCGATACAACAGAGGAGAAAAATTCGCGTGGGCAGCACTGGCCTGATGAATCGGCTGAATCTCAGTCGGACCCCTCTGTCGAAAGCGGTCAGGATGAGCGTGAAAATAAGGCTTAGAACGAGCACGCCTATTAACGAATGAGTTATGCCTCGATGGTATTTGATGTAGGCGAATGTGCCGCCGCCCAGGCCGGCGACAACATCGATGTCGGGAAGATTCGACGATATCAGCAGAGTCGAGGTTGCGAGCGGTGTGATTCGCTCGAGACCGGCCTTCGCGAGCGAAAGTCCGAGCAGTGTGTGGGTCGCGTTATCCATTCACGCTTCGACCCGAGATTGTTGTTCGGGCGGCGCCGAAGGTTTGCGAGTATTATTCAAGAGGCGGTGCATTGGGCGCGGGTAGATCTTTCAGGCGCTCGGGCGCTACCGCTGAAAGTCGCTTTTCAGCCTCCGAGCCTGCCGCTGAGGTGCGGTCGGCCTGGCAAACTTCGAAAAAGGCGTCCGCAGCCTTCTTTGAGTCGCCGAGCTTCTCGTAGACGTGCCCAAGACTGAGTTGGATTACTTGTTTAGGAATGTAGGTGGAGTTCAACAGGCTTTCGAGTATTACCACGGCGCGATCCGCCTGGCCGTTCGTTTCGTAGTTCTCCGCGATTGCCAATCGGGACAGATCCGAAGTCGGCTGCTCACCGTTGTCCGCCGCTTCTTGCAGGAGACGCAGCCCTTTATCGCGGTCGATGTGAAGATAGCAGACCCCCGCCATGTACTTACCCTTGACTTTATAATATGAAGAATATGAGTTGGCGACTCTTTCGAAAGCTTCGCCGGCTTCTTGCCACTTCAATTTTTCGTCAGAATATGATTTTCCGATGATTTGAGCTGAATTTGTTCCGTCGTTGATCGGCGCGTTGTATTTTTCATACGCTTCGGCAAAGGCCGCGCTGGCTCGCGATGCACGATAAGAGAAGAGATAATAGCCTGCTACGTATAACAACAGGAGCCCAATCAGTCCGCCAGCGCCTATTACAAAGGGACGCCCCTTTTCCTGGAGCCAATCCTGAGTCCTCTCATAAAACCGGACCATCGGGTCGTGCCCGTACTTCATATCCCTGACCGCGAGCCGGGGTTTTTTCTTTGGTGACTTTGCCAACTGTAATCTCCTCCTGCGTGTAGCGGGCCCGAATTGACCGGGGAACGCTTCACAGATGCGCTTAATGTTATTAAAAAGGAACGAAGAAAATAGCGGTCACTTATAGGCCTTGTCAAGAATGCCCTTCATAACCGTGGTTAAAGAACGTGATTCAAATCATGAAAGCCGCCATCTAAAAGCCGGCTTACTTGCGTTGGGGATACTGCTTAACCTCACTCAACTGATGCCAGCGCAAGTAACCGGGCCTTGGACCCTCATATGTACGGACCGCATGCCGCACCGGCAAGTTCCGGCGGCCTCGTCCGTCGCACCCGCATTGCAACCCGATCTCTTTCTTTCGGCATCCTACCACCCCTTGACTGAAAACCAATCCACACTTTTTCTTGAAGATATCGGAAAGGCTGCTGCCGTTGTTTGCGACAGCCCATTCCCAGGCAGGTGAGATATGCGGATTTATCGAAATGGAAATCTTGGCCGCGTCTACTCGGCCGTGTTGGCGGTCTCCCTCATATGTGCAAATGCCATCGGCCAGGAAGCGGCGGCGTATAAAGAATTGCCGAACTTTCGCAAGATTAATGATCAAATCTATGGAGGCGGCCAGCCTCGCACCAAGGGCTTAAGCAAGCTGGCCGAATTAGGAATAAAGACCGTTGTCAACCTGCGCGGCGTGGATAATCAAACGCGCGCCGAAGAACAGGAAGCGGGCGTTCTTGGATTGCGCTATTACTCTATTCCAATGCCGGGGCTCGCTCGTCCCTCCGACGAGCAGGTTGCTAAAGTGTTCGCTCTGCTGAATGACCAGGCAAATTGGCCGATATTTGTTCATTGCAATCACGGTTCTGATCGGACGGGAACTATCTTAGCCTGTTATAGAATCTCGCACGATCGCTGGACTGACGATCGAGCGATATCCGAGGCTAAGCAGTATGGAATGAGTTGGATCGAATTTGGTATGAGAAGCTTTGTTTCGGACTACTATAAAAAGCAGATCGGAGGCAGCGAGAACGGAGTTAAAGCCGAAGCCGCTGCTCCTGATAAACCCATGTAGTGTTTTTTTTCAGCGAGAGCTGGAATAGCTGTGCCCCTTCAATTGCTCAATCTCGCGCATAACCTCGCGCTGATCGCTTGTCTTAAGATTCGTAGCTACCGTAAAGCCCCTTGGTGCGTAGAACGCAAGCACATTTTGCCGCAGATCCGGACTAACGTTGCGAAAGTCGTCGGACGCGAGTTTGTGCACAAGCTTGGCATATGTTCTGTCCGCCATTTCATATTCCCCTGCGCGTGTCGGATGCCCCGTATCGAAATCCTTGTTCGCGAGGTTGAACCTTTCCGCACGCGTCTGTGCCAGCAATTGGCGGTAGAGCTGAACAGTTGCGTCCAAGCTGGCCACGAACATCTTCTCGGCCTCAGCGTTTAGAGGCTTAAATGCAAGCGGCCGAAGCGGCCCGATTTTTGGAAGCGCCCGCAACATCAAGGCCAGGGCTTTATCCAGAACTCCGGGCTTTTCAAAATCCTTTCCCCACTCCTGTTCATATTCGGTCCGGTTGAGCTTATAGACAAACCTCTCACTGGTCATCCCGGGCGAAGCTTTCATGATCTCGTCCTTCTTCGTTTCCCACGCTACCTTACTCATCTCCGGAATTACGGTGCTGACGGCGCGGCGATAGGTCGCGACCGCCAGGTCGAAGTTCGTGAAAATGTCTTTTATCTCGAATCCATACGTGTTCTTGAAGGCCTGTTCGAGCACGCGCTTGGAAACTCTGAATCCGATTGCGTCGTGATAGTGATCAGGCAGATATCGAGCACGCGCGAGTTGCAATACATCGAATCCGAATTCCGCCTTGAGGTGCGCGGCCGGATCATTCGCATATGTGACTACGGAACCAAACCTCTTGCGCAGCTTCGGATAGAGAACAGGTACCGTGCGATTGACTCCGATCGAATGCCCCTGGTTATCCGCCGCATAGTGCGCAAGCGCTCCGAGCGCGAATGCGTATTCGTTCGGATCTTGAGCCTCTTTAAGCAGATTCTCGATGAAATCGCCGCTGCGAACATAATGCACCAGATCGGTAAAGAACTTACTGCCAAGCGGGTAGTACCCCATGTCCTGAATTATTGCGCCTCCGTAGGCATACGACCGAGCCTCGCGTAGCTGCTGCGGCGAAAGCGCGCGATAGCGGTGAATGAGTAGCTGTTTTATCGAGGTGTCCCAGTTAGAATCAACAATAGCTTCATGGGTCAGAACAGAATAACCGAGCGACACGCGTGAAGCTGAGAGGATCAACGACGGAACGCCCACGAGGCAAATTAAGATTCGATATATAAGTCGTTTCATTCCCTATCTGGCGCCGCAAACTAAGTGCCAGCATCCTGTGGAATTCTATCGCCGATCCTGTCAAAACTGACTGTTGATGGAGTCCCATAATGCCACGAATAATCTCGAGTTCGACTAATAGACTGTCCTGATAGTATGCGCTGCGTTCTGAACTGATACTCAGAGCGACTCTATTCCGTCGAATTCAAATTTCATCGAAATTTTCGTTTGTGATAGAGTCTTTATCGGCTGGAACATTCCAGGCCCGCTGAGTGTCTAAATGTAGTGACAAGCGAGGTGAAAGGGCTGCTGCCCGTACCCGTTGAAGCTATAAACGGCGCTCGGCTTCAGATTCCGGTTCGAGCGGCGGCCCATTCCAGTCAGCCTTCCGTAAGAGCGCCGTTCGAGCACGAAAGACTGCCATGGCTACGCTGGAACCAAGGAGCCTCGTCACCCTTGAAATCGATGCCGGGATTATGGATTCCGGCTACGAGGGTAGTCTCATTGGCCGGCTGCGGGCTCAGGAGTTGTCCGCGTTTGAAGAGCTGGTTTCGCACTTTGAAAGACCCGTGTTCTCGGTTTGTTTGCGGCTTCTCGGAGATCCCGAAGAAGCGCGAGACGCGGCGCAGGAGACGTTTCTCAAAGTCTATCGCGGCTTGCCCCGTTTCAGAGGCGAGTCCGGATTGAAGACCTGGATTTACCGGATCGCCGTCAATCAGGCGATGAATCAGCGGCGTTGGTGGAGACGTCGTTATCGCGACGAAACGATATCTCTCGAGTTGAGCAGAAACGATTCGGAAACAACGATCGGCGAGTTTATCAGCAAGCCCGACCTAACCCCTGAGGAACGGGCGATAGCAAATGAGCGTGAGGGCCGCCTGCTGCGGGAACTCTCGCAGATGAAACCGGAATACAGAGCAGCGCTGGTGCTGCGCGAAATCGAGGAACTTTCTTACGAGGAGATCGCCGAGACTTTGCAAATATCAATCGGCACCGTGAAGTCCCGGATCGCGCGGGCGCGCGAGGAACTTCGGCGCCGCGTGCAGCACCTGAACAGATAAAACATACGTTCGGAATAACCGAGCCGAACAGAGGTAAGGCATTTATGAAGTGCAAGGAGTTTGAAGTGATCGCGTCTACATGCTTCGACGGAGAGGCTGACGAGCACGAAACCGCGAGCTACAGGGCGCATCTTGACGAATGCGTGATTTGTCGCGGCGTGCAACATCAGATCAAAAGTACGTCGCAGGTATTGAAGAATCTCAAGCCTGTCGAGGTTCCAATGGAATTGCACGGCTACATCATGAGCGAAGCCCGGCTGGAGTCTTCGGGCGAGGCCGCGTTGGGACAGCGTTTGTTGAAGATACTGCTTTCGTTCAATCCGCGATTGGTCTCCTATGGAGCAGGCGCCTTGGCCTCTCTCATGATGTTTTCAATTACGCTGGCGGGATTCAGGCCATTTCCCATCGTTAGCCGCGTGCTTGAACCGCTGGCCGAAGTAGTGCAGATAGTCCGCGGCTCTGACAACGAATACCATGCTTACAACAACCTGCCCGTTGATCCCGAGGGCAGCACCGACAATCATTTCTACGAACTGCCTCGCGTAAATCCGCAAAGCTCGCTTGTGAGCTTCAGCCATATTGCTTACCAGAAACCTGGCGAAGAGGGTGCTGCCGCTCTCGTTGAAATCCAACCCGACGGAACGGCCAGGATCGTTCAAGTATTGGAGCATCCGCACGATCCGGCCTTGCTGCGCACCTTGTCCTGGTCGCTGAGCAAGCGGCCTTTTCAACCTGCGATTATCGAAGGCAAGCCGGTTCTGACTAGAATTGTAATGGTTGTGGAAAAGGTTGACGTGTGGGGTTAGGTAAGGGCATCAATATCCAGCAGGCATCGCTTGAATTTGCGTAGTTGTGCTTGCGATGCCTGCATTATTTCAGAGCTACACCAGGATCAGCGCTTCTATAGATTACGGCGATCAATCATTCACCTTCAGTACTGCGAGAAAAGCTTCTTGCGGAATCTCTACGCGGCCGACTCGCTTCATCCGCTTCTTTCCTTCCTTTTGTTTTTCGAGCAACTTGCGTTTGCGACTGATATCGCCGCCGTAGCATTTCGCCAGCACGTTTTTACCCAGCGCTTTTACGGTTTCGCGCGCGATGATCTTGTTGCCTATGGCAGCCTGTATCGCGACTTCGAAAAGCTGTCGCGGAATCAGTTGTCTCATTTTTTCGGCCAGTGCGCGGCCCCGGCTGTACGAGTGATCTCGGTGGACTATCAGTGAAAGGGCATCGACGGGCTCGCCGGCAACCATAATATCCAACTTGACCAGGTCCCCCTCTTTGTAGCCGATGAAGTCATAGTCCAAAGATGCATATCCTCGCGAAAGCGATTTAAGCCGATCGTAGAAATCGAGCATTATCTCGGCCAGCGGCAGCTCATAAGTCAGCAGCACCCGTTTGGGAGTTGGGTATTCGAATCCGAGCTGAGTACCTCGCTTCTCGTCCAAAAGTCCCATCAGCGGGCCTACATATTCATCGTTGGTGACGATCATCGCGCGGATCATCGGCTCTTCTATGATCGCGATGCGGCCCGGATCGGGAAGCTTCGAAGGGCTGTCGAGTTCGGAGATCTCGCCGGCGGTCGTAGTCACCCGATATCTCACGTTGGGCGCGGTTGTTATCAACTCGAGATCAAACTCACGCTCCAATCGTTCCTGGATAATCTCCATATGGAGCAAACCAAGAAAGCCGCACCTGAAGCCAAACCCGAGCGCGGCTGACGCCTCCGGCTCATAAAAGAAAGAGGAGTCGTTCAGGCGAAGCTTGTCCAGAGCGTCGCGAAGCTCCTCGTATCGGTTTGATTCGATTGGATAGAGTCCCGCAAATACCATCGGCTTGATTCGCTTGAATCCCGGGAATGGGCTGTCAGTCTGGCGAGCAGGTTCGGTGACGGTGTCGCCGATCTCGACGTCGGCGACTGTCTTTATCGAGGCAGTGAAGAAGCCAACCTCTCCGGCTCCAAGCTCTTCTATCTCTCTCGGCTTGGGTGTCAGCACGCCTATTGCATCGACCTGATATTCCTTATCGGTTGCCATAAGCTTGATGCGCATTCCGGGCCTGATCCGCCCGTCAATCACTCGAAAGAGCACGACGACGCCACGATATGAATCAAACCACGAATCGAAGATCAGGGCCTTCAAAGGCGCCTCCGGATCGCCGGTCGGCGGCGGTATTTCGCGCACGATCGATTCGAGCACCTCTTCCATTCCGGTACCCAGCTTCGCCGAGATGAGAAGGGCGTTGTCGGTTTCGAGCCCAATTGTGTGCTCGATTTCGTCGCGCACTCGATCGGGTTCGGCTCCGGGCAGGTCTATCTTGTTTATTACGGGAATCAGATGAAGACTGTGATCAAGCGCCAGATAGGTATTGGCCAGCGTTTGGGCTTCGACGCCCTGCGAAGCATCCACAACCAGAAGCGCGCCTTCGCACGCGGAGAGCGAACGGGAGACCTCGTATGAGAAATCGACGTGTCCCGGTGTATCGATTAAGTTGACTATGTAGTTTTTTCCGTCGCGGGCCTTGTAGTTAAGCCGAACGGCATGAGCCTTGATAGTTATGCCCCGTTCGCGTTCCAGATCCATCGCATCGAGGACCTGTTCGGACATTTCGCGTTGCGAAAGGGCTCCGGTGAGCTCGAGCAGACGATCAGCGAGCGTGCTCTTGCCGTGGTCGATATGGGCTATGATGGAAAAATTCCTTATGAGAGATGGATCAGGCATGTATGTTTCTGGTTCGCAAAATCAACTCGCTAGTTTACACGAACTGATCAGGCGTAACCAGAAGCCGAGGACGGAACCGGTAAATCTCAAAATCAATCCAGTCAGTTGTCCTACACACCGCGGATTATAGATGATCGGTTCGACCTTGATTGAATGCAAATGGCTTCGGCGATCCAGAAAGGGAGTCTTCCTGGGAGCGCGTCGTGCTGGGCTCTCGCTCTGGGGTCTTTTTTACCTGTGGTCCCGTGCCAGCAAGGCCGCCCCGATCACGCCGGCTGAAGCTCCGAGTTTGGCAATCACCATTTCACAGGCATTGAACGAAGGTGGGAAAGCGCGCCGGCGCACTTCTTTGATTGTGGGTTTGAGAATGAGATCGCCGGCCTCCATGACGTCGCCGCCGAGCACTATCAATTCGACGTTGAGGAGATTCACCACCGCCGCCAGCGCAATGCCAAGAAACATTCCCGTCCGCTCCATCATCACCTGGGCCATCTCATCGCCCTCGCGCGAGGCGCGGGCGATGTCCAGCGCGGTGAATTCCCGATTGCGCGGAAGCGCGAGTTTCGAAAGCGAGGACGTGCGGTCGCGGTAGAGCCGCTCTCGAGTCCTCCGCACTATGTTTGGACCCGACGCTATGGTTTCAAGACACCCGATGTTGCCGCAGCGACACTCGATGCCCTCCGGATCGATTGTCATATGGCCGAATTCTCCCGCGAACCCGGTGGCGCCTCTATAGATGTTTCCCGAGATAATCAGCGCGGCTCCTATTCCCGTTCCAAGCGAGACATAGAATACATCGCGCTTGCCGGCAGCCGCCCCGGCCTGCAACTCGCCGTACGCCGCCGCATTGGCGTCATTGTCGAGAACAACCGGGAGACCCGTTCGCTCCGAGAGCTCGGCTATTAAATCGACTTCGGCCAGATCGGGCAGGTTCGGAAGGATTTCAATGCGGTTGGACCGGCTGTTAACAAGCCCCGGAACGCCTATACCTATTGAAGCGATGCGCGGCCCGCGTTCCGCGTCCCGCAGGTTCGCAACCATATCAGCTATCTGGGAAATGATGCGATCCTGACTGAGTTCTTCCGGTTCCAATCGCCCTTCTCGAAGGAGATCGCCCGCGGAACTCACCAGGGCCCCCTTGAGCGTATTACCGCCAAGGTCTATTCCGATGTAGTTCGAATCGCCGTTGTCTTTAGCTGCCATATAAGCTCTCGGGCTTGACCGCGCGCGTTCAAAAGCGGCGATCACCCGTCCCGCTGGGGCCTACACGCCTCTTCATTATAAGTCTGCCGGCAAGATGTAGGAAATAATCCTCAGGAGGTCTCGGAGAATAACAATCCGCGAAACGCATGTCAATTTTGACGGTTTGAGGTTAGAATCCACGATCCTGAATTACCGCTGTAACGCTAACCGGAGTGCGCGTTCCTCGAGCGGTGCCTGCACGACTGGGAACGCTTCCAAGAGATTACGTTCTCGATGCAATTCGGATAGTCCGAGTTTCGCTTAGACGCAATGACGGAGGCTGATGGAGGAACTGCTGAGACGATACGGACTGTGGGCCGTTTTTTTCGGAACCATGATCGAAGGCGATCTGACGCTGCTGCTCGCCGGAGTGCTTTGTCGAGCCGGGACAGGAATATTTGCCTTTGAAGAAGTCTTGCTCTGGGGAACGGCGGGTGGAGTCGTCGGAGACTCCTTAAGCTATCTCATAGGCGCTCGCTTTAGAACCAGCGCCCGTTCACTGCGCTTTTTTCAAAAGGCGAGGCCGCGCCTCGAGAAGCTCATGAAGAGATTCGGAGTCTTATCCGTCTTCATAGTCAAATATGTTTATGGACTTCGCACGGCCAGCGCGATCTTTATGGGACTTGCTCATTTCGGATACGGCCGGTTCGCGCTCTTGACCCTGGGAAGCTGCGCGGTGTGGGTCGGACTCCTCGCCGGGCTCGGATACACTTTCGCCACCGGAATCGAACAATTCATCGGGGATCTGCACCGTTTTCAGGTTGTATTATTGGTCGTCTTGATAATGATCATAACCGTGATAGTAATCTTGAGATTTGAACGGCGAGTCATCGAGGAGGACAAAGAATTCTTCTCGAGCGATGACTCCTAGTGTTTCGCTCCGATGAACTCGGTTATATAGCCATTAATCTCTTCGGCCTTTTCATGAATAACCCAGTGCGTTCCTTCCGGGATTCGCTTGATGACCAGATGTGGAACGTATTTGTCCAGGCCTTCAAGATTGCCGGTTAATAGAGCGGTGTCCTTTTCACCCCAAATCACAAGCGTCGGAACGTTAACGACGAGCGAGCGGTCTCCGGCAAAGTTGGTTACTTCCTTATTGGTCTCAGTAGGCGGGCCGATTTGGGCGGCCCGATAATAGTTCAAGCCTCCGGTTAGCGCGCCCGGTTGTGACCACGCGGCAATGTATGCCTCCTTATCGGCTTCGGTGAAAAAGCCTCGCTTCAGGCCCTCTCCAAGCACCACTTGAACCAGCGTAGCGTAGTTATTCGCCGAAAGAATCTGCTCGGCCTGCGGACTGCGAAACATGAGCATATACTGGCTTGCTTTCTGCTGCGCCGGATTCTCTTTCAATTCCCGCTGAAAAATGCCCGGATGAGGTGCATTGATAATCACCAGTTTCTCCAGCATATCGGGATGGGCGATGGCGAAGGCCCAGGCTATGGCTCCGCCCCAATCATGCGCGACAAGGATGAATTTCTTGTGACCGAGTTTCTGGGCCAGCGCGCGCAGGTCTTCAACCATGTACTTGACCTGATACTGATCGAGGTCGGTGGGTTTGGACGAGAGATTATATCCTCGCATATCCGGTGCTACGGCAAGGTATTTTCCTCCGAACTGTTCGAGCTGGTTCTTCCATTCGTACCAGAACTCCGGAAAGCCGTGAACAAACATGATCAGCTTCCCCTTGCCTGCCGCGGCATAATGCAGGCGGACGCCGTTCACGTCGGCATATTCGTGCTTTATCATCGCAGGCCTCGGAGTCGATTTCGATTCCTCTTTTTTAGCGTCGTGTTTTTGGCCGGCCTCGATACTAAACGAAAGCGCGGACACAAAAGCTACCGCGAACGCGAGATTGATCAGAGCTTTTCTCATATGAATCCTGTTGACTACTTTTTATCAGGCTTGCCTGTTTTCTCAGGCTTGTCTGGATGAAGGTATTCCTGCGGCGGACCCTCGTATATCGCATAACAGCGCTGACATCGATGAATGGTATTTCCCTCAGCAGCTTGCTTCATCACTTCCGGGGGCGCGGTCAGCCATTGCTTGACGTGTCCCGTGCAATTATTTCCCTTCGCATCTTTCACGGTGCAAACGGTCTGACCGGTCATCAACGGCAGGAACGCCCCTTTCTTACTCGTAGGCGGTTGTATCTCTTTCGATTGAATGTTGGGCAGGCCAACGTCACCCATCAATGGATCCTCCTGATGCCTTCTCGATCCGCGGCGGATGCCTGGTAACAGCGGCGTATATTAGTTGATGCGTGCCGGCCCGGTCAACGCAACCGACTGTTTCGATTAGATAAGACGCGTGCGTGAATTCGACTCAGCGCCGCCCTTCGCTGATATAATCTCGGGCCTCAGTGAAAGGACAAATCGATGATTACTTGCGAAGAGTTTGTAGCCGAGCTTGAACAATCGATTCAAACAAGGTTCGCGAGATTGGCACAACTGAGTTCCGCGGGCGAGCCGTCCGAAGATCTCACGATCGATCGCCTGTTGATCGTTGCGCTGAAAAACGAGCTCGAAGCCAGCGAGATAGCAGCGATATGGCTGCCGGACACAAAAGAATTATCCGTCAAACTGGCTCTTGCGCGGCAGGTGGGTGACGAAGCGAAACATTATCGATTGATTGAGGCGCGGCTGACCGAGCTTGGTGTTGACACATCGAAAATAGATCCGCGCGTCGGAGGATTTTCGCCCTTGTTCACCTATCTCCGCGGCCTCACGGACACCACGACGCGCGTCGCGGCCGGTCAGTTTACTCGCGAGGGGATGGCGCTGGTCAGAAATCAATGCTTCATTGAATTCTGCGAAGTGCGCGAGGACCCTCAGACGGCTGCTCTCTATCGCGACATAATTCAACCGGATGAGCGCCATCACCACGAGCTTGGCAGAAGCCTGCTTGCGAACTTCGTTTCCACGGACGAAGAAAGGGTAGGCGCTCAGGAGGCAGCAATGCGAACCCTGGAACTTGCCGAAGAAGCTCAGGAAACGGCCCGTCTTAAAGCGGGCATAAGCCGAGCGCCCGGATGTTAAAAATGCGATCCCTAATCTCTTCAAATTTTCGAGCCGCGATCAAAAAGGTCTTAGCCTTGCGCAATATCGAATGCTTTCCGAGATTACTATTTACTCACTGTTTTTTCCGGCTACAATGTGGAGGGATTCGACGAAAGTGATCTGAACCCCCATTATACGCCCCGACAGATTCCCGTCTTCGCTCGACGAAATGAAGATGTGGTTCAATTTGTTTCCGATCGCCTTGCGAAGGACACGGGCAACGGTGATTGGGAGCGTAAGCAGACGGGGTTCTCGAGACAGGACGGCGGAATTGTGAAACCGACGATTCCTTTACAAGGACTGCCTTCCCACCTTAATGTAAGCGATGAATCCGCCCTATTTGCCCCTGCGATTGACGACGGCGCGGCGCACCTCGGATTGATCGGGCGCCAGCCTTCATACAAGAGCATCTGAATCGTAGTTGTATATATGTCCGATCTGTCACGAGCGGAGATTGTTGATCGCATCGCCAGCCGGGGAAGCCTCAGGGGCTTGAACCTGGTCCGCGCCGACTTGTCGGACGTCGAGATGGTGAGGGCTGATCTCGCGGAAGCAAATCTCCGAATGGCCTGTCTTAACGGCGCGGATCTCAGAGAAGCCCGCCTGAGCGGCTCCCACCTAAGCGGAGCTCTCGTTAACGAAGCAGACCTGACTGGAGCCAATCTTGTAGAAGCGAATATGATTGGAGTGTCATTGAAGAACTCCAATCTCAGCCGTGCTGATCTGAGCGGAGCCGATCTGACGGGCGCCAGCCTCGAAGGAGCCAATCTCGAAGGTACCTATCTCGTCGGCGCTTTTCTGAATGAATGCGATCTGACCGGCGCCTCGCTCGAAGGAGCCGACCTCTCACAAGCAGATCTATCAGGTTCCAGACTCGACGGCTCTTCGATGGTGGGCTGTATGCTCGCGAATGCGACTCTTCTAGCAAGCAGTCTCGTTCATTGCGATCTTCGCGGAGCAAACCTGACTGGCGCTGATATGACCGGTTGCAACTTGACCGGAGTGCGGCTTCACGGAGTCAAGGTCGATCAGGTCAAGCTCGACGACGCGTGGGCGGAGTGGATCGACATCAGTCACGAAGGAAACGGAACGGCCAGATGCACTTTCGAAGAGGCGTTCCTCGGAGTTTTGGGCAAGCCTCTGTGCCAGATCCTTATCGAAGGGCGAATCGAGGATCATGTATGGGCGGTTATTATCGACCACATCGCGGCATTCCACCGATCGAACCGCGAGCACGAAGACGTCAAGCTCCGCTCAATAAATCAAGGCTCCAATGCATCGGTCCTATACATCGAAGCGGAGACCGAGTTGAGCCTTGCGGCTTATCTATCGGAATTCGCCGACATTATGGGCAAAGGTTCCACCGAGCTTTTTGAGAAGCTGGCTTCGGTGATTCCGGCCAGGAATACAGCCGGCATTTCAATCGATCTCTGGGACGATGAGCCAACGCAGATCGATGAGCTGCTAAACAAGACCTTTCCGATTTCCGAGAGCGGCAACGGTTCGGCTGCGGCAGCCGCGCCGATGCTGAGGCAGCGTGACGATGAGCCGCCGGTAGCTGAGATGACCTCGGTGCAGACGGTTGAAGCGCTTACTCAGGTAGTGACCGATCTCAAATTAATCGTGCGCGTTGAGAAGCTCGAGGGAAGGAATTTCTCGGACCGAGCAAAGGCCGTAGTAGTTCTGTCGGGAAACCGGCGCATCTGGCTGGAAGCGTCTTCGAATGAATCGCTGACGCTCAGACCTCCTCATGGCGTAATGGCCGGTCTGGACATTATTCGAGGCCGATTTGTGACCGACGAAACGCGCCGCCGTTACTACCTCGCCACACAAACGCCGACTCAACCCCTGGACGAGTCTTGATCTCGATCAATCCTTTATCCGGATCGGGGTTTCGATAGCCCTTCGAAGCCTCGCTACCGATTGCTTGCTTTTTCCGCCGCGGCCCACGATATCCACGGAACGGCTGGCCAGGATGCGATAGAGTTCGACCCACTGCGAGTGATGGGAGTCTATTGAAGCGATGTTCTTCGCGATTGTGCCGATGTCTCCTCGACGTACGGGTCCTGTCAGTGCGTCCTTGATTCCCACACGCCCTATGTTTTCCACGGTTCCTTGAACGAGGGGCAGCAAGACTGTGATCGCCTCGCGTTCGCTCAAGCCGCAGGTCGTTAGAAATTCGGAGCAGACGCTAAGAAGAGCGACGAGACCTCCTGAGGCGAGTACCGCCGAGGCATGGTACAACCCTTTTATTTCCGAAGGCACGACAAAAGACTTTCCGCCGACGTCTTTCACGAAGCGTCGCGCGCAACGAACGGCCTCCTTGTCTCCTTCAACGCTAAAATATGTGTTCGCAATCCGATTGATAGCTCTTGCAGGATCTTCAAAGGTCTGGAGCGGATGACACGAGCCTACCGCAAGTTTCTTTTTATGAAGAGGAGCCAATTGATCGCTCGACAGGGCCCCGCTTGTATGGAGCACAACCTTCTTTTTGTTCGACGCCACACCTTCGCCGCCAGGCTCGGAGCGATAAACACGGGCCAGCAGCCGAGCCGTAGGGCTGATGGCGGCGTCCACGACTGAGATAATTACCACATCTGAATCAAAGACCGCGGAAGTTATGATGTCGGACGCATGACCGCTCCCAATAAAACGAACCGCGTCGGCAGCCGGGGGTCTTGAGCGGCATACGACCTCGCCGATTTCGTAACCCGCTCTCCGCGCGAGAACGCCCAGTACGCGCCCCACGCGTCCGCCTCCTATTATGGATAACTTCACGCGCTGCCTCCGTTTAATAGGCCTACGAGATAGCCAGATTGAAAATTGCTGCTCACTCTGCCGGTTCTTGGGAATGCCTACTCTAAGAGGTCGCGAGGCATATTCGCCAGTGGCGCTACAAATTTCCTGCGACAGGGCAGGCAAAGCGAAACGCCAAGCCGTGCATCACAGCCGGTTGAAAGCCGTAGGCACTCCCCATCAGGCTTTCAGATCCAGAGATTTAACAACGAGGTTCCAGGTGATCGGTTTCGATCGAGGGCGGCTCGACAGAGCGCCTCTTTTAGATTCCTACTTTATGTTTGCCGACGAATTCTCCAGCCCTACGGTCCAGAACCACGGCTCGAGGAAGGTCGGGTCCGCGTGCTTCAAAGCCTGTGCCGGCTCGAACTCCTCGCCTGGCGTAAATATTATTTCCACGCTTATAACCGTTGTGATAAGCTTACCGACGCGAACGTACTTACCGTGCAGGCGTTCGGTACTCAAGGGATGTCCGCAGCAAAGACAGGAGCTACCATGAAAATCAGCCTGATGAAGCGTGTCGCGATCCTGCTAATGGTCACTTTCGTCGGCTCACCAATAACTCTGCTAGCGCAAGACAAGACAGACGGCAAAGACAATAAACCTGCCGAAACAGCGGGATCCGCAACAAAGGGCAAGCTCGATGACAGGGAAAACCCGCTCCTGATCGGAAAACGCAATATAAACAAGCACACAATCAATTTCTATTCTCTTGAGAAAGAAGTTGCACTCGGCCAGCAATTGGCCGCTCAAGTCGAACAACAGGCCAAGTTCATTGACGACCCGGTGATTACGGAATATGTGAATCGGGTCGGACAAAACATAGTGCTTCATTCCGACGCAAAGGTTCCATTTACAATCAAGGTCGTAGATTCCGACGACGTTAACGCGTTCGCGCTTCCTGGCGGGTTTTTCTTCGTGAATAAGGGCTTGCTCCTGGCGGCGGACAACGAAGCCGAGATCGCCGGTGTGATGGCCCACGAAATAGCACACGTTGCGGCGCGCCACGGAGTCGAACAGGCGAGCAAGGGAACACTGGCGAATCTCGCGATCATTCCTTTGATTTTCATGACCGGCGGTCTTGCGACGATCGCTTACAACGCTCTCCAGTTCGCCGTCCCGCTGGCTTTCCTCAAGTTTAGCCGGGGAATGGAATCCGAAGCCGATATGCTTGGCGCCGAATATTCGTGGGCGGCCGGTTACGATCCGCATAGCCTCGTGACATTCTTTGAGAAGCTCGAAAAGAAAGATAAGGACAAGCCGGGGACTCTTGCTAAAGTGTTCAGGTCGCATCCGCCTACACCAGATCGAATCAGCAAGGTAAGCGAACTGATCGCGAGATTCCCTGAGCGCGACGAATACACAGTCAACACATCAGAGTTCAATCGTGTCAAAGCCAGGCTTCTGCAGCTTACAAATTCCCGAGTCATCGCGGCTTCGGGAGATCGCAACGGACCACAGCGCCCCACGCTCAAGCGCAGGCGTGATGGCGACGACCAGACTCAACCCGGTCAGCCCGGTTCCGATCAGCCAAAAGATAAGCCTACATTGAAGCGCCGTGATAGCGACGGCAAATCCGACGAAACCAAACCGCCTTTGAATCAACCATAGTCGTTTGTCTTTCTCCTTTTCATTCTAGGGCCGGCGCTTGACTAGGAGCGCCGGCCCTTTTAATTTTAATATCCATTCGCACTAGCAGGGACATCAGGCTCGCATTAGGCCGACTCACCCGTCCATCGAATGTTCAAATTCGAGTTATTGACTTCGGACAACCATTCGAGAGCGCGAACCGGACTCGTTACGACCGCTCACGGTGTCATCCAGACACCGGTATTTATGCCTGTTGGGACTCACGGCAGTGTCAAGGCGCTGACTCAGGAGATGCTGGAGGGCGCGGGTGCGTCGATTATTCTCGGCAACACGTACCACCTGTACTTGAGACCGGGCCACGCGTTGATTAATGGGCTCGGAGGATTGCATCGATTCATCTCCTGGCCGCGGCCGATTCTCACGGATAGCGGAGGCTTTCAGATTTTCAGTCTTGGAGCCTTGTGCAAAATCCGAGAAGAGGGAGTCGAGTTTCAATCCCATATCGACGGAACCAGGGAATTTCTCTCTCCTGAAAAATCGATGGAAATTCAGGCCGCTCTTGGCTCGGATATAGTAATGGTTCTTGACCAATGTCTTGCTCAGCCCGCGCCGCGAGAGGCCGCGCTTGAATCATTGCTTCTAACCGAACGATGGGCCCGCCGATCAAGGCAGCGGCTATCCGCGCTTCATTCCGACGAGTCGGCGGCGCGGTCGGCCGGAATCGAAGTCGTAAACAGATCGCAGGCGCTATTCGGAATAAATCAAGGCGGGCTGCACTTCGACCTTCGAAGGCGCAGCCTCGACGGGCTCATCGAAATCGGGTTTGACGGTTATGCAATAGGCGGGCTCTCGGTCGGAGAAGAGAAGAGCGCGATGTATGAGGTTGTTTCACGCGTCGCGCCTTTGATGCCCCCCGAACAGCCTCGTTATCTGATGGGGGTCGGCGCGCCCGAAGACATTTTCGAGGCAGTCTCACACGGCGTGGACATGTTCGACTGTGTGATGCCCACCAGGAACGCTCGCAACGGGCAGTTGTTTACCGGGCGAGGCCGTCTTAATATTCGAAACGCGCGGTATCGAGAGGATCATAGGCCGATCGACGAAAAGTGCGGATGTCCCGTGTGTAAGCGTTATTCACGCGCGTATCTTCGACATCTCTATTCCAGCGGTGAAATACTCGCGTCGACGCTTAGCTCGCTCCATAACATAAGCTTCTACCTTGACACCATGTCATCGATCAGGCAAGCTATCACGCTCGGCGCTTTTGACGAGTTTCGCATTGCATTCCTAAACGACTTCACAAGCGGAATGGATTAAACTTCCTCGGTGTTGGAAGCAGTAAAAACACGGCGGAAGAGAGTGTATGCAAGTGCCCGCGGCTCAATCTCAGATGGATAAAATCAACCTACTAATGCTTCAGGGCTCCGGCGGCGCGGGTGGCTCGGGACTGTTGTTGACGCTCGCTCCGTGGCTCCTGATCTTCGGCATCTTCTATTTATTGATCATAAGGCCGCAACAAAAACGGCAGCGCCAGGCCCAGACCGATCGCGAGCAGATGCTGACCTCACTCAAGCCGGGCGACAAGGTCGTCACCAGCGGCGGCATTCTTGGAACGATTGTTTCGGTGCGCGATAGCACGGTGAGGCTCAACGTCGCGCAGTCCGTATCGATCGAGGTGCAGCGCAGCGCTATCGGCAGTCTGCAAGCCGCGGAAGTGAAAGAAGCAGAATCATCCAAGTAGCGACGAGCCTAACAGATCGGGGCGGAGTAAAGTAAATATGCGCGGTACGATTCAACGGCGAACAATTATTATCGTGGCGGTTACGCTGGTCAGCTTGTATCTGGTTGTGATGCCTCATGATCGCTGGCCCGGAGCGTCCGATTTCACAAGCTGGTCCACATTCAAAGGGACCCTGTCAAAGAACATCCATTTAGGACTCGATCTGCGCGGCGGCACTCATCTTGTGATGCAGGTCCAGGCTAATGATGTCATCAAGGCCATCGCCACTAAGAGCGCTGAAGCCGCAAAAGCGAAGCTCCAGGAAAAGGGCTGGTCTTTTAATGATGTCAAGGTAGCGCTAGACGAAGTGACTATTACCGTGCCGGAGTCGACTCACAATGCCGATATCATCGACGAATTGAAGAGAGACTTCAATCAGAATACATTGAGTGGTCAGGGTTGGACCAATCGAGAAGTCGGAAACAGCATAATTTTCAAGCTCCTACAGGATGAAGAAAATCGCCTGCGCGAAAAAGCCACCGATCAGGCGATGCAAATCATCGACAATAGAATTAATGCATTCGGCATTGCAGAGAATACTCTTCAGCGGCACGGCGCCAACGACCAGTATCAGATCCTTTTACAGATGCCGGGAAACGATGATCCAGAGCGGATCAAGAACACTCTAAACGCGGATTCCAACCTCGAACTCAAACCCGTTCCAAAGAGCGCGCAACTCTCATATCCTACAAAAGAGGCTGCTGAAGCCGCGATGAAGACGCTGGGGCCGCCTGATACTCTCGAAATAGTGAGATATCGGGATCGATCGGCCGGTGAAGGCGGCGGCTTGGGCGATGGTTGGTCCGTGGTGGAAAAGAACCCTGTCGTGACCGGCTTCGACATGCGCGACGCTTCGGCGGTGCCGGCTCAATCGGGAAGTGATAACTTCCAGATCAAATTCAGCCTCACGGTCGGCGGCGCCCAGCGGTTCGGCGACTGGACCGGTAAACACATCAAAGATCATCTGGCGATCGTCTTAAACAACGAAGTCAAATCGGCGCCCGAGATTGAGGCTCAGATTCACGATCAGGGCCAGATAACCGGCAGTTTCACCAAGAAATCCGCGGAGGATCTCGCCCTGGTGTTGAGATCCGGAGCGCTGCCGGCCAAGGTGATATATCTCGAAGAGCGCACCGTAGGGCCGTCTCTGGGAGCCGATTCCATCCGTCGAGGCGTTACGGCGTCAGTCGCGGGACTCGTCGCCGTCGTCATGTTCATGCTCTGGTATTACCGGCTTTCCGGCGTCAACGCGGTTCTGGCCCTTCTGCTTAACCTGATTCTCTTGCTTGCCGCGCTAGTGGTTTTCGGGGCCACGTTGACGCTTCCCGGAATCGCGGGCGTGATCCTTACAATCGGTATGGCGGTAGATTCCAATGTGCTGATCTTCGAGAGAATTCGCGAAGAGATGCGCAACGGCAAAGTTGTAGCATCGGCCGTCGATCTGGGTTTCGGCAAGGCGTTCCAGACTATTATCGATACTCACGTTACGACGGTTGTGTCCGCCATCTTTCTGTTTGTCTTTGGAACCGGGCCGATCCGGGGTTTCGCCGTAACCCTGGTGGCGGGCCTATTGGCGAATCTGTTCACGGCGGTATTCGTTTCGAGAACGATTTTCATGTGGCATCTCAACCGTTCCGCGCGTGTTGAGTCGCTCAGCATATGATTGGAGAACGCGGCTCGACCGGTCGAACCGGCCCCCGCACTAATTCGATATGGTAGAGCTCTTTAAGAACCCGTCTATCAACTGGATCGGCGCGAAGAAGTACTTCATCGCAATCACGATCATCCTCCTCGTATTCGGCGCGATCTCGGTCCAGTTCAGGGGCTTCAATCTCGGAGTCGATTTCTCCGGCGGCACTGTGCTTACCGTGAGATTCAACGAGCCGCATAGCCCCGAACAGATCCGCTCGGTCTTATCCAGCAACTCTGAAATAGACACCAGTAAGGTGACGATTCAGAGCGACATTGCGAAACCGACCGAGATGTTGATCCGCGCGCCTGAGCTTGGAAACGAGGCTGAAAAGCGCATTGACGAAACAAAGAGGGCGATCATCCGCGCGCTTCAGCGACTGAATCCATCCGGCGAAGACTCAGCGGGAAAAGTCAATGTAAATACGATCGACGCCGAAGGCATTGAGCAGGAGCTGCGGCAGTTCGATCCGCTGGGAATTGATCAGCAGAGTTTTCCAGGAGTGCATCCGTACCGTCAGATCGGCGATCAGATAGTCGCTCTCAGGGACGGAGCCCAACACGGATTCATTCGCGACATCCTCACTCTTCAAAGCGCGAATTTCAATACAAACACGAATGTCCCGCTCGATCAGAATAAAATGAAAGCGGCGCTCCTGGCGCGTTTTTACGCCGGGAAGATTGACCTGAATCTCGAGGGTACGACTGAAATCGAGAACGCTCTTTCGCGCATAGATCCGCTTGGCATCGGCGGCCAGGCCAACGCGGCTGACACCTATAAGAAAGCGGCGGAAGCAACTAGCAAGTATCGAACGGCTCGAAACGGCGTGATTAGGGATCTCAGTGAAATCGTGGTGCAGGATGTGTCGCCGGACCTGCTTGCTAAGATGGATCCGTTTTTCTTCACGGGCTCCTGGGCAATTGTATCAGCGGATGTGGTAGGCCCACAGGTTGGGCAGGATCTTCGAAATCGAGCGATCTATGTAACGCTCGCCGCGCTCGCGGGAATGCTTGTCTACATTGCTTTTCGTTTCCAGTGGATTTACGGCGTCGCGGCGGTGCTTGCCGTCTTTCATGACGTTATGATTACGCTCGGTATATTCAGCATTCTCCGACAAGAAATAGATCTGACCGTGGTGGCCGCGCTCCTTACCCTCGTCGGTTACTCGATGAACGATACGATCGTCATTTTCGACCGCATTCGAGAAAACCTCAGGCTGCGGCGGCGCGACAGCTTGGTACAGATCACGAACGACGCCATCAACCAGACGCTTTCGCGGACGATCATCGCGGCGGGACTAACGTTCATATCGGTAGTCGCCATACTCCTATTTGGAGGCGAGGTTCTCCGCGGATTTTCGCTGGCCCTGACTATCGGAATCATCATAGGAACCTACTCTTCGGTAGCTGTCGCAAGCCCGATAATGTTGTGGTGGCAATACCTGACCGGCGGGACTGCCGGCAGAAACAAACTTGGCGGTTCGCCTACGGTTCAGGCGCGGACCGGCAATCGCACGGCAGTTGGAGTTTGATCAGTAAGGTCGCGCACGCGGAGCAGTGGAAGCGCCTTGAGACGGACTGAATGGACGTGTTAGCAGCGGCTGGCCCACCCTTTGAAAAAGCTCTTAAGTGTAGGAGCCACAAGGGAACAAATAGTCCGTTGCCGGTGTCTAACTGAGGGTTGAGTTATAGCGAATTTTCTTGACTTGTCGGGGAAGCGAGTATAGACTCAGCCGGTTTTTAGTTGACCTCAAGCACGACAGCAAATAACCGAGTTTTGTGAGCAAAAGCGGCTAATTCGAGCGGCTTACGTACGCGGAGCCTCGTGGCAATGGCCGTTCATCGACCGGTCCCGACAATCGCAAGAAGTGCATAGTTTTGTGTCGGGAGTTGACAATCTCGCTGTTCCGATTCCCAACACGCCAGTTGGAGGACACTAATGTTTGAGCAACTAGTCGTATCCTCGGCGATAAAGAAAAAGGACAATCGCTGGATATTCTTCTTCACGACGGCAGTGATCTGGGTCAGTCTACTCTCCGCGGTGATTATCGCCGGAATCTTCCTATACGACGCGAAGCTTAATGAACAGTTTGAGGCGCTGACGTTGCTTGCAACGCCTCCGCCTCCGCCACCGCCGCCTCCTCCGCCTCCTCCGAGTGCGCCGCAGCCTAAGGTGGTGAAGGTCGAAGCTCCGACCGGCTTCGTCGCCGCAAAGGAACCGCCTAAGGAGATCAAGCCGCCATCAGCGGCTCCGCCGGTTATCGCAACCAGCGGTGTTCAGGGCGGCGTCGAGGGCGGCGTACCCGGCGGCGTTCCCGGCGGAGTGCCGGGGGGCGTACCTGGCGGCGTGCCTGTGTTTCGCGATACTGCTCCGCCTGAAGCTCCGCCGCCGCCTCCTCCTCCAAAAGAAATCCCCAAGGTCATTAGAAAGTCCGGAGGCGTGCTGCAGGGCGAGGCGATCAAAAAACTAGAACCGTCATATCCTCCATTGGCAAAGGCGGCGCGCGTAACAGGCACTGTCGTTATCGAAATCACGATTGATGAAAGCGGCAATGTCGAATCGGCTCGACCAGTTTCAGGCCATCCGCTGCTGAAGGACGCGGCGACAAGCGCCGCCAAGGGGTGGAAATTCAAGCCGACGCTGCTCAGCGGTACCGCGGTGAAAGTAATCGGCACAATAACGTTCAACTTCCAGATGTAAATTTCGGATATAAGGTTCTGATATAAGTCATGCAGATGAGTCGAAGAGCAAGAGAGAGCGCGGGGCTTCCGTGGGCTTCGTGAGTTAATAGTTTAGTGAGGCGGGCGAGACGCCCGCCTCGGACGAGTTCGAAATTTGAATTGGAGGGTTTCAACCGATGCTACTTCTATCGAATCTATGGCTGGCGGGCAGTAAGCTCGCTCTGTTCCTATTTCAGGCGGCGGATGCAGGCGGCGGGCAGCCAGCCCAGACCGAGGACTTCTCACTTTGGGGCATGATTCAAAAGATGAAATGGCCCGCAATCGTGGTTGCGATCGTGCTCGCCCTGATGAGCATGTACTCAATCGCGATTATGGTGGAGCGCTGGTTGACCTACAACGCTGCGCGGAACCAGTCCCGGCAGTTTGCTCCAAAAGTCGCGGCCGCTCTTCGCGACAACCGTATTGACGAAGCAATCGCCATTTCCGACAGACATAAGAAATCCCACCTCGCTATGGTGGTGAACGCGGGGCTTCAAGAGTTTCAGGCCCATCAAATGGGAGCTGATATTCCTGGAACGACTATGGATGCAGCTCGGCGTGCGCTTCAACGTACGACGGCATTAAAGACCGCCGAATTGCGCAGGGGCCTTTCCGGATTGGCTACTATCGGTTCGACTGCGCCCTTCGTGGGCTTGCTGGGAACCGTTATCGGCATTATCGGCGCATTCCAGGGAATGAAGGCAGCCGAAGGAACCGGTATAGCCGCGGTCGCCGGCGGAATCTCGGAGGCGCTGATTGAGACCGCTTTCGGTCTTCTGGTCGCCATTCCCGCCGTCTGGGCGTTCAACATCTTCACGAACAAGGTTGAGGCGTTCACCATCGAGATGGATAACTCTTCTGGCGAGCTGATCGACTACTTCATCAAGAAGCGCGAAATGAGGTAAGACAATGGGAATGCAAACCGGAAGCGGCGAAGGCGGATTCGTCGCCGATATAAACGTCACGCCGATGGTCGACGTGATGCTCGTCCTGCTGATCATTTTCATGGTGATAACGCCGATGTTGCAAAGCGGCGTCAGCGTGGTGCTTCCCAACTCTAAGTATCCAGATCCCGATCCCAACATCGTGAAAGAGACGTCGGTTGTCGTAGCTATCACCACGGATGGACTCTTCTACCTTGGCCGCGACAGAGTTCAGCAAGCCGACATCCCTCAAAAGGTCAAAACGATGCTGAAGGACAAGCCGCCTGCTGAACAGGTTGTCTACGTCAAAAGCGACAAGTCGGTCAAATACGGCACCGTTGTGTCGGTGATTGACTCGATTAGAGAGGCGGGGTTTGATCGGATCGGTCTCGTGGCCGAGAAAGAAAAGGGAAGTCCCGGATCGACAGCGGGTGCGACGCCTGCCAAGTAATTTTACTCCGATTTTCCGGCTGGTTTGCGGTTTGGCAGGCGGGCAGGCCAGCCTCGTCGAGAGAAACAATGGCAAAAGACAGTTCTGAAGAAATAGCACCGCGGAGGTTTACTAAGACGGCGCCGCCTTATATTAATGTGACGCCGCTCATCGACGTGCTGCTCGTACTCCTGATCATCTTTATGGTGATCGCGCCGCTGAAGCCGGCTCGTTTTGAAACGAAGATCCCGGAAAAACCGCAGGAAAACGATCCTAACAAGCCGGTGCCGCCTTCTGATCTGCTGATGGTCGACGTAAAGACCGGCAGCGGTCTCGATCAAACAGTGGAGCTGAACTCTAAGGCGATGCAGCTTCCGGAGCTCGCCGGCACGCTGAAGGATCTGCTCGAAAATCGTCCGGATAAGACGATCTTCATCAAGGCGCCCAAAGACAAGCCGTACGGTGACATTGTGTCGGTCATCGACGTGGTAAAGGGCGCGGGGGCCACCCCCATCGGATTGCAAATAGACTATCTGCAATAGCAGAAGAGGGAGATACACGTGAACTGGTGGAGGAAATCATTGCTCGTGGTCGGACTGGCTGCGCTCGTCGCCGGAACGCCCGGCTGCGGGTTCATCAACAAACTGCGAGCCAAGGACAGCCTCAACGAAGGCGTCCGCGAGTTCAACAAGGGAAGGTTCGATCTGGCGCGCGAGAAGTTTCAGCGGGCTCTCGATCTCGCCCCCGATCTTACCAATGCCCAACTCTACTATGCTCGATCGGTCAATGCTCTCTTTGACCAGAATCTGACCGAGGGCCTGGGCCGCGACACAATCGCCGCTTACGAGACGATAATTCAGAAGAACCAGAACAATCCGAAAGCGGTTGATCAAGCCTATGCCTTTGAAGCAAAAGTCTACGAGCAGATGGCCCGCATGACTCCAGACAAGGCCGACAGCTATAAACAGAAGGCGCGAGAGTCATTGCTCAAGCGAGCGGATTTGTCCGGGGAAGCCGCGACCAAGGCCGCGGTGTTCTACACGATCGGTCAGGGCTACTGGCAAGAATCCTATGACCTCAGCCGGCCTTATCTGAAATTGGTGGGAGCGTCACAACAACAGTTGCCGATTCCAGCAAATGTCTCTGACAAGATGAAGCCAATCATCACGAAGGGGCACGAGTACCTGCAGAAAGCGATTTCGATCAAAGCCGACTATGCCGATGCCTGGATTTACGAGAAGCTGATTTATATAGAGGAACGGAAGATCGAATCGAATCCGCAGCGCAAGACAGATATAGACAAACAGATTGATGTATCTGACAAGAACTACAAGAAGTTTCACGAGCAGCAGGCTGCTGCCGCCGGCGGGCAGTCCGGCACGTAAAAGTGGATTAACCTACAACCTGTGTTAGAATCCGAGGTGATGGCCGTTCAGGCTGTCACCTCATCGTTTTATGGGGACATCGAATAAAGTCGATCCATATCGAGAACTCGGGTGGGCAGCCCGGGAGATATCAACAGATGATCCGTTTCGAGACAATCGTCGAGACCGTAAGCCGGAATCATCCGGGCGCGGACGAAGGACTGCTTCGCAGGGCCTATCTATTCTCGGCTCGCGAGCATCGCGGTCAAGTACGTAAGTCCGGCGAACCCTATCTGATCCATCCTCTGGAAGTGGCCAATATCCTGGCCGAGCTAAAGCTTGATCCAGTCTGCGTCGCGACGGGCCTTCTTCACGACATCGTCGAAGATACACAAACTTCCATCACCGACATAAGAGATTACTTCGGCGATGAAATTGCCCATCTTGTCGAAGGACTGACAAAGATCGCACGCCTTGATCAAAGCACCTATGAGGAGCAGCAGGCATTGAATATGCGCAAGATGCTCCTCGCGATGGTGGACGATGTTCGAGTGGTTCTCGTCAAGCTTGCCGACCGCCTGCACAATATGCGGACGCTCGAGTACCTGCCCGCGGAAAAGCGCCGCCGCATCGCGCAAGAGACCGTCGACGTATACTCGCCCATCGCGCACCGGCTCGGAATGGCCCGCGTGCGAGGCGAGCTGGAGGATCTTGCATTCAGGCATCTCGAACCTGAAGAGCATCAGAAGCTAAAGGAGCAGGTCGAGAGCCGCCGGTCGCGATTGGAAGCGTTCCTCGAGGAAATCAAGCAGCACATTCTCGCGATGATGAGCGGATCGGACATTCAAATTCACGTGATCGAGGGACGGATCAAACGTCTTTATTCCATATATCAGAAATTAAAGCGGCAGCACATCACGATCGATCAAGTATATGATCTAGTGGCCGTCCGCATTATCACGGAGTCCGTCAAGGATTGTTACGCGGCGCTCGGCGTCATCCATACCGCATATAAGCCGATTCCAGGGCGATTCAAGGATTGGATTGCCATACCTCGCGAAAATTTCTACAGATCGATCCACACCTCGGTTATCGGCGATAGCGGTCAGTCCTTCGAAGTCCAGATTCGAACCCAGGAGATGCAGAATATCGCCGAAGAAGGTATTGCCGCCCACTGGAAATACAAAGAGGGCCGGCGTGGAACCCACAATGAAGAGGACGAGGCGTTCGTATGGCTCAAGCGCCTCGTTGAATGGCAACAGGAGGTCAAGGACTCCCGCGAGTTTCTGGATTCTCTCAAGCTCGATCTATATCCAGACGAAGTCTATTGCTTTACGCCTAAGGGCAGGGTGATCGAGTTGCCGCGCGGAGCCACGCCCGTAGATTTCGCCTTCGCGATTCACACGCAGGTTGGTCTGACGTGCACGGGTGCGAAGGTAAACGGCCGCATCGTTCCGCTCAAATACCAGGTTCGCAACGGAGACCGGGTGGAAATCATGACTTCGCCCGCCGCCCATCCATCGCGCGATTGGATGAACTTCGTAAAGACTTCCCGCGCGAGATCGAAGATTCGCCACTATCTTGCCGAAAGCGAGCGGGCGATGGCGGTTGAGCTTGGCGAAAAGTTGTTCGAGAAAGAAGCGGAGAAGTATCGCCTGAGCGTCAAAAAAATCAGGGCCAACGGCGATCTCGATCGGTTGGCTCCGGAATATGGCTGCGCGCGTCAAGATGATCTGCTGGCGGCAGTCGGCTATGGTAAGGTGCTTCCTCGCAGCGTCATCGGAAAACTGCTGCCGCCGGATCGCTCGGCCGAGATAGAGCAGGAACAAAAGCCGACGCTGAAACAGGTGGTAAAGCGCGCCCTTGGCTTACAGGACCGCATCGTAGTTAAAGGGATCGACGACATCATGGTTTACCGCGCGCGCTGCTGCAATCCGATCAGAGGCGAGCAGATAATGGGTTACATCACCCGAGGGAAGGGTGTCGCCGTTCATTCGACTCGATGCCCCAATGCGCCAAGCTTGCTTGTGAACCCGGAAAGAATCATAGAAGTGCAATGGATGAAGGCTGATTCGGAGCGAACCGACGCTTACCCGATCACTCTCAAACTGGTAACGGAAGACCGTCCCGGCATGGTGGCGGATGTAACTCAGAAGATCGCAGGCGTAGGCACAAACATCCGCGACATCAGGGCCTCTCTCGATGAAGAAGGCCGCGGCCAGCTTGTGTTAACCGCTGAAATCTTCGACCTGAAGCACCTCGAAAAAATTACAAGCGCAGTCAAATCGGTGAATGGGGTTATAGAAGTCGAGCGATTAACCGGCGAACCGATGGAAGTATGAGGAAGAATAAAAAGGCGATTCTCGCAATGTCGTCGCACTGCTTCCGCTGAATTGAGGCGGGCATTCTCATCGGAGCAATGTCAGAGGCTGAACGGGTGTACATCTCTCCAGTACCCGCGTTATATCGAGAAATCTCACACGCTAGTGTAGCGTCTCTTAAATGTCTATACAGTCGAACGGTAAAGTGATATAGTCCGGGGCTGTGAAATCGACGCAGGGACAAGTGATTCTGACTGAGGCGGAGCGCGAGGTGTTATTAGCGATCACGCGTAAGGGTAGGGCAGAGCAGCGGGAGGTGTTGCGAGCGAGGATTG